>NZ_WODA01000009.1 GCF_009729855.1 Agromyces luteolus | reverse complement strand
GCCCCAGAAATGACAGATGTCTCGCGACATATGAGACATATGTCGCGAGACATCACATGGTGGACCCAGGGGGATTCGAACCCCCGACCTTCTCATTGCGAACGAGACGCGCTACCAACTGCGCCATGGGCCCGAGCCGTCAACGACTCTACCATCCCGTGAGGGGTGGTCCGGACCATGCGATCAGACCGCGGTGCGGCGGCGGCGCAGCACCTGGTCGAGGTCGCCCATACCCGGTCCAGCGCCCTCCACGATGCCCATCCGCGCGTAGGGATTCGCCGGCTCGGACGCCGAAGCGGCCTCGCGCCGCGCCTCCGCGTCGCCGGCCGCCCGCGTCGGTGCCTCGTCGACGGATGCCGCGGGCGGCCGGAGCACGGGCACCTGGGGCTCCATCCGCTCGGCGCGCTCGGCGAGCTCGGCGTCGTTCGCGGCCCGCTTCAGCTGCTCGGCCTCGGCGATCGAGGCCATGACGCTCGCGGCGATCGTGCCGCGCGAGAGATGCAGCGGCTTCGGCAGCGGCTGCGGCGTCCAACCGGGCTCCTCGGGGCCGGGGGCCTCCTCGACGTCGATGGGCTCGAACGGTTCGGCGACCGGCACCGCGACCGGTGCCGGGACGGCGGGGACGGGGCGACGACGTGCGAGCACCGAGAGGCCGGTCATCGCGGTGACGATGCCGACGGCACCGCCGAGGGCGACGAGGCCGCTGCCGCCGAGGGCGAGCATGACGAGGCCCGCGACGAGCGCCACGATCGAGGCGAGCAGGAGCAGCGAGCACATCGCGCGGCGGCGACGACGGGAGCGCCGGGCCACGGCAGCGTCCGACGCGGAGGTCGCCCCGGCGGTGGTGTCCGTCGCGCGCGAGGACGCGGCATCCGCTTCGACGGCGCGCTGCGCCTCGGCTGCGCGCTCGGCCGCCGCGCGCCGGGCCGCGGCCGCACGCTCGGCGGCCGCCGCACGCTGCGCCTGGGCCGCGAGCTCGCGCTCCGCGGCCGCGGCCGCCTCCTCCGCGGCGATTCGCTCGGCGATCGCGAGGTTCTCAGCGGCCTGCGCCTCGAGGCGCGCGGCGAGCTCGTGCTCGTGGAGGATCCGCTCCTGCGCGGCGACCTCGCGCGCCGTCACGCCGGTGCGGACCTCCTCGGGCGCCTCGGCCGTCTCTGCGAGGATCCGAAGCGTCTGCTGCAGGCGCACCGCGTTGCGCTCGGTGGCGAGGTACTGGCGCCGGCGCAGCCAGCTCGGGAGCAGATAGGCGATCCAGAGCGTCGCGGCGACCGCCACGAGTACGCCACCGCCGATCGGATCCATGGCACCACGCTAGGTCACCGGGTGCTGCCGCTCCCACTCGCGGCGGGGCGTGTCAGCGATCCCCCACCCGAAGGGGGGTGCGCGCGGCCTCGCGATCCGCCTCCGGGATCGCGGCGGCGCCCCTCGGCGCCAGACCCTCGCGCCACCGCCGGAGCACCCCTCCGGGCACCTCCTCGGCGACGAGCGCGAAAGCGAAGTGGTCTCGCCAGTCGCCGTCGATGTGGATGAAGCGACGACGGAACCCCTCGTACCGGAAGCCGAGCTTCTCGACGACGCGGAGCGACGGTCCATTCTCGGGGCGGATGCAGATCTCCATGCGGTGCAGGCGCAGCGTGCGGAAGCAGTGGTCGGTCGCGAGCGCGACCGCGGTCGGGGTGATGCCGCGACCGGCGACCTCCTTCGCGACCCAGTACCCGATCGACGCCGACGCGAGCGACCCGTGCGTGATCGAGGAGACGTTCAGCTGTCCGACCAGCTCGCCCTCCCACTCGATCACGAACGGCAGCGCCGTGCCGGCCCGTGCGTGCGCATTGAGGTTGCGGATGCTCGCTCGCGCGTCGATCACGGTCCCGCCGCCGGGGTACGTCGCCTCCCACCGGCGCAGCCACCCCCGGTTGTCGAGCAGCACCCGTTCGAGCTGGCGCGCATCGCGCACCCTGATGGGCCGGAGCGTCAGCGACCCGTCGACGAGGGTCGGAACGGATGCCACCGGCACGTCAGCCTCGTTCGAGTCCGGCGGCGAACTCGACGAGCCAGGCCCGCAGGTCGGCGCCGAGGTCGTCGCGATCGGCGGCGAGCTGGACGACGGCCTTGATGTAGTCGAGCTTGTCGCCCGTGTCGTAGCGGCGGCCCCGGAACACGACGCCGTAGACGCCGCCCGTGCCCTCGACGTCGCCCGCCATCTCCATGAGCGCATCGGTGAGCTGGATCTCGCCGCCCTTCCCGGGCTCCGTGCGGTGCAGCACCTCGAACACGCCGGGCTTCAGGACGTAGCGCCCGATGACGGCATAGTTCGAGGGGGCGACCTCCTTGGCGGGCTTCTCGACGAGGCCGGTGATCCGCACGACGTCGGGGTCGTCGGTCTCCTCGACCTCGGCGGCGCCGTAGAGGTGGATGCTGTCGGGGTCGACCTCGAGCAGGGCGACGATGGTCGCGTCGCGCGCGACCTGCTCGTCGAGCATGCGGGTGAGCAGCACGTCGCGCTCGTCGATGATGTCGTCGCCGAGCAGCACGGCGAACGGCTCGTCGCCGACGTGCATCTCGGCGCGCAGCACGGCGTGGCCGAGACCCTTGGGGTCGCCCTGGCGGACGTAGTGCATCTGCGCGAGCTCGGTCGACTCGTTGACCTTCTGCAGCTTGGCCGTGTCGCCCTTCTGCTCGAGCGTGTACTCCAGCTCGGCGACGCGGTCGAAGTGGTTCTCGAGCGCGTTCTTGTTGCGCCCGGTGATCATGAGCACGTCCGTGAGTCCGGCGCCGACGGCTTCCTCGACCACGTACTGGATGGCGGGCTTGTCGACGACCGGCAGCATCTCCTTCGGCATCGCCTTGGTCGCGGGCAGGAAGCGCGTTCCCAGGCCGGCAGCGGGGATGACGGCCTTCGTGATCCGTTCAGTCATGCGCATCAGCGTAGCCGTACGGCATCGGCGTCCGGCGGATGCATCGTCCTAGGATGGCTGCCATGCCCGACGATCCGACCGTGGTCAAGCGGATCCTCCGCGCCGAGCTCCGCGAGCGCCGACGGAACATGCCCGCCCACGAACGCGAGCAGGCCACCGAGGGCTTCACGTCCCGCCTGCAGGAGCTCGTCGGGTCGAGCGAGGCGACCTCGATCTCGTGCTACCTCTCGATGCCCACCGAACCCGATACCCGGCCGTTCGTGGACTGGGCGGAGGCCAACGGCATCCGCGTCCTCTTCCCGATCACGCGCGAGGACGGCCTGCTCGACTGGACGGTCGGCGAGGAGCAGGACGAGGTGACCGGGCTGCACGGCATGCCCGAGGCGGTCGGCGAGCTGCTCGGTCCGATGGCGATCAACGACGTCGACCTGATCCTCGTCCCCGCGGCGGCGGTGGATGCCACGGGCATGCGCCTCGGCTGGGGACGCGGCTATTTCGACAAGACCCTCGGTTCGATGGGAAAATGTCCCCCGGTGTACGCCATCGTCTTCGACGGCGAGTTCGTCGAGGAGGTGCCGCGGGAGGTCCACGACCAGCCGGTGAACGGCGTCGTGACCCCCACGCGGATCGTCGCGTTCTGACCCCGCGGGCGTACACCCCACACTCCACCGACGGACATCGAGAGACCACCATGCCCACCTATTCCTACCGCTGCACCGAGTGCGGCGAGGCCTTCGACATCCAGCAGGCCTTCACCGACGACACGCTGACGGAGTGCCCGGCCTGCACGGGCCGGCTGCGCAAGCTCTTCGGCTCGGTCGGTGTGACCTTCAACGGGTCTGGGTTCTACCGCACCGACTCCCGCGAGTCGGGCGCGAAGGGCTCGAAGGGCTCGACGGGCGAGTCGTCGTCGGGCTCGGGGTCCGGCTCCGACGGGTCGTCCGGAGCGGGATCGTCCTCGTCCGGCTCGTCGTCGCCGTCGACGTCGTCCGGCTCGTCCTCGAGCGGGTCGACGAGCTCCTCGTCGACCGCCGCCTAGGTCGACCTCCTGTCCGCGAACACCGAACCGGAAACGAAGGGGGCCCGCGTGCTCAAGGGATTCAAGGAGTTCATCCTCCGGGGGAACGTCATCGACCTCGCGGTCGCGGTCGTCATCGGCGCCGCGTTCACGGCGGTCGTCAACTCGATCGTGAACAACCTGTTCAACCCGTTGATCGGCGCGCTCTTCCGCGCGGACAGCCTCGACTCGGCGTTCGTCTGGGAGATCCACACGATGGACGGCAGCGTCGCGGAGGTGAAGTTCGGCGCCGTGCTCGGCGCGATCCTCACGTTCCTCATCGTCGCCGCCGTCGTCTACTTCGTCTTCGTCATGCCGATGAACGTGCTGAAGGAGCGCGCGGAGGCCCGTCGTCAGGCCGGCGAGCCGAAGGCGGAGGACCCCGAGACCGAGCTCACCGTGCTCGCCGAGATCCGCGACCTGCTCGCCGCCGACCGCGTGCGGCAGTCCGACTCGCAGCGCTCCGAGTAGCCGCGCTGCGCCCTCACGGTCTCACCAGTGCGGAGGGCGCTCGCGCGTGATCCGCTCGTCGTCGGGTCCCGTCGCTCGCGGCGTCCCGTCCTCGGGCTCGTCGTGGGCGCCCGGGACCGCGGACTCGGGCTCCGGATCCGTGCCGGGCGCCGGGGTCAGGCGCGCGCGGCGCGCGCCGCGCGCGCGTTCGACGCGCTGACGCGGGGCCGCGGCATCCGGCTCCTCGTCTGCGTCGCGCTCGGCCGGGACCGTCACGCGCTCTCGGCCTCCTCGACCGCCGGCGCTCCCCTCCCGAGCAGCGAGGCGACGCGCTCGGCGACGGCCTCGGGGTCGCCGAACAGTTCGAAGCTGTGCACGCGCAGGTAGTGCCATCCGAGTCGTCGGAGCACGTCGGGTCGGAGCCGGAGCGACTCGCGGAGGCTCTGTCCGACGAGCGCCTGGTCGGTCTCGACCACGACCGCCTTCCCCGCGTGCGAGGCGGCGAGCGAGAGCGTGTCGCGATGGCCGACGCTCACGCGGATGCCGCGACGCTCGAGTCGCGCCGCGAGGTCGACGAGCATGGGGTCGCCGCGCCCGCGGTCCCGCACCGCGTCCCGCTGCTCCTCGGTGTGCGACAGCACGCTCGCGAGCGCCACGACGCCGTGGCGCTGGCGGTCCGCGTCGATGTCCTCGGGTCGGAAGGCCGAGACGATGTCCATCGAGCGACGTGCGCGCGTCATGGCGACCGCGAGCAGGCGTTCGCCGCCCGGCTCGCCGAGCGCGCCGAAGTTCGACAGCAGCCGGCCGTGCGGCGTGCGGCCGTAGCCGATCGAGAACACCACCCGATCGCGACTCTGGGCCACGGCCTGCTCGAGGGTGAGCACCGTGAACGGCTCGGCCCGGTCGCGCAGGATGAAGTCGGACAGGTCGCTGCGCTTGGCGAAGGCGGCGAGCACGGCCTGGTGGACGCGTGCCGCGTGCCGCGCGCTCGCGGTGATGACCATGAGCGACTCGCGGGGCCGCTTGACGGCGTGCTCCAAGACGAGTTCGACGACCTTCGCGACCTCGGCGTCGAGGCTCTCCACCGTCCCGGTGACGGGGTCGGGCAGCCCGTTGCCCCGCACGTAGTGGAGGCCGAGGCTGCCGTGGCCGAGGAAGCTGCCCGCCCACGGCATCGACACGATGCGGCCCCCGTAGAAGCGGCGGTTCACGAGTTCGGCGAGGTCCTCGCCGCCCGCCCGGTAGCTGCGGGTGAGCGTGAGGGTCGGCAGGAGGTCGGCCAGGCGCGCGAGCGCCGAATCGGCGTGCAGCGCGTCGACGCCGTGCTCGGCTCGGGGGCGCTCGTCGGCGTCGGCGTCGGCCGGGATCGCCACCTCGAATCGCGTGGGCGTCTGCGTCACGGGGTCGCCGAAGGCGACGACCTGGCTCGCCCGCCGGATCGCGCCGAGGTTCTCGGCGATCGTGGTCGCGCCGGCGTCCACGAGGAGCACCGTGTCGAAGCGGATCGCGTCGTCGATCTCGGGCACCTCGTACGGCGAGGCGAGCCAGACGGGAGCGAGCATCCGGAACAGGTGGGGCGCCTCGCGGTGCAGCCGATCCGGACGCACGCGGTCGCCGCGGAGCATCCGCCGCAGTCGCTCGGCCTCGTCGGGCTGGTCGACGAGCGCGACGCGCCAGGCCTCGGCGAGCCGCCACGCGAGCAGCGGGCCGGCCGCGGAGGCGTGCGCATCGTCGACGAGGCGGAAGTCGGACTCCAGCCGGTCGAGCACGCTCGTGTTCGCGCCGAGGAGGGCGGGGTCGCCCGCGAGCATCGTCTCGAACACCGACTGCCACCAGGCGAGCTCGAGCTCGGAGGCGACCTGCTGCTCGGGCACGTGGCGCTTGGCGAGGTCGACGAGCAGCGGGTCGAGGCCGAGGCCGCGCAGCTTCTGCAGCAGCGCCGTCCGCTCCTGCAGGTTGAGGAGCACCTCCGACTCCGCCGCCAGGCCGACGAGCGTCGCCTCGAGATCGCGCAGCGGCCTCGCGGCGAGCCGCTTGGGGGTGCCGGCGAGCCCGAGCGGCGCGTCGAGCTCCTGCAGGTCGGCCGCGACCGTGTGATAGGCGACGTGCACGTCGTCGAGCCCGACGGGCACGCTCGGCACGGCGCCGGCCTCCGAGTAGCGGTGCCAGAGCGTGCGCTGCTGCTGGATGCCGCGGAGCGAGCCGTTGAGGTCGCCGACATGCACGCCGGGGCGAACGTACTCGAGCGCGAGCCGCTTCAGCCGACGCCGGTTGGCGCCGGACATCCCCGTCTCCCGACGGGGCGCGGTCGCCGCGATGAGCTCGCCGAGCGGACGGTCGTACACCGAGGGCAGGAACTTCTCGAGCGTGTCGCGCACGTCGTGGAGCAGCCGGAGGAAGACGCCGAGCTCGGCGACGGACTCGAACTGGCGCAGCCGCGTCTGCGCGATGAGCGCGCGACCGCGGTCGAGCAGTCGGGGCACGTCGGTCGTGCTCAGCCGCTTGGCGAGCTCGTGGGCGGCGGTCGCCTCCTCGGAGGTCGCGAAGTCGGCGCCGTACCAGGGCGAGTCGCCCGGGCCGTAGCGGAACTCGCCGAGGGTCGCCGCACGGACGAGGTCGGCCGCGACCGCTTCACGTCCGGCCGCCAGCGCGACGAGGGAGTCGCGTTCGAGCCGCGCCGTCGTGTCGGGCGGCACGGGCATCGACGCGAGCCCGGCGAGCGCCGTGAGCGCGTCGAGCACCGAGACGCCGAGCTCGCCGTCGTTCCGGGTGAGTGCGTTCCGGTAGTCGAGCAGCACGCGACGGAGGCGCACGAGCGCGTCGTCGATGTCGGCGATGCGCGGCTGCTCGGCCTTCTCGTTGCGCGTGATCGACTGGATGAGGTCGCGCCGGAGGCGGTCGGTGCCCACGGCGAGCCCGCCCAGGCCGACCTGCCCGAGCCGGTGCGCGATGCCGTCGAGGCTCGCCCGTCGCGCGCCCACGACGAGGACGCGCCGCTCGTTCGCGATGAGCGCGCCGATCGCGTTCACGATGGTCTGCGTGCCGCCGGTGCCGGGGAGGGTCTTCACGACGATCGAGTCGCCCTGCTCGATGCGGGCGATCACCTGCTCCTGCTCGGGGTCGGCGTCGAGCAGGAGACGGTCGGTCGAGGGCGGCCGCTCGTCCTGCGGGACGATGCGCGGCGGCTCCGCCTGCCGCGACACCGCGGCGCGGGCGTTCGGGTTGCCGGCGATCGCGTCGATGACGGGATGCTCCAGCCGCGCGGCATCCGCCCCCATCGCCGGGCCGACCTCGGCGAACGACGAGACGACGAGGCGCGGGGCGACGTGGAAGTACGGCAGGTGGGAGGTGAGCCCTCGGAGGCGATCGATCACGGGCTGCGGCTTGAACACGCCGTTGGTGATCGCGAGCGCCACGAACGCGTCGGCGTCGAGCGTGATCTGGAACCGCTCGTGCAGTTCGCGCGCGAGCGCCGGGTTGAGGAAGGGCTGGCCCTTGAGCTTCAGCTCGAAGTCCCGGCCGTACCGGCGGATGGCGAGCGGACGCAGGAGCACGGGCGCGAGGAAGCCCTCGCCGGCCGACTGCCACGATGCGAGCCCGATCGCGAGGTGGACCGACTCGATGCCGCGCACGGATCGGAGTTCGACGCCCTTCTGCGTGATCTCGGCCGCGGCGAGCCGCGCGTTTCGGAGCGCGAGCTCGTCGCGGATCAGGCTCGAGAGGAGCGTGGACTTGCCGGTGATGAACTGGGGCAGGCCGCCCGGATGGGTGGTGGAGAGCTCGATGCGCGTACGCGGCGCGTCGTCGAAGTGGACGAGCGGCGATCGGCCGCCGAGGTCGCGCAGCTCGGCGTGCCAGCGGCGCCAGCTCGGCTCGGCGATGTTGCCCGCGACGACCGAGGGGTCGCCGACGGTCACCGCGTGCGGGGTCGCGGGGTCGCGTGTCGGATCCGTCGACCCGGCACGCTCGGCGGCAGGGGTCTCGGTCCCGTCGTCGGGGAAGTCGTCCCCGTCGTTCCGATCGAGCCGTTGCACATCGACACCATACGGCGGCACGGCCGGATCCCCCGGAGCATCGCCGCACTGCGCGCCATTTCGATACCCGCCGGGTATTGATACCATGGGGGTATGCTTGTCCCTGGCACCCGATCGCACGAGGAGCAGCAGCACATGAAGTCGATCTCCCCCACCGACGCGCACGCCGTGGCCGACGCGTGGATCCTCGACGTCCGCGAGGACCACGAGCTCGAGCAGGCCCGCGTCGACGACGCCCATCACATCCCGCTCGGCACGCTCGTCGACCGGCTCGACGAGGTGCCCCGCGACCGGACCGTCTACGTGATGTGCCACGCGGGCGGGCGCAGCGCGCAGGCGACCGAGTACCTCTCGACCCAGGGCGTCGACGCCGTGAACATCTCGGGCGGCATCACCGAGTGGTACCGCGCCGGGCTCCCCCTCACCATCGGAGGTACCGCATGACCACCCACGTCGCCACCGAGACGACCGCCGACGCCCAGCGTCGCATCGCGAACCGCCTGAAGCGCGCCCGCGGGCAGCTCAACGCCGTGATCGACGCCGTCGAGTCCGGCGCCGACTGCCGCACGGTCGTCAACCAGCTCGCCGCCGTGTCGAGCGCGCTCGACCGCGCGGGCTTCGCCGTCATCTCGACCGCGATGCGCGACTGCGCCGCCGACCCCGACGGCAAGGTCGACGGCTCGGGCGAGCGCCTCGACTTCGACGAGCTCGAGAAGCTGTTCCTCTCGCTCTCCTGACGAGCGGATGCCACGACGGCCGCCGCCCGATGCGATCGGGACGGCGGCCGTCGTGTGCTCACGGAGCACCTGGTCGGGCACCCCGGCGTCAGACGAGGGAGGACAGCTCCATGCCGTGGGCCTTCGCGACCCCCTCGTTGGTCAGCTTGCCGGCCGTGGCGTTCAGGCCCTTGGCCAGGGCGGGGTCGGCGGCCAGCGCGGCCTCCCAGCCGAGGTCGGCGATCTTCAGGGCGTAGGGCAGCGTCGCGTTGGTGAGCGCGGGCGTCGACGTCGCGGGGACTGCGCCGGGCATGTTCGCGACGCAGTAGTAGATCGCGTCGTGCACCGAGTACGTCGGCTCGGCGTGGGTGGTGGCACGCGAGCCCTCGAAGCAACCGCCCTGGTCGATCGCGATGTCGACGAGCACGGCGCCGCGCTTCATGGTCGACACCATCTCGTCGGTGATCACCTTCGGGGCCGCCGCGCCGGGCACGAGCACCGCGCCGATCACGAGGTCCGCCTCGCGGATCTGTCGGGCGACCTCGTACGGCGACGAGGCGAGCGTCTTGATGCGGTGCTCGTAGCGGGCGTCGATCTCGCGGAGCTTCGGCAGCGAGATGTCCATGACCGTCACGTCCGCGCCGAGGCCCATCGCCGTGGCCGCGGCCTGCTCGCCGGCGACGCCGCCGCCGATGACGAGGACCTTGGCGGGGGCCGTACCGGGCACCCCGCCGAGCAGGACGCCGCGCCCGCCCATCGAGGCGTGCAGCGACATGGCGCCGACCTGCGGCGCGAGACGCCCGGCGACCTCGCTCATCGGGGTGAGCAGCGGCAGTGACCGGTCGGCGAGCTGCACGGTCTCGTACGCGATGGCGGTGACGCCGGAGTCCAGGATCGCACGCGTGAGCGGAAGGTCGGCGGCGAGGTGGAGGTAGGTGAAGAGCGTGAGGTCCTCGCGCAGGAAGCCGTACTCCTGCGCGATGGGCTCCTTGACCTTCAGCACGAGCTCGGCGGACCACGCCTCCTCGGCGGTCGCGACGATGTTCGCGCCGGCCGCGCGGTACTCGGCGTCGTGGTAGCCCGCGCCCTCGCCGGCCCCGGCCTGGATGTCGACCCGGTGACCGCGCAGCGAGAGCGCGTGCGCTCCGGCCGGCGTCATGGCGACGCGGAATTCGTTGTTCTTGATCTCTGCAGGCACGCCGACGTGCATGGTTGTCGCTCCGAATGCTGTGTGGATGTGTGCTTCCATGGTCGCCTCATGTTCGCCGTTTGTGAAGTGGTTCCGCATGATGTTCGGTAGACTCACGGCATCCGTCTCGAATGTTCGCCGAGGAGCACCGCCATGTCCGATCTGCCGAAGTTCAGCGAACCCGCCCGCGTCGTGCTCGACGACATCGACCGGCAGATCATCGCGCTGCTGCACGAGAACGCCCGCATCCCGAACGTCGACCTCGCCCGCGAGGTCGGCGTCTCCCCGTCGACGTGCCTCGCACGCGTGCGCTCGCTGCGCGAGCGCGGCGTCATCACGCGCTACACGGCCGAGATCAACCCCGCCGCACTCGGCTTCAGCCTCCAGGCGCTGGTCTCGGTCCGCATCCGCCCCGGGGCCCGCCACCTGATGGAGCAGATCTCCGACGAGCTGCGCCGCGAGCCCGAGGTGGCGCAGCTGTTCTTCCTCGGCGGCAGCGAGGACTTCCTGATCCACGTCCGCGTTCGCGACAGCGAGCACGTGCGCCAGTTCGTCCTGAAGAACCTCTCGGCCAACCCCGCCGTCGCGCTCACCGAGACGAACCTCGTCTTCGAGCACCACACCGCCGAGTCGGCGGGCCTGCGGGCCGTGCTCTGAGTCGTCCCGAGGCGGATGCCGCGCCCGCGCGTCAGCGGGCCACGGGCAGGATCTCGGCGAGGTCGAGACCGTCGGGCGATTCGAGCTGCTCGTACGTGCAGCTCTCGGGCTCGCGGTCGGGGCGCCAGCGCCGGAACTGGGCCGTATGCCGGAAGCGGTCGCCCTCCATGTGGTCGTAGGCGACCTCCACCACCAGCTCGGGGCGGAGCGGCACGAACGACAGGTCCTTGCCCGCGCTCCAGCGGCTGACCGCGCCCGGCATCCGGCCGCTCCGATGCGCCTCCAGGTCGGCCCACTCACCCCAGGGGTGCTCCGACAGGTCCTCCTCGACGTACGGCGCGAGCGTCTCGACGAGCTCGCGGCGCTTCGCCATCGGGAACGACGCCGCCACGCCGACGTGGCGCAGGCGGCCGTCGTCGCCGTAGAGCCCGAGGAGCAGCGACCCGACGATGCCGCCCGTCTTGTGCCAGCGATAGCCCGCGATCACGCAGTCGGCGGTGCGCTCGTGCTTGACCTTGAACATCGTGCGCCTGTCGGGCTGGTACGTGCCGTCGAGCGGCTTGGCCACGACGCCGTCGAGTCCGGCCCCCTCGAACCGGGCGAACCAGTCCTCGGCCTCGGCGAGGTCGCCGGTCGCCGGCGTCACGAAGACCGGGTCGGACGCCGCGGCGAGCGCGTCGACGAGCATCGCGCGCCGCTCGGCGAACGGACGGCCCGTGAGGTCGTCGTCGTCGAGCGCCAGCAGGTCGAACGCGATGAACGAGACGGGCGTCTGCTCCGCGAGGAGCTTCACGCGGCTCGCCGCGGGGTGGATGCGCTGCTGCAGCGCGTCGAAGTCGAGCCGCCCCTCGGTCACGAGCACGATCTCGCCGTCGACCACGCACCGAGCGGGCAGGTGCTGCTTCAAGGCCTCGACGAGCTCGGGGAAGTAGCGGGTCATCGGACGCTCGTTCCGGCTGCCGAGCTCGACCTCGTCGCCGTCGCGGAACACGATCGTGCGGAAGCCGTCCCACTTCGGCTCGACGTGCCCGACGTCGGGGATGCCCTTCACCGCCTTCGCGAGCATCGGCTTGACGGGCGGCATCACCGGCAGGTCCATCCGCCCATCATGCTCCCCACCGCCGACACGCGCACGCGCCGTCCCGTGACGCGATCGGGTCGCGGCATCCGTCCGGGTAGCACCACCACCACGACCGTTCAAGGGTCTGCCGCCGACCGGCCGCGAGGCGTAGCCTCGATGGCGGGGATCGCGTTCGGGGCGCACGGACCACCGGAGGGGTGAGGGTGACCATGTCCGAATCGGAGGGACACAGACCGACGGGCGAACGCTCGGAGGAGGACCGCGTCGGGGACGCCGCGGTCGACGAGGTCGAGCGACGCGCTCGCGCACAGGAGGACGCCGACGCCGACGAGCGCGTCGCCGTCCGGGACGACGAGGGACGGATCACCGAGGAGCGCGCGCAATGAGCTCCGTGATCGACCGACCGGACCACGGCACCGATCGTGCGGCACGCCCGCTCCCGTCCATCGGGGTCTGGTGGCCGATGCTCGAGGGGCCGTTGCAGCGCGAGATCCTCGAGCATCCCACGGCACCGCTGCGCGCGGCCGTCGTCCGGCGGATCCTGGAGCTGTGCGAGCAGGACGATCGGCCCGTACCGCGCTCGGGGGTGCGGCTCGACGAGAACGAGCGCGCGTACCTGGCGGGGTGGACCCACGCCGCCGACTGGACCTGAGGACGGTGTCCGGATGAGACCACGTCGGCGTCGCGAACGCAAGCCGTTGAGCCGACCGCTCCAGTGCCGATAGACCAGCAGGTATGGACCGGATCCACTACGCGGGCGGCGAGCTCCTCACCGGGAGCGCGATCGCCGATGCGATCGTCGACTACGCGGCGGCGCTCGCGTCGCGCCGGTCCGCGGCATCCATCGACATCCCGATCCGAGGCCATGACGGCTCGACCGCCCGGGCGCACCTGCTGATCGGGCCGGCCAGCCAGCTCCTGACGGAACCGGTGGAGACCGACCTCGAGGAACTGGTCGACGAGGAACTCGTGTCGCGACTGAGGGCCGCGACGACGGCGCTCGCCACGATCCGTCCCCTGGTCGAGGCGCCGGAGCCCGCGTCGGGCGACGGCGGCGACACGGACGAACTGGAGTGGCCCCCGATCCGTTGAGCGACGGGCGCCGGGGCGATCGCGCCGGGCGACGGGGATCGGCCGTCAGTCGCCGAGGTCGACCTTGTCGACGCCCCCTTCGGCCGGCTCCGGGAGTGTCGTCGACTCGCTCTCGGCCTCTTCGCCGGGCATCGGGTCGTCGGCGGGGATCGGCACGATGCTGACGGGGATCCCTGGGCCGACGAGCAGCTGCGCGGGCTGCGGGCGACCCTCGCCGAAGTTCACGGTGATCCAGTCGGCGAGCCCGCGCTCGTGCGCTTGCTCGATCGCCGCCTTGATCGCCTCCACGTCGGCCTCGCCGACCGAGTACTGGGCGCCGCCGTACATGATGTTCACGCGCTTCACGACTCGTGCCCCCCGTTCGCCTGATCGATCGAGTTCCTCGTCTCGGGTTCGGGGACGAGGACCAGTCCGCCCGGCGAGTTCGCCGTCGCCATCAGCGCGTCGACCCACGCGCGGTTGATCGACGGCTGGCGACCGCCCGCGTACTTGAACACCAACGGGATCCGCGGATGCATCCAGAGCGTGCTGCGACCATCGCCGATCGCCGGATCGTCGCGCCAACTGAAGTAGAACGACTCGCCTCGTCGGAGCTTCGCGCCGATCACGAGTTGCAGGTGCGCGAGCACGCGATCATCGAAGTCGACCCCGAGGGTCGAGTCGTACGTCAACTTCCCCACAACCACCTCCGCGCGGCGGACCGGACCGTTCCGGGACGTGCGACCAGCGTAGCCCGGCGGCGCCGATCGGGGACAGGGGCTTGTCAAGGGCCTGTCGGACCGCTTCGCGTTCGGGTAGCGATGAACATGACCGGAACCGAGCCGAGGGAGGACGACGATGACGTACCGCGGCACGACGATCAGCGACGCACTCGACGTGAAGCCGATCAGCCAGACGACCTGGCGGGTCTCGGACCGCAGGTCGGGTGACGCGACGCGAGGCATCCTGGGGTACATCCGCGAGGTCGAGCACGGATTCGAGATGCTCTGGATGCGGCCGCGAGCGGGAGTCACGCGACGCTACGGCGATTTCGCGGAGGCGGTGAACGAGACCGCGCGGCACCTGGGCACGCTCCGACGACCCGACTGAGGGCCCGGTCGACGGGCGGCGGCACGCGAGAGGGCAGCGGATGCCGCGCCGACGCGGTGCACGGCGCGTGCCGGCATCAGCCCGATCGGTGCGTGCGGTAGTACCCGAGCAGCGCCCGGGTCGAGGCATCCTGCGCCGCCAGCGCCGCCTCGTCGCCCTCGATCGCGGGGGCGATCTGCAGGGCGAGCTGCTTGCCGAGCTCGACACCCCACTGGTCGAACGAATTGATGCCCCAGATCACGCCCTGCGTGAACGTGATGTGCTCGTACAGCGCGATCAGCTGGCCCAGCACCGACGGGGTGAGCGACGGGGCGAAGATCGACGTCGTCGGGCGGTTCCCGTCGAACGTGCGCGCGGCGACCAGCGGCCCCGTGGTGCCCCCCGCCTCGACCTCCTCGGCGGTCTTGCCGAACGCGAGCGCCTTCGTCTGGGCCAGGAAGTTCGCGAGGAACAGCCCGTGCACGTCGCGGCCGTCGTCGGTGAGGGGGTAGGCCGGGTTCACGAAGGCGATGAAGTCGGCGGGGATCAGCCGCGTGCCCTGGTGGATCAGCTGGTAGAACGCGTGCTGGCCGTTCGTGCCGGGCTCGCCCCAGAACACCTCGCCCGTCGTGGTCGTCACGGGCGAGCCGTCCCAGCGGACCGACTTGCCGTTCGACTCCATCGTGAGCTGCTGCAGGTAGGCCGGGAAGCGGTGAAGCTGCTGCGCGTACGGCAGCACGGCGTGCGACTGCGATCCGAGCAGGTTCGAGTACCAGACGTTGAGGAGGCCCATCAGCACGGGCACGTTCCGCTCGAGCGGCGTCGTGCGGACGTGCTCGTCGACCGCGTGGAACCCCGCGAGCAGGTCGCGGAACGCCTCCGGGCCGAGCTCGATCGCGAGCGACAGGCCGATCGCCGAGTCGACCGAGTAGCGGCCGCCGACCCAGTCCCAGAACCCGAACGCGTTCTCGGTGTCGATGCCGAACCCGGCCACCTTGTCGAGCGCCGTCGACACGGCGACGAAGTGGTGGGCGACGGCGTCGGTGCGGGATGCCTCGTCGCCGTCGATCGCCCCGGAGGCCTCGAGTCCGGCCCACAGCCAGTCGCGCGCGAGCCGCGCGTTCGTGAGCGTCTCGAGCGTGGTGAACGTCTTCGACGCAACGATGAACAGCGTCGTCCCGGGGTCGAGGTCGGCCGTCTTCTGCGCGAGGTCGGTCGGGTCGATGTTCGACACGAAGTGCGCGCGGATGCCGGCGTCGGCGTAGGGCTTCAGCGCCTCGGAGACCATGACCGGGCCGAGGTCGGAGCCGCCGATGCCGATGTTGACGACGTCGGTCACCCGCTCGCCCGTCACGCCGAGCCAGTCGCCGGACCGAACGCGGTCGGCGAACGCGGCGACCCGGTCGAGCACCTCGTGCACATCGTGGTCGACGTCCTGTCCGTCGACGACGAGGGCCGGCTCGGCGCCCTTCGGGCGACGGAGCGCCGTGTGCAGCACCGCCCGGTCCTCCGTGGTGTTGATGTGCTCGCCGGCGAGCATCGCGGCATAGCGCTCGGCGACCCCGGTCTCCTCGGCGAGGCGCACGAGCGAGGCGACGACCTCATCGGTGACGAGGTTCTTCGACAGGTCGACGTGCAGGTCGGCGAGGGGCAGGCTCATCCGTTCGACGCGGTCGGGATCGGCGGCGAACCAGGCGCGGAGGTCGGGCGAGAAGGACTCGCGGTGGGCCTCGAGCTCGGACCAGGCTGCGGTGGCGGTGGGATCGATCGGGGTGCTCACCCGCCTCACGCTACCGCCCCAGATCCGGCACGTGAACCCGTGCGACGCCCGGCGACGTGAGCGGGCGGATGCGGCATCCGCGACGGTGCCCCTGGAGGTGTCTGAGTTCACGACATGTGTCACAGGTGATACGTCGCTCATGTCTCGTGACATAGG
>NZ_WODA01000008.1 GCF_009729855.1 Agromyces luteolus | reverse complement strand
GAGTGGGAGCAGCCCGAGCTGCACGAGTCCTACGAGTGGGAGCAGCCCGAGCTGCACGAGTCCCACGAGTGGGAGCAGCCTGAGGTCCACGAGTCGTACGAGCTCTCCGGCGAGCTGCACGAGAGCCTGGAGCTCGAGCTCGCCCAGGAGCTGCTCGAGATCAACAACGAGGCCGAGCTCGAGGAGTTCCTCGGCAAGCTCGTGCGCAGGGTCGCCCGCGGCGCCAGCTCGTTCATGAAGTCCAGCGTCGGCAAGGCCGTCGGCGGTGTCCTCCGCAACGTCGCCAAGACGGCGCTGCCGATGGTCGGCTCCGCGCTCGGCTCGTTCGTCGCGCCCGGCATCGGCACCGCACTCGGCGGAAAGCTCGGCAGCATGGCCGCCAAGCTCCTCGAGGCCGAGGAGCGCGAGACGATGGCCGAGGCCGAGGCGGAGCTCGAGGCGGCCCGCCGCTACGTCCGCTGGGCAAACGGCACCGTCCGCAACGCGATGCGCGCGCCGTACGGCGTCCCGCCTCGAACGGTCGCCCGAAGCGCCGCCGTGTCCTCGGCCCGCCGGTACGCGCCGTCGCTGCTCCGGCCGCCGTACGGTCGCCGCAACCAGTGGCGCTCACGCCGCGGCCCGAGCTGGGGCGCGCCGGCCTGGGACCCGGCCGGCGACCGGCAACCGCACGCCTGCTCCTGCGGGGGCCAGCACGGCGGCTCCGAGCCGTTCGACGACGACGGCTCGCAGATGGATAGCTACGAGGCCTTCGAGCAGCAGGAGTCGCATGAGGCCCACGAAGTCGGCGGCCCTGCCGGGCGCTGGTACCGGCGCGGCAACCAGATCGTGTTGGTCGGGGCCTGAGGTCGCACGATGAACCCCCGCCTGCCCGGCAGCACCGCCCTCCTGGAGATGGAGGCCCGCGGGCTGCTGGCACGCCTCAATCAGATCCGGCCGCTGGCACTGCACGAGACGATGGTCCCCGCGGCCGCGCTGCCGCCGCGGGCGGCCCTCGACATCGAGCGGTTCCTGCACACCGGCCGGACCGTGCTGCGGCGGCGGGTGGAGGAATACCTGACGTGGCTGCGGGGTCCGGGGCGGCAGGCGCCGCCTGCGGAGCAGCAGCACCGCTTCGTGCTGATCCGGATGAGGTTCAACTCGATCCTCAGCCAGCTCGACATGTTCACCGAGGTCGTCACCCAGCGCAGCGAGGCACGCACCGGCACCTGGCTGTCCGGCCTCGACGTGCTGGCCGACGACGCCCTGCGGATCACCCCGCTGGTCACCGACCCGCCACCGGCGGTCTGCTACCTCGCCCGCGGACCCGGCGCCGCCATCCGACGGGCCAAGACCAAGATGCCCGGCGGAGACCTCAGCCCCGCGGCGATCATCCGGATCCCGCGGGAGCGGATGGTCGGGCACGGCATCGCCTCCTCCCTCGTCCACGAGGTCGGCCACCAGGGAGCTGCGCTCCTCGGCCTGGTGGAGAGCCTGCGCAAGGATCTCGCCGCACGACGTCCGGCCGGAGCCCGGGAGCAAGCCGTGTGGCGCAGCTGGGAACAGACCATCTCCGAGATCGTCGCCGACCTGTGGTCGGTGGCCACGCTCGGGATCTCCTCGACCCTCGGCCTGCTGGCGGTCGTCAGCCTGCCACGCTTCTTCGTCTTCCGGCCGTCCGGCGACGACCCGCACCCGATCCCGTACATCCGCGTCCTGCTCAGCTGCGCGATGGGCGAGGCGTTCTACCCGCACCCTCAGTGGGTCAGCATGCGCGCCACCTGGAAGGCGCTCAACCCGGTTGCGACCCTCCCCCCCGCCCGCCAGCAGGAGTTCGCCGCGCTCGAGGCCGGGATCCCGGCGTTCGTCGCGGCGCTGCTGGCCCACCGCTCCCCGAGCCTCGGCGGACGGACGCTGCGTGAGGCGTTCCCCGTCGGCGAGCGCGTACCGGCGCGCCTGCTCCAGCTGCACGCCACGTGGCGCGGCGACGTCGGGGTGATGGCGCGGCAGCGTCCGAGTCTCGTCTTCGCAGTCGCCGGGCAGGCGCGCGCGGCCGGCCGGATCACCCCCGAGGCCGAGAGCCAGCTAATCGGCACCCTCCTCCGGGCCTGGGCGCTCCGCAGCACCCTCGCCTCCGCAGAGCAGATCACCACCAACCGGCGCATGCTCGCACGCGCCTCATGAGAAGGAGTCAACATGTCCAACGAGATCAGGCCCCGCCACGACCACATCGGGCGTGACGACGACGTCGTTCTCCAGATCGCGGTCGAGTCGACGGTGGAGACCTTCACCTGGCTGATCCTGGACGACGAGGGAAGGCCCGTCGCGGGCGCAGAGGTCGACCGTCGGGCGACGCCCCAGGGGCTCGAGCTGAGCCAGGAGTTCTCCGTCACAGTGACCGACGACCACTTCCAGTACGTCACCGCCGACCGCAAACCCGGCTTCGACCCCGGCGACTACCAGGTGCACCTCTACCTCGGGACTCCCCCGGCCAACGCGAGGTCCCCGAAGACGAGGTTCGGCAAGCTGCAGCTCCTCGACGAGGACGCCTTCTCGATCTCCGAGAGCGAGCGGGTCGACTCCTCGTCCCACGACTCTCCCGACGTCGGCGAGCCGATCCGGGTCGCGCTGGTCCGGGAGGGCCCGAAGGGGGAAACCGAGCAGCGCTCGCCCGTCACGTACGCCGAGTTCCGCAAGTTCCTCGAGGCCGAGTGGGGAAAGGGCGAGGAGTACGACGACGCCAACGCGTGGCCGGTGTTCGGCGGTAAGCCCTACGAGGCGCTACGCAACGCCGCCCGCGACTTCGTCTCGCAGGCCAAGGTCACCTCGTTCGGCGACCTGCTCCCGGCTGGTTACGTCGAGGGCAAGCTCGAGGAGACGGAGTCGCAGTTCCCCGCGATCCAGCTCCCCCGCGACGCGCACACGCCGTACCTCCCGGGCGTCGAGCTGATCTGGAACTACTGGCTGGAGGAGGGGATGCTCGTGCAGACCCTCAACGTGATCCTGGCCCGCTTCCAGAACCGCCGGCTGCCCGGCCGCGACCCGCTCGCCCGCTTCGACGTCACCCCGCTGCTCCCGCTGCGGAACCGGCTGTGGGGCTACACGGAGGACGAGGTGCACCGGCTCACCGTCCGCCGTCGTGCCGTGGAGTACGAGTACGAGTACGGCTTCTCGCTCATCGGTCGTGCGGTCCCGCGGCCGCACTCGGTGGTCGAACGGCGCAACGGCTTCATCGCGACCTTCCACCAGGTCCTGTTCCTCGCCCACCGCTACTTCAGGGAGCTCGACGACCTCACCGTGCAGGCCGACGCGTTCCCGCTCTACCGGGCGCTGCGCGACTGCCACATCGTGCTCTCGCAGGGGACGCAGAACCAGTACGGCGAGATGGCGGTCGCCGCGCGTGCCGAGTTCCTCGTGATGCAGTCGATCCTGGCCGAGCCGCAGATGCGCGAGTTCCTCGGCGGGCGGCCGATGACGCCGTACCCCGAGCACTGGATGGACCGGGTCGACAGCATGAAGACGATCCAGGGCTGGACCGACACCAGCATTATGCACTTCAACGACCTCGCCACGATCGGCGAGCAGCTGGTGCTCACCATTCGTCTCGGCAACTGGGCCGACCCCGCCGTCGGTGGGGCCGAGGCCGCCACCTGGGCGCAGGCGTTCCGCTACGGCATCCAGAAGTACGCCGCCGCCTACCGCGCCGCGACTGGCGTCGACCTCGCCGAGGAGCCGAACACCGAGATGCCGTCCACGCTCTTGGCCCGCCGGCTCTCCGGCGCGCGGGCCCGTGCGTGAGGGCGATTTCACCTCTGCCCATTTCCTCGGCCTCCGGCCGTCCGGCACGTCGGCGGCGCTGACGACCGGGCGGCCGGCAGTGGTGGAAGACCGGGAGGCCGGCCGACCGCTCGCGCACACCGTGGCGCGGCGAATCGGCGCCGCGGACGGGGTGCTCGCGCGGACCAGCCTGCACGGACTGGTCGACGCACTGGCGACCCGTGCACCGGGCGCGACGATCCTGCTGGACGAGGCGATCTACCCGATCGGCCAGTGGGCGGTCGGCGCGGTCGTCTCCGCGCTGCCCGGCGCGGGCCCGGTGACCTTCCGCCACCACGATGCCCACGACGCGGCCCGCAAGGCCAGCCGGCACCGACACGTCGTCCTCGTCACCGACGGCCTGTGCGGCTCCTGCCTGAAGCCCGCACCGCTGCGCGACCTGGCCGACGTCGCGCGCCGGCACGACGGTGAGCTGGTCGTCGACGACACCCTCGCGGCGGGCGTGCTGGGCGTGCGCGACACGTCGTCGCGGATCCTCGGCACCGGTGGCGGCGGCACGGCGGCCTGGCTCGACGTGGAGCCGGGGCTCACCGTCGCGTCCCTCGCGAAGGGGCTCTCGGCCCCGCTCGCGGTGGTCGCCGGACCCGCGGCGCGGATCGAGCGGGTACGCCGAGAAGGCCCCGCGCGGATCCATGCAGGACCGCCCACCGCTGCCGACATTGCCGCCCTGCGAAGCGCCGTCGCCGACGACTCGCTCGACGGCCGTCGGGCGCGGCTGGCGCGACTGGTGCTCCGCGCCCGCCGCACCCTCGAGGAGCTCCACCTGCGACCGCTGGGCGTGCCCTTCCCGGTGGTCGCCACCGAAGGCGGCCACAGCGAACCGCTCGAGATCCACCGGGCCCTCGCGTCCTCCGGCATCCGCTCGCTCGCCACCACGGGGCGATGCACCGGCCGTCCGACGCTGACCATCTGCCTGCGCGCCGACCACGGCGACGCGGAGCTGCGCCGGCTGGACCGGGCGCTCCGGGCGGCCGTGACGAGGAGCGCGGCATGAGCCGGCCGCTGGTCATCGACGCGCACGTCCACATCGGGACGGGCGACGGGCTGCGCGGCCCCTGGGACACGGAGGGGTCCCTGCCGCTCTACTTGAGCCGAGCCCGCCCCGCCGGGATCCGCGGCGCGGTGATAATGCCCCCGCTCACGTCCGACTATCCGCGCGCGAACGCCGAGATCGCCCGCATCATCGCCACCCGCCCCGGATTCCTCGGCTACCTGTTCGTCAACACGCGGACCGAGTCGGGCCGCGTCGCCGAGCGAGTGGCGACGGGCGTGCGGCAGGGCTTCTGCGGGATCAAGGTACACGCCCACGACGCGCGGATCACCCGTGAGGTGGCCGAGGCGGCGCGCCGGTGGGGACTTCCCGTGCTCTACGACCCAGCGGGCGACACTGCGACCGTCGAGATGGTCGCCCGCGCCTACCCCGACGTGGCCTGGGTGATCCCGCACCTGTCGTCTTTCGCCGACGACTGGAAAGCGCAATGCGCGTTCGTCGACCAGCTGGTGCGGCTGCCCAACGTCTTCACCGACACGTCAGGAGTGCGCTATTACGACCTGCTGGAGGACGCCGTACGCCGGGCCGGGCCGCGAAAGGTGCTCTTCGGCAGCGACGGCCCGTTCCTCCACCCGGGTATCGAGCTGGCGAAGGCGCTGTCGCTGCCGGTGGACGCCGCCGGACTGCGCGACGTGCTGGCCGGCAATGTGCTCCGGCTCACGGCTCCGGCACGGCGGCGGTTCCGGGCGCGCCGCCGCCGGCGCCTCGAGGATCGGCGAGCGGCATGACCACCCTGGCCCCGCCACGGGCCGACTTGCGGAGTGCCGTACGGCGCCTCGCACCCGGCCTGCTCGCGCTTTCCCACGACCTGCACGCCCACCCCGAGCCGGCCTGGGGCGAGCACCGGTCGAGCCGACGGCTGGCCGCCTACCTCGCTGGCGCGGGGCTCGAGGTCGAGCTGCCGGCGTACGGCCTGCCGACCGCGTTCCGTGCGACCGCGGGCACCACCGGACCGCTGGTGGTGCTGTGCTGCGAGTACGACGCACTCCCGGGGCTCGGCCACGGGTGCGGGCACAACGTGGTGGCGGCGGCGGCGGCCGGTGCTGCTGCCGCCCTGGCCCCGCTGGCAGGTTCCGCGGGCGGGCGGGTCGTCGCGCTCGGCACGCCCGCCGAGGAGGGCGGCGGCGGGAAGATCGAGCTGCTGCGCCGACACGCCTTCGACGGCGCCGCGGCCGCGCTGCTCGTCCACCCCGGTCCGCATGACCAGGTCCGCGCGCCCTTCCGGGCCGCGGCGTCCTCCTCGGTCCTCTTCCGGGGTCGCGCCGCCCACGCGGCGATGGCGCCGGGCAGCGGCCGCAACGCTCTCGACGCTGCCGTGTTCGCGTACCAGGCGTTGGGCTCGGCACGGTCCGGCCTTGGCCATGGCGAGCAGGTTACCGCCGTGCTGGTCCGCGGCGGTACGGCGCCTAACGTGGTGCCGGAGGACGCCGAACTGCGCGTGATGACCCGCGCGGGGACCACGGCCGGCCTCGAACGGCTGGCCGATCTCGTCGCCCGGTCCGCGCGCGCCGGGGCACTGGCGACCGGGTGCACGTCGCGCGTCGTGCCCGCAGGTCGGGTTTACCGGGAGCTGCGCACCGACCGCCGGCTGGCGGCTTCCCTGGAGCGACACCTGCGCGACCTCGGCCGGTCACCGCGGGCCGCCGACCCGCGCGACCTGCTCACCGCCGGCAGCACCGACCTCGGCAACGTGAGCCACGTCGTCCCCGTCGCACACCCCAAGCTCGCCATCGGCGACGTCGCACCTCATTCGCGCGCCTTCACGCGGGCCGCGGGGTCGCCGGCCGGGGACCGTGCGGTGCTCGACGGAGCCACCCTGCTCGCCCTCACCGTCCTGGACGTGTGGGCGTCCAGACGACCACAAGGAGAACAATCATGACCATCGATGTCAGGCCCTGGCCGCAGGACCTCGTGAAGTTCCCACGCAAGCGCGTCGTGGCCGAGATCAAGCCCCACAACGCCGACGGGATCTCGGACGGCATTCGTCAGCTCGTCAGACGCAACGCGGCGCGCGCCGCCATCACGCCGCAGCTCCTCACCTACCGCCCCGTCGACGCCACGCGGACCCGCTACGAGATCCTCGCGGCAGACTCGGGCGAGCTCCGCACGATCGTGGCGGCCTGGCGGCCGCGGAAGCGCGTCCCACGTCCGAGGACCTGGTATCGCCTGCCAGGCACGATTACGGTGACAGCGGCGGCCGACAGGATCCCTCGCTGGCAGTGCCCGACCCAGCTCGGCAACCTCATCGAGGGCCAGATCCGCGACAACTATGCGACGCAGCTCCGGATCAGCCTCCCGCAGAAGTCGGCCTCACGCACCGGCGCCGACATCGAGCACGAGCTGTTGGAGATGGCGGAGTTCCTCCGCGAGCTCGCCGCCGAGCTGGAGGCCGAGGCGGGCTACGGGCAGTCCTAAGTCTCAGAGGGGGACGCCCGGCGCGGCCGCGGGGCCCTTGCGCCGAAGCTGGATCGCCCGGTCGGTCACCCCGAGCATCGCGGCCGCCCGCCGGACGCTCCCCTCGTTCTCCTCCAACGCGGCCTCGACCGCCACGTCGCCGACGACGGTCTTGAGCTCGGGCAGGCTCAGTCCCTCGGCCAGGGCAGCACGCACGGCAAGGTCCAGCAGCCGGCGGGACGACGCGACCGGTTCGGGCGCCTCACGCGCGGGCCGGTAGCCCGGCGGCACGTCACCTGGGCTGACGGCGCCCGGCCCCGCGTGCCGGGCCGCGACGGCGTACGCCAGCTGACGCAGCTCACGGAGGTTGCCGGGAAACTCCCGGTCCCGGAGCAGCGCCACGACACTCGGTGAGACGTCCAGGTGGCGACCGGCCGCCTCGGCGAGGAAGTGCTCGAACAGCGGCTCGAGGTCCTCGGCGCGCTCCCGCAGCGGTGGGAGCCGGACGACGCCGGAAGCGATGCGGTGATAGAGGTCGCTGCGGAACCTGCCCTGCCGCTGCTCGCTCTCGAGATCGCGGTTCGTGGCGCTGACCAGGCGGAAGCGCGTGCGTGACCACGTGTCGCCACCGACGCGCTTGTATGTGCCCTCCTGCAAGACGCGCAGCAGCTCGGCCTGCAGGTCCAGGGGCAGCTCGCCGATCTCGTCGAGGAACAGGGTGCCGCCGTCCGCAGCCGCGAACGCGCCCGCGCGGGCCCGGTCCGCACCCGTGAACGCTCCCTTCTCGTGGCCGAAGAGCTCGCTGCCGGATAGGGACGGCACGATCGTCGTGCAATCGACGACGACGAGGGAAGACGAGCTCTCGGCCACCGCGTGCACGAGGCGGGCGGCGAGCTCTTTGCCGGTCCCGGTCTCGCCGACGAGCAGGATCGGCCCCGACCCGTACGCCGCGAGCTCGACGAGGTCGACCAGGAGGCGACGCATGGCTGTGGAACGCCCGTGGACCAGCGACGCGACCAGCTTGGCGGACAGCAGCCGGTCGACCTCCCGCCACCGCTCCAGGCGCGCCAGGACGACACGGACGGTCTCCTCCCCCGTCCAGCTTATGACGTCCTCGACGCCGCGCGCCAGGAGCCCCCACATGCCGTCGGACTGGCGACCGCACGACACGACGATGACCCGCTGGTCGGTCATCTGCCTGCCCACCGCGGCACCTAGGTCGTCCACGACATGGACGCCGTACGGATCCGCACCTTCGGCGAAGCCGCCCTCGTCCAGCGCTTGGCGAAGCAACGCCGTCTCGGCGCTGTTGGACGTGCCGATTACCGTCGCCACTACCGGTCCCGAACGCGATCAGCCTGCAGCCGGCTCTCCAGTCGCCCGCGGTCGATATCTTGGACCCGCGTTTGGCGACTAGGAGCTTCGCCACAAACTTGGCTTCATTCAGCGGCGTTCAGCTGCTCGAAAATGTTGTTGGTTTGCACACAAGTGTTGCCTAGGCTCAGCTGCATTTCGACCCCCCGCTTATGAGCTGCCGTGCCTCCTGTGTGAAGGATGGCCTCGCTGGCGCAGTTTTGCAATAGGTTCGGGCTCAACGACAGCCTGTGCCCGTCCGCACTGACGCGCCTAAGCGGCCTTGCGAAGGACGAGCTCCTCGGGACAGCATGGCTCCAGAGAATCGCGCGCTTCAGCCGTAAGGCGATCGGGATCTTCCCCGACACCAAGAGTTCTGGGGTGTTCAGGAGTGAGGTCGGTGACGATGATGAGTTTCACAGTCCCGCTCCCCTGAGTGAGAGTGCCTGCGATCGCCCGGCCTGGACGAGCGCGAGCACCATACCGCCGATGATGATCACCCGAGACCGTTCGATCTCACGCCCACCGGGCTCTACCTCAACCGAAAACCCCTCTGATCCCGTCTAGTGCTGTCGAACGGCCCTTGACGGCGGCCACAAGCGTCGGCAGAAATGCTGTTTGATCAGGTATTTGTGGGGCGGACCAGACTTGAACTGGTGACCGATGGATTATGAGTCCACTGCTCTAACCGGCTGAGCTACCGCCCCGCGAGCGACCTCAGTCGGGGACTATGACCGGGATCGACTCGGTGACCGGATCGGTCACGCGCTCACCACGATACAGACTCTCGAAGGTGTCGAGCGTGCGGGTGATGTCGTGCGCCTTGATGAGCTTCAGCGACTGCGCCTTCATGGCGTTGTAGTCGTCGGGTGCGGCCTCGAGCACCGTGCGGAGCATGTCGGCGAGGTCCTTCGGGTCGCCGGGCTCGAACAGGTAGCCGTTCTCGCCGTGGTGCACGAGGTGGGGCAGGGCCATCGCGTTCGCGGCGACGACGGGCAGCGCGGAGGCCATGGCCTCCATGGTGACGATGCTCTGGAGCTCGGCGATCGAGGGCATCGCGAGCACCGACGCGCGGTGGTACGCCTCGCGGAGCTCCTCGTCGGTGACGTAGCCGGTGAAGGTGACGCGGTCGGCGATGCCGAGCTCGACGGCGAGGTGCTCGAGGTTGCGCTTCTGGTCGCCGCCGCCCACGATGTCGACCTTGACGTCGAGCTCGGCCGGCAGCAGCGTCACGGCGCGCAGGAGCACGTCGATCTGCTTCTCGCCGGTCACGCGGCCGACGAAGACGATGCGGTTCTCGGTGCGCGGCTCCCAGTTCGGCGAGTACTTGTGCGCGTCGATGCCGCACGAGATGGCGTGCACGCCGCGAAGGCCCGTGTACTTCTCGAGGAAGTCGGCGGCCCGGCGCGTCGGAGTCGTGACGGACTCGGCCCGCCCGAACGTGCGTCGCGCGGCCTTCCACGCGAGCCCGACCGACCAGTCCTGCCACGCCTTCGGGATCAGCGTGAACTCGAGCATGTTCTCGGGCATGAAGTGGTTCGTGCCGACGATGCGGATGCCGCGCTTCGCGGCCTCGATCGAGAGGCCGCGACCGACGACGATGTGCGACTGGAAGTGGACGACGTCGGGCTTCACCTCGTCGAGGATGCGGGCGCTGTTCTGCTTGATCCGCCACGGCAGCGCGAAGCGCAGCCAGTCGTGCGGGTACCAGCGCCAGCTCAGCAGTCGGTGCGCCGTGAGCTCCTGGCCCTCGTGGACCTCCTTCCACGTGCCGTGCTTGCGGCTCGCGGCGGGGGCGACGATGTGCACGTCGTGCCCGCGCTCGACGAGTCCGGCGGCGAGCCGCTCGGCGAAGCGGGCGGCTCCGTTGACGTCGGGCGCGAAGGTGTCGGCGCCGATCAGGATCCGGAGCGGGCGCTCCGGGCCGGGGTCGGCGGACACGCTCGTTGAGTCGGACACGTGGTGCTGTACCTCGCTGTTCGTGGAACGGGGTGGGGCCGAATACCTGGCCCGTCGGGGTGAAGACTGGCCGCGTGGGCGGGGTTCATCCGACCCTAGTCTACGAGAGCACCCTCCGCAGCGACGATCTCACACGCCTGGGCGTGCTCGGATGAGCGGCGCGACGCACGAACGCGGCTCGCAGCGCACCGCACTCAGAGTCGCGTCTGCGGGTGGTTCTTCGCCAGCAGGAACACGCCCCAGATCGCGACCGCGCCCGTCACGACGAACACCGCGATCGCCCACGGCGGCGCCTGCGACGCCTCGTCGAGCACCACGATGCCGATGAGGACCGCGACCATCGGGTCGACGACGGTGAGGCCGGCGATCACGAGGTCGGGCGGGCCGCTCGCGTACGCGTTCTGCACGAAGTACGCGCCGAGCCCCGTGGCCGCGAGCAACGCGATCACGCAGAGGAACGTCAGCCAGTCGAACTCGCCCTGGTCGACGCGCGAGAGCACGACCTTCGCGAGCGTCGCGACGAACCCGTAGAGCACGCCCGCCATGAGCACGTAGAAAATTGCGCGGATGCGACGGCGGAACAGCGCGAACGTGATCGCCGCTGCGGCGAGCACCACGAGGAGGATGATCAGGATCGTGATGAGCTGGCGCGCCTGCACCGGCTTGTCGACCGCGGTGAACGCGGCCACGCCGACGAAGACGAACACGCCGCCGACGCACATCACGATCGCGATGACGGACTTGCGATTCAGGCTCACCTTGTTGATGCGCGAGTTGAGGATCGACGTGATCACGAGCGCGAGCGCGCCGAGCGGCTGCACCACGATCAGCGGCGCGAAGTAGAGGCTCGAGAGCTGGAAGACGATCGCGAGCCCGAGCATGAGCGTGCCGAGCACCCACGAGGGTCGGGCGAGCAGCAGCGCGAGCTGCTTGCCGTTCAGTCCCTTGCCGAGGGTGTCGGCCGTGTTCGCCTCGACCTTGACCACGCCGCGGTGCTGGAACTGGGCCCCGAGCGACAGGAAGACCGCCCCGACGAGCGCGAGCGGGATGCCGATGAACTGCGTCGGATCGAGCGGGATCAGCTCGGTGAGTTCGCTGAGGTCCGGATCCACCCCTCGACCCTACCGGCTGCCCCGCCGATATCCTTGGCGAATGGCCGTGCTCCCGATCCGAATCACGGGCGACCCCGTGCTCCATGCGCCGGCCTCGCCGGTCGAGACCATCGACGACGAGATCCGCACCCTGGTGCGCGACATGTTCGAGACGATGGATGCCGCGCCGGGCGTCGGCCTCGCGGGGCCGCAGGTCGGCGTCCCGCTCCGGCTGTTCACCTTCGGCTGGACGGATGAGGACGACCGCGAGTGGCGCGGCGTCGCCATCAACCCCGAGCTGTGGATCTCGCCGCCCGTGCCGGGCATGCCCGACGAGGACGACGAGTCCGAGGGGTGCCTCTCGTTCCCGGGCGAGCGGTTCGCGCTGCGCCGCGCGGAACGCGCCATCCTGCGCGCCACCGACCTCGAGGGCGAACCGTTCGAGATCGTCGCCGACGGATGGCTCGCCCGCATCTTCCAGCACGAGTACGACCACCTCGACGGCGTGCTCTACATGGACCGGCTCGACGACCACGACCAGCGCATCGTGCAGAAGATCACGCGCAAGCGCGGCTGGGGTCGGCCGGGTTCCAGCTGGACGCCGGGCGTCGACGACCTCGACGCATGAGCCGACGCATCCGCTCGCCTCGCCCGTCGCGGCACCGACGCGCGGCCGCTCAGGCGACGTAGCGGATGCCCGCCGCCACGAGGGCGGCCGCCGCGACCACGACGATGAAGGGCGTGCGCACGGCGTAGAGCGCCGCGGCGACCACGAGCGCCGGCACGCGGGCGTCGACGACCAGCGTCTGGCCCACCGCGAGCGTCTGCACGGCGATGAGCGCCGCGAGGAGGGCGACCGTGAGCAGGTCCGCGATGCGCGCCGGCCGCTCGCGCTCGAGGAACGACGCGGGCACGAGGTGCCCGGCGAGCTTCAGCGCGAGCGTCGCCGCGGTCGCGAGCAGGATGACGTGCCAGACGGTCATCGCGCGGCCTCCCGCCTGCGGAAGAGGTCGAACCACCCGACGACGAGCGCCACGGCGGCCGCGACGAGCACGGGGAGACCGGGCGTCAGGACCGGTGTCGCAACCGTCGCGACGACCGCCGCGAGCACGGCGGTCGCCCCCGCCTGGACGCGCTTCAGTCGCGGCCAGAGCAGGCCGAGGAACGCGGCGGCAGCCGCGGCGTCGAGCCCGTAGGCCCGCGTGTCGCCGAGCGCGTCGCCGATGAGCGCGCCGGCGAGGGTGGTGAGGTTCCACCCGATGAAGATCGCGAGGCCGGTCACCCAGAATCCGACCCGTGCGGCACGCTCGTTCGCCTGCGCGAGCGCCACGGCCGTCGACTCGTCGATGGTCAGCCAGGCCGCGGCGATGCGGTGCGCGAGGCCGTGCTCGCCGACCACGGGTCGCATGCGCATGCCGTAGACGACGTTCCGCACGCCGAGCAGGGCGGCGGCCGCGATCGCCGAGCCGCCGGCGGCGACCCCGCCGGCGCCGATCACGCCGACGAGTGCGAACTGCGACCCGCCCGTGAACATCACGAGGCTGAGGAAGCACGTTTGCCAGACGTCGAGCCCCGACGCGACCGAGAGGGCGCCGAACGAGATGCCGTAGGCGGCCGTCGCGAGCCCCACGGCGATCCCGTCGCGTCGGGCACCGCGGATCGAGGCGTCGACGTCGGGTCCGGGCACGGATCCAAGTTGACCCGCAGTCGGCGTCCGCACGCAAATCGGAGTGCACCGGGGAACGAGAACGGCCCGGACGAGGTGGTCCGGGCCGAAGAAGCTCCCCCACTTGGACTCGAACCAAGAACCTATCGGTTAACAGCCGATTGCTCTGCCAATTGAGCTATGGAGGATCACGCTGGGCGCAGAGATACTGTAGCAAAGCGAGCGCTGGACTCCCAATCCGAGCCGGGCTCAGCAGACGTCAGTATCCGGCGTCGAGGTCGACGCGGCCGTCGAGCGTCCCGCCGTCGACGAAGGCCGCCACGTTCGCCGCGATCCGCCGGGCGAAGAGCGGCACCGTCATGGCGTCGGTATCGGCGACGTGGGGCGTCACGAGGCAGTTCGGCGCCGTCCACAGCGGATGCCCCGCCGGCAGCGGTTCGGGGTCCGTGACGTCGAGACCCGCGCCGCCGAGCCGACCCGAATCGAGCGCCGCGACGAGCGCGTCGCCGTCCACCAGTCCCCCGCGGGCGACGTTGACCAGCACGGCACCCGCCGGCATCGCCGCGAGCTCGGCCGCGCCGATCAGCCCGCGGGTCTCCCTCGTGAGCGCGGCGACGACGAACACGACCTCGGCCGTGCCGAGGACGTCCGCGAGCCGATCGGTCGTGACGGTCCGGGTCGCGCCGGGCACCGCCGCATCCGCTCGTCGCACGACCGTCGTGCGAACGCGGAACGGTTCCAGGAGGCGCAACAGCTCGACGGCGATGCCGCCCGCGCCGACGATCACGACATCGCCGCCGTACAGCGTGCGGCCCCGCTCGTCGGCCTCCCACCCGGACGCGCGGACGCGTCGCGGGAACTCCCTCAGCACCGCGAGGGCGAGCGCGAGCGCGTGCTCGGCGACGGGCTGCGCGTACGCGCCCTTGGCGCTCGTCCACGCGCGCCCGTCGCCGCGATGGCGCTCGAACAGGTCGGCGAACGCATCGACGCCGGCCCACGGCAACTGGACCCACGAGATCGCCGGATGCTCGGCGAGGATCGCCTCGAGTCGGTCGGCGTCGGCCGAGCTCGTCCACACGAGCCCGCGCGTCGAGCCCGAGAGCGGTTCGACGCGTCCTCCGGCGACGGATGCCGCCGCGACGAACGCCGGGTCGGCGTCGGGCAGGATCGCGATCGGTCCGATCTCCGGCGGCGTGCCGGCCGCAATCCGGGCACCGGGCGCACCCGGCACCGGCTCATGGCGGATCCGGTCGCTCCCCGTCGGGCTCACCGACGCCCGTCGGGTCCGAGGTCGTCGGTGATCGCGTGCCCGTCGTCGATCGCGCCCGCGAGCGCCTTCACGTACGGGTGGAGCGGGTCGTCGAGGACCTCCTCCATCGTGCCGTCCGCGACGACCTCGCCCCGGTCGAGCACGGCGATCCGGTCGGCGACGCGACGCAGCACCGGAAGGTCGTGCGAGATCACGATCGCCGAGAACGCCTGGGCCGCGCGCAACTCGGTGAACAGCCCGGCGACCGCGTCGCGGACGGTGACGTCGATCCCGGCCGTGGGCTGGTCGGCGATGAGGAGCTTCGGGCCGAGCACGAGCGCACGCGCGAGCGCCACGCGCTGGCGCTGGCCGCCGCTCAGCTCGTACGGGAACTTCTCGAGCATGCCGAGCGGCAGGCGCACGGCGTCGAGCATCGTCGCGACACGGGTGGCGAGGGCCGCCCGGTTGTACCGGTGGTCGCGCTCCAGGATCGGTTCGCCGATGATCTCGGCGACCGTGCGGTCGGAGGGCAGCCGCGTGGACGCGTCCTGCGCGAGATAGCCGACGTGGAACCGCAGTGCGTTCAGCTTGCGCCGCGAGACGCCGCGGAGCGGCGTGCCGAGCACCATGGCGTCGCCGCCCGTGATCACCGGCCGGACCTCGCCGCTCGCGAGCACGGGTTCGAACGCGGCCCCGGAGAGCACGCGCGCGAGCGTCGACGCGCCGCTGCCGGCTGAGCCGATGAGGCCCACGACCTCGCCGGGCGCGACCCGCAGGTTGACGCCGTGCAGGGCGACGTGCGCGGCGCTCGGACCGCGCGCCGGGTACTCGACCGAGAGGTCGCTGACGACCACCGGGTAGCCGTGGGCTGCGTCGCGGCTCATCGCCCGGCCTCCTCGCGAAGGCGCCGGAGCTCCTCGCGCCGATCGGCCTGCGCGACCGGATCGGGCACGGGCAGCGAGGCGAGCAGGCGCTGGGTGTACGGATCGGTCGGCGCGCCCAGGACTTCGGCGCCCGTCCCCTCCTCGACGAGCCGCCCGTGGTACAGCACCGCGATGCGGTCGGCGAGCAGGTCGACGACGGCGAGGTCGTGGCTGATGAACAGCGACGCGAACCCGAACTCGCGCTGGAGCTCGGCGAACAGCTCGAGCACGCGCGCCTGCACCGACACGTCGAGCGCCGACGTCGGCTCGTCGGCGATGAGCAGCTCGGGCTCGAGCGCGATGGCCCTCGCGAGGCTCGCACGCTGCCGCTGGCCGCCGGACAGCTCGTGCGGGTAGCGGTCGCCGTAGGAGGCCGGCAGCTGCACCGCCTCGAGCAGCTCGTCCACCCGGGGCCGCGCGTCGCGCGCGTCGACCGCGCGCTCGTGGATCACGAGGGGTTCGGCCACGCACTCGGCGATCGTGAGCAGCGGGTTGAAGCTCGAGGCCGGGTCCTGGAACACGAAGCCGATGCGGCTGCGCGTCGGCCGGAACTGCCGCTCGCGGATGCCGAGCATCTCGTGGCCGAGCACCTGCAGCGAACCGCCCGTGACCTTCGTGAGCCCGGCGATCGCGCGACCGATCGTCGTCTTGCCCGATCCGGACTCGCCCACGAGGCCGAGCACCTCGCCGGGCCGGATCAGGAGGTCGACGCCGTCGACGGCCCGGAAGCCCGCACGGCCGAACCGGCCCGGGTACTCGATCTCGAGCCCCCGCGCTTCGACGACCGGAGGCTGCTCGGCCCAGTCGGCCGGACGGGCCGCGGCGCGCTCCGCCGCCCGCGCGACGCCGTGGCCGACGTACGGCACGGCCGCGAGCAGCGCCTTCGTGTAGTCGGCCTTCGGGTCGGCGAAGAGCTCGCGCGCCGGTGCCTCCTCGACCACCCTGCCCTGGTACATCACGGCCACGCGGTCGGCGAGGTCGGCGACGACGCCCATGTTGTGCGTGATGAGCACGATCGCGGTGCCGAACTCGTCGCGCACGCGGCGCAGCAGGTCGAGGATCTCGGCCTGCACGGTCACGTCGAGCGCCGTCGTCGGCTCGTCGGCGACGATGAGGCCCGGCTCGAGCACGAGCGCCATGGCGATGACGATGCGCTGCTTCTGCCCGCCCGAGAACTGGTGCGGGTAGTGGTCGACGCGGTGCTCCGGGTCGGGGATGCCGACGCGGCCGAGGATCTCGATCGCGCGCTTCCGCGCGTCGGCCTTCGAGACCTGGCCGTGCGCGCGCAGGCCCTCCATGATCTGCCAGCCGACCGTGTAGACCGGGTTCAGCGCGGTCGAGGGCTCCTGGAAGACCATGGCGACATCGGTGCCGCGGATGCCTCGCAGCTGGGAGCCGGTCAGCGAGATGACGTCGTGCTCGCCCGTGCCCGCGCGGTTCGAGAGCACCACGGCGCCACTCGTCGTCGCGGTCTCGGGCAGCAGCCCGAGGATCGTCTTCGCCGTCACGGTCTTGCCCGAGCCCGATTCGCCGACGATGGCGAGCACCTCGCCGCGTTCGACCGACAGGCTCACGTCGTCGACGGCCTTCACCGCACCGGCATCGGTCGAGAACGACACGCCGAGGTTCCTGATGTCGACCACCGTGCTCATCGCTTGACCTCGATCCCGTGCTCGTCGAACGTCTCCCCGTCCTCGAGGCCGGCGAGCCCTCCCGGACCCGCGTCGAGGGTGCCGCCCGGCACGACCGAGGTCTCGGCGACCTCGCCCGCCGACTGCGCGACCCGCCGGCGTCCGCGCAGGCGCGGGTCGGCGAGGTCGTTCAGGCTCTCGCCCACGAGCGTGATCGCGAGGACCGTGAACACGATCGCGAGGCCGGGGAAGAGCGCCGTCCACCAGATGCCGCTCGTGACATCCGACTGCGCCTTGTTCAGGTCGTAGCCCCACTCCGCGGCCGCGGTCGGCTCGATGCCGAAGCCGAGGAAGCCGAGCGCGGCGAGCGTGAGGATCGCCTCGGACGAGTTCAGCGTGATGATGAGCGGCAGGGTGCGGGTGGCGTTCCGGAACACGTGCCGGAACACGATTCGGCGGTTCGGCGCGCCGAGCACCTTCGCCGACTCGACGTACGCCTCCGCCTTGATCCGCACGGTCTCCGCGCGGATCACGCGGAAGTACTGCGGGATGAAGACCACCGTGATCGACCCCGCCGCCGCGAGCACGCCGCCCCAGAGGTTCGACTGCCCGCCGGAGATCACGATCGAGAGCACGATCGCGAGCAGGAGCGAGGGGAAGGCGTAGATCGCGTCGAAGACGACGACGAGGATGCGGTCGAGCCATCCGCCGAAGTAGCCGGAGTACAAGCCGAGTGCGACGCCGATGAAGATCGCGAGGACCACGGCGACGATGATCACCAGGATCGCGGTCTGCGTGCCCCAGATCACCCGCGAGAGCACGTCGTAGCCGCCGACCGTGGTGCCGAACGGATGCGCCGCGGACGGCGGCTGCTGCGTGCCGAACCCGCCGGCGGCGTCGGAGCGCTGCGCGAACCCGTATGGTGCGAGCAGCGGCGCGAAGATCGCGCACAGGACGAACACGAGGAGCATCAGCAGGCCCGCGACGAGCATGCCGCGCTGGAGCCCGACGCTCTGGCGCACCTGGTGGACGACGGGGATGCGGTCGCGCCAGCGGTGGCCGGGGCGCGAAGAGACGGCGACGGCCATGTCAGTACCTCACTCGCGGGTCGATGAACGCCGCGATCACGTCGACGACGAAGTTCGTGAGCGCGACGATCACGGCGAGGAGCACCACGATGCCCTGCACCGCCGCGAAGTCCCGGGACTCGAGGAACTCGGCGAGGATGAAGCCGAGCCCCTTCCATTCGAACGTCGTCTCGGTGAGGACCGCGCCCGCGAGCAGGAGTGCGATCTGCAGGCCCATCACGGTGATGATCGGGATCAGCGCGGGCCGGTACGCGTGCTTGCGCAGCAGTCGCGATTCGGCGACGCCGCGCGACCGCGCGGCATCCACGTAGTCCGTGGCGAGCGTGCCGATGACGTTGGTCCGCACCAGGCGGAGGAAGATGCCCGCGGTGAGCAGCCCGAGGGCGATCGCGGGGAGCACCGCGTGCGACAGCACATCGACGACGATCTCCGGGTCACCGGTGCGGATCGCGTCGATCGTGTAGAAGCCGGTCGGGTTCGGCAGCGTCTGCATCTGGAGTTCGGCGCTCACGCTGGCGCGCCCCGCGACGGGCAGCCACTTGAGCCAGACGGCGAAGACGAGCTTCAGCAGGAGGCCCGCGAAGAAGATCGGCACCGCGTACCAGATGATCGCGAGCACGCGGGCGATGGCGTCCTGCGCCTTGTCACGGTGGTAGGCCGCGTACAGGCCGAGGGGCACGCCGACGGCGAACGCGACGATGAGCGAGTAGAAGACCAGCTCGAAGGTCGCCGGACCGTAGGTCGTCAGCACCTCGATCACGGGTCGGTTCGTGGTCAGGGTCCGGCCGAAGTCGCCGGTCGCGAGCTGCGCGAGGTACTCGAGGTACTGCACGATCAGCGGCCGGTCGTATCCCGCGGCGGCGCGCAGCTCTGCGAGCGCCTCGGGGCCGAGCCGTCCGCCCTGGGCGGCGGTGATCGGGTCGCCCGTCGTCCGCGCCAGGAAGAAGACGACGGTGACGAGGATGAAGATGGTCGGGAAGATCAGGAGGAAGCGGACGAGCAGGTAGCGCCCGAACCCTCCCCCCGCGGCCTTCGGCCTGGGTCGGGCCGCGGCCGGCGCCTCGGATGAGGGCGCGGTGTCAACAGTGCTCATTGGTTCCTCACGGGTGCAGGGAGACGGGGGCGACCCGCGGTAGCAGATCGCCCCCGTCGTCGTGCTGCGACGACTCTAGTCGGGACTCAGCCCTTCGAGAGCGCGGCGTAGCGGAACTTGAACGACGCGTCGAGGGTGTCCTCCGCACCGTCGACGTCGGCGCCCACGACCGCGATCTGCGCACCCTGCATGTACGGGATGGTCGACAGGTCGGCGGCCACCGCGTCCTGGATCTCGCCGATGAGCGCGGCGCGCGCGTCGGCGTCGCCGGTCACCGACTGCTCGAGGATGAGGTCGTTGACCTCGGGGTTCTCGTAGTGGTTGGCGAGGAAGTTCTCCGTGAGGAAGAACGGCGACAGGTAGTTGTCGGCGTCGGAGTAGTCCGGGAACCAGCCGAGCTGGTAGGCCGGGTACAGGTCGGCGACGCGATCGTCGGAGTACTGGACCCACTCGGTCGACTGCAGGTTCACGGTGAACAGGCCGCTCGACTCGAGGTTGTCCTTGATGATCGCGTACTCGTCGGACGACGACGGGCCGTAGCGCTCGGCGACGTACTGGATCGAGATGTCGACGGGCGTCTCGATGCCGGCGTCCTCGAGGCGCTGCGCGGCCTTGTCGGCGTCGGGCTGGCCCGCGCCGTCGCCGTACTGGTCCTTCAGCGCCTCGTTGGCGCCCGTGAGCCCCTCGGGCACGTACGAGTACAGCGGCGTGAAGGTGCCCTTGTACACGTCCTCCGAGATGGCGTCGCGGTCGATGAGGTCGGCGATCGCCTGGCGCACCGCGAGGGCCTTCGCCGGGTCGGCCTCGGCCGTGGTCGCGCCGAACGGCATCGTGTTGAAGTTGAACACGAGGTAGCGGATCTCGCCGCCGGGGCCGTCGACGACCTTGACGTTGTCGTTGCCGCGGAGGTCCTCGATGTCGGTCGCGCTGAGCGTGCGGTGCGCGACGTCGATGTTGCCCTCCTGGACGTCGAGCTTCAGGTTCGACGCGTCGGTGTAGTACTTGACGTTGACCGTGTCGGTCTTCGCCTCGCCGAGGATGCCCGCGTAGTCGGGGTTGGCCTGGTACGCCACGAGGTTGTTGAAGTCGTAGCTCGAGATGGTGTACTGGCCGGCGAACGGCTCGCCCGCGACGATGTCGTCGTCCGACGTCAGCGCGTCGGCGGCGAACACGTCCTCGTCCACGATCGGGCCGGCCGGGCTCGAGAGGATGAGCGGGAAGATCTGGTCGTTCGGCGACTTCAGCGTGAAGACGACGGTGAGGTCGTCGGGCGCCTCGACGCTCTCGAGGTTGTAGAGCAGCGACGACGGGCCGTTGGGGTCGGCGATCGCGACCTGGCGGTCGAAGGTGAACTTCACGTCGGACGAGGTGAGCTCGTTGCCGTTGGCGAAGGTCAGGCCCTCCTTGAGGGTGACCGTGTACTCGTTCTCGGAGGTGAACTCCGCCGACTCCGCGATGTCGGGCTCGACGTCGGGGCTGCCGTACGGCGTGTTCAGCAGGAACGGGTAGACCTGGTTCATGACGGCGAAGGAGCCGTTGTCGTACGAGCCGGCCGGGTCGAGCGCCGTGATCTGCTCGGTGGTGCCGATGGTGAGCGTGCCGCCACCGGACGAGTCCTCGTCGCCGCCGCCGGCGGAGCAGCCCGCGAGGGCGAGGGCGGCTGCGGAGAAGCCCGCGGCGAGCGCGAGGCCGCGCCGGCGGTTCGTGGATGCGGATGCCATATCCGTCTACCTCTTCCTGTCGGTGAGCGCGCGCGGGTTCGCCGCGCCGCGATCGTGTATCTCTCAGAGCTAGCACAGGCGGCTGGTGCTGACACCCGGAGCGGGGGCCACCGGGGCCCGAATGTGACCGTTCTGCAACCTTCGCGGCGGTACGAGCTGCACACGATGAGCAGTCCTCGGATCCGGCATCGATCGATCCGCACTCGGGGCGCCGCCGGGTCACCGCGTCAGTCGCCGCGCAGGGCCCGCCGTTCGCGCTCGATGTCGACCAGCGCGCGCTGGATCATCGCGTACGTCGCCGTGTCGGCCCGGTCTGTTCGCTGGAGCCGGCCGAGCAGTTCCTGCTTCTGGCGCAGCAGTTCGCGGTCGACGAGCGCGCCGACCACGCCGCGCACGTATGCCGTGAGCTCGGTGCCGTCGCGCTGCGGGACGGGCAGCACGGCGAGCTGCTGCACGATCGAGGCGAATGGCGGTGGGACCTCGGCGACGACCCGGTCGACGGTCACGGGCTGCGTGGCCACCGCCGACGGGCGGCCGCCGTCCCCCTGCGTCGAGCCGACGGATGCCGCGGCCAGCACCGACGCGATGCCGTCGCGAACCACGGCGAGCGTGCCGTTGCCGAACCGGCAGTCCACGCCGTGGCGCAGCAGGTCGTGCCCGACGAGGTCGGGGTACTGCAGCATCACCTGCAGCGCGTCGCGCTCGAGCCGCGTCGCCGGGTCGTTCGGCAGCATGGTGATCGAGAAGGGCCGGTCGGATGCCGCGGCCGCGCCGACCTCGGAGGCGCCCCCGGCGCCGCTCGCGACGTGCCCGTCGGGCCCCACGTCGCCCGGTCGCGCCGGTGATCCGGCACCGGGGCCCGCACCGCCCGGCCCTGGTCGACCCGCCTGCTCGGGCCGACGGTCGCCGTGGGCTCGGTCGCGCCGGCGATCGCGCTCCCCGTCGCGACCGTGCTCGCCGTCGCGCGCCCGCGTTCCCGCCGCCCGGACGGCCCGCCCGACCTCGTCGAGCTCCATGCCGAGCATGCGGGCGAGCTCGCGCGTGTACCCGGGCCGGAGCGCGGGATCGCGGATGTCGGCGACGACCGGCGCCGCCGCCCGAAGCGCCGCGACCCGCCCCTCGACCGTCTCGAGGTCGAAGCGGGCGAGCGTCGTGCGGATCACGAACTCGAACATCGGCGTCTTCGTCTCGACGAGCGAGCGCACGGCGCCGTCGCCGCGCGCGAGCCGCAGGTCGCACGGGTCGAGCCCGTCGGGCGCGACCGCGACGAACGTCTGCGCCGCGAAGCGGCGCTCCTCGGCGAACGCGCGCATCGCGGCCTTCTGGCCGGCCGCGTCGCCGTCGAAGGTGAACACGACCTCGCCGACGCCCGAGTCGTCGCCGAGCACGCGTCGCAGCACCTTGATGTGCTCGACCCCGAACGCGGTGCCGCACGTGGCGATCGCGGTCGTCACGCCGGCGAGGTGGCACGCCATCACGTCGGTGTAGCCCTCGACCACGACGACCCGGTGGGTCTTCGAGATCTCGCGCTTGGCGAGGTCAAGCCCGTAGAGCACCTGCGCCTTGTGGTAGACCGCGGTCTCGGGGGTGTTGAGGTACTTCGGGCCCGGGTCGTCCTCGAGCAGCTTGCGGGCGCCGAACCCGACGGTCTGCCCGGTCACGTCGCGGATCGGCCAGATGAGGCGGCCGCGGAACCGGTCGTAGACGCCGCGGTCGCCCTGCGAGACGAGTCCCGACGCGGTGAGCTCTTCCGTGGTGAAGCCCTTGCCCCGCAGGTGCCTGGTGAGCGACTCCCAGCTCTTCGGCGCGAAGCCGACGCCGAAGTGGCGCGCCGCCTCGGCGTCGAAGCCGCGCTCGCCGAGGAACCTCCGCCCGACCTCGGCCTCTGGGGTGCCGAGCTGCTCGAGGAAGTACTCCTCGGCGGCCCGGTTCGCGGCGAGCAGGCGTGCGCGGTTGCCCGCGCCCTCGGCCGGCCCCCCGCCCTCCTCGTAGTGCAGCTCGTAGCCGATGCGACCCGCGAGGCGCTCGACGGCCTCCGTGAAGGTCACGTGGTCCATGCGCTGGAGGAACGTGTAGACGTCACCCGACTCGCCGCAGCCGAAGCAGTGGTAGTAGCCGAGCTGGGGGCGCACGTGGAAGCTCGGGCTGCGCTCGTCGTGGAACGGGCAGAGCCCCTTCATCGAGCCGACGCCGGCGGACTTCAGCGAGACGTGCTCGCCGACGATGTCGGCGATGTTCGTGCGGGCCTTGACCTCTTCGACGTCGCTCTGTCGAATGCGGCCCGCCATGTCGTCAATCCTATTCCGCGGATGCCGCCCGGCGGCCCCGCACGCCCGTCATCGCTGCACGAGCCGTTCGTACCACGACAGCGCGGACTGGTCGGTGAGGCTCGCGACCTGGTCGACGACGACGCGACGGCGCGCAGCGTCATCCGCCGCCGCCCGCCAGTCCTCGGCGAAGCCCGCGTCGAGGTGCGCGTCGCCCGACTCCCAGAGCGCGTCGGCGAGGGCGGTGAGCACCTGCCGCTGCTGCGAGTAGATCGGCTGGCGCGTGTTCTTCGACATGACGAACGCGGCGACGATGCCCTTGAGCACGGCGATCTCGGCCTGGATCGAGCGCGGCACGACGACGTCGGCGTCGAACCGGATGAGGCTCGCGACCGGGTGGTGCGTCCGGGTCGCCTCCGTCGCGGCGTGCGCGAACCGGCCGATGAGCTGGCTCGTGAGGTTCTTCAGGGCGGCCTGGTCGCGACGGCTGCCGGTCCACTCCGAGAGCCACACGTCGAGGGAGTCGAGCCGGTCGAACGCGGCGATCAGCTCGTCGTGGCTGAAGGCTCCCCCGATCCACTCGACCATCGCATCGACGAGCTCGTCGTGGTCGACCCGGCGGCCGAGGGCGGCGACGTCGATGTAGCCGCCGACGATCGCGTCCTCGAAGTCGTGCACCGAGTAGGCGATGTCGTCGGAGAGGTCCATGACCTGCGCCTCGATGCACAGCCGGCGCTCGGGGGCGCCGTGGCGCATCCACTCGAACACGTCGACGTCGTCGCCGTAGAAGCCGAACTTGGTCCTGCCGCTCGGGTCGCCGACGCCCGCCCGCTCGGGCCAGGGGTACTTGCAGCTCGCGTCGAGGCTCGCGCGCGTGAGGTTGAGCCCCAGCGAGCGCCCCTCGGGCGAGAAGACCTTCGGCTCGAGCCGCGTCAGGATGCGCAGGGTCTGCGCGTTGCCCTCGAACCCGCCGATGTCGGCCGCCCAGGCGTTCATGGCCTTCTCGCCGTTGTGGCCGAACGGCGGGTGGCCGAGGTCGTGCGCGAGGCAGGCCGTGTCGACGACGTCGGGGTCGAGTCCGATGCTCGTCGCGAGCTCGCGGCCGACCTGTGCGACCTCGAGGGAGTGCGTGAGGCGGTTGCGCGCGAAGTCGAGCCCCGAGGTCGGGCTCAGCACCTGGGTCTTCGCCGCGAGGCGGCGGAGCGCGCTCGAGTGGAGCAGGCGCGCACGGTCGCGGGCGAAGTCGCTGCGACGCCGGTTCTCGTGCTGCTCGGGCAGGAAGCGCTCGGCGTCGGCCTCGTCGTAGCCGCCGAAGAGTCGGTCGCGCACGCGGTCAGCCGCCGCTCGTGTCGAGCTCGGCATCGACGAGCGTCGCCCGGTCGTGGCCCGCCAGGTCCTGCGAGTCGAGCCAGCCGTCGGGCAGCGACGGGTTCTTCGGCGTGCCGGCACGACCGCGCGGCCCCTCCGCGCCCTCACCCGGGTACGGCATCGACCAGTCGAGCGTGCCGAGCAGGTCGTCGAGGTGCGCCAGCGTGTCGACCGTCGCGAGCTTCGCCCGCAGGTCGCCGCCGACCGGGTAGCCCTTGAAGTACCACGCGACGTGCTTGCGGATGTCACGGCACCCGCGCTCCTCGCTGTCGAAGAACTCGGTGAGCAGCTCGGCGTGCCGGCGGAACGTGCGCGAGACGTCGCCGAGCGACGGCTCGGCCTTGGCCTGCTCGCCCCGGAAGGCCGCGGCGAGGTCGCCGAAGAGCCACGGGCGCCCGAGGCATCCGCGCCCCACTACGACGCCGTCGCACCCGGTCTCGTCGACCATGCGCAGGGCGTCGTCGGCCGACCAGATGTCGCCGTTGCCGAGCACGGGCACGCTCGTGACCGTCTCCTTCAGCTTCGCGATCGCGGGCCAGTCCGCCTGACCCGAGTAGAACTCGCTCGCGGTGCGCGCGTGCAGTGCGATCGAGGCGACCCCGGCCCCCTCGGCGATGCGCCCCGCCTCGAGGTACGTCAGGTGATCGGTGTCGATGCCCTTGCGCATCTTGACTGTGAGGGGGATGTCGCCGGCGGCCTTCACCGCACCCTCGACGATGTCGCGGAACAGGCCGGACTTCCACGGCAGCGCCGCTCCCCCGCCCTTGCGCGTGACCTTCGGCACGGGGCATCCGAAGTTCAGGTCGATGTGGTCGGCCCGGTCCTCCGCGACGAGCATCGTGACCGCTTCGGAGACGGTCTTCGGGTCGACCCCGTAGAGCTGGATCGACCGCGGCGTCTCCGACTCGTGGTGCGTGATGAGCCGCATCGACTCGGGCGTCCGCTCGACGAGCGCGCGGCTCGTGATCATCTCGGAGACGTAGAGGCCGGCGCCGAACTCGCGGCAGAGCCGCCGGAACGCGGTGTTCGTGATGCCCGCCATGGGGGCGAGCACGACCGGCACCTCGAGGTCGAGGTCGCCGATCGTGAGCGGGCGGGCGGGGGTCGTGGTCGTTGGCATCGCCTTCGATTCTCCCAGACCGCACGGCGGATCCGCCCGGCCCGGCTGGAGGGGCGCATAGGATGCGGGCAGGACGACGGTGAGGAGGACGGGATGACGCGGTTCCCCGGGCTGGTCGGGGTCGAGCGGGTGCAGGCGGATGCCTCGGCGCGAGGCCTCGACATCGAGGTGATCGAACGTCCGGCTGCGCGCAGCCTCGAGGAGGCCGCCGAGCTCCTCGGCATCGAGCCGGCCGACATCGTGAAGTCCCTCGTCGTCAAGCGAAGCGACGACACCTACGTCTTCGCGCTGGTGCCCGGCGGACGGAAGATCAGCTGGCCGAAGCTCCGCGCACTCCTCGCGGTGAACAAGCTGCAGCTGCCCGACGCCTCGCTCGCGCTCGCCGCGACGGGCTACGAGCGCGGCACGATCACGCCGCTCGGCTCGAGCATCGACTGGCCCGTGGTCGCCGACGAGACGATCGTCGGCCGCCGCGTCTCGATGGGCGCCGGCGAGCACGGCCGCAGCCTGTTCGTCGATGCCGATGCGCTGATCGCCGCACTCGGCGCCACGGTGGCCGACATCAGCGACCCGGAGTAGCCGCCGCAGGAAGGTCCTATTCGCTCGCAGGAGCGCCGGACCCGGGCACGACGCACACGTCGCCCTCGCACACCATGCCCGGACCGGCGCCGATCATCGTGAACGGCGCCGGCGCGCTGTCCGTCGTGTCGGGGTTCACGCGGCGGCGCCGTCGCGTTCGCCGTCGACCTGCTGGAGCACCTGGGCGAAGACCTCGGCGGGCTGCGCGCCCGAGACGCCGTACTTGCCCTCGAACACGAAGAAGGGCACCCCCTGGATGCCGTAGGCCCGCGCCTGCGCGATGTCGGCCTGCACGTCGTCGGCGTACCGGCCGGACTCGAGCGCCTCGCGCGCCTCGTCGGCGTCGATGCCGAGTTCCTCGGCCCAGCCGACGAGCTCGTCGATGCGGTTCACGCGGCCGCCCTCGGTGAAGTAGGCCTTGAGCAGGCGCTCCTTCATCTCCAGCTGGGCGCCGTGCGCCTTCGCGAGGTGGAGCAGCTCGTGGCCCTTCAGCGTCTTCGTGTGCGCGACGGTCTCGAAGTGGTACTCGAGGCCCGCCTGGGCAGCGACCCCGGTCACGTGGTCGAGCATCTGCTCGACGCGGTCGAGGGGCAGGCCCTTCGCCTTCGAGAGGTACTCGGTCGTCGAACCCTCGAAGTCGAGCGGGGTGTCGGGCGAGAGCTCGAACGAGTGGTACTCGATCTCGACCTCGGGCGCGTCGTCGCCGAGCGCGGCGATCCCGGCCTCGAGGTGGCGCTTGCCGATGTAGCACCACGGGCAGGCGATGTCGGACCAGATGTCGATCTTGATGGGGGAACTCACGGTGTATGCGAACGGATGGTTCGGCACGCGTATTCCCGTATCGGCACGAATCGCGCGCGAACGCTACAGGCCCTCGGGGGCCGACGGGCCATCCGGCGCGTCGACCGCGCCGCCGAAGCGGCGGTTGCGACTCGCGTAGAGCTCGATCGCCTTCCAGAGCTCGACTCGGCTGAAGTCCGGCCAGAGCGTGTCGAGGAACACCATCTCGGCGTACGCCGACTGCCAGAGGAGGAAGTTCGACGTGCGCTGCTCCCCCGAGCTGCGCACGAAGAGGTCGACGTCGGGCATGTCGGGCACGTAGAGGTTCCGCTCGATGAGCTTCTCGGAGACGGCCGACGGGCGGATGCGACCGGCAGCCACGTCGTCGGCGATCGCGCGGACCGCGTCGACGATCTCGTTGCGGCCGCCGTAGTTCACGCACATCGTGAACTGCAGCCCGGTGTTGCCGGCCGTCAGGCGCTCGGCGACCTGCAGCTCGTCGATGACCGACTTCCACAGTCGCGGGCGGCGGCCTGCCCACCTGATGCGCACGTCCCACTCGTTGAGCTGGTCGCGGCGGCGGTGCAGCACGTCGCGGTTGTAGCCCATGAGGAAGCGCACCTCGTCGGGCGAGCGCTTCCAGTTCTCCGTCGAGAACGCGTACACGGACAGGTGCTTCACCCCCGCCTGGATGGCGCCGGCGACGACGTCGAGCAGCACCTCCTCGCCGGCCTTGTGCCCCTCGATGCGCGTGAGGCCCTGCCGGTTCGCCCAGCGGCCGTTGCCGTCCATGACGATCGCGACGTGCCCCGGCACGGAGCCCTTCGGGAAGGCGGGCGGGGTGAGGCCGGTCCAGTCGAGCGGACGGTAGGGCACCGCGTCCTTGTGGGTGTAGGGCTTCGGGGTCACTCTGGGGCCGTTCCTCGGGAGACATGGGAGAGGGAGCGCAGGCCGCGCTCGAGGTGCCATTGGGCGTACGCCGCGACGATACCGCTCGCCTGCCCTCGATCGCGCTGCGAGGCCGCCTCGGCGACCTCCCAGTCGCCTGCGAGCAGCGCGCCGAGGAGGTGCACCGTGCTGGGCGCGATTCGCGCGGTACCTGGTGGGGCGCAGGCGTCGCACACGACGCCGCCGAGCTGCACGACGACCGCGGTGTGCGGTCCGGGCGCACCGCAGCGCGAGCAGTCCTCGAAGCTCGGCGCCCATCCGGCGATGGCGAGCGCCCGCAGCAGGTAGGAGTCGAGCGTGAGGTCGGGGCCGTGCTCGCGCCGCGACAGCGAGCGGAGGGCGCCGACGAGCAGCAGGTACTGCTGCAACGACCCCTCGGCCTCGGTCAACCGGTCGGCGGCCTCGACCATGGCGTTGGCGGCGGTGTAGGCCGCGTAGTCCTGGCTGATCTCGGCGCCGTACGCGCCGATCGACTCGGCCTGCGTGATCACGTCGAGCGTGCGGCCCTCGTACAGCTGCAGGTCGGCGACCATGAACGGCTCGAGCCGCGATCCGAACTTCGAGGCCGTCCGGCGCACGCCTCGTGCGACCGCCCGGACCTTGCCGTGCCGGCGCGTGAGCAGCGTCACGATCCGGTCGGCTTCGCCCAGCTTGTGGGTGCGCAGCACGACGGCGTCATCTCGGTACACGGGCACCCGTCGATTCTCCCACCGACCGCCCTCCCCCGGTCCGCGAGCACGCCGGGCGGCCGGCCCCGGCGAGCATCGAGGTCGGTCCGCGCGACGACGGATGCCGCGACCGGCCGCCGCGCAGCACGTTCGCCGGGACGGCAGAATGGTCGGGTGACCACGTCGTCCACTCCCGTCCTCGTCACCGGAGGCACCGGAACGCTCGGTCGCGCCGTCGTCCGTCGACTCCGCGAGCGGGGCGACGACGTCCGCGTGCTGAGCAGGTCCGGCGCACCGGACACGCTCCGCGGCGACCTCGAGACCGGAGAAGGCGTCGAGGCCGCGCTCCAGGGCGTCGGTGCGGTGATGCACCTCGCGACGACGAGTCGCGACGACACCGACATCACGCGCCGGCTCGTCCGGGCGGCCGAGCACGAGGGCCGACCGCGCATCCTCTACTCCTCGATCGTCGGGATCGACCGCATCCCGCTCGCCTACTACGGCGGCAAGCGCGCCTCCGAGCGGATCATCGCCGAGTCGCGCCTGCGCTGGACGACGCTCCGCGCGACCCAGTTCCACGACTTCGTCGCCACGCTCTTCCGCGTGCAGCGCTTCTCCCCGGTGGTCTTCGCGCCGGCCTTCTCGTTCCAGCCGATCTCGGTCGACGACGTCGCGAAGCGACTCATCGAGCTCCTCGACGACGAGGTGCTCGGGATCGCCCCCGACATCGGCGGGCCCGAGGTGCGGACCGCGCGCGACCTCGCACGGGCGTGGCTCGCCGCACGCGGCTCGCGGCGGCCGACGGCCGCGTTCCGCCTCCCGGGCACCCGGTTCGAGGCGTTCCGATCGGGCGCGAACCTCGTGCCCGGCGAGCCCTACGGGAGCATCACGTTCGAGCAGTACCTCGGTCGCGCGCGCTGACGCGAGCCGCGGCATCCGTCGTCTCAGGCGAGCGCCGGCTCCGCGGCCTCCTCGCGCACGCGCACCGCGCGGAGCGCACGGTTCACGGCGGACACGACAGCCTTCAGCGACGCCGTCGAGATGTCGGCATCGATGCCGACGCCCCAGAGCGTGCGCCCCTCGACCTGGCACTCGACGTAGGCCGCCGCGATGGCGTCGCCGCCGGCCGACATCGCGTGCTCGCTGTAGTCGAGCACGCGCACATCGACGCCCTCGGCCGCGAGCACCGACAGGAACGCGGCGACCGGGCCGTTGCCGGAGCCGTCGGCGTCGACGCGCTCGTCGCCGTCGCGGAGGCCGACGCGCACGCGGACCTCGCCGGTCAGGTCGCTCTCGCTGCGCATGGAGAGCAGCTCGAACCGGCCCCACTTCTCGTCGGGGCGATCCTGCGGTGCGGGCAGGTACTCGTCGTTGAAGATCGACCAGATCTCCTCGCTCGTGACCTCGCCGCCCTCGGCATCCGTCTTCGCCTGCACGACGCCGGAGAACTCGATCTGCAGGCGACGCGGCAGGTCGAGCGCGTGGTCGGTCTTCAGCAGGTAGGCGACGCCGCCCTTGCCCGACTGCGAGTTCACGCGGATGACGGCCTCGTAGTTGCGGCCGATGTCCTTCGGGTCGACCGGCAGGTAAGGCACGGCCCAGGCGAGGTCGTCGACCGAGACGCCCCGGTCGGCGGCCTTGGCCTCCATGGCCTCGAAGCCCTTCTTGATGGCGTCCTGGTGCGAGCCCGAGAACGCCGTGTAGACGAGGTCGCCCGCCCACGGGCTGCGCTCGGGCACCGGCAGCTGGTTGCAGTACTCGGCCGTGCGCTTGACCTCGTCCATGTCGGACAGGTCGACCTGCGGGTCGATGCCCTGCGTGAAGAGGTTCATCGCGAGCGCGACCAGGTCGACGTTTCCGGTGCGCTCGCCGTTGCCGAACAGGCAGCCCTCGATGCGGTCGGCGCCGGCCATGTAGCCGAGCTCGGCGGCCGCGATCGCCGTGCCGCGGTCGTTGTGGGGGTGCAGCGACAGGAGGACGTTCTCGCGGTGCGCGAGATGCCGGCTCATCCACTCGATCGAGTCGGCGTAGACGTTGGGCGTGGCCATCTCGACCGTCGCGGGCAGGTTGATGATGACCTTCCGCTCCGGGGTCGGCTCGAGGATCTCGAGGACCTGGTTGCAGACGTCGACCGCGAACTCGAGCTCGGTGCCGGTGTAGCTCTCGGGCGAGTACTCGTAGTAGACGGTCGTGCCGGGCACGCTCGCCTCCATCTCGCGGCACTTCCGGGCGCCGTGCAGGGCGATGTCGATGATGCCCTGCTGGTCGGTGCGGAAGACGACCTCGCGCTGCAGCACGCTCGTCGAGTTGTAGAGGTGCACGATCGCCTGCTTCGCGCCGCGGATCGACTCGTAGGTGCGCTCGATGAGGTGGTCGCGCGCCTGCGTGAGCACCTGGATGGTGACGTCGTCGGGGATCGCGCCCTCGTCGATGAGGCTGCGGACGAAGTCGAAGTCGGTCTGGCTGGCGCTCGGGAAGCCGACCTCGATCTCCTTGTAGCCCATCTTCACGAGCAGGTCGAACATGATGCGCTTGCGCTCGGGGCTCATCGGGTCGATGAGCGCCTGGTTGCCGTCGCGCAGGTCGACGGCGCACCAGCGCGGCGCGACCTCGATGCGCTTGGACGGCCACGTGCGATCGGGGAGATCGACCCGGATCTGCTCGTGGAACGGGCGGTACCGATGCACGGGCATCGGCGACGGCTTCTGGTGGTTCTGCATCAGGTGCTCTTCTCGCTCTTCGGGGGTTTCAGCCGACGACGAACTCCGCAGCGAGGGAGGCCTGTGAACTAGGACTCGCTGCGGCAGCTAAGGAGAAGCACGCCGTGAAGCACGGACCTAGGCTAACACCGCGCGCGCGGGCGAGCGCAACCATGACGGCGACGGATGCCGCGGGCGGCGGTCCCGCGGGCGGCGCGACGGGGCGGGTGCCGCCCCCCATGGCCCGGCACCCGCCCCGCGGCATCCGCTCGCGTCTCTCAGTCGATCATTCGATCGCGAGGGCGGCGACCGGCGAGACCGCCGTCGCCCGGCGCGACGGCGCGAGCGACGCGACGAGCGTCAGGACGCCCGCCGCGACGATCAGCACCCCGACCACGCCCCACGGGATCGAGGGCAGGATGACGAGCGGCTCGCCCTGCACGCTCCCGAGCAGCGACTGCGCGCCCGCCCAGCCGTAGAACGTGCCGAGCACGAGCCCCGTCACCGTCGCGGCGGCCGTGAGCGCTGTGCTCTCGGCGAGCACCATCGCTCGGAGCTGCCGGCGTTCGAAGCCGAGCGCGCGGAGCAGCCCGAGCTCGCGCGTCCGCTGCAGCACGCTCAGCGACAGCGTGTTGACGAGCCCGACCGCGGCGATGAGCGCGCTGAACCCGACGAGGATCCCGAACACGGCCACCGTCGCGGACACCATCTGCTCGATGCCCGCACGCAGGTCCGGTCGATCCTCGGTCGCCGCGAACAGCAGGTCGCGGTACGACTCCATCGCGACGGCGAACATGGTGACGAGCGTCACGCCGATGACGAGTCCGATGGTCATGCGCGAGCTCCGCTCCGGATGGCGCACGGCGTTCTCCGCGGCGAGGCGCGCCGACGGCGAGGTGCCGAGCGCCCGCCCGACCAGCCGCAGGATCGGCGGCATGACGACGTGCGCGCCGAGCACGATGCCGGTGAACGACAGCACCCCGCCGAGGAGCCCCACGAGGACCCCGAGCGGCGTGACGAGCCCGAGCGCGACGCCGAGGAGGAGGAGCAGCGTGCCGACCGTCGCGAGGGTCGCGGCGGTCGCGGTCCGTCCTCGGCGACCCGCCAGCTCCTCCTGGGAACGCGCCGCGGCGTTGCCGAGCGCCTCGGACGGACGGACGGCGAGGACGCGCCGCGAACCCGCCCACGCGGCGAGCCAGGTGATCAGCACGGCGACGATCGCCGGCGACAGCACCACGGGGTCGGCCCACGCGTGGTCGACGCGCGGCAGCACGTCGGCGGCCGCGGCCCACTCGGCGAGGCCGATCGCGACGAGCGTGCCGACGACGAGTCCGAGCACGGCGCCGATCGCGCCGATCGCGAGGCCCTCCCGCGCGATCGCACCGCGCTGCGCGCGGGCGGTCGAACCGAGCAGGCGCAGCAGCGCGATCTGCCGGGTCCGACCGGCGACGACCGTCGCGACCGTGTTGGCCGTGACGATGCCGCTCACGTAGACCGCGATGACGATGAACACCCACGCGACGATCGCGAGCATCAGGGCGGCCGTGCCGCTGGAGCCCGTCACGTCGTCGGCCCGCATGGCCGAGCCGAGGTAGCCGGTCACCTGGAGCAGCGCAACCCCGAACGCCGACGCGATCGTCGCGACGAGGAGCGTCGGTCCCTGACCGCTGCGGAGGCGCCCGATCACGCGGCCCGCTCCATCGAGAGCATGTAGGTCGCGATCTCCTCGGCGCTCGTGCGCTGTGCGTCGCGCACGATCCGGCCGTCGGCGAGGAAGAGGATGCGATCCGCGTGGCTCGCGGCGATCGGGTCGTGCGTGACCATGGCGATCGACTGGCCGTGCGTGCGGCTCGCGTCGGCGAGGATCTCGAGCACCTCCCGCCCGGTGCGCGAGTCGAGGTTGCCGGTCGGTTCGTCGGCGAACACGAGGTCGGGGCGGGTCGCGAGCGCCCGCGCGGTCGCCACGCGCTGCTGCTGCCCTCCCGAGAGCTCGTGCGGCCGGTGCCGCAGCCGATCGGCGAGGCCGAGCCGCTCGACGAGGCCGTCGATCAGGGCGCGCTCCTCGCGCGTCGGCCGCCGACCGTCGAGCTCGAACGGCAGCAGCACGTTGCCGAGGGCGTCGAGCGTCGGCACGAGGTTGAACGCCTGGAACACGAAGCCGACGCGGCGGCGGCGCAGCACGGTCAGCGCGCCGTCCGGCAGCTCGGTGATCTCGGTGTCGCCGAGCCACACCCGGCCCGTCGTGGCCGAGTCGAGCCCCGCCATGATGTGCATGAGCGTGGACTTCCCCGAGCCCGACGGACCCATGATCGCGGTGAACTCGCCGCGGCGGAGGCCGAGCGAGACGTCCTCGAGCGCGGTGACGGCACCGGCGCCCGTTCCGTAGTGCTTGCCGAGGCCGGCGACGCGGGCGACGAGCCCGAGGTCTGAGGGTTGGATCTCCATGTCGCCGACGCTACGGACGGGACTCCGCGGCCCGCGTCCGCCGATCGTCGCGCCGGCGTCATCCGCTGGGATGACCCCGGCTGCGCGGCGACCCCCTCAGCCGGCCGGCAGGTCGTGCTCGTACGCGAACACGACGAGCTGCACCCGATCGCGCAGGCCGAGCTTTCCGAGTACGCGGCTGAGGTGGGTCTTCACCGTGGCCTCGCCGAGGAACTCGGCCGCCGCGATCTCGGCGTTCGAGAGCCCCTTCGCGGCCAGCGCGAAGATCTCGCGCTCGCGCGGTGTCAGGTCGTCCCACGCCGGTGGGGCCGGGCGCCGTCCGCTGCCGCGCGACGCGTGCGCGATGAGGTCGCGCGTCGCGTTCGCCGCGATGACCGCGTTGCCGCGGTGCACCGTGCGGATGGCGGCGAGCAGGAACTCCGGGTCCGCGTCCTTCAGCACGAAGCCGCTCGCGCCCGCGCGGATGGCGCGCGCGGCGTTCTCGTCGAGGTCGAACGTCGTCAGCACGAGCACGCGCGGCGGCTCCCGACCCTCGTGCGCCGCCTCGGCCAGGATCCGCTCGGTCGCGGCGATGCCGTCGAGCTGCGGCATCCGCACGTCCATGAGCATCACGTCGGGACGGCTCCGTGCCGCGAGCGCGACCGCGGCACGGCCATCGGCGGCGTCGCCGGCGAAGACGAGGTCGTCCTGCGACTCGACGAGCATCCGGATCCCGGCCCGGAACAGCGCCTGGTCGTCGACGAGCGCGACGCGGATGGCGCTCATGCCGCCGCCTGCGCGGGGATGCGCGCCGTCACGACGAAACGCCCGTCGGACGCCTCCGCGCCGAACGATCCGCCCGCGAGCTCGGCGCGCTCGCGCATGCCGGGGATGCCGTGCCGCAGAGCTGCCGACCGGTCGCGCGGGTCGCCCTCGCCGTCGCCCTCGGCGGCTCGGTGCAACGCGTTCTCGACGCGGATCGCGACACCGTCGGCGTCCCAGTCGAGCTCGAGCAGCACGGGCGCGCCCGGGTCGCCGTGCCGGAGCGCGTTCGTGAGCCCTTCCTGCACGATGCGGTACGCGGCGATCTGGTGGCCGGCGCCGAGCGCGACCCGTTCGCCGCGCTCCGTCCGTCGCACGTCGAGGCCGGCCGAGCGGACCTGCTCGACCAGGTCGTCGAGGTCGTCGAGCGCCGGCTGCGGCGACGTGCCCTCGCGGTGCCGGAGCTCGCCGAGGAGCATCCGCACGTCGCCGAGCGCGTCGCGCGCCACGCCCGAGATGGTCTGCAGGGCCTCGGATGCCGCCTCCGGGCGCGTCCGCGCCGCGAAGCGCGCGCCATCGGCCTGCGCGATGACGACCGCGAGCGAGTGCGCGACGACGTCGTGCATGTCGCGCGCGATGCGCGAGCGCTCCTGCTCGACCACGTACCGGTACTCGGCGTGCTCCCGCTCACGGCGATCGAACTCCGCGCGTCGCCGTTGCTCGCGCGCGTCGCGCACGGTGCGCACCAGGAGACCGATCGTCCACGCGAGCACGAGCCCGGCCAGGGCCGCGCCGAACAGCAGCGCGGTCCACGCGAGCGTCGCGAGGGCCTCGGAGGTCGCGACACCGGCGAACCCGTCGACGAACGGCTTCACGAGCGCGAGGTACACCGCCGCGAGGACCGCGCCCGCGCCCGCCGACCCGAGGCCCCACCAGCGGACGGCGGGCGAGCCGTGCGCCGAGGTCGAGTAGACGACGACGAACACCGCGACATCCGCCGGCTGCAGGTCGCGCAGCAGCAGCATCTGCACGCACGCCGCGACCCACGCGACCACGAGCGACGCACCGGGCGCGACGCGCCGGATCGCGAGCGCCGCGGCGAACAGGACGGAGACGATCACGTCGGGCCAGCCGCCGACGAGCGCGAACAGCGAGCACGCCGCGAGGAACAGGGCGGCCAGGACGCCGTCGACGATGAGGGTCGTCCGCCGGCTCGAGGTGATCACCGCATCACGCTACGCCCTCGACGCGTCGCCGATCCGGAGTCGGCGGCGAAGTCATCCGATCGGCTGACGCAGCGGCGCGGGCGAGGGCCGCATGCCGCTCCGTCGACGCGGGCGCGGCTCAGAACCCGAGCCGCCCGAGCTGCTTCGGATCGCGCTGCCAGTCCTTCGCGACCTTGACGTGCAGTGCGAGGTAGACCCGGCGCCCCAGCAGCGCCTCGATCTGGCCGCGTGCGCGTTCGCCCACCTCGCGGAGACGGGCACCGCCCTTGCCGATGATGATGCCCTTCTGGCTGTCGCGCTCGACGTACAGGTTCGCGTAGACCTCGAGCAGGTCCTTGTCCTCGCGCTCGATCATGTCGTCGACCGTCACCGCGATCGAGTGCGGCAGCTCGTCGGACACGCCCTCGAGCGCCGCCTCGCGGACGAACTCGGCGATCCGCTCGGCCGTGTCCTCGTCGGTCGTGGTCTCCGCCGGGTAGAGCGGATGCTCCGACTGGGGCATCAGCTGCAGCAGCTCGTCGACCAGCACGTCGAGCTGCTCGCCCCTCGGCGCGGAGACCGGGATGATCGCGTCCCACTCGCGCAGCTGCGAGACCGCGAGCAGCTGCTGGGCGACCCTCGCCTTGCCCGCGGCATCCGTCTTGGTGACGATCGCGACCTTCTTCGCGCGCGGGTACTGGTCGAGCTGCTCGTTGATGAACCGATCGCCAGGGCCGATGGCCTCATCGGCGGGAACGCAGAATCCGATCACGTCGACGTCCCCGAGCGTGGACTGCACGAGCGAGTTCAGGCGCTCGCCGAGCAGCGTGCGCGGCCGGTGCAGCCCCGGGGTGTCGACCACGATGAGCTGGCCGTACGAGCGGTGCACGATGCCGCGGATGGCACGCCTCGTCGTCTGCGGCTTCGAGCTCGTGATCGCGACCTTCTCGCCGACGAGCGCGTTCGTGAGCGTGGACTTGCCGACGTTCGGGCGCCCCACGAAGGAGACGAAGCCGGCGCGGTAATCGGTCATGGGCGGATCCCCTCGTGGGTGGCCGGCTCGTCGTCGGCGAAGGCCGCACGGACGTCGATGAGGGCCTGGTCGGCCTCGACGAGGATCGTCGCGATGCGCTTGCGGCGACCCTCGGTGCGCTCGGCCTCGAGGAGGAGGCCGCTGACGCTCACGCGGTCGCCGCGGAGCGGCAGGCGGCCGAGCTCCTTGGCGAGGAGGCCGCCGACGGAGTCGACGTCCTCGTCCTCCAGGTCGAGGCCGAAGAGCTCGCCGAGCTCGTCGACCGGCAGGCGCGCGTTCACGCGGAATCGACCCTCGCCGAGCTCCTCGACCTGCGCGGCCTCTCGATCGTACTCGTCGGAGATGTCGCCGACGAGCTCCTCGATCAGGTCCTCGAGCGTCGCGAGCCCCGCGATGCCGCCGTACTCGTCGACGACCATCGCGAGGTGGTTCGATTCCAGCTGCATCTGGCGCAGCAGCGCATCGGCGCCCATCGACTCGGGCACGAACACCGCGGGCCGCGCGAGGTCGGCGACGGTCAGCGTCGCGGCGTCGAGCGGGCGCTCGAAGCCGAGCCGGGCGAGGTCGCGCAGGTACAGCACGCCGACGATGTCGTCGGCCTCGCGGTCGATCACCGGGATGCGCGAGTAGCCCTCCTTGAGGAACAGCGCCATCGCCTGGGGAAGGTGGGCGGACGACTCGATCGTCACCATGTCGGTGCGCGGCACCATGACCTCGCGCACCAGCGTGTCGCTGAACTCGAACACCGAGTGGATGAGCTCGCGGTCGGCCTGCTCGAGCACCTCGAGCTCGGTCGCCTCGTCGACGATGCTGAGCAGCTGCTCCTCGCTGGAGACTCCGGCGAACCGGATCCGACCGGGCGTGACGCGGTTGCCGAGCGAGACCAGCGCGTTCGCGAGCGGTCCGAGCAGCAGCCGCACGCCGCGCACCAGCGGCGCGGAGAGACGGAGGACCTTCGCGGCGTGCGCGCGTCCGACGCTCCGCGGGCTCGCGCCGACCAGCACGAACGAGACCGCGGTCATGATGAGCGCCGAGACGAGCAGCACCAGCCACACGTCGTCGAGGAAGAAGGTGAACGCGAGCGTCACGAGCACGGCCGCCGTGGTCTCGGCGAGGATGCGCATGAAGTTGACGGCGTTGACGTGCGCGCCCGTGTCGTCGGCGATGGCGCGCAGGGACCGCTCGGCGCGCGCGCCGACGGAGAGCTCGACGAGGTCGGCGCGAGAGCTCACGCCGATCGCGGAATCGACCGCGGCCATGAGGCCGCCGAACGCGACGAGGACGAAGGCGGCCGCGAGGAAGAGCCAGGGCAGCATGGTCAGCGACGACGCTCCTGCATCGAGAAGCCGACGAGGATGTCGCGCTGGATCCCGAACATCTCCTTCTCCTCGTCGGGCTCGGCGTGGTCGAAGCCGAGCAGGTGGAGGATGCCGTGCGTGGTGAGCAGCAGCAGTTCGTCGAGCAGTGCGTGGCCCGCGGCCTTCGCCTGCGCCTCGGCGACCTGCGGGCAGAGCACGACGTCGCCGAGGAGGCCGGGCGGCGCGGGCTCCTCGGCGGTGCCCGGGCGCAGCTCGTCCATCGGGAAGCTCAGCACGTCCGTCGGTCCGGGCTCGTCCATCCACTGCACGTGCAGCTGCTCCATGGCGCCCTCGTCGACGAGCACGATCGCGAGCTCGGCGTCGGCGTGCACGTGCATCATGTCGAGCGCGTAGACCGCGAGGCGCTGCAGCGCGGACTCGTCGACCTCGATCGACGACTCGTTGTTGATTTCGATGCTCACGGCTGCCTCTTCCTCGGGAGGTGGTCACGGGGGCCCTGAGCACCGCGCCGGTCGGCGCCGCGCCGCTCGGCCCGGTTCGCGAACTCGCGAGCCTGCTCGCGCTCGTACCGCTGCGCCTGCGCGCGCTGGTCGTACTCGGTGTACGCGTCGACGATGCGGCCGACGAGCGTGTGCCGCACCACGTCGTCGCTGGTGAGCCGGGCGAAGTGGATGTCCTCCACGTGGTCGAGGATGCGCGTGACGAGGCGCAGGCCCGACGAACCGCCCGGCAGGTCGACCTGCGTGATGTCGCCGGTGACGACCATCTTGGAGCCGAAGCCGAGGCGGGTGAGGAACATCTTCATCTGCTCGGGCGTCGTGTTCTGCGCCTCGTCGAGGACGACGAAGGAGTCGTTCAGGGTGCGACCGCGCATGTACGCGAGCGGGGCGACCTCGACGGTCCCCGTCGCGAGGAGCTTCGGGACGAGCTCGGGGTCCATCATCTCGTTGAGCGCGTCGTAGAGCGGGCGCAGGTAGGGGTCGATCTTCTCGGTGAGCGTGCCGGGCAGGAACCCGAGCCGCTCCCCCGCCTCGACGGCCGGACGGGTCAGGATGATCCGGTTGACCTCCTTGCGCTGCAGCGCCTGGACGGCCTTCGCCATCGCCAGGTAGGTCTTGCCGGTGCCGGCCGGGCCGATGCCGAACACGATCGTGTGCTCGTCGATCGCGTCGACGTAGGCGCGCTGGCCCTCGGTCTTCGGCCGGATCGACTTGCCCCGGCTGGAGACGATGACCTGTCCGAGCTGCTCGGAGGGGCGGGCATTCGGGTCGGCGTCGAGCATGCGGGCCGAGCTCCTCACTTCGATGGGTGTCGGGTCGCCGCCGCCGCGGACGAGCTCGAGGAGCTCCTCGACGAGGCGGCGGACGCGGATGCGGTCCTCGGCGTCGCCGCGGATGGCGATCTCGTTGCCGCGCACGTGCACGTCGACGCCGGGGTACTCCCGTTCGATCGTCGTGAGGAGGCGGTCCTGCGGCCCGAGGAGCCGGACCATGGCGATGCCGTCGATCTTCAGTCGCTCCTCGTCGGAGCGGACCTCGGATCCGGAGAGCGGGAGGTCCCCCGCGTCGTCAGCCGCCAAGCGATCCCTCCCTGAGGCCGCCCCCGAGGACGTGGGCGTGCACGTGGAACACGGTCTGGCCCGCAGCGGGGCCGGTATTGAAGATGAGGCGGAACTGCCCGTCGGCCAGGTCGTCGGCGATGCCCTTGGCCACCGAGACGAGTTCGGCGAGCAGCTCGGGGTCGTCGGCGGCGAGCTCGACGACGTCGCGGTGCCGCCCGACGCGCGGGGTCACGATCACGTGCACCGGCGCCTGCGGCGAGATGTCGTGGAACGCGATGACGCGATCGGTCTCGGCGACCATCTTCGCCGGGATCTCGCCGGCGGCGATGCGCTCGAAGACCGTGGGCTCAGCCGTTCCGCTCATCCCTCCATCGTAGCGACGGATGGCTCACCACCGCCCGAGCGCGACCGAGAGCACGGCGATCGCGGCAGGGCCCGCCGTCGACGTGCGGAGCACGGAGTCACCGAGCCGAACCGGCTCCGCACCGGCGAGCGTGAGCCGCTCGATCTCGGCCGGGTCCATGCCGCCCTCCGGGCCGACGACGAGCGCGAGGTCGCGGCCGTCGGGGCGGATGCCGCTGAGCGGCGTCTCCGCGCCGGGGACGAGCAGCAGCATCCGCTCGCCCTCGAGCCGCGCGGGAAGCTCGCGCGTCGACGCGACCGGCTCGACCGCGGGGATGCGGGCGCGGAGCGACTGCTTCACGGCCTCGCGCACGATGCTCGCCCAACGGGCGCGTCCCTTCTCGGCCTTCGGCCCCTCCCAGCGCGACACCGACCGGGTCGCCGACCAGGGCACGATGCGGTCGACGCCGAGCTCGGTCGCGGCCTGCACGGCGAGCTCGTCGCGGTCGCCCTTCGCGAGCGCCTGGACGAGCGTGAGCCGGGGCGACGGCTCGGGCTCGTCGCCCACCGATTCGACCTCGACCTCCAGCCGCCGCGGCTCGGCCGCGGTCACCGGACCGTGCACGACGCGGCCGCGGCCGTCGCCGATCGAGACCCGCTCGCCGACGCGCAGGCGCGACACCGTGACCGCGTGCCGTGCCTCGTCGCCCCCGAGCTCGACCGCGTCGCCCTGCCGCACCGAGTCGAGGTCGAGCGTCTCGTCGAGGTAGAGGTGGCTCATCGCGGCATCCGCCCCGCCGTCAGCCCAGGAACCGGTCGCGCAGGCGCGCGAAGAGCCCCTGCTGGAAGTGTCCGAGCTGCGGCGGCTGCGCCTTGCGCTGCTTCGCCAGCTGCTCCACGAGCTCGCGCTCCTTGTGGTTCAGCTTCGTCGGCGTGACGACGTGCACGGCCACCTTGAGGTCGCCGCGGCCGCTGCCGCGGAGGTGCGTGATCCCGCGGTCCTTCACGGTGAGGATCTCGCCCGACTGCACGCCGGGCTTCAGCTCCAGGTCGACGTCGCCGTCGAGCGCGGCGACCTTCGCGGACGTGCCGAGCACGGCGTCCGTCATCTGCACCTCGAGGGTGCACAGCAGGTCGTCGCCGTTGCGGCTGAACACCTCGTGGTTCTTCACCTTGATCTCGAGGTAGAGGTCGCCGTTCGGGCCGCCGGCGGGGCCGGCCTCGCCGGAGCCCGGCATCTGCAGGCGCACGCCCGTGTCGACGCCCGCGGGGACGTCGACGGGGACCGTCCGGCGCGCTCGCACGCGGCCCTGGCCCTGGCAGGTGACGCACGGCGTGGCGATGATCGTGCCGTACCCGCGGCAGGATCCGCAGGGGCTCGAGGTCATCACGTTGCCGAGGAGCGAGCGCACCGCGCGCTGGATGTGGCCGCTGCCGCCGCAGATGTCGCAGGTGACGGGCGAGGTGCCCGGCTTGCAGCACGAGCCGTGGCACGTCTCGCACACGACGGCCGTGTCGACCTCGAGGTCGCGGTGCGTGCCGAAGATGACGTCGTCGAGTCCGACCTCGAGGCGGATCAGCGCGTCCTGGCCGCGTTCGCGCCGGGATCGCGGCCCTCGGCTCGCCTGCCCCGCACCGAAGAACGTCTCGAAGATGTCGCCGAAGCCGCCGAACCCGGCGCCGCCGCCGCCGAACCCGCCCTGGCCGCCGAGGTCGTACTGCTGGCGCTGCTTCGGGTCGGAGAGCACGTCGTACGCGTGCGTGACCTCCTTGAACCGCTCGGATGCCTCGGCGCCGGGGTTCACGTCGGGGTGGAGCTCGCGCGCGAGCCGGCGGTAGGCCTTCTTGATCTCGTCCGGGGAGGCGTCGCGTGCGACGCCGAGGACCTCGTAGTGGTCGGCCACGTGAGGCGGGTTCCTTTCGATTGCCGGTGACGGATGCCGCGGGGCGGCCCGTGCGGTTCAGTTCTCGCCGAGCGTGCGGGAGAGGTAGCGGGCGACCGCGCGGACGGCGGCCATGCTCTGGGAGTAGTCCATGCGGGTGGGGCCGACGACGCCGAGGCGCGACACGTCGCGCCCGGGCACGGCGAACGCGGTCGACACCACGGAGGTGTCGCCGAGCCCGAACGCGGCGTTCTCGCGGCCGATGCGCACGGCGATGCCCTCGTCGGCGGCCATCTCGCCGAAGAGCCTGAGGATGACGACCTGCTCCTCGATGGCCTCCATCACGCCGAGGATGTTCCCGGCGAAGTCCTGCTCGGTGCGCACGAGGTTCGCGGCGCCGGCGACCACGAGGCGGTCGGACCGGGTGATCTTGGCCTGGTCGGCGAGCGTCGCCGCGAGCGTGTGGAGCACCTCGGCGTGGGCGCGGTCGGCGTGCTCGGTCTCGGCGGAGAGGGCCGTCGCGGCATCCGCCATCGTCAGGCCCGCGGCCACCTCGTTCAGCCGGTCGCGGAGGCGCGCGAGCGTCGCCTCGTCGGCGGGCTGGTCGAGCTCGGCGAGCCGCTGCTCGACCTGGCCGCTGTCGGAGATGAGGATGCAGAGCACCCGCGTCGGCGCGAGCGAGACGAGCTCGACGTGCCGCACGCGGGCGCGCGCGAAGCTGGGGTACTGGACCACGGCGAGCTGCCGGGTGAGCTGCGAGACGAGGCGGACCGTGCGGCCGAGCAGTTCGTCGAGGTCGTTCGACTCGCCGAGGAAGGTCTCGATGGCGTGCCGCTGCGTGGCCGAGAGCGGACGGATGTCGGCGAGCCGGTCGACGAACACCCGGTAGCCCTTGTCGGTGGGGATGCGCCCCGACGAGGTGTGCGGCGCCGCGATGAGCTCCTCCTCTTCCAGGAGGGCCATGTCGTTGCGGATCGTCGCGGCGGACACGCCGAACCGGTGGCGTTCGACGATCGACTTGGAGCCCACCGGCTCCCGCGATTCGACGTAGTCCTGCACGATCGCGCGGAGGACCGCGAGACTGCGTTCGGAGACCATGACCCTCGCTTCCCTCGACCGATCGGACCCGGACGACGCGTGCTTGGCACTCCGCCCACGTGACTGCTAATCATATCCCGAGATTCAGGGCGCACACCGTTGCCGGGCGGTCCGCCGCGCCGATAGCGTGTGCATCGTCCCGCACCCCGCGACGCCGTTCCCGGCCGCGGCACGTGCGCTTCCCCACATCGAAAGGCTCCGCCATGACCGACTCCAACCTTCCTCCTCAGGATCCGAACGCCGCTCCGCAGCCGACCCCCTCTGCCCCGCTCTCGCACGAGCAGGACGTCCAGTGGGGCTCGTTCGCCCACCTCGGCGGCATCCTCGGCATCCTGCCGTCGCTCATCATCTGGCTCGTCTTCAAGGACCGCGGTTCGTTCACGAACACCGAGGGCAAGGAGGCGCTGAACTTCCAGATCACGCTCGTGCTCGCCACCGTCGCACTCTGGGTGCTGACGACGATCATCACGGTCGTCACGTTCGGGTTCGGTGCGCTCTTCGGCTTCCTCACCTACCTGCCGTGGATCCTCGGCGTGATCTTCTCGATCATCGCCTTCATGACCGCGAAGGACGGCAACCACTACCGCTACCCCTTCGCCATCCGCCTCATCAAGTAGGTCGCGGGCGAGCCTCCGACGCGCCGGTCGAGCATCCCTCGACCGGCGCGTCGTCGTGTGCCAGCATGAGGGAACGTCCCCTGTCCGGGCGCGACCACAGAGGAGCACGCATCATGTCCGACGCACCACCTCCCACGCCTCCCACGCCGCCCGCCGGCGGCCCGCCGCCGCACCCGCCGGGTGGTCCGACGCCGCCGCCTCCCCCCGGTGACGGGCCCTACCAGCAGAGCCAGCCGCTCAGCCCGGCCGACGAGAAGCTCTGGGCGACGCTGATCCACATCGGCGGCATCCTGTTCGGCTTCCTGCCGGCGCTGATCGGATACCTCGTCCTGAAGGACAAGGGCCCCTTCATCCGCGAGCACACCGCGACGGCGCTGAACTTCCAGATCACGCTGCTCATCGCCTACGTGGTGGGTTCGATCCTCACCTTCGTGATCATCGGCATCTTCCTGCTGCTCGCGGCCTGGATCGCCGCGATCGTGTTCGGCATCATCGCCGCGATCAAGGCGAACAACGGCGAGTACTACGTGTACCCCGTCGCCATCAAGTTCGTCAGCTGATCTCGGTACGCGCTCCGCGCTACTCGAACACCGTCTCCAGCAGGCGCCGCACGACGGCGTCCGCCAGCAACCGCCCTCGCCGGGTCAGCGTCAGCCGCCCGGCGAGGGCGGTTCGCGCGTCGACGAGCCCATCGGCGATCAGGCCGGCGACGGCGTGCCGGCCGCCGGCGTGCAGGCTCGAGACCTCGACGCCCTCGCGGATGCGCGTCGCGAGGAGCACGCGCTCGGTCTCGCGCGTCGCGTGGTCGAGGCTCTCGCGGCCGACCGCGGGCGACACGCCTGCAGCGAGCCGCTCGGCGTACGCCGCGGGGTGCTTGGCGTTCCACCAGCGGACTCCTCCGACATGGCTGTGCGCGCCGGGACCCACGCCCCACCAGTCGTCGCCCCTCCAGTAGCCGAGGTTGTGCCTCGACCGGTGCGCGGCATCCGTCGCCCAGTTCGAGACCTCGTACCACTCGTAGCCCGCTTCGACGAGCATCTCGTCGGCCAGCTCGTACATGTCGGCCGCGAGGTCGTCGTCGACGGCCGCGAGCTCGCCGCGGCGGATCCGCCGGGCGAGCTTCGTGCCGTCCTCGACGATGAGCGCGTAGGCGCTGACGTGGTCGGGCCGCTCGGCGAGCACCGCCCCGAGGCTCGTGCGCCAATCGGCGAGCGATTCCCCCGGCGTGCCGTAGATCAGGTCGAGGCTGACGTCGAGGCCCGCCTCGCGCGCCCAGCCGACGACGAGCGGGATCCGCATCGGGTCGTGGGTCCGGTCGAGCGCCGCGAGGACGTGCGGCACGGCCGACTGCATGCCGAACGAGACGCGCGTGAACCCGCCGTCGGCGAGGCGCCGCAGGTCGTCGGCGTCGACCGAGTCGGGGTTCGCCTCCGTGGTGACCTCGGCGCCGCCGGCGATGCCGAACGCGTCGCGCACCGCGCCGAGCATCCTGACGAGGTCGGCGGCCGGCAGCAGGGTCGGCGTGCCGCCGCCGAAGAACACGGTCGACGCGGGGCCGTCGGGGGCGCCGGATGCCTCGAGCACGTCGCGTGCGAACCGGACCTCGGCCGCGGCCTGGTGGGCGAAGTCCTCCTGCCGGGCGCCGCGCAGCTCCCCCGACGTGTACGTGTTGAAGTCGCAGTAGCCGCACCGCACGCGGCAGAACGGCACGTGCAGGTAGACGCCGAACACGCGGGACGCGGCATCCGTCGTCGCGCTCGCCGGGAGCAGGCCGTCGGCCGGTGCCGGGTCGGCGATCGGCAGGGGTCCGGCCATCAGACCGGGAATGCGGGATGCAGCGCGCGGAGCTCCCGCTTCGTGAGCTCCCGTCGCCGCCGGCGCACGAGCGGTCCGAACACGCGTCGCAGGCCGCCGTTCGGCTCGAACGCCGACCGGATCGTGAGCCACACCGAGTCGTCGTCGCGGTGCTCGAGGATGAACGACTCCTCGCCGTTCTCCGACGCGTCACCGGTGGTGCCGTACGCGAAGCCGATCCGGTTCGGCTCGTCGACGACGTAGACGACGAGCACCGGGGTCGAGCGCGTGCGCAGGCGCCCGCGCCGCCTCAGCGTCGCGGTCATCCCGGCGCTGACGTACGGCGTGCCGTCGGGGCCGAAACGCTGCTCGACGCGGGGCGAGGGCTGCTCGGCGAGCGGTGCTCCGGCCTCGTCGTAGGCGAGGCCCGTGTACTGGGCGCCCGTGCCGGGCGACGGGTCGACCACCGTGAAGCCGGCGCCCTGCTGGATGCCCCACGTCATGAGCGCATCGGCCGAGGCGTCGAAGCGCTCCCGCCCGGAGCCCAGTCGCACCGAGTCCTCCGACGGCGTGAACCCGGCCGGCGGATACCGCAGCAGGTCGGGGTCGAGCGTCGCGCCGATCGCGCCATAGGTCACCGACTGGTCGGTGAACGTGCTTCGCCGGGTCATCGCTCCCCCTACTTCTTGGCGTCCTTCTTCTCGGTCTCCCCGCTCAGGGCGGCGATGAACGCCTCCTGGGGCACCTCGACGCGGCCGACCATCTTCATGCGCTTCTTGCCCTCCTTCTGCTTCTCGAGGAGCTTGCGCTTGCGGGTGATGTCACCGCCGTAGCACTTCGCGAGGACGTCCTTCCGGATGGCGCGGATCGACTCGCGCGCGATGATGCGCGCACCGATCGCCGCCTGGATCGGCACCTCGAACTGCTGCCTCGGGATGAGCTCGCGCAGGCGCCCCGTCATCAGCACGCCGTAGGCGTACGCCTTGTCGCGGTGCACGATCGCGCTGAACGCGTCGACCTGCTCGCCCTGCAGCAGGATGTCGACCTTCACGAGGTCGGCGGCCTGGTCGCCGGCGGGCTCGTAGTCGAGCGATGCGTACCCGGCGGTCTTCGACTTGAGGTTGTCGAAGAAGTCGAAGACGATCTCGCCGAGCGGCATGTTGTAGCGGATCTCGACGCGGTCCTCGCCGAGGTACTCCATGCCGAGGAGCGTCCCCCGACGCGACTGGCAGAGCTCCATGATGGTGCCGACGTAGTCCTTCGGCGCGAGGATCGCGGCCTTCACGATGGGCTCGCGCACCTCGGCGATCTTGCCGCCGGTCGGGAACTCGCTCGGGTTGGTGACCGTGACCGACTTCTTGTCTTCGGTCGTCACCTCGTAGACCACGGACGGCGCGGTCGCGATGATGTCGAGGTCGAACTCGCGGCGGAGCCGCTCGGTGACGATCTCGAGGTGCAGGAGGCCGAGGAACCCGCAGCGGAAGCCGAAGCCGAGCGCGACCGACGTCTCGGGCTCGTACACGAGCGCCGCATCCGACAGCTTGAGCTTGTCGAGCGCCTCGCGCAGCTCGGGGTAGTCGCTGCCGTCGATCGGGTAGAGGCCCGAGAACACCATGGGCAGCGGCTCGGTGTACCCGGCGAGCGGCTCGGCCGCGGGCTTCGCGGCGCTCGTGACCGTGTCGCCGACCTTCGACTGGCGCACGTCCTTCACGCCCGTGATGAGGTAGCCCACCTCGCCGACGCCGAGGCCCTTCGTCGGGGTGGGCTCGGGCGAGCTCACCCCGATCTCGAGGATCTCGTGGGTCGCCTTCGTCGACATCATCTGGATGCGCTCGCGCGGGTTCAGCTGGCCGTCGACCATGCGGACGTAGGTGACGACGCCGCGGTAGCTGTCGTAGACGCTGTCGAAGATCATCGCCCGCGCCGGGGCATCCGCGTTCCCCGTCGGCGCGGGAATGCGCTCGACGACCCGGTCGAGGAGGTCCTCGACGCCCATGCCCGTCTTGCCGGAGACCCGCAGCACGTCGTCGGGCGAGCCGCCGATGAGGTCGGCGAGTTCGCGCGCGTACTTCTCGGGCTCCGCCGCGGGGAGGTCGATCTTGTTCAGCACGGGGATGATCTCGAGGTCGTTCTCGAGCGCGAGGTACAGGTTCGCGAGCGTCTGCGCTTCGATGCCCTGCGCGGCATCCACCAGCAGGATCGCGCCCTCGCACGCGGCGAGCGAGCGGGACACCTCGTAGCTGAAGTCGACGTGCCCGGGGGTGTCGATCATGTTCAGGGCGTACGGCTGCTCCGGTCCCTCGGCCTGTCGAAGGGCCCACGGCATGCGCACGGCCTGGCTCTTGATGGTGATGCCGCGCTCGCGCTCGATGTCCATGCGGTCGAGGTACTGGGCGCGCATGTCGCGCTCCGCGACCACGCCCGTGATCTGCAGCATGCGGTCGGCGAGGGTCGACTTGCCGTGGTCGATGTGCGCGATGATGCAGAAGTTGCGGATCAGCGCGGGATCGGTGGCGGCGGGCACCAGTGGGGCAGCAGCTCTCGGAGACATCCTGTCGATTCTCCCATGCGGGAGATCCTCCTTTCGACGGATGCCGCCCGAGGGCCCCCGGACTACGCTGAAACGCACCATGACCGTGCTCGATGCCCCACTCGTCGGACGGGTCCGACCGTCCGCACTGCGACCCGTCTTCGTCTCGTTGCGGGTCGGCCTCCACGTCCTCGTGGTCGGCCTCACGATGTTCGTGCTGGCTCGGGCCGTGATCGCCGGCGGCGAGCAGCTCGTCGCCATCTCGATCCTCTCGATCGCCTTCATCGGCGCCTACCTCGTCGGCGTCGTCACGGCGCACTCGGTGGTCACGCCGTGGATGCGCGCGGCGTGGCTGGTGATGCTGCTCGGCCTGTGGCTCGGGCTCAGCGCGCTGACGCCCGACGCGGCGTTCCTCGCGTTCCCGCTCTTCTTCCTGGAGCTCCACGTCCTCCCCGCCCGCTGGGCGGTGCCCCTCGTCGGGGTGACCTTCCTCATCAGCGTGTGGAGCTCGACCTCGCAGCTCGGCTTCGAGGTCGGCAGCGTGCTCGGGCCGCTCATCTCCGCGGGAGTGGCGGTCATCATCGGGCTGGGCTACCGCGCCATGGCCGTCGAGACGCGCGAGCGCCAGTCGCTCATCCTCGACCTGCTCGCGACCCGCGAGGAACTCGCCGCGGCCAGCCGTGAGGCGGGCACGCTCGCCGAGCGCGAGCGCATCGCGCGCGAGATCCACGACACCGTGGCGCAGGGACTGTCGAGCATCCAGATGCTGCTGCACGCGGCCGAGCGCGACGTCGCCGACGACGGCACGCGCGACAAGCTCCGCCTCGCCCGCGAGACGGCGGCCGAGAACCTCCAGGAGACGCGGCGCTTCATCCGGGAGCTCACGCCGCCGGCGCTCGACGAGCAGACGCTGCCCGGCGCGTTGCGGCGCCTCGCGGACGCCACGAACGAGCAGGCCCGCCAGGCGGGCACCCGCACGCGCATCGCGTTCTCCCTGAGCGGCCACCCGGTGCCGCTGCCCATGTCGATCGAGGCGACCCTCCTCCGGCTCGCGCAGGGCTCGCTCTCGAACGTCGTCAAGCACGCCGACGCCGGGCGCGCCGAGCTCACGCTGAGCTACCTCGGCGACGAGGTCGCGCTCGACGTCGTCGACGACGGGGTCGGGTTCGATCCGTCCGCGCTGACGGGCGACGACGAGACGGCGCCGTCGTTCGGACTCCGCGCCATCCGCCGCCGCGCCGAGAGCCTCGGCGGCACCGTCGACGTCGAGTCCACCCCCGGCGGCGGCACGGCCCTCTCCGTGCGGATCCCGGTGGTCCCCGCATGATCGGGCTCCTGCTCAGCGACGACCACCCCGTCGTGCGCGCCGGCATGCGCGCGCTCCTCGAGGCCGAGGACGACCTCCACGTCGTGGCCGAGGCCGCGAGCGCCGAGGACGCGGTCCGGATCGCCGAGACGCCGGGCATCGACCTCGTGCTGATGGACCTGCAGTTCCCGGGCGCGCTCCAGGGCGTCGACGCGACCCGCCGGATCCGCTCGATGCCGAACGCCCCGCGCGTGCTGGTCCTCACCAACTACGACACGGATGCCGACATCCTCGGCGCGATCGAGGCCGGCGCGAGCGGGTACCTCCTGAAGGACGCCCCGCCCGGCGAGCTCGTCGCGGCGATCCGGGCCGCGGCGGCCGGCGAGTCCGCGCTCGCACCGACGGTCGCCTCGCGGCTCGACGAGTCGCAGCGCGCCGGCGACCAGCGCCTGACGGTGCGCGAGGCCGAGGTGCTCGCGCTCGTGGCCGCCGGGCGGACGAACCGGGAGATCGGCCAGTCGCTCTTCCTCAGTGAGGCGACGGTGAAGTCGCACCTCGTGCACATCTTCACCAAGCTCGGCGTCGGGTCGCGCACCGCCGCGGTCGCGCGGGCCCGCGAGCTCGGGGCGATCCGGGCGGGCTGACGGATGCCGCGCGCCCGCGTCGTCCTCGTCCACGGGATCCGGACCTCGGCGACGATGTGGCGCGGGCAGGTGCAGCGGCTCGGACGGCACGACCTCGAGGTCGTGCCCGTCGACCTCCCGGGCCACGGCGCCCGGCTCGGCGAGCCGTTCACGCTCGACGACGCGCTCGACACGATCGGCGAGGCACTGGGCGAATCCGTCCCCGGGGTGCCGCGGCTGCTCGTGGGCCTGAGCCTCGGCGGATACCTGTCGATCGAGTTCGCGGCGCGGCATCCGCAGGGCCTCGACGGGCTCGTCGCCGCGTCGTGCGGCACCCGGCCGCGCGGCGCGGGGCTGCACGGCTACCTGCGCCTCGCCGACGCGATCGGCCGGCTGCCCGACCGGGGCCGCGCGCTCAACGACCGGATGGCACGCCTCTTCCTCTCCGCCGCCGCGGTCGACGACATCGTGGCGGGCGGAGTCGCGCTCGACGTCATGCGTCCGGCGATCACCGCGGTGGGCGAACTCGATCTCGAGGCCTCGATCGCGGCCGTCGAGGTGCCGATCTGGTTCGTCAACGGGCGCTACGACCACTTCCGGTTCGAGGAGCGTCGGATGCTCCGCGCCGCCGCCGACGGCCGGCTCGTGCACATCGAGGGCGCCACCCACCTCGTGAGCCTCGCCCGACCCGAGGAGTTCACCGCAGCCGTGCTCGGCGCGGTGGCCGAACTCGAACTGCGTGCGCTGCGTCATGCGTCGGCCACCGGGACCGCGTGACGCGCGCTTCGACGCCGTTCCGCTTTGCCGCCGCCCGGGCGTTGCTGGTATCGTTGCCTGTTGGCTTGCGTGTGGGTCCCACCCCGCACGATGCGCCGCGACGGCCCCTCTACCGATTGCGGCAACTCCGGTACCCGCAGAACACACGAAAGACGAACCACGTGGCAAACATCAAGTCGCAGATCAAGCGCATCCGCACCAACCTGAAGGCGCAGGAGCGCAACAAGGCCGTGAAGAGCGAGCTCAAGACCGTCATCACCGCCACCCGCAAGGCCATCGCCGAGGGCGACAAGGAGAAGGCCACCGCCGCCCTCCGCGTCGCGAACCGCAAGCTCGACAAGGCCGCGAGCAAGGGCGTGATCCACAAGAACCAGGCCGCGAACCGCAAGTCGGCCATCGCGAAGCAGGTCGCCGCGCTCTGATCCGAGCGTCGTCCGAAGGCCCCCGCACCGTGAGGTGCGGGGGCCTTCGTCGTTCCGGGGCCGGCGGTTCAGGCGAGGGCGCGGCCGCGTGCGGCGATGATGCCGACCAGTCGTTCGAGGGCGAAGACCGGGTCGCGCTCGGCCCCCTTCACCGCCGCATCGGCCGCAGCGAGCGCCTGCACAGCGACGCCGAGGCCCTCGTCGCTCCATCCGCCGAGGTCGCGCCGCGCGCGGTCGACCTGCCACGGCGCGAGGCCGAGCGAGGAGGCGGACGCGCCGCGCGAACCCGCGACCTTCGCCATGGTGCGGATCTTCATGGCGAAGGCCGCGACGATCGGCACCGGGTCGGCGCCGGAGTCGAGCGCGTGCCGGAGGGCGATCAGCGCGTCGCCGTGACGGCCGGCGATCGCCGCGTCGGCGACCTCGAAGGCGCTGGTCTCGACGCGCCCGCCGTAGTACCGGCGCACAGTCGCCTCGTCGATGTCGCCGGAGGCGTCGGCGATGAGCTGCCGGCAGGCCGCCGCGAGTTCGCCGAGGTCGTCGCTGAATGCACCGACGAGGGCGCGGAGTGCGGCCGGGGCGATGCGCCGACCCGCGATCCGGAACTCGGCCGCGGCGAAGTCCTGCTTGTCGGCGTCGCGCTTGAGCTCGGCGCAGACGACCTCGATGCCGCCGCCCTCGCCCGCGCGGAGCGCGTCGAGCAGCTTCTTGCCGCGATTGCCGCCGCGATGGCGGAGCACCACGGTCGTGCCCTCGGCGGGAGCCGCGAGGTACTCGAGCGCGTCGAGCAGGAACTCGTCGCTCGACTTCTCGACGCCCGTGACCCGGATCAGCCGCGGCTCGCCGAAGAGCGATGGGCTCGCGAGCGTGAGCAGCGTGCCCCGCGTGTACCCGTCGGCCTCGAGGTCGCTGACCTCGAGCGACGGGTCCTCCGCCCGGAGCGTCTCGCGCAGCATCGTGAGCGCGCGCTCCGCGAGCACGTCCTCACCGCCGGAGACGAGGACGACCGGCGCCGGTCGAGCTTCGCTCCACCCCAGCTGCGGGATCGCGGTCTTCGACCTTGCTGTGACCGGACGTGCCGCCACGGCGCTCCCTTCCCTCGTGCCGGTCCAGTCTACGGAGCACCCGCGACACCGACGACGCGCTCGGACCACAGCTCGAAGCCACCGGGCATGGCCCGGAGCAGGGCGTCACCCGAGACATCGCTCCGCACCGGCACCGTCCGAGCGGATTCGAGCGCGTCGAGCACGGAGGCCGTCGGGTGCCCGTACCCGTTGTCGGCGCCGACGCCGATCAGCCCGACCGAGGCCGCGAGCTCGCCGTAGAGCTCGGCGCTCTGGTCGGCGCTGCCGTGGTGGGCGACCTTCACGAGATCGACACGGCCGAGCTCCGTCGAACGGCGCATCGCGTCCTGCGCCTCGCGGCCGAGGTCGCCGAGGAAGAGCGCTCGGTACTCGGGCGTGACGAGGTCGAGCACGACGCTCGCATCGTTCCCGGGCACGGCACCCGGTCGCGGCCAGAACACCCGCCACCGGGCGTCGCCCATCGTGCCGGTCGCTCCGGCGACGACCTCGGCGTGCGTCGCGCCGGCGTCGACGAGCGGCTCGAGCGCGCGGGCGGACCGCGCACCGTCGAGCGGTCCGTGCACCACCGTCGCGACCCTTCCCGCGAGCGCGGACGTTCCGGTCACGTGGTCGGCGTCCCAGTGGGTGAGCACGACGAGGTCGAGTCGATCGACGCCCGCGCTCGCGAGACAGTCCTGGAGCGCCTCCGCGTCCGGACCGGCGTCGACGAGCATCACGGCGTCCCCGCTGCGGACGAGGATGGCGTCGCCCTGCCCGACGTCGCACTGCCAGACATCCCAGTCGGCCGGGCGCGACGCGCTCGCGAGCAGCGGCGGCCCCGTGGCGAGTCCGACCGGCAGGGCGACGCTGAGACCGAGTGCCACGACGGACGCCCGTCGCACGGCTCGCCAGGTGCGGCTCACCGCTCGACGGGGCCCGCACGCGAGGACGAGTCCGGCGCCGATCGCGATCGTCGCGAGCACCGCGCCGACGGCATCGGGCGGCCAGGGCAGCCCGGCGAACGGCATGCCCTCGACCCCCCGCGCCAGCAGCGCGATCCACGTTGCGGGTACCCAGGCCACCTGGAGCGCCGCGAGACCCACGGACGGCAGCACGGGCAGCAGGAGGCAGCCGAGCAGTCCCGCCATGGTCGCGATCGGAGCGGCGGGCGCCGCCAGGAGGTTGGCCGGCACGCCGTAGACCGGGATCACCGGCTCGAGCAGGACGAGGACGGGCTGGCACGCCAGCTGCGCAGCGAGCGGAATCGCCACGACGGCGGCGATCGGCGGCGGCATCCATCGCCCGAGGGCCGTCGCGAGCGGCCGCGACAGCAGCACCAGGCCTCCCGTCGCGCACACGGAGAGCGCGAATCCGGCGTCGGCGGCGTACCACGGGTCGAGCGCGAGCAGCGCGACGACCGCGAGGCCGAGGGCGTGCATGCCGCCCGCCGCCCGAGCGGTCGCGCAGGCGGTGAGCACGACGATCGCCATCGCGGACGCCCGCACGACGCTGGCTTCCGGCGTCACGAGCGCGACGAACCCGCCGAGCGCGACGAGGGCCGCGACCACGCGCCCGGTCCGCGGGAGGCTGGCGAGCCCGGCGGCCCAGAACGCCGCCGCGGTGATGATCGCGCAGTTCGCGCCGGACACAGCAGTCAGGTGCGTGAGCGACGCGGTCGTCATGGCGGACTCCAGCTCGTCGGAGACTCGCGATGTGTCTCCGATCGCGAGGCCGGGCACGAGGGCGCCCCCGTCGCCGCCGAGCCCGGCGGACGCCTCGGCGAGTCCTTCGCGCAGCGGATGCGTCCACGCGAACCAGGGCGGCGCAGGTCCCGTTCCGACGATCTTCGAGGCGGACAGGCGGAAGGCCGCACGCGAGGACGACGGCAGTTCGGCGAGTCGGCCCTCGACGACGACGGCCGACCCGAAGCCCAGTCCGTCCACGTCGCCCGGCAACGCCAGGTCGACGCGGATCGGTGGAACCGCGGTCCGGGCCCCGTCGATGGTCAGGTCGACGAGCGTCGCGGCCGCGCGCAACCTCGGCTCCCCCGACCACGGCGTCGCACTCGCGCGACGGGGCGCGGCATCGAGCCGCACGCTCGCGCGGACCTCCGTGCGCGACGACGCCGCTTCTGCGACGACGCCGGGTGCGCGATGCTCGAGCGCGCTCCACGCAGCGGTCGCGACGAGGCCCGCGGCCGACGCGGCGAGCAGCACCGCGGCCGCGGCGCGGAGCACTGGCGCTGGTCCAGGTCCGCCATGGTCGACGCGGCGACGGCGATCGCCGCGCCGGCCGTGCCGGAGGGTCAGCACGGCCCCGAGGGCGACCGACGCGACGCACCACCCCACGAGCGGTGCCACCCAGCTCGGCACCCCGGCATCGGGCGCGCTCGTCGCCGACCACGCGGCCGCCCAGGCCGTGACCGCCGGCGCGACGAGCCTGAGGTCGTGCGCGCCGCGCACTCAGAGGCTCACGAGGTCGACCAGCCCGGAGTAGACGGCATCGCCGATGCCGGCCACCTCCGTCAGCTGCGAGACGTCGGTGAACGGCCCGTTCGCCTCCCGCCAGTCGATGATCCGTTGCGCGAGGGCCGGCCCGATCCTGGGCAGGGTGTCGAGCGCGGCGGCATCCGCCTGGTTGAGGCTGACCCGACCGCCGCTCGCCGCGGTGGCCTGCCCGCCCGTGACGGCCGTCGCAGGCGGCGGCACCTCCCCCTCGCGCGGGACGACGAGCTGCTCGCCGTCCACGAGCACCCGCGCGAGGTTCACCCCTGCGGGATCGGCCTCGTCCACGAGTCCCCCCGCCGCGCCGATCGCGTCCACGACGCGCGCGCCGGGCCGGAGTTCGACGATGCCCGGCTCTGCGACGGCACCCAGCACGTGCACGAGGATCGCCGGAGCCGCGATCGTCGCGCCGGTCGCGGTCGCGGTCGCGGTCGCGCCTCCGGCGGTCGCGCCACCGCCGGCCGTCCCGTCGCCGGTCGAGCCTGCGACGCCGTCGATGTCGGCCCGGACGATCTCGCCCTGCGCTCCCCCGCCGCCCGACGCGAACGACAGGATCGCCGACGCTGCGACCGCGGCGACGAACAGCACGACCGCGGCGCCGACGGCCACGCGCGCTCGCGGGCGGGCACGCGCGCCCGCGAGCGGGGCGAGCTGGTCCTGAGCGGGTTCGTCGGTCACGTCGCGACGCTACGTCGCGGCACGGCCCGGAACGGATGCTCGACGCCGCCGGGCGTGCGCCGCCCCGAGCGTCTCGATGTGGAGGACGACTCGGTGCGGCGACGACCCTAGCCGCGCGTGGCGATGTTGACGAGCTTCGGCGCGCGCACGATGACGTTGACGATCTCGCGGTCGCCGACCGAGCGGGTCACCGCGGACGAGGCCCGAGCGAGCGACTCGAGCTCGTCGGCGCCGATCTTCGGCGAGACCTCGAGACGGTCGCGCACCTTGCCGTCGACCTGCACGATCGCCGTGACCGACTCCTCGACGAGGAGCGCCGGGTCGGCCTTGCGCCACACGACGTTCGCGACCGTGGGCTCGTAACCGAGCCGCTCCCACATGTCCTCCGCCGTGTACGGCGCGAACAGGTCGAGGATCATCGCGGTGACCTCGGCGGCCTCGCGGACGGCCGCATCGCCGGCGCCGGGTCCGGAATCGATGGCCTTGCGCGTGGCGTTCACGAGCTCCATGAGGCGCGCCACGATGACGTTGAACTTGAACGATTCGGCCAGGCCCGGGGCATCCGCCAGCAGCCGGTGCGTGACGCGGCGCAGCGCAGGGTCGCCCGACTTCCACTCGACGTCGGGGCTCGAGGTGACCTCGCCCGAGATGCGCCAGGCGCGCGCGAGGAACTTCGCCGCACCCACGGGCGAGACGTCGGCCCAGTCGATGTCGTCCTCGGGCGGACCGGCGAAGGCCATCGTGACCCTCAGCGCATCGGCGCCATGCGCCGACAGCTCCGACGCGAACTCGACCAGGTTGTCCTTGGACTTCGACATCTTGGTGCCGTCCATGATGACCATGCCCTGGTTGAGCAGCGACGTGAACGGCTCGGTGAACCCGAGGTAGCCGAGGTCGAAGAGCACCTTCGTGACGAAGCGCGAGTAGAGCAGGTGCAGGATCGCGTGCTCGACGCCGCCGACGTACTGGTCGACCGGCATCCACTTCTCGGCCTCGGCCGGGTCGAACGCCTTCGCGTCGTCGTTCGGGTTCAGGTAGCGCAAGTAGTACCACGAACTGTCGACGAACGTGTCCATCGTGTCCGAGTCGCGGCGCGCCTCGCGACCGCAGTCCGGGCACGTCACGCGCGACCACTCCTCGGCGGCACCGAGCGGGCTCGCACCCTTGGGGCTGAGGTCGAGCCCCGCGGCATCCGGCAGTCGCACCGGCAGGTCGGCCTCGGGCACCGGCACCTCGCCGCAGTGCTCGCAGTGGATGATCGGGATCGGCGTGCCCCAGTACCGCTGGCGCGAGATCAGCCAGTCGCGCAGCCGGAAGTTCTTCGCGGCGCGGCCGACGCCGCGCTCCTCGAGGATCTCGATCGCGCGACGGATCGCGTTCGTCTTGCTCAGGCCGTTCAGGGGGCCGGAGTTCGTGAGACGGCCCTCGCCGGCGAGGGCGATGCCCGTCCCGGCGGGGTCGAGCGTGGGCAGGTCGTCCATCGGCAGCGGCACGCCGTGCTCGTCGACCGGGATGACGGGGATGACGCCGGTCACGGGCGCGTTCGTGTCGACCACGACGCGCACGGGCAGCTCGAACGCACGGGCGAAGTCGAGGTCGCGCTGGTCGTGCGCGGGCACGGCCATGATCGCGCCGTGGCCGTAGTCGGCGAGCACGTAGTCGGCCGCCCAGATCGGCAGGCGCTCGCCGTTCAGCGGGTTCGTCGCGTAGCGCTCGAGGAAGACGCCGGTCTTCGGGCGGTCGGTGGAGAGGCGGTCGATGTCGCTCTCGGCGCGCACCGAGCTGAGGTACTCGTCGAACCTGGCACGCACCTCGTCGGGCGCCCCCGCGGCCAGCTCCTCAGCCAGCGCCGAGTCGGGCGCGACGACCATGAAGGTCGCGCCGTACAGCGTGTCGGGGCGCGTCGTGAACACCGTGACGGGCTCGTCGCGCCCCTCGATCGCGAAGTCGACGTCGGCGCCCGACGAGCGGCCGATCCAGTTGCGCTGCATGGTCAGGACCTTGTTCGGCCACTTGCCCTCGAGCTGGTTCAGGTCGTCGAGCAGGCGGTCGGCGTAGTCGGTGACGCGGAAGTACCACTGCGTCAGCGCCTTCTTCGTCACGACGGCGCCGCAGCGCTCGCAGTGGCCGTCGACGACCTGCTCGTTCGCGAGCACGGTCTGGTCGACCGGGCACCAGTTGACCTGGCCGTCCTTGCGGTACGCGATGCCCTTCTCGTACAGCTTCAGGAACAGCCACTGGTTCCACTTGTAGTACTCGGGGTCGCTCGTGTGCAGCTCGCGAGTCCAGTCGAACGACGGCGCGTACTGCTTGAACGAGCGCTTCTGCTGCTCGATGTTCGCGTAGGTCCACGCCTTCGGGTCGGCGCCGCGCTTGATCGCCGCGTTCTCGGCGGGCAGGCCGAACGAGTCCCAGCCGATCGGGTGCAGCACGTCGAAGCCCTGGTGACGCCAGTAGCGTGCAGCGGCGTCGCCGAAGCCGAACGCCTCGGCGTGGCCCATGTGCAGGTCGCCCGACGGGTACGGGAACATGTCGAGGATGTACTTGCGGGGGCGCGTGTCCCCCGGCTGCGCCGCGCGGAACGGTTCGAGCTCCTCCCACACCGGACCCCACTTCGCCTGGATCGTCGCGAAGTCGTAGGTGCCTGCCTCGGCCTGGGGGGTGTCCTGCTCGTGTGCCACGTGACTCTCAATCGTGATGCGCGGGGGGTCGGGCGAGACGCCCGGATACGGGCGCGCGCGACGGGCGCCCGAGGGTCAAGCCTACTCAATGCCCGGAGGGGTGCGTCGGGCGTTCGCGCCGGGCGTTCACGCCGGCGAGGCCGACGGTTCCGGCCCGCCCGACCGGCCCGTCCAGGCGTCCGGCGCCTCGCCGCCGAGCGCCGCGATGAGCGCGCGCGCCTTGATGCGGGTCTCCTCGACCTCCTCGTCGGGGTCGGAGAGCGCCGTGATCCCGCCGCCCGTGCCGATGGACGCCCCGTCGGGCGTCAGCACGATCGAGCGGATCACCATCGCGAGGTCGGCGGTGCCGTCGACCCCGAGGCATCCGAACGCCCCCGAGTACACCCCGCGCGGACCCCGCTCGAGTCCGTGCAGGATCGTCATGGCCGACAGCTTCGGCGCGCCCGTCATCGAGCCGGCGGGGAACGCCGATCGCACGGCGTCGAGGGCGGTGAGCGGATGCCGCAGCCGCGCCGTCACCGTCGAGACGAGCTGGTGCACGTGCGGGTACTCCTCGACCTCGAGCAGGTGCGGCACGCGGACCGTGCCGAGCTCGGCGATGCGGCCGAGGTCGTTGCGCATGAGGTCGACGATCATGAGGTTCTCCGCGCGCTCCTTCTCGCTCGCGTGGAGCTCGGCGCGGAGCGCGGCATCCGTCGCCGGATCGGCCGACCGCGGCCGCGTGCCCTTCATGGGCTTCGTGGCCACCGTGCCGTCGGGCTCGACGAGCAGGAACTGCTCGGGCGAGGCGCTGAGGAGCGCCACGTCGTCGATGCGGACGAATCCGCCGTGGTGGCTCGGGCTCGAGGCGCGGAGCGCGAGGTACGCGGTCACCGGGTCGGGTCGCACGTCGACGTCGACGCGGTTGGTGAGGCACAGCTGGTACGCGTCGCCGCGGGTGATGGCCGCCTGGCACTCGGCGATCATGCGCCGGTACTCGTCGGGCGAGTGGCGCCATCGCGTCCGCGCCGGCACCGCGCTCGGCGGCGGCGGCGGTGTCGAGTCGTCGGCGGATGGCGCGGACGAACCGATCCCGTCGATCCGCAGCGTCGTACGCCGGACCCACTCGTCGGCCCCGGCCGCGCCGGCGGCGGCGTCCTCGATCCACTCGAGTCGCACGGTGCGCGCGGCGTGCTCGAAGACGATCACGCGATCCGCGAGGAAGAACGTGACCTCGGGGGTTCCCGAGTCCGCGGCAGGCACGCCGAGCGTGCGGGCGCCGAACTCGTACCCGAACCATCCGTGCCATCCGACGGCCGCTCGACCGGCCGCCACCCCGGCGTCGTCGAGACCGCCGACCCCGTCGGCCAGCGCCGCGTAGACGGCATCCGGCGAGGACGTGCCGCCCGCCCGCACGACGGGCGAGTCTGCGGCCGCGATCGCGATCACGCTCCGACCCTCGGTCGCGTCGTCGCCGCCGTCGAGCCACGCCACGCGAGGGGCATCCGCTGCGATGGCGAGGAACACCGACTGCGGGTCGCGCCACTCGGGCAGCGCCGTGCTGCGGATTCGTCGCGGCATCCCCTCAGCCTACGGCCGCGCCGCGCTCCCGCGGCGCGCGGCGACGGGCGGGTGCCGTCGGCACCCGCCCGTCGGGTCGTGCGATCAGCGGATCAGGGCGTCAACGGAGCGCCGAGTTGCCCTGGTACTGCCACTCGACGGTGCCCTTGCCCTTGCCCTTGCCGGTACCGGGAACCGCCGAGGTCGTCTCGGCGAAGGTCAGCGTCGAGTGCGCGATGGCATCCGACATGATGTCGAGAGCGTCGTCATCGATGTTGTCGATCGTGTCGCACGCGGCGTGATAGCACGGATCGAACGCGATCCCGGCCTGTCCGCCGTAGCGAGCCTCCTGCTCGGCCGACTTGATGCCCTCGGCACCCGTGAAGAGTCCCCCGGCGGGGATGCCCGCGTTGATGAAGCCGAAGTAGTCGCTGCGGCCGTCGAACGCGGTCGGGTCGGTGTACTCACCCTGCGAGCCGAAGAAGTCGGTGAAGACGTCCTCGATGACGGCCGACCCCGTCGGACCCGAGAGCCCGAACGCGTCGCCGTCACCGTCGTACACGAAGTACGCGGCATTCGGCGAGCCCACCATGTCGAAGTTGAGGTTCAGCGCGGTGTCCTTGATCTCGCGGCTGGTCAACTGGGAGACGTAGTAGCTCGAGCCGATCAGGCCGTCCTCCTCACCGCTCCAGAACGCGAAGCGCACGCGGTTCTCGGGGTCGATTCCGAGCTCGGACATCTGCAGCGCGGTCTCGAGGATCGCCGCGGTCCCGGACCCGTTGTCGTTGATGCCGGGACCCTCGGCGACGGAGTCGAGGTGGCCGCCGACGACGACGGTACGGTCGGTGCGACCCGACGGCGTGTCGGCGAGCAGGTTCTCGGTCTCGACCGTCACGACCTCGGCCTCGAGGTTGAGTCGCATCTCGAGACCCGTGGAGTTCGCGATCCCGACCCACTCGGCGCCGAGCGCGTAGGGTGCGCTGACCACCGGGATGGTGCGCACCGGCTCGCCGAGCGTCCCGCCGAACAGGCCGAGACGATCGTCGCCGGGCACGACATTGCCCTGGTTGAACACGATGACGCCGGAGGCATTCGCGGCCACGGCATTGTCCGCCTTCACGCCGAACGCGCAGGTGCCGCGCTGGATCAGCGCGATCGCCCCGGCCGGGAATCCGGTGAAGTCCGACGCCTCGCACCCGCTGCTCGAGGCGTGGTCGCCCGTCAGGTTCACGTCGACCGGCACGACGTCCGCGGTCACGTCACCCTCGCCGGAGAAGTCCATGGGGAAGAAGTCGAGGCCGAGCACGTAGTCGACGGCGTTCGGAGCGACCTGCTGCAGGGCCGAGTCGCCGAAGTCGGTACGTTCGTAGCTGAACGGCTGCCGCCACGTGTCGTACCCCGCTGCGTCGAGGATGCCCTCGACGTAGTCGACGGATGCGTCGTGGCCGGACGTCCCCGCTGCGCGGTTGTCGTCGTTCGCGTCGGCGATCGCCTGGAACGCCTCGAGGTGCTCCATGACGCCCTCGACCGTGACGGCGTCGCGGAGAGCGGTCGTGTTCGTCGCCACCGCGGCCTGCGCGGTCCCGGCGATCGCGAGCGATCCGCAGACGGCAGCCGTCACCGCGACGGCTCCGACACGGGCTCTGGTCTTCGTTCTGTTCACCGTTGCTCCTTCGTGGAGGGATGGGTCGGAAGCCGGTTCCACCCGGCGCACACGCGCAACCTAGCGCAGCCCCGCCCTGCTCGGGAAGGGCGGGCGACCGCACACGCATGCATCGTGCGCGATGCGCCCGGATCGTGCGCCGATCGGCTCATGGGAGGTCGGGCCGACGACGAGCCGCGTTCCCCGCGAGCTCGATCGTCCGGTCCACGAGCCCGGCGGGCGCACCCGTGTGCGAGATGAGCAGCACGGTCCGCTCACGACCCGCCGCCGCGAGCAGGTCGCGCAGCAGCGCGTCCGCCTGTGCCGGGTCGACGCTCGCGGTGGGCTCGTCGAGCACGAGCACGGGGAAGTCGGCGAGCATGGCCCGCGCGAGCGCGATGCGCTGCGCCTGCCCGCCCGAGACCAGCTCGCCGCGCTCGCCCACCCGGGAGTCCAGCCCCCCTCGGGCCGCCACCCACTCCGCGAGGCCGACTCGGTCGAGCACGTCGAGCAGCTCCGCGTCGGTCGCGGTGTCGCGCGCGAAGACCAGGTTCTGACGGAGGTCCTCGTCGAAGAGCCAGGGCCGCTGCTCGACGAGGCCGACCACGCGCCGCACCTCGCGCGGATCGTGCTCGCGCGCCTCGACGCCGTCGAGCCGGTACGACCCGCCGTACTCGAGGAACCGGACGAGCACGTGCGCCAACGTGGTCTTGCCCGCGCCCGATGGCCCCGTGACGAGCACCCGCTCGCCCGGCGCGAGGTCGAGGTCGAGCGGCGCGAGCGAGGGCAGGGCGGATGCCTCGGCGCCATCCGTCGGGTCGTCGACCGCGACGGCCGGCCACCGCGCACTCGCACCGCGGAGCTCGATCGTGGGAACCCGTCGCATGGCGGGCACGCGTGGCTCCGACGCGTCCCGGTCGGCGGCGGTCGGCCGTGCCGGGATCTCCGGCGGCACCGAATCCGGCACCGCGTCGGCGACCCGCCGGGCGCTCGCACGAACCACGCGCAACGACCCGAGCGCGACCGGGATCGCCGCGGCGACCTCGGCGATCGCGAGCGGAACCAGGCAGAGCACCGCGAAGGTGGGCCCGTCGATCCGCCCGCCATCGAGGAGCGGCTGCGCGGCGCCGAGGCTCGCGGCGGCCGCGAACGCCCCGACCGCGCTCATCGCGGCCGCGGCGAGCCCCACCGCGGACGCCCGGGCGCGCGTCGCCCGCTCGAGGTCTCGACCGAGGCGCCGGATCCGGTCGCGCCCCGCGGCGGCCGCGTCGAACGCCACGAGCACGTCGAGCGCCTGCACGTGCTCGACGATCGCGGCCTGCAGCTCGCCGCGGAGCGGCGCCAGGCGGTCGTCCGCGCGGGCGGCGAGCAGCACCTGGGCGAGCACCGCTCCCCCGATGCCGAGCACGAGCACGACGGCGACGGCCACCGCGGCGCCGGGAGCGAGCCAGGCGAGCCCCGCGAACGCCGCGGCCAGGACGATCGCGGCACTCGCGACGGGCTGCACGATCCGCAGGCTCACGTTCTGCAGTTCGTCGACGTCGCCCACGAAGCGCGACAGCAGGTCGCCGCGCCGCGACGAGGCCAGGCCGTCGGGCGCGAGCGGGAGCATCCGCTCGAACACGCCGACCCGGATCTCGGCGAGCTGCCGGAACGCGGCATCGTGACCGGCGAGCCGCTCGAGGTAGCGGAACACGGCGCGCCCGATCGCGAACGCGCGGACCCCCACGACGCCGAGCGAGAGGAAGAGGATCGGCGGCTGCTCCGCCGCGCGTGCGATGAGCCACGCGCTCGAGGCCAGCAGCGCGACGCTCGACAGCCCGGCGAGCACCCCGAGCAGCACCGACGGCAGCAGTCGGCGCACCGGCGGGACGGCCTGCCGGAGGACGGAACGCGAACGGTCAGGCACGGACGGCCTCCCGGAGCCGCACGACGCGGTCGGCCGCGTCGCCCAGCCCGCCTCGGTGGGTCGTGACGAGCACGATCCGGCCCGACCGGGCGAGGTCCCGGAGCGCCACGGCCATCGTGCGTTCCCGCTCGGGATCGAGCGCCGACGTGGGCTCGTCGAGGAGGACGAGCGGGGCGTCGGTCGCGAGCGCACGATGGACGGCCCGCGCGACGGCGACCCGCTGCGCCTGCCCGCCAGAGAGCCCCGCTCCCGACGGGCCGAGGCGCGTCGACGCATCGAGGTCCACGCCGCCGACGGCGACCGCCCGGGCGAGCAGGTCGGGGTCGGCGTCCTCGGAACCGAGACGGATGTTCTCCGCGATCGTGCCCTCGACGAGTTGCGGAGCCTGTCCCGCCCAGGCGACCAGCCGTCGCGTCCCGGCGCCGAGCGCGACGCCGTCGAGCTCGAGCTCGCCGGTGCGGTCGGCGAACCCGAGCATCGCGGCGAGCACCGAGGACTTCCCCGAGCCGCTCGCGCCGACGAGGGCGACGAACTCGCCGCGGGCGGCGTCGAGCTCGAGCGGCGCGCAGACGGGCGTCCCGTCCCGCACGACGACGAGGTCGCGGACGCGCAGGCCCTCCCCTGCGTCCGCTGCGCCCCGGTCGGCGTCGACGGATGCCGCGGCATCCGTTCGGAGCCCCGATGCGCTCGTCGGCCGGTCCTCGAGCAGGTCGAGCGCGTCCCTCGAGGCTTCGAGCCCCGCCGTCGCGGAGTGGAATGCGGCGCCGACGTTCCGGATCGGGAGGAAGACGTCGGGCGCGAGGATCAGCACGAAGAGGCCGGGTGCGAACGCCATGTCGCCGGCGACCAGCCGCAGCCCGATCGAGACCGCGACGAGCGCGACCGAGAGGCTCCCGGCGAGCTCGAGCGTGAAGCCCGAGAGGAAGGTCACCCGCAGCACCTTCATCGTGCTCGACCGGTACTCGTCGGTCACCGTCCGGATGCGGCGCGACTGCCGTTCCGCCCTGCCGAACACCATGAGCGTCGACAGCCCGCCGAGCACCTCGAGGAACCCGCGGGAGAGCGCCTGCAGGCGGTCCCACTGGCGTCGCTGGACGACCTCGGTCGCCAGCCCGATGAGCGCCATGAAGACGGGGATGAGCGGCAGCACGATGACGAGGATGAGGCCGGAGACCCAGTCCGCGGTCCAGACGGCCACGACGAGCACCGGCGTCGCGATCGCGGTCAGCACGAGCTGCGGGAGGTAGCGACCGAAGTACTCGTCGAGCGCGTCGAGGCCCGGACCCAGCAACGTCGCGGCGCGCGCCGTCGTGACGCCGCGCCGCCCGGTCCGGTCCTCGAGCCGCGTCAGCAGCGCGTCGCGCAGCTCCGCCTTGACGCGCATCGCCCCGGCCGAGCCGAGCCACTCCCACAACCAGCCCGAGAGTGCTCGAACGGATGCCGCGGCCAGCAGCACGAGCACGATCGTGCTCGCGCCGACCGGCGGTTCGCCCGCGATGAGGCCGACGACGAGGGTCGACAGCGCCCACGCGAACGCGACCGTCGCGCCCGCCTGGAGCAGCGCGAGCGCGCCGCCCGCGGCCATGAAGCCGCGCGCGGCGCGCGAGCGCCGGAGCAGCCTGGGATCGAGCGGCCGCACGTCAGTGCACGGCGGCGGGGTCGATCGTCTGCCGGGTCACGCGCTTGCGGAAGACCCAGTAGGTCCAGCCCTGGTAGGCGAGGATGAGCGGCAGGAAGATGAGCGCCGTCCAGCTCATCACCGTGAGCGTGTACGGCGTGCTCGACGCGTTCGCGATGGTCAGGCTGTTCGCGGGGTCGTTCGACGCGGGCATCACGTCGGGGAACAGCGCGGCGAAGAGCGCGAACACTGCGGCGCCGATCGTCACGGCCATGAGCGTGAACGCGACCCGCTCCGCACCGCGGCCGTTGGCGAGCCACGAGCCGATGAGCGCCAGCGCCGCGACGGCCGCGAGCCCCCAGAACCAGGCCGTGCCGTGCGCGAAGCCGGTCCACACCAGGAAGGATGCCGCGACCACGATCGTGATGACGCCGGCCCGCGTCGCGAGGCGCCGGGCGCGCTGCCGGATGTCGCCGTCCGTCTTGAGCGCGACGAAGACCACGCCGTGCGTGAAGAACAGCAGCAGCGTCGTGAGCCCGCCGAGCAGCGCGTACGGGTTCAGCAGGTCGAACAGCGTGCCCGTGTAGTTGTGCTCGGCGTCGAGCGGCACGCCCTGCACGATGTTCGCGAACGCGACGCCCCAGAGGAGCGCCGGCACGGCCGAGCCGACGATGATCATCCAGTCGAAGCGACGCTTCCAGGCGTCCTCCGGGCGCTGGTGGCGGTACTCGAACGAGACGCCGCGCGCGATGAGCGCCAGCAGGATGAGCAGCAGCGCGAGGTAGAACCCCGAGAAGAGCGTCGCGTACCACTCCGGGAACGCCGCGAACAGGGCCGCGCCGGCGACGATCACCCACGTCTCGTTGAGGTCCCACACGGGGCCGATGGTGTTGATCAGGACCCGGCGATCGGTGTCGTCCTTCCCGAGGAAGGGCAGCGACATCCCCACGCCGAAGTCGAACCCATCAAGGACGAAGTAGCCGACGAAGAGGAACGCGACGATCCAGAACCAGAGCACTGCGAGATCCATGTCCGTGTCCTCCTAGTAGACCGTTGCGGTGTGTTCGACCTTGCCCGTCTCCGGGTCGGGCGGGGCGATCTCGGGCGGTCCCTTCCGCACCGCCCGGACGATGAGCTTCACCTCGACGACGGCGAGGATGCCGTAGATCAGCGTGAAGGCGACGAGCGAGATCAGCACCTCGAGCCCCGTGACGTTCGGCGAGACCGCCGACTCGGTCGGCAGCAGGCTGAAGACGATCCACGGCTGCCGGCCCATCTCGGTGAACACCCAGCCGACGATCATCGCGGCCAGCGACAGCGGGAAGCTCCAGACGGCGACGGTCCAGATCCAGCGCTGCGTCGGCATCCGGTCCTTGCGGGTGAGCCAGAGCCCGACGAGCGCGATCAGCACGTGCAGCATGCCGAGGCCGATCATCCACCGGAACGCCCAGTAGGTGACCCAGATGATCGGCGCGTAGTCCCCGGGGCCGTACAGCTCGGCGTACTGCGCCTGCAGGTCGTTGATGCCCTCGACGCAACCGTCGAGCGAGTGCGTCGACAGCAGCGACAGCAGGTACGGCACGCGGATGGAGAAGAGCTCGGTGGTGCCGTCGGGCGTTCCGAGCGTGAACAGCGAGAACGAGGCATCCGCCCCGCAGACCGTGTCGTAGGTCGCCTCGGCGGCGGCCATCTTCATGGGCTGCGTCGCGACCATCGCGAGGCTCAGCTGGTCGCCGAAGAACGTGGTGAGCGCACCCGAGATGAGCAGGCCCCACAGGCCGAACTTGAGGGCCGGCCGCATGGTGTCGAGGTGCTGGTTGCGCGCGAGGTGCCACGCGGCGGCGCTGATGATGAGACCGGAGCTCACCATGAAGCAGGCCGCGATCGTGTGCGGGAACGCCGCGAGGGCGACGGGGTTGGTCAGGAGCGCCCAGATGTCGACGAGTTCGGCGCGACCGCGCTCGGCGTTCATCTCGTAGCCGACCGGGTTCTGCATGAATGCGTTCGCGGCGATGATGAAGTAGGCCGAGAGGATGGTGCCGATCGCCGTCGCCCAGATCGTGGCGAGGTGCAGCTTCTGCGGCAGCCGGTTCCAGCCGAAGATCCAGAGGCCGATGAACGTGGCCTCGAGGAAGAACGCGAGCAGGCCCTCGAGGGCCAGCGGGGCGCCGAACACGTCGCCGACGAAGCGCGAGTACTCCGACCAGTTCATGCCGAACTGGAACTCCTGGACGATGCCCGTCACGACGCCCATCGCGAAGTTGATGAGGAAGATCGTGCCGAAGAACCGCGTGATCCGCAGGTACTCGACCTTGCCGGTGCGCACCCAGGCGGTCTGGAAGATCGCCGCGGACGTCGCGAGACCGATGGTGATCGGGACGAAGAGGAAGTGGTACACCGTGGTGAGACCGAACTGCCACCTGGCGAGCAGGAGCGGATCGAGCAACTCGTTCACGCGGGGGCCCCTTTCATGGGAACGATCGTCGACGCGATTCTTCTACAGAGCGTAGAGCATGTTTTCTACACGACGTAGAACCGTTGGGCTCTTGCGCGGTATCCTCGTCGTATGGCAGGTCTCGGCGAGTTGGAGCGCTCCGTGATGGAGCAGCTCTGGATGACCGACTCCGCACTCACGGCGAACGAGGTCCGCGACCGGCTCGCCCTCGTGTCCGCGCCGGGGCGCGCGCCGGCGACGACCACGGTCCTCACCGTGCTCTCGCGCCTCGAGCGGAAGGGCTTCGTCGGGCGGAGCCGCGACACGCGGCCGCACCGCTACAGCGCGCTCCTCTCGCGCGCGGAGCACACCGCCGAGCTCATGCACGAGGTGCTCTCCTCCTCGTCCGACCGCGATGCCGCGCTCGCGCGATTCGTCGGAACCGTGAGCGACGGCGAGGCGAACACGCTGCGCCGCCTGCTCGACGACCTGGTGCGCCACTGACGTGATCGCCGCCTCCGTGGCGCTCGGCGCCCTCGCCCTCGCGCTCGCGTGGCCAGTCCCGGTCGCGCTGTCGCGGGCCGAGTGGCCGGCCCGCTCCCCCGCGACCGCGCTCGTGCTCTGGCAGGGCATCGCGCTCGGCGGCGGACTCGCGATGATCGGCGCCCTCCTGGCGCTCGGCGCATCGCCGGCGGGTTCGCTCACCGGCGCGGCGACCGCACTCCTGCCCGTCCTCGCCGCCGGCCCGATCCCCGACGGCTTCGGCGTCGTGCACCTGGCCGCCGTCACGCTCGCCGTCGGGCTGGCCGTCCACCTCGCCCTGAACCTCGGGACGACCGCGGTGCGCGCGGAGCGCGCCCGGCGGCGCCAGCACCGCCTGATCGACCTGCTCGCGAGTCCCGCGAGCGAACCGACCGGAGCGCGCGTGCTCTCGCACCCCGCGCCCGTCGCCTACTGCGTGCCCGGCCTCCGGACGGCGACCGTCGTCACGGACGGCCTCGTCGACCTCCTCGACGAAGACGAGCTCCGGGCGGTCGTCGGCCACGAGCGCGCGCACCTCGACCAGCTCCACCACCTCGTGCTGCTCGCGTTCCGGGCCTGGCACGCCGCGCTCCCCTGGTTCCCGATCGCGAACCGCGCCGAGCGATCGGTCGCGACCCTCACCGAGATGCTCGCCGACGACGCGCCCCGACGGCGGGTGGGCGTCGAACCGCTGCGCACGGCCCTGCTCAGGGTCGGGAGCTCGGGAGCGGCGGGGGCCTACGCCGACGCGCCGATCGACGCGGTCGACCCCGGCGAGCGCGTGCTCGAACGCCGGTTGGCGCGCCTCGACGCCGACCTGCGCCCGCTCGACGCTCGGGCGCGAAACGCGACCTGGCTGCTGGCGACGGCGATCGTCGCCGTCCCGGTGTGCGTGCTCGCCGCCATCGCATTCTGATCGACTTCCCTGCCGCAGCCCATAGGCTCGGAATCGTGAACGAGCTGCTCGACGGCATCCTCGCGACGGTGCAGGGCGTCGACCCCGTCGTCCGGACGCTGCTCGCCGGCCTCGGCATCATGCTCGAGACCTCCGTGCTCATCGGCCTCATCGTGCCCGGCGACACGATCGTCATCGTGGCCGCGACCGGCGTCGAGGGTCCGGTGGAGTTCGTCGCACTCGCGATCGCGGTCATCGTCGGCGCGCTCATCGGCGAGAGCATCGGCTTCGCCCTCGGGCGCTGGTTCGGTCCCCACATCCAGCACTCGCGTCTGGGGCGCCGCATCGGCGAGCACAACTGGCACCGGGCGCAGCGCTACCTCGCGCGGCGCGGCGGCCCCGCCGTCTTCATATCGCGGTTCCTGCCGGTCCTGCACTCGCTCGTCCCGCTCACCGTGGGCATGAGCGACATGACGTATCGGCGGTTCATGGCCTGGACCACGCCCGCCTGCGTCATCTGGTCGTTCGCCTACGTCGGGGTCGGGTCGGCGGCGGCGGGCGGCTACCGGGAGCTCAGCGACAACCTGCACTGGGCGGGCTACCTCTTCGTCGGCGTCATCATCCTGTTCCTCGTGCTGGCATGGCTCGGGAAGAAGGTCCTCCTGCGTCTCGAGGCGCGTCACATGACGGATGCCGCCGAGCCGGCCGCGCACCCCCCGGTTCCGCCGCACATCTCGCCGGCCGACACGGCGAAGGGGCCGGCGGCCGAAGCCGCCGACCCCTCGCGCGAGGACAGGATCCCCTAGAACAGGGACTGCTCCGCGAGCCAGTCGCTCGCGATCTGCTCCGCGGACTGCTGCTCGTTCACGCTCAGCGCGTTGAGGGCGACGAGCTCCTCGGCGGTGAGCGCCGCGCTCACCGTGTCGATGATGCCGGCGATATCGTCATCGACCTTCTCGCTCACGACCGGGACGACGTTCGATGCGAGGAAGAGCCCCTCGGGGTCTTCGAGCGTCACGAGGTCGTTCGCGGCGATGTTCGGGTCGGCGCTGAAGATGTTGACCATCTGCACCTGGTCGTCCACGAGGGCCTTGAGGGTCAGCGGACCGCCGCTGTCCTCGATCGGCGTGAACGCCACCTCGACGCCGTACACCGACTGCAACCCCTCGGGACCGTACGGCCGCGTCTCGAGCTCGGAGTTGCCGCCCAGCGTGATCGACGCGTCGACGTCGGCCAGGTCGGCGAGGCTCGTGACGCCGTACTCGTCGGAGAACGCCTGCGTCACGTTGTACGAGTCCTGGTCGGTCGCCGGGGACTGCTCGAGCACGCGCAGCCCGTCGGGCAGCGCGGTCGAGAGCTCCGCGTAGACGTCGTCGCTCGTCGTGGCCGTCGTGTCGGGCACGTAGTACTGGAGGAGGTTGCCCGTGTACTCGGGGAAGACGTCGATCGACCCCGACTCGATCTCGGGGATGTACACCTCGCGCTGGCCGATGCGGAACTGCCGGTCGACCGTGTAGCCGTTCTCCTCGAGCGCCTGGGCGTAGAGCTCGGCGATGATCTCGTTGGAGTAGTAGTCCTGCGAGCCGACGACGATGGTCTCGCCGGCGGCGTCGCCGCCATCCGATCCGCTGTCGAGCGGATCGCCCGATGCACACCCTGCCAGGGCCACTGTCGCCCCGACCGCGACCGCTGCGAGCGCAACGAGCCGGCCTTTTCCTGCTGTGATCATTCCTGGTTCCCTTCGGTGTTGGGTCGCCCCACGACCGCTCGCGACCGGGTCGGCCGCGAACGGAGCTCTGCGGTACGCGTCGCGCGGACGCCGGCGGGGACGACGACGCGCTGCGTGAGCGCGAAGCATCCGTCGATGACGAGGGCGAGGAGGATCACGAGGATCGACCCGCCCAGCATCTCGCCGTAGTCGCGGGTCTTGAGCCCCGCGAAGATGAAGCGGCCGAGGCCCTCGTCGGCGATGTACGCCGCGAGGGTCGCCGTCGCGATGATCTGGAGCGTCGCCGAGCGGATGCCGCCCACGACGATCGGCATCCCGAGCGGGAGCTCGACCTTGCCGACGACCTGCAGCTCTCGCATCCCCATCGCCCGGGCCGCGTCGATGGTGCGCCGGTCGACCGACTCGAAGCCCGCGTAGGCGCCCGCGAGGAGCGGCGGGATGGCGAGGATCACGAGCGCGATCACCGGCGCCGCGAGCCCGATCCCGATCCAGATGCCGAAGAGCGTCAGCACGCCGAGGGTCGGCAGCGCGCGGAGGCCGCCGGAGACCATGACGGCGGGCTCCCGCCCGCGCCCGGTGTGGCCGACGAGGGCTCCCAACGGCAGCGCGATGGCCGAGGCGATGACGAGCACGAGCGCCGAGACCCGGAGGTGCTCGGCGAGCCGCTGCGGGATGCTCCCGGGTCCGGTCCAGTTCGCCGGGTCGGCGAGCCAGGCGAAGGCGTCGAGGAAGAGGTTCACGCGGACTCCTCCCGGATGCGGCGGGCCGCCGCAGCGCGGCCGTTCCGCGAGCCGCGCCGCGTCCACGGCATGAGGAGGCGACCGAGCAGCACGCTGAGCGCGTCGAGCCCGAGCGCGAGCACGATCGTCGCCACGATCCCGGTGATGATCTCGACCTGGATGCCGCGCTGGAACCCGTCGGTGAAGAGGCTCCCGAGGCTCTGGACGCCGATCACCGCACCGACCGTCGCGAGGCTCACGGTGCTCACGATCACGACGCGCAGGCCCGAGAGGAGCACCGGTCCGGCCAGCGGCAGCTCGACGCCCCAGAACCGACCGGCCGACGAGTACCCCACCGCCGTCGCCGACTGCCGGATGTCGCGCTCCACCGAGTCGAACGCGTCGGCCGAGGTGCGCACGATGACGGCGATGCCGTAGAGCGTGAGCGCGATCACGAGGTTGACCGGGGAACGGAGGCTCAGTCCGGTGAAGGCCGGCAGGGCGATGAAGAGGGCGAGCGACGGGATGGCGTAGAGGAGGCCGCAGATCGACAGCAGGACGCCCCTCGACCACCGGTAGCGGTGGGCGAGCCAGCCGATCGGCACCGAGACCACGAAGCTCAGTATGATCGCGGGCACCGACAACGCGAGGTGGACGAGCATGAGCTCGCCGACGAGGTCGAGGTTCGACCAGAGCCAGTTCACGGGGCCAGGACTCCGGCCGCCCTGCCGTCCGCGTCCACGACCACCCGTCGCCCGTCGACCTCCGTGACGTGCAGCGCCCGCTTGCCGCGGTCGGCGCCGACGAAGTCCGCGACGAAGGCGTCGGCCGGATGCGCGAGGATCTCAGCCGGCGACGCGGCCTGCGAGATCAGCCCGCCTTGCTGCATGATGACGACCTGGTCGCCGAGGAGGAATGCCTCGTCGATGTCGTGGGTGACGAAGACGACGGTCTTGCCGAGCTCGCCCTGGAGCCGGAGCAGCTCCTGCTGCAGCTCCGCGCGGACGATCGGATCCACCGCGCCGAACGGCTCGTCCATCAGGAGGATGTTCGGGTCGACCGCGAGCCCGCGCGCCACGCCGACGCGCTGCTGCTGTCCCCCGGAGAGCTGCGCCGGGTACCTGTCGGCCAGCGATCGATCGAGCCCGACCGTGTCGAGCAGCTCGAGGGCGTGGGCGTGCGCCGCGCGCCTGGACTCGCCGCGCAGGAGCGGCACGGTCGCGACGTTGTCGATGACCTTCCGGTGCGGCAGGAGGCCCGAGTTCTGCATCACGTAGCCGATGCCGCGACGGAGCTTCACCGGATCGACGGTCGCGACGTCCGTGCCGTCGATGAGCACCTGCCCCGCGGTCGGATCGACCATCCGATTGATCATCCGGAGGAGCGTCGTCTTGCCCGAGCCGGAGGAGCCGACGAGGACCGTCGTCTTCCGAGGTGGGATGACGATGTCGACGTCGTGGACGGCGACCGTTCCGTCGGGGAACTGCTTGGCGACACCGCGGAACTCGATCATGCTGCCTCTCCGTCGGTCTCGGGCGCCGGGCGGCACCGCGTCCTCCAGCCAAACACCTCGGCGACGGCGTGGCAACGGGGTGCGCGGCCGTTCGCCGCGGATGCTCAGGCCGCGGGTGCGGCGGCGAGCTGGTCGGCCAGGTGGCGTCCGAGGTAGTCCCGGACCACGCGGTGCGCCTCGTCGAGGTACCGCGCATCGCCGACGGCGTCGCGGACGAACGCCCGATGGATGAGGGTCGCGCCGATCTCGAGCGCGATGCCGAGCCGCAGGCGGACCTCGGCGTCGTCGATCACGCCGAAGTCGTGCTCGAGCAGGCGTGCCACGCGGTGCGCGATCTCGGGCTCGCCGTCGAGCTCCGATGCCTCGCGCGGAGCCCCGTAGACCACGGCGAACCCCGGCTCGTCGCGGTACAGCTCGATGCAGACGTCGAGCGCGAGGTCGATGACCTCCCACCACGCGGCGAGCTCGGCCCCGTCGACCGCCTCGGCCAGCCGCTCGCGGAAGCGTCGGACGCTCCGCTCGCGCAGCGCGTGCAGGACGGCGACCCGGTCGGGGAAGTAGCGGTACACGGTGCCGATCGACGCGCCGGCGCGCTCGGCGACCATCTGCGTGGTCAGCCGTTCGAATCCGAGCTCGTCGACGATCTCGGCGGCGGCGTCCAGCAGCGCGTCGAGCCGCTGGGAGCTGCGACGCTGCGTGGGCTCGGTTCGCACCGAGCGCCTCCGCCCGTGATCGGCCCCCAGGATCAGGTCGATGTTCGGCACGGGTCCTCCTTGGTTCGCCGCACCACTCTACCCGTGTTCGAGGGGAAGTCCGCTTCCAGGGGGCGGCGGGTTTCGCATCGGCCGCACGGTCCATGAAAGACTGACGGGATGCCGGAGCGTTCCCCCGACCCGGCCGGTCCCCGGCGACGGCCGGCCCGGCACGGTGCCGCGCGCCTCGAGGACTGGTTCCACGACGTGCGCGAACGGTGGGCGCGGGGCCGCGGTCACGTCCCGACCGTCGTCCCGTACGCCGGCTACGGCTCGACCGAGTGGGTCCGCGTGTTCTGCCGCGTGCTGCTCTCGAAGCCGATCCGGGCCGACGAGACGTCGAAGCGCCGCCGGCAGCGCCGCGAGCAGGGCATCCGCGGCTGGCGGAGCTTCACGAGCGTCCCGGTCGGCGACGTGCCGGTCACGATCGAGGTGGGCGGCCAGCGCATCGAGGTGCTCGCCGACCGCGGCGGGGTCGTCGACACCCGGGTGCCGGCCCGGCTCGAGCCCGGATGGACGCACGCGGTGCTGAGCGTCCACGGCGCCGAACCGGTCGAGGCGCCGATCCGGATCGTCGGGCCCGACGTCGACTTCGGCATCATCTCCGACGTCGACGACACCGTGATGGTGACGGCGCTCCCCCGCCCGTTCGTCGCCGCATGGAACACGTTCGTCCTCGACGAGCACGCCCGGAGCCCCACCCCCGGGATGGCGGTCCTGTACGAGCGGCTCGCGCGGCGGCATCCGGGGTCGCCGGTCATCTACCTCTCGACGGGTGCCTGGAACGTCGCTCCGACGCTCACCCGTTTCCTTTCCCGCAACCTCTACCCGGCGGGTCCGCTGCTGCTCACCGACTGGGGCCCGACGCACGACCGCTGGTTCCGCAGCGGCCGGGAGCACAAGAGCGACAACCTCAGCCGCCTCGCCGAGGAGTTCCCGAACGTCCGGTGGCTCATGATCGGCGACGACGGGCAGCACGACGAGGAGCTCTACGCGGCCTTCGCGCGGGAGCATCCGGACAACGTCGCGGCGATCGCGATCCGCGAGCTCTCCCCGGGCGAGGCCGTCCTCGCGGGTGGTCGCACGAAGTCGGAGCAGCACGGCGCCGACGTGCCCTGGGTCTCGGCGAGCGACGGCGCGACGCTCGCCGACCGGCTCTCCGACATCGGGATGCTCTGAGGCGCCCGAAGCGCCCTCCCACCCGAGGTCGGCTCGCGGTCGGTCGACCGTGAGCCCGGTCAGGCGACGGATGCCGCGGCGAGCCGCTCGCGGCGGATCCGGTCGAGGCCGCGATTGATCTCGCGCGCCCACAGCGGCCCGCGGTAGATGAACGCCGAGTAGCCCTGCACGAGGGTCGCGCCCGCGTCGACCCGTTCCTGCACGTCCTCGGCGGTCTCCACCCCGCCGACCGATACCACGCAGAGTTCCGCCGGCACGTGCTCGCGGATGAGCTTCAGCACCGCCAGCGACCGCGCCGCGAGCGGCGCTCCGGAGAGTCCTCCCGCGCCGATGGCCTCGACCTCGGCGGCCGGGGTCACCAGGCCCGCGCGGGAGATCGTGGTGTTCGTCGCGATGATGCCGTCGAGGCCGAGCCTGACGACGAGCTCGCAGATCCGCACGACCTCCGCGTCGTCGAGATCGGGTGCGATCTTCACCAGGAGCGGCGTCCGACCGGCCGCCGCGCGGACGGCCTCGAGCAGCGGCGCGAGCGCGTCGAGCTCCTGCAGCCCGCGGAGGCCCGGCGTGTTCGGCGAGCTGACGTTCACGACGAGGTAGTCGGCGTGCGGCGCGAGCACCTTGGTGCTCCGCACGTAGTCCTCGGTCGCGCGCTCGACGGGCGTGACCCGGCTCTTGCCGATGTTCACGCCGAGCACCGGCCGGCGAGGCCGGCGCGAGAGACGCGAGACACGGCCGGCCGCGGCATCCGCCCCGCCGTTGTTGAAGCCCATGCGGTTGATGAGGGCGCGGTCGGCGATCAGGCGGAACAGCCGGGGCCGGTCGTTTCCCGGCTGGGGCAGCGCCGTGATCGTGCCGACCTCCACGTGGCCGAAGCCGAGGTTCCCGAGGCCCACGACCGCCAGCGCGTCCTTGTCGAAGCCGGCGGCGACGCCGAACGGCGAGGGGAAGCGCAGGCCGAGCGCCTCCACGGCCAGCTCGGGCGAGGGGCCGGTGGCACGCTCCACGAGCCGCCCGATCCCGAACGCGGGAAGGGCTCGGATCACGCGGAACGCGAGGTGGTGGGCGCGCTCGGGATCCATGCGCGAGAAGCCGAGGGAGAAGAGGAGTCGATACATGCCTGGATCAGGCTACCGGAGGGCCGTCGGGCGGCCCGACGCATCCGTCACTCGGCCGGCCGGGCCGGCAGCCGCCCGTGCTCCTCGCGCAGCGCCTCGATCGCCGACTCGAAGTCGTCGAGGGACTCGAACGCCTGGTACACGCTCGCGAAGCGCAGGTACGCGACCTCGTCGAGTTCGCGCAGCGGCGGCAGGATCGCCAGGCCGATGTCGTTCGCCTCGATCTGCGACGCCCCGGTCGACCGGATCGTCTCCTCGACCTTCTGCGCGAGCACCGCGAGGTCGGAATCGGTCACCGGTCGCCCCTGGCAGGCCTTCTTCACGCCGAGCACGACCTTCTCACGGCTGAACGGCTCGATCACGCCCGACCGCTTGATCACCGCGAGGCTCGCGGTCTCGGTCGTCGAGAACCGACGGCCGCATTCCGGGCACTGGCGTCGACGCCGGATCGAGAGTCCGTCGTCGCTCGTCCTCGAGTCGATGACGCGGGAATCGGGGTGGCGGCAGAAGGGGCAGTACATGGTGCTCCCAGCGTAGCGTCGGGTTCAGCGTCGCTCGCCGAAGCGGGCGGTGACGGCTTCGCCGTGGGCGGGGAGGTCCTCCTCCTCGGAGAGCGTCGCGATGACGGGCGCGACCTCGCGGAGCGCGCCCTCGTCGTAGCGGACCACCTGCTGCGGGCGCAGGAAGGTCGCCGCCGACAGCCCGGCGGCGTGACGCGACTGGCCGCCCGTGGGCAGGACGTGGTTCGAGCCCGCGGCGTAGTCGCCGAGGCTGACCGGCGAGTACGGGCCGATGAAGATGGCCCCGGCGTTCTCGATGCGGGCGAGGACGGCCTCGGCGTCGCGCACCTGGATCTCGAGGTGCTCGGCGCCGAACGCGTTCGCGAAGTCGGCCGCCTGCTCCAGGTCGTCGACCAGCACGACCGCCGACTGGGCGCCGTCGAGCGCGGCCCGGATCCGCTCGGAGTGACGGGTCTCCGTGGCGCGGATCACGAGCCGCTCGAGCACGCGTTCGGCGAGGGCGGCCGAGTCGGTGACGAGCACCGCCGCGGCGAGTTCGTCGTGCTCGGCCTGGCTCACGAGGTCGGATGCCACGAAGTCGGCGTCGGCCGAATCGTCGGCGATCACGAGGATGTCGGTCGGGCCGGCCTCGGCGTCGATCCCCGTGACGCCCTGCACCACGCGCTTCGCCGCCGCGACGAAGACGTTGCCCGGACCCGTGACGCGCTGCACGGGCTCGAGCCCGAGGTCCGGAACGCCGTAGGCGAAGGCCCCGATCGCGCCGGCGCCGCCCATCGCGTAGACCTCGTCGATGCCGAGGAGCGCCGCGACGCCGGTGATCGTCGGGTGGATGCGACCGCCGTGCGCCGCCTGCGCGGGCGAGGCGAGCGCGATCGAGCGCACGCCGGCGACCTGGGCCGGCACGACGTTCATCACGACGCTCGACGGATAGACGGCCTTGCCGCCCGGCACGTACAGCCCGACGCGACCGACCGGCTGCCACCGCTGCTCGACCACGGCGCCCGTCGCGAGGACCGTCCGTTCCGGCGCGGGCACCTGCGCCGCGCTCGCGGCCCTGACCCGCTCGATCGTGGACTCGACGGCGCGCCGCACGTCGGGTCGGAGCGCGGCACGCGCCGAGGCGAGCTCGCCGGCGGCGACCCGCACGGCCGCCGGTCGCACGCGATCGAATCGCTCCGCCTGGTCGAGCAGCGCGGCTCCGCCGCGCGCGCGCACGTCGTCGATGAGGGCTCGAGCTGGCTCGAGCGCTGCGGCGACGTCGGTCGCCGCCCTCGGGACGAGGGCGAGCAGCTCGGACAGGGTCGGACGGGTGCCGCGGAGGTCGATCGTGCGTAGCATGGCCCGCTCAGCCTAGCGAGCCGCACCGCGACCCGGCTGAGCGCGACGTCACGTGAGGCAGTTCGGCCCGAGGAGGCTCTTCAGCTCGCCGTAGAAGTCGGCGCTCACCGAGACCGGGTAGGGCAGTTCGAACACCCGCGCCGTCCGGCCCTTCGTGAGCTTCAGCCGCACCTCGGTGTCGCCGCGGTGCCTTATGAGCACGTCGCCGAGCGCCGTGATCGTGTCGGTCGTGGCGCGGACGTCGGGCAGGGAGATCACGACCGGGCCGGTTCCGTCGTCCGTCCCGACCTCTGGCTCGAACACGCTGTAGGCATGCAGGTTCATGCCGTCGTCGCGCAGGCTCACCCGCCCCCGCACCACGACGATCGAGTCGCCCTTCAGCGCCGGCGCGAACTCCTGGTACGCCTTGCCCATGAACATGACGGTGATCTCGCCCGAGAAGTCCTCGACCTGGATCATGCCGTACTGGTTGCCGGACTGGCGGGCGACGCGGTGCTGCACGCTCGTCACGAGACCGGCGATCGTGGCGACCTCGCCGTCCTGCGTGGCATCCGAGCTCATGAGGTCGGTGATCGTCGTCGAGGCGTGCTTGGCGAGCGTCGCCTCGAGGCCGGCGAGCGGATGGTCCGACACGTAGAGCCCGAGCATCTCGCGCTCGAACGCGAGCTTGTCGCGCTTGGCCCATTCCGGGCGATCGGGCACCGGCGACGGCGCGGACTCCTTCTCGTGGTCCTCGAAGAGGCTGTCGAAGTCGAAGCCCACGTCGCCGTTCTCCTCCGCGCGCTTCTCCTTCACGGCCGCCTCGACGGCGCCCTCGTGGATCTCGACGAGCGCGCGACGCGTGTGACCCAGCGAGTCGAATGCTCCCGCCTTCACGAGCGACTCGACCGTGCGCTTGTTCGCGACCTGGGTCGGCACCTTCTTCAGGAAGTCGTGGAACGTCTCGAACCGGCCCTTCGCATCACGCGACGCACGGATCGCGTCGACGACGTTGAAGCCGACGTTGCGGACCGCGCCGAGACCGAAGCGGATGTCGTCGCCGACGGCGGCGAAGAACCCGATGGACTCGTTCACGTCGGGCGGCAGCACCTTGATGCCCATGCGGCGGCACTCGTTGAGGTAGAGCGCGAGCTTGTCGCGCGCGTCGCCCACGCTCGTGAGCAGTGCCGCCATGTACTCGGCGGGGTAGTGCGCCTTGAGGTACGCGGTCCAGTAGCTCAGCACGCCGTACGCCGCCGAGTGCGCCTTGTTGAACGCGTAGTCGGAGAACGGGAGCAGGATCTCCCACAGCTTCTGGATCGCGGCATCCGAGTAGCCGTTCGCCTTCATGCCGCCCGAGAAGCCCTCGTACTGCTTGTCGAGTTCGGACTTCTTCTTCTTGCCCATCGCGCGACGCAGGATGTCGGCCTGGCCCAGCGAGAATCCGGCCACGCGCTGGGCGATGGCCATCACCTGCTCCTGGTAGATGATGAGGCCGTAGCTGGTGTCGAGGATGTCCCGCAGCGACTCCTCGAACTCGGGGTGGATGGGCGTGATCTCCTGCAGCCCGTTCTTGCGGAGTGCGTAGTTCGTGTGCGAGTTCGCGCCCATCGGGCCCGGCCGGTACAGCGCGATGACGGCCGAGATGTCCTCGAAGTTGTCGGGCTTCATCTGGCGCAGCAGCGACCGCATCGGACCGCCGTCGAGCTGGAAGACGCCGAGCGTGTCGCCCCGCGAGAGCAGCGCGTACGCCTCGGGGTCGTCGAGCGCCAGGTCTTCGAGCACCGGGCGGAAGCCGCGGTTGGCCTCGATGTTGTCGAGCGCGTCGTCGATGATCGTGAGGTTCCTGAGGCCCAGGAAGTCCATCTTGATGAGGCCGAGCGACTCGCACGCGGGGTAGTCGAACTGCGTGACGATCTGGCCGTCCTGCTCCCGCTTCATGATCGGGATGATGTCGATGAGCGGCTCGCTCGACATGATCACGCCCGCGGCGTGCACGCCCCACTGGCGCTTGAGGTTCTCGAGCCCGAGGGCCGTCTCGAAGACCGTCTTCGCCTCGGCATCCGTCTCGATGAGGGCCCGGATGTCTCCGGCCTCCTTGTAGCGCGGGTGGTCCTTGTCGAGGATCCCCGAGAGCGGGATGTCCTTTCCCATGACCGCCGGCGGCATCGCCTTGGTGAGCTTCTCCCCCATGCCGAACGGGAAGCCGAGCACGCGGCTGGAGTCCTTCAGCGCCTGCTTGGCCTTGATCGTGCCGTACGTGACGATCTGCGCGACGCGCTCGTCGCCGTACTTGTCGGTGACGTACTTGATGACCTCGCCGCGGCGACGCTCGTCGAAGTCCACGTCGAAGTCGGGCATGGAGACGCGATCGGGGTTGAGGAACCGCTCGAAGATGAGGCCGTGCTGGAGCGGATCGAGGTCGGTGATCCGCATCGCGTAGGCGGCCATGGACCCGGCTCCCGAGCCGCGGCCCGGCCCCACGCGGATGCCGTTGTCCTTCGACCAGTTGATGAAGTCGGCGACGACGAGGAAGTAGCCCGGGAACCCCATCTGCGAGATGACGCCGACCTCGTAGTCGGCCTGCTTCCGGACGTCGTCGGGGATGCCGGCCGGGTACCGCTCGTGCAGGCCCTTCTCGACCTCCTTCACGAACCAGCTCTGCTCGTCCTCCCCGGCAGGCACCGGGTAACGCGGCATGTAGTTCGCGCTCGTGTTGAACTGCACGTCGCAGCGCTCGGCGATGAGCAGGGTGTTGTCGCACGCCTCCGGGTGATCGCGGAAGAGGTGCCGCATCTCGGCGGCGGACTTCAGGTAGAACTCGTCGGCGTCGAACTTGAAGCGGTTCGGGTCGTCGAGCGTCGAGCCCGACTGCACGCAGAGCAGCGCCGCATGGCTCTTCGCGTCGTGCGCGTGCGTGTAGTGCAGGTCGTTCGTGGCGACGAGCGGCAGGTCGAGCTCCCGCGCGAGGCGCAGGAGATCGTCCATGATCCGCTTCTCGATGCCGAGGCCGTGGTCCATGACCTCGGCGAAGAAGTTCTCCCTGCCGAAGATGTCGCGGAACTCCGCGGCCGCCTGCACCGCCTCGTCGTACTGCCCGAGCCGCAGCCGCGTCTGCACCTCGCCCGACGGGCAGCCGGTCGTGGCGATGAGTCCCTTCGAGTAGGTCTGCAGCAGCTCGCGGTCCATGCGCGGCTTGAAGTAGTACCCCTCGATCGACGCCCGACTCGAGAGCCGGAAGAGGTTGTGCATGCCCTCGGTGGTCTCCGAGAGCAGCGTCATGTGCGTGTAGGCACCCGAGCCCGACACGTCGTCGCCGCCCCCGTTGCCCCAGCGCACGCGGGTCTTGTCGCTGCGATGGGTGCCCGGCGTGAGGTACGCCTCGGTGCCGATGATCGGCTTCACCCCGGCATCCGTCGCCTGCTTCCAGAAGTCGTACGCGCCGAACACGTTGCCGTGGTCGGTCATCGCGACGGCCGGCATGCCCTCGGCCGCGGCGGCCTTCATCAACTCGCCGACCCGGGCCGCCCCGTCGAGCATCGAGTACTCGGAGTGGACGTGGAGGTGGACGAAGGAATCGGCGGCCACAGGGCTCCTCTTCGGTGGTGCTGCGAGCGGGGCTGGGGTGCTTGCAGTCTATTGGCCGCCACCGTCGCGGCGGACTCCGGCGGCGGGCGTTTCAGTCGCCGGAGAGCACGTCGAGCGCGTGCTGCAGGTCGGCCGGGTAGGCCGACTCGTACGTCGTCCACTCCCCCGTGCCGGGATGCACGAACGACAGCTGCCGCGCGTGCAGCCACTGGCGGGTGAGGCCCAGCCGGGCGCTCAGCGTCGGATCGGCGCCGTACATCGCATCGCCGGCGCACGGATGCCGCTGGGCGGACATGTGGACGCGGATCTGGTGCGTCCGTCCGGTCTCGAGGTGGATCTCGAGGAGCGACGCGTAGGGCCAGGCCTCGATGGTCTCGTAGTGGGTGACCGCGTGCTTGCCGTCGGCGGTCACCGCGAACCTCCACTCGGAACGCGGATGCCGCCCGACGGGAGCGTCGATGGTGCCCGCGAGGGGGTCGGGGTGGCCCTGCACGACCGCGTGGTAGATCTTCTCGACCTCGCGGTCGTGGAACGCGCGCTTCAGCGCGGTGTACGCGGTCTCGGACTTCGCCACGACCATGAGGCCGCTCGTGCCGGCGTCGAGCCGGTGCACGACGCCCTGGCGCTCCGGCGCCCCCGAGGTCGAGATGCGGTAGCCGGATGCCGCGAGCGCGCCGACCACGGTCGGCCCCTCCCACCCCAGCGAGGGGTGCGCGGCGACGCCGGCGGGCTTGTCGACGACGACGAGATGCTCGTCGTCGTGCACGATCCCGAGGTCGGGCACCGGGATCGGGTCGACCTCGAGCGTGCGCGGCGGCGTCCAGCTCACCTCGAGCCACGCTCCGGCGCGGAGCCGGTCGGACTTGTCGACCGTCCGGCCGTCGAGGCTGACGCCGCCGGCCTCGGCGAACTCCGCGGCCTGCGTGCGCGAGAAGCCGAGGAGCTTCGCGAGCCCCGCGTCGACGCGGACGCCGTCGAGCCCGTCGGGGACGGGCAGCGCGCGGTGCTCCACGTCAGGACTCGTGCGCCGGCTCGCCGGGTGCGCCGCCCCGGGCCTCGCGGCCGGCGTCGGGGGACGCGGCATCCGTCGCACCGTCGTCGCGGACCGGACGCGACCCGTCGAGGCCGATGCCCCGGATCGTCAGGATCATGAACAGGATCATGCTCGACACGATCGCGATGTCGGCGACGTTGTAGATCGCGGGGAGCATCCACGGCGTCGAGATGAAGTCGATCACGTGCCCGATGCCGAAGGCCGGCTCGCGGAACAGCCGATCGGTGAGGTTGCCGAGCACGCCCCCGAGCAGCAGCCCGAACACGAGCGCCCAGGCGATGGAGCGGATGCGGCGGGCGAACCAGATGATGAAGGTGATCACGCCCGCCGCGAGGATCGTGAAGACCCAGGTCATGCCGCTGGCGAACGAGAACGCCGCACCGGGATTCCTCACGAACTGCCAGTGCAGCACGTCGCCGATCACCTGCACCGTCTCGCCCTCGGCGAGCGTGGTGACGACGAAGTACTTGCTGACCTGGTCGACGGCGTAGACCGTGATCGCGACGCCGACCAGGATCAGCAGTGCGGTGACGCCGAGCCTGGCCCTCTGCTCAGCCGCCAAAGCCCTGGAAGGTCGGTGCGGGCTGCTCGCCGGACGTCGTCTGCGCGTAGCTCGCGCCGCCGACCTGGACCGGCTGGGCCGTGTCGAGATCGCGCAGCTGGCCCTCGATGTAGCTCTTCAGCTTGGCGCGGTAGTCGCGCTCGAAGACGCGGAGCTCGTCGACGCGCTTCTCGAGCGCGACGCGCTCCTGGTCGAGGATGCCCATCTGCGCACGCTGCTTGGCCTCGGCCTCGGCGACGATGCGCGCGGCGGTCGCGTGGCCCTCGGCGATGAGCGCGTCGCGCTTCTCGACGCCCTCGCGGACGTGCTCCTCGTGGAGCCGACGGGCGAGCTGCAGGAGGTTCGTGGTGCTGGTCTGCTCGTCGATCTCGGACTGCGGGACCGCGGTCTGGGTCGGCACGGCGACGGTCGGAGCCGCCGGCGAGGGCTCGGCGTACGTCGGAGCCGGGACGGGCGCGGCGGCGGGGGCTCCGGCACCCTCGGCGGCACGCGACTCGGCGGCGGAGAGGCGCTGACGCAGCTCGTCGTTCTCCTGGTTCAGGCGGCGCAGCTCGACGACCACCTCGTCGAGGAAGTCGTCCACCTCGTCCTGGTCGTAGCCCTCCCGGAACTTCGTCGCCTGGAAGCGCTTGTTGACCACATCTTCCGGAGTTAGCGCCATGGCTTCCCACCCTCAAATCTGTCGAACTGATCGATCACGTTCTGCTAACGGTAGCAAAGAGAGCCTCGCTGATGCAGAGCGTTGGCTGGACGGCGCGCCCCGACCGCGGTCGGGCTCAGGCCGCGGCGGCAGCCCCCGCCGCGAGCCACGACACGACGGTCATCGCGATGATGACCACGAGCATGGCGACGCTCCAGCCGAGGTCCAGGGCGACCTGACCGAGCCGGATCGGCGGGATGAGCCGGCGGAAGAAGCGCACGAGCGGATCCGTGACCGTGTAGACGGCCTCGACGAGCACGAGGACGACCCCGCGGGGTCGCCACGACCGGTTGAATGTCCGCACGAGGTCGAGCACGAACCGCGCCCACATCACGAAGAAGTAGATGAGGAGGAGCGTGTAGACGAGATTCCAGACGACTGCGAGTGCGCTCACGTCCGGGAGTCTACGCGTGCGAGAAGAAGGAGGAGTCCACGTCGCCCTCCGCCTCGCCGGCCTCGCCGGAGACCACCACGTGCGCCGGCGAGAGCAGGAACACCTTGCTCGTCACGCGCTCGATCTTGCCGTGGAGGCCCTGCGAGAGGCCGCTCGCGAAGTCGATGAGGCGACGCGCGTCGCCGTCCGACATCTGGGACAGGTTGATGATGACCGGGACCCCCTCGCGGAAGGACTCGGCGATCACCTGGGCGTCTCGGTACTGGCGCGGGTGCACCGTGAGGATCTCGTTCATCTCCGCCTGCGGGGGTGTCGGTTGCACGTGGTGCTTTCGGAGGGGGGTGACGGCGGCTCCGCCCTTGGGAGCCGGAGCGGGCGCGGCGTGCACGACCGGCGCCGGCGACGCGGCGGCCGGGGGTGACTCCGGCTCGAGTTCCTCGTCGGCGAGTCCCAGGTAGACCATGGTCTTCTTGAGCGGGTTCGACATCGCTGCCTCCGTCAGTGGTTCCGTGCTTCGAGGCTAGCCTCAGGCCGGCCGGTTCCCCGTGATTGCGGTGCCGATCCGAAGGTGTGTCGCACCCTCCAGGATCGCGTCGCGATAGTCGTGCGACATGCCCATCGACAAGGAGGTCGCCGCGGGCGCGAGCGAGCGGACGCGTTCCGAGAGCGCGCGCACGCGCGCGAACGCGGCTCGCGCCGGTTCGTCGAGCGGGGCCACGGCCATCAGCCCCAGCAGCCGGATGCCGGGTGCGGCGAGGACGCGCTCGACCATGGGCTCGAGGTCGTCGGGCGCGACGCCCCCGCGGTTCGGGTCCTCGGTCAGGTTGACCTGGATGAAGCCGTCGACCTCGCCCTCCTCCGACCGGAGCGCGTCGACGAGGGAGTCCCGGTCGATCGAGTGGATGACCGAGGCGTAGGCGCGCACCTGCCGCGCCTTCTTGCTCTGCAGCTGGCCGACGAAGTGCCACCGCAGGTCGAGGTCGGCGAGGGCGCGCGCCTTGGCCTGCGCCTCCTGGTGGCGGTTCTCGCCGATGTCGCGGACCCCCAGGCTCGCCAGCTCGCGGATGAGCGCCTCGGGGTGGAACTTCGTCACCACGATCGTGGTGACCTCGTCGGGGTCGCGCCCGGCGTCCCGGGCCGCGTCGGCGATGCCCGCGCGAACCGCGTCGAGACGATCGGCGAGCGCGCTCACGCGGCGCCGCCCGTGGTGGGACGGCGCCGCGATGTGCGAGCGGTCACTTCAGGAAGTCGGGGATGTCGAGGTCGTCCGAGTCCTCCCCGAACGCCGGGTCGGACACGATCTGGTCGGCGGTCGTGCTCGCCTCGCCCCAGTTGGCGGTCTCGACGAGCTCCTCGATGTCGATCTCGGTGATGCCCTCGACCGCCTCGCCGGCGAGCAGCCCCGCTCCCGCTCCGCCGGCGCCGCCCGCGCCGACCACCGCGGGCACGGCGCTCGTCTGGCGCACCTCGGCGGGTCTCGGAGTCGGGTCTCCGCCGTCGAACCCGGCGGCGATGACGGTCACGCGGACCTCGTCGCCGAGCGTGTCGTCGATGACCGCGCCGAAGATGATGTTCGCCTCGGGGTGGACGGCCTCCTGGACGAGCCGCGCGGCGTCGTTGATCTCGAAGATCCCGAGGTTCGATCCGCCCTGGATGGAGAGCAGCACGCCGTGCGCGCCGTCGATCGAGGCCTCGAGCAGCGGACTCGCGACCGCCAGCTCCGCCGCCTTGATCGCCCGGTCGGCTCCCCGCGAGGAGCCGATCCCCATGAGCGCGGAGCCCGCCCCCTGCATGACCGACTTCACGTCCGCGAAGTCGAGGTTGATGAGGCCGGGGGTCGTGATGAGGTCGGTGATGCCCTGCACACCGGCGAGGAGCACCTGGTCGGCGGTGGCGAACGCCTCGAGCATCGAGATCCCGCGATCGCTGATCTCGAGCAGGCGGTCGTTCGGCACGACGATGAGGGTGTCGACCTCCTCCTTCAGTCGCGCGACGCCCTGCTCGGCCTGGGTCTGCCGGCGCTTGCCCTCGAAGCTGAACGGCTTGGTCACGACGCCGATCGTCAGTGCGCCGATGGACTTGGCGATGCGGGCGACGACGGGAGCGCCGCCCGTGCCGGTGCCGCCGCCCTCGCCCGCGGTGACGAAGACCATGTCCGCGCCGGCGAGCGCCTCCTCGATCTCCTCGGCGTGGTCCTCCGCCGCGCGCCGCCCGACCTCGGGGTCGGCGCCCGCGCCGAGCCCGCGCGTCAGGTCGCGGCCGACGTCGAGCTTGACGTCGGCATCGGACATGAGCAGCGCCTGGGCGTCGGTGTTGATCGCGATGAACTCGACGCCGCGCAGGCCGAGTTCGATCATGCGGTTGACGGCGTTGACGCCGCCTCCGCCGATGCCGACCACCTTGATGACGGCGAGGTAGTTCTGGTTTGTCGACATGTCCGGCCCTCTCTGCGAACTCTGAACCCTGAACCTCTACTCGAAGGTTAAAGTTTTGCCGAGTATGCAATTCCTGAATCGAAGGTAGGGGCGTGCACCTCCGGCTCCGCCTCGGCGGGCCCGGCGTGTCGCGATCCCGGCCTCCCGGATCACCCGGTGACCGGGTTCAGCGGCGCGGAAACGTCGTACCGGGCGACCTGATCGGCCGGCGCCGCCGCCATGAGGTCCATGAGGACGGTCGACTTCAGCGCCGCGTCCTCCGCGTTCCCCCAGATCACGCTCGCCCCGCCGGCCAGTTCGAACCGGACGTCGTCGGCCGAGTCCGCGGTGACCGACGCGATCCCGGACCGCAGCTCGGCCGGAAGGCTCCGCAGCACGCGCCCGGCGGCGCGGAACGACGGCTCGTCGACGCCGCCCTCGACCTCGATCAGCGGGAGACCGTCCGGCACCGCGTCCACGCGCTCCACGACGACGCCCGCCGCATCCACCGCCATGAGACCCGAGGAGGTGTCGAGCACCCCGACCGGCGTGCGCTCGACGATCCGCACGACGAGGGTGCCGGGCGGGACGGTCTCGGTCGAATAGGTCTCGATGAGCGGGAACGCGGAGAGCGCGCGCTGGACCTCGTCGGGCGCGATGAGCGGCAGCGGCGTGCCCACGCGGTCGTCGAAGGCGGCCCGGACGTCCGCCACGGCGATCCGCGACGTGCCCTCGACGCGCACCTCCCGGAGCGCCATGAGCGGCGAGTACGCGATCGCGACGGCGGCGACCGCGATCGCGACCACCGAGGCGATCACGCTGATCCACGTGGCGCGACGGAGTCGGCTGCGTCGGGTGAAGCGGCGCACCTCCTGCCGCTCGTACCTGCGTCGGGCCCGCTCGGCCGCGGCCAGGGCGCGCCGGGCGGCCCGGTCGTCGCGCTGGGACGGGCCCGTGGCATCCGCACCGCGTCCCCCGTCGCGTCCGTCGCCGTCGCGCGCACGGTCCGCGTGCGCCGCGACGCCGCCCACGGGCAGCACGATCGGTTCGGTCGCGCTCCCGTCCCGGTCGCCCGGCGCGGGCTGCGCGGTCGCGACCCGGCCGGTCCGCGCGCCGCGGGCGCCCGAAGCGCCTGGGGCCGACACGGCTCCCCCGTGCGACGCCGTCACCGTCGACGACCCGGCACGGCCTCCAGCGGGTCGCGCCCCGTCGAATCCCTGCGGCCGCTTCACGGGTCTCCGATCAGGCGTCCCGCTCGCGTTCGAGCGATCCGAGGAGCTGCGGCACGATCCGGTACACGTCGCCGCATCCGAGCATGATCACGAAGTCGCCGGGCCGCGCGATGCGCGCGGTGTGGTCGGCGGCGTCCTGCCAGTCGGCGATGAACGCCACCCGCTCGGCGTGCTCGAACCGCTCGCTCACGAGGGCGCCGGTCACTCCCGGCTCCGGGTCCTCGCGGGCGCCGTACACGTCGAGCACGACGGTCTCGTCGGCGTAGCGCTCCAGGACCTCGGCGAACTCCTTCGCGAACAGCCGGGTGCGGCTGTAGAGGTGCGGCTGGTGCACGGCGATGATCCGGCCGTCGCCGACGACGGTGCGGGCCGCGGAGAGCGCCGCCGCGACCTCCGTGGGGTGATGGGCGTAGTCGTCGTACACGCTGACCCCGTCGACCACGCCGTGCAGCTCGAACCGCCGACCGGTGCCGGCGAAGCGCGAGATGCCCTCGAGCGAGGCGGCCGGGTCGAATCCCAGGCCGACGAGGACGGCGAACGCGCCCGCCGCGTTGATCGCGTTGTGCCGGCCGGGGATCCGCAGCTGCGCACGATACGTCTCGCCCGCGTGGTCGACCGCGAACGACACCGGTCCGTCGGTGGAGATCGAGTGCACGCGCACCGTCGCGTCCGCGGCCTCGCCGAACGTGAGCACGCGCTCGTGCGAGAGCCGATGCCGGACGCGCGTCGCACCGGCGTCGTCGGAGGAGATGACGACGAACTCGTTCGCCCGGTCGGCGAAGTCGACGAACGCCTGCTCGAACGCGTCGAGCGAGCCGTAGTGATCGAGGTGGTCCGGATCGACGTTGGTGATGAGCGCCACCGACGTGTCGTAGAGGAGGAAGGAACCGTCCGACTCGTCGGCCTCGACGACGAAGAGCTCGCCCGAGCCGGATGCCGCGCTCACGCCGAGCTCCTCGATGACGCCGCCGTTGACGAAGCTCGGGTCCTCGCCGAGCGCGAGCAGCCCCGTGATGATCATGCCCGTCGACGTGGTCTTGCCGTGCGCGCCCGCGACCGACACGAGTCGCTGCCCGGAGATCACCGAGGCGAGCGCCTGCGAGCGATGCAGCACCGGCAGGCCCCGCGACAGCGCCAGCCGGTACTCCGGGTTGTCCTGCCAGAGGGCGCCGGTCACGACGACCGTGTCGACGTCGTCGGGGAGGTTCTCCGCGGCGTGGCCGATCGCGATCGTCGCACCGAGCTCGCGCAGCGCCGCGACGTTCGCCGAGTCGCGGACGTCGGATCCGGTCACGCGGTGGCCGGCGCCGAGCGCGAGCCGCGCGATGCCGCTCATGCCCGACCCGCCGATGCCGACGAAGTGCACGGCGCCGAGGTCGGCGGGGATCGCGATGGAGGGGTCGGGCTTGATCGTCACGGTGTCGCGGTGCTTCCTGGAGAGGGGTTCGGACGGTTCAACGTTACGCGCCCGCGGCGCCGGGGGTGCCGTCGCGGCGCAGCGCGCCGTCGACGAGTTCGATCATGCGGTCGGTGCCGTCGAGGGCGCCGACGGATGCCGCGGCGCGGGCCATCCGCTCGAGTCGGTCGCGATCGGCCAGCATCGGGACCACCTCGCGGGAGACCTGCTCGGGCAGGAAGTCGGCATCGTCGACGAGGATGCCGCCGCCGGCCTCGACGACGCCCGCCGCGTTGAATCGCTGCTCGCCGTTGCCGACCGGGTAGGGGACGTAGACGGCGGGGATCCCGAGCGCGGAGAGTTCGCTCACGGTCGCGGCCCCGGCCCGGGAGACCGCGGCGTCGGCGATCGCGAGCGCGAGGTCCATGCGGTCGGCGTACTCGACCATCCGGTAGTCGGCGATGCCGGGGTCGCCGACCTCGGACTTCGCACCGGTCACGTGGAGCACCTGCCAGCCCGTGCCCGTGAGCGTCGCGGCGCTGTCGACCGTCGTGCGGTTGATGCGCCGGGCGCCGAGCGAGCCGCCCGTGACGAGCAGCACCGGCCGCGCCGGATCGAGTCCGAAGAACTCGGCGGCCACCGGGCGCTGCGCCCGGCGGTCGAGGGCCTCGATCTCGCGCCGGAGCGGCATCCCGACGAACTCGGCGTGCGGCAGCGGCGTCCCCGCGAAGGCGACGCCGACGCGTGCCGCGAATCGCGCGCCGAGCCGGTTCGCGAGGCCGGGCCGCGCGTTCGCCTCGTGGATCACGACGGGGATGCCCGCGCCGCGCGCGGCGAGGTAGGCGGGCGTCGACACGTAGCCGCCGAAGCCGACGACCACGTCGACGCCGCGAGCGGCGATCATCGCGCGGACGTCGGCGATCGAGCGTCGGAACCGCGACGGGAAGCGGAGCGCCGCCCCGTTCGGCCGGCGCGGGAACGGGACCTTCTCGATCGTGAGCAGCTCGTAGCCGCGAGCGGGCACGAGCCGGGACTCGAGGCCCTCGGCGGTCCCGAGCACGAGCACGCTCGCCTCCGGGTCGCGCTCGCGCAGGCGATCCGCGACGGCGAGCAGGGGGTTCACGTGGCCGGCGGTGCCGCCGCCGGCGAGGAGGTACGTCGTCATCGCGATCGGGTCGCCTTCGAGGTGCGACGCGCGGGGGCCTTGGCGTTCGCGCGGGCGGGCACGCCCGGATCCCGTGCGACCGAGAGCACGACGCCGATCGCGAAGAGGGTCGTGAGGAGGGCGGTGCCACCGGCCGACACGAGCGGAAGGGGGACACCGAGGACGGGGAAGACGCCGAGCACGACACCGATATTGACACACGCCTGCCCGACCACCCACACGAGGACCGCCGCGGCGACCGTGCGCCCGAACGGGGTCGCGGCCGAGCGCATGACCCTGGCGAGCGCGACGGCCAGCACCACGAAGAGCCCGATCACGACGACGGCGCCGATGAGGCCGAGCTCCTCGCCGATGATCGCGAAGATGAAGTCGTTGTCGGCGGCGGGCAGCCACGACCACTTCGCCGCCGAATTGCCGAGGCCGACGCCGAAGACGCCGCCGTTCGCCATCGCGAACGTGCCGTGCTGGATCTGCCAGCAGTCGCCGAGGTTGTACCTCGCGCAGTCCTCCTCGAGGAACGCGGTGATCCGGCGCATCCGGCTCTCGCTCGAGACCGCCACGAGCGTGAAGGCCGCCGCGCCGAACAGCACGGGCACCGCGAGCAGCCGCAGCGGCACGCCGATCAGGAAGAGCGTGCCGAGCAGCATCGCCGCCATCACCATGACCGTCCCGAGGTCGCCGCCGAGCAGCACCAGCCCGATGGCCCCTCCCCCGACGAGCAGGATGGGCATGACGCCCTTGCCGAAGTCGCCGAGGTGGTCCTGCTTCTTCGTCACGATGAGGCCGAGCCAGAGCACGAGCGCGACCTTGATGAGCTCGGACGGCTGGAACTGCACGGGCCCGAGCCGCAACCAGTTCGTGTTGCCGCCGACCTCGACGCCGAGCGGCGTGGCCACGACGAGCAGCTGGAGGATGCAGGCCACCCCGAGCACGAGCCAGGCGATCCGCATCCAGAACCGCTCCGGCATCCGGCCGGCGAGCAGCATCACGGGCACCCCGATGAGGGCGTACGTCGCCTGCTGCGCCGCGCGCGAGGTGAAGTCGCCGTCGTTCGCCAGCGCGGACTCGACCTGGGAGGACGAGAGCACCATGACCAGGCCGAGCACGACGAGGAAGAGCACCGTGCCGAGGAGCAGGAAGTAGTCCTTCGACTCGGGTCGGAACGCACCGAGTCGGATCCGGGCGGCGAGCCCGGTCGGCTCAGTCCGCTTGGCCGGGCGGGTCGTCCGAGGCGGGCTGGTCATGCCCCTCCTCTCCGAGCCGGTCGCGGACGGCCTCGTGGAAGCGCCGGCCGCGGTCGGCGTAGTCCGCGAACTGGTCCATCGATGCCGCCGCGGGCGCGAGGAGCACGGTGTCCCCCTCCTCTGCGACCGAGGCCGCGAGGGCGACCGCGTCGGGCATCACGCTCTCAGTGTCATCCGTCTCCACCTCGAGGAGCGGCAGTCCGGGCGCGTGTCGGCGGAACGCCTCGACGAGCGCCGCACGATCGGCGCCGATCACCACCGCCGCGCGGAGTCGCGGAACGTGGCGCGCCACGAGCGCGTCGGCGTCGACCCCCTTCAACAACCCGCCGACGATCCAGACGACCGGGCCGAACGCCTGCAGCGACGCCTCGGCCGCATGCGGGTTCGTCGCCTTCGAGTCGTCGATCCAGCGGATGCCGCCCGCCGTCGCGACCGTCTGGATGCGGTGCGCATCGAGCCGGAAGCCCGCGAGCGCGTCGTGGATCGCGGCGACCGGGACGTCGATCGAGCGCGCGAGCGCGGCGGCCGCGAGGATGTTGGCGACGACGTGCGGGACGGCGAGGCCCTGCGGCTCGAGCTCCTCGAGCGTGGTGAGCTCGAGCGCCGCGGTCCGCCGGTCCTCGAGGAACGCCCGGTCGCAGAGGATGCCGTCCACCACGCCGAAGTCGCTCGGTCCCGGGGTGTCCAGGCCGAACCCGATCGCACGCGCGCCCTCCTCGACCTCCGCGTCCTCGACCATCGAACGCGTCGCCTCGTCGGCGCGGTTGTACACGCACGCCACCTTCGTGTTGGCGTAGACCTTCGCCTTGGCGTCACGGTACGCCCCCGGCGAACCGTGCCAGTCGTAGTGATCGTCGGCGAGGTTGAGGCAGACGCTCGCGACCGGGTGCACCGCGCCGGGACCGCTCGTCGGCAGGTGGTGGAGCTGGAAGCTCGAGAGCTCGACGACGAGGACGTCGTACCCCGCCGGGTCGCGGACCGCGTCGAGCACGGGCACGCCGATGTTGCCGCACGGCGCCACGCGCACCCCGCCCGCCGCGATCAGCGTCGCGGCCAGCTGCACGGTCGTCGTCTTGCCGTTGGTGCCCGTGACGAGCATCCACTCGGACGCCATCACCTTGTCGCGCACGCGCCACGCCAGCTCGATGTCGCCCCAGACGGGCACGCCCGTCGACGCCGCCCACCGGAGCACGGGGTGGTCCGGTCGGAATCCCGGCGAGACCACCACGAGGTCGGGGGCGGATGCCGCGAGCTCGTCGGGCACGGGATCGAGCGGGTGCACCACGAAGTCGACCCCGATCACGTCGAGGATGCGAGCGCGCTCGTCGTCCGGCGAGGCCGCGTACACCGTCACCCGCGAACCGAGCTCGGCGAGGGTGTCGGCCACGGCGAACCCCGTCACGCCGAGCCCGAGGACGGCGACGCGGAGGTCGCGCCATCCGTCGGCGTGCCAGCTGGTCAGCCCTTCGAGGCGTGCGGCCCCGGCCGCGGCATCCGTCAACTCTGCAGCCATTCGAAGTAGAACGCACCCACGCCCGCCGCGACGAAGAGGCCGCCGATGATCCAGAAGCGGACCACGATCGTGACCTCCGCCCACCCCTTCAGCTCGAAGTGGTGGTGGATCGGGCTCATCAGGAAGATCCGCTTGCCGCCCGTGACCTTGAAGTACGCGCGTTGGACGATGACCGACCCGGCCTCGATGACGAAGAGGCCGCCGATGATGAGCAGCAGCAGCTCGGTCTGGCTGGTCACCGCGAGCGCCGCCAGCGCGCCGCCGAGCGCGAGGGATCCGGTGTCGCCCATGTAGATGTGCGCGGGATTCGTGTTCCACCAGAGGAATCCGACCACGGCACCGACGATCGCGGTGGCCACGATCGCGAGGTCGAGCGGGTCGCGCACGTCGTAGCTGCGGTACAGGTCGCTCGGGTTGAGGTTCTCGCTGAACCGCGACTGGTTGAACTGCCAGAAGCCGATGATGATGAACGAGCCGATCGCGAGGATCGATGCGCCGGAGGCGAGGCCGTCGAGCCCGTCGGTGACGTTCACGCCGTTCGAGGCGGCCGCGGTGATGAGCACGATCCAGACGACGTAGGCGATGATTCCGACGACCGTGCCGAGGACCATGAAGTCGAGCGGCAGGTCGCGGATGAACGAGATCTTCGTCGAGGCCGGCGTGGCCCCCTCGGCGTTCGGGAACTGCAGCGCGAGCAGGGCGAAGACGGCGGCGACGAGGGTCTGGCCGGCGATCTTCGCCCAGCCGCCGAGCCCGAGGCTCTGCTTCTTGCGCGTCTTCAGGAAGTCGTCGAGGAATCCGACGAGGCCGAGTCCGACCATCATGAACAGCACGAGCAGCCCGGAGGCGGTCGGTCCGTCCCCCACCAGGGTCGTCGCGATGAAGTACCCGAACAGGGTGCCCAGGATGAAGATGATGCCGCCCATCGTGGGCGTGCCCCGCTTCACGTGGTGCGTCTTCGGACCGTCGTCGCGGATGAACTGGCCCCACCCGAGTCGCGTGAACAGCCGGATGAACAGCGGTGTCAGGAACAGGGTGAACGAGAGCGACAGGGCTCCGGCGGTCAGAAGTGCTCTCACGCGAACCATTCTCCCAGTCGGTCGCCGAGGTGGCGGAGGCCCGCCGAGTTCGACGATTTCACGAGCACCGTGTCCCCCGGTCGGGCCATCCCGGTCACCAGGTCGAACGCCTCGTCGGCCGTCTCGACGTACGCCGACTCGCCGTCCCACGAGCCCTCGTTGATCGTCGTGATGTGCAGGCGACGCGCGCCCTCCCCCACGACCACGAGCTGCGAGATGCCGAGTCGGACCGCGAGCAGGCCGATGCGGTCGTGCTCCTCGCCCGAGAACTCGCCGAGCTCGCTCATCTCGCCGAGCACCGCGATGGTGCGCGCGCCGGGCCGCTTCACCTGCGCGAGCGTCTTCAGCGCCGCCGCCATCGAGTCGGGGCTCGCGTTGTACGCGTCGTTGATCACGGTGATGTCGTCGCGGCCGCCCATGACCTGCATGCGCCACTGCTCGGCGAGCGTGACGCGCTCGAGGCCCGCGACGATCGTGGCCAGCGGCACGCCGAGTTCGAGTGCGGCGGATGTCGCGGCGAGCGCGTTCATGACGTGATGCTCGCCGAGCACGGAGAAGCGCACGCGCGCGGACTCCCCGTCGGGCGCGGTGACCGTGAACTCGGTGCCCTGCGGGTGCACGACGAGCTCGCCGGCGCGGACGTCCGCGCCCTCGCCGAGCCCGAACCACACGACCCGGGCGGCCGTCCGATCGGCCATGGGCACCACTCGCGGGTCGTCCGCGTTCAGCACCGCGACATCCGTCGGCAGCAGGTCGGTGACCATCTCGGACTTGGCCTGGACGGTCTTCTCGATGCCGCCGAACTCGCCGGCGTGGGCGAGGCCGACCTTCAGGACGATGCCCACGTCGGGGCGGGCCATCCGGATCAGTCGCGCGATCTCGCCGACGCCCGACGCGCCCATCTCGGCGACCAGGAACTCGGTCTCCTCGGTGAGTTCGAGCATGGTCGTCGGCGCACCGACCTCGTTGTTGTAGCTCTTCCGGGCGGCTACCGTCGGGCCGACCTGCTCGAGGACGGTGCGCAGCAGGTTCTTGGTGGTCGTCTTGCCGTTCGAGCCGGTCACGCCGACGATCCGCAGGCGACCGAGCGCGCGCACGCGCCGGACGACCTCCGTCGCGAGGCCGCCGAGCGCGTCGACGGAGTCCTCGACGACGATCTGGGCGACGGGGAGGTCGAGGAGGTGCTCGACGACGAGGAGCGACGCACCCTGCGCGACCGCGGCGGGTGCGAAGCGGTGCCCGTCGTCGAACTCGCCGCGCTTGGCGACGAAGATCCCGCCCGGCTCGACCTCGCGCGAGTCGGTGGTGACGGCGCCGCCGACGACCGTCTCGGGCGACGCGTCGGTCCCGGCCGGCTCGAACCGTCCCGAGGTCGCCGCCGCGATCTCGGACATGGTCAGCGCGATCATTCGAGCCACCCCGCTTCCTGCAGTGCGAGCCGGGCGTCGTCCCGGGCCGAGTACGGATGCTTCACTCCGGCGACCTCCTGGTAGTCCTCGTGGCCGGGCCCCGCGTAGAGGACGGCGTCGCCCTCGCCGACGAGCGCGAGCGCGCGCCGGAACGCGGCGCGCTGGTCGGCGATCTCGTGGATCTCGCGATCGGGCACGGCGGCCCTCGCGCCGGCGATGAGCGCGGCGCGGATGGCCGCCGGGTCCTCCCACCGGGGGTGGAAGTCGGTGATGACCAGCACGTCGGCGCCGCGCGCCGCGATCGCCCCCATGTCGGCGCGCTTCGTCGTGTCGCGGTCGCCGTCGGCGCCGAAGACCATCACGACGCGCCCCTCGGTGGTGCGGCGGATCGCCTCGAGCGCCTGCGCGAACGCGTCGGGCGTGTGGCCGTAGTCGATGTAGACCACCGGGCCGCGCTCGCCCGAGACGCGCTCGGTCCGGCCCGGAATGTAGGCGTCGATGCCCTGCTCGCCGACCGTCGCGGCGATCAGGTCGAGGTCGTATCCCGCCTCGACGAGCATCACGATCGCGAGGGCCGCGTTCGCGGCGTTGTACCGGCCGATGAGCGGGATGCCGGTCTCGAGCGATCGACCGCCGGGCCCCTCGAGCCGGAACGCGGTCCGGATCGGGGTCTCCTCGAGCACCTCCAGGTGCCAGTCGGCGTCCACGCCGGGCTCGGTCGCCAGGGTCGCGACCGGGATGCGCGACTCCGCGACGAGGCGCTCGCCCCACTCGGAGTCCACCGTGACGACGCCGCGACGGGCCCGATCCGGCGTGAACAGCTCGCGCTTGGCGTCGAAGTACTCGACCATCGACGTGTAGTCGTCGAGATGGTCGTGCGAGAGGTTCGTGAAGCCGACCACGTCGAACACGATGCCGTCGACCCGGTGGCGGCTGAGCGCCTGCGCGGAGACCTCGATGCCCACGGCACGCACGTCGACCTCTCGCATGCGCGCGAGCAGCGCATGCAGCTCGCTCGCCTCGGGGGTCGTGAGCGAGCTCGTCACCGCCTCGTCGCCGATGCGACGCTCGGCGGTCGACGTGAGCCCGGCGGTGACGCCGAGCTGCCGGAGCACCGCGTAGAGCAGGTAGACGACGCTCGTCTTGCCGTTCGTGCCGGTGACGCCGAACAGCGCCGCCGGATTCTCGGCCGTGCGGTGGATCCATGCCGCGACCTCGCCGAGCGCGGCTCGCGCGTCGTGGGTGACGAGCACGGGGATCCCGGCGTCGACCGCACGCTCGGCGCCCGCGGCGTCCGTGAGCAGCGCGACGGCGCCGTTCGCCGCGGCCTGGGCGACGTAGTCGGCCCCGTGCGCGTGGCGACCGGGCACGCCCACGTACAGGTCGCCGCCGTCGACGGCGCCCGAGGCGATCGCGACGCCGGTCACGTCGAGGTCGTCGATCCCGCCGCGCACCTCGAATCCGAACGCATCCGCGAGGCCGCGGAGCGATCGGGGACTCGGGTGCTGCGGCCGGAGTGCCGTGGGAGGCGATCCGGTCACGAACCCAACTTTCTCACCAGGTGGCTGGCAACTCGGGCGCCTGGGCGCCGGACGGAACGGTCCGATACTTCTTGAGCACCTGGCTCATCACCTGCTGGAAGACGGGAGCCGATGCGGCGGACGAGTTCATCTTAACGGGGTTCATGATGCTGACCGAAACGACGAACTCGGGGTCGTCCACCGGCGCGAAGCCCGATACCGACACGAGGTAGCCCGACTGGTACCCGCCGTTGCCGTCGGGCACCTGCGCCGTTCCCGTCTTGGCGGCGACGCGGTACCCGGGGATCTCCCACTGGTCGGCCAGCCAGCCGTTCAGGTAGACCTGCTCGAGCATCCGGCTCGTCTCGTCCGCCGCCTTCTCGGACACCACGCGCCGCCCCTCGTCGGCCGGCGCCTCGGTGACGGTGCCGTCCGCGTGGCGACACCCGTCGACGAGCGTCACCGGCATGCGCACGCCGCCGTTGGCGAGCGTCTGGTAGGCGCTCGTGATCTGGATCGCCGTCGTCGTCAGGCCCTGGCCGAACATCGTCGCGTACTTGGTCTGGTTGTCCCAACCGTCCGGTCCGCCGTGGAGGTCGCCCGGCTCCTCCCCCGCGAACCCGACTTCGGACACCTCGCCGAGGCCGAAGTCGCGCATGTCCTGGTAGCGGCGCTCGTCGCTCACCTTCTCGCCGAACATCGACATCGCGGTGTTCGAGGAATCGATGAGCATCCCCGTCATCGTGTAGTTCGTCGGGCCGTGGTAGTGGCTGTCGTTGATGTTCGCGCCGTTCGGCGGGAGGTACCGGTAGTCGGCCGTGACCCCGCTCGTCGGGGACCCCTCGCCCGCGTCGATGACCGACGCGGACGTCAGCGCCTTGAAGGTCGACCCGGGCTCGAACGGTGCCGAGAAGGCGCGCGAGCCGCGGTCCGAGGCGTCGGCCGAGCTCGGCGAGTTCGGATCGACCGTCGGGACGTCGGCGACCGCGAGCAGCTTGCCCGTCTTCGCCTCCATCACCGTGACGGTGGCCCAGTCGGCACCGGTCTCGGCGACGCGCGCGGCGGCGATGCGCTGCACGAAGTACTGCAGGTCGGCGTCGATCGTGAGCTGCAGGTCGCCGCCGTCGTGCGCGGTCGTGTTGACGACCTCGGAACCGGGGATCGCGACCCAGTCCTTCAGGCTGTGCAACCAGGTCATCTCACCGTCCTCGCTCGCGAGGCACGCATCCTCCGAGTACTCCAGGCCAGCGCCCGGCTCGCCTTCGTCGGTGACGAAGCCGAGCAGGTTGCCGGCGACCGCGCCGTTCGGGTACCGCCGGCTCGGCACCTCCTCCGAGTAGACGAAGGGGATGCGCAGCGCCTTCACCTGCTCGTACACGTCGGTGTCGACCCGCTTCGCGACATAGGAGAAGTCGGCGCCCGGATCCTTCGCCAGCTCGCCCTCGATCTGCGTGCGCAGCTCGCCACCGGTCCGGCCGATCACCGCGCCCAGTTCGCCGAGGGCGTCGTCGAGCGGCACGTCGGTCTCCTCGCCGTCGGACCCGGTGCGTTCGAACGACTCCGTCGCCATCGCCTGCTTCGGCGAGATCGTGATGTTGTACCGCATCGCGCTCTCCGCGAGCACGGTGCCCTCGGCGTCGAGGATCTCGCCGCGCTCGCCGTAGATCACCCGGGTCTCGGACCGCACGTCCTTCGAGGCCTCGTTGAGCTCGGCGGCGCGCACGACCTGGATGTCGACGAGCCGCACGACGAACCAGCCGACGATCAGCACGAGGGCCAACCCCGCGGCGACGATGCGGCGCATCGGGTGGCGGCTCACTCGGTTCATCGGCTGGTTCGCTCCGTCCGGCGTCGGGTGGTGGTGCGGCTGCCGCGTCAGTGCGTCGCCGGCGTGGGAAGACCGCCCGTCAGCGCCGGCGGAGCGGCAGGCGTGCCGTCCGCGGGCGTCGCGGGCTTCCCCTCCCCGCCCTTCGCAGTCTCCCCCGCGCCGCGCTCCGTCACGAGCGGCACGCCGTCGATCAGGGCATTGGGCACGAGGGCGGTCGACGAGGGCGCTGCTCCGGCCGCCGCGGTCGGGTCTCCGAGCACCGCGCCGTCGGAGAGCCGGAGGTACACCGGGGCGGCGTTCGGGACCATGCCGAGCGCCTCGGCGTTGGCCGCGAGGAACTGCGGCGACTCCAGTCGATCGAGGTCGTCGGAGAGCTTCTGCTGCTCGCGCTGCAGTTCGCCCTGCCGGAGGAGCTGCTCGTCCATCTCGTACGCGCCCTGGGTCATCGCGATCGACAGCAGCAGCTGGACCACCGCGATCGCACCGATCGAGGCGAGTGCGACGACGGCATAGGCGAGCCGCGGACGCGCGCGACGCGCGCCCGGCTCGGGGGCCGGGCGGAGCCGGGGCGCCGCGGTCGGCGCCCACCGCCTGGCGGGTCGGGTCTGGGCCGGCAGTGCGCTCACGACGGCCTCCTCACTCGTTCCGCGGCGCGCAGGCGCACCGGCTTCGCACGCGGGTTCTCCGCCTGCTCGGACTCGCTCGCGAGCTCGGCGCCTCGGACGAGGAGCCGGAACTGCGGGCGGTGCTCCGGAAGCTCCATCGGCAGCCCTGCGGGAGCGGTGGAGGTGGATGCCGCGGCGAGGACGCGCTTGACCAGGCGATCCTCGAGCGACTGGTAGGACAGCACGACGATCCGGCCGCCCACTGCGACGAGGTCGAGCGCCGCGGGCAGGGCCCGCTCGAGCACCGAGAGCTCCTCGTTGACCTCGATCCGGAGCGCCTGGAAGACGCGCTTGGCGGGATGCCCCGCACGCTGCACGGCAGCCGGGGTCGCGTCGTGCAGCACCTCGACGAGCCGGCCCGAGCGGGTGATCGGCGACTCGGCGCGCGCGCGAACGATTGCTCGGGCGTACCGCGCGGCGAGCTTCTCCTCGCCGTAGTCGCGGAAGATCCGGCGAAGGTCGTCCTCCGAGTACTCCGCGATGACGTCGGCCGCCGTCCTGCCGCGCGTGGAGTCCATGCGCATGTCGAGCGGCGCGTCCTTCGCGTACGCGAACCCGCGCTCCGCGCGATCGAGCTGGAGGGAGGAGACGCCGAGGTCGAACAGGATCGCGTCGACCTCTGCGAACCCCTCGCCGTGCACGGCCTCGGCGATGCCGTCGTAGACGGTGTGCACGAACCGGGCCCGGTCGCCGAACGCGGTGAGGCGCTCCTCCGCGATCGCGATCGCGTCGGTGTCGCGGTCGAGGCCGACGGCGATCGCGTTCGGGAAGCGCTCGAGCACCGCGCGCGAGTGCCCGCCCATGCCGAGCGTCGCATCGACGTACACGGCGCCCTCGCGTTCGAGCGCCGGTGCCAGGAGCTCGAGCGTGCGCTCGAGCATCACCGGGGTGTGGATCCGTTCGATGTCCATGAATCTCCCTCCTTCCGGGCCTCCGGGTCCCGATCCCCATCCGTTCGTCCTGCTGCGGGGAAGTGCAGCAGGCTCGCACGGCTGGGAGTCGGGGCCCGGGGACTCAGAAGAGTCCGGGGATCACCTCCTCCGCCGTCTCCGCGAAGGCCGCCTCCTGCTCGGCGAGGTACGTCTGCCACGCCGTCGCATCCCAGATCTCCACCCGGCTCCCCGCTCCGATGACCGTCAGGTCTCGGTCGAGCCCCGCATACGCGCGGAGGTTCGCTGGGATGGTGACCCGATGCTGCTTGTCGGGGGTCTCCGCAGAGGCCCCGGAGAGGAAGACGCGCATGTAGTCGCGCGCCTGCTTGCTCGTGACGGGGGCCTGGCGGATCTTCTCGCTCATGTCCTCGAACTCCCGCGCGCTGAACACGTAGATGCAGCGCTCCTGACCTCGCGTGAGCACGAGGCCGTTCGACAACTCATCCCGGAACTTCGCCGGAAGAATGACGCGACCCTTCTCATCGAGCTTCGGTTCGTAGCTTCCGAGGAACATCACGTCACCCCCATCCTCCGGCCAGGAACCAGGTGCGGTCCCCACTTTACTCCACTACCCTCCACTGAACAACGACATTCCTCCGTTTTCACCCCTTCGGACTCAGTGCAGGCCCGGATTCTCAGGCTTCTCGCAGGTGGAGGGAAGTGGATGGCGCGGGGGCGTACCGAGGCCGGGAGAAGCACCATTCCGCACCCGGAAGGGCCGACTCAGGGTGCGACGGGGGCGCGACCGACCCCTCGCATGCCGCGGTGGCGGGAAGTGGAGGGGTGCGGCGCGTCCCGGTGGAGGACCGTCCGTCGAACGCCGTCATCCGCGGGGCAAGCGCGCACACGAAGAACGGGCTGATCCGAGATCAGCCCGTCAGTCGGTTCCGGTCAGTGGCGCGCGACGGTCAGTCGCGACCCTCCTGTCGGCGGTCCCAGCGCTCGTTCAGTCGGTCCATGAAGCCGGCCTGCGGCTTGGCCGGCTTCGACGACCCGCCCGTACCGGGCATCGGCGTGGCGGCCGAGCCGCGGCGCTTCGACGGGGTGATGGCGACCAGGACGCCCACGAACATCAGCGCGAAGCCGAGCACCCCGATGACCGTGATCTGGGAGGCGACGCCGCCGATGAGGGCGCCGGCGCCGGCGACGGCGAGCAGCACGCCGAGCACGATGGCCCGGTAGTTCGGGCGTCCGCGCCCGGCACCTCCGACGGTCGCGACGAAGTCGGCGTCGTTCTTGTAGAGGTTCCGCTCCATCTCCTCGAGAAGGCGCTGCTCCTGCTCCGAAAGCGGCATCTCATTCCCCTCAGTTCTCGGGACCGACGCTTCGTGACGCCATTCTAGTCCTCCGCGGCCTCGCTAGGCTAGGCGGGTGGCCCTTGCTCCCCGACTCGTCGATGCGGTGAACGAACGCCTCGAGGAGTTCCTCGCCGACCGTGCAACCATTCTCCGCTCGATCAGCGACGACCTCGACCCGCTGGCGGCATTCTCGAAGCGGTTTCTCAGCGGAGGCAAGCGCTTCCGGGCGCGGTTCTGCAGCCTCGGGTTCGATGCCGTCCGCGGGAGTCGACGGGAGCAGTCCGCCGGTGCCACCGCCGAGCGCTACGCCGTCGTGTCCGCCAGCGCGGCGCTCGAGGTCTTCCACGCGGCAGCGCTCGTCCACGACGACCTGATCGACAACTCCGACACGCGCCGCGGAGCGCCGGCCGCCCACCGCGTCTACGAGGCGCAGCACCGCGACGGCCGCTGGGCCGGCCACGCCGAGGAGTACGGGCGGGCGACCGCGATCCTGCTCGGCGACCTGCTGCTCGGCTGGAGCGACGAACTGCTCGACGAGGGACTCGCCGCCCTCCGCGACCCGGCGGCCTCCCGCGAGACCCGCCTCGAGTTCAACCGGATGCGCACGGAGGTCACCGTCGGCCAGTACCTCGACATCCTCGAGGAGCGCGCCTGGCTCGCGCATCCCGAGGCGGAGCAGCGCTCCCGTGCCGAGCGGGTCGTCGTCCACAAGTCCGCGAGGTACAGCATCGAGGCACCGCTCGTCATCGGCGGCGCCATCGCCGGCGGCGCGACGCCCCAGATCGAGTCGCTGCGGGCGTTCGGGCTCCCGCTCGGCATCGCGTTCCAGCTGCGCGACGACCTCCTCGGCGTCTACGGCGATCCCGCGGTCACCGGCAAGCCGGCCGGGGACGACCTGCGCGAGGGCAAGCGCACGGTGCTGGTCGCGATCGCCCGCGAACGACTGTCGACCGGACAGCGCAGGCTGCTCGACGAGCTGCTCGGCGACCCCACCCTCGACGCCGCGCAGGTACGGATGCTGCAGGACACGATCCGCGCATGCGGCGCCGTCGACGAGGTCGAGGCCGAGATCGCGTCGAACACGGACCGCGCCCTGGCCGCGCTCGGGTCGGGCGACCTGGACGGCGAGGCGGTCCGAGACCTCACCGACCTCGCTCGCGCCGTCACGCGCCGCGAGAGCTGACCCGCGGGTCGATCACGCCAGCGCCTGGGCGACCCTCCGCACTTCGGACTTGCGTCCGGCCCTGAGCGCCGCGATCGGCGTCGTGCCGAGGCTGTCCTCCTCGGCGAGGAACCACGCGAGTGCCTCGTCGTCCGAGAATCCCGCATCGGCGAGGACGATCGCCGTTCCGTGCAGTTCGGGCAGCGGCGCATCGTCGCGGAGGAAGGCCGCGGGCACCTTCAGCACTCCGTCGATGCGCGCCGCGAGGAGGTGCCGGTCGTCGATGAGACGCCGGATCCGTCCCGGGCTCTGGCCCAGGCGTTCGACGAGCTCGGGAACGGTCAGCCACTCGGTCTGTTCGACGTCGGTCACGGCACCAGCCTGCCACGAAGGGGCTCCCGTCGGAACCGCCGGACCCGCGCTGCGCGACTCGCGGCGATGAGATTGACTCGCCATCTCGGCCGTGAGACCGTGACGGCATCCGCTCGCAGGCGGAGGGGGAACATGAGGCAGTACCGGGATGACGAGCCCGCGGGGGGCGCGCCGGGGTCGGGCGATCGGTCCCCGAGGCTCCGGAGGATCGGCGTCCGCCGGCTCCTGACCGTCCCGGTCGCGGTCGTCGGCGCGGTCGCCGTCACCCTCGGGATCACCCAGCCCGCTGACGCCGCACCGCAGACCGTGAAACGCCAGCCGAAGGCGAAGGAGACGCGCGGCGCGCCGACGCCCCGCCAGACGGCGCCTGCCGCCGCCTCGATCCCGCACGAGGTGGTCGTCGCGCAGGGCGACACCGTGAGCGCGATCGCCGGACGATACGGACTCTCCACCGCCGAGGTGCTCGCCGAGAACGGGCTCAGCTGGTCCAGCCTGATCTTCCCCGGCCAGCGCCTCGCGCTGCCCGGCGGCACGCCGGCCGTCGTCGCGACTCCGGACGCCGGCATCGCGAGGCACATCGTCGCGCCGGGCGACACCATGATCGCGATCGCCGCCGAGTACGGCCTCGACGTCGAGGTCCTGCTCAGCGCCAACGGACTCGGTCGCGCGAGCCTCATCTTCCCCGGACAGGCGATCACGATCCCCGGCGCAGGGCGCGCCGAGCCATCCGCCGACCCGTCATCGGCACCCGAACCGGCACCGACGCCGGGGCAGTCGCACGTCGTCGTCGAAGGCGACACCCTCATCGGGATCGGCGAGCGGTACGGCGTCGGGCTCGATCGGCTCCTCGAGCTCAACGGGCTGACCGCGTCGAGCGTCATCGTCCCCGACCAGCGCATCGTCGTCCGGGCAGCGATGGTCGAAGCGTCGAACGTCGCGGCGCTCGACGTGCGCCTCGACGAGGAGATGCGGGCGAACGCCCGGGTCATCGTCGACGTGGGGCGGTCCCTCGGGATCCCCGATCGGGCCATCGTGATCGCCCTCGCCGCTGCCGCGCAGGAGTCCGGCCTCCGCAACGTCCGGCACGGCGACCGCGACTCGCTCGGGCTCTTCCAGCAGCGCCCCAGCCAGGGTTGGGGCACCCGCGACGAGGTGCTCGACCCCGTCCGGGCCGCGACGGCCTTCTACGGCGGGCCGACGACCCCGAACGACGGCCGGACGCCCGGACTGCTCGACATCCCCGGCTGGGACGGGATGTCGGTGACGGATGCCGCGCAGGCGGTGCAGCGCAGCGCCCACCCGAAGCACTACGCGAAGTGGGAGTCGTCGGCGCGCCGGTGGCTCGACGAACTCGGCTGAACGGAGGGCTCCGTCCGTTCGTCACGATGCCGTTTCGATCCCGAAGGTCCCGGCGTTTGTTCACCGAACGGCATATGCCACTTCGTACACTCGTACGGTGACCACAGCCCCGCCCGCGGACCCGATGATCGGCCGTCTCGTCGACGGCCGGTACCAGGTGCGCTCGCGTATCGCGCGAGGCGGGATGGCGACGGTCTACCTCGCGACCGACCTCCGCCTGGAGCGGCGGGTGGCGATCAAGGTCATGCACGGCCACCTCGCCGACGACAACACGTTCAAGACCCGGTTCGTGCAGGAGGCGCGCTCGGCCGCACGCCTGGCGCACCCGAACGTGGTGAACGTGTTCGACCAGGGACAGGACGCCGACATGGCGTACCTCGTCATGGAGTACCTTCCCGGCATCACGCTGCGCGACCTGCTGAAGGACTACAAGCGGCTCACTCCCGAGCAGACCGTCGACATCCTCGACGCCGTGCTCTCGGGCCTCGCGGCCGCGCACAAGGCCGGGATCGTCCATCGCGACCTCAAGCCCGAGAACGTCCTGCTCGCCGACGACGGTCGCATCAAGCTCGGCGACTTCGGCCTCGCGCGCGCTGCGAGCGCGAACACCGCGACGGGGCAGGCGCTGCTCGGGACCATCGCCTACCTCTCCCCCGAGCTCGTCACGCGAGGCGTCGCCGACGCCCGCAGCGACATCTACGCGCTCGGAATCATGGCGTACGAGATGCTGACGGGCGAGCAGCCCTACGTCGGCGAGGCGCCGATGCAGATCGCCTACCAGCACGCCAACGACTCGGTCCCCGCGCCGAGCACGCGGACGCCGTCCGTCCCGCCCGGACTCGACGCGCTCGTGCTCTGGGCCACGTCGCGCGATCCCGACCAGCGCCCGGCGGATGCGCGGATCATGCTCGACCGCCTCCGCGAGATCGAACCCGACCTGACCCCGGGACGCCGGCAGACGGCGATGCACGACACCCTCGTCATCGGCACGGGCACCGACGTGCCGACCGCCGAGACCCGGGTGCTCGCTCCGGCCGGCGCGGTCGTCGCGACGGCGGTCGACGAGGGCGACGACGACGCAGGGGTGCTCGAGCAGTCCGCGAACCGCCGACGCAACCGGGGGTACTGGCTGCTCGCACTCGTGCTGCTGCTGACCGGCCTCTCGGTCGGCACGGGGTGGTACTTCGGCGCAGGGCCGGGCGCGCTCGCGAGCATCCCCGCCACCTCGGAGATGCTGCCCCAGAACGCGACGCAGGCGCTCGAGGAGGCCGGCTTCGGCGTCGAGCCCGTCGACCGCAACGACCCCGTCGTGCCCGCGGGCCAGGTCATCGGCACCGATCCCCCGGCCGGCGACCTCGCGCGCCGCGGATCGATCGTGACCATGTTCGTCTCGACCGGGCCGCAGATCCTGCCCGTTCCCGACGTCGTGGGCCAGCCCGAGGCCGATGCCCGTGCGCAGTTGACCGACTTCAGCGTCGCCGAGGAGAGCCGGACGCAGTTCTCCGCGGACGTCGCGGAAGGCCTGGTCCTCGCGGTGCTCGACGCCGACGGTGCGGCCGTGGGCGGCGAGTACGCGGAGCTCGGCAAGCTGACGCTCGTCGTCTCGGTCGGCCCGGTGCCGCCGGTCGAGGGCCTCGCGGTCGGGGAGGCGCAGTCCCGGCTCGACGGCGCGGGCCTGAAGATCGAGTTCGCCGATCCCGCCTACGACGACGCCGTCCCGGTCGACTCCGTCATCACCGCGGAGTGGCTCGACGACCCCATGAACCCCGGCGACACGGTGCGGTTGACGGTGTCGAAGGGACCGGCGCCCGTCGAGGTGCCGAACGTCGTCGGCAAGACCATGTCCGACGCGATCGTCGAGCTCGAGGCCGCCGGATTCTCGGTCGCCTACGAGCTCCCCGACCTCTTCCTGCCGCTCGCGACCGTGAAGGAGCAGGCGCCCGCGGCGAGCGAACTCGCCCCGCGCGGCAGCAGCGTACGCATCGTCGGATCCCTCACGCTCTGATCGGCCGTCGCGCGTGGCGCCGACGCGCCGGCGCCTCGGACGCGGAACGGGCGGCCGCGGCATCCGTCATGCCCGACCGCCCGTCGGCGTCGATCCGCGATCAGCGCGTCGCGAGCTCCTCCGCGACCAGGAACGCGAGCTCCAACGACTGCATGTGGTTCAGGCGCGGGTCGCAGAGCGACTCGTAGCGAGTGGCCAGGGTGTCCTCGTCGATGTGCTCGGAGCCGCCGAGGCACTCGGTCACGTCGTCGCCGGTGAGCTCGACGTGGATGCCGCCCGGGTGCGTGCCCGCGGCGCGGTGCGCCTCGAAGAAGCCCTTGACCTCGTCGACCACGTCGTCGAAGCGACGCGTCTTGTATCCGGTGGGCGTCGTGATGCCGTTGCCGTGCATCGGGTCGGTGACCCACAGCGGGTTCGCGTCGGCCCTCGTGATCGCCTCGAGCAGCGGCGGGAGCGAGTCCCGGATCTTGCCGGCGCCCATGCGCGTGATGAACGTGAGGCGTCCCGGCTCGCGGTTCGGGTCGAGCTTCTCGACGAGCTCCAGCATGACCTCCGGCGTCGTCGTGGGGCCGAGCTTCACGCCGATCGGGTTCCGCACGCGCGACAGGAAGTCGACGTGCGCGCCGTCGAGCTCGCGGGTGCGCTCGCCGATCCAGATGAAGTGGGCCGACGTGTTGTACGGGGTGCCGGTGCGCGAGTCGATGCGGGTCATCGGGCGCTCGTAGTCCATGAGCAGGCCCTCGTGGCCCGTGTAGAACTCGGTCCGGCGCAGCTCGTCGAAGTCGGCCCCGCAGGCGTCCATGAACTTCACCGCGCGATCGATCTCGCGGGCGAGCTTCTCGTACCTGGCGTTCGCGGGGTTGGCGGCGAAGCCCTGGTTCCACGCGTGCACCTGGCGCAGGTCGGCGAAGCCGCCCTGCGTGAACGCGCGGATGAGGTTCAGCGTGGACGCGGCCATGTGGTAGCCCTGCAGCAGGCGCGACGGGTCGGCCGCGCGCGACTCGGGCGTGAAGTCGTAGCCGTTGACGATGTCGCCGCGGTACGCCGGCAGCGTGACGCCGCCGCGGGTCTCGGTGTCGCTCGAACGCGGCTTGGCGAACTGGCCCGCCATCCGCCCCATCTTCACGACCGGCATCGACGCGCCGTACGTGAGCACGACCGCCATCTGCAGGACGGTCTTCACCCGGTTGCGGATCTGGTCGGCGGTCGCCCCCGCGAAGGTCTCGGCGCAGTCGCCGCCCTGGAGCAGGAACGCCTCGCCGCGCGACGCCGCCGCGAGGCGGTCGCGCAGCATGTCGACCTCGCCGGCGAACACGAGCGGTGGGAGCGTGGCGAGTTCGGCGGATGCCGCGTGCGCGGCCTCGGCGTCGGGCCAGCTCGGCTGCTGCTTGATCGGCAGCGTGCGCCAATAGTCGAGGCCGGCAATCACGGAGGGATCTGCATTCACGACCGGCTCGACGAGCTGTACCACTGGACTGTCCTGGGGGTTCGGGCGCACGCGGCGCTGAAACGGAGCGGGCGCCGCACGTCGCGACGCCGTGGGTCCAGCCTACCGTGGGGCGACGACGCGTTACCCCGACGTCGTCTGGGCGGCGCGCTGCTCCCGGAGCGTGCTGGCGTACACGTCCACGTACTCCTGGTCGCTCAGCGCCCGGAGGTCGTACACGAGCTCGTCGGTCACCGATCGGAGCACGAAGCGGTCGCCCTCCATGCCGTGGAAGCGCGAGAAGTCGAGCGGCTCGCCGAACACGATGCCGACGCGCCGCACCTTGGGCAGCCGCGTGCCGATCGGCATGATCTCGGCGGTCCCGATCATCGCCACCGGCACGACCGGCACGCCGGCCTCGAGGACCATCCGGGCGACGCCCGTGCGACCCCGGTAGAGCTTGCCGTCCGGGCTCCGGGTGCCCTCGGGGTAGATGCCGAGGATGCGCCCTTCGCCGAGCACGCGCAGGCCGGTGTTCAGCGATGCCTCGGAGGCCTTGCCGCCCGAGCGGTCGATCGGCAGCTGGCCGGCCGCCTGGAAGAACATGCGCGTCGCCCAGCCCTTGAGGCCCTTGCCGGTGAAGTACTCGCTCTTCGCGAGGAACACGACGGGCCGGTCGACGACGAGCGGCAGGAAGATCGAGTCGATGAAGGAGAGGTGGTTCGACGCGAGGATGACGGGGCCGTCCTTGGGCACCCGCTCGAGGCCGACGACCCACGGGCGGAAGATCGAGAGGAGGATCGGCCCCACGACGATGTGCTTCATGATCCAGTAGAACACCCAGGTCCTCCGTCTCGTCCCGCTGCCCGGCAAGCCTATCGCCGGAGGCGTCAGGCGTGCTCCTCGACCCAGACCCGTGCGAGGTCGGCAGCGCCGACGACGCCGGCGTCGTTGACGAGTTCGGCGATCACGAAGTCGGGTTCCGGGTGGTAGCCGCGCGCCGGGAGGTGCTCGAGGAACGACTCGCGGATGGGCGCGAGCAGCAGTTCCCCCGCGACCGCGACCCCGCCGCCGAACACGAAGCGCTGTGGGTCGAGGACCGCCGACAGGCTCGCGGACGCCTCGCCGAGCCAGCGCCCGAGCTGCCGCAGCGCGGCGACCGCGCCGGGGTCCTCGGCGGCGATCAGCCCGCCCACGATCGTGCCGTCGAGCGCGCCGTGCTCCTCCCGCGCCCGAGCGAGGTTCTGCCCGATGCCGCCGGCGTCGGCGATCTCGTTCGCCATGCGCATGAGCGCACGGCCGGAGCCGTACTGCTCGAGGCATCCGTGCTGGCCGCACCCGCAGGCCACGCCGTTCGGCACCAGGCGGAGGTGCCCGAGCTCGGCCCCCGCGCCGAACCCGCCGCGGAAGAGCCGGTCGCCGGCGACGATCGCACCGCCGACCCCCGTGCCGATCGTCAGCATGACCATGTCGCTCACCATGCGCCCGGCACCGAAGCGGAACTCCGCCCAACCTGCGGCGTTCGCGTCGTTCTCGACGACGACGCTGCCGCCGACGCGCGCCTCGAGCTTCTCGCGGAAGGGCTCGTTGCGCCAGTCGATGTTGGGCGCGTAGTACACGGTGGACTGCGCGGCGTCGATGAAGCCGGCCGCGGCGACGCCGACCGCCTCGATGCGCTCGCCGCCCGCGAGCTCGCCGATCATCGCGACGACCGCGTCCTCGAGCGCTGCGGTGTCGACCGGCGTCGGGACCCGGGCCGAGCGGACGATGCCGCCGAGCTCGTCGACCACGGCGCCCGCGATCTTGGTGCCGCCGATGTCGATGCCGATCGCGTGCACGTCGAACGCCTTTCGCCGGGATGAGTGGGTGTGAACAGCCGGTCTGGTCCCCGCTGCACCGACTAGAGTGTAGTCAACCCCACAGCTGTGGTCGTGCGACCCCGAACCCGTGCGACCCTCCCGGTGCCGAAGGAGCTACCGTGATCGAGTTCACCACCGCGCCCCTGGTCCCCGCCGACCCCGACGCGAACACCACCGACCTCCTGGTCGACCGGGTCAAGGCGACGCCCGACTCGGTGCTCTTCTCCCTGCCGACCGCCGACGGCGGCTGGAGCCCGGTCACCACGCGCGAGTTCCACGAGCAGGTCGTGCGCCTGGCGAAGGGCTTCGTCGCGGCGGGCATCCGGCCCGGCGACAAGATCGGGCTGATGAGCAAGACCCGCTACGAGTGGACGCTGATCGACTTCGCGGCGTGGTTCGCCGGCGCGATCCTCGTTCCCGTGTACGAGACGAGCTCGCCCGCCCAGGTGCGCTGGAACCTCGGCGACTCCGGCGCGATCGCGGTCATCCTCGAGACGGCGGACCACTTCGCGCGGTTCGACGAGGTGCACCCCGACCTCCCCGCGATCCGCAACGTCTGGCAGATCGACCTCGGCGACCTCGACAAGCTCTCGTCGTCGGGCACCGAGGTTCCCGACGACGAGATCGAGCGACGCCGCAACCTCGCCGTCGGCTCCGACATCGCCACGCTGATCTACACGTCCGGATCGACGGGCAAGCCCAAGGGCTGCGTGCTCACCCACGCGAACTTCGTCGAGCTCTGCCGCAACTCGGCGGTCGCGCTCGAAGAGGTCGTGCTCGACCCGAACGGCGCCTCGACCCTGTTGTTCATCACCACCGCGCACATCTTCGCCCGGTTCATCTCCGTCCTCTGCGTGCACGCGGGCGTCCGCGTCGGCCACCAGCCCGACACCAAGCAGCTCCTCCCCTCGCTCGGGAGCTTCAAGCCGACCTTCCTGCTCGCCGTGCCGCGGGTGTTCGAGAAGGTCTACAACGTGTCGGAGCAGAAGGCCGAGGCCGGCGGCAAGGGCAAGATCTTCCACGCCGCGGCCGAGACGGCGGTCGCGTACTCGACCGCGCAGGAGGCCGGTGGGAAGATCCCGCTCGGGCTCCGACTGAAGTTCGCGCTGTTCGATCGCCTCGTCTTCTCGAAGCTGCGCGCGGCGATGGGCGGGAACGTCAAGTACGCGGTCTCGGGCTCCGCCCCGCTCGGCCCCCGACTCGGGCACTTCTACCACGCGCTCGGCATCACCATCCTCGAGGGCTACGGCCTCACCGAGACCACCGCACCGGCGACCGTCAACCTCGCCCACCGGTCCAAGATCGGCACCGTCGGGCCGGCGCTGCCGGGCGTGTCGCTGCGCCTCGCCGACGACGGCGAGATCCAGGTCAAGGGCATCAACGTCTTCAAGGAGTACTGGAAGAACCCCGAGGCCACGGCCGACACCTTCGACGGCGAGTGGTTCAAGACGGGCGACGTCGGCGAGTTCGATTCCGACGGCTTCCTCACCATCACCGGGCGGAAGAAGGAGATCATCGTGACGGCCGGCGGCAAGAACGTCGCCCCCGCCGCCCTCGAGGACCCGATCCGCGCGAACCCGCTGGTCGGCCAGGTCGTCGTCGTCGGCGACCAGAAGCCGTTCATCTCGGCACTCGTCACGCTCGATCCCGAGATGCTCCCGGTGTGGCTGAACAACCACGGGGAGGACGCCGGGATGAGCGTCGACGAGGCAGCGAAGAGCCCCGTGGTGCTCGCCGAGGTGCAGCGCGCGATCGACGCCGCGAACGAGAACGTGTCGCGCGCCGAGTCGATCCGGAAGTTCGTGATCCTCCCGATCGAGTTCACGGAGGACAGCGGTCACCTCACGCCGAAGATGAGCATCAAGCGCAACGTCATCCTCGAGGACTTCTCCGGCGAGATCGACGGCCTCTACTCGGGCGCTCCGGCGACCGAGGGCCACTCGATCATCAGCTGACCCGACCTCGAGACGGATGCCCCGCGGCTCGCGCCGTGGGGCATCCGTCGTCTCGCCGTCATGCCGTCGACGACGCTGCGTCGTGCGGGCTGCGCCGGGGAATCAGAACCAGTCGGATTCGCGCACGGCACGCATCGCCGCGCGACGCTCGTCCTTCTCGAGGCGATCGAGGTAGAGCACGCCGTCGAGGTGGTCGGTCTCGTGCTGCAGCGCCTGCGCCATGAGCCCCTCGCCGGCGAGCTCGATCTCGTTCCCCTCGAGGTCGATCCCGCGGACGCGGGCGAACGGATGCCGCGGCGTCTTGTGCCAGAGCCCGGGGACCGAGAGGCAGCCCTCGTCGACGAGCTCCGGATCGCCCGTGACCTCGACGAGGACCGGGTTGATGATGTAGCCGATCTCGCCGTCGACGTTGTAGCTGAACACACGGAGGTTCACGCCGATCTGGGGGGCCGCGACGCCCGCGCGCCCGGGTAGCCGGACGCTGTCGACGAGGTCTTCGACGAGGGATCGGACGCGGTCGTCGACGAGGTCGACGGGGCTCGAGACGGTCTTCAGGACGGGATCGCCGAACAGGCGAATGGGACGTTCCGGCAATGGTGCTCCGTGTTCAGTGCCCGCGTTCGACGGGCAGGCCTTCCACCACGAGGGCGGCGAGTTCGCGGGCCGAGTGCTGGGTCACCGGACGCAGGTCGCTCCAGTTCACCACCGACCCCGCTGCGAGCTGCGGGTCGTACGGGATCCGCACGATCTCGCGCACGCGAGACTGGAAGTGGGCCTCGATCTCGTCGACCTTGACGAGATGCGTGCCCTGCGTGGCCAGGTTGATCGCGACGACGGCGTTGCGCACGAGCTCGCCGTACCCGTTCGCCTCGAGCCAGGTGAGCGTCTCGCTGGCGAGTCGCGCCTCGTCGACGCTGCCGCCCGAGACGATCACGATCGAGTCGGCCCGCTGCAGCGTGGCCCGCATCACCGAGTGGACGATGCCCGTGCCGCAGTCGGTGAGCACGAGCGAGTAGTAGCGTGCCGCGAGCCCGGCGACGACGTTGTAGTCGTTGTCGTCGAACGCCTCGGACAGCGTGGGATCGGTGTCGGAAGCGAGGATGTCGAGTCGCGTCCCATCGCGCGAGACGAACCTCGAGAAGTCGGTGTAGCCGCCGATCGACGATGCCTTCGCGACGACGTCGCGCACCGTCTCCCTCGTCTGCCGATCGACCCGTTCCGCCAGCGTGCCCCGATCCGGGTTCGCATCGATCGCGATGATCCGATCGTCGCGCGCGTCCGCGAGGGCCATGCCGAGGAGCGCGGTCACGGTCGTCTTGCCGACGCCGCCCTTGCGCGTGAGGACCGGGACGAAGCGCGCCCCGCCCTCGAACCGGCGACGGATGCGCTCGCTCATCTCCTTGTGGGCTCGGACCTTCGCCGAGTCCCCGAGGTTGACCAGGTGGAAGGTGGCCTCGTAGAGGAGCCGGTTCATGCCGCCCTGGGGGGCCGGTCGCGTGGTGCGGTTGACGTCGATCAGGCGGTCCGCCGTCAGCGACTCCGCCGTCTCCGGCACCTCGGCCGGGACGACCGCCGACTCGCCGTCCGCGACGATCGCGACGTGCGAGCCGGTGTCGGTCGTGACCCGCTCACGACGCAGCCGTGCACCGTCGGCCGCGAGGAGCGCGCCGTACGGCGACGCGTCGTGTCGACCGGCGGAACGGTAGGCGGCTCCCGCCAGGGCGGGCACCACGTCGACGGAGGTCGTTCCCGTCGTCACCGCCGTCAGGTCGCCCGGGTCGACGGCGACGTCGTCGATCGCAACGGCCACCTCGTCGTCGGGCATGACCCGAGCCGGAGCCGGTGGAAGGTCGACGTGGACGTCGACGTCGTCGGCCGCGTGCGCACCGCCCGACCGCGCACGGTCGGCGGTGGTCCGGGAGACGGGGCGGCGGGTGCCGCGGTTCGTATCGTCATCGTGCTCTGCCACCGATTCCCCTCCTCATCAGTGCGGAACAGTCCCGAGTCTAACCCGGGCGTACGACGACGAGCAGATCACCCGCCTCCACCTGCTGGGTCTTCGGGATGGCGACCCGCTCGACGACACCGGCGACCGGCGACGTGATCGCGGCCTCCATCTTCATCGCCTCGATGGATGCCACGGCCTGGCCCGCCTCGATCTCGGCACCGGTCTCGACCTGCAGGGTCACCACGCCGGAGAACGGCGCCGCGATGTGACCCGGCTGCGAGGCATCCGCCTTCTCGGCCGCCCGGGACTCGACGGTGATGCTGCGGTCTCGGACGAAGACCGGCCGGAGCTGGCCGTTCAGGATCGTCATGACGGTGCGCATGCCCTTGTCGTCCGCCTCGCCGATCGCCTCGAGACCGGCGTAGAGGCGGACGCCCCGGTCGATCTCCACGACGTGCTCGGAGCCGGGCCGCAGTCCGTAGAGGTAGTCCGCGGTGTCGACGACCGACAGGTCGCCGAACAGCTCGCGGATCTGCTCGAACTGGCGCGTCGGCGCGGGGAACAGCAGCGAGTTGAGCAGCGCCTGCCGCTCGACCCCGGGCTCGGCGAGCCCGCGACGCTGCGCGTGGGTGAGCTCAGCGACCCCGACGCGGACGTCGCGCCCCGCGAGCACCTTCGTGCGGAACGGCTCCGGCCAGCCGCCCGGCAGGTCGCCGAGTTCGCCGGCCATGAAGCCGATGACCGAGTCGGGCACGTCGTACTTCTCGGGGTTCGCCGCGAAGTCCGCCGGGTCGGCCTTGACGGCCGCGAGGTGCAGCGCGAGGTCGCCGACGACCTTCGACGACGGCGTCACCTTCGGCACGCGACCCAGGATCTCGTTCGCCGCGGCGTACATGTCCTCGATGAGCTCGAAGTCGTCGGCGAGCCCCAGGGCGATGGCCTGCTGGCGGAGGTTCGACAGCTGGCCGCCGGGGATCTCGTGGTGGTACACGCGGCCGGTCGGGCCCGGCAGGCCCGACTCGAACGGACGGTAGATCCGCCGGACGGCCTCCCAGTACGGCTCGAGATCGGACACCGCGTCGAGCGGGATGCCGGTGTCGCGGTCCGTGTGGGCGAGCGAGGCGACGAGCGCCGACGCCGAGGGCTGGCTCGTGGTCCCCGCCATGGGCGCGCTGGCGACGTCGACCGCGTCGACCCCGGCCCGGCTGGCCGCGAGCAGGGTCGCGAGCTGACCGCCCGCGGTGTCGTGCGTGTGCAGGTGCACGGGCAGGTCGAATCGTTCGCGGAGGGCAGCGACGAGCTTCTCGGCCGCAGCCGGGCGGAGCAGGCCCGCCATGTCCTTGATCGCGAGCACGTGGGCACCGGCCGCGACGATCTCGTCGGCGAGACGGAGGTAGTAGTCGAGCGTGTAGAGGTCCTCGCGCGGATCGAGCAGGTCGCCGGTGTAGCAGACCGCGACCTCGGCGATCGCGGTCCCCGTGGCCAGGACGGCCTCGATCGCCGGACGCATCTGGGCGACGTCGTTCAACGCGTCGAAGATGCGGAAGATGTCGACGCCCGTCGTCGCGGCCTCCTGCACGAACGCGTCCGTGACCTCGGTCGGGTACGGCGTGTAGCCGACGGTGTTGCGGCCGCGCAGCAGCATCTGGATGTTGATGTTCGGCAGCGCCTCGCGCAGCGCGCCGAGCCGCTCCCACGGGTCCTCCCCGAGGAAGCGCAGCGCGACATCGTACGTCGCGCCGCCCCAGGCCTCGACCGAGAGCAGCTGCGGCGTCATGCGGGAGACGTAGGGGGCGACCGCGACGAGGTCCTTCGTGCGGACGCGCGTCGCGAGGAGCGACTGGTGCGCGTCGCGGAAGGTCGTCTCGGTGACGGCGAGCGGCGTCTGGGCGCGGAGCGCCGCCGCGAAGCCGGTCGGTCCCAGCTCGAGCAGGCGCTGGCGCGAACCGGCCGGAGCGGGCGCCGTCAGGTCGATCTCGGGCAGCTTCTCGGCGGGCGACACGGTCGTCGGCGCCGGGCCGTTCGGCTGGTTGACCGTGACGTCGGCCAGCCAGTTCAGGATCTTCGTGCCGCGGTCCTTCGAGACGCGGCCGCGCACGAGCTGCGGCCGCTCGTCGATGAAGGAGGTGCTGAGGTCGCCGCTCATGAAGTGCGGGTCGTCCATGACCGCCTGGAGGAACGGGATGTTGGTGGACACGCCGCGGATGCGGAACTCGGCGAGGGCGCGCTTCGTGCGCGTGACCGCCTGCTGGTAGTCGCGGCCACGGCAGATGAGCTTGGCCAGCATGGAGTCGAAGTGCGGACTGATCTGCGCGCCCGGGTTGACCGTGCCGCCGTCGAGCCGGATACCCGCTCCGCCCGGCGAGCGGTACGTCGTGATCTTCCCCGTGTCGGGGCGGAAGTTCGCGGTCGGGTCCTCGGTCGTGATGCGGCACTGCAGCGCCGCGCCGCGCAGGTGGATGCGGTCCTGGGTCAGGCCGAGGTCCTCAAGGGCCTCCCCTGCCGCGATGCGCATCTGCGCCACGACGAGGTCGACGTCCGTGACCTCCTCGGTCACGGTGTGCTCGACCTGGATGCGCGGGTTCATCTCGATGAAGACGTGCTGACCGGCGCGCTCGCCGGCCGTGTCCAGCAGGAACTCGACCGTGCCGGCGTTGACGTAGCCGATCGACTTCGCGAAGGCGACCGCGTCGCGGTAGAGGGACTCCCGGACGTCGTCCGACAGGTTCGGGGCCGGCGCGATCTCCACGACCTTCTGGTGGCGCCGCTGCACCGAGCAGTCGCGCTCGAAGAGGTGCACGGTCTCGCCCGTGGCATCCGCCAGCACCTGCACCTCGATGTGGCGTGGACGGAGGACGGCCTGCTCGAGGAACATGGTGGGGTCGCCGAAGGCGCTGTCGGCCTCGCGCATCGCCTCCTCGAGGGAACGGCGCAGGTCCTCCCGCTTGTCGACGCGGCGCATCCCGCGGCCGCCGCCGCCCGCGACGGCCTTCGCGAAGATCGGGAAGCCGATCTCGTCGGCCTGCGCGAGGAGCGCCTCGACGTCGGTCGACGGCTCGGTCGACTTCAGCACCGGCACGCCCGCGGCGATCGCCTGCTGCTTCGCCGTGACCTTGTTGCCCGCCATCTCGAGCACGCGCGTCGGCGGGCCGATGAACGTGATGCCGGCGTCGGCCGCCGCCTGTGCCAGTTCCGGATTCTCGGAGAGGAATCCGTACCCCGGGTAGATCGCGTCGGCGCCGGATTCCTTCGCGACGCGGATGATCTCCGAGACGTCGAGGTAGGCGCGGACCGGATGCCCCTGCTCGCCGATCTGGTACGCCTCGTCCGCCTTCAGCCTGTGCAGCGAGTTGCGGTCCTCGTACGGGAACACGGCGACGGTCTTCGCACCGAGTTCGACGGCGGCTCGGAATGCGCGAATGGCGATTTCACCGCGATTGGCGACCAGGATCTTCGAGAACATGCAGGCCTTTCGGATGGGGGTCTTCCGCACAGCGAACATTTAGGTATCGCCGTGCGAGTAACGGTAACGTATTCGCTCGTGCACGTTCTCTCGGTCAGTTCCCTGAAGGGCGGGGTCGGCAAGACCACCGTCACCCTCGGGCTGGCGTCGGCCGCCTTCGCGCGAGGCGTGCGAACACTGGTGGTCGACCTGGACCCGCAGTCCGACGTCTCGACCGGCATGGACATCCAGGTGTCCGGCCACCTCAACGTCGCAGACGTCCTCGCATCGCCGAAGGAGAAGATCGTCCGCTCGGCGATCGCTCCGAGCGGCTGGACCCGGTCGAACCCGCAATCGACCATCGACGTCATGATCGGGAGCCCGTCCGCGATCAACTACGACGGGCCGCACCCGTCGATCCGCGACATCTGGAAGCTCGAGGAGGCGCTCGCCAACGTCGAGTCCGACTACGAGCTGGTCCTCATCGACTGCGCGCCGTCCCTCAACGCCCTGACCCGCACGGCCTGGGCCGCGAGCGACCGCGTCGCGGTCGTGACCGAGCCGGGCCTGTTCTCGGTCGCGGCCGCAGATCGCGCGCTCCGCGCCATCGAGGAGATCCGGCGAGGGCTCTCCCCCCGCCTGCAGCCGCTCGGCATCATCGTGAACCGTGCGCGCGTGCAGTCGCTCGAGCACCAGTTCCGCATCAAGGAGCTGCGCGACATGTTCGGTCCGCTCGTCCTCAGCCCGCAGTTGCCGGAGCGCACCTCGCTGCAGCAGGCGCAGGGTGCGGCGAAGCCGCTGCACATGTGGCCGGGCGAGAGCGCCGAGGAGATGTCGAGCCACTTCGACCAGCTGCTGGATCGCGTGCTGCGTGCTGCGCGCATCGGCGACTACGGCCAGGCGGGCGCCGCCCAGATGGAGCTCGACGCGCCCCAGCGTTGACCCGCGGATCGGCCGCGTCACACGGCGTCATCCAGTGCGCCGTCCGACGGCGGTTACGCGAATCCGCGGTGCGCGAATCCCGACCCGAGGCGTCGGAATCTCGGACGGCTCGGGTCAGGAGATCCTGCGCGATGCCCGCTCGCGACGCGCGGCGAGTTCGTCCACCTGGTCGACCCGCTGCGTGTCGAGTTCGACGAGCGTGGACTCGACCTCCCGCAGGACCTTGCCCACGGCGATGCCGAAGACGCCCTGCCCGCGATTGACGAGGTCGATGACCTCGTCGTCGGAGGTGCACAGGTACACGCTCGCGCCATCGCTCATGAGCGTCGTCTGGGCGAGGTCGTCGATGCCCGCCTCGCGGAGCTGGGTCACCGCGACGCGGATCTGCTGGAGGGAGATGCCCGTGTCGAGCAGCCGCTTCACCAGCTTGAGCACGAGGATGTCGCGGAACCCGTAGAGCCGCTGCGACCCGGAGCCGGCCGCGCCCCGCACCGTCGGCTCGACGAGCTGGGTGCGGGCCCAGTAATCGAGCTGTCGGTAGCTGATGCCCGCGGCCCGTGCGGCGACCGCGCCGCGGTAGCCCGTGCCGTCGTCGTGCTCCGGCAGTCCGTCGGTGAAGAGCAGTCCGAGGTCGTAGCGTGTTCCCTCGCTCCGATCGAGCTCGCTCATCCGATCGCCCCTCTACTCTCGTCGTCGCCGCGGCGGCGCGCAGTCAACGCTACCCACGCCGACCATCGGAGTCGAGGACATCGGGCCGAACGTCACGGCGTGTCGCCCGGTCAGTGCGAGCGACGGTCGAGGAGGTCGCGGATCACCGCGGCGTGGACGACCGCGAGCCGGTCCCCGAGCTCCCTGGCGCGCTCCGCGCTCCGAGCCCTGCCGGCGGGATCGGAACGACGCTCGGGCGCGATGGCACGTTCGACGAGTTCGGTCTGGCGCTCCGCAGCCGCTCGGAGCCCGCGCAGGTGACGCGGCTCGATGCCGCTGGCCCTCAGCGCGGCCAGCGCGGTGAGCAGGTCCTTCGTCTCCTGGCCGTAGACCTCGGCGGGGCGGATGAGCGACGCGCTGATCGCGTCGTCGAGCAGCGCAGCACCGGCGCCGGTCTCCCGGATCAGGTCCTCCCGGGAGTACCGGGCGGCGGTCGCGCGGAACGCCGTCGCATCGACGACGCCGGGCAGGGCCGGCGTGCGCCCGGCGTCGATCTCCTCGAGGTGCGCCCGGATCACCTTGAGAGGAAGGTAGTGGTCTCGCTGCATCGAGAGCACGACCGTGATCCGCTCGATGTCGGCCGGCGAGAACTTGCGGTACCCCGCCGCCGTCCGCGCCGGGGTGACGAGGCCCTGCTCCTCCAGGAACCGCAGCTTCGACGGGGTCAGTTCCGGGAACTCCGGCTGGAGCCTCGCCAGGACCTGGCCGATGCCGAGCAGCGGAGGGGCGTGGGACGGACGCCGCGCCGCGGCGCCCTCGCTCACCCGGTGCCCGTCGGCGCGAGGTCGTGTCGCGATGCGTAGAACGTGAGGCGGTACTTGCCGATCTGCACCTCGGCGCCGTCGCTGAGCAGTGCCGTCTCGATCCGGATGCCGTCGAAGTAGGTGCCGTTCAGCGAGTTCAGGTCGCGCACCTCGAACGCCGTGCCGTGGCGGACGAACTCGGCGTGCTTGCGCGACACGGTGACGTCGTCGAGGAAGATGTCGGCGTCGGGGTGCCGACCGACCGAGGTGACCTCGGTGTCGAGCAGGAATCGCGCGCCGACGTTCGGTCCGCGGCGGACGATGAGCAGGGCCGACGCCGACGGCAGCGCCGCGATCGCCTCCTGCTCGGCCGCGCTCACGTCGGCGTCGAGCGCGCTCAACTGCGCCGCGGCCTCGCGGCTGAACCCCATCGTGGTGTCGTTCGGCTGGCCGACGCGATGCGCCGACGTCTCAGTCGACGGCTCGCGCTCCTCGCCGTTCGCGCCGGTCTGGGTCATGTCGGAATCCGCCACCGCTAACCTCCCGGCTCAAGCGTATCGGATGCCGGTGGCCCGGACACCCGCGTCTCGCGCACGACACGCGCGGTCTCGATCGCGTAGATGACGCCCGCCCACCAGTACAGGAAGGCGCCCCAGATCGTGACCGCCCACCCGAACGGCTCGCTCACCGGCTGGAGGACGGGGAACGCCAGCCCGAGCATGATGATCGGCAGCCCGGTGAAGAGCGCGAAGGTCGCCGCCTTGCCGAGCTGGTGGACCGGGAGCGGGCCGTACCCGTGGTTCGCGAGCACGACGCCGAGCACCACGAGGAACAGGTCGCGGGCCACGATGACCACGACGATCCACCACGGCACCAGGTCGTTGGCCGCCAGGCCGATGAGCGCGGCGAAGATGTAGAGGCGATCGGCGGCGGGATCGAGCAGCTGCCCGAGACGCGTCACCTGGCCAAGACGGCGCGCGAGGTACCCGTCGAGCAGGTCGCTGAGGCTCGCGACGATGAGCACCACGAGTGCCGGGACGTACTCGCCGAGGACGACGAGGACGAGGAAGACCGGCACGAGCAGGAGCCTGAGCATGCTCAGGACGTTGGGCAGCGTCCAGATCCGATCCGACACCCCCGTGCTCTTCTCGGCCACGCTCCGATCCTATCGAGCGGCGGGATCGCGGAGCCGGTCGCGCAACGCCGGCCAGGCCTCGGCGAATCGCGGATGCAACGGCAGGCCGTCGACCGCGATGATCGGCGTCCACCGCAGGGCGATGCTCTCCGGGTCGGCCAGGCGCGGCTCGAATCGTCGCGCCGCATCCGCCACGACGGTCGTGTACGACCAGAAGCCGAGGTCGAGGACGCTCTCGAATCGTGCGGTGACGACGCCCGGAGGCATCCCGGTCTCCTCGGTCGCCTCGCGCACGGCGGCATCGAGCGCGGACTCGCCGCGATGGCGCGCCCCACCGGGGATCCCCCACGTGCCGCCGAAGTGACTCCAGGTCGCGCGATGCTGCAGGAGCACCGCCCCGCCCGGCTCGACGAGCAGCAGCCCGGCAGCCCCGTACCGCCCCCAGTACCGGAGGCCGTCGGGTCCCTCCGCCCAGCCGTCCCCGCTCTCGCCCGTCACCCGTCCAGCATGACGCACGATGTCCGTGCGCGGCATCCGTCGAGCGCCGCGATCGGCGCGGTCCAACTTTCGGTTGTTCCGTCGGGCTCGGAGCCGCTGCTAGCTTCGGGGACACGAACCCGGTTCGTCGCATCGCCCGCCGGACTAGGAGGCCACCATGAACCACACGACCGAGACCGTCGAGGACGAGGTGGTCCTGCTCGACGAGTCGGGCACGCCCATCGGCCGGGCTCCGAAGAGCGCGGCGCACGGGCCGGACACGGCCCTGCACCTCGCGTTCTCGTGCCACATCGTCAATCCGATCGGCGAGGTGCTGGTCACCCGACGCGCCGTGACCAAGCAGACCTGGGCCGGCGTCTGGACGAACTCGTTCTGCGGCCACCCGAAGCCGGCCGAGCCGCTGATCCACGCCGTCCGACGACGCGCCGACTTCGAGCTCGGGCTCGAGCTCGACACCGTCGAGCTGGCACTCCCGCTGTTCCGCTACCGCGCGACGGACGCCAACGGGATCGTCGAGAACGAGGTCTGCCCGGTCTACCTGGCGACCGCGGCGGGTGAGCCCGACCCGAACCCGCGCGAGGTCGCCGAGTACCGCTGGGTGGACCCGCGGGCGCTCGCCACCGCCGTCGGTGCGGCGCCGTGGGCGTTCAGCCCCTGGCTCGTGCTGCAGGCGAAGGAACTGGAGCTGTTCCGTGCCTGAACTGCTCGACTCCGCGATCGACGAGGAACTGCGCCGGTTCTTCGCCGACGCGCGGGATCGGGCGGGCGCGTACGGAAGCCACTACACCGCGCTCTGGGAGTCGATCGAGCAGCAGAGCTCCGGCGGGAAGCGCGTGCGTCCGCGCCTGGTGTGGGCCGCGTACCGCGGCTTCGGTGGGTCGGAGCGCGCGCTCGTCACGCGCGTCGCCCTCGCGTTCGAGCTCCTCCACACGGCGTTCCTCATCCACGACGACCTGATCGATCGCGACACCGTCCGGCGGGGCGCGCCGAACGTGGCGGGCCGGTTCGCGGCACGCGCAGCGGCGCACGGCGGAGATGCGCGGACCGGCGAGGTCTGGGCGGCGACCGCCGCCGTGCTCGCCGGCGACCTCGCCCTCAGCCGCGCCCATCGCGAGCTCGCGATGCTGCCCGTCGATCGGGCGTGCCGCGAATCGCTGCTCGACATCCTCGACCGTGCGGTGTTCGTCTCTGCCGCAGGCGAACTCGCCGACGTCGTCTCGACGCTCGACGGGACCACGCCCGCGCTCGAGGGCGTGCTCGCGACGCTCGAGCAGAAGACCGCGGTCTACTCGTTCGAGGCGCCGCTCGCGGCCGGCGCCGTGCTCGCGGGCGCGCCGGAGGCCGCGGTGGCCGCGCTCTGCCGCTTCGGTCGGCTCGCCGGTGTCGCGTTCCAGATCGTCGACGACGTGCTTGGGGTCTTCGGCGATCCCGTGGTCACGGGGAAGTCGGCATCCGCCGATCTCCGCGAGGGCAAGCGGACGGCGCTCATCGCGCACGCGGCGACCACGTCGTCGTGGCCCGCCATCCGGGACCGGCTGGGCGACCCGACGCTCGACGACGCATCCGCGGAAGGGCTGCGCGAGGAGCTCCGCGCGTGCGGCGCGCTCGACGCGGCCCTGGCGCTCGCGCACGAGCACGTGACGCTCGCACGATACGAGCTCGACGCCGCGGAACTCCCGCCGGCGCTCCGCGCCGAGCTCGGCGAGTTCGCGCAGCGTGCGACGGAGCGGGTGCGATGAGCCGGCGGCACGACCGGACCCTCCTCGAGCGCTACGCGGATGCCGCCGAGGCGAGCTCGGCGACGGTCATCGCCCGCTACTCGACCTCGTTCGGTGCGGCCGCCCGGCTCCTCGAGGCCGAGTCCCGCCGCCGGATCAGGTCGGTGTACGCCCTCGTGCGGGTCGCCGACGAGATCGTGGACGGCGCCGCGGCCGAGGCCGGGCTCACCCTCGACGAGCAGCTGGAGGTCCTGGACGGGCTCGAGGCGGAGACGGAGCGGGCGATCGCGTCCGGGTACTCCGCGAACCTCGTGGTGCACGCGTTCGCAGGGGTCGCCCGGGAGACCGGGTTCGGGACCGAGCTCACCCGGCCCTTCTTCGCCTCCATGCGGCGCGACCTCGATTCGGCCCCCTTCGCGCCGGAGGAGATCGGTCCGTACATCCACGGGTCCGCCGAAGTGGTCGGCCTGATGTGCCTGGCCACGTTCCTCGCGACCGACGCGGACGACGACGCCGAGGCGGTCGATCCCGGTCGGCGGGCGCGACTCGAGCGGGGCGCGATCCACCTCGGCGCCGCGTTCCAGAAGATCAACTTCCTCCGCGACCTCGCCGTCGACTGGCGCACCCTCGGCCGGAACTACTTCCCCGGCGTCGACCCGGACGCCTTCACCGAGGCCGACAAGGCGGCGATCCTCGACGACATCGACCGCGACCTCGCCATCGCCGAGGAGGCGCTCCCCGAGCTGCCGAGGCGCGCACGCAACGCGGTCGCCGCTGCGCACGGCCTCTTCGCGAGCCTGTCCGCCCGATGCCGCGCCACGCCCGCCGCCGAGATCATCGCGACGCGGATCCGCGTCCCGGACGGCGAGAAGTTCGCGATCGCCGTGCGTTCGGCGCTCACCACCGGAGGGAGTCGACGATGATCGGGGAATCCGAGCGGATCGTGGTGATCGGCGGCGGGATCGCGGGCCTCGCCGCCTCGGCGCTCCTCGCCCGGGACGGCCACCGCGTCACGCTCCTGGAGGCGCGTGACGAGCTCGGCGGCCGTGCGGGGAGCTGGTCGAGCCGCGGCTTCCGTTTCGACACCGGCCCGTCGTGGTACCTGATGCCGGAGGTGTTCGACCACTTCTTCCGCCTGTTCGGGACGAGCGCCGCCGCCGAGCTCGACCTCGTGCAGCTCGATCCCGGCTATCGCGTGTGGGCCGACGGCCACGACGAACCGCTCGACGTGCAGCCGACCCGCGCCGCGAACGTCGCGCTGTTCGAGTCCGTCGAGCCGGGAGCGGGCGCCGCGCTCGAGCGCTACCTCGACTCGGCGGCATCCGCGTACGACATCGCCCGACGACGCTTCCTGTACACCAACTTCGACGATCCGCGGGCCCTCCTCTCCCGTGAGGTGCTTCGCGAGTCCGGCCGCTTCGCGACGCTCCTCTCGACCACGCTCGAGCGGTTCACGGCCCGTGCCGTGCACGACCGCCGCCTGCGGCAGGTGCTCGGCTATCCGGCGGTGTTCCTGGGCTCGTCGCCCGATGCGACGCCGGCGCTCTACCACCTGATGAGCCACATGGACCTCGAGCAGGGCGTGTTCTACCCGCGCGGCGGGTTCGCCGAGCTCATCGATCGCATCGCCGCGATCGCCGTCGCGGCCGGCGTCGACATCGTCACCGGAGCCCGCGTCGAGTCGATCGAACTCTCGTCGGGCGGTGCCCGGCCCGCGGTGGCGGGCGCACGCTTCCGATCGGCATCGGGCCGCAGCGTCGTCGCTCCGGCGCACCGCATCGTCTCGGCGGCCGACCTGCACCACACCGAGACAGAGCTGCTCCCCCGGCACGCGCAGACCTACCCGGAGGCCTGGTGGCGTCGGCGCAACCCCGGCCCCGGCGCGGTGCTCGCCATGCTCGGCGTCCGCGGACAGGTTCCCGGGCTCCTCCACCACACGCTCTTCTTCACCGAGGACTGGCACGCCAACTTCGGCGCGATCTTCGGATCCGACCCCCACGTGCCGGACCCGGCCTCGTTCTACGTGTGCTCGCCGAGCGCGACGGATGCCTCGGTGGCGCCGGCGGGCGACACCAACCTGTTCGTCCTGGTGCCGGTGCCGGCCGACACCGCGATCGGGCGCGGCGGGGAGGACGGCACGGGCGACCGGCTGGTCGAGGAGACCGCGGACCGCGCCATCCGCCGGATCGCCGAGGTCTCGGGCCTCGACGACCTGGACGAGCGCATCGTGGTGCGCCGCACCGTGGGACCCTCGGACTTCGCGGCCGACCTGAACTCGTGGCAGGGGGGCGCGCTCGGACCCGCGCACACGCTCCGGCAGTCGGCCGTCCTCCGCGGGACGAACCGGTCGCGGCGCGTGGACGGGCTGTACTACGCCGGCGGGTCGTCCGTTCCGGGCATCGGCCTGCCGATGTGCCTGATCAGTGCCGAGAACGTGCTGAAGCGGGTCCGCGGCGACCGGTCGGCCGGGCCCATCGCGGAGCCCGAGGGCCGCGAGGCGTACGAGTCCGCCGACCCGAGCACGACCGTCGCATGACGGCGTTCGCCTACCTCGCCGGCCTGATCGTCGTCATCGGATGCATCGCGCTCATCGACGCCCGGTGGCGCCTCGTGTTCTGGCGCGCGCCGCTCGCCGCCGCGGTCACCGTCGTGGTGGGCGTCGCGTTCTTCCTGGTGTGGGACGCCGCGGGGATCGTCACGGGCGTCTTCTTCCGGGGCACCTCGGGGATCGTGACCGGGATCGAGCTCGCGCCCGAGCTCCCGCTCGAGGAGCCGGTCTTCCTCGCCTTCCTCTGCTACCTCACGCTCGTGCTGGTGCTCGGCGGCGAACGCATCCTCGCGGTCCGCGGCCGACGCGCGGCCGCCGCCGAACGGGAGGACCTCCGATGACGTACTTCCTGATCAGCCTCCCGTTCCTCGCCGTCGCCGCGATCGCCGCGTGGGTCGCACGCCCGCGTCCACGCACGGCGCTCCGGCGGCGGGCCATCGCCACCGCGGTCGCGGCGGCCGTGCTCCTCCTCCTCACGGCGGTGTTCGACTCGCTCATCGTCGGGACGGGCATCGTCGCGTACGACGACGCGCACCGATCGGGCCTGGCCGTCGGGCTCGCCCCCGTCGAGGACTTCCTGTACCCGCTCGCCGGCGTGCTGCTCCTGCCCGCGGTCTGGAGCCTGACGACGCGGGCACGTGGGGACCGCGCCGAGGCGGTCGACGGATGAGCGCGGCGCAGACCCGTGGCGGCCTCGGGCACCGGGCCGGGCAGGTCCTGATCTCCTCGAGGCCGATCAGCTGGATCAACACCGCGTTCCCGTTCGCGGCCGCGTACGTGCTCACGACCGGACGCGTCGACGCGCTGCTCGTGGTGGGCACGCTGTTCTTCCTCGTGCCGTACAACCTCCTGATGTACGGCGTGAACGACGTCTTCGACTATGAGTCCGACCTGCGGAACCCGAGGAAGGGCGGCGCCGAGGGCGCCCTTCTCGACCCGAGCCTCCATCGCACCGTGGTGTGGGCGGGCATCGCGACCGCTGCGCCGCTCGCGGCGGTCATGCTCTGGCTCGGCGGCACGGAGGAGCCGTGGTCGTGGGTCGTGCTCGCCGTCAGCCTGTTCGCGGTCTTCGCCTACTCGGTGCCGGGGCTCCGCTTCAAGGAGCGTCCGGTGCTCGACTCGGTCACCTCGAGCACGCACTTCGCGAGCCCGGCGGTCTACGGCCTGGCGGTCGCGGGAGCGGACTTCACCTGGCCGCTCATCGCGCTGCTCGTGGCGTTCTTCTTCTGGGGGATGGCGAGCCACGCGTTCGGCGCCGTGCAGGACGTCGTGCCCGACCGCGAGGCGGGCATCGCATCGATCGCGACCGCGTTCGGCGCGGCCGCGACGGTGCGGATCGCCCTCGGCCTGTGGGCTGCGGCGGGACTCCTGATGCTCGCCACCGAATGGCCCGGGCCGCTGGCCGCCGTGCTGGTGCTGCCCTACCTGTGGGCGGCCTGGCCCTACCGGTCGGTGACGGATGCCGGGTCCGGGGCGTCGAACCGTGGCTGGCGGCACTTCATCCTCATCAACTACGTCGTGGGATTCCTCGTCACGATGCTGATGATCTGGTGGGCCCTCGTCCGCTGAGCGGCGGAGCCGGTGCCCGTCGGCGGTCCTAGGCTGGGGGGATGGCGGAGCTCGATGCGGCGCGCGTGGACGCGTGGCTGTGGGCGGTCCGGGTGTGCAAGACGCGCTCGGCCGCGACGGCGGCGTGCCGGGCCGGCCACGTGCGGGTGAACGGTGATCGGGCGAAGGCGGCGCAGCCGGTCCGGCCCGGCGACGAGGTGCGCGTGCGCCTGCACGGTTTCGACCGGATCCTCATCGTCCGCCGCCCGATCGTGAAGCGCGTCTCGGCCGAGCTCGCGGCGGCGGCGGCCGACGACCGGACCCCCGCACCGCCACCGCGGGAGGCCGTGGCATCCGTCCCGCTGCGCGACCGCGGCGCCGGACGGCCGACCAAGCGCGAGCGACGCGATCTCGACCGTCTCCGAGGTCGTTGATCGGCGATGCGCCCGCCCGGGCGTAGCCTTGGACGGGTGAAGGAACTCGTTCACGAACACGACCACCGGCGGTACGTGCTCCGCATCGACGGGCAGGTCGCCAGCGCGCTGGACTACCGCGAACTCGACGGCACCGTCGCGTTCGTGCGGACGTTCACGAATCCGCCTTACCGCGGCTGCGGCCTCGCGTCCGAACTCGTCGGATTCGCGGTCGACGACGTCGAGGCCCGCTCGAGGCTGCGGATCGTGCCGAGCTGCTGGTACGTGGAGCAGTGGTTCGACCGGCACCCGAGTCGGCGGACGCTGCTGGACCCGCGGACGGCGTGAGCCGCCGATCCGGTCGGATCGACGGCTCACGGGCGACGCAGCCGCTCAGTACCAGTTGACGGACTGCGAGTGACCCCACGCGGCGCACGGGCTGCCGTAGCCGCGCGCGATGTAATCGAGGCCCCACTTGATCTGGGTCGCCGCGTTGGTGCGCCAGTCGGCGCCGGCCGTCGCAAGCTTCTCGGCGGGCCAGGCCTGCACGATGCCGTAGGCGCCGCTCGAGGCGTTCACGGCCTGGTAGTTCCAGCCGGACTCCTTGGTCCAGAGCTGCACGAGGCACTGGAACTCGGCCTCGCCCCAGCCGTACTGGGAGGCGGCCATCGCGCGGGCGGTCTGCTTGGCGCCGTCCGGCGTGTTCGCCCGGGCGAGCGCGTCGGCGGCCTCGCGCTCGGCGACCTCGCGGTCGTGCGCCGTCGCGGCCTCCTCCGCCTTGCGGATCTCGGCGCGGGTCGAGATCGTGAGGTCGCGGACCTCGTCGAGCGGCAGCGCCTCGTAGTCGCCGAGGGTGGCGACCGATGACGCGAGCGGATCGGCGTCGATCTTGCCCTCGACGCTCGAGAGCGTGTCCTCGGCGAGGGTCAGCGTGTCCTGCGCCTCGGCGTGGACCTTCGCCTCGGCGACGCCGGCGTAGGCTCCGAGCTGCTCGGCGGCGAGGCCGGTGGACGCGGTGAGCGCGCTCGTCTCCGCGACGCGCTGCGCGGCGAGCGACGAGTTGACGGAGAGACCGGTTGCTGCCACGGCACCGACGGCGACGAGCGCGCCGGCGAGGACGAGGCGGCGCCGGCGGCCGATGCGGTTGCGCCGAGCGGCGCGACGGGTCGCCGCCTCGGTGCGGAACGAGGCGGTCCCGGTGGTCCCGGTGGTCTCGGTGGTCTGGGAGGGGGCAGGCGTGATCGAGTTGGAGGTCTGCATAGGCATGGGGTGGCTCGGATCCTGGGGGTCGGTGGCCCTCCGAGCGGGGGCATGGACGGGCCCGAGCCGACGGCCCGGGCGCACGAAAGCCCTACTCTGCACGGTATTCCTGAACGAAACCTCGACTTCTGCTGGGCAGACCATGACCGCGAGTGCGTGAGACTGGAGCGCATGGAGCCCGAACGCGCCGTCGCGAGGCCGACCGACGATGCCCGCTGCCGGTGCGGGAGCGGGAGCACCTACGGCGAATGCTGCGGTCCACTGCTCGCAGGCCGGCCCGCACCGACCGCGGTCCAGCTCATGCGCTCGCGCTACACCGCCTTCGTGGTCGGCGACACCGCGTACCTGCTCGCCACATGGCATCCGTCGACCCGGCCCGAGCGGTTGGACCTCGACCCGGAGGTCCGCTGGCGCTCGCTCGAGATCGTGCGCACGGAACGCGGCGGTCCGCTTGACCGCGACGGCGTCGTGGAGTTCGCCGCGCGCTACGCGCACGGGGCGGAGCGGGGCGTGCAGCGCGAGACGAGCCGATTCCTGCGCGAGGACCGCTGGCGCTACCTCGACGCGGTCGACTGAGCGAGGCGGCCGACGCGGCCGCATGCACGGCCGATGCGACGACGCCGCAGAGGGAACACCGAGGTTGGCACCGTAGCGTGGCCCGCGTGACGCCGCTCGACGGAACCCCGCCAGCCCGACCCGCCCCGCAGCCGATGCTGACCGACCGGGCGCAGCGCACGCTCGACACGATCGACGGGCGGACCCTCGACGAGATGCGGGCGCTCCGCGATGAGACCGAACGGTTCATGCAGCGCTACAAGTTCGGCATGGACGAGGTGATCACCAAGCTCTCGATCCTGCGCGAGGAGTTCAGCCAGGCCCACGCGTACAACCCGATCGAGCACATCTCGAGCCGCCTGAAGAGCCTCGACAGCGTCGTCGACAAGATGCGACGCAAGGGCATCGAGCCCTCGTTCGACGCGATCCGTGCGACCATCACCGACATCGCGGGCGTCCGCGTGACCTGCAGCTTCGTGTCCGACGCGTACCGGATCGCCGAGCTCCTCACCGCGCAGGAGGACGTGCGCGTGATCAAGGTCAAGGACTACATCGCCGAGCCGAAGGCCAACGGGTACCAGAGCCTGCACCTCATCGTCGAGGTCCCCGTCTTCCTGTCGACGGGAGCGCACCCGGTCGCCGTCGAGGTGCAGATCCGCACGATCGCGATGGACTTCTGGGCGAGCCTCGAGCACAAGATCTACTACAAGTTCGACCGCCGGGTGCCCGATGAGCTGCTGGACCAGTTGACCGACGCCGCCCGGACCGCCGCCGAGCTCGACGCGCGGATGGAGCGGCTGCACCGCGAGGTGCACGGCCCGCCGCCGCCCCCGCGCGGGGCGATCTCGACCGAGGTCTGAGCTCAGTCGGCGCCGGGCTTGCGCGCGCGGCTCGGCTGCACTCGCGTGGGCTCCCCCGGCATCTTGGGGAAGTCGGGCGGGAACGGCAGCTCGCCGAGCCCGTCGTCGAGGTCGCGCCGCCACCAGTCGAGCAGCGTGTCGATGCGACCGGGTGCGTCGTGCATGTGCGCCCAGGGGTCGCCTCGCTCGGCGAGCCGAGCGGGCACCGTCCGCACGGTGAACGACGCGGGCTCCGCGGCGTCGAGCTCGTCCCACTCGAGCGGGCACGAGACCGCCGCGGTGGGAAGGGCCCGTGGACTGTAGGCGCCGGCCATCGTCCGATCCCGGTTGGCCTGGTTGAAGTCGACGAAGATGCGCTCGCCGCGCTCCTCCTTCCACCACGCCGTGGTGACGCGATCCGGCATCCGTCGCTCGAGTTCGCGCCCGAGGGCGATCACCGCGTGACGCACGTCGAGGAACTCGTGCACCGGCTCGATCGGCGCGAAGACGTGGATGCCCCGGTTGCCCGAGGTCTTGACGAACCCGGTCAGCCCGACCTCCTCGAGCAGGTCGCGGAGGGCGTACGCGGTCGGCACCGCGTCGGCGAATCCCGTGCCGGGCTGCGGGTCGAGGTCGACGCGCAGCTGGTCGGGCAGGTCGGGGTCGCCGGCACGCGAGGCCCACGGGTGGAAGACGATCGTGTTCATCTGCGCGGCCCAGACCGCGCCGGCGGGTTCGTCGATGACGAGCTGCGGATGCCTGCGACCGCTCGGATAGGTCACCGTCACGTCGCGCATCCACTCGGGCGCGCCCTTCGGCGGGTTCTTCGAGAAGAACGATTCGCCGCCGATGCCGTCGCGGAAGCGCTCGAGTGAGACCGGGCGATCGCCGTTCGCCGCGACGAACGCCTCGCCGACGGCGACGAAGTACTCGGCGAGTTCGAGCTTCGTGATCCCCTCCTCGGGCCAGACCATCCGGTCGGGGCTGGAGACCCGCACGGCGCGCACGCCGTCGGGTCCGTCGATCTCGAGGGTCGTCGCGTCGCGGGCCATGACGCGAAGCTACCGCGTGCCCCCGACGCCCCCGCTCATGCGCTCGCCGTGGCGTAGCGTTGCGCGGCGCGAGCGCGCGCCTTCGCGGCCTCGACCTCGCGGTCCTTCGGCGGCGCCGAGGTCACCAGGTGGTCGAGGAGGTGCTGCGTGACGTGCGCGATCTCCTCGACCGCCTCGTCGAAGGCCGCCTGGTTGGCCTTCGACGGATGCGTCGAGCCGCTCACCTTCCGGACGTACTGGAGTGCGGCGGCCCGGACCTCGTCGCTCGTCGCGACGGGCTCGAAGTTGTGGAGGGTTCGGATGTTCCGGCACATGCGGTGCAGCCTAATCCGGGTCGGATGACGCGTCGAGGGGGCGGGCGGCGGCCTCGCCGTGGTCGCGCGGGCCCGCGAGCTCGGCGACGGGCTGCAGCAGGAACAGCCTCGCGGTGCGCCCCGAGTCCCGCTCGTATCCGCGGTATCCGGGCCATTGGGCCTCGATGCGGGCCCACGCGGCGTCCCGATCCGTCGCCGGGATGAGGCTCGCGCGCACCAGGAGCGTCCGGTCGCGGACCGTGATGGATGCGTCGCGGTCCGCCATGAGGTTGTAGGTCCATCCCGGGTGCCGGTCCCGCGCGAAGCTCGTCCCGGCGACGATCGCCCGACCGCGTCCGTCCGGCGTGTACATGAGGTGCACGTCCCGCGCCATGCCCGTGCGCGCGCCCACGGTGTGCAGGACGAGCGACGGCACGAGCAGGGAGGCGAGCTGGAGCCGCCCGCCGCTCAGCGCGCCGAGCACCGCTTCGATCGGCGGCAGGAGGACCGGGGCGATCGCACGGAACAGCCGCGTGCGGGTGATCGGGGCGACGACGGAGCGGGTGAGCTGGAGGACGGTCGGCACGCGACCAGTCTGGCGCGCGCCTCGCGCGCGGCGCCAGCGCGGTGCGACGGCGAACCCCGGCGCCGGCCGGCCGGCCGGGCGAGTGCGGTCAGCGCCGTCCGCGCGCCGCCGGGTCGGCGACCCCGGGCAGCGCGTCACGGGCGGCGGCGACCTCCGCCGCGGCATCCGCTGCCCGTCGCTCGGCCCGCTTCAGGCGACGCAGCGCCATCGACGTCGCGCCGTACCTCACTGCGACCCGGTCGCGCTCCTCGTCGACGCCGGTGACGATGTAGGCGCTGGCGATGAGCACGACCTGGCTCGACAGGTTGAGCCAGATCAGCAGCGCGATCAGCGAACCGAACGAGGCGAGCAGCGGATTGCTCGTCGCTCCGCCGACGAAGAGGCTCGAGAGCAGCTGGAGCACCGTCAGGCCGGCGCCGCCCAGCAGCGACCCGGACCACAGCGCCCGGGCGCTCGGGCGGAGCCCGGCGAGCAACCGGAACAGCCCGGCGATGACCACCGTGTCGATCGCGAACGCGACGAGCACCGAGAGCGTGCGCGACCCGGTGTCGAACAGGACCCCGCCGAAGGGGCGGCCGAGCCAGCCCACCACTGCATCCAGTGCGCCGGTGCCGACCACGGTCACGGCGGCGCCCGCCACGAGGAGGCCGCCGAAGCCGATCGCGATCGCGAGGTCGCGGAGCAGCTGCCAGAGGAAGAAGCTGTCGTCGTCGGGTCGCCCGGCGAGCTGGCGGAGCGCGATCCGGAGGGAGCGGATCGCGCCGATCGCCGCCCCGACGACGCCGATGAGCGCGAGCGATCCGGCGATGCTCAGCGTGATGGGCTGGATCAGGGCGTCCGGGTCGAGCACGGCGCCCTCGCCGATGAGGCCGGGGATGACCCCGCTCACGGTGGCCACGATCGCGTCGATCGCGTCGGGGTTGCCGGCGAGCCAGATGCCCGCGACGGCGAACCCGAGGAACGTGCCTGCGAAGACCGAGAAGAGCGTCCGGTAGGTCACGCTGTCGGCGAGCAGCGCTCCGTGCTGCTCCTGGTAGAGGAGGAAGGCGCGGGCGGGCTTGGTGCTGAGCACCCACTGCACGATGTGCGTGACCCGTTCGCGGAATCCGCCTCCGGTGGTCGTCTCCCCCGCCTGCTCGCTCATCCCGTCAGGCTAGCGAGCGCACCGCGGGCGATCACGGCCTTGACGCGCGGGCCGCCCGCCCCCGTGGCGGGCGTGCCGCGCGGTCGGCCTTGGCCTGCGCGCGCGCCTTGGCCGACAGTTCCGCGGCGATCCCCTTCGTCTCCTCGACGTCGCCGGTCGCCGGCCGCCACCAGGCGAGGGTGGGATCGGCGTCGAGGAGGATCGAGCGCACGAGGAGCGTGAGCGGGACGGCCAGCACCGCGCCCACCGGCCCGATCACGAGCGCCCAGAACAGCACCGAGACGAACGTGATGGTCTCGCTCAGTCGCACCGCGCCGCCGACCACCTTGGGCTGGACGATCGATTGGACCACCGCGTTCACGACGCCGTACACGAGGAGCACGGCGATGAACACGGGCCAGCCTCCGGAGAGGAATCCGAACACGAGGGGCGGCACGATCGCGATGAAGTAGCCGATGTTCGGGATGAAGCTGCAGATGAACGACAGGACGCCCCAGAGCAGGGCTCCGGGTACCTGGAGGATGAGCAGGGCGATCCAGTTGAGCACGCCCTGCGCGACGCCCAGCCCGGTCGTGACGACCATGTAGCGCCGGACGTTCCTCGTGTAGAGGACGAGCGCGTCGACGAGCGCGGCACGGCGAGGACGCAGCTGCGCGAGGATCGCCGGCGCGTAGGTGCCGTCCATCGCCATGAGGATGAGCAGGGTGAGGATGACGACCAGCGAGAACGTGATGCCGGCGACGCCGCCGAGCACCGCGCCCACGACGTCGATGATGCGCGACGGTTCGAGCCCGTCGACGATGGTCTGCGCCTGCTGCGCGCCGATGCCGAGGCCCTCGAGCGCATCGCTGAGGTTCGCCCCTGCCGCCTGGATCTGCGGGGCGTACTCGGGCAGCAGCGTCGTGAACTGCGCCAGCGCGAAGACCAGTGTGGCGACGAACCCGGCGAGGAGGGCGAAGACAGCGACGATCGCGGCGCCGGTCGCGAGGCCGACCGGCACTCCGCGCCGCACGAGCCCGATCCGCACCGGATGGACGCAGATCGTCAGTACGAGCGCGAGGAACGCCGGCGCGACGACCGATCGGGCGGCCGCCAGCCCGAACATCACGACGACCACCCCCGCGAAGCCGAGCAGGATGACGGCCGCGCGCGGCAACGCGACCGAGGTCCGTGCCGTCGACGCCGCGTCGTCGGGGTGCGGTTCCGCCTCGGACGCCGACGCGCGCTCCCGACGCCACCACCCGAGTGCCATGATCCCCCCGATCCGCCGCCGCCGGAGCCCGGGCGCGGCACTTGGGCCGCAGGTTAGCAGTCGGCGGGCAGGGGCGCACGGACTTCGGTCCGCCGCGCGCGCGGGATGCGCCGATCCGTGCCGTCGGCGACCGTGCGTCCGCCGAGCCGCCGCCGGACCCGGGCGAGCGACCGATGCGCGAACGGCTGTCCGAGGACGATCCCCACGAGGACGATGGCGAGGCCGGCGAGCTGCCGGCCGCCGAGCTGCTCCCCCGCGACGAGCACGCCGAGCAGGACGCCGGTGACCGGGTTGAGCAACCCGACGAGGCCCACCGTGCCGGCCGGCAGGCGGGAGAGCCCGGCGAACCAGGCGGCGAGGGCGACGGCGGTCGCGATCACGCTGACGTAGGCGAAGGCGGCGAGGCCCGGGCCATCCACCGGAGGCGGCGCTCCCTCCACCACGAGTGCGGCGGGCAGCAGGAGGAGACCGCCTGCGACCAGCTGCCACGACGTGATCGAGAGGACGTCCGCGCCCTCGCGCCAGCGCTTGGCGAGGATGTACCCGAGTGAGGACAGGAGCATCGCGAGCACCGACGCGCCGATGCCGAGCGGCGCTGCGGCCGGGCCGTCGCCCGCGAGCATGAGCGCGACGCCGCCGATCCCGAGGCCCGCGCCGAGGAGCGGGACGAGCCTCAGCCGCTCACCGGCGAACAGCCAGGCGAGCAGCATCATCGCGGCGGGCGAGGTCGCCATGATCGTCGAGGCCAGGCTGGTCGGCAGCAGTTGCGCGACGAGGTAGATGAGCGCGAAGAACACGCCGACGTTGAGGACGCCGAGGACGGCCGCCCGCCACCACCACGCGCCTCGGGGGCGCCGCGGTCGGATGGCGAGCAGCAGCAGCCCGGCCGGGATCGCGCGGAGCACGGCGCCCCACAGCGGGGCGTCGGGCGGGAGGAACTCCCGCGTGACCCAGTACGTGCTCCCCCACGCGACGGGCGCGATCGCCGTCACGAGCACCCAGCGCCATGTATTTTCCATGGAAGACAGTATAGCTTCCGTGGAAGATATACTTCCGCACATGACGACGGATGCCACGGACGACCGGGTCGCCCGCATCATGCGCGAGTGGCGCCGTGAACGACCCGACCTCGACGTCTCGCCGCAGGGCGTGATCGGCCGCCTGCACCGACTCGCGAATGCGCTGACCGACGAGCTGGTCGCCGTCTACGAGCGGTTCGGGCTCTCCGAGGGCGAGTTCGACGTGATCGCCACGCTCCGTCGGGCGGGCGAGCCCTTCGAGCGGACGCCGGGCGACCTCGCCGCATCGACGATGGTGACGAGCGGCGCCGTCACGAAGCGCGTCGACCGGCTGGTCGCACGCGGACTGGTCACGCGACGCACGAGCGAGGTCGACGGCCGCGGCCGGGTCATCGCGTTGACCCCGAGCGGCCGCGAGCTCATCGACGAGGTCATGACCGCCCACATGGCGAACGAGCACCGCCTGCTCGCGGCGATCGACGCCGACGAACGAGCGGTGCTCGAAGGGGTGCTCACCCGGTGGCTGTCGGCGTTCGAGACGCCGCCGACCACCGGGTGAGCGGGGATCCGATCGGATCCGAGGGTCAGTACCAGCCGACCGACACCGAGTGCGACCAGGCGCCGCACGGCGTGCCGTAGCGGCCGGCGATGTAGCCGAGGCCCCAGGTGATCTGGGTCGACGCGCTCGTCGCCCAGTCGGCGCCGGCCGTCGACATCTTCGAGCCGGGCAGCGCCTGCGGGATGCCGTACGCGCCGCTCGACGGGTTCTGCGCGTACACGTTCCAGCCCGACTCCTTGTTCCAGAGGTCGACGAGGCAGCCGAACTGGTCGCCGCCCCAGCCGTACATCGAGGCCATCAGGTCGCGCGCGATCGCCTGCGCACCGCTGGGGTTCGCCGGGCCGCTCGGGTACGCCGGCGCGGCGGAAGCGGACTCCTGCTCGGCGGCGGCGGCCTCCGCTGCGGCCTTCTCGGCGGCGGCCTTCTCGGCGGCCGCCTTCTCGGCAGCGGCCTTCTCGGCGGCCTTGCGGTCGAACTCCGTGACCTTGGCGGTCACCTGGTCGGCCTTGTCGGACGTGAGGCTCGCGAGCTCGAACACGCGCTCGGGCGCGAGGTAGCTGTAGTGCTCGAGGCTCGCGACCGACGAGGCGAGCTCGGTGGCATCCGCCTTGCCCTTCGCCTTCGCCATCGTGGCGTCGGCGGCCTTCAGCGTGTCCTCGGCCGTCTTGACGGCGTGGGCCTCGAGCAGGCCGCCGGCGGCGTCGAGCTGGTCGATCCCGCGGTCGGCGCCCTCGGCGATGGCGGCGGTCTCCGCGACGCGCCGTTCCTGGTCGGCCACGGCCGACTGGACCGCGAAGCCGGAGCCGACGAGTGCGCCGACGGCGACGACCGCGCCGGAGGCGATCCAGGCGGCCCGGCGGTTGCGCCGGGTGCGACGGACCCGGGCGCGCGTGGCGTCGACGGTCTCGTCAGGGGTGGTCAGGGTGGTGCTGGGGGAACTGTTCTCGTTGCGCATGGAATCTCGTGGGCGGCGCTCGAGGTGCTGTCCTCGCGCGCCGCGGTTCTCGTCTCGGTGCATGAAATGGGGGGTCGCCGCGGCGAAGTCGCCAGTCTGCACACCCTTTCTCCACGAGTCGTGCCCATTCCCTGTGAAAGTCATCCGAACAGTCGACGGATGCTCACCTCCGTGACAGGGGGATCCTCATGGTTCGGCACGCGTGAAATCGGGGTAGCCCTGCCACTCGCCCGGGCCGTGGGAGCGCACGAACGCCTGATGCACGCGCTCGCACGCACCGCGCAACGTGGTGCCCCATCCGAGCTGTCGCCCCTCGAACTCGGCGCGGTATCGCACGGCGCCGTCGAGGCGCACGATATCGACCCGGCCGTACTCGCGGCCGAGCGAGTCGACCAGCCGCCACCGCCCCGGTTCGGGCTCGTCGGCGGCGAGGATCGGATGCCAGCTGGCCAGTGGTGCTCCCTCCCGAGCGCCCCGGCCGGCGTGCCTCGATCGTACGTCGGGCCGGCCCCGATCGTCACATCGCGGCGGACGCCCGGCGGACGTGGCTCCGCGCGTGCGCGACCGCGCCCCCGAGGTCGTCGAAGAGGTGGTTCCGGTGCCGCAGCGAGTCGATGACGCCGACGCGACGCGCGAGGTCGAGGTGGCGGTCCTGGATCCCCTTGACCAGGACGGTCACGCCGCGCCGCTCGAGGGCGTGGACCAGTTCCGTGACGACCTGCGCGCCCGTCGCGTCGAGGATCTGGAGCTGCGACATCCGGATGATCACGACGTCGACGTCGCGCATCGCACCGACGCGCTCGAGCATGCGCTCGGCCACCCCGAAGAAGAGGGCGCCCTCGAGGCGGAACAGTGCGACCCGCTCGTCGCCGACCTCGGCCGGCCCGGGAAGCTCCTCGCGGTGCACCCCGCTCGAACGCGCGAGCGCGCGCAGCGCGAGGAACGCCGCCACCGCGATGCCGACGAGCACCGCCGTGATGAGGTCGACGCTCACCGTGATGATGGCCGTCGCGACGAACACGACCGCATCCGCCCGCGTCGACCCGACGACCGAGCGCACGGTCGCGACCGAGATCATGCGCGTGGCCGTGACCATGAGGACGCCGGCGAGCGCCGCGAGCGGGATGGATGCCACGACGGATGCGCCGACCGCGACGATCGCGGCGAGCAGCACGGCGTGCACGATCGCCGAGAGCCTCGTCCGGGCGCCCGACCGCACGTTCACGGCCGTCCGGGCGATCGCGCCCGTGGCGGGCATTCCGCCGAACAGCGCCGACGCGATCGAGGCGAGCCCCTGGCCGACGAGCTCCCGGTCGGCGTCGTACGGCCCCGTGTCGGAGATCGATGCGGCGACCCGCGCCGACAGCAGGGATTCGATCGCGGCGAGGGCGGCGACCGTGGCCGCGGGAAGCGCGAGCGCGGCGAGGGTCGCGGGGTCGACGGCCGGAAGCGTCGGCACCGGGAGGCCGCTGGGCAGAGCCCCGATCGTCGCGACGGGGATCCCGATGAGCACGACCACCAGCGTGACGACGACGATCGCGACGATCGACCCGGGCACGAGCGGGTGGATGCGCGGCGCGATGAGCATGATCGCGGCGACCGTCGCGACGACGGCGAGCGCCCAGGCCGCCTCCGGCCAGGATGCCCCGAGCACCGCGTCGATCGCACCGACGACCGCGTTCGCGCCCTCCGTGGCCGGAACGCCGAGTGCAGCCGGCACCTGCTGGAGGAAAATGATCACGGCGATCCCGAGCGTGAACCCCTCGATCACCGGCCAGGGGATGAACGTGACGGCGCGCCCGAGCCGCAGGACGCCGGCCACGAGCACGATGGCTCCGGCGAGCAGCCCGACGATCGCGAGCGCGCCGACGCCGTGGGTCGCGATGATCGGTGCCAGGACGACGACCATCGCTCCCGTCGGCCCGGACACCTGCACGTTCGACCCCCCGAAGACGGCCGCGACGACGCCCGCGACGATCGCGGTGACCAGCCCGCTCGCGGCGCCGGCGCCGGAGCTCACCCCGAACGCGAGCGCGAGCGGGAGCGCGACGATCCCGACGGTGACGCCGGCGACGAGGTCGCCCCTCCACGTCCGCCGGATGTCGCGGTAGTCGGCGACGCCGGGCAGCAGCGAGCGGATGCCGCGGCCGGCGCGCCGCGCGGTCGTCGCCGTCATGGCCGGGCCGCCGAGCGGGCCGATGTGACCGAGTCGGTCGAGGCGACCGGTGCGGCCGGGCCGTCCGTCGCCTGCGCCGGGAGGTCGGGCAGCCCGGCCTGCTCGACGAGCTGGCGTTCGGTGGCTTGCAGGATCTCGCCGAGGAGCGCCCTCGCGACGCGCAGGAGGTCGGCGACCTGCGGATAGGCGAGCCGGTACGACACCTGGTTGCCACGGCGCTCAGCGGTCACGAGCCGGTAGTTGCGCAGTACGGCGAGGTGCTGCGAGAGGTGGGACGCCTCGAGCCCGGTGGCGTCGAGCAGGGCGGAGACCGGCGTCTCGGAACCGGGCGACGCCGCGAGCACCTCGAGCACCCGCACGCGCAACGGGTGCGCGAGCCCCTTGAAGAGGTTGGCCTTGACCTCGTAGAGCGGGCGGCTGGCGTCGGTGAACACGGTGACTCCTCCATGGATTGATGGATCCATCAATCCATTATGCGCTCATCCGCGCGACTCCCCTCCTGCGTCCGGCTCCTCACTCGGCCGCGCGCACCGCAGCCGCGATCCGCGCCGCGAGGTCGTCGAGCTCCGCGAGCAGGTCGACGACGCCCCAGACGCGGTTCCGCTGTCGGGCCGTGACCTGGCGGATGACGCCGTCGGCCTCGAGTCGATCGAGCGCCGTGTACACGCTCGACAGCGGCGCTCCGGTCAGCGACTGCGCCTCCTCGGCGCCCAGGATCGGATGCTCGGCGAGCGCGTCGAGCAGCTTCGCCGCCGCGCTGCCCGCCCGCGGACGCGTGAGTTCGCGCCAGTAGCCGGGCAGCTCCGCGAGCCGGTCGGCCGCCCGACGCGATTCGATCGCGGCGATCCGCGTGCCGCGCGCGAGGTCGGCCACGAACGCGTCGACGCGGCCGTCGCGGTAGCCGTTGACGAGCGAGAAGTAGCGGTCACGCTCGGCGAGCATGGCGGATGCCACGGGCACGACGGTGCGCGACGTGAGCCCCCGACGCCGGAACACGGCGTTGATGAGCGCCCGGCCGATCCTGCCGTTCCCGTCGGTGAAGGGGTGGATCGACTCGAACTGGGCGTGCGCGATCGCCGCCTGGGCGACCGGATCGAGGTCGTCGCGCGCGGCGAAGGCGAGGAGGTCCTCGAGGAGCTCCGGCACGAGCTCGGGCGGCGGCGGGACGTGCACCGCGCCGATCGGCGAGTGGTCGGACCCGCTGATCCAGTTCTGCACGTCGCGGACCCGGCCGGCGTACCGCGCGTCGACCGGGTCGTCGGCCATCAGGGTGCGATGCGCGTCGAGCACGTCGTCGAGCTCGATCCGCCGCGACGTCCCCGCGCGCTCGATCATCCGGCCGAGCGCCCGCGTGGCGGCGACCATCGACGACGCGGACTCGTTCGAGCGGATGCCGGCGACCGCCCGGGCGTAGTCGTCCATGCTCGCGTCGACCTGCTCGATGCGGGACGACGACACGGACTCGGTGCGAAGGAGTAGCCCGCCGAGCGCCCCGAGCTGCCCGCGCGGATCGGTGTCCACGGCGATGACCGCTCGCGCCGCATCGGCGAGCGCGACCGTGAGCGTCGGGTCGGGACGGTAGTCGAGACGGGCGATCATGGGCGGCAACGAGACCGTGATCTCGCGCAGCATCCGATCGGCCCGCGTGCCGTGACGCCCGGACTGCTGCCACGGCACCGTGCGTGAACCGTGCACGGGCCAGCCGGTGCCTGCGTTCGCCATGTCACCTCTTCTCGGAATGAATACGATGGTATTCCGTGTTGCGATCATAACTCGGAATACGGAAGAGGTCGTTCCGACTTGCCGGTGCCGGATCGTCGAGTCGGGCGTCATGCCCGGGCCCATCGACCGTCGCCGGAGACGCTAGGGTCGTCCGCAACGGCGCCGCCCGCGCCACGCTCCCGCGCCGACCTCACGCCAGGAGGAGACCGTGACCGAGGCCACCTCCGCGCCGACGAGCGCGACCGGAACCCGCCGCGAGGCGACGACGGTCGCGATCGTCGCGGTCGGGGTGGTCGCGCTCGTCCTCCGCGCGGCGGCGTTCGCCTTCCCGGACGCACTCCTCTGGATGCGCGAGAACGACGACGGCATCATGTTCGCCGGCGCCGTCTCGATGCTCCACGGCCGACTTCCGTACGCGGACTTCGGCTACGTCCATCCGCCCGGGTCGCTGCTGCTCCTCCTCCCGTTCGCCGGCTGGGCCGAGATCACGAACGAGGCCGTCGGCCTCGCCGGCGCACGGCTGCTCACGGTCGCGGTGGGCGCCGCGAACACCGTGCTGATCGGCGTCCTGCTCCGGCGATTCGGCGTCTCCGCCGTGCTCGTCGGCGCCGGGCTGTACGCGACGTGGGGCATGGCGGTCGCGACCGAGCGCACGTACCTGCTCGAGCCGTACCTCAACCTGGGACTGCTCGTCGCGCTCCTCGCCGTACTCGGCGGCCGCCGATCCGCCCCGATCGTCGCCGGTGCGGCACTGGGCGTCGCGCTCCTGGTCAAGTACTGGGTCGTGATCGACGTCGTCATCGTCGGCTGGATGATCTGGAGCCGCCTCGGACGCGGTGCGGCGCTCCGCTACCTCGGCACGGGAGCGATCGTCGCAGCCCTCATCGGCCTGCCGTTCCTGCTCGCCGACCCCGGCGCCATGTGGCAGCTCACGGTGAGCGCCCAGCTCGGTCGGGCCGGGAACGACGTCGACCTCGCCGAGCGGGCGGACTACCTCTCCCCCTACTTCGCGTTCCCGGCGATCCGCGAGGCCGTCCCGACGGCCGCGTCGGCCGCCGGCGTCGTGCTCGCGCTCGCCGTCGCCGCGCTGCCCCTCGTCGGCGCGATCGGCCGGCGGACGCGTCCGGGCTCGTGGCCGCCGGAGGCGTGGTGCGCGATCGTGACCCTCGCGCACGCGATCGCGCTCGCGGCATCCGGGGTCTCGTTCTACCACTACGCGGTGTGGCTCATGGCGCCGCTCGCCCTCGCCCTCGGCGCCGCCGTCGGCCGGATCCGGCGGACGCGGGCCCGTCGTCTCGTGGCCGCAGGCGGCCTCGCCGTGATCGCGCTGATGGCCGTGGGCGACCTCGTGGTCGTCGGCCCGCGGCCGGCGGCATCCGTCGTCGCGGACTGGGCGGCCGAACACGAGTGCGTCGCCGGGATGCCCTCGGTGCTCGTCGTGGCCGATCACGTGGGCCGGAACCTCGAGGCCGGATGCACGATGGACGTCGACCCGCTGAGCCTCTCGCTGACGCTCCCCGATGCCGGGGAGCTGACCCGCGACCGCTTCCTCGCGTCGGAGGAGTGGCAGGCGCGCTGGTGGTCGTACCTCGAGGGGGCGGATGGCGCGGCGCTCGATCCGGACGAGCTCGACTGGCTCGACGCGGAGCACCGCGAGGAGTTCGAGCGCGAGTTCACCCTGGTGCATCGCGTCGGCGGGCTCGAACTCTGGTCCCGTCGAGGCGGCTGAGCGCTCAGCCGGCGGACGGTGGGGCGGCGGGGATGCCCGCGGCGAGCGCGGGCCCGGCGTACGCGCGCGCGAGGTCCGCGACGCCGGCATGGGCGTTGAGCCCGCTCGGGTTCGGGACGACCCAGAGCTCGGCGCCCGCGATCGACTCGTCCTGTCGGCCGGCGCGGACCTTCGGGCGGTCGAAGCCCTGCCGGTAGGCGGTGAGGCCGACGACCGCGACGACGAGCGGATGCCACCGGGCGATGTCGCGCTCGAGGCGCGCTGCCCCCTCGCGGAGTTCGCTCCGGTCGAGTTCGTCCGCCCGCGCGGTGGCGCGGTGCACCAGGTTCGTGATGCCGATGCCGGCGTCGAGGAACGTCCGGCGATCGGCGTCCGCGAGGCCGTTCGCGAAGTCGGGGAGCGCCGGCAGGATCCCTGCCGCGACGAGCGCCGGGTAGAACCGGTTGCCGGGGTGGGCGAAGCGCGTTCCGGTCGCCGCGGTCCAGAGTCCGGGGCTGATGCCGACGAAGACGAGCCGAGGGTGGTCGGGCATGAGGTCGTCGACGGTCGCGTCGCGGTACGACTCGAGTTCGGCGCGCGTGAAGCCCATCCCGGTCCCCTCCTCGGCGCGGATGCCGCCGTCAGCCTACTGCGCGGGCGCGACAGGGCGATGCGGGACCTTCGCCCCGCCGCGACCGCGGGCGACGGGTGCAGCGTTGGGTCATGGACACGGTGGTCACGACCGACCACGGCGCGGTGCGAGGCAGGATCGTCGACGGCGTCCATGTCTTCCTGGGAGTGCCGTTCGCGGCCCCGCCGTTCGGCGCGAACCGCCTCCTCCCGCCACGCCCGGTCGAGCCGTGGGACGGCGTCCGCGATGCGGGGGCGCTCGGACCGGAGCCGCCGCAGGTGGCCCCTCCGTCGACGGGCGGTGCCGAGGCCGGCGCGACGGAGGACTGGCGGCGCGTCGATGCCGCGTTCGCGCACCTCGAGCACGCCGCACCGGCGGAGGACGTGCTGACCCTCAACGTGTGGACGCCCGATCCCGGTGCGGTCCGGCTCCCGGTCATGGTCTGGATCCAGGGCGGCATGTTCGAGCTCAGCTCGACGGCCGCGTACGACGGGAGCCGGTTCGCACAGGATGGCATCGTGTGCGTCGTCATCAACTGGCGGCCGGGCGCCGAGGGGTTCCTGGTGTTCGACGGCGGCACGGCGAACCGCGGCCTCCTCGATCAGGTGGCGGCGCTCGAGTGGGTCCGCGACCGGATCGACGCGTTCGGCGGCGACCCCGGGAACGTCACCGTCTTCGGCGAGTCGGCGGGGGCGATGAGCATCGGGATGCTGCTGGCGATGCCCGCCGCGGCCGGGCTGTTCCAGCGGGCCGTCCTGCAGAGCGGCGCCGCGCATCACGTGCTCGCGATGTCCGATGCGACGCGGGTGGCCGGGCTCGTGGCCGAGCGCCTCGGGGTCGCCCCGACGCTCGAGGCGCTCGCGGCCGTCGGCGTGCCCCGCCTGCTCGCGGCGCAGGCCGGGTTGAAGGCCGACCTGATGGCGCATCCCGATCCCGGTCGATGGGGGATGCCACTGGTGGCGACGACCATGCCGTGGCAGCCGGTGATCGACGGCGAGGTGATCCCCGGGCCGCCGATCGAGCGCATCGCGGCGGGCTCCGCGCGCGGCGTCGACGTCGTCGTCGGCACGAACGTCGACGACTGGCGGCTCTGGCTCCTGGTGAGCGGCGCGTTCGCGCAGATCACCGACGACATCCTGACGGGTCCCGTGGCGAGGTACGGCTCCCAGTCGCTCGCGGCGTACGACCTCCCGCCGGCGACCTCGCTCGCCGCGTACCGCGAGCGGTACCCGGGGGCCGCCCCGGGCGACCTGCTCGCCTCCGTCCAGACCGACTGGTGGATGCGGATCCCCGCGATCCGGCTCGCCGACGCGCATGCGGCCGGCGGCGGTCGCACCTACATGTACGAGTTCGCGTGGCCGTCACCGGGACTCGGCGCGGTGCACGCCCTGGAGGTCCCATTCGTGTTCGACACGCTCTCCCCGGATGCGCCGCTGTTCGGGCCGATGCTCGGCGCGGATCCGCCGCATCCGCTCGCCGACGCGATGCACGGCGCGTGGGTCGCGTTCGCGGCCTCCGGCGACCCGGGCGAGCACTGGCCGCGGTACGACGCCGAGCTGCGCGCGACGATGCGCTTCGACGTCGAGTCGCGGGTGGTCGTGGATCCGCGCGCGTGGGAGCGCGACCTGTGGGAGGGCGTCAGGTGAGGTCCGCCGCCCGGCCGTCCGCGGGGTCCGTGCCCGGCGGCGAGGGCCGGCGGCCGCCCGGCTACACGCTCACGCGGATGCCCCGCGAACGCCGCCCCGTGCTCGACCGCCTCGCGGGTGCCCGGCGCCGGTTCCAGGTGCACGCGCTGGTCGAGCTCGACGTCGCGGAGGCCGACGCGCGACTCGCGGTCGCCGAGCCGCACGTGTCGTGGACGGGGTTCGTCGTCGCCTCCCTCGCGCGGGCCGTCGCGGAGCATCCCGACGTGAACGTCAGGCGGGCGGGCGGGCGGGTGCTGTCCTTCGACCACGTCGACGTCGGGGCCACGGTCGAACGGCACTGGGAGGGTCGCGCGACGCTCGACATCGCCACCGTCCGCGACGCCGACCGCATGACGCCGGCCGAGATCACGGCACTGCTGCACGCGGCCAAGTCCGGGCCGGGCGCGGATCACCGCCCGCGTGGCGCGATGCGGGCCGTCCTCGCGCTGCCCGGCCCGCTCCGGCGGACCGCGACCCGCATCGCCGGGACCGTGCCCGGCATCGCCGCCGCGTTCGGGCCCGCCGTCGGCGTGACCTCGATCGGCATGTTCTCGCGCAGCTGGGGCTGGGCGGTGCCGCTCGCCCCGTTGACGGTGATCGCGACGGTCGGCGGCGTCGCGGACCGGGCCGTCGTCCGCGACGGGAGCGTCGTGGCGCGGCGCATGCTGCCGATCACGCTGAGCTTCGACCACGCCCTGATCGACGGCGCCCCCGCCTCGCGGTTCACCGAGACGCTGCGCCGCACGATCGAGACCGCGTCGGTGCTCGACTGAGTCCGCCCGTGCGGTTCGTCACGGCGTGCGGGCGGATGCCTCTGCGTGCCGACGCACGGCACGGAGCATCCGCTGCGTCGCCGCCCGGTGCAGGCCGAACCGCATGAGCATCGTCCGATAGATGCTTCCGCGCCATCCGGGGAAGATCGCTCTCGTCTCCGCGCGGAGGCGGCTCCGTCCAGGTCCGAGCTCGTCGACGCGGAAGACGAGCTCGTAGTCGGAGAACCGGTGCCGGCCCGCGAGCGCGAGGTGGTCGGGCGGGTCGGCAGCGACCACGTGGAAGCCGGGGACGACGGCGCCGGGGGTGGGCATCGCGGGGGCGTCGCTCGCGACGTCCTCGGCTCCGAGGAGGGCGGCGAACCGGGCGGATGCCACGTGCGCTACGACCGCGACGAGCGCCCGCCAGACGCCATCGCGATCCGCGGTCGCCTCGACGGCGTGCTCGTCGACGAACGGCAGCGGCTCGACGACCCCGGCCCGGCGCAGGTGCTCGACGAGGTGGGTCGTGACCCGGACGCGGTGCAGCTCGCCCGGCGCGAACCAGCGCGCATCCGCGGCGTCGTCGCCCGCGGCGAGCGCACCGCCCTCGACGGTCGCGGCGAAGTCGCGGATGTCGAACTCGCCGCCGTCGGCGGTCGGCAGCCTGATTCGCCACAGCTCCGGCCCCACGGCGACGCGCAGCCCGGTCTCCTCGCGCACCTCTCGCGCCGCGGCATCCGCGAACGACTCCCCCGGCTCGAGCCGGCCGCCGGGCACCGACCACCGGCCGCGCTGCGGCGCCGCTCCGCGCTTGACGAGCAGCACGCGCCCGTCGTCGTCGGTGATCACGGCACCCGCCGCCGGCACGATCTCCATGTCCTCACGATAGGGCCGCGTTCGCGGTGCCCCGGATCTCCCCGGAAACGCAGAAGTCCCGGCGGATCGCGATCCGCCGGGACTTCCATCGGTCGGGCTGACAGGATTTGAACCTGCGACCCCTTGACCCCCAGTCAAGTGCGCTACCAAGCTGCGCCACAGCCCGATGCCCTCAGCGTCTCCGTCGAAGGCAACTCGACCATCATAGCGGCATCCGGAGGCGTGCTCGTGCACGCGGGCGGCCTCGCAGGTGACGTCGGCGAGCACGAGTGCGGAGCGGCATCCGAACCCGACGGCCCCTCAGATGTGCCGCCGCACCGCGGCCATGAAGCCGTCGACGTCGTCGACCCAGATCCGCACCTCGTCGACCACCTGCTCGCCGCCCTTCGGCGCCGCTCCGGGCAGCCGGACGAGCGTCGGCCGTTCCAGCTCGATGGCCACGACGGTCTCGTGCTGCATGCGGAGCGACAGCGTGCGCGCGCCATCCGCCTCGGTGACCTTCGGCGACTTCGGCTCGTCGACGCGCTTCGCGCGCGCCACCGACGCGATGTCGTCCCAGGCGAGCAGGACGTCGGTCTCGAGGCCCTCGCGCACGCGGATGCCCTCGGGCCCGACGGTGTGCGGCCGCATGAGGTAGGCCGCGAGCAGCCCGAGCATCCACGTGAGCCCCCAGATGCCGATGATGAGCACGATGATCCGGACGACCGGCCAGCGATGCACGATCAGGTCGAGGATGGGGATCTCGACGGCGGAGAGCACGATGAAGATCCACAGGATCGTGATGACGGGCGCGTGGTAGCCGAACCCCGCGGCGCCGGGCGCGATGGCCGGGCGCCTGGCGATGAGGCGCCCGATGCTCGCGTAGATGCGCAGCTCGAGCTTCAACGCGCGAAGGGCGACGCCGGCGGCGCGACGGGCGACGGATGGCGCGGGCGCGCGATGGACGTCGGCGGTCACCGCTCGACCCCCGCGCGGGCGGCCGTCCGGCCCGCCTCGGCGGCCTCGACGAGGTCGCGCAGCCGGTCGGCGACCGCGCCGACCCCGCGGAGGAACGCCTCCCGGTCCGACGGCGCGACTGCGCCCAGGAGCACGTCGGAGAGCTCGGCGTGGTCGCGCTGCATCGCGTGCATGAGCTCGGCGGCCGACGGGGTGAGCGAGACGAGGACGGCCCGGCGGTCGCCGGGGTGCGGCTCGCGCCGGACGTAGCCGGATGCCTCGAGCGCGTCGACGAGGCCGGTGACGTTGCGCGGGCTCACCTCCAGACGCGTGGCCAGCGCGTGCTGGGTCGAGGGACCGGCGTGCACGAGGTCCCACAGCACGCGGGTCCGGGCGGGCGTCAGCGAGCTGCCTGCGAACTCGCGGGCGAGATCGCGCTGGAAGAGGTCGCTGATCTCGAGGAGTCGATCGAGCACGGTCACGGGCGCATCCATACCGTGATGATACTTCACTATCACCTTGCTGCACGATTCGACTCGCGCGTCGGCCGCGCGCGGCATCCGCACCGCCCGCCCGCACCCTGCCTAGGGTGGGCCCATGGCGATGTCGAAGCCCGGACCCCTGCTCGCCTGGTTCTACCGCGCACCCTCCGCCCTGTATCGTGCACGGCTCGGCTGGATCCTGGGCGGCCGCTTCCTCATGCTGACCGCCGTCGGGCGGACCAGCGGGATCGCACGCCGCACCGTGATCGAGGTCGTGAAGCGCGAGGCGGCCGGCGCGTCGCCCGCCCCTCCGACGCTCTGGGTCGTCGCCAGTCGCGGACGGAGGACGGACTGGTGGCGGAACGCCGTCGCGAACCCGGAGGTCCGCGTCGACTGGCGCTCGCGCCGGTACGCGGCGGAGGCGGTCGACCTCGACGCGGCCGCCCGCCTCGACCTGCTCGCCGACTACCAGCGGCGCCATCCCCGCGCCGCCGCGATGCTCGGGAAGGCGGCGCTCGGCGAGGCGTTCACCGCGGACCCCGACGACCTCCGGTTCCTCGCGCGGGATCTCCGCGCCCTGCGCCTCGACCCGAAGGAGGCGTGACGGATGTCGCCGGCTCGCGTTACCGTCACGGTATGAGCGACGCTGCCACCCCGGCCCACGCTGCCGCCGGAGCCGACGACGCCCCGACCCTGCGCGTGGTCTCGGCGTCGTCGGTGCCGTTCGCCGACGTCGAGGCCGTGTTCGGCACCCGCGGCGACCCGGCGACCTGCTGGTGCCAGTGGTACAAGCTCCGGGGCTCCGCGTGGGAGTCCGCGAGCCGCGACGAACTCCGCGGGCGCCTCGAGGAGCAACTGGCTGCGCCCGGCACCGGGCCCGGCATCCTCGCCTACGACGGCGAGACCCCGGTCGGCTGGTGCGCCGTCGAGCCCCGCAGCGGGCTCGAGCGGCTCCGTCACAGTCCGGTGGCGTCGGCCTCGCCCGACGACGACTTCGACGACTCGTCGATCTGGGCGGTCACGTGCTTCGTGGTGCCCCGCGCCTTCCGGCGTCGCGGCGTCGGTCGCGCGCTCGCGGCGGCCGCCGTCGCGACCGCGCGCGAGCACGGCGCGACGCTGCTCGAGGCATACGCCGTCGACCCCGCCGCGCGAACGAAGCCGCCCGCCGCCGACCTCTTCCCGGGCACCGTCTCGATGTTCGAGGCGGCGGGATTCCGCGAGGTGGCGCGACCGAAGCCGCACCGCGTGGTCATGCAGCATCCGCTCGACTGAGGCCCTCCCGGCGCCGCGTTCAGTCCGGTCGGTGCGCGCTCCAGGCCTTCGCCGCCTTCCGCAGCGCCCGGACGGCGTCCGGCAGCTCTGAGAGGTGCGCGGCGGCGCGTGCGTCGGCGTCGTCGGCGAGGCGCCGCAGCACGTCGGCCGGCTCCCCCGCGTGCGCCGCGTGCGCGGCCGCGCGACGCAGGTGCTCCGCGAACAGCAGCTCGTCGCGGTGGTCGCCCAGCACATCGTGGATGTCGTCGCCCGCCTCCGCGAGGTCCGCGGCCAGCTCGCCGAACAGCGCCACGGGCGGCTCGGAGAGGGCCTCCGCGGCGTAGCGCAGGCGGCGGGACGCCTTGCGGAGGTCGTGCAGTTCGTCGAGCGACGGGTCGTCGGGCAGTCGCCGCGCGCGTCTGCCGGCGCGTTCCGCCTCGCGATCGAGCATCTCTCCGAGCTCGGTGGCCGCGTCGCGGGCGGCGCGCTCGGTGAAGGGCGGCGCAGCGAGCACCCGGTCGAGCTCCTCGATCCGTTCGACGGCGCGCGGGAGGTCCTGCCGCTCGACGAATCGGGCGTGCGCGCGATCGTGCGCGACCCGTTCGTCGTCGACCAGGATCCCGTGGATCCGCTCGAGCTCCGCCTCGGACGCGAACCGACCCGCCTCGTCGGCGTCGGCGATGGCCGCCTCGGCGACCTGCACGCGCACCTCGAGGTCGCGCACGGTTCCGAGCTCGTGGCCGAGCTCGCGAAGTCGTCGCCGCAGGCCCGTCACGACCGCCTCGTCGAGCAGCCCGCCGTACGCCGCGAGCACGCTGCGCAGCCGGCGCACGCTGGTGCGGAGCTGATGCAGCGCGTCGGGCTCGTCGGTGAGCGCACCGGGAAGGAACTCGCGGAACCGGTCGCGGGCGGCCAGGAGCGCGACGACGACGACGGTACCGGCATCGGCGTCGGCACCGACGACACGCTCCCCCGCCGGTGACCCACCGTCCGCTGCGTCCACGCGACCATCGTCCGGCGCGGCGCCGCGGCGAGTCAACCGCACGAGTCCCCTTCCGGCGGCGCGGCCGGTCGCGCGAGGATGGCACCGTGGAGGGATTGCCGCACGAAGCCCCGCCGCTGCCCGGCCGCACCGTGGTCGAGCAGCGCTGGCGCGACCTCGTGTTCCTGCACTGGCGGGTGGAGCCCGACCGGGTCGCGCCCTTCCTCCCGGCGGGGACGCGTCCCGACGTCGTCGACGGCTCGACCTGGGTCGGGCTCATCCCGTTCGTCCTCGCCGACACCCGCTTCCCCCCGCTCCCGCCGATGCACCGCCTGGGGACGTTCGTCGAGGTCAACGTGCGCCTCTACTCGGTCGACCACGACGGCAACCGGGGCGTGGTATTCCGCACCCTCGAGGCAGGTCGCCTTCTCCCGGTCATCGCGGCCCGGGTCGCCTTCGGGCTCCCCTACCACTGGGCGAGCTCGCGGGTCGTGCATCGGGTGGATGCCTCCGGCCACGAGCTCGACTTCCGAAGCCGTCGACACGGCCCCGGCGGCCCGTCGACCCGCATCCGCGCCCGCCTCGGCGAGCCCGTGCGCGCCGACGCGCCCGATGCGTCCCTCGCACGGTTCCTGACCGCGCGATGGGGCTTCCACGAGCAGCACCTCGGCCGCACCGTGTGGGCTCGGAACACGCACGAACCGTGGCCCCTGCTGCGCGCCGAACTCGTCGAGATCGACGACGAGCTGCTCGCGGCGTCGGGGTTCGGCGACCTCGCGACGCGTCACCCCGACTCGGTGCTCGCATCGTCCGGCGTGGCGACGGCCTTCAGCCGCCCGCGCGCGATCGAGGCGCCCGCGTGGCGCCTCCAGCCGATCACGCGCCGTCGACCCGCACCCGCTTGATCCGCGCGGAGTGCCCGCGGAGGATCTCGACGTCGGACTTGCGCACCCCGAAGTGGTCGGCGAGCGCCGCGACGACGCCCGCGTTGGCGGCCCCGTCGACGGCGCGCTCGCGAACGTGCACGGTGAAGGATGCCGCGGGGTCGCCGGGCGTCGGCTCGACGAGCGGCCCGCGCCGGCTGCCCGGCTTCACGCGCACGGTCAGTTCCATCGCGTCCCGTTCGGCCGAGGCATCCGCGCGCCGTTCGATCGTCTCGCCGACCGGACCCGTTACGGCCGCTGCCGGCGCTCGCGCACGCGCATGTTCAGCACGATCGGCGTGCCGACGAAGCCGTAGATCTCGCGGAGGCGCCGCTGGATGAACCGGCGGTATCCGGGGTCGAGGAACCCGGTCGTGAACAGCACGAACGTCGGCGGGCGCGTCGAGGCCTGGGTGCCGAACAGGATGCGCGGCTGCTTGCCGCCCCGCAGCGGGTGCGGGTGGGCCTGCACGAGCTCGGTGAGGAACGCGTTGAACTTGCCCGTGGGGATGCGCGTGTCCCACGACTCCAGCGCGGTCTCCAGGGCGGGGACGAGCTTCTCGAGGTGGCGGCCGGTCTTCGCGGAGATGTTCACGCGCGGCGCCCACGCCACGTGGTGGAGGTCCTGCTCGATCTCGCGCTCGAGGTAGCGGCGGCGGTCGTCGTCGAGGAGGTCCCACTTGTTGTACGCGAGCACGAGCGCGCGGCCCGACTCGAGCACGAGGTCGATGATGCGCACGTCCTGCTCGGAGATCGGCTGCGAGACGTCGAGCAGCACGACCGCGACCTCGGCCTTCTCGAGCGCGGCCTGCGTGCGCAGCGACGCGTAGAAGTCGGCGCCCTGCTGCAGGTGCACGCGGCGACGGATGCCGGCGGTGTCGACGAAGCGCCACACCTTGCCGCCGAGCTCGATCTGCTCGTCGACGGGGTCGCGCGTGGTGCCGGCGAGGTCGTTGACGACGACGCGCTCCTCGCGCGCGGCCTTGTTCAGCAGGCTCGACTTGCCGACGTTCGGGCGGCCGAGGATCGCGACGCGGCGAGGGCCGCCGAACTCCTCCTTCGCGACCGCGGAGACCTGCGGGAGGACCTTGAAGACCTCGTCGAGCAGGTCGGCGACGCCACGGCCGTGCAGAGCGGAGACCGGGTACGGCTCGCCGAGGCCCAGGTTCCACAGCGCGGCGGCCTCGGGCTCCTGGCGCGCGTCGTCGACCTTATTCGCCACGAGGAAGACGGGCTTCTTCGTCTTGCGCAGCAGGCGCACGACGTGCTCGTCGGTCGCGGTCGCGCCGACCGTGGCGTCGACCACGAAGAGGACCACGTCGGAGAGGTCGATCGCGACCTCGGCCTGCGCGGCCACCGACGCGTCGATGCCCCTCGCGTCGGGCTCCCAGCCGCCGGTGTCGACGAGCGTGAAGCGGCGGTCGAGCCATTCGCCCTTGTACGAGACACGGTCGCGGGTGACGCCCGGCGTGTCCTCGACGACGGCCTCGCGGCGGCCGAGGATGCGGTTGACGAGCGCCGACTTGCCGACGTTCGGGCGGCCCACGATCGCGATGACCGGCAGCGCCGGGAGGTAGCGGATGCCCTCCTCGCCCTCGTCGGCGAGCTCGAGCAGGTCGAGGTCCTCGTCCTCCAGGTCGTAGTCCTCGAGGCCCGACCGCAGGGCGGCGGCGCGCTGCTCGGCGAGGTCGTCGTCGACGTCGGCGAGGCGCTCGGCGAGGTCGTCGTCGGTGGCGTCGAACTCGTCGTCGCGATCGGTCATGGCAACTCCTGGGTGGTCTCGGGGCTGCGCGCGCGAGCGCACAACCTGTCTATTCAACCAGTTCGAACCTGAGCGTCCCGGATGACGGCGAGCATCGCCTCGACGGTCTCGTCGAAGTCGAGGTCCGTGGAATCGACCGTGACGACGCCCTCCGCGGCGTTCATGAAGTCGACGACCTTCGAGTCCGCGGCGTCGCGCGCGCGCAGCTGCTGCCCGGTCGCGGAGGCGGAGTGGCCGACGAGCTCCGCCGAGCGCCGGGCCGTCCGCACCTCCTCCGACGCGGTGAGCAGGATGCGCGCGGGCGCGTCGGGCGCGACCACGGTCGTGATGTCGCGGCCCTCGACGACGATCCCGCCACGCCGCTCGGCGGCCATGATCGCCCGGAACAGCTCGATGAGGTGGCTGCGCACCTCGGGAACGCGCGCCACCTGGCTCACCACGCCCGAGATCCCGGGCTCGCGGATCGCCCGCGTGACATCCGTCGAGCCGACGTGCACGGCGTAGCCGGTCGGGTCGGTGCCGATGCGGTAGTCGAACGAGTCGAGGCACGAGATGACGGATGCCGCGTCCGCGGTGTCCACGCCGCACGCCTCCGCGTGCCAGGCCAGCGCCCGGTAGGCCGCCCCGGTGTCGAGGAAGCCCCAGCCGAGGCGTCGGGCGACCTCCTTCGAGACGCTCGACTTGCCGCTTCCGGCGGGCCCGTCGACGGCGACGACGACGGGGTGGACGGGGTCGTGCTGCATGCTCATCCTGCGATCCGCCAGCCGCGTGCGGCCAGCTCGGTGGTCAGTCGGTCGGCCGCCTCGGGCACGACCTGCACTTCGGCGAGGCCGACCTGGCGGCCGGGCGAGTGCTCGAGGCGGAGGTCCTCGAGGTTCACGCCGATCTCGCCGATCTCGGCGAGCAGCCGCGCGAGCTGCCCCGGCCGGTCGTCGATCATCACGATGATCGTCGTGAAGCGCTTGTCGGTGCCGTGCTTGCCGGGCAGGCGCGCCACGCCGGTGTTGCCGCCCGTGAGCTCCTCGGCGACGCGGCGACGCGCGCCGGGCGCGGCCGGTTCGGCGAGCGCGTCGATGAAGCGGTCGAGGTCGTCGCGGTAGGCGATGAGGATGTCGCGCACGGGCGATGCGTTGGCGCCGAGGATCTGGACCCACAGGTCGGGGTCGCTGGCGGCGACCCGGGTGACGTCGCGCACGCCCTGCCCGGCGAGGCCGAGCGCCGCGTTCGGCGCGTCGAGGAACCGTCGGGCCATGATGCTCGAGACCACCTGCGGCACGTGCGAGATGAGGGCCACCCCGGCGTCGTGCTCCTCGGGGGTCATCTCGACGAGCGTCGCGCCGAGGTCGAGGATGAGGTCGTCGATCGCGCTCGCGCGCCGGTAGCTGATCTCGTCGTGCGCGGCGACCACCCACGGGCGGCCCGCGAAGAGGTCGGCACGGGCGGCGAGCGGTCCCCCGCGCTCGCGACCGGCGAGCGGGTGCGAGCCGATGTAGCGCGACACGTCGGCGTCCGCGGCCTCGAGCTCGGCGAGGATCCCGGCCTTCACGCTCGCCACATCCGTCACGATCGCCTCGGGGAACGCGGCGAGTTCGGCCGCGACGACGCTCGCCGTGACATCCGGCGGGACCGCGACCACGATGAGCTGCGGGGCGTCGTCGGGCTGCGCGGGACGCCCGGCGCCGAGGTCGACCGCGATCGCGACGTGCGTCGGCGACGCGTCGGCGAGGATCACGTCGATGGCGCGGGCCCGGAGCCCGAGCGCGACGCTCGTTCCGAGCAGGCCGGCGCCGACGACGCGCACCGGTCCGATGAGCCGTGACTCGACCACCTACCCGTTCCCCTTCCGCTCGGCGTCCGCCGCGCGCACGATGGTGAGCAGCTGGCCGAGTTCGACTCTAGTCAACTCGCGCACGGCGCCCGACTTCAGGGTCCCGAGGTGGAGCGGCCCGAACTGGCGGCGCACGAGCTCCACGACCGGGTGGCCGACCGCATCGAGCATGCGCCGGACGATCCGGTTCCGGCCCGAGTGCAGCGTCACCTCGACCATGGTGTGCCGCTGGTCGCCCTGCGCCTGCAGGATCTTCGCGCGATCCGCGCGGATCGGGCCGTCGTCGAGGTCGACGCCGCGCTTCAGGCGCTGCAGCGTCTGCGGGGTCATCCGCCCCGCCACCTTCGCGATGTACGTCTTCTCGACCCCGAACGACGGGTGCGCGAGCACGTGCGCGAGCTCGCCGTCGTTCGTGAGCAGCAGCAGGCCGCTCGTGTCGCCGTCGAGGCGGCCGACGTTGAAGACGCGGACGTCGAGCGGGTCGGTGAAGCGGCGCAGGTCGGGCCGCCCCTGCTCGTCCCGCATCGTCGAGACCACGCCGCGCGGCTTGTTCAGCATGAAGTAGCGCTTGTCCTGGTCGAGCTGCACGGCGACGCCGTCGACGGACACCCGGTCGGCGAGCGGATCGATGCGCGTGCCGAGCTCCGTGACGACCCGGCCGTTCACCTCGATGCGGCCCTCGACGATCAGGTTCTCGACGACGCGGCGACTCGCGACGCCGGCCGCGGCGAGCGCCTTCTGCAGCCGGACGCCCTCGGGCGAGCCGGCCTGGCCGCCCGGCCGGTCAGACGAGGTCACGTTCGAATCCCTCCTGGCCGCCGTCGAGCAGCGGCGAGATCGGCGGCAGGTCGTCGATCGACGCGATGCCGAGGTTCGTGAGCAGCAGGTCGGTCGTGCCGTAGAGGATCGCCCCGGTCTCCTCGTCGGTGTCGACCTCGGTGATGAGCCCGCGACCGTAGAGCGTGCGCACGACGGAGTCCACGTTCACGGCCCGGATCGACGCGATCGACGAGCGCGAGATCGGCTGCTTGTAGGCGATCACGGCGAGCGTCTCGAGCGCCGCCTGCGAGAGCTTCGTCGAGGTCTGCGCGAGCACCGCGTCGGTGATCAGCGCGTCGTACTCGGTGCGCGCGTAGAAGCGCCAGCCGCCGCCGACCTCGCGAAGTTCGAAGGCGCGACGGATGCCTCCGGCCGCGGGCTGCTCGCCCGCCGCATCGGTGCGCGGCTCGCCGGACGGCGCCCCGCCGTCGTAGTCCGCGACGAGGCGCGCGATCGACGCCTTCACCTCGGCGATGGGACGCGCGACCGCCGCGGCGAGGTGCACGAGGCCCTGCGGCTCGTCGGCGATGAAGAGCAGCGCCTCGATCGCGCGGTCGAGGTCGAGGCGGGGCTGGCCGGGCACGTCGAGCGGCGTCGCGACCGAGACCTCGGGTCGCTCGCCGACGCCGGCGGCCGCGGGGTCGGCGCGCACCGCGTCGTCCGTCGGCGCCCCGGCATCCCGTTCCGTCGCGTCGTCCATCGGCATCGCGGCATCCGTCTCACTCGTCATAGTCGGCTCCCAGGCTGTCCAGTCGGTCGTCGGACCAGTTCTCGTTCCCGGCCCAGCGCAGCGTCAGCTCCCCGAGGGGTTCGAGCTGGTCGAACCCGATCGCGTCGTGCCGGTAGAGCTCGAGGACCGCGAGGAACCGCGCGACGACGACCCCGGGCCGGTCCACGCCCGCGATGAGCCGCCGGAACGTGACCGGTTCCCCGCGGCGGAGCACCGCGACGACGTGCGCGGCCTGCTCGCGGATCGAGACGAGCGGCGCGTGCAGGTGGTCGAGGCCCACGGTCGGCAGCTCGCGCGGCGTGAGCGCGAGCGTGGCGAGGGCGGCGAAGTCGGCGGGCCCGAGCGTCCAGCGGAGCTCGGGCGTGCGCTGGCGGAACCGCTCCTCGAGCTTGACCGTGCGCGCGTGCCGCAGCGACTCGACCTCCATGCGACCGCCGAACCAGCGCGCCGCCTCCTTGAACGCCCGGTACTGCAGCAGCCGCGCGAAGAGCAGGTCCCGCGCCTCGAGGAGGGCGACGTCCTCGGCGTCGACCAGCTCGCCCTGCGGCAGGAGCCCCGCGACCTTCAGGTCGAGCAGGGTCGCCGCGACGACGAGGAACTCGCTCGCGCGATCGAGGTCCTCATCGGTCTCGATGCCTCGCAGGTACGCGATGAACTCGTCGGTCACGGCCGACAGCGACACCTCGGTGATGTCGAGCTCGTGCTTGGCGATGAGCGAGAGCAGGAGGTCGAACGGGCCCTCGAAGTTCGACAGGGCGACACGGAACTCCGGCTCGGCCCCGGCCTCGGCGGCGGCATCCGCGGCAGCAGGCGACTCGGGCACCTCGCCCGCATCGCCCGTCGGGGTGTTCGACTCCGCCGCCGCCGGCTCAGGCGACCGCGCCACGGTCGACCAGCTCCCTCGCGAGCTGACGGTACGCCCGCGAGGCGGGGTGCTCGGGCGCGAACTCCGTGATCGGCGTCGCGGCGACCGTGGCATCCGGGAACTTCACGGTGCGCGTGATCACGGTCTCGAGCACCTGGTCGTGGAACGCGTCGACGACCCGCTCGAGCACCTCGCGCGAGTGCAGCGTCCGCGCGTCGTACATGGTCGCGAGGATCCCGTCGAGCGTGATGGCCGGGTTCAGGCGGTCGCGCACCTTGTCGATCGTCTCGATGAGGAGCGCGACGCCGCGCAGCGCGAAGTACTCGCACTCCAGCGGGATGACCACGCCATGGCTCGCCGTGAGGGCGTTCACGGTGAGCAGTCCGAGCGAGGGCTGGCAGTCGATCAGGATCACGTCGTAGTCGGCCGACACCTTGCGGAGCACGCCGGCGAGGATCTGCTCGCGCGCGACCTCGGTCACGAGGTGCACCTCGGCGGCCGACAGGTCGATGTTCGCCGGGATGACGTCGAGTCCCTCGACCGCGGTGCGCTGGATCGCGTCGGCCGGCGAGACGCTGCGCGAGAGCAGCAGGTCGTAGATCGTCGGAACGTCGTGCGTGGGCACGCCGAGCCCCGCCGACAGGGCGCCCTGCGGATCGAAGTCCACCGCGAGCACGCGCCGTCCGTAGTCGGCGAGCGCCGCACCGAGGTTGATGGTCGTCGTGGTCTTGCCGACGCCGCCCTTCTGGTTGCACAGGGCGATGATCCGGGCGGGTCCGTGCGAACGCAGCGGCGCGGGCTCCGGGAAGTCGCGAGCGGGGCGGCCGGTGGGACCCAGGTCCGACGACTCCAGCGTGGCGGTGCCGTCCGCCGGGTCGTGTTCGTAGGTCACGGTGCGGCTCTCTCTCCCCGTCGATTCCGGAATGCTTGGTCGATTCTAACGAGCACGGGGGTGGGCGACCGTGTACATCTCCCGGAGTGTATCGGCCGTGACCAGCGTGTAGATCTGGGTCGTCGACACGGACACGTGCCCGAGGAGCTCCTGGACGACGCGCACGTCGGCGCCGCCGGCGAGCAGGTGCGTCGCGAACGAGTGCCGCAGCGTGTGCGGCGAGACGGATGCCGCGACCCCGGCGCGCTCCGCGGCATCCTGCAGCACCTGCCAGACGGCCTGACGCGACATCCGCCTGCCCCTGACGCCCAGGAACAGCGCCGGCGTCGCACTCCCCCGCGCCGAGAGCACGGGTCTGGACCGGACGAGGTAGGCGTCGAGCGCCGCGCGCGCGTAGCTGCCGACGGGCACGATACGCTCGGTGCCGCCCTTGCCGAACAGCCGCACGACCTCCTCGTCGACGAGGTCGTCGACGTTGAGCGCGGTCGCCTCGGACACTCGCGCCCCGGTCGCGTAGAGCAGTTCGAGCAGGGCGACGTCGCGGAGCGCCGTGACCTCCCCGCCGACGCGGGCGGCGTCGATGATCGCGGCGACGTCCTCGACGGGGATCGCCTTCGGCAGCCGCATGGGCAGCTTCGGGGGACGGAGGTCCTTCGCGGGGTCGGTGGGCGTCCGCCCCTCCTCGGCGAGGAAGCGGTGCAGGCCCCGCACCGCGGAGAGCACCCGCGCGATCGACGAGACGGCGAGGGTGGGCTCGCGCTCGGCGCCGAGGTAGCGGACGAACGCCGACAGGTCGGCCTCGGCGACGGCCTCCGGTCCCGCGATGGCGGCTCGATCCAGCCAGTCGGTGTAGATCGCGAGGTCGCGGCGGTACGAGGCGAGGCTGTTGCGCGCGAGTCCTCGCTCCACCGTGAGGTGGCGCAGGTACTCGTCGACCGCGCGCTGACTCACCCGGCGGCCGGCCTGTGGTTCGGGTGGGCGAGCCACGGCGCGTCGGCCGGCGCGAGCGTCGACCACGCGCGGGCGCGCGCCGCCACGGCGGCGAGGACGCCGACGGTGAGCGACGGGTTGCCGACCTGCCGCGCGAGGACGGCGTCGACGCAGTCGTCGAGCGCCACCCATCGGAGTTCCATGTCGGCCTCCTCGTCCTCGCGGGCGTGCGCCTGGGGCGCCGCTGCGAGCCCGCGGGCGAGGAAGACGCGGATGGCCTCGTCGCTGCCGCCCGGGGTCGTGAAGTAGTCGGCCAGCACGGCCCAGTCGGATGCCACGAGGTCCGCCTCCTCGGCGAGCTCGCGCTTCGCCGCCTCGAGTGGCGGTTCGTGCGCGACGTCGAGGAGGCCGGCCGGGATCTCCCAGTCGCGCGCGCGCACCGGCTGCCGGTACTGCTTGATGAGCAGGACGCGGTCCGCGTCGTCGAGCGCGAGGATCGCGACGGCACCGGGGTGCGCGACGTACTCGCGGACGATGGGGACCGCGTCGCGACCGTACTCGAGCCGGTCGCGACGCACGTCCCAGATGCGCCCCTCGAACACGGTCTCGCGGTCGAGGACCGGCAGGTCGACGTACTCGTCGGCGGGCAGGTCGGCGGTGCGGTCGACCGGCCCGCCGACCCCGGCCGTCATGTCAGGCGCCCTCGACGTCGTCGAACAGCAGGCTCGCCTTGCGGCGCTCGAGCGCCGCGCCGACGAGTCCGCGGAACAGCGGGTGCGCGTCGTTCGGCCGGCTCCGGAGTTCGGGGTGCGCCTGCGTGGCGACGTAGAACGGGTGCACGTCGCGCGGCAGCTCGACGAACTCGACGAGGTGCCGGCTCGGAGACATGCCGGAGAAGACCATGCCCGCCTCGGCGATGCGGTCGCGATAGGCGTTGTTGACCTCGTACCGGTGGCGGTGCCGCTCCGACACCTCGGTCGCTCCGTAGAGCTCGGAGACGATCGAGCCCTCGTCGAGGGCAGCCGGGTAGAGGCCGAGGCGCATGGTGCCGCCGAGGTCGCCGCCGGCGATGATCTCGACCTGCTCCTCCATGGTCGCGATGACCGGGAACTCGGTGTCGGGGTCGAACTCGCTCGAGGAGGCGCCCGGGAGCCCGGCCACGTTCCGGGAGTACTCGATCACCATGCACTGCAGGCCGAGGCAGAGACCGAGCGTCGGGATGCCGTTCTCGCGCGCGAAGTGCAGCGCGCCGAGCTTGCCCTCGATGCCGCGCACGCCGAAGCCGCCGGGCACGCAGATCCCGTCGAGGTGCGACAGCTTCTCCTTCGCGCCCTCGGGGGTGCGGCACTCGTCGGACGGGATCCACTCGATGCTCACCTTGGTGTCGTTCGCGAACCCGCCGGCGCGGAGGGCCTCGGTGACCGACAGGTAGGCGTCGGGGAGGTCGATGTACTTGCCGACGAGGCCGATCGTGACCTCGTGCGCCGGGTCGTGGACGACGCGGAGCAGGTCGGCCCACGCCGACCAGTCGACCTCGGCGGCCTTCTCGCCGAGCCCCAGCGCCTCGATCAGGTACGCGTCGAGGCCCTGCTCGTGGAGCATCGTGGGGATGTCGTAGATCGAGGGCACGTCGACCGCGTTGACCACGGCGGCCTCGTCGACGTCGCACATGAGCGCGATCTTGCGCTTGTTCGCCTCGGTGACGGGGCGATCGCTGCGCAGCACGAGCGCGTCGGGCTGGATGCCGATCGAGCGGAGCGCAGCCACGGAGTGCTGCGTCGGCTTGGTCTTCTGCTCCCCCGACGCGCCCATGAACGGCACGAGCGAGACGTGCACGAAGAAGACGTTCTTGCGACCGAGCTCGTGACGCACCTGACGCGCGGACTCGATGAACGGCTGCGACTCGATGTCGCCGACCGTGCCGCCGATCTCGGTGATGATGACGTCGGGCTTCGGCGTCTCGGTCGCCTGGAGGCGCATGCGGCGCTTGATCTCGTCGGTGATGTGCGGGATCACCTGGACGGTGTCGCCGAGGTACTCGCCGCGACGCTCCTTGGCGATGACGGTCGAGTAGATCTGCCCGGTCGTGACGTTGGCCGCCTGCGACAGGTCGATGTCGAGGAACCGCTCGTAGTGGCCGATGTCGAGGTCGGTCTCGGCGCCGTCATCGGTCACGAAGACCTCGCCGTGCTGGAACGGGTTCATGGTGCCCGGATCGACGTTGAGGTAGGGGTCGAGCTTCTGCATCACCACCCGCAGGCCCCGCGCCGTGAGCAGGTTGCCGAGGCTTGCCGCCGTCAGGCCCTTGCCCAAAGAGGAAACGACACCACCAGTCACGAAGATGTGCTTGGTCGTGCCGTTCGAAATGTCTGCGCCGCGATCATCCACCACGGGCTTGTAGTCTATCCGACTCCCGGCTGGGAATGGCCCGAGCCGTCGCCGAACCCCGAAGACGGATGCCGCGTCCCGCGAGATCGCGCGCGAATCGCTCGTCGAACTCGCCCGAGCGTCGGGCCTCCCCGGGCGTGTCGCAGGTCAGGCCGCCGCGTCGCCGTCGGCGATCTCGAGGAGCTCGCGCGCGTGCGCGAGCCCGGACTCGGAGTCGGCGAGTCCCGACAGCAGGCGGGCCATCTCTGCCTCGCGCTCGACGCCCTCCAGCTGGCGCACGCTCGATGCCGTGACGCGACCGTCGGTGCCCTTGACGACGCTGAGGTGATTCGACGCGAACGCCGCGACCTGGGCGAGGTGGGTGACCACGATCACCTGGGAGCGCTCGGCGAGTCGCGCGAGGCGGCGGCCGATCTCGATCGCTGCGGCGCCACCGACGCCCGCGTCGACCTCGTCGAACACGAATGTCGGCACGGGGTCGGCGCCGGCGATGACGACCTCGATGGCGAGCATCACGCGCGAGAGCTCACCGCCCGAGGCTCCCTTCGCGACGGGCCGTGGCTCGGTGCCGGGATGCGGCCGCAGCAGGATCGCGACCTGGTCGCGGCCGTGCGAGGTCGGCTCGGCGAGCGGCTCGACCTCGACGGTGAGTTCGGCGTCGGGCATCGCGAGGGCCGCGAGCTCGGCCGTGACCGCGGCGGCGAGGCGGGATGCCGCGTCGGTGCGCAGAGCGCTGATCCGGCCGGCCAGCTCGTCGACCTCCTCGGCGCGACGCTCGACGGCCTGTTCGAGCAGCTCGATCCGGTCGTCGTCGCCATCGAGCTCGACGAGGCGGAGACCGCCGTCGTGCCGGAACGCGATCGCCTCGTCGAGCGTCCCGTGCCGTCGGGAGAGGTTCGCGAGGACCGCACGACGCTCCTGCACCGCTTCGAGTTCCGCTGCGCCGTCGGCGTCGAGGCCGGCGAGGTAGCCGGAGAGCTCGGTCGCCGCATCCGCGAGCGCGAAGCCGGCGCTCGCCACCGCTTCGGCGATGGGGGCGAGTGCCGGATCGTGCGCGACCACGCGGTCGACGTGTCGACGCGCGGACTCGACGAGCGTGATGGCATCGGGCGTGTCGTCGCCGGCGACCTCGGCCGAGATGAGCTCCCTGGCCTGGGCCGCGGCGAGGCGGAGGTCTTCGAGGTTCGTGAGGCGCTCGGCGCGCTCCTGCAGCGCCTCGTCCTCGCCGGGCTGCGGATCGGCGGCCTCGAGTTCGTCGAGCGCGAGACGGAGTTCCTCAGCCTCGCGGAGGCGCTCGTCGTGGTGCTCCCGAAGCGAGCGGAGCTCGTCGGCCTCGGCGCGCCAGCCGCGGTACGCGCCGCGGTACGCGCCGAGCACGCCCGCCAGCTCCGGACCGGCGAACCGGTCGAGCGCATCGCGCTGCGCGGTCGCCGAACGGAGCCGCTGCTGGTCGGCCTGACCGTGGACGACGACGAGGTGGTCCGCGAGCTCGGCGAGCACGCCCACGGGGGCGCTGCGCCCGCCCACGATGGCGCGACTTCGCCCCTCAGCGGACACGGAGCGCCCGAGGAGCAACTCGCCCGCATCGATCTCGCCGCCCGCATCGGCGACGCGTTCGGCCACGGCCTCGGGTTCGGTGAGCAGCCAACGCCCCTCGACCCACGCCTGCTTCGCGCCGGAGCGCACCGTGCCCGCATCGGAGCGCGCCCCGAGCAGGAGCCCGAGCGCGGTGACCACCATCGTCTTGCCGGCGCCGGTCTCGCCGGTCACCGCGGTGAAGCCCGGTCCGAGCGGCAGCGTAGCCTCGGCGATCACCCCGAGATCGCGGATTCCGAGTTCCTCAATCACCGGCGACCGGCCCCTTCCAGCCCGTGACGGGCAGCTGGAACTTGTTCACGAGCCGATCGGTGAACGGCGCCTGGTGCAGCCGCGCCAGGCGGACGGGGACCGGCGACCGCCGGACGATGACGCGGGCGCCCGGCGGGAGTTCGAACATCCGCCGGCCATCGCACCAGATCACCGCAGCCGCCTCGGTCCGCTGCAGCACCTCGACGGCGAGCGACGAGTCCGGGCCGACGACGAGCGGGCGGGCGAACAGCGCGTGCGCGCTGAGCGGCACGAGCAGGAGCGCCTCGACCGCGGGCCACACGACGGGGCCGCCGGCGGAGAACGAGTAGGCCGTCGAGCCGGTCGGCGTCGACATCACGACGCCGTCGCACCCGAACGACGACAACGGGCGGCGGTCGACCTCGATGACCACCTCAAGCATGCGTTCGCGCTCGGCCTTCTCGACGGTCGCCTCGTTCAGCGCCCACCCCTCGTAGACGACGTCCTCGCCGACCTTCGCTCGCACGGAGAGCGTCATGCGCTCCTCGACCGTGTAGTCTCGCGCGAGCGCACGGCCCACCGTGTAGCCGAGGTCGTCGCGCTCGCTCTCCGCGAGGAAGCCCACGTGGCCGAGGTTGACGCCCAGCAGCGGGACGGGATGGTCGCGCGTGAGCTCCGCCGCGCGGAGGATCGTGCCGTCGCCGCCGAGGACGATCACGAGTTCGATGTGCTTCGGCGAGACCTCCTCGAAGCGCTTGACCATGCCCTCGAGCTCGGGCAGCGCCGTCATCACGTCGTGCCACTGCTCCGCGGCGACGACCGGCACCGCTCCGGCCGCGGCCAGCTGCCCGCACACGTCTGCCGTGGCGTCGAGGGCCGACGACCGACCGGTGTGGGAGACCACGAGGAAGTACCGTGCATCGCTCACGCCGTGACGCCTCCCGTCGCTGCTCTGACCTGACTGGACCATTCTGACGGATCGGCGCCGCGCGTCGAGCTGAGCAGGACCAGGACCTCGCGGTTGCCGTGGGTGCCCGCGATCGGGGAGGACAGGACGCCCGCCGTGCGCAACCCGAGGTCGTGCGCGGCCCAGAGCACGTTCATGACCGCGTCGCCCCGTGCGGCGGGATCGCGCACGACGCCCTCTCGCGTGCCGCTCCGCCCCACCTCGAACTGCGGCTTGACGAGCAGCACGAACTCGGCGTCGGACGACGCCGTCGCATGGAGTGCGGGCAGCACCGTCGTGAGGGAGATGAAGGAGAGGTCGGCCGTGACGAGCGTCGGTCGATCGTCGACGCCGGTGAGGCGGGCGAGCGTCGTCGCGTCGAGGTGCCGCACGTTGCAGCCCTCGACCAGGATCAGCCCGGGCAGCCCGTGCAGCTCTGGAGCGAGCTGCCCGTGGCCGACGTCGACCGCGAGCACCGTCGCGGCCCCCCGCTCGAGCATCACCTGGGTGAATCCGCCCGTTGACGCGCCGGCATCGAGCACGACGTGGCCGGCCGGGTCCACGCCGAAGGCGTCCAGCGCCGCGATCAGCTTGTGGGCGGCGCGGCTCACGTAGTGATCCGCCTCGGCGACCTCGAGGACGGCGTCGTCCGCGACACGATGCGCGGCCTTCGTGACCGGCTCGCCGTCGACGCGGACCGCGCCGTCGGCGATGAGCGTCGCCGCGTGCGTGCGCGACCGCGCGAGGCCGCGCGCCGCCAGCGCCGCGTCGAGTCGCTGGGCCGTCACCGATCAGCTCGCGGCGCGCGCGGGATCGGATCGCTCGAGCTCGCGCCGGAGCTGCTCGGCCATCGCGTCGAACCCGGCGGCGCGCTCCTCGAGGGGCGACGCCTCGATCGAGGAGAGCGCATCGGCGGCCGCCGCCGCCAGGTCCGATGCCTCCACCGGGTCGTCCGGGTCGAAGTCTCCTGTGCTCACGACCTCCACGCTACCGCGTGCCACCGTCGCCGCGGCTCGGCCCACGCCTGTGAACGGCCCGCCGACCGCGAATGCGGCGCCGCCCCATTCAGCGGTACAGGCGCTCCGGAACCTCGAGCGCGTGGATCGCCGTGCCGTTCTCCCAGATCGCCGCGCACGCGGCGCGCAGCAGGTCGAGCGGATCGTCGCCGTCGCGCTCGATCACCACCCGGCGTCCCTCGATCCGGACCTCCGACCCGCGCACGCGCACGCCGCCACGACGACGCTCGATCTCCGGGTACGGCTCATGCAGTTGGCGGAGATCGGAGACGATGAAGTCCGGGCGGCTCGCGGCATCCGCTGCCAGCACCTGCTTCGCCCGGTCGATGCCCGTGAGCACGACGAGCGAGGCGATGCCGGCGCGGTTCGCGCCCCGGATGTCGGTGTCCAGTCGGTCGCCGATCATGAGCGGACGCTCCGCGCCGAAGCGTTCGCGCGCCTCGTCGAAGATCGGCGTCTCCGGCTTGCCGGCGACCTCCGGGAAGCGTCCCGCCGCGGTGTGCACGGCTGAGACGAGCGTCCCGTTGCCGGGTGCGATGCCGCGTTCGACCGGGATCGTCCAGTCCATGTTCGTCGCGATCCAGGGGATGCCGCCGGGCTCGCCCGGCCCGCCGTGCGCGTTCAGCGCGAAGGCGGCCTCGGCGAGCTGACGCCATCCGACGTCCGGGTGGAATCCCTGCATGACCGCGTCGGGAGCGTCGTCGGCCGAACGCGTGACCCGGTAGCCGCCGCGTTCGAGCTCGGTGACGATGCCGTCCCCGCCGACGACGAGCACGAGTGCGCCGGGGGCGACGGATGCCGCGAGCAGCCGCATCGCGGCCTGCGGCGAGGTCACGACGTCACGAGGCGTGGGCGACAGCCCGAGCGAAGTGAGATGCGCCGCGACCTGCTCATCGCTGCGCGAGGCGTTGTTCGTGATGTACGCGACCGGGAGCGATCCGGCGACGCGGTTCAGGCTCTCGACCGCGTGCGGGATCGCGTGGGGTCCGGCGTAGACGACGCCGTCGAGGTCGGCGAAGACCGCGTCGACGCCGTCGAGCGGCGTCGCGGTCACGCGTCGCGAGGAGAAGAGGGGACTCATCCGCGGTCGGCGCCCCGGCCCGCGTCCTGCTCGCCGTCGAGGTGAGCCGTCTCGGCCAGGACCGCGGCCACCTCGGGCTCGATCGCATCCGCGGGATCGCCCTCGGCGTCGACCTCGGGCTCGGGCTCCGGCTCGGGCTCCGTCGTGTCGGCGTCGGTGTCGGCCGAACCGTCGGTCTCGGCCGGGTCGTCGATCGCGACCGGCTCCTCTTCGACCTCGAGTTCGAACACCTCGATGAAGTCGGGACGTGCGCCCTCGAGCGCGGCCTCCGCGCGGTCGGACAGCGCCCGCCAGCGCGCGGCATCCGCGGAACGACCGAGCTCGTCGAGCACCTCCGCGTACGCGGAGAACAGCGCCGGGCTGTACGAGAATGCGCGGTCCGGGTCGAGCTGCGGCACCTCGAGCTCGCCGAGCGCCAGCTCGGGCTGCTCGAGATCGAGTCGCGCTCCGGACATCGCGATGGCGAGCGCGGCCTGCACCGCCGCCGGCAGCGTCGACCGGTCGACGGACCGACCGAGCTCGAGCGCGCGGTCGGGTCGTCCGACGCCGCGTTCGCTGTCCACCATCAGGGCGATCTGGTCGTCGTTGCCGGAGATCCGGCGGTACGTGCGCAGCTCGCGGAGCGCGAGGGCGAAGTCGCCCGTCGCGTACGCGGTGATCGCGAGCGTCTCGCGGACGACGGCGACGCGTCCCGCACGGCGGGACGCCGACAGCGCATGCCGATGCGCGAGCGCCGGGTCGTCCTCGAGCGCCTCGGATGCGGCTACGAGGTGCCGAGCGACCCACTCCGCATTCTCCTTGGAGAGGGTCTTGAGCTCGGCGCGTGCCGCCGGGTCGAGGTCCCTCGGCGTGATGCGTTCCGCGATCGGCGGGTCGTCGTGGCGCGGCCGGATGGAGAGCTCGGCAGCGCCGTGCCCTGCCTGGCGAGGGGCGCGCTCGCGGTCCGAGGAGCGCTGCGCCGGGCGTCCCGCGACACGACCGTGCGAGCGGTGCTCGCGCGAACCGCCGGGCCGGTCCGAGCGGCGCTCGTCGCGACCGCCGCGGTCGTCGCGCGAACCGTACCTGCGCTCACCGGTGCCGCGCGGCGTGTACTTCCGCTCGCCACCGCGGTCGTCACGCGACCCGTACGAACGCTGACCACCGCGGTCGTCACGCGACCCGTACTTCCGCTCGCCACCGCGATCGTCACGCGAACCGTACGAACGCTGACCGCCACGGTCGTCACGCGAGGTGTACTTCCGCTCGCCACCGCGATCGTCACGCGACCCGTACGAACGCTGACCGCCACGGTCGTCACGCGAGGTGTACTTCCGCTCGTCACCGCGATCGTCACGCGACCCGTACTTCCGATCGCCACCGCGATCGTCACGCGAACCGTACGAACGCTGACCACCGCGGTCGTCACGCGAACCGTACTTCCGCTCGCCACCGCGATCGTCACGCGAACCGTACGAACGCCGATCTCCACGGTCGTCACGCGACCCGTACGAACGGCGGCCGTCCTGGCCGGCGGACGACCTGCCGCTACCGGAGCGACTCCCCTGCCCCGAGCGGCCTCCGCGGCGTTCGTCGTCTCGGTTGTTCCGGCGTTCGCCGGGATCCTGCGTGGAATCGCTCACGGGTGCTTCCTGTCGTCCTGCCTGGGAGTCCTGCGGACTCAACCGTACTCTCGGCGTCGCTGCGCGACGCCCGTTAACGAAGAATGGCCACCCTCCGGCGTTCGCTATTGAACGCTGGGGGTGGCCACTCTGCAATGAATGTCCGGCGGTGTCCTACTCTCCCACAGGGTCGCCCCTGCAGTACCATCGGCGCTGCGAGTCT
>NZ_WODA01000007.1 GCF_009729855.1 Agromyces luteolus | reverse complement strand
CGACAGCGACGAGCGACGCAAACGCGAGACGATCAGCCGGTCGATGCGGTCGTCGCGCTCCGGGCCGGTCTCGGGCTCATCCGGATCCGCCGACGGGACCCGTTCGGTCGCGGCGCCACGGAGGCCCGTGCTGCGACGCTGCGAGTCCGGCCGCGCGGCGCCCGGCCGCGCGGTGTCGCGATCGCGCCCGACGGGCGCTGCCGTGGGCGGCCCCGCCGCAGCGGGCGCCGTTCCCGCCCCGCGGCGGGCGGCACCGTCGGATTCCTCCGACGGCGCCACCCATGGCAGGTAGGTGACCGGCGCGAGTCGCTCGTTCCGCTGATCGGTCATCGGTACCGCCGACTCAGGCGCCCTTGCGCTTCGCCGCGATCGACTCGACGTTGGACGGCGCCGCGGCCGCCGGCGCACCGCCGGCCTGGCCGATGCCGAGCTTCGAGAGGATCTTCTTCTCGATGTCGGCGGCGATGTCGGGGTTCTGGATGAGGAAGTTGCGGGCGTTCTCCTTGCCTTGGCCGAGCTGGTCGCCGTCGTAGGTGTACCAGGCGCCGGACTTCTTCACGATGCCCTGGTCGACGCCGTAGTCGATGAGGCTGCCCTCGCGCGAGATGCCCACGCCGTAGAGGATGTCGAACTCGGCCTGCTTGAAGGGCGGGGCCATCTTGTTCTTCACGACCTTCACGCGCGTGCGGTTGCCGACCGCGTCGGAGCCGTCCTTCAGGGTCTCGATGCGACGGATGTCGAGGCGCACCGACGCGTAGAACTTCAGCGCCTTGCCGCCCGCGGTCGTCTCGGGGCTGCCGAAGAACACGCCGATCTTCTCGCGGAGCTGGTTGATGAAGATCGCCGTCGTCTTGGTCTGGTTGAGGCCACCGGTGAGCTTGCGCAGCGCCTGGGACATGAGTCGCGCCTGGAGGCCGACGTGCGAGTCGCCCATCTCGCCCTCGATCTCGGCGCGCGGCACGAGCGCGGCCACGGAGTCGATGACCACGAGGTCGATCGAGCCCGAACGGATCAGCATGTCGGCGATCTCGAGCGCCTGCTCACCCGTGTCGGGCTGCGAGACGAGCAGCGAGTCGATGTCGACGCCGAGCTTCTTGGCGTAGTCGGGGTCGAGCGCGTGCTCGGCGTCGATGAACGCCGCGATGCCGCCCGCGCGCTGCACGTTGGCGATGGCGTGGAGGGTCAGCGTCGTCTTGCCCGACGACTCGGGCCCGTAGATCTCGATGATGCGGCCGCGCGGCAGGCCGCCGACGCCGAGCGCGACGTCGAGTGCGATGGAACCGGTGGGGATGATCTCGACCGGTGCGCGCTCCTCGCTGCCGAGGCGCATCACCGAGCCCTTGCCGAACTGGCGGTCGATCTGGGCGAGTGCGGTCTCGAGGGCCTTCTCGCGGTCTGCGGGTGATGGCATCGGTGCTCCTTCGTGGTGGTGACGGCTGCCTCTAGGCTGTCGTTCCGCGTGCCAGGCCGTGACCCGGCACGTCTCGCGACAAGGCGTTTGCGGTGTGTTCCGACGCCTCCGACCGTACGGCCGGCCACCGACATCCGTCGCCCGGGGGCTCGGGTTGTGGATGGACGCGTCGTCCCTCCTGCTGTTGAGGAGCCTAACGCAGCATCCGAACGGATGTTCGACACGCGCCACGGCGTGTCGAACGGGTCTTCGGACGCGGTCCCGGCCTGTGCGCAGCGGCCTACCGGGAGGGTCGTTCACCCGGCTCGGGACGCCCGACGCCGTGACGCCGCTCCTCCGGGACATCCGTCGCCGCGCACAGCGCGAACCACACGTCGCGCGGCGCGAGGCCGGCCGCGAGCGCCTCGCGCGCGGTGCGGTTGCCGAGCTCGACGAGCACGAGGTCGTTCACGACGACGTCCCCGTAGCCGGGGCCGAACTCCTGCTCGACCGCCAGCGCGAACTCGCTGCGCTTCACCGATGACCTCCGGAACGTGCGAACGGCCGGTCACGAGGACCGGCCGTTCGAGTGGATCTGTGGATCAGCGGACCATCATGTCCGCGTCGAACTCCGCCACCAGCTCGTCGGGGAGGCTGTCGGGCACTGCCGGGGTGTTGAGCCCCTCGAGCACCGCGATGCGGTCGCCGACCTCGTGCATGATCACGGAGATGGGAGTGTCGAGCGCGTCCGCGACGGACGCGAGGATCTCGCTCGAGGCCTCCTTCTGGCCGCGCTCCACCTCGCTGAGATAGCCGAGCGCGACGCTCGCCTTGCTGGCGACCTGGCGGAGGGTCCGGCCCTTCTGCAGGCGGAAGTCCCTCAGCACGTCGCCGATCTCCTGTCGAACCAGAACCATCGGAACCTCCCTCGTCTCACCTTGCGACCCGACCGGGGCCGGTACGGGGAGGTCAGTCTAACGCCTCTTCCCGTTCACCGAGCCTACCGTTGGTCACTGGTGTTTTGCTCTGAACCCGACACCTGTAACAGGGTGTTCACGTGGACTATTCCCGGTCGCGCGTCGCCGCGTCCGCGGGAGCGTCGGCGATCTCGACCGCGGCGACGGCACCCGTCGGCACCAGCGCCGGCGACGCCTCGAGCCGGGCCTTGCGCCGCTTCAGCCAGATGCCCGTCACGACGATCACGGCGAGCGTCGCGTACGCGGCGATCGCGAACGGGCTGTGCACGAGGTACGCGAGGTCGCCCTGGCTGATCGCCATCGCCTTGCGGAGCTGCTCCTCGGCCATGGGTCCGAGGATGCCGCCGACGACCATCGGCGCGACCGGGTACCCGTAGCGGCGCATCAGGAACCCGACGATGCCGACGACGAGGAGCGTGAGCGTGTCGAACACGTTGAAGTGCAGCGCGTACGCCCCGAGCCCGGCGAACGCGAGGATGCCCGCATAGAGGTAGGGACGCGGGATGCGCAGCACCTTCACCCACATGCCCACGAGCGGCAGGTTGAGCACGAGCAGCAGCACGTTCCCGATGTAGAGGCTCGCGATGAGCGCCCACACGAGCCCGGACTGGGTCTCGAACAGCAGCGGCCCGGGGCGGATGCCGTACGACTGGAACGCCGAGATGATGATCGCGGCGGTCGCCGTGGTCGGCAGCCCCAGCGTGAGCAGCGGGACGAGCACCCCGGCGGCGGCGGCGTTGTTCGCCGACTCGGGTCCCGCCACGCCCTCGATCGCCCCGCGCCCGAACTGCGCGCGGGACGGACCCTTCGCCAGCCGGCGCTCGGTGGCGTACGACAGGAAGGTCGCGACATCCGCCCCACCCGCCGGGATGGTGCCGATCGGGAACCCGATCGCGGTGCCGCGCAGCCACGGCTTCCACGAGCGGCGGAGATCGTCGCGCGTGAGCCAGCTGCGCCATCCGCGTGCCACCGGGATCACCCGCACCGGGCCGTGACGCAGGCGTGAAGCGACGAAGAGCGTCTCGCCGAGCGCGAAGAGCCCGACCGCGATGAGCACGACGTCGATGCCGTCGGCGAGGCTCGGGACGCCGAGCGTGTAGCGCTGCTGGCCCGAGAGCACCTCGGTGCCGACGAGCCCGAGCAGCAGGCCGAGGCCCAGCGAGACGAGCCCCCTGGGCACGCTCGAGCCGAGCAGCGCGCCGACCGTGAGGAAGGCGACGACGATGAGCGCGAAGTAGTCCGCCGGGCCGAGCTGGACGGCGAGCTTCGCGATGCCCGGTGCGAGGAAGGTCAGCAGGACGGTCGCGACCGTGCCCGCGACGAAGGACCCGATCGCCGCGGTCGCCAGCGCCGCCGCGCCCCGGCCGGCCTTCGCCATCCGGTTGCCCTCGAGCGCGGTGACGATCGAGGCCGACTCCCCCGGCGTGTTCAGCAGGATCGACGTCGTCGACCCGCCGTACATGCCGCCGTAGTAGATGCCGGCGAAGAGGATGAGCGCGCCGGTCGGATCGAGCGTGTAGGTCAGGGGCAGCAGCAGGGCGACCGTCATGGCCGGACCGATGCCGGGCAGCACGCCGACGGCGGTGCCGATGAACACGCCGAAGAGCGCGATGAGGAGGTACTGGGGCTGCAGCGCGGTGGCGAACCCCTCGAGCAGTGCGGTGAGGCTATCCATGGAAGATCGGGATCCAGTCGAGGAGCGGGCCGGCGGGCAGGGACAGCCCGAGCCAGGCGCCGAAGACGAGTTGCGTGACGAGTCCGAGGCCGAGACCGATGAGGAGCGCCATCCACCAGCGCTTCGCACCGAGCACGATCGCCGCGCCTCCGAACACCACCGCGACCGCGACGGGCCATCCCGCCGACTCGATGAGCACGAGCTGCGAGAGGAAGATCGCGACGAGCTTCGCGACCGTGAGCCAGTCGGTCGGGGCGTCCGGGTCGACGTCCTCGCCGTCGTCGGGCACGCCGCGGCGGCCGCGTGCGATCTGCACGACGACGGCGACGGATGCCACGAGGAGCAGCACCCCGACGGCGTACGGGAATGCGCGGGGACCGAGCACGCTCGCCGAGCCCGGCGGCACCCGGATGAACCCCGCGCCGATGATCGCGTAGGCGCCGAGTGCGGCGCTCACGGCCGCGAAGGCGTATTCCCCCGCGAGGCCGGGACCGGCGCGCCCGTCGGCGGCGCCGTCGGCGGGCGCGCCGGTCGCGGGATCGGGGGTTCCCCCCGGCGCGGTCGCGCCGAGGGGAACCGGGGACGACTCGGTCACGGTGCGACCAGGCCGATCGTCTCGAGCGTCTGCGTCACCTCGGCGATGTCGCCGTCGAGGAACTCGGTGAACTCGTCGCCCGTGAGGAACGCGTCGGCCCAGCCCTTCTCCTCGAGCGTGGCGGCCCATGCGTCGGAGTCGTGCAGCTCGGTCACGAGCGTGCTGAGCGCCTCGACGTCGGCCTCGTCGAGGCCGCCGGGGGCGATCAGCCCGCGCCAGTTCGTGAGGGTCACGTCGTAGCCCTCGTCGACGAGGGTGGGCACGTCGGGCAGCAGTTCGACCGACTCGGGCGACGAGACGGCGAGGGCGCGGAGTTCGCCCGCGGCGATCTGCTCGGCGAACTCGCCGACGCCTGAGATGCCCGCCTGGACCGTGTTGCCGAGGAGCATCGTGACGGCCTCGCCGCCGCCCGAGTTCGGGATGTAGTTCAGCGTCGTCGGGATGTCGGCCGGATCGACGCCCGCCTCGGTGAGCAGCATGCCCGCCAGGATGTGGTCGGCCCCGCCCGCCGACCCGCCCGTGACGGCGATCGCCGCGCCCTCGTCGACGATGGCGTCGACGAGGTCCTCGGCCGATTCGTAGGGCGAGGACGCCGGCACGACGAGCACGAGCGCCTCCTCGGTGAGCTTCGCGATGGGCGTCATGTCCTCGATGCGCACGGGCGAGGCGTTCGTCTCGACCGCGCCGACCATGACGAGGCCCGTGACCATGAGCGTGGCCGGGTCCTTCTCGTTGGCGAGCGCCGCGAGGCCGACGGTGCCGCCGGCACCGCCGATGTTCTGGACCGGCGCCGATCCGACGAGTCCCTCCGTGGTCAGCACCTGCGAGAGCGCGCGGGCCGTCTGGTCCCAGCCGCCGCCCGGGTCCGCGGGAGCGATGAGGTTGACCGCGTCGAGGGATGCCGCGGCATCCGACCCGTCGCCGCCCGCGGTGGCGGTCGACGCGCTGCATCCGGCGAGCCCGACCAGTGCGGTGACGCCGAGGCCGGCGAGCGCCGCACGCGCGGCCGCGTTCCGGATCCGATGAGGGGTGGCCGAGGGGGTCGGCCGGCTGTGTGATCGCAATGCTCCTCCTTGAGTGCCCGGCGCCGTCGCCGGGCCGACGATCGTCGGTGCCGTCGACGGTAGGGCGGCGGCGCGACCCGGCGGAACGTTGCGGTCGTACGGGTCGTACTGGTCGTTGCGGTCGATTCGGTCGTATTGGTCACGGCCCCGCGGGAGATGGGTGCGCGCCCGTGCGTCACACTGGTGGGGTGGGCCGGTCGAGGATGACGCTGGGCATGCAGCTGCTGCTGCTGCAGGTCGCGATCGTGCTCACGACCGTCGTCGGCACGGGCGTGACTGCGATGCTCATCCAGGAGCGCCAGCTGCGCGAGGGCTACCAGGACCGGATGATCGCGGTGGCCCAGTCCGTCGCCGGGCTGCCGGTCATCCGCGGCGCGTTCGACGACCCGGACCCCTCCGCGACGATCCAGCCGGTCGCCGAGGTGATCCGGAACGCGTCGGACGTCACGTACGTCGTCGTCGCGAACGTCGACGGGATCCGCTACTCGCATCCCAATCCCGACCGCATCGGAGAGCGTGTCTCGACCGACCCGACGATCCCCCTGTCGGGCGAGGTCTACGTCGGCACGCAGACCGGAACGCTCGGCGAATCGTGGCGCGTGAAGGTGCCGATCTTCGACGACGACGGCGACGTCATGGGGCAGGTGTCGGTCGGCATCCTCGAGTCCGAGCTGCGTGCCGACTTCCTCGGCGGGCTCGGCGGGCTCCTCGGCGCGCTCGCCGTGGCGGCGCTCGTCGGCGTCGTCGGGTCCGCGTGGATCGGCCGCGTCATCCGCCGCCGGATCTACGGGCTCGAGCCCGACGAGATCCGCGCGATGCTCGAGACGCGCGAGGCGATGCTGCACGGCATCCGGGAGGGCATCGTCGCGGTCGACGACCGGGGCCGCATCGTGCTGATGAACGACGCCGCGGCGCGCCTGCTCGACGTCGAGGCCCCCGATCGCGTCCTCGGGCTGCCCGTCGAGGAGGTGCTCGACCGCGACCTCGCGCGCTTCATCGCCTCGGGTGAGGACCGTGAGGCGCCCGTGCTCTCGGGCGAGCGGGTGCTCCTCGTGCACGGGGATCGGGTCCGCGTCGAGGGCCGGGAGGTCGGCTCGATCGCGATCCTGCGCGACCGCACCGAGCTCGAGACCATGCTCCGCGAGCTCGAGGGCGCACAGGGCCTCGCCGAGGGGCTGCGCGCGCAGTCGCACGAGTTCTCCAACAAGCTCCACGTCGTCAGCGGGCTGCTCGAACTCGGCCACGTCGATGCGGCGATCGCGTTCATCCAACGCGTCGGCAGCGGCGGCGCCCTCTCCACGCTCGGCGACCACGACGGCATCGCGGACGTCGAGACCGCCGCGCTCGTGCTCGCGAAGCGGTCGCGCGCGGGTGAACTCGGGCTCGCCTTCGACGTCGACGTCGAGTCCCACCTCGACGCGACCACCGACGCTCGCGAACGCACCGACCTCGTGACCGTCGTCGGCAATCTCGTCGACAACGCGATCGAGGCGTGCGTGCTGGGCGGGCGCATCGAGCTGTCGATCCGGGACGACCTCGAGCCTGGAACGGTCGTCGTCCGCGTCGACGACGACGGGCCGGGCGTGCCTCCCGAGCGGCGCGCCGCGATCTTCGAGCCCGACGTCAGCGGGAAGGCACCGGCACCCGGCAAGGCGCGGCGCGGCATCGGGCTCACGATCGTCCAGCGCGTCACGGCGCGGGCCGGCGGCGGCGTGGCCGTCGACGCGTCGCCCGCCGGTGGCGCGCGATTCGTCGTGCGGCTGCCGTGGGGTTCGGGCGCGACATCGGCCGAAGCGGCGCCGAAACGCCCGACCGAGACGGATGCCACGGCAACGCCGGCTGCGGGAGGTCGGCGATGAGCGGGATCCGCGTGGTCATCGTCGACGACGACTTCGCCGTCGCGCAGGTCAACCGGGCGTTCGTCGACGCCCAGCCGGGCTTCGCGGTCGTCGCGGAGGCGCACACCGGAGCGGCCGCGCTCGAGGCGATCGAGCGGCACCGGCCGCACCTCGTGCTCCTCGACGTCTACCTGCCCGATCTCGGCGGCCTCGACGTGCTGCGCCGACTTCGCGCGTCGGGCGACGAGGTCGAGGTCATCGCCGTGACGGCTGCGCGCGATCTCGACACCGTGCGACAGGCCCGACTGCTCGGCGTGCGGCACTACCTCGTCAAGCCATTCTCCGCCGCGACCCTGGTCGAACGACTCGACGACGTCCGCCGCGGCATCGCCGCCGACCGTGCGGCGCCTGCGCGGGCGCTCGACCAGCACGGTGTCGACCGCATCCTCGGCGGGACGACGAGCACGATGCGCCGGGTCGCCCTGCCGAAGGGACTGTCGCAGGTCAGCCTCGACCGTGTCGCCGCGAGCCTTGCGGCGTGCCGTGCCGACGCATCCGCCGCCGAGATCGCCGAGGCGCTCGGGATGTCGCGTGTGAGCGCGCGCCGCTACCTCGAGCACCTCGTGGCGAGCGGCGCCGCCGAGGTCGCGCCGCGGTACGGGAGTGCGGGCCGGCCGGAGCACCGATACCGGATGCCGTCGCGCTGACGCGGGGCACGGTGGTGGCGATCAGCTCCGCTCGCGCACGCGCGCGAGCGCCGCGTCGATCGCGGCCCGCACGGTCGCCGCACGGATGGCGTCGCGCCCGCCCACCCCGGCGAGATCGAGGGTGATCGCCTCGGTTCCGTCGGCCGTCGCGACGCCGACGTAGACCGTGCCGACCGCCTTGCCGTCCTGCGGGTCGGGTCCGGCGACGCCCGTGGTCGCGAGGCCGACGTCGGCCGGGCGCTCATCGACCGCGAGGGCGCGCCTCACCCCGTCGGCCATCCGCCGGGCGACCTCGGGGTGCACGGCGCCCTCCGCGGCGAGCAGGTCGGCGGGCACTCCGAGCAGCGAGCGCTTCACACCGGTGTCGTAGGCGACGATGCCGCCGCTCACGGCGAGGGATGCGCCGGGGATGCGGGTCATCTCGGCGGTCACCAGTCCACCCGTGAGCGATTCGGCGACCGCGATGCGCAGGCCCCTCCGCGTGAGCTCGGCGATGAGCTCAGCGGCCGGGTCGGCCGGCGCGTCGCCGGCGGCGGGCGCCATCCGCTCGTCGCTCACGGCACGTCACCCACCGAGCGGGCTCACGTCGACTCGGCCCGGTGCTCGCGCGCGAGCCGGATCGCGTCGCGCACGTACAGCAGGCCCGACCAGACGGTGAGCACGAGCGCGACCGCCATCGCCGCCCAGTTCACCCAGAAGATCCAGTCGCCGACGATCGTCCAGAGCGGGGTCAGGAAGAGCGAGATCGCGATCGCCTGCGCGAACGTCTTCGCCTTGCCGCCCGAGGAGGCCGGCACGACGGTGCCGCGGCGCAGCTCGACGAGCCTCCAGACCGTGATGCCGACCTCGCGGACGACGATGAGGATCGTCACCCACCACCACAGCTCGCCGAGGATCGACAGGCACACGAGCGCGCCGCTCGTGAGCAGCTTGTCGGCGATCGGGTCGAGGATCTTCCCGAGGTCGGTGACGAGACCGCGCGAGCGCGCCAGGTGCCCGTCGACCCAGTCGGTCGAGATCGCGACGATGAAGATGACCGCCGCCCACCACCGCATCGATCCGTCGGCGCCGCCGTCGGCGAGCAGCAGCCAGAAGAAGATCGGCGCCATGACGATCCGGACGATCGTGATCGCGTTCGGGAGGTTCCAGTTCGAGCTGCGATCACGGCTGACGGCATCGGTCATGGCCTCAGCCTAGCCGTCGGTCAGTCGCGGCCGGTGAGGCCCCAGGCGTCCTCGTCGCCGTCGGCCTCGACCTCTTCCATGCCCTCGGGGATGCGGCCGACGGGGTCGTCGTATCGGTCGTCGACGTCGTCGGGCGACGCGGACGCGACGGGCGCGGCCGCAGCAGGCGCCGGCGGGGCGGATGCCGCGGGCGCGGCCGGCGCCGCCGGCTCCTCGCCGCGCAGCTTCGCGAGCACGCCCGGCAGCTGTTCGGGCGTCACGAGCACGTCGCGGGCCTTGGAGCCCTCGGACGGACCGACGATCTCACGCGACTCGAGGAGGTCCATGAGGCGGCCCGCCTTGGCGAACCCGACGCGGAGCTTGCGCTGCAGCATCGACGTCGACCCGAACTGCGTGGAGACGACGAGCTCGGCCGCCGCCAGCAGCAGCTCGAGGTCGTCGCCGATGTCGGAGTCGATCTCCTTCTTCTCGACGGCCGCCTCGACGTCCTTGCGGTACTCGGGGCGGGCCTGCCGGGTCACGTGCTTCACGACGCGGTCGATCTCGGTCTCGGTGACCCAGGCGCCCTGCACCCGGATCGGCTTCGACGCGCCCATCGGCAGGAACAGCGCGTCGCCCTGGCCGATGAGCTTGTCGGCGCCCGGCTGGTCGAGGATGACTCGGGAGTCCGTGACGCTCGTGACCGCGAACGCGAGGCGCGACGGCACGTTGGCCTTGATGAGGCCCGTGACGACGTCGACCGACGGACGCTGCGTGGCGAGCACGAGGTGGATGCCCGACGCGCGCGCGAGCTGCGTGATGCGGACGATCGAATCCTCGACGTCGCGCGGGGCCACCATCATGAGGTCGGCGAGCTCGTCGACCACGACGAGCAGGTACGGGTACGGCTTGAGCTTGCGCTCGCTGCCCGCGGGCAGCTTGATCTCGTCGTTGACGACGGCCGCGTTGAAGTCGTCGATGTGGCGGAACCCGAACGACGCGAGGTCGTCGTACCGCATGTCCATCTCCTTCACGACCCACTGCAGCGCCTCGGCCGCCTTCTTGGGGTTCGTGATGATCGGCGTGATGAGATGCGGCACGCCGGCGTACGGCGCGAGTTCGACGCGCTTCGGGTCGATGAGCACCATCCGCACCTCGGAGGGCTTGGCGCGCATGAGCAGGCTCGTGATCATCGAGTTGACGAAGCTCGACTTTCCCGAGCCCGTGGAGCCGGCCACGAGCAGGTGCGGCATCTTCGCGAGGTTCGCGACGACGTAGCCGCCGCCGACGTCCTTGCCCACGCCGATCGTCATCGGGTGCTTCGCGTTCACCGCGGCGCCCGAGCGGAGCACGTCGCCGAGCGTGACCGTCTCGCGGTCGGCGTTCGGGATCTCGACGCCGATCGCCGACTTGCCGGGGATCGGCGAGAGGATGCGCACCTCGTTCGACGCGACCGCGTACGAGAGGTTCTTCGACAGTGCGGTCACGCGCTCGACCTTGACGCCCGGCCCGAGCTCGATCTCGTACTGCGTGACCGTCGGCCCGCGCGAGAAGCCGGTCACCTTCGCGTCGACGCCGAACTGCTCGAGCACGCCCGTGATCTGCCGCACGACCTCGTCGTTCACCGCCGAGCGGGTCTTCGCGGGCGCGCCCGCCGCGAGCGTGGACGAGGAGGGCAGGTGATACGGCCGGTCGGGCAGGTCGTCGCCCGCGTCGTCGACGGATGCCGCGGGGCCGGCCGTCGTCGGTGCGTCGCCCGCCGCGGCTCCGGCGACGAGCCCGGCCGCAGCGCCCGCGGGCGCGAGCACCTCGGTCGCCCCGGCGTCGTCGCCCCGCAGGCCGGTGCCGCTGCCGGCGACCTCGCCCGTGAACTTCTGGAGCGCGGACTCCGCACGCTCGAGGTCGTCGATGACGCCCGCACCGTACGGGTCGGCCGGGCGGACCCCTTCGAGGGGCGTGTCGAAGCTGCCGACCGCCGACCCCTCGCCGAAGACCTCGGTGATGCCGTCGCCGCCCGCATCGGCGAACTCGGGATCCTCCTCGCGGTTCGACGCATTGCGGCGCCACCACGGCAGCATCCCGCCGGCGGGCGCCTCGTCGTCGATGCCGTCGAGCTCGACCTGCTCGGAGCGGCCGCGCTTCGACCGGCCCTTCGGCTTCGCCTCGGCCGACGCGCTGTTCGGCGCCGCGTCGTCGGCCTCGCCCTCGAGCGACCCGAACAGCCACGCGTACAGCTCGCGGAAGCGCTGCGGGATCCGGTTCGGCGGCGTCTTGGTGAGGATGAGGAGTGAGAGCACCACCAGCAGTGCCAGCACGACGCCGGCTCCGACCTCGGTGATGAGGAGGATCAGGGGCTCGGCGAGCATCCAGCCGAGGATGCCGCCCGCGCCGGCGAGCACCGGCATCCCCTCGCTCGGCGACGGCTGACCGCCGAACAGGTGGCAGAGCCCCGAGACGGTGATGAGCAGCATCCCGAGCCCGATGCCGATGCGCGTGTTGTCGTGCACCGAGCTCGGGTGCCGGAACAGCCAGACGGCGAACATCAGCATCACGACCGGCAGGGCGAACGCCACCCGGCCGAACAGCCCGCCGAACGTGTAGGCGTCGAGCGTCTGCGCGACGGGGTCGTTGATGAAGAACCACTCGACGATCGCGCCCGACACCGCGAGGAGGACGAGGAAGAAGGGCAGGCCGTCGCGGCGCTCCTCCTTCGCGAGGGTCTCGGGGCCGAGGGCGCGCGCCGCGCCGCCGGTCAGGTGGGCGAGCCCCATCCAGGCGCGGACGAGGACCCCCGGTCGGTCGGTCTTCGGCGGCGTGCTGCGCGCCGATCGCGTCGACGTGCCCTTCGCCGGCAGCTTCTTCGTGGGCGCGTTGCGCGTCGACGAGCGCCCGGACGCGCCGGAGGCGCGACCGTTCGACCTGGTGCTCGTAGCCATGCGCCCAACGTTACGGCCCGCCGCCGACGCGGCACGGCAAGCGGGTCGAGTGTCGGCGCAGTCGACGGCCGCCGGGATGTTGGCCGCCGGGCGACGTCGGTCGAAGGTCGACGAAGGTCAGCGCAGCAGTCGCACCATGGTGTCGCGCCCCGCCGCCGAGGCGACGACCGAGAAGCCCTCCGACCGGTACAGGTCGTGCGCGAAGTTCCCGTGCTCGACCGAGAGCGCCAGGCGCGCGTAGCCGCCCGCGCGCGCATCCTCCGTGAGCGCCCGCAGCAGCGCACGCCCGAGGCCCTGCGCCCGCCACAGCGGCTTCACGCCGATGATGAGCTCGGGGACGCCGGTCGCGACGAACCCCATCGACGGCCGGTCGGCGCCGAACAGGCGGTACCACGCGGCGCCCACCGGGCGCCCCTCCGGGTCGACCGCCACGACGCCCCGATCGGCGGGGCGCTGCCACCCCGAGATGTACGCGGCGTGCGTCGCGTCGGCCAGGACGACCGGGCGCGGGCGCGTGGCATCCGCTCGCCAGTTCGCCGCCTCGACGACCATGTCGGCGAGGAAGCCGCCGTCCGCGGGGAGCGCGGACCTGATGGTGAAGGCCGCCATGACCGGAGGGTACGCGGCGCCTGTTACGGCGGTGTTTCGAGGCGACGGATGCCGCGGCATCCGTCGCCCGTGCCCGGAGACGACCCGAGCGGCCGGCCTACGCCTCGATGACGAGCGGCACGAGCATCGGGCGGCGGCGCAGGCGCCGGTTCACCCAGCTGCCGACCGTGCGGCGCACCGTCTGCTGCAGCGCGTGCGGGTCGCGCACCCCGTGGTGCGCGGCATCCGCGAGGGCCGCAACGATCTTCGGCTTCACGTCCTCGAAGACCGCGTCGTCTTCCGCGAAGCCGCGCGCGTGGATCTCGGGGCCGACGATGACGCGGCCGGTCGAGGCGTCCACCACGACGATGACCGAGATGAAGCCCTCCTCGCCGAGGATCCGGCGGTCCTTCAGGTCGGCGTCGGTGATCTCGCCGACGGTCGAACCGTCGACGTAGACGAAGCCGAGGTCGAGCTGGCCGACCACCTTCACCTCGCCGTCGCGCAGGTCGAGCACGGTGCCGTTCTCGGCGAGGAACGTGCGCTCGGCCGGGATGCCCGTGTCCTGCGCCAGGCGCGCGTTCGCGACGAGGTGGCGGTACTCGCCGTGCACCGGCAGCACGTTCCGCGGCTGCAGGATGTTGTAGCAGTACAGCAGCTCGCCCGCGGCCGCATGGCCCGACACGTGCACCTTCGCATTGCCCTTGTGCACGACGTTCGCGCCGAGCTTCGTGAGCCCGTCGATCACGCGGTACACCGCGTTCTCGTTGCCCGGGATGAGGCTCGACGCGAGGATCACCGTGTCGCCCTCGCCGATCTCGATCTGGTGGTCGCGGTTCGCCATGCGGCTGAGCACCGCCATCGGCTCGCCCTGCGAGCCCGTCGACATGTACACGATCTTGTCGTCGGGGATGTCGCCGGCCTTCTTGAAGTCGACGAGCACGCCCTCGGGGACGTCGAGGTAGCCGAGGTCGGCCGCGATGGTCATGTTGCGCACCATCGAGCGGCCGAGGAGCGCGACGCGGCGCCCGTTCTGGTGTGCGGCGTGCAGCACCTGCTGGACGCGGTGCACGTGGCTGGAGAAGCTCGCGACGATGACCCGCCGCGGCGAGCGCGCGATGACCTCGTCGAGCACCGGCCCGATGGCGCGCTCCAACGGCGTGAAACCCGGCACGTCGGCGTTCGTCGAGTCGACGAGGAAGAGGTCGACGCCCTCCTGGCCGAGGCGAGCGAACTCGCGCAGGTCGGTGAGCCGGCCGTCGAGGGGCAGCTGGTCCATCTTGAAGTCGCCGGTCGCGAGCACCGTTCCGGCGTCCGTGCGGATGGCGACCGCCAAGGCGTCGGGGATGGAGTGGTTCACGGCGACGAACTCGAGCGCGAACGGCCCGAGCTTCTCCGTCTGCCCCTCCTTCACGGTGAGGCTGTACGGCGCGATGCGGTGCTCCTTGAGCTTCGCCTCGACGAGCGCGAGGGTGAGCTGCGAGCCCACGAGCGGGATGTCGGCGCGCAGCTTCAGCAGGTACGGCACGGCGCCGATGTGGTCCTCGTGGCCGTGCGTGAGCACGACGGCGACCACGTCGTCGAGGCGCTCACGGAGGAAGCCGAAGTCGGGCAGGATCAGGTCGACGCCCGGCTGGTGCTCCTCGGGGAACAGCACGCCGCAGTCGACGATCAGCAGCTTGCCGTCGATCTCGAAGCACGTCATGTTGCGGCCGACCTCGCCGAGGCCGCCGACGGGGATAACGCGGAGCGTCCCCGGTTCGAGCGGCTCGGGGTCGATGATCTCGTCGGGCATGTGCCCTCCTCACGTTGCGGTGTTCAGTTCGGTGCGACCCTCGTGGTCGCGGATGTCTCGGTCCGGTGCCCGGTCGGATGCCTCGTCGGTGCGCGGTGCGCGACGGCGTGCCGTGGCATCCGTCGTTCGTCAGCGCGTCGTGCCGGCCACCTTGGGCAGCGCGCCGCCGGCGGCGGCGTTGCGGTCGGGGCGGAAGTTGCGGAAGTCGACGCCGGGGATGCCCTGGACGAGGTCGATCTCGTCCTCGATGAGCGCGGCCTCCCACTCCTCGGGGCCGACGAGCGGCAGGCGCACGCGCGGGCTGCCGATCCGGCCGAGGCCGTGCAGGATGTACTTCGCCGCGACCGTGCCCGGCACGTGCGTCATGACGGCGCGCACGAGCGGCTCGAGGCGCTGGTGCTCGGCCGTCGCGGCCTTCAGGTCGCCGCGGTTCACGGCGTCGACGATCGTGCGGTACGGGGCGGGGGCGATGTTCGCGGTCACGCCGATGAGGCCGGTCGCGCCGATCGCGAGGTGGGGCAGCACGTTCGCGTCGTCGCCGGAGAAGTACATGAGGTCGGTCTGGTTCAGCACGCGGCTGACCTCGCTGAAGTCGCCCTTGGCGTCCTTGATGGCGAGGATGTTCGGGTGCTTGGCGAGCCGGAGGATCGTCTCGTACGTGATCGGCACGCCCGTGCGGCCCGGGATGTCGTAGAGGATGACCGGCAGGTCCGTGGCATCCGCGACGAGCCGGAAGTGCGTCAGGATGCCCGCCTGCGTCGGCTTGTTGTAGTACGGCGTGACGATCATGATGCCGTCGGCGCCGGCCTGCTCGCTGTGCTTGTACAGCTCGATCGCGTGCGCGGTCTCGTTCGAGCCGCCGCCCGTGATGATCTTCGCCCTGCCTGCCGCGACGTCCTTGCCGACCTCGACGAGGCGGATCTTCTCGGGGTCGGTGAGCGTCGACGTCTCCCCCGTGGTGCCGGTGACCACGATGCCGTCGGCGCCCGCCGTGATGACGTCGTCGATGTGCTTCTCCACGGCCGGCCAATCGACCTCGCCGTCCGCCGTCATCGGCGTGACGAGCGCGACGAGCACCTGACCGAAGGGATTCTCTGCACTCACGTGCTCAAGGCTATCGTTCCGCATCGCCGCATCGCTCCCACTGCAGCCGGGCGGTCATCACGTCGACCGCGGCTCGATCACCCGAGGACGGACGCCGCGGCTGATGCAACCGGATGCGCTCCACTCCGCCGTCCAGTCGGCGGGCGGAGCCGTTGGCGGGCAGTTCGACATGCAGGACTCCGTCGTCGCGGAGATGCTCCCCGTGGAAGCGGAGGGCGCTCGCGCATGCCAGTCGCCCGCCGATGCGGCACGCGCGCACGGCGTCGTTGTCGGTGCCGGGCAGCGCATACCAGGCCTGCCGAACCCGCAGCAGGCGCTGACGCCCGACCAGCAGGCGAAGGGTCTCGTCGTCGAGGCCGATCCGCCGCAGGTCGGATCGGCGCGCGATTCCGCCGAGAGCCACCATCTCCCGCTCGAATCTCATCGTTCGAGCCTGCCTGCGGGCGCGCCTCCGAGCGCCGCGACCCTGATCCCCGTTCGACACGGACGTCGCGCCCTTCCTGTGCAGGACGACTCCCGACGCCATCGCCCGAGCGACGGTCGCACGCGGGGCCAGGATCGCTCCCTCGACTCGATCCACATCGTCGACGCCCGCTCGATCGTCGACGCCCGCTCCATATCCGACGTTCGCTCCATCGACGATGGCACGCACCCTCGATCGTTCCTGAATCGAAGGACGGTGACGGCCGTGTGCAAGCCACCTGCGCAGCGCGAGCGACGATCGGATCGCGGATGGCGGCGACACGGGATCGCGAATGCGTGAGTGTCCTCGGATTCAGGAGGGCAGGCCGACCCCGCACACCCCAGCAGTCGCGACCGAGCCTGCGGCCGTCCTCGGATTCAGGAGCCGGGCGCGTGCGTACGTGCCTTGCATCCGGCAACAACCCAGGCCAAGGCTCCGGCCTGGGTTCACCCCGGGCGCGATCAGCGCTCGAGCGTGAGGAAGCGGTGGCGGATGCCGGAGCGCGAGGCGTGCCATCCGTCGGCGGGATCGGCGGCGACCACCCGCCACCCCGACCGGTCGGGCGCGAAGGTGTCGCCATCGACGTCGAGGTCGAGTTCGGTGACGACGAGGCGGTCGGCGAGGTCGATGGTGCGCGCGAAGAGCTCGGCGCCGCCGATGACCCAGATCCGGTCGTCGGCGTCGGATGCCGCGAGCGCGAGCGCCTCGTCGACCGAGGCCGCGCGGACCGCGCCGTCGGCGTGCCAGTCAGCCTGCCGGGTGACGACGATGTTCGCCCGCCCCGGCAGCGGCCGGAAGCGCGGCGGCAGCGAGTCCCAGGTGCGGCGGCCCATGACGACCGGGGCGCCGTGCGTGGTCCGCTTGAAGTGCGCCAGGTCTTCGGGCACGTGCCACGGCATGCCGCCGGCGGCGCCGATCACTCCCCCGCGCGCCTCGGCCCAGATCAGGCCGACCCGGGGGGTCGCCTCGTCGTCGAACGCGTCGCTCATACGGCGACGGCCGCGCGGATCGCGGGGTGGTGCTCGTAGCCGACGACCTCGAAGTCCTCGAAGCGGTAGTCGTCGATCGAGCCGGGTCGGCGGCCGATTCGGAGCGTCGGGTACGGGAAGGGATCGCGCGAGAGCTGCTCGGTCACCTGCTCGACGTGGTTGTCGTAGATGTGGCAGTCACCGCCGGTCCAGACGAAGTCGCCGACCTCGAGGCCCGTCTGCTGCGCGATCATGTGCGTGAGCAGCGCGTACGAGGCGATGTTGAAGGGCACCCCGAGGAAGAGGTCGGCGCTGCGCTGGTAGAGCTGGCACGACAGGCGGCCGTCGGCGACATGGAACTGGAAGAGCGCGTGGCACGGCGCGAGCGCCATGTCGGGGATGTCGGCCGGATTCCACGCCGACACGATGAGCCGGCGGGAGTCGGGGTTCGTGCGGATCTGCTCGATCACCTGCGCGACCTGGTCGACCTGGCCGCCCGACGGGGTCGGCCAGCTGCGCCACTGCACGCCGTAGACGGGGCCGAGCTCGCCCGAGGCATCCGCCCACTCGTCCCAGATGGTGACGCCGTGCTCCTGCAGCCAGCCGACGTTCGACTCGCCCCGGAGGAACCAGAGCAGCTCGTAGGCGATCGACTTGAAGTGCACGCGCTTGGTCGTGACGAGGGGGAAGCCCTGGGAGAGGTCGAGACGGATCTGCCGGCCGAAGACGCTGCGCGTTCCGGTGCCGGTGCGGTCGGCCTTCGGGGTGCCGTTCTCGAGCACGTCACGGAGGAGGTCTTCGTACGGGGTGGGGATCGCGCTGGCCACGGCGTCAAGGCTACGCCGACCCGGCGACAGCGCCGGCACGACAGGCGGGGCGGATGCCGCGGCGCTCCGGGCGCCGGGCGTCACCCGGCGTCACACGGCGTGACCGGACCGTCCCGCCCGACGTAGCCTGCGGGACATGGACCTCGCGCCCGCCCTCGTCGTCGGCCTCGGGCTGCCCGCGGTCGCGCTCGTGGTCGGCCTCGCGTGGCGGGCTCGCGACGGGCGGGTGCGACGCGTCGCACCCGGCGCGGACGTCCCCGGCGCGGCGGCCTCGGCGATCCAGCCGCGGACGCACTCGGCATCGGAGGCCGAACGGCTCGGACTCGGAGTCGACGTGGTCGGCACCGACGCCACCCTCGTCCAGTTCTCGACCGAGTTCTGCAGCCGCTGCCCAGGCACGGCGCGCGCACTCGTCGGACTGGCCTCGGAGTACGACGGCGTCCGGCACGTCGACGTCGACCTCACGCACCGGCGCGACCTGGCCCAGGCGTTCCACGTCACGCAGACGCCGACCGTGCTCGTCCTCGGCGCGGACGGTCGCGCGACCGCGCGCGTGACCGGCGTCCCCCGTATCGACGACCTTCGCGACGAACTCGACACCACCACCGGGAGGTCCCGTGTCCGCAACCACGCCTGACGCCGGCGCCACGACCCCCGACCGTCCGGGCATCGACCCGCGCGGGCCCCGGTTCTCCGCGGCGATCACGTCCGTCCTGCTGCTCGCGGTCGTCGTGCTCGCCGTCGGCGGGCTCGACACGGCGGCGCTCGTGCTCCTCGCCCTCCTCGCGGCGCTCTTCGCCTGGGGCGCGATCGCGGGCGTCGCGCGGCACCCGTTCGGGCTGCTGTTCCGGACCCTCGTCCGCCCGCGGCTCGCGCCGCCCGGCGAGCTCGAGGACCCGCGACCGCCGACCTTCGCCCAGCTCGTCGGCCTGGTCGTGACGGGGACCGGCGTCGTGCTCGGCCTCCTCGGCATCGGCATCGCGGTGCCGATCGCCGCCGGCGCGGCCTTCTTCGCGGCGTTCCTCAACGCCGCGTTCGCGTACTGCCTCGGATGCCAGCTGTACCTGCTGCTCGTCCGTGCCCGGGTCATTCGGACCGCGTGAACCGGACCGCGTGACGCGCCACCGCCGGCGACTGCCGCACGCGGCATCCGCTCGATAGGCTGGGAGCCCGGCTCGAGGAGGAGGACCCATTGGCACTGACGAGCGAATCGACCACGGTCTGGACGGGAAGCCTCCTGGAGGGATCCGGCACGACGCGGCTGGACTCATCGAAGGTGGCCGAGTTCCCCGTCAACTGGAAGGCGCGCGCCGAGGGCGAGGCCGGAACCACGAACCCGGAGGAACTGCTCGGCGCCGCGCACTCGGCGTGCTTCTCGATGGCGCTCTCGAACATCCTCACCCAGGCCGGCCACACCCCCGAGAGCATCCAGACCACCGCCGCCGTCACGTTCCAGCCCGGTGAGGGCGTGACCGGAAGCCACCTGCTCGTGAGCGCGCGCGTGCCGGGCGTCACCGAGGCGGAGTTCGAGGCCTTCGCCGACGACGCCAAGGCGAACTGCCCGATCTCGCAGGCGCTGACCGGCATCCCGATCACGATCGAGGCGGAGCTCGCGTAGCGGTGCGGGTCCTCGTCGCCGGCGCTTCCGGGTTCATCGGCACGGCCGTCCGCGACCGGCTCGTGGCCGACGGCCACGAGGTGGTGCGGCTCGTCCGCCGGCGCGCCCAGTCGGGCGACGAGGTCAGCTGGTCGCCGTCGTCGGGCATCATCGACTTCACGGTCATCGACCGCGTCGACGCCGTCCTGAACCTCTCGGGCGCCTCGCTCGCACGCCTGCCGTGGACGCGGCGGTACCGCGACGAGATCCTGGAATCGCGGATCGCCGCGACGCGGACCCTGGCCGACGCGATGCGCAAGGCGCGGACGCCGCCCGCGACCTTCCTCAGCGCGTCGGCCGTCGGGTACTACGGCGACCGACCGGGCGAGCTCCTCACCGAGCACTCCGCGGCCGGCACGGGGTTCCTCGCCGAGGTCGTCGCCCGCTGGGAGGCTGCAGCGCAGCTCGCCCCGCACGAGACGCGCACCGTCGTCTTCCGGACCGGCATCGTCGTCGGCCGCGGCGGCGCGATGCAGCGGATCCGGGCGCTCACGACCTTCGGGGTCTCCGGGCGCCTCGGCACGGGCGGACAGCACTGGCCCTGGATCGCCCTCGACGACGAGGTCGGCGCGATCGTGCACCTGCTCGACTCGCACCTCTCGGGGCCCGTGAACCTCGTGGGGCCGACGCCCGCGACCGCCGATCGCGTCATGGCGGCGCTCGCCGAGCGCATGCACCGGCCGTACGCGATCCCCGTTCCCGAGAAGCTCCTGGAGGCCGCGCTCGGCAAGGCCGCCGACGACCTGCTGCTCTCGAGCCAGAAGGTGCGGCCGCAGCGACTCATCGACGACGGCTACCGCTTCCGGCACCCGAGCATCGAGTCGGCGATCGACGCGATGCTCAGTCCCGAGCCCGCTCCAGCTCGATAGCGCGGCGCACCGCGCGACGCGCGCGCCGCCGATCGCCCGCCGCGTCGTACGCGAGCCCGAGCCGGAGCCAGGCGCGCCACGAGTCGGGCTCGGCCTCGACGGCGGCGCGGAACTCGGGGAACGCGGCATCCGCCTCGGCGCGTTCGGGGCGCCCGCTCGGACGCACCGGGATGCCGAGGTCGAGGGCGCCCTCGGACTCGAGCCGCTCGACGAGTCGTTGCGAGCGGATCCCGAACGCGAACTCCCGCCAGATCGCCCAGACGGCGACGATCGGCAGCACGATGAGCGCCACGCCCATCGCGACGGCGACCGGCTCGCCCGTGAGGACGAACTGCACGGCTCGCCACCCCACGAGCGCGACGTAGAGGACGAGCAGCGCCGCCATGACGACGGCGCCGGTCTTCGCGCCGCTCATCGGTCGTCGGGGAGCTCGATGCCGAGCAGGGCGTCGAGCCCCACGGTGACGCCCTCGGCCGTGGCGGCCCGCCGCAGCGCGAGCAGGATGCCGGCCTCGTACGCCGTCGCAGCGATCGTCGAGTGCGTGATCTGCAGGCTCTCGCCGGGCCCGCCCAGCATGACCCGCTGGTCGGCGAGGATCCCGTCCATCCGGAGGCTGTGGATCGGCACCCCGGACACGAGCTGACCGCGCGCGCGCTGGTCGGCGTGCGGCGCCGACACCGGGCCGAGTCCGCCGCGCGCGGCGGCGATGAGCTCGGCGGTGCGGACCGCGGTGCCCGACGGCGAGTCGACCTTCCCGGCATGATGCGCCTCGACGATCTCGATGGAGTCGAAGTGGCGCGCGGCGAACGCCGCGAACGCCGAGCCGAGCACGCTGCCGACCGAGAAGTTCGGCACGAAGATCACGCCGGACATGGCATCGGCGTCGCGGAGGCGCGTCTCGACCTCGACGATGCGCTCGCGCGACCAGCCGGACGTGCCGACGACGACCGAGGCGCCCGCCTCGATCGCGGCCTCGACGATCGCCGCGCTGGCCGCGGGATGGGTCACGTCGAGGACGACGTCGGCCCCCGCGAGCTCGTCGAGGCTCGACGTCGAGTCGAGGCCCGCGTGGAGCTCGAGGTCGTCGGCCTCGTCGATCAACCGGGTCGCGAGGCGCCCCATCTTCCCCGTCGCGCCAGCGACCGCCACCGTGATCGTCACGACGTTCACCCTAGCAAGCGGGTGCGGCCCGCCTGGCGGGTCCCGACCGGGCCACGGGCGGCTCCCGGTCAGGCGGCGGCCGGACGAACGGATGCCGCGCACGCGCGCCCTAGGCTTGGCCCATGCTCCGCTTCCGCGACGCCGCCGTGACCGACCCCGACGCGAACCGGCTGATCGGCGACTACTTCGCCGAGCGCGCCGCGGGCTTCCCGCCCGAGCAGGGCGAGTACCGTCCGACCTGGCCGGATGCCGCGCAGTTCACTCCCCCGGCGGGCGTCTTCGTTCTGGTCGAGGACGAGACGGGCGTGGCGGTCGGATGCGGCGGGGTGCGCCGCATCCCGCCGGCCGACGGCGGGCTCGTTCGCTACGAGGTGAAGCACCTCTGGCTCGCCCCCGCGGCGCGCGGACGCGGCGGCGGGCGCGCCCTGCTGCACGAGCTGGAGCGGCGCGCCGTCGCGTTCGGCGCCGAGGAGCTCGTGCTCGACACGAACGCGAGCCTCGCCGCCGCCGGCGGCCTCTACGCGGCGAGCGGGTACGTCGCCATCGAGCCCTACAACGACAACCCGAACGCGACCAACTGGTACGGCAAGCGGATCGAGCGGGCCGCCGGCTGAGCCGGACCCGGCAGGCGCGGTCCGGCGTCGCGATGCGCGCCGCGCCGGCGGCTCAGAGCGCGAACGGCTCGGGCAGCCCGGTGCGGAGTTCGGGGGGCAGGTGCGCGAGGTCGTTGTGCACCACGAGGTTCCACGGTCGACCCGGAGCGCGCTGCGTCAGGACGGTGAGTCCGCAGTTGGCCTGGTTGATCGTCGCCCACCGCCACTCGGGTGCGCCGAGCACCTCGCGCACGAACCACCCGATCACGAAGTTGTGCGTGATGAGCAGGTCGTGGCGGTCCTCGCGGTGCGATCGGAGGAACTCCGCGTTCGCGTCGGCCATCTGCGCGCGGCCCGCCTCGAAGTCGAGCTCGGTGAAGGAACCGAAGAACGGCGCGTAGGCGGCGGGCGTCTCGGATGCCGGGCCGGACGGCACGCAGTCGAACAGCAGCGGCGAGGGCTCGGGCTTCAACGACGGCAGCTTCGAGGCGATGATGTCGGCCGTCTCGGCGGCCCGCTGCAGCGGCGAGTGGTAGGCGGCGTCGAACGGGATGCCGCCGAGGCGCTCGGCGAGCAGTTCGGCCTGGCGCCGTCCGCGCGGGGACAGCGGTCCGTCGGGAAGGCCGTGCTCGGCGTCGAGCTGCTCGCCGTGGCGGACGAGGTAGAGGTGGTGGGGCACGTCTGATCCTGTGGTCGGACGTCGCTAGGCGACGTCGGGTCGGGTTTCGGGCTGGTCGACGATCGAGCGGAACGCGTGCTCGTCGACGGGGCCGACCGCGACGAGCGAGAACGGCCGGTCGGCCAGCTCCCCGGCGAGCGCCCGGACGTCGTCGGCGGTGACGCGTCCGACGCGGCGCAGCGCCTCGTCGAGGTCGGCGAATTCCCCCAGCGCGAGCTCGGCGCGGCCGAGTCGCGACATCCGCGTGTCGGAGTCCTCGAGCGCGAGCGCCGAGGCGCCGCCGAGGTATCCCCTCGCGCGGGTGAGCTCGTCATCGGTGACGCCGTGGTGGGCGAGCCGCTCGAGCTCGGTGCGCATGAGCGCGGCCACGGTCGCGGCGTTCTTCGGCGCGCATCCGGCGTACATGCCGAACACCCCCGCGTCGGAGTAGCCCGGTGCGAACGAGTACACGGCGTAGGCGAGTCCGCGGCGTTCCCGGATCTGCTGGAACAGCCGCGACGACATGCCGCCGCCGAAGACGGTGTTGAGGACGCTCGTGACGGCGCGGCGCTCGTCGGTCGCGACGAGCCCGGGCACGCCGAGCACGAGGTTGACCTGCTCGCCGGGGCGCTCGACGACCGTGAGCGCGGAACGGCCGTCGACGAGGGCGAGCTCGGCGGGACGCCGGTCGACCGGCGTCGCCGCCACCGAGAGGTCCCAGCCGGCGGCCTCGAGGGCGGTGGACAGCCCGGCCACGAGGGCGTCGTGGTCGACCGCGCCGGCCGCGGTGACGACGAGGTCGCGTGGGCGGTAGCTCGCGCGGTAGTGCTCGAGGACCGCGTCGCGGGTGGCGACGCCGATCGTGTCGGGGTCGCCGCCGATCGGGCGGGCGAGCGGATGGGTGCCGAGCACGGCCTCGAAGAATCGCTCGTTCGCGACATCCGCCGGGTCGTCGCCCGCCATCGCGAGCTCCTCGAGGATGACGCGACGCTCGCTCTCGAAGTCCTCGGGATCGAGGACGGACGAGGTGAACATGTCGGCGAGCACGTCGACGGCCATGGGCAGGTCGCGGTCCTGCACCTTGGCGTAGTAGCAGGTGTACTCCTTCGCCGTCACGGCGTTGTGCTCGCCGCCGACGGCGTCGAACGAGACCGCGATGTCGAGGGCGCTCCGGGTCTCGGTGCCCTTGAAGAGCAGGTGCTCGAGGAAGTGCGTCGACCCGAAGGTCGCGGGGTGGCCGCTCTCGGCCGGATGCTCGTCGCGCGAGCCGACGGCGACCCAGAACCCGATGGTCGCGCTCCGGCTTCCGGGCACCTGCTCGCTGAGGACGCGGATGCCGGACGGGAGCACGGATCGACGAACGAGCGTGTCGCCTGCGGCGCGGAAGGCCAGTTCGGGCTCACCAAGCGGGAGTTCGACGGCGCCGTTCACGACTCCCAGCCTATGTCACCGCCCGCGCTCGGCGGGCCCGTGCGGGCCCGCGCGGCGTCCCTACGCCGATGCCCGATCGAGCTCGACGAGTTCGGACCGATGCAGTTCGAGCGAGGCCGCACCGAGCAGCGCGTCGACCTGCTCCGGCCGGCTCACCCCGGTGACGGGAGCGACGACCGTCGGTCGGGCGAGCAGCCAGGCGATGGCGACCGAGGCGGGCACGGTCCCGTGCGCGGCCGCGACCTCGTCGAGTGCTCGGAGCACGCGAAGGCCGCGGCGGCCGAGGTGGCGCCCCTGCCGCTCGCCGCGCGCGTCGCGGCGCACGTCGGCCCGGCGTCGGATGGCGCCGCCGAGGAACCCGTCGGCGAGCGCGAAGTCCGGCATCACGGGCAGGCCCTGGGCGTGCGCGACGAGTTCCGTGGCGCCCTCGAACGCGCGACGCTCCATGAGGTTGTAGCGCGTCGTGAGCGCGTGGAACCTCGGCAGGCCGTTCGCGGCGAGCACGCGCGCCTCGATGAGGCGTTCGGGCGACAGGTCGGAGGCGCCGAGCGCCAGCACCTTGCCGGCGGCGATGAGCGCGTCGACGGCGCCGAGGCTCTCCTCGAGGGGGACCTCGGGGTCGTCGCCGTGGAAGCAGAGCAGGTCGATCCGGTCGGTGCCGAGGCGTTCGAGCGAGGCGTCGACGGCGCGGGTGATCGACGCCGGGGCGAGGCCGTCGTGGTCCGGGTGGCGGCCGACCCTCGTGACGATCCGGACGCGGTCGCGCGTCCCGCGCGAACCCAGCCATTCGCCGATGATCGTCTCGCTGCGTCCGGCGGCATAGCTGTCGGCCGTGTCGACCAGCGACCCGCCCAGGGCGACGAAGCGGTCGAGGATGTCGGCGCTCGCCTCGGCGTCGAGGGTCCAGCCGAACGTGCTCGCGCCCAGCGCGAGCGGGTGCACCTCGAAACCGGTCTCGCCGATCGTGACGTGCCGGGGCACAGTGATCGGCCCGGAATCGGCGTTCGTCTCGACCTGCTCCGTCGGCAGCGCGAAGGTCCCCGTCGTCGGTTCCCCGTCGTCCCCGCGTGCGACCGCGTCGGCGCGCTCCGGCGCCGACCCGTCGTGCTCGCCGCGGACGGCCGACGGGCCTCCTGCGCGCCTGCCTCCTTGCAGTGCGTGTCGTCGTGCCACGCGATCCTCCTCCCCAGGATTGGAGACGAGCGTATGTCAGGAATGAACCGGGTGGTTGAACATGACAGCGAAGCGTTACGAAACCGTTGGTGAACGGCAGGTGACGCCGGACCGACGGCGTCTCGCCCGACGCCGCGCGAATCCGGGCCTTGCGGCGCGCTGAACGAGTGTTTAGCATGTTGAACATGCGTTCAGTGCGTCCCGAGGATGCCACGACCGCCGCCCGCATCCGGGACGCCGCGATCGCCCGCTTCGGCGCGCACGGCTACGCGGGCACGAGCCTGCGCGAGGTCGCCTCCGACGTCGGCGTCAGCGCGGCCCTCGTGATCCACCACTTCGGGTCGAAGGAGGGACTGCGTCGCGCCTGCGACGACTGGCTGGTGCATGAGCTCATGGGCGAGAAGGACCGGCTCGGCGACGCAACCGTCGCCGCCACGATCCGCGAATGGCTCGACGACCCCGCCCGCTTCCGCACCTCGATCGCGTACCTCGCGGTCATGCTCGCCGACGGGTCCCCCGCGGCGGACCGCCTCTTCGACCTCCTGCTCGCCGAGACCGGCGCCATGCTCGAGCGCGGCGTGGCCGACGGCAGCATGCACCCGTCGAGCGACCCCGACCTGCGCGCCGTGCTCATCACCGCGTACGGACTCGCGCCGCTGCTGCTGCGCGGCCAGTTCGCGCGCGTGCTCGGAGCCCCGCTCGACTCCCCCGCCGTGGTGCGGCGGATGACGCTGCCGACCCTCGAGTTCTACACGCAGGGCCTCTACGCCGACACGCGCCTGCTCGATGCCGCCCGCGACGCGCTCGACGCCGCCGCCGACGGCCACGCGCCGGAGTCGCGTCGTGTGGACCCCGCACCACGCGTGCGATCCGACAAGGGCCCGGGGAACCCGGTGCAGGACCCGGACCCGCCGGTCGGGGATTCCGCGCGCGCCTGACGCGCCGCGGCATCCCACTCCCACGACCGACGAGAGGATCCACATGACCACCGACACCGGGGCCGCCGTCAGCACGCGCGGCCTGACGAAGCGCTACGGCGCGACCACCGCCCTGCACGGCCTCGACCTCGACATCCCGCGCGGCAGCGTGTTCGGGATGATCGGGCCGAACGGCGCGGGCAAGACCACCACGATGCGGCTGCTGCTCGACATCATCCGGCCGACCGCCGGCGAACTCGTCGTGCTCGGCCGTCCGCCGCGCGAGGGCGGCGCAGAGCTGCGGCGTCGTATCGGCTACCTGCCCGGCGAGCTGCACCTCGGCACGCGGGTGAAGGGCCGCGAGTTCCTCGCGCACTACGCCGAGATCTCCGGCCCCGTCCGGAAGGGCGCGGTCGACGACCTCGCCGACCGGCTCGGCGTCGACCTCGGCCGCCCCGTGCGGAGCCTGTCCAAGGGCAACAAGCAGAAGGTCGGGCTCATCCAGGCCTTCATGCACGAGCCCGAACTGCTGGTGCTCGACGAGCCGACGAGCGGGCTCGACCCGCTCGTCCAGCAGGAGTTCCACGCCATGCTGCACGAGGCGAAGGCCAAGGGGCAGACGGTGTTCCTCAGCTCGCACGTCCTCAGCGAGGTGCAGCAAACGGCGCTCGAGATCGCGATCCTCAAGGAGGGGCGCATCGTCGAGCAGTCGACGGTCGCCGCGCTCCGCGAGAACGCCGTGCGCCACGTCAAGGTCGTGGTGGCCGAGACGGATGCCGCGGACGCGCGCGCCACGCTCGACTCGCTGCCCGGCGTGGCCGGACTCGCTGCGGCACCGAACGGCCCCGGCACGGTCGCACTGTCCGCGACGCTCGACGCGCACGTCGACGCGTTCGTCAAGGCCGTCGCGCGCCTCGACGTCATCGACCTGACGATGGAGGAACCCGACCTCGAGGAGATGGTGCTCGCGTACTACGGCACCGACGTCTCGTCGACGGCGGAACCCGTCGAGGCGGACCGGAAGGCGGCCAAGCGATGAACCGCATGCTCCCGCTCTTCCGCCGCTCGATCCTCGACGGCTGGCGCGGCCTCGTCGGCTGGACGATCGGCATCCTCGCGGCGCTGTTCCTCTACCTGCCGCTGTACCCGTCGTTCGGCGGCAACGGCCAGATGCAGCAGATCATCGACACGCTCCCACCCGAGCTCGTCAGGTCCCTGAACTACGACCAGATCGGGTCGGGTCCGGGCTACGCCCAGGCGACGTTCTACGGCCTCATCGGATTCGTGCTCATCACGATCGCGGCCGTCGGATGGGGCACGGAGGCCATCGCGAACGACGAGGAGAACGGCCAGCTCGAACTCACGCTCGCCCATGGCGTGCTCCGCGGCCAGGTCTTCGCCGAGCGCGCGGCCGCGGTGCTCGTCAAGCTCGTGTGGCTCGCGGTCGTGAGCGTCGCGGTCGTCATGGTCCTGAACGAGCCCGCCGAGCTCGGCATCGAGTTCGACCATCTCGTCGCGACCGCGGTCGCCTTCCTCGGGCTGGTCTCGCTGGCCGCGACCGCCGCGATCGGCGTCGGCGCCGTCACGGGCCGCCGGTCGTGGGCGGTCGGCGCCGGTGCCGGCATCGCGGTGTACGCCTACGCGCTGAACGCGCTCGGGAACCAGAGCGACGACCTGGGCTGGCTGCACGACTGGTCGCCGTACAGCTGGGCGTACGGCGACTCGCCGATCCTGAACGGCTGGAGCGGCACGATCTGGCTGAACTACGCGGTCATCGCCGCCCTGCTGCTGGTCGGATGGCTCGTGTTCCGTCGCCGCGACGTGGCGGTGTGACCGAGCGGACGCCTATCGACCGACCTTGCCGAACAGTCCCGCGATCGGCGCGAGCAGCGTCGGGCGGGCGGCGATCCACGCCGCCGCGATGACGACGATCGAGGCGACGAAGATCCAGAAGCCCAGCCATCCGTCGGCGTCCTGCGCCGCGTACATGTGGTTGAGGTTGCGCAGCGCCCCGGTCAGGAGGACCAGCGTGACGTGCACGATGTTGAACCCGACGAAGTAGAGCATGACCGGGAAGTGCACCGCCCGGGCCCACTCCACGGGGTAGATCCGGTTCAGCGTCGCGGCGTTCTTCGGCCACAGCCCCGACATCCGCACCCCGGTGATCGCGGCGAGCGGCGCGGCGATGAAGATCGTCGCGAAGTAGGCCAGCACCTGGAGGCTGTTGTAGTTGACCCAGCCGTTCTCGAGCGGCCAGTCCAGCGACAGGTACTGCAGCCCCGCCGACACCGCGTTCGGGATCACCTCCCAGCTCGTCGGCACGACGCGCATCCACTGGCCCGTCGCGAACAGGAGCACGACGAAGACGAGCCCGTTCACGAACCACAGGACGTCGAGCGACTGGTGGAACCACAGGGTGAGGCTGATCCGGCCCTGCCCGCCCTTCGCCCAGCGCGGTGTCCAGGACGCCGGTGGCCGCCGCTCGGTGCGCACCTGCAGTCCCGAGCGGATGATCAGCACGATCAGGAAGACGTTGAAGAAGTGCTGCCAGCCGAGCCAGGCCGGGAGTCCGACCGGCGCGCCCTCGGGCAGGTGCGTCTCGCCGGGATAGGTCGCCATGAAGTCCTGCATGGACTCCAGCCCGAGGAACCACCTCGTGAGCTGGACGACGATCGTCGCGGCGCCGATGATCGTGAGGACGCCGACGACGGATGCCGCGACCCACTGCCTCACGGTGAGCGGGCCGTACCGCGTCGGCTCCGGCTGCGCGGGGGCGCTCGGTGCCGGTGTGGCGTCGGCGGCCGCGGCGGTCGCGGCCGGTGATGCGGGCTCGGCGGGGACCGCTTCGGGCTCGGCGGGGGCCGCTGCGGGCTCGGCGGGGCGCGAGGGCGCCGTGGCGACGGATGCCGCCGGCGCCGTCACCGCGGGTGCGGCAGGAGCGGGCGTCGCGGCGGCCGGCGCGGCGGGCTCCGGCGCAGCGGGCGCCGGTGCAGCGGGCGCCGGTGCAGCGGGCGCCGGTGCAGCGGGCTCGACGGACGGTGCGGGTGCCGCCGGCGCGTTCCCCGTCGGCCACGGAGCTCCACCGGCGACCCTCGGAAGCCCACGACGAAGCCGCGTGCCGGCCGCTGCGGATGGCGCGGAGGCCGCTGCGGGTCGGGGTGCCGGTGCAGCTGTGGGTGCCGGTGCCGGCTCGGCTGCGGGCTCGACGGCGGCGGCGGGCGTCGGCGCGGCCGCGGCATCCGTCACCTCGGCGTTCGCCACGGCGGCAGCTTCGCCGGCGTCCGGCCACGGCCGCCCGCCGCGCACGCGCGGAAGGCCGCTTCGGAGCCGACGACCCGACGATGACGCGGCCGGCGCGGTCGCCTCCGGCGCCTCCGGGGCCACGCGCGCGGACGCAGCCGGTGCATCGACGATCGTCGTCACGGGTGCCGCCGCCGGAGCCTCGACCGGCTCCGCGACGCGGTCGTCGCCCGCGGTGCCCGCAGGGGGCCACGGCTCACCGCCACGGTGTCGAGGCAGCCCCCTGCGCAGGTTCCCTGGAGCGGCCACGGGTCACCGCTTCCGCTCGGCGAGGGCGCTGATCAGCTGCGGGACCACGGTGAACACGTCGCCGACCACGCCGAAGTCGGCGACCTCGAAGATCGGCGCGTCGGGGTCCTTGTTCACGGCGACGATGTTCTTGGCGGTCTGCATTCCCGCCTTGTGCTGGATCGCACCCGAGATGCCGAGGGCGACGTACAGCTGCGGCGAGACCGACACGCCGGTCTGCCCGACCTGGTGGTTCGCCGGGATGTAGCCGGCGTCGACGGCCGCGCGCGACGCGCCGACCGCCGCGCCGAGGGCGTCGGCCAGTTCCTCGACGAGGGCGAACTTCTCGGCCGAACCGAGCCCGCGACCGCCCGAGACGACCCGCTTCGCCCCGCGCAGCTCGGGTCGGCTCGAGGTCTCGGTCACGGGCTCGACGGACTCGATCGCGGCCGATGCCGCGCCCGAGGCGGGCACCTCGAGCGACTCGGTCACGACGGGTCGCGACTCAGCGCGCGCATCGATCGCACCCTGCCGCACGGTGACGACGAGCGGCCCGAAGGTCGCCGCCGACACGATGTTGTAGGCGCCGCCGTACACGGAGTGGTGGGCGAGCACGCCCTCGTCGTCGCGCGAGACGCCGACCGCATCCACCGCGATGGGCGCGCCCGTGCGGGCGGCGAATCGGCCCGCGATGTCGCGGCCCTCGATGGAGTTCGAGATGAGCACGGCGTCGGGGGCGATGAGCTTCACCGCCGCGGCGAGCGCGTCGACGTGCGGGACCGTGAGCTCGGACTGCGTCGAGGTGGCCTCGACGGCGAGCACCCGCTCCGCTCCGAGCGCGGCCGCCTGCTCGGCGAGCGACTGGGCCTCGCCGGGCGCGGCGACGGCGAGCGCGACCGGCGTGCCGATCCCGGCGGCGGCCGCGAGGAGGCCCGCCGCGCTCGTCGCGAGCTCACCGGTCGGCGTGGCCTCGAGGAGGACGAGGATGGCGTCTGCAGGGTGGTCGGTCATGTTCGTCCTCTCAGACCAGCCGGTTCTCGATCAGGAACTCCGCGATCTTCGTGCCGCCGTCGCCCTCGTCCGTGATCTTGGTGCCGGCCGTGCGGGGCGGCTTCTCGGCGATGGCGGTCATGATCGACCAGGCTGCCGACAGGTCCTCGGGCTCGATGCCCAGGTCGGCGGCGCTCAGGGTCTCGAACGGCTTCTTCTTCGCGGCCATGATGCCCTTGAAGTTCGGGAAACGGGCGTCGGGGAGCGCCTCGGTGATCGAGATGACCGCCGGCAGCGGCGCGCGCACGCGCATGGCGCCGCCGTCGACGGTGCGCGTTCCGGACACCGCGTCATCGGTGATCTCGACGGAGGTGAGCGCCGTCGCGTTCGGCACCTCGAGCAGCTCGGCGAGCATGGCGGGGATCACGCCGCCGCTGCCGTCCGTCGAGAGGTTGCCCGTGATGACGAGGTCGAATCCGGTCCGCCGGATCGCTGCGGCGAGCGTGCGGGCGGTGAGGCCGAGGTCGGCGGCGGCGAGGCCCGGGTCGGCGATGTGCACAGCCGATCCGGCGCCCATCGCGAGGCCCTTGCGGATCGTCGTCGCGGCGGTCTCGGGCGCCATCGACATGACCACCACCTCGGTGTCGGCGTGCGCGTCGGCGTGGACGAGCGCCACCTCGAGCGCCCGCTCGCCGATCTCGTCGAGCACGGCCTCGCTCGCGGCGCGGTCGGCGAGCCCCGTCTCGAGGTCGAGCTTCCGCTCCCCGTACGTGTCGGGGACCTCCTTCACGAGGACGATGATCTTCATCGGGTTCCTGTCCTTCCATCGACGCCGGTTCGGGAACGCGCCCGCCGCAGGACCGCCTCGGCCTGGCGCAGGAGCGGCGCGTCGACCATCTGCCCCCGGAATGCGAACACGCCGTCGCCCTCGCGGGCGGCGGCCTCGGCGAGCAGGGCCTGCGCCCACTCCAGGCGCTCGGCGCTCGGCGCGTACGCGGCCCTGACGACCTCGGCCTGCCCCGGATGCACGCACGCCGTGGCGGCGAAGCCGAGCGCGGCCGCATCCTCGGCCTCCGCGCGGAGGCCGTCCGCGTCGGCGAGGTCGAGGTGCACCGCGTCGATCGCCGCCACGCCGTGCGCACCGGCCGCGAGCAGCACCTGGGACCTGGCGTGCCGCGCGACGTCGCGGTACCGCCCGTCGGGGTGACGGCTGGAGCCGCCGCCGAGGGAGGCGACGAGGTCCTCCGCACCCCACATGAGCGCGGAGACGATGGGCACGGACGCGATGTCGGGTGCGGCCAGCACGCCCCGAGCGGTCTCGCACAGCGCGATCACGTCGAAGTCCTCGAGCGTCACGAGGTCGGCCGTGCCCTCGCACTTGGCGAGCATGACGGTGCGGTAGTCGGTGCGCCGCAGGGCGGCGACGTCGTCGGCGAGATGCGGCGTGGAGGCCGGGTTCACCCGCACGATGACGCGTGCGGGATCGATCGGGTTCGCCACGAGCGACTCGCGCGCCGCCGACTTCGCGGTCTCGGCCACGGCGTCCTCGAGGTCGAGGATCACCGCGTCGGCACGGTCGGCCGCCTTGGCGTAGCGGTCGGGCCGGTCGGCCGGGCAGAACAGCAGTGCGGGACCGAACGGGAACGGCGGGTGCGTCATCCGCTCGCCTCGCCGTTCCCGCTCGCGTGCCGTTCGCCCGCGTCGCGGGTCCAGACGAGCATGGTGCGCGACGCCGTCGCGACGACCACGCCGTCCTGGTTGCGCGCGGTGTGGCCGAGCACCACGACGCCTTCGCCGGGGCGCGACGACGACAGCCGCTTCGACTCGACCACGCTCTCGCCGTAGAGGGTGTCGCCCACGAACACGGGATTCGGGAACGCGACCGCCCCGAACCCGAGGTTCGCGACGAGCGTGCCTTGCGTGAGCTGCCCGACCGACTGGCCGACGAGGGTCGACAACGTGAAGAGCGAGTTCACGAGGATGCGGCCGAAGGGCTGGCGCGCCGACCACGCGGCGTCGAGGTGGAGCGGCTGCGGGTTCATGGTGAGCGTCGTGAAGAGGACGTTGTCGGCCTCCGTCACCGTGCGACCGGGACGATGCAGGTAGCGCACGCCCTCCTCGAACTCCTCGAACCAGAGCCCGCGCTGCACGACCTCGCGCACCTCGGCATCCGTCATGACGCTCCCTCCTCCCCGGCGGCCGAACCGCCCTAGGCCGCGAGCCCGAGCTCGCGCGCAATGACCATGAGCTGCACCTCGTTCGTGCCCTCGCCGATCTCGAGGATCTTCGAGTCACGGTAGTGCCTGGCCACGGTCGTCTCGTTCATGAAACCCATGCCGCCGAAGATCTGGGTCGCGTCCCGGGCGTTCAGCATCGCCGCGTCGCTCGAGACGAGCTTCGCGATCGCGGCCTCCTTCTTGAACGGCAGTCCGGCGTCGGCACGGCGCGCGGCGTCATGCCAGGCCAGGCGCGCGGTGTGCACGCGGGCCTGCATCCCGGCGATGGTGAACGCGATGTACTGGTGGCTCGCGATGGGCACGCCGAAGACGTTGCGGGTCTTCGCGTACGTCATGGCCTCGTCGAGGCATCCCTGCGCCGCACCCGTCGCGAGCGCCGCGATCGCGATGCGGCCCTCGTCGAGCGCACGGAGGAAGTTCGCGAAGCCGCGTCCGCGCTCGCCGAGCAGGTTGCCGGCCGGCACCCGGACGTCGTCGAAGGTCAGCGGGTGGGTGTCGGAGGCGCGCCATCCGGACTTGTCGTAGCCCGGCCCGACGGTGAAGCCGGGCGTGCCGTTCGGCACGATGATCGTGGAGAGCTCCTTCGAGGTGGAGCCGTCGGGACGCGTGCGCTCCCCCGTCACCGCGGTGACGGTGACGAACCGGGTGATCGGCGTGCCCGAGTTGGTGATGAACTGCTTCGACCCGTTGACGACCCACTCGTCGCCGTCCAGCACGGCCGTCGTCCGGGTGGCGCCGGCGTCGGAGCCGGCCTCGGGCTCGGTGAGGCCGAAGCCCCCGAGCGCGCGCCCCGCGACCAGGTCGGGCAGGAACTCGGCCTTCTGCTCCTCGGTGCCGTGACGGTAGATCGGCATGGCGCCGAGGCCCACGGCGGCCTCGAGGGTGATCGCGATCGACTGGTCCACGCGCGCGAGGGCCTCGATGGCGAGGCAGAGCGCCATGTAGTCGCCGCCCTGGCCGCCGACCTCCTCGGGGAAGGGCAGGCCGAAGAGCCCGAGCTCGCCCATCTGGGCCACGACGTCCATCGAGAGCTCGTGGGAGCGGTCGGCCTCGTAGGCCTGCGGGGCGACGACGGTGTCGGCGAACTCGCAGACCATGTCGTACAGCTGCTGTTCCTCGTCGGTCAGGTCGTGCATGGTGCTCCTCATTCCTGGTGGGATGCGGTCACGACGGCGCCCTCGTGCGGGCCGTCGATGGGTTCGGTTCCGGATGCCGCGGGGCTCGCCGCGGCGGGCTCCGTGACGTGGTCGATGCGCGCGACGACCTGGTCGCGGGCGACCTGCTCGCCGACGGCGACGCGGAGGCGCGCGACGCCGGCGACGGTCGCGGTCACGCGGTGCTCCATCTTCATGGCCTCGATCGCGAGCACCCCCTGCCCGGCCTCGACGCGGTCGCCGTCGGCGACGAGCAACGTCGTGACGCTGCCCGGCATGGGCGCGCGGAGGTCGGGGTCGGCGCTGCCCCCGCGCTCCAGCTGCGCGAGGCGCGCGTCGAGCGCGGCGCGACGGTCGGGACGCGCGAACGAGCCGGTGCGGCCGTCGAGGTGCACCCACACGGTGCCGTCGGCGGCGGTCGCGACGGATGCACGGTCGAGGTCTGCGACCGGGCCGGATGCCGCGGTCCCGCCGCCCGACCCGATGCGCCACTCTCGAGCGCTCCGCCAGGCGTGGTCGCCGACGGCCGCGGCACGGGCGTCGCGTTCGCGCGCGTCGTGGGCGACCCGCTCGAGCGGGTCGGGCGCGGCGTCCGTCGTCGGCGCGTCGGTCGCGGCATCCGCCGGCACCGGGGTCGCGCCTGCCGCGCCCCCTTCGGGCAGCCGGTCGATGAGCCCGGTGTCGAGGTGCCCGGCGCGCACGTCGGGATGCGCGAGCAGCGTGCGCAGGAACGCGATGTTCGTGTCGACGCCGAGCAGCAGCGTGTCGGCGAGCGCCGCGTCGAGCCGGTCGAGCGCCTCGGCGCGGTCGGCGCCGTGCGCGATGACCTTCGCGATCATCGGGTCGTAGTCCGCCGTGACGTGCTGGCCGGCGCGGACGCCGGAGTCGACGCGCACGCCCTCCCCCGCCGCCGGGCGCCACGCGAGCAGCTCGCCCGTGGCCGGGAGGAACCCGCGCTCGGGGCTCTCGGCGTAGACCCGGGCCTCGATCGCGTGCCCGGTCAGGCGCACGTCGCCCTGCGCGATCGCGAGCGGCTCCCCCGCGGCGATGCGCAGCTGCTGCTCGACGAGGTCGACGCCCGTGACGAGCTCGGTGACGGGGTGCTCGACCTGGAGCCGCGTGTTCATCTCGATGAAGAAGAACTCGTCGGGCGCGGCATCCGAGACCAGGAACTCGACGGTGCCCGCACCGAGGTACTCGACGCTGCGTGCGGCGTCGCAGGCCGCCGCGCCGATGCGCTCGCGCGTCGCGGCGTCGAGCAGCGGCGAGGGCGCCTCCTCGACGACCTTCTGGTGGCGGCGCTGCAGCGAGCACTCGCGCTCGCCCAGGTGGATGACGTTCCCGTGCGCGTCGGCGAGCACCTGCACCTCGATGTGGCGCGGCCGCTCGACGAAGCGCTCGAGCAGGAGCGTGTCGTCGCCGAACGCGGCGCGGGCGACCCGGCGTGCGGCGGGCAGGGCGTGCTCGAGTTCGCCCTGGTCGCGCGCGACCTGCATGCCCTTGCCGCCCCCGCCGGCCGACGGCTTCACGAGGATCGGGAAGCCGACGTGGGGTGCCGCGTCGAGCAGTTCGTCGTCGGTCGCATCGGGCTCGCTGACGCCGGGCACGACGGGCACGCCGGACGCCTCGACGTGGCGCTTCGCGCGGATCTTGTCGCCCATGACCTCGAGGGCGAGCTCGCCCGGTCCGATGAACACGATGCCCGCTTCGGCGCAGGCGCGACCGAAGGCCGCGTTCTCCGACAGGAACCCGTAGCCCGGGTGGATCGCCTGCGCGCCGGTCTCGAGCGCGGCGCGCACGATGCGGGCGGGGTCGAGGTAGCTCTCGGCGGCCGCGGCCGGGCCGATGCGGACGGCCTCGTCGGCGAGCGCGACGTGCGGCGCGTCGGCGTCGGCGTCGGAGTACACGGCGATCGCGCGGATCCCGAGGCGCTTCAGGGTCCGGATGACCCGGACGGCGATCTCGCCGCGATTGGCGACGAGGACACGTTCGAACATTCCCATCACATCCTGAACAGGCCGAAGCGGGGCTCGGGCAGCGGCGTGCGGCTCGCGAGCTCGAGGGCGAGGGCGAGCACCGTGCGGGTGTCGCCGGGGGCGATGACCCCGTCGTCCCACAGGCGCGAGGTCGAGTGGTAGGGGCTCCCCTGCGCCTCGTACTGGGCGCGCACGGGCGACTTGAACGCCTCCTCGGCGTCGGCCGACCACTCCTCGCCGCGCACGGCCATCTGGTCGCGCTTGACCGTCGAGAGCACGGATGCCGCCTGCTCGCCGCCCATCACGGAGATGCGCGCGTTCGGCCACATCCAGAGGAACCGGGGCGAGTAGGCACGGCCGCACATCGAGTAGTTGCCGGCGCCGAAGGAGCCGCCGATCACGACCGTGAACTTCGGCACCCGGGTCGTCGCGACGGCGGTGACCATCTTGGCGCCGTGCTTGGCGATGCCGCCGGCCTCGGCGTCGCGCCCGACCATGAAGCCCGAGATGTTCTGGAGGAAGACGAGGGGGATGCCGCGCTGGTCGCACAGCTCGATGAAGTGCGCGCCCTTCATGGCCGACTCGCTGAAGAGCACGCCGTTGTTCGCGACGATGCCGACGGGGTGCCCGTCGATCCACGCGAAGCCGGTGACGAGCGTGTCGCCGTACTCCTTCTTGAACTCGTGGAACTCGCTGCCGTCGACGAGGCGCGCGATGACCTCGCGCACGTCGTAGGGCTGCTGCACGTCGACCGGCACGGCCGCGGTGAGCGTCGCCGGGTCGACCGCGGGCTCGCGCGGCTCGCGGACGGCCCAGGCCCGGTCGGGCAGGGCGGGAAGGGTCGTGAGGATGTCGCGGACGAGCTCGAGCGCGTGCTCGTCGTCCTCGGCGAGGTGGTCGGTGACACCGGACGTGCGGGCGTGCAGCTCGCCGCCGCCGAGCTCCTCCGGCGTCACGACCTCGCCGATCGCGGCCTTCACGAGGGGCGGGCCGCCGAGGAAGATCGTGCCCTGGTCGCGGACGATCACGGTCTCGTCGCTCATGGCGGGGACGTAGGCGCCGCCCGCGGTGCACGAGCCCATGACGGCGGCGATCTGCGGGATGCGCCGCGCGGAGAGGTTCGCCTGGTTGTAGAAGATGCGGCCGAAGTGGTCGCGGTCGGGGAAGACCTCGTCCTGCTTGGGCAGGAACGCGCCGCCCGAGTCGACGAGGTACACGCACGGGAGGCGGTTCTCGAGGGCGACCTCCTGCGCGCGGAGGTGCTTCTTCACCGTCATCGGGTAGTAGGTGCCGCCCTTGACCGTGGCGTCGTTGCAGACGACCATCACCGGCCGGCCGTGCACGAGCCCGACGCCGGCGATGACGCCGGCCGCGGGAGTGTCGTCGTCGTAGAGGTCGCCCGCGGCGAGCGGGGCGAGCTCGAGGAACGGGCTGCCCTCGTCGAGGAGCCGTTCGACGCGGTCGCGCGGCAGCAGCTTGCCGCGTGCGACGTGACGGTCGCGGGATGCCTCGGGCCCGCCGAGGGCGGCGATCCGCAGCTTCTCGCGGAGTTCGTCGGCCAGCGCGGCGTGCGCGTCGGCGTTCGCGCGTGCGGCGTCGGATGCCGCGTCGACCGCGCTCGTGATGGTGTGCATCCGCTCCCGTTCCGCCTCTCCGTCGTGGCGTCGTGCGAGCGGTTCGGTGAACGCTCGCTAACCGGGATTCATGTTAGCGACCATTCACCGAGTTCCGCAACCGCGGCCTCAGCGATGCGCCGCGAGTCCGCGGACGAGGTGGTCGAGCCCGTACTCCCAGGCGTCGTCGACCGACCCGCCGAGGCGGAACGCGCCCGCGAGCTCCATGCTCGTGAAGCCGTGCATCCACGCCGTGATCGTGCGCGCCGACTCGAGCGCGCGCGCATCGCCCGAAAGCCTCCGGGCCGCCTCGAGGATCGCGACGCTCGACCGCTCCATCGCCGAGCCCCGAGCCCGCGCCGATTCGGGCAGCGGACCGAAGATCAGGCCGTAGCCGTGCGGATGCTCCCGCGCGTACCGGCGAGCGGATGCCGCGATCGCGCGGACCGCGTCGGCCGCATCGGCCTCGGCGGCGAGCACCCGGTCCATCCGCTCGCCGAGCTCGACCGCGACGTCCTCCGCGACGAGCCGGACGAGCGCGTCGCGATCGCGCAGGTGCTTGTAGAGCGAGGGCGCGCGCACGCCGAGCTCGGCGGCGACGGCCTGCATCGTCAGCCCCTGCTGACCCTCTCGCTCGAGGATGGCGCGCGCCGCGGCTCGCAGCGCATCGGGGGTGACCTTCGCGGGTGCCGGCATGACCGCCTCCTCCATGGCTATTGACACTAGCCATCATAGCTATGTATCGTAGCCTTCATGCAACTCACACCGGGACTCCGGCGCGTCGGCAACGAGATCGTCGCGTCCTACCTCTTCATCGACGACCGCGGCGTCACCGTCGTCGACGCCGGCCTCGCCGGCCACTACGGCGACCTGCTCGCCGAGCTCGCCGACGCCGACCTCACGATCGACGACGTGCGCGCGATCATCCTCACGCACGGCGACACCGACCACCTCGGCTTCGCCGAGCGCCTCCGGCGCGACCACGGCGTTCCCGTCTACGTCCACACCGCCGACCTCGACCGCGCGAAGGGCGGCGACAAGCCCGCGACCTCGTTCGGCCGCGGCGTCCGCCCGTGGCCCGTCGTCCGCTTCTTCGCGTACGCGCTCGGCAAGGGCGGGGCGAAGACCGAGTACCTCACCGACGCCCGCACGCTCGAGGGCGGCGAACGCCTCGCCGACCTCCCGGGCTCGCCCGAGATCATCGCGATGCCGGGCCACTCGCCCGGCAGCATCGCCGTGCACTCCCCCGCGTTCGACGCGATCGCCGTGGGCGACGCGCTCACCACACGCCATGTGCTCACGGGGCGGCGCGGACCGCAGCCCGCGCCGTTCACCGACGCGCCCGACGCCGCGCTCGACTCGCTCGACCGGCTGGCGGCGACGGATGCCACGTGGGTGCTCCCCGGCCACGGCACGCCCTGGAACCACGGCGCCGCCGAAGCCGTCCGGCTCGTGCGGGAGGCCGCTGCGGCATCCGTGCGCTGAGGCTCGGCCGGCCTCGCGTGCTTGCCACCCGCGTGTCGTTCGGTTAGTGTGCATTCACCGAATGCCCCGGGAGGTGCCCCCTGACCGAGACGCTCACCGAGCGCGGTCGCGCCAAGGCCGACCGTCGCGCCGCGCTGCTCGCCGCGGCTGCGCGGCTGTTCGCCGAGCGGGGGTACCCCGGTGTGACGCTTGAGGAACTCGGCCAGGCCGCCGGAGTCTCGGGGCCGGCCGTCTACCGGCACTTCCCCGGCAAGGCCGCGGTCCTCGCCGCCATCCTCGTCGACGCGAGCCAGGGACTCCTCGACGGCGGCCACCGCACGGTCGAGGAAGTCGCCGCACCCGACGAGGCGCTTCGCGCCCTCATCCGCTTCCATGTCGACTTCGCGCTCGCGAACGCCGACGTCATCCGCGTGCAGGACCGCGACCTCGACAGCCTCGGCGACGCCGACGCGCACGACGTCCGGCGCCTGCAGCGCTCCTACGTCGAACTGTGGGTGGGCGTGCTCGCCCGCCTGAGGCCCGACCGGGCCGAATCCGAGTTGCGCATCCGGGCACACGCCGCCTTCGGACTGATCAACTCCACCCCGCACAGCGCCCGCATCCATGGGCGCCGACCCGCGGACAGAGTCGTCCGCAGCATCCTGGAGGACATGGCATGGTCGAGCCTCACGTCGTGACCCTGCGCGCGATCCGCGCCGGCGACCGCGACGAGCTGTTCCGCATCCAACTCGATCCCGAGGCGAATCGCATGGCCGCGTTCACGGCGGCCGATCCGTCGGACCGCGCCGCGTACGACGCGCACGTCGCCCGGTTCGCGGACCGTCCCGACTACGACGCGAGGACCGTTCGCAGCGACGGCACGATCGTGGGCAGCGTGGCGCGGTGGATCGACGCCGACACGGGCATGCCCGAGATCACGTACTGGATCGATCGGGAGCACTGGGGTCGCGGGATCGCCACCCGCGCGCTGCGGCTGTTCCTCGACACGCAGCCGCGGCCCGTGCGCGCGCGGGCCGCGGCCGACAACGCGGCATCCGTCGCCGTGCTCGGCAAGCTCGGGTTCGTCGAGGTGGGCCGCGATCACGACTACGCCAACGCCCGCGGCGAGGAGATCGAGGAGATCGAGTTCGTCCTCCGGTGAGGATGCCGCGGGCGGGCGTCGTTCCTCAGCGGTTGCGGTAGAGCTCCATGAGCGGCGCGGGGATCCGGCCGCGGTCGGACACCTGGTGGCCGTTGGCGCGGAGCCACTCGCGCGCGTCCTTGGTGTCGCCGCCTCCCGCGGAGGCGCCGCGACGACGTGAGGCGCCGCCGCGACCCGCGGTCTTGCGTGCCGCGCCGACGTAGGGCGCGAGCGCCGCCTCGAACTTCTCGATGTTTTTCGAGGAGAGGTCGATCGCGTACTGGTCGCCGTCGAATGCGAATGAGAGGGTCCGGTCGGCGTCGCTGCCGTCGAGGTCGTCGATGAGCGTCTCGACCACGCGCTTTGCCATTGTGCACTTCCATTTCTGCGGTGGTTCCGCGGGATTCTCTGGGAACGGGCTATTCCGAGCATAATTACGAATCCATTGGAATTGCGCACATTCCCGACGGATGTGGAGAATTCTTCGGCGCACCGACCTTTCCTGCAATTCGCGCGGCCGTGCGCACGCCCGAATTCGCCTTTCGGCGCGCAATGCACGGTCGCCGCGGGGAATCGTCCTCGGAGGCATCCAGGGCGACCGCGGGATCACCCGAGCGTCGCGCCCTGCCGGGCCGCGATCTCGCCGATCCGCCGCGCGAGCGCGACATCCCTCGCCGTGACGCCGCCGACGTCGTGCGAGAGGAGATCGAATTCGATGCGACCCCACCCGAGGCGCACGTCGGGATGATGATTCATCGCATCCGCCTCGGCCGCGACGGCGTCGAGCAGCCGCACCGCGGCCGCGAAATCCGCAGTGCGGAATTCCGCGATCAGGCGCTCGCCGTCGTGTCGGAATCCCGTGCCGTCGAGGTCGGCCGCGACATCCGCCCGGGACAGCGGGGTGTGCTCGTCCATGCGGCCATGGTGCTCGCTCGCCGGACGAGCCGCCACCCCCGACCCGGAACCTCCTCCCGTCGGCTCAGGCCATCGTGAGCGCGAGGCCCGGCTCGCGGAGGATCCGCCCGACGTCGGCGAGGAAGCGCGAGCCCTGCTCGCCGTCGACCAGGCGGTGGTCGAACGAGAGCGAGAGCGTCATGACGTCGCGGAGCGCGATCTCGCCGCGGTGCTCCCACGGGGTCCGGCGCACCGCGCCCATCGCGAGGATCGCCGCCTCCCCCGGGTTCAGGATCGGCGTGCCGGCGTCGATCCCGAAGACGCCGATGTTCGTGATCGAGATCGTGCCGCCCGTGAGGTCGGCCGGCGCGGTGCGCCCGGCGCGCGCCGTGTCGGCGAGCGAGGCGATCGCGTCGGCGAGTTCGATGAGCGTCATCCGCTCGGCGCCCTTGACGTTCGGCACGACGAGCCCGCGCTCGGTCGCCGCGGCGATGCCGAGGTTCACGTGGCCGAAGCGCACGATCTCCTGGGCCTCCTCGTCCCACCGCGAGTTCACCTCGGGCGTACGGGCCGCGGCGATGCAGAGCGCCTTGGCGACGACCGTGAGCGGGGTCACCTTGCGGCCCGCGTACGCGCGATCCGCGCGGATGCCGGCGAGCAGTTCCATCGTCGCGGTCACGTCGACCGTGAGGAACTCCGTGACGTGCGGCGCGGTGAAGGCGCTCCGGACCATCGCCGCCGCGGTGTGCTTGCGCACGCCCTTGATGGGGACGCGGGTCTCGGTGGACGCGGCCTCGCGGGCACCGTGCGTGGGCTGCGACACGGGTTGCTGCGGCGTGCTCGCGGTCGCGGATGCCGCGGCCTCGACGTCGGACCGCGTGATGAGCCCGCGTTCGCCCGTGCCGACGACCTGTTCGAGGTCGACCCCGAGGTCGCGCGCGAGCTTGCGCACGGGCGGCGTCGATCGCGGCCGCTCGCCGCGGCCGGTGCCGTCGCCGTTGCCGCGCGGATGCGTCGCCGTGTCGGGTTCGATGCGGTCGTGCTCGGGCGGTGCCGGGACGAGGTCGTCGCTGAGCGCGGCGCCGCCGAGCCGGCGCGGCCGCCGCTTCGGGCCGCGCTCGGCGCCCGCGCCGTAGCCGACGAGCGTGGGCTCGCGCGCCTCGGCGGGCTCGGCGGAGGCGGAAGCCGGTTCCTGCGCCTCCGCCGGGCCGGTCGCCGCCGACGTCGACGCCGCGGCCGCGGCATCCGTCTCGACAGGGGTCGCAGCCGCCGGCGCATCGCCCGGCCCGCCGGTGTCGCACGAGAACAGCTTCTCGCCGACGTTCACGGTCTCGCCCTCGGCCGCGTGCAGCGCGGTGACGGTGCCTTCGAACGGCGACGGCAGCTCGACGACGGCCTTGGCGGTCTCGACGTCGGCGATGATCTGGTTGAGCTCGACGTGATCGCCGACCTGGACGCGCCAGGCCACGATCTCCGACTCGGTGAGTCCCTCGCCGAGATCGGGCAGCGCGAAGTCGCGGATGGTGCTCACGCGTCCACCTCCGAGAGCGAGTTCGGCCGGCCGAGGGCGCGGTCGACGCCGTCGAGGATGCGGTCGAGGTCGGGCAGGTGGTACTGCTCGAGCTTCGCCGGCGGGTACGGGATGTCGTGCCCCGTCACGCGGACCGGCGCGGCCTCGAGGAAGTCGAAGCAGCGCTCGGTGATCGACGCGGCGATCTCGGCGCCGACGCCGCCCTGCTCGCCGGCCTCGTGCGCGACGACGAGCCGGCCCGTGCGGCGCACGGATGCCTCGATCGTCGCGTAGTCGACGGGCGCGAGCGAGCGCAGGTCGATGACCTCGATCGACACGTCGTCCTCCGCGGCGGCGGTCGCGGCATCCTTCGCGGTCTGCACGAGCGCCCCGTACGTGACGAGCGTGACGTCGTCGCCGGCCGCGACCGTCGTCGCGACGCCCATGGGTCGTGCGTCGGCCAGGTTCGCCTCGAGGTCGACCTCGCCCTTGACGTGGTACCGGCGCTTCGGTTCGAGGAAGACCACGGGGTCGTCGCTCGCGATCGCCTGCCGGATCATCACGTAGGCGTCGGCGGGGTTCGAGCACGCGATGACGCGCAGGCCCGCGGTGTGCGTGAAGTACGCCTCGGGCGACTCGGAGTGGTGCTCGGCGGCGCCGATGCCGCCGCCGAACGGGATGCGGATGACCATGGGCATGCGCACCGTTCCGCGCGAACGGTAGTGGAGCTTCGCGACCTGCGCGACGATCTGGTCGAACGCGGGGTAGACGAACCCGTCGAACTGGATCTCGACGACGGGGCGGAACCCGCGGTAAGCGAGCCCGACGGCCGTGCCGACGATGCCCGCCTCGGAGAGGGGCGTGTCGACCACGCGGTGCTCGCCGAACTCGGCCTTGAGGCCGTCGGTGATGCGGAACACGCCGCCGAGGGTGCCGATGTCCTCGCCCATCAGCACGACCGTGTCGTCGTCGGCGAGCGCACGGCGGAGCCCCTCGTTGATGGCCTTGCCGAAGGTGATGGTCGTCATCGGGCGCCCTCCGCGCTCTCGTCGAACATCGCCAGGTACCGCGCGTAGCGGTCGCGCTGGCGCTCGAGGTGGCTGTTCGGCTCGGCGTACACGTGGTCGAACACGCTCATGGGCTCCGGGTCGGGGATCGCGGTGATCCCGGCGCGCAGCTCGGCCGCGGCGCGGTCGGCGGCGGCCTTCGCGTCGGCGTCGACGGCCTCCATGTCGGCGCCGGATGCCGCGAGGAAGGCGTGCAACCGCGTGATCGGGTCGCGCTCGCGCCACTCGGCGAGGTCGTCGTCGGTGCGGTAGCGCTTCGGGTCGTCGGCCGTGGTGTGCGGGCCCATGCGGTAGGTGACGGCCTCGATGAACGCGGGGCCCTCGCCGCGGCGGGCGCGGTCGAGCGCCCAGCGGGTGACCGCGAGCACGGCGAGCACGTCGTTGCCGTCGACCCGGATGCCGGGCATGCCGAAGCCGTCGGCGCGGCGCGCGAGCGGCTGCTTCGACTGCAGGCCGACGGGCTCGGAGATCGCCCACCCGTTGTTCTGGCAGAAGAACACGACGGGCGCGTCGAAGCTCGAGGCGAACACGAGCGCCTCGTTGACGTCGCCCTCGCTCGTCGCGCCGTCGCCGAAGTACGCGATCGAGGCGGCGCTCGAGGCCTCCCACTTCGCGCCCATCGCCCAGCCGACGGCGTGCAGCGACTGCGCGCCGATGATGATGTTGGGGATCGCCATCCGCTTCTCGTACGGGTCCCACCCGGACGCCGCCGCGCCGCGCCAGACGCTCAGCAGCTCGTCGGGGCGGACACCGCGGAGCCATGCGATGGCGTGCTCGCGGTAGCTGGAGAACACGAAGTCGTCGTCGTGCAGGGCGCGCGCCGAGCCGATCTGCGCGGCCTCCTGTCCGGCGAGCGGGGGCCACAGGGCGAGCTCGCCCTGGCGCTGCAGGGCGGTGGCCTCGGCGTCGAGCCGGCGGACCACGACCATCTCGCGGTGCAGGTCGACCAGGGCATCGACGTCGACGTCGGCGACCCACGGATCGAACTCGGGGTTCGCGTGGCGACGGCCGGTCGCGTCGAGGAGTCGGACGAGGTCGTCGGGGCGGGTCAGCAGCCCGGTCGCCTCTCGGTCGGAAGGGGTCATCGTCGAACCTCCGTGTCGGCTCGGCCGCCTTGTGGGCAGCCTCGCACCGGCGCCGATGCCGGGTACTCGAAGGGTACGACGATCTGGCATTCGGCTCAAGCAACGATGATCGTGTTGAGCATGTTGCATGGTGACAGGCCGGATGTCGGTGCTAACGTGTGGCGGTATGACCGGCTACGACCCCGTCGACCGCGCACTGCTCAGGGCCCTCGCGGCCGATCCGCGGGCGACGGTCGTCGCTCTCGCCGAACGGCTGCGGATGAGCCGGAACACGGTCCAGGCGCGCATGGCGCGGCTCGAGGCATCCGGCGCCTTCCTCTCGTTCGAGCGGAGCATCGACCCGAGCCCGCTCGGCTACCCGCTCGAGGCGTTCGTCGCGGTGCACGCGCGGCAGAAGGTGCTCTCCGAGGTGGTCGCGGCGCTCGCCGAGATCCCCGAGGTGATCCAGGCGCACGGCCTCTCGGGGCAGATCGACCTGCTCGTGCGGGTCGTGTGCCGCGACGCGCACGACCTGTTCCGCATCGACGAGGAGATCCTCGCGATCGAGGGGGTCGAGCGCACCGAGACCTCGCTCGCGATGGGTGAGCTGATCCCCTACCGCGTGGGGCCGTTGCTCGACCGCTGACGCCTGCAAAGAAATCGCTGCAAAGAAACTCTTGCAAAGAGATCTTTGCAGAGATACCTTTGCATCATGGACGAGCAGACGAACGACGGCGAGCAGACGAACGACGGTGAGCGCACGAACGACCTCGAATCGTGGCCGAGCAGCACCCGGCACCCGGGCATCGACCACGTGCTCTCGTCCGAGAGCCTGAAGAGCCTGGCGCATCCGCTCAGGGTGCAGATCTACGACGAGCTCTCGACCTACGGCCCGTTCACGGCCAGCGGGCTCGCCGAGCGACTCGGCGAATCGAGCGGCGCGACGAGCTACCACCTCCGGCAGCTCGCCAAGGCCGGCCTCGTGCAGGAGGTCGAGGGTCGCGGCACGGGTCGCGAGCGCTGGTGGGAACGGCGGCCGGGCTCGATCGCGATCCCCGACGCGCGCAGCCTCCCACCGGGCAGCGCCGATCGGCTCGCGGTCAAGCTGGTCGAAGACGAGTGGTTCCGCTCGCGCGAGCAGAACTTCCGCGAGTTCCTGACCACGGGCGAGGAGGTGTTCGGCAGTGACTGGCTCGACATCGCGACCTCCGACACGATCAACCTCAAGCTCACGCCCGAGCAGCTGCACGGACTCGTGACCGACATCGACGTCGTGCTGAAGAAGTACATCGACGCCTACAAGAAGACGCCGTCGCCCGGGTCGCGTCCCGTGCAGATTCACATCAACGCCTTCCCCCTGGTTCGCGGGCAGGCGACCGACATCGACGGAGCGGAGGGATGATGAACACGCTCACCGTCTCCCCCGCGTCGGGCCGGCTCTCCGACCTGGCCGTGCGCACGGGCCTCGCGCTCGCGCGATGGGGTCGACGCCGCACCATCCGGCGCACCGATCGCGAGCGGATGCTTCGCGCCATCGCCGAGCGGTCGGCCGCGCGCGACGCGCACGCGGAGAACGCCCGCGCCCACTCGGCGGCACGCCTGACGCTCATGTGACCCGCACCCGAGCTGCGCCCGCGAATCGCTCGCACCGCTCGGGTTTGGATCGTCGCGCCTCACGTGTCAGGGTGTACTGCCCGAACACCCCCGCGAAGGAGCACCATGGCACGCCGACGTCCCCTGCAGCTCGACGGCCGGCTCGCCGTCGTCACCGGAGCCGGGAGCGGGATGGGCCGGGCTTCGGCCGAGCTGCTCGCCGGGCGAGGGTGCGCCCTGGCACTCGTCGACCGCGACGCGGCGGCGCTCGAGGGGCTCGCGAGCGCGCTGCGCGCCCGCGGCGCGTCCGCCAGCACCCACGTGATCGACCTCGCCGACCTCGGCGCGGTCGCCGCCCTCCCCGACGCGGTCGCCGCGGCCCACGATCGCGCCCCGAGCATCCTCCTCAACTGCGCGGGCGTCTCGATGCTCGGCAGCTTCGAGCAGGCGACGCTCGAGGAGTTCCGCTGGGTCGTCGACGTCAACCTGTGGGGCACGGTCGCGATGACGAAGGCCTTCCTCCCCGCCCTCATCGCGGCAGGCGACGCGCACGTCGCCAACGTGTCGAGCCTCTACGGTCTCGCCGCGCCGGCCGGCCGAGTGCCCTACGTCACGTCGAAGTTCGCCGTGCGGGGGTTCACCGACGCGCTCCGACACGAGCTCGAGGCGACGGATGTCTCGGTCTCGGCGATCTACCCCGGCGGCGTGCAGACCGGCATCATCCACCACGCCCGCGTCGCCGCCGCCGTCGCGCCGGGCGCCGCAGCCCGCGCCGCCGACGCGCAGGCGGCCCTGTACCGCACGACGCCGGCTCAGGCGGCCGAGCGGATCGTGGACGGCATCGTGCGGCGCCGCCCGCGCGTGTTCATCGGCCGCGACTCGCGACTCAGCGACCTCGTCACGCGCGTCGCACCCGTCGGGTACTGGAACGTCATGCGCGGCATCGTCGCGGCCGCGGCCGACACCCGCTCGTAGCCACCCGCGACCGAGGACCGGCGAGACGACGGATGCCCGCCCCGACGAATCGGGACGGGCATCCGGTGCCGGGATCGAGCGCTTACGCGTCGACGCCCTCGGCGGGAGCCTCGGCGTGCTCGCCGGTCGCGGCGCGGCCGTTGGTGTCGGCCTCCTCCGCGATGACGGGCGCGAGCGAGAGCTTGCCGCGGTCGTCGACCTTGGTGATCTCGACGAGGATCTTCTGGCCGACGCCGAGGACGTCCTCGACGTTCTCGACGCGCTTGCCGCCGGCGAGCTTGCGCACCTCGGAGATGTGCAGCAGGCCGTCCTTGCCGGGCAGCAGCGAGATGAAGGCGCCGAAGGCGGCGATCTTCACGACCGTGCCGAGGAACTGCTCGCCGACCTCGGGGTTGGTCGGGTTGGCGATCGCGTTCACCGCGGCACGGGCGGCCTCGGCCGTTGGGCCGTCGGTCGCGCCGATGTAGACGGTGCCGTCCTCCTCGATCGAGATCTCGGCGCCCGTGTCGTCCTGGATGCCGTTGATCGTCTTGCCCTTGGGGCCGATGAGCTCGCCGATCTTGTCGACCGGGATCTGCACGCTGATGACGCGCGGCGCGGTGGGCGCCATCTCGTCGGGGCCGTCGATGGCGGCGTTCAGCACCTGCAGGATCGTGGTGCGCGCCTCCTTCGCCTGGGTCAGCGCGCCCGCGAGCACCGAGGCGGGGATGCCGTCGAGCTTGGTGTCGAGCTGGATCGCCGTGACGAACTCCGACGTGCCGGCGACCTTGAAGTCCATGTCGCCGAGCGCGTCCTCCGCGCCGAGGATGTCGGTGAGCGCCGCGTAGCGGGTCTCACCGTCGACGGTGTCGGAGATGAGGCCCATCGCGATGCCCGCGACCGGCGCGCGCAGGGGCACGCCGGCGTTCAGGAGCGACAGCGTCGAGGCGCAGACCGAGCCCATCGAGGTCGAGCCGTTCGAGCCGAGCGCCTCGGAGACCTGGCGGATGGCATAGGGGAACTCCTCGCGCGTCGGCAGCACCGGCACGAGCGCACGCTCGGCGAGCGCGCCGTGGCCGATCTCGCGGCGCTTGGGCGAACCCACACGACCCGTCTCACCCGTCGAGTACGGCGGGAAGTTGTAGTTGTGCATGTAGCGCTTCTTGGTGACCGGGCTCAGCGAGTCGATCTGCTGCTCGAGCTTCAGCATGTTCAGCGTGGTGACGCCGAGGATCTGGGTCTCGCCGCGCTGGAAGATGGCGGAGCCGTGCACGCGCGGGATGACCTGGACCTCGGCGTCGAGCGGACGGATGTCGGCCAGGCCGCGGCCGTCGATGCGGACGCCCTCCGACAGCACGCGCGAGCGGACCACGAGCTTCGTGACCGACTTGTACGCGGCCGACACCTCGCCGTTGGCCGACTCGGGCAGCTCGCCCGCCTCGACCTTGGCGGCGACGGCCTCCTTGACGCGCGACTTGAGCGCGTCGTCGGCGTCCTGGCGCTCGACCTTGCCGGCGATCTGGTAGACGCCCTTGAGCTCGTCGTAGGCGAGCCCGGCGACGGCGTCGTAGGTCTCGCTCTGGTAGGGCGGGAACGTCGGGTAGTCGGCGGTGGGCTTCGCGGCGGTCGACGCGACCGACTGCTGCGCCTCGACGAGCTGCTTGATGAACGGCTTCGACGCCTCGATGCCCTGCGCGATCACGGTCTCGTCGGGCTTCACGGCACCGGCCTGGATGAGGTTCCACGCGTTGTCGGTGGCCTCCGCCTCGATCATCATGATCGCGACGTCCTGCGAGCCGTCGGCCTCGGTCACGACACGGCCGGCGACGACCATGCTGAAGACCGCGTCCTCGAGCTGCGAGTGCTTCGGGAACGCCACCCACTGGCCGTCGATGAGGGCCACGCGCACGCCGCCGACCGGGCCCGAGAAGGGCAGGCCGGACAGCTGCGTCGAGAGCGACGCCGCGTTGATGGCGAGCACGTCGTAGAGCTCGTCGGGCTCGATCGCCAGGACGGTCACGACGACCTGGACCTCGTTGCGCAGGCCCTCGACGAACGAGGGGCGCAGCGGACGGTCGATGAGGCGGCAGGTGAGGATCGCCTCGGTCGAGGGGCGGCCCTCGCGGCGGAAGAACGAGCCGGGGATGCGCCCCGCGGCGTACATGCGCTCCTCGACGTCGATCGTGAGCGGGAAGAAGTCGAAGTGCTCCTTCGGCTGCTTCGACACCGAGGTCGCCGAGAGCAGCATGGTCTCGTCGTCGATGTACGCGGCGGCCGAGCCCTGCGCCTGCTGCGCGAGGCGACCGGTCTCGAACCGGATGATGCGGGTGCCGAAGCGACCGTTGTCGATGGTCGTCTCGGCGAACGTGATTTCAGGACCTTCCAAGAGGTCTCTCTCCTTTGTTTCGGCTCGCACGCCCGTGTGGCGCGCGAGGTGAACACGGAGCAGGGAACAGGCAGATCTCAGCGCGTCGATGACCCGCCAGCGCTGGCCACCAGTAGAAGTCCACCAAGCTCTCGCTTGGTAAGCCACCACAGGGGACCAGCTTCCTGCCGGCCTGCTCCGGAGCGCCCGACAGCGGGCGCGAGCTCATGTTGATTTGAGCGGATGCCGCTCGGGCATCCTCGCCGAGCCTACCAGCCCGGCGTGTCGCGACCTAGCGGCGGCGGGTGCGGTGCCGGCGAGCGGATGCCGCGCCGCCGGCCGGTCACGCCCGCATTCCGCGCCGCGCGCGCTCGTCGGTGCGGCCCGGGATCTGCACCAGCTCGTCGTGCTTGGCGACGCGTCCGTCGCCCGCCGTGCGGCCGAGGAGCCGTCGTCCGGCCCACGGCACCGCGTGCCGGACCAGCCATTCGGCGTTCGGCAGCGGCGGCGCGTCGGGTTCGTCCGCATCTCCGTGGAGCACGGCGTCGAGCCCGGCGAGGGCCGCGGCATCCGGCACCCCCAGGACGTCGGCCGCCGCGTACGCGAGCGCGCGGTGCCCAGAGGAGTTGAGGTGCACGCGATCCTCCGCCCACATGCCGCGCGCCGTGAGCCCGCTGTGCGTCGAGGCGTCGAGGACCATGGCGCCGGCGTCATCGGCCCGTGCGACGAGCCGCTCGGCGAAGCGCTCGAACGACCCCCGCACCGACCCGAGCCGTGCGTGAGCCGGGAGGAACGGCGTCACCAGGAGCACGTCGCACCCGGACGCACGGAGCCCGTCGACGGCGTCGCCGACGCGATCGGCGAGCACGTCGGCGCGAGCGCCGACCCGGACCAGGTCGTTGCCCCCGATCAGCACGGTGACGAGGTCGGCCCCGAGCTCGACGGCGCGGGGCAGCTGGGATTCGACGGCGTCGACGACGCGCCGGCTCCGGACGGCGAGGTTCGCGTAGCCGATGCCGTCGCCCGACTGCGCGAGCAGCATCGCGAGCCGGTCCGCCCAGCCGCGGTACCCCCCCGCGGCCATGCGCGACGAGTCGCAGAGGCCCTCGGTGACGGAGTCGCCGACGGCCACGAACCGCCGCCAGGTCGGGCGGGAACGGGGCGCATCCGCCTCGCGCCGGGGCATCCGCTCGTCGCCGTCGGGTTCGCCCGACCCGTCCGCGCCGGCGGCGAGCGTCGCCGCCGTCGACGGCCGGATCCGCTCGACCACCGACGACGCGATGCCGACGTGGGGGCCCGAGCGTCCGACCCGGTGGAGCTCCCGCGCGTGCTCGTAGTGGCCGAGCAGCTCGTCGCCGAGCGCCGACCAGCTCCGGCCCGCGACGCCCTCGCGGGCGGCGCGACCGAACGCGCGGCGCTTCGCGTCGTCGCCGGCGAGGTCGCGCACGCGAGCCGCTAGCTCGTCGAGGTCGCCGGGCCGGTAGAGCCATCCGTCGCGGCTGGAGGTCACGAGGTCGAGCGGGCCGCCGCGGCCCGTGGCGACGACCGGCACCCCGCTCGCGAGCGCCTCCTGGACGGTCTGGCAGAACGTCTCGCTCTCACCCGGGTGGACGAACACGTCGAGGCTCGCCATCGCCTCGGCGAGCGCGTCGCCGCCGAGGAAGCCCGTGAACGCGGCATCCGGGAGCATCGCCTCGAGCATCGGCCGCGCGGGTCCGTCGCCGATCACGACCAGGCGGACGCCCTCGACCGCGGACAGCGCGCGGAGGTCCTCGACCTGCTTCTCGGGCGCGAGCCGGCCGACGTAGCCGACGAGCACCTCGTCGTCGGCCGCGTGGCGGCGTCGCCACTCGGGTGAGCGCCGCTCCGGTCGGAAGCGATCGGTGTCGACGCCGCGGGCCCAGCGCCGGAGGCGCTCCACGCCGTACCCCTCGAGTTGCGAGATCGCCGCGGAGGAGGGCGCGAGCGTGAGCGTGGCGCGCCGGTGCAGGCGGCCGACGTGGTTCGCGAGCATCGGGGCGGCCCCCGGCAGCCGGTAGCGCTCGGCATAGGCCGGGACATCCGTCTGGTAGACCGCGACGCTCGGCACGCCGATGCGCTCGGCGGCCACCACGCCCTGCCAGCCGAGCACGAACGGCGAGGCGAGGTGGAGGACGTCGGGCGCGAACTCGGCCAGCGTGCCGGCGAGGCGGCGGGCGCCCGCGAAGGTCACGCGGACCTCGGGGTAGCCGGGCATCGGCACGGAGCGGAGGAACTCCGCGCGAGCGCCGTGCAGCCCGTGTTCGACGGGGCCGGACCGGGGGGCGAGGACGAGCGCCTCGTGACCCTGCCGCTCGAGGTGCCCGAGCACCTGCAGCAGGGAGTGCGTGACGCCGTTCATGTGCGGGAGGAACGACTCGGCGAGCAGTGCGACTCTCACGCGGCCAGCATGGGGCGGGCTGCGCGCGCGACGCGAACCGAGACGCCGTCGTCCGCCGAGGGTTCACCGAGGCGACGGATGCCGTTCGCGCACCGGTCGCGAACGGGTCAACCCCTCGCGGCGCCGGGCGCACCGGCGCATGATGGGATCCGGGCGCATGCTCCGATGCGCCCGGGATCGTTCGAGGAGGAACGCCATGTCATCGGTCGCACGAGTCACCACCATCACCGCCTTCTCCGAGACGAGCTTCGAGGACGCCGTCGCGGTCGGCATCGCCCGCTCCGTCGAGACGCTCCGCGGCGTGAAGGGCGCGTGGGTGAAGGAGCAGAAGGTCAAGGTCGAGGGCGGCAGCGTCGTCGAGTGGTCGGTCACGCTCGAGGTCACGTTCGTGCTCGACGACTGACCGGGAGCGGACACCGCTGCGGGCCGGGGCGGACGGCAGGTGCCGTCCGCCCCGGCCCGCGGCGTGCGCGGCGGTCAGGGCGCGCTGAAGGTGCCCTTCAGCGTCGCCTGCCGTTCACCCGATGCGGCTAGACACGCCGGTGTGGACAGCGAGTGGATCGTCGCGGTGGCGGGGTCGGCGTGGCTGTTCCCCGTGCTGTTCGCGCTCGTCGTGGGCGACGCGTTCCTCGTCGTGCTGCCGAGCGAGACGGCCGTCGTGGCGCTCGGCGCGATCGCCGGCGCGACCGGGAACCCGGCGCTTCCCCTCGTCATCGCCACCGCGGCCGTCGGCGCACTCGTCGGCGACCTCGCGTGCTACGCGATCGGGCGCTGGGTCGGCGTCGATCGCTGGGCCTGGCAGCGGCGACCGCGCGTCGCGGCGGCGATCGACAGGGTCCGCGCGACGGTCGAGCGTCGCACGGCGGTCCTCGTCTTCACCGCGCGGTACATCCCGTTCGCACGCATCGCCGTGAACCTCGCGGCGGGCGCCGCGCGGATCCCGCTGGCGCGCTACGCGCCGCTCGCGGCGGCCGCCGGCATCGGCTGGGCGCTCTACAACGTCGCGGTCGGCGGGCTCGTCGGCGCCGCGCTCGGCGACCGGCCGCTGCTCGCGATCGCCGTGTCGGTCGCGGTGGCGATCACGCTCGGGCTCGCGGTCGATGCGTCGATCCGGTTGGTCTCCGCCCGCCGTCGCGAGTGAGTGCGGCAGACGCGGCGAAGCGGATGCCGCGTCCGGATCACCTCCGGTCGCGGCATCCGCTCGCGTGGAACCCTGCCGCCTACTCCCCCGCCAGGCCGCCCAGCAGGTGGCCCATCGGGCGGTCGAGCGCGAACGGGTCGCTCACCATCTCGCTGCGGTCGGTCCGCTCGACGAGGTCGGCGAACTCGGTCGCGCCGCGGAAGATGCGGTCGGGCAGCGACCGGACGCCGTCGCCGCCACCGCCCCAGTCGCCCGTCGCGGCGAAGACGCCGGTCGTGACCGGGATGGCGTGCAGGTACGTGAACAGCGGCCGGATCGCGTAGTCGATCGCGAGCGAGTGGCGCGGGGTGCCGCCCGTGGCGCCGATGAGCACCGGGAGGTCGGTCAGCGCCTGCGGGTCGATCACGTCGATGAACGACTTGAACAGTCCCGCGTAGCTCGTCGTGAAGATCGGCGTGACGACGATGAGGCCGTCGGCCGAGGCGACCGCGTCGAGCGCCTCCTCGAGCTTCGGCGGCGCGAAGCCCATGAGCAGGTGGTTGGTGATGTCGTGCGCGAGGTCGCGCAGCTCGAACACCTGCGCCTCGACCTCGACGCCTCGCTCCCGCAGCAGCCCGGCGCTGTCGGCGAGGAGCCGGTCGGCGAGCTGGCGGCTCGAACTCGGCGTGGAGAGGCCCGCGGAGATGACGACGATCCGCCTGGTGGTCATCGCGCACCTGCCGTCCGGGTCGCGGCCGGGCCGAACGCCGAGCCGGTCGAGGTGACCGCGGCCGGAGCCGGGCCGTCCTGGTAGGGCGAGCCGAGCGTGAGGTTGTCGCCGCGGTTCGCGTTCGGGGTCGCCTGGCGCGGCGCGTCATCCCCGTACTTCGCCTGCACGAGCGAGGCGTGCGTGGGCGCCTCGGGCACGTCGGCCGGACGGTCCTTCGCGAACTCGCGACGGAGCACCGGTACGACCTCCTCCCCGAGCAGATCGAGCTGCTCGAGCACGGTCTTCAGCGGCAGGCCGGCGTGGTCGATGAGCCACAGCTGCCGCTGGTAGTCCCCCACGTAGTCGCGGAACCCGAGGGTGCGGTCGATGACCTCCTGCGGGCTGCCGACGGTGAGCGGCGTCTGCTGCGTGAACTCCTCCATGCTCGGGCCGTGGCCGTAGACGGGGGCGTTGTCGAAGAACGGGCGGAACTCGTTCACGGCGTCCTGCGAGTTCTTCCGCATGAACACCTGGCCGCCGAGGCCGACGATCGCCTGTGCGGCGGTGCCGTGGCCGTGGTGCTCGTAGCGCTGGCGGTACAGCGCGATCATGCGCTGCGTGTGCGATGCCGGCCAGAAGATGTGGTTCGCGAAGAAGCCGTCGCCGTAGAACGCGGCCTGCTCGGCGACCTCGGGGGTGCGGATCGACCCGTGCCAGACGAACGGCGGCACGCCGTCGAGCGGGCGCGGCGTCGAGGTGAAGCCCTGCAGCGGCGTGCGGAACTTCCCCTCCCAGTCCACGACGTCCTCGCGCCAGAGGCGGTGCAGGAGCTCGTAGCTCTCGATCGCGATGGGCAGGCCCTGGCGGATGTCCTTGCCGAACCACGGGTAGACCGGGCCGGTGTTGCCGCGACCCAGCATGAGGTCGGCGCGGCCGCCGGAGACGTGCTGGAGCATCGCGTAGTCCTCGGCGAGCTTCACGGGGTCGTTCGTGGTGATGAGCGTGGTCGCGGTGGAGAGCTGCAGGGTGCTCGTCCGCCCCGCGATGTACGCGAGCGTCGTGGTGGGCGAGGACGACCAGAACGGCGGGTTGTGGTGCTCGCCGAGCGCGAAGACGTCGAGGCCGACCTCCTCCGCGTGCGTGGCGATGGCCAGCGTCGCCTGGATCCGCTCGGCCTCGCTCGGGGTGCGGCCGGTCGTGGGGTCCTGCGTGATGTCGCTGACGGTGAAGATTCCGAACTGCATGTCGCCCTCCTGGGCTCCTTCTCTCGTTCCATGCTTTTGCATGCAATTGACCAGAACGGATGACTCCGCGAAAGTATTCCCGGCCTCAGCCCGCCAGGTCCAGCACCGATCGCGCCGCCTCGGCGAGGGCGATCCCGTACCCGCGGCCGTGCCCGGCCGCATGCACGGCGAGCGGGTGGAGCCGGTGCAGCGGGAGGCGCTCGCGCCACCCGTCCCGGAGCGGCGCGGCGCGGTCGTACGCCGTCAGGATCTCCTCGAGGAACGGGCACCCGAAGAGCTCGAGCATCGCCAGGTCGGTCTCCCGATGGCCGCCGTGCGCCGCCGGGTCGATGAGGACCGCGCCGTCGTCCGACCAGAGGACGTTCCCCGTCCACAGGTCGCCGTGGAGGCGCGCGGGCGGCTCGTCGTCGTCGAAGCCGCCGGCGGAGACGACGTTGCACGCGCGCGCCACGAGCGCGGCCTCGGCCGGCGTGAGGTTCCCCGCCTCGACGGCGATGGGCACGAACGGCAGCACCCGGTCGCGCGCGTAGAAGACGCCCCAGGATGCCTCGCCGGCGGCGGGCATCGGCCGGCGCCCGATGAACAGGGGCCCGTGCCATCCGTCGGGCCGCGCGCCGAATGCGGCGGCGCCCGCGGCGTGCGTCCGCGCGAGGGCGGACCCGAACGCCTCGGCTGATCCGCGAGTCGGGCGGACCTCGTCGATGCGCTCGAGCTCGATCCGGCCGGGCCCGACGGCCGACACGCCCGCGACACGCGCGCCGCCCGCCGCGGCGAGCCACGCGAGCCCCGCCGCCTCGGCCTCGAAGAATCCGTCGGGCGCGTCGTCCCGTCGCTTGACGATCGTCTGCACCGACCCATCCTGACGTACGAGCGCGGGGCCCGCCGCTCACGCGACGGGCCCCGCTGGTGGATCGGACGAGACTTACTCGGTCTCGGTCGGGCCGTGGTGGTGGTCGTGGTCGTGACCGCCCACGAGGTCGGGGTCGAGGCCGCCGGCGTTGCCGCCGATCGTGCCCTCGGGTCCGGCCGGCGCGGGCAGCTTGAGGCCGCCGGGCACGTTCACGCCAGCGACGCCGTTGACCGACTCGGTCGAGTACGAGTACGCGAGCACCGCCAGGGCGATCGCGTCGACGTTCACGTCGAGCGCGTGCTCGTTGACGTTGTCGATCGTGTCGCACGCCTGGTGGTAGCACGGGTCGTACGACGCACCCGCAGTGCCGCCCCAGATGGACGCCTGCTCCTCGGTCTTGACGACCTCCGCGCCGGTGAAGAGACCGCCGGCGGGGATTCCGACGCGGATGAAGGCGTCGTAGTCGCTGCGACCGCTGAACTGCGCGTCGTCGTACGGCTCGCCGACCGAGGTGTAGTAGCTCTCGAAGAGCTTCTCGATCTCGATCGACCCGTCGGGGATCGGCACGCCCACCGGAGCGGTCCAGCCGGACTCGTCGCCGTCGTACACCATGAAGATGTAGTTCGGCGAGGCCACCATGTCGAAGTTCAGGTACAGCGCGATGCGGTCCTGCTCCTCCTGGCTGAGCTCGGCGACGTACTCCTCGGAACCGATCAGGCCGGACTCCTCGGCGCCCCACCACGCGAGGCGGATGGTGTTCTGCGGCTTGAGCTTCCCGAGGTTCTCCGCGAGCTCGATCAGCGCGGCGGAACCGCTGCCGTTGTCGTTGATGCCGGGGCCTGCCTGCACCGAGTCGAGGTGCGCACCGGCCATCACGACGTTGTCGTCGTTCACGCCCTTCTTCTCGGCGATGACGTTCTTCTGCGGACGCTCCTCCGGCGCCGGCACGAAGATGTTCGCGGTCGAGCCCGCCTGCGAGAGGGCCACGCCCTGCTCGTAGCTCGCGCCCACGACGGGGATCCCCACGACGTTCGATCCGCCGAGCGTGCCGACGATGAGGCCGTTGCGCGCGTCGGTCGTGTCGTTGCCCTGGTTGAAGATGATCACGGCCTCCGCGCCAGCGGCCTCCGCGTTCAGCGCCTTGGCCGCGAACGGGCAGGTTCCGCGCTGGATGAGCGCGATGTCGGCCGGACCGGAGAAGTCGAGGCCGGCGAAGTCGGCCGCCTCGCAGCCGCTCGTGCTCGTGTTGCCGAGGCCGAGCTGCAGGTCGACCGGGATGGTCGTGCCCGTCACGTCGCCCGCGCCGCTGCCCGTGTAGGGACCGGTCTCGTACACGGCGGAGATCGGCGTCAGCTGCGTCAGCGTCGACGGCCCGACGTAGGTGTACGGGAACTCGTCGATCGAGACGTCCCAGCCGGCGGCCTCGAGCGTCTCGACCACGTAGTCGACGCTCGCCTCGTAGCCGCTCGTGCCGGCGGCGCGGTTGTCGTCATTGGCATCCGCGATGGCCTGCAGCGCCGCGAGGTGCTCCATTGCACCGTCGGCGTCGACGCACTGCAGCAGCTTGGCGATCGTGTTGTTGTTCTGGTTGGCACAGGAGTTGCCCCCGGGCGCACCCATTGCGGCACCCGCCGGCACCAGGGCCAGCGCCGCGACCGTCGTCGCGCTGGTCGCGAGCACGGCGGCGCGGCGGGAAAGCCTCGTAGTTCGATACATCGTCTCTCCTTGTCGGAGGGCGCCCTCGGCGGCGCCCTCCCGGCGAGACTACGTGGAGCGTATCCCCCGGTAACAGTCTTGACTTCGGCTGCGCCGCCGACTATCACGCGCGAAGATTCGTCACGGCCCGTCGACGGATGCCTCGCCGCGGTCGCCCGCGATCGCCTCGAGTCCGCTCAGGTCGACGTCGACGCGGAACGGGCGGGCGGACCCCTCGATGGCCGCCGGAACCCTGACGTACGCGCCGCGCGCGGTCCGCAGCGCATCCAGCCCATCGCGCCAGCGCGCATCCGCCGCGTCGCCGAGGAACCCCGCGTGCCGCGGCCGGTCGCCGCCGACGAGCTGCACGCCGATGCGGTACCTCGGGGAGAGCCAGCGGCGCGCACGAGGAACGAGGATCGCGGGCTGCGACGCTCCCCCGTGGAGGCGGGCGAGGTCGATGGCGGGCTGGTGCCGGTGGACGTCGACGACCGGCACGACGCTGCGCACCTCGGCCGCGACCGGCGCCGCGTCGACGACCTCGATCCCGTCGAGGCTCGCGAGGTCGCCCATCGGGTCGGGATTGCGCATGCGTCGCTCGCGGACGAACGCGACCACGCCCCACGCCGCAGTCAGCGCGATCGCGACGAGGAGTGCCACCAGCCACCCCCCGCTGTCGGGGCGGACGAGACCGGTCAGCAGGAGGAGCGCCACCAGGACGAGATACGGAAGCGGCTCCCACCGGAGCGGGGAGACGAAGCGGGGCGCGGACACCACGACAGGCTACCCGGCGGATCCGACCGGGCGCGTCGGGCCACGAGCGGCCTCAGCGGAGCGCGGGCAGGCGCGCCCCGATCTCCTCGAGCACCGCCTCGCTGCCGGCGTACAGCCCGTGCTCTCGCGGGCGGTGCGCGACGACGTCGGTGAACCCGAGGTCGCGGGCCCGGCCGACGGCGTCCTCGAATGCCGCGACGCTCGCCATCGAGTACCGGGTGTCGCCGTCGAGCGAGAGCACGCGGTCGAACTCGTCGGGCGCTCGCTCCTCGGCCGCGAGGGCGTCGTCGAGGCGTGCGACCAGGTCGGCGAGGTGGGCCCACCACGCGGCATCCGTCGCGAGGTCGCCGCCGCCGGTGGTGACCCAGCCCGAGCCGTAGCGCGCGGCGAGCCGCATCGCGCGGGGGCCGTTCGCGGCCATGAGGAACGGCATCCGCGGCTCCTGCGCCGGCTCGCCGACCATGCGCGCGGAGACCGCCGAGAAGCGGTCGCCCGAGTACGAGATGCCCTCGCCGGAGCCGCGCTCGAATCGCAGCAGCACGTCGAGCGCCTCGGTGAACTCGCGGAACCGCTCGTACCGCTCGCGCGCGGAGAGCTCGGACTGCCCGAGCACGTAGGCGTCGAACCCGGTGCCGCCCGAGCCGAGCCCGAGGATCAGGCGTCCGCCCGAGACCTGGTCGAGCGTGGCGACGTCCTTCGCGAACGGAACCGGGTGGCGGTAGTTGGGGCTCGCGACGAACGTGCCGAGCCGGATCCGCTCGGTGACCATGGCCGCGGCCGTGAGCGTCGGGACCGTCGCGTGCCACCGCTCGCCCGCGAGCCCGCGCCACGAGAGGTGGTCGTACGTCCACGCGTGGTCGAACCCGAGCTGCTCGGCCTGACGCCATCGCCGTGCCGCCTCCGGCCAGTCGTACTGCGGGAGGATGACGAGGCCGAATCGCATGGCCCGAGCCTACGCCGAGGTGGAGACCGGAAGCGGCTCGGGAACGGCTTCGGATACCGCGTCCCGCGGTGCGCGCTCGAGCTTGACGAGCACGATCCCGCCGAGGATCAGGACGCCGCCGAGGACCTGCAGCGGTCCGAGCGCCTCGCCGAGGAGGATCCACCCGACGACGCCCGCGAAGATCACCTCGGACAGCCCGAGGAAGGAGGAGACGCGCGACCCCAGCAGGCGGATGGCGGCGATGCCCGCCGAGTACGCGAACGCCGTCGAGACGGCCCCGACGGTGAGGAGCGGGACCCACCACGGCGCGGTCCCGCCGAGGAAGTCGACGTCGACGAGGGCCGCCTCCATGGGCATGAGGCCGAGCAGCCCGGCGACGCCGAGGGCGATCGCGCCGACGACGAATCCGGCCGCGATGAGCGCGACGGGCGGCAGGTGCTCGGTGGCCCGCTCGCCGATCGCGTAGTAGACGCAGACACCGATCATGGCGACGGCGGCGAACGCGAGGCCGATCGGGTCGAGGTCGCCGCCGCCGGGGCCGATCACGAGCCAGAGCCCGGCCAGCGCGAGCGCGGAGCCGCCGAGGACGATGAGCTGGGGCATCCGCCTGGTGGTCGCCCATGCGAAGAGGACGAGCGCGATCGGCGCGAGGTACTCGATGAGGAGCGTCATGGAGACGGGGATGCGCTCGAGCGACGCGTAGAACGCGAACTGCACGCCCGCGACGGCGACGACGCCGTAGAGCAGCACGGTCCAGCGGGCGCGCCAGAGCGGCCGGAGGTCGAATCGGAGCGCGATCAGCGCCGGGACGACGAGGATCGCGGCCGCGATCGAGATGCGCGCGAGCACCGCCGCACCCGGCGACCAGCCCGCCTCGAGCAGGGGCTTGACGAACACGCCGCCGACGCCGAATGCCAGCCCGGCAGCGAGCCCGAGCGCGATGCCGACGATCCCCCGTGATGCACGCACGGCCGCCCTCCTCCACAGTCCGCACGCCGTCGGCCCCTGTGAGGACCGAACGTCGTTATGCTCGTGACAGTAGCCGAGCGGATGTCAGGAGTCAAATGATTTTCACCGATGACACGGTCGCGGCGCTCGGGTTCATGGCCGCCGTCGCCGACACGGTGCCCGGCGCGTCCGAATCCGGCGAGGACGAACTCGCCACGACCGGACAGCTGGCGGGCCTCCTCGACCACTGGGGCTTCTCCGGTCGACGCGACGGCGACGAGCGCGAACTCGGCGAGGTCCGCGCCGTTCGCGGTCGCCTGCGCGAGATCTGGACGCTCGAGCGCGACCCCATGGCGAGCGCCGTCAACGCGATCCTGGAGGAGTCGCACGCGATCCCCCGACTCGTGCGGCACGACGAGCTCGATTGGCACATCCACGCCGTCTCGCAGGAACGCCCGCTCGCCGAGCGCATGCTCGTCGAGGCCGCGATGGCGCTCGTCGACGTCATCCGCGCCGACGGGATCGGCCGGCTCGCGCGGTGCCAGGCCGACGACTGCACGGGCGTGTTCGTCGACCTCTCGAAGAACGCGTCGAAGCGGTACTGCAGCACGCGCTGCGGCAACCGGATGGCGACCCGGGCGTACCGGGCGCGGAGCGCCGACTGACGGGTGCCGCCGCCTCCCGGCATCCGGTGCGCCACCGGCCTCAGTGCACGACGGCCATCTCGTGCGGCGTGGTGTTCAGCCGACGACCCCCGTCCTCCGTGACGGTGACGATGTCCTCGATCCTCACGCCGAAGCGGCCCGGCAGGTAGACCCCCGGCTCGATCGAGAAGCACATGCCGGGCTCGAGCGGCGTCTCCTCGCCCTCGACCATGTAGGGCGGCTCGTGGGTGGTGAGCCCGATGCCGTGCCCGACGCGGTGGATGAAGTACTCGCCGTACCCGGCCTCCGTGATCACCGCACGGGCGACGCGGTCGATCTCCTGGCACGGCGCGCCGGGGCGGACGGCCTCGAAGCCCGCCTGCTGGGCGCGGACGACGAGGTCGTGCACCGCGCGCTCCTCGTCGGTCGGCTCGCCGACGTGGACCGTGCGGGTCGTGTCGGAGCCGTAGCCGTGCTTCAGGCCGCCGAAGTCGAGCACGACCATGTCGCCGTCCTCGATGACGCGGTCCCCCTGCTCGTGGTGCGGGTTCGCGCCGTTCGGACCCGAGCCGACGACCGTGAAGTCGACCTGCGAGTGGCCGTGGGCGATGAGCCCGGCGGCGAGGTCGGCGGCGACCTCCGCCTCGGTGCGACCGGCGAAGCCGGCGCCGAGGATCTCGTCGTACGTGGCGTCGGCGGCCGCGGCTGCGGCGGCGAGCCGTCCGAGCTCGTCGGCGTCCTTCACGGCGCGGAGCATGGGCAGTCCGGTCGTCATCGACACGTACGAGGTGCCCGCGAGGAGCTGCTGCAGGCCGAGCAGGTGCATGGCCCAGGCGGAGTCGGACATCGCGTACCGCCCGGGTGCGAGCAGCGGCGCGGCCGCGGCGTACGGATCGTCGCCGTCCATCCAGTCGACGAGGCGGAGGATCGGCGCGGCTGCGGCACGTTCGGCGTCGGGTCGTTCGAGCTTCGGCACGACGAGCGACGGGTCGCCCTCCGCCGGGATCACGAGCATCGTGAGGCGCTCGGTGATCGCCACCGGGAGGTAGCCCGTCAGGTAGCGGAGGTCGGGCCCCGGCGTCACGACGAGCCCGGCGAGGCCAGCGTCGGCGGCCGACCGTGCGGCGCGGCGCATGCGCGCGGCGAAGTCGTCGGCGGTGAAGGCGGCGGGCGTCGGTTCGGTCATCGCGGTCCTCCTCGTGCGGCCGCGGGCAGCCCTGCGCGCGGCCGATCGGAGGCTAGCGGCGGTGCGTCCGCGCGGTCGGGCCTTCCGGCCCTTGCGACCGGCGGGCGAGGCGTGCGCGTCGCCGGGTCCCGATCGGATGCCGCGGCGTCCGCTGCACGCATTCGGCACGCACGACGAAGGCCCCCGGCCGGCTCGTGGTGAGCGGGGCGGGGGCCTTCGCAAGAAGTTCGCGGTGTCATCGAGAGCCGCGCGGCCGCCGTGCGGCGGCGAGTGCGCTCAGCGACGCAGACCGAGACGCTCGATCAGCGAGCGGTAGCGGTTGATGTCGACGTCGGCGAGGTAGCCGAGCAGACGACGGCGCTGACCCACGAGGAGCAGCAGGCCACGACGCGAGTGGTGGTCGTGCTTGTGCTCCTTGAGGTGCTCGGTGAGGTCCTTGATCCGCTTGGTGAGGATCGCGATCTGGACCTCGGGGGATCCAGTGTCACCGGGGTGAGTCGCGTACTCTTCGATGATCGCCTTCTTGATGTCTGCATCCAGTGCCATAGATGGGATCCCTTCTTCTCGTTGCGCGCTGCCCGGGGCCTGATGCCTGGGCTCTCTTGATGCGCGGCCGATTCACGGCAACCTCAAGAGTCTAGCAGAGCGGATGCCGCGGGGCGGACGCCGGGCGACCCCGGACGGGAGCCCCTCTGCGGCGCATCCTCAGGCGTAGGCTCATGGCGACGGGATGTTCGAGCATGGCCACCGAGGACGAACGCGCGGCGCTCGAGGCGCGGGTCTACTCCCGCGCCGGGGCTGCCGATCCGCGTGTCGAGCGCGTCGATCCCCTGACCGGGCGGTCGGTGCTGGTCACCGAGAGCGAGTGGCGCCTGCTCGAGCTCGACCGGCGCGGCTCCGGGGCGGAGACCACCCCCGACCGGCGCGATGACGCCGGCACGGGCGACCACCCGGGCTCGCGCGACCACCCGGGCTCGCGCGACCACCCGGGCTCGCGCGACGACCCGGTGGGAGCACGCGCGGGTGCGCACCACCGCCGCGCGGGCGGTATCGCTGCGGGGATCCTCGTGGCGGTCGCGGCGATCGCGTTCGCGGTCGGGCCGACGCTCGGTGATCGGGGCGATGGATCGCAGTCACCTGCGAACCGACCCTCCGTGACCGTCAGCGTGGTCCCCGCCGCGCCACCCGCCGGCGGTGCGATCGCCGGCACGGCCGACCGGGATCGGACCCCCGGCACGATGGCCGCGTTCCGCGATCCGGAACTCGTCCCGGACGTGCGGGACGGTTGGGTCGAGGCGGCCTATCCCTTCGCGCGGTCCGCGATGATCCTCGGCCCCGACGGTCCGATCGCCGGTCTGGCCGTGTATGCGGTCGCGACGCCGGATCGGGTCGGCTGCCTCGTCGCCCGCATGGGGACCGCGGGAATGGCGTCGAAGTGCGCGACGCTCGACGTGCTCGCCACGGAGGGCCTGGCACTGCGGACGCGGATCCCGGTCGGGCTCGTCGCCGACGGCGTGCTCGCCGACGGGATCGCCGCGGAGGCCGCGGACACCGACCTCCTCGTCGCCGAATGGCATGCCGACGGCACCTTCCAGGTGGCCCGCGTACCCGATTGAGCGGATCGCCGGCGGCGGCCGCCGCAGCAGTGACTGGAATACCGGGGATGCCGGCGCGGTTCGGGCATGCGTGGATGCAGTTGCTGTCGACGTCGCCGTGATCGGCGCCGGTCAGGCGGGGCTCTCGGCCGCCCATCACCTCCGGCGGCGCGGCTTCGCGCCCGTCGGGCGGGATCCGGCGGCCGCCGACACCTTCGTCGTGCTCGACGCGAACCCCGCACCCGGCGGCGCATGGCAGCACCGCTGGGCGTCGCTCCGGATGGGGACGGTCAACGGCATCCACGAACTGCCCGGCCACCCGGTGCCTCCCGCCGACCCGGCAGCGCCGAGCCGCGAGGTGCTTCCGCCGTACTTCGCCGAGTACGAGCGGCGGTTCGACCTCGACGTGCAGCGTCCGGTCCGCGTGCGCGCGGTGCGCCGCGCCGACGAGGACCCGCACGGCCGGCTCCTCGTCGAGACGGATCGCGGCACCTGGGCGGCGCGCTCCGTCATCAACGCGACCGGCACCTGGACGCGCCCGTTCCGCCCCTACTACCCCGGCATCGACCGCTTCCGCGGGCGGCAGTTGCACGTCGCCGACTACGTGTCGGCCGAGGAGTTCGCCGGGAAGCGGGTGATCATCGTCGGCGCCGGGGTCTCTGCCGTGCAGCTGCTCGACGAGATCTCGCACGTCGCCGACACGACGTGGATGACGCGTCGCGAACCGCGGTGGGTCGAGGAGGACTTCGACCTGCCCGCCCGCACCGCGGCGATCGCCGGCGTCGAGGCGCGCGTGCGCGAGGGCCTGCCGCCCGGCAGCGTCATCGCCGTCACCGGCATGCACTGGACGCCGTGGGCACGCGCGGCACAGGCGCGCGGCGTGCTGGTGCGGCATCCGATGTTCGCCTCGATCGAGGAGGACGGCGTGCGCATGCCCGACGGGTCGTTCCTTCCAGCGGATGTGATCCTCTGGGCGACCGGGTTCCGGCCAGCGCTCGACCACCTCGCACCGCTCGGCCTGCGGACCCGCGCCGGCGGCTTCCGCGTCGCCGACACCCGTTCGCTCGACGACCCTCGACTGTTCCTCATCGGCTACGGACCGTCGCAGTCGACCGTCGGCGCGAATCGCGCGGGGCGGGCCGCGGTGCAGCAGATCGTGCTGGAGCAGCGGGCGGCGGTCGCGGCGTAGGTGCGCTGCCCGTTGCCGATGCCGTTGCCCGCCGGGCTCCGCGGGAGCACACTGGCCGCATGGCCATCGCGATCAAGCGCGTCTACGACGACCCCGAGGCATCCGATGGCGTCCGGATCCTGGTCGACCGCCTCTGGCCGCGCGGCATCTCGAAGGAGCGCGCCGAACTCGACGAGTGGGCGAAGGATGCCGCGCCCTCCCCCGAGCTGCGCACCGAGTGGCACCGCGCCGACGACGATCGGTTCGACGAGTTCGCCGTGCGGTACCGCACGGAGCTCGACGGCAACCCGGCGGCGCTGGCGCTGCTGGCGCTCGCGGGCGAGCGTGACCGCGTGACGCTGCTGTACGGCGCGCGGGATGCCGTGCGCAATCACGCGGCGGTGCTGCGCGACTGGCTCGGCGAGCACGGCGCTGCGGTCGAGCGCTGAGGGCGGATGCCTCCGGCTCAGGCCGGGCGATCGGTCGGGCGATCGACGCGCCCTCCACTCCGAACGGAGTGCAGGAATACAACGCTGACCGGCTGTTCTGCGGCGCGATCGATGTCGGCGGGTGCTGGTTGGATGGACCCGTGCCAGCGATCCTCGACCTCCCCGCCGAACAGGCGCTCGCGTTCGAGCTGGCCGCGATCGCGAGCGCCGAACAGCTGATCCGGCGGCTCCATGCCGACCGGTACCGGGCCGTCCAGCGTGCCCGCGAACTCGCCACCGACGTCGTCGGCGTCACCGCGTCGAGCACCGCGCGCGACCGCGACATGGCGACCCGGTCGTTCGTCGCCGAACTCGCGACGACGCTCGGCCAGCACGAGGCATCCGCTGCTCGCCTCGTCGCCGAGGCCGAACGCCTGACCGGGCCGCGCGTCGCGACGCTCGATGCGCTCGACACGGGCGAGGTCGCGCCGACGCAGGTGCGATCGGTGCTCGAACTCACGCGAGGCGCGCCGGCCGAGGTCGCCGATGCCGTCGAACGCGTCGCGCTCGATGCGGCGTCCGCCGCCGCGGCAGAGGGCGTCGTCTCGACGAACGCCGACGTGCGCCGCCGCATGCGGCGGCTGCGCGAACGTCTGCTGCCCGAACCGCTCGTCGACCGACGCGCCCGTGCCGCGGCCGACCGTCGCGTGTGCGTCGAGGCGGCGCCCGACGGCATGGCGTGGCTGAGCCTCTTCCTCGAGGCCGAGCGCGCGTTCGCGATCGAGCGGCGGCTCGACGTGCTCGCCGGCCGCGAGGCATCCGACGACCACCGCACGAGTGCGCAGCGCGCGACCGACCTCGCCGCCGACCTGCTGCTCTCCGGCACCCTCGTCGACGATGCGCCCACGCGCGACGCCGTCGCCGGGCCGACCGGCGCGGTGCAGCCACGGCTCAACGTGACCGTGCCGGTGCTCACGCTGCTCGGCCTCGACGACGAGCCCGCCGACCTCGAGGGCTACGGACCGATCGACGCGGAGACCGCCCGCATCATCGCGGCCCACGCGCCGTCGATGCGGCGCATCCTCATGCACCCCGAGACGGGCGCGACGCTCGGCTACGGGCGCGAGCACTACCGCGCACCGGCCGACCTCGACGGCTTCGTGCGCGTGCGCGACGGGCAGTGCCGCTTCCCCGGCTGCAACCGTCGCGCCGAACGTGCCGACCTCGATCACACCACCGCGTGGGCGCATGGCGGCGAAACCTGCGCCGCGAACCTCGCGGTGCTCTGCCGCCACCACCACCGCCTGAAGCACGAGGCGGGCTGGCGGGTCGCACTCGAGGCGAACGGCATCATGCGCTGGACCTCGCCTGCCGGCCACGTGCTGCGCACGCATCCCGAGCGCAGGTTCGAGCCGATCGGGGCCGGCGAGGGGGTGGGGCCACCCGTTACCGCGCCCACGCCCGACACGCTGAACCATCCACCGCACGTGACGCTCACGACACCCGACCCCGCGCCGCCACCCTTCTGACGTCTCCAACGACCGTCGTCGGCACCCGCCGACGCGCCGCGCACCCTACGGGGCGATCACGAGCTTCCCCTTCCCGGTCCCCGCACCGATCCGCGCGAGCGCCTCGGGCACGCGGTCGAGCGGCAGCACCTCCTCGATCACGGGGGCGAGGGCACCGGATGCCACGAGCTCGCCGAGTTCGTCGAGGCCGCCGTTCGGCTTCGCCGCGAGCATGCGGAACGTGCGACCCTCGGCATCGGGGCGCCCGGCCGTCGCCGCGACCCGCGCGATCGCGCCCAGGCGCCCGCCGACGATGACGAACCGACCGCCCGGCCGAAGGGCTCGGCGGTACTCGGCGAGCGGTCGACCCGCGATGAGGTCGACGATCACGTCGAACCGGCCCGAACCCGACCCGGTCGACCCGGTCGACTCGGTCGAGTCGGTCGGTCCGGCCGACTCGACGGCCTCTGCGAACAGCCCGTCAGCGGCATCCGCCTCGACCGCCTCGGTCGCCCCGAGGCCGCGCAGCAGGTCGAGCTTCGGAGCGCGGTCGACCGCCACCACCTCGCCCGCCCCGAGATGCCGGGCGAGCTGCACCGCGATCGTGCCCGCACCGCCGCCGGCCCCGATGATGAGCACGCGTTCGCCGGCGCTCAGCGCCGCCGCGTCGACGAGCGCCTGCCAGGCCAGCCCGCCCGCCTGCGGGATCGCCGCCGCCGCGACCGGACCGACACCAGCGGGCCGACGGCGGAGCGCAGCGGCATCCGTCGCGACGAACTCGGCGAACCCGCCCCAGCCCGCCGCGGAGAGGTCCCCCCAGACCGGGTCGCCGACGGCGAAGCCGGCAGACCCGGTAGCCCCGTCGCCGCCCGGGCCGACCGCGACGACCTCGCCCGAGACATCCGCCCCCAGCACCGGATGCGCCGGCCTGCGCGGCGCGGCGATGCGCGCCAGCACTCCACCGCGGAGCAGGTCCCAGTCCCACGAGTTGACCGACGAGGCCACGACCCTCACGAGCACCTGCCCGGGCCCGGGAACCGGGACCGGCGCGTCGACGAGCCGCAACCGGTCGGGACCGCCGTACCGCTCGTACCGCACCGCGCGCATGGCGCGAGCATATCCACTGCGTCCACTTCGGCGAGCGCGGCGACGGGGCGTGCGACCATGGAATCGAGAGACCCCGAGGATCGCGATCCCGATGGCCGATGTCCGACGACCGACCGACGAGCGCGCGGGCTACCCGCCGCGCCGGCTCACCGCGGCCGTGCTCGCGATCGGCGCGATCGCGCTCGGTGCGCTCGGCGTCGTGGCCATCGTCGAGACCGCCTCCCGGGCGATCACGTCGACCTCGCCGGTCGCGACGACCGTCGTCGGCGAGTACACCGAGGAACGCCTCGTCGCCGACCGTCGCGGCAGCCGGTACGCGCCGTTCCGGTACGTGATCGTCGAGCTGCCCGACGGGACCGCCGCCGACGTGCGCAGCGACGACCTCGACGTCGGGGCGGATGCCACGGTCTACCGCAGCGACTCCGGCGCCGTGTTCGAGACGCCGCCGAGCGCGCCCGGTCCGATCGAGTGGGCGGTCTGCGCGTCCGCCGTCGCCGGCGCGCTCGCCCTCGGAGTCGGCTCGGTGCGCGCCATGCGGCGGCCGACCCGGTCGTGAACCGGGCGCGGCGACCGCCGCCCTAGCCCGCCGGCACCAGCGGGAAGATCGCCGGCCAGCCGTTGTGCGCGTACACGATCACGCAGAACACGACCGCGTCGAAGAGCAGGTGCACGACCAGCACGTAGGTCAGCGACTTGGTGAGCTTGAACGTGTAGCCCTGGATCAGCGCGAACGGGATCGTGAGCAGCGGCCCCCAGGACTGGTAGCCGAGCTCCCACAGGAACGACACGAACACGATCGCCTGCAGCAGGTTCGCCTGCCACGTCGGGAAGTGCCGACGGAGGAGCGCGAACACCGTGCAGATGAAGAAGAGCTCGTCCCACGTGCCGACCGCGTTCACGCCGACGAAGAGGCGCGCGATCTCGTTCGGCTCGGTCACGGTCGGCCAGTTCTGGTAGACGCCCGAGGTGATGAAGTAGAAGGGCAGGATGAGCCATCCGGCGAAGGTCACGAAGATCAGGTAGAGCCACTGCGTGCGCGTCCACCGCCGGCCCGTGCGCCACGGGAACCGGATGGTCCGCTCGCGGTAGAGGAACCGCGAGATGAGGAACGGCACCGCGACCGCCGCGCCGAGCACGACCGCGAACCGCACCATCGCCTCGTTCGAGAGCTCGGCCTCGAGCGAGATCGTCGAGATGATCGCCTGGCCGATCGCGATGAGCGCGAGGTCGGGCAGCAGTCGCTCGGTGCGGCCCGACCGGTCGACGAGCCACGCCGCGACCAGGCCGACGACGAGGAGCGCGTATCCCGGGAGGCGCAGCTGGAACCCGAACAGCAGTACCGCGGCCGAGCACACGAGCACGGCCGGGACGAGGGCGATCGGGTGGGTGCGCACCTCGGAGGGGGCGGCGACGGCGGCGGTCACCCCTCAAGCTTCGCATGCGCCTCCGCGCTTCCCGGCGGGGCATCGCGCCCTGTCGGCGGCGCGTGCCAGCATCGAGCCATGACCCGGATGCCGCAGCCGCCCGCTCCACGCGACCCCCGCGCCGTCGTGTTCGCCCGCGCGCGCGCCCGCGCGGGCATCGTCCCGCCCTACCTGCTGCTGCGGATCGCGGCCGCCGAGGAGTACTACGACGTCGCCGCCGAGGCCGCCCGTCGATCGCTGCTGCGCGACGAGCCGATGCGCGAACTCCGCCTCGGTGGTGCGCACCCGGGGCTGCTGCCGCACGAGCACACGCGGTCGACCACCGAGCGCGAGGGCGCTGCGACCGGGGCCGGAGCGGCGACCGAGGCCGCGGCGCCGACCGATGCCGAGCGCGTTCCGGAAGCCGGCACGGCGGAGCCCGTCCTCGCCGAGCCCGCCCCCGACCGTCGCGTCTCCGACGCCGAGGGCGCCGAATCGCTCCCCGGCCGTCTCGCGCGCGTCGAGGGTCAGCCCGCGACGGGCGACGCCGCCGTCGACCAGGCGTACGACGGCCTCGGCGAGGTCTGGGCGCTCTTCGAGCGCGTCTACGGGCGCGACGCGATCGATGGAGAGGGCTCGCCGCTGGAGGCGACCGTGCACTTCGGCGACCGCTACGACAACGCCTTCTGGGACGGCGAGCGGATGGTCTTCGGCGACGGCGACGGCGAGGTGTTCCGCGGGTTCACGCAGTCGCTCTCGGTCATCGGGCACGAGCTCGCGCACGGCGTCACCGAGATGACGGCGCGGCTGCGCTACCGCGACCAGTCGGGCGCGCTCAACGAGCACGTCTCCGACGTCTTCGGCGCCCTCACCGAGCAGTACGCCATGGGGCAGGATGCCGACGCCGCCACGTGGCTCATCGGCGAGGGCATCTTCACCGAGCTCGTCCAGGGTCGCGCGCTCCGCTCGATGCTCGAGCCCGGCACCGCGTACGACGACGACGTGCTCGGGCGCGACCCCCAGCCCGCCCACCTGCGCGACTACATCGTCACCGACGCCGACAACGGCGGCGTGCACCTGAACTCGGGCATCCCGAACCGGGCGTTCGCGCTCGCCGCCGTCGAGGTCGGCGGGTTCGCGTGGGAGCACGTCGGGCGGGTCTGGTACGACACCCTCACGGGCGGCACCCTCCGGCCGAACGACGGGTTCGCGGTGTTCGCGACGGCGACCCTCGCCGCCGCTCGCGATCGCTACGGCGAGGGCTCCCGCGAGGTCCGGGCCGTCGCGAACGGCTGGGACGCCGTCGGCGTCGAACCGGAGTAGCATCCGGAGCATGGAGGTCGAGGTCTCGCGGAGCGGCGGGCTCGCCGGACTGCGGCTCACGTGGACCGTCGAGGTCGAGGACCAGCCCGACCCCGAGGAGTGGGTGCTCCTCGTCGAGCGCCTGCCGTGGAGCGAGACGCCGCCGGCGCCGCCCGAGCCCGACCGCTACACCTACCGCATCCGGTGCGAACCGCACGAGGCCACCCTGGCGGAGCGCCAGGTGACCGGGCCCTGGCGCGACCTCGTCGACCGGGTCCGGGACGTCGCCGAACCCTCGCGAGGGCGGCCGAACGCCGACGGGCGTGCTGCACCGAGCCGCGCGCCGGGCCCCGTCACCGAGACGGACGCACCGCCCGCCGAGTGAGCACGCCGAGTGCGATGAGTCCCTGCGCAGTCAGGTAGCTCGACATCACGACGAGGTCGTGCGCGGCGAACTCGTAGCCGGGCAGGAACCGGCCCAGCGCCAGCACCGAGTCGGAGACCACGAACAGTGCGCCGCCGAGCGCCACGAGCCCGCCGAGGCCTCCCGCGAGCGCGGCCATCGTGCCGAGCACCGCACCGTAGACCGCGACGGGGACGAGCAGTCCGCCGAGTCCTGGGGCCAGCAGGGCCAGGAAGGCGGCGAACCACGCCGCGTAGCCGAGCGTCCACCAGGGAAGCCGGCGACCGGCGGCGGGCAGCCGCAGGAACAGCACGACGTAGGCGAGGTGCGCGGCGAGGAACGAGAGCAAGCCGGCCACGAACCATCCGTCGCCCGAGCCGGTCAGCAGCGCGTCGCCGACCCAGGACAGCGCGATCGCCGCGATGAGCATCACGGTCGCCGAGGTCGCGCGCGGGCGCGCGACCACCACCGCGACGACGAGCGCGGGCATCAGCAGCAGCTTCGTCGCGGTCACCGCGGCGGCGTCGAGGTCGCCGACGAGCACGACGAGGTGCACCAGGCTGAGCACCACGTAGGGCGCGAAGGCGGCGATCAGCCGTCGGCGATCGGCCCGGGCCGGCGGTTCGGGGACGGGCGCCTGGTCGCGCAGCGGTGCGGGGGCTGAAGGGGTCACGTCGTCGTGCCTCTCTGAGCGGGGGTGGGCGGGTCGGGTCGGGTCGGGTCGGGTCGGGTCGGGTCGGGTCCCACGCAATCTACCGGTTCGCCACGTCAGCGCCCCCGATCCCGGCCTCGCCCTCGGCCTCCGGCGTGTCAGGCGGCGCTGAGCTCGCCCCGCACGATCGAGTCGCCGGAGTGCGCGGGATCGCCGTCGACCGGTTCGGCCGAGACGTCCACCAGGGGGTACTCGTCGAGGTCGATGCCGGCCGGGACCACGAGCCGGGCCGAGTCGCCGTCCATCAGGCCGAGGCTGACGAGGCCCGACGCGTCGGAACGGATGAGCCACACCTCCCGCACCTCACCCTCGGGCACCTCGGCGGACAGGTCGACGAGGAGGGTGCGCTCCCCGGCCGCGTCCTCCTCGACGGTCGCCGTGCCCACGGCGTCCCAACCCGGGAACGCGTCGAGTTCGGCGCTCGCGAGCACCGTCGTCGCCTCAGGCACCGTTCCCCGGCCGCCGACCGCCACGCCGATGCCGATGCCGGCGAGCAGGCCGACGATCGCGGCGGCTGCCGCGACCGGCCACCACCTGCGGCGGCTCGCCCGCGCGGCCGGCGCCGCGATCGCCGGGGTGCGCGGTCGGCTCGGCGGGACGTGGCGCGCCGGGGTCGCGAGGTCGGGCGCGCGGCGTGGCGCGTCCGATCCCCCGAGCGGATCGGCGGCGAGCTCCGGTGCCAGGCCGAGCTCGGAGTGGATGCCCGCCCAGACCGCGGCCGGCGGCGCCTCGAGGCCCTCGAGACCCTCGAACGAGGCGTCGCGACCGAGCTCGACGGTCCGCGCGAGCGAGGCGTACTCGGCCGCGCAGGGTCCGCAGGAGTCGAGGTGGGCGCGGACCGCCCCCTCGGGCTCGCGGCCGTCGAGGGCCAGCACGGCCAGTTCGTCAGGCTCGATGTGGTCCATCCTCCACCTCCCATCGTGATCTCAGCCGGCTCAGGCTGCGTCGGACATGACTCTTCACGGTGCCGATCGGCAGGTCCAGCGCCTCGGCGATCTGCGAATGGCTGAGCTGGTCGTAGAACGCCAGCTGCATGACCCGGCGCGGCACGGGCTCGAGCCGCCCCAGCTCCTCCTGGACCATGACCCGTTCGGCGAAGTCGTCGTCGACCTCGGTCGCGGCGACGGATGCCTCGGCGACGAGGCTCTCCTCCAGGCGCCGCGAGCGTGCGCGCGCCTCGTGCGCGTCGGCGATGCGGTGCTTGGTGATGCCCACGATCCAGGCGCTCAACGTCGAGCGGGAGAGGTCGAAGGTGGCGCGACCGCGCCACGCCGCGAGGTAGACCTGCTGGGTCACGTCCTCGGCATCGGTCCGATCGCCGAGCGACCGCAGCGCGAGCCGGAACACGAGCGGCGACCAGCGAGCGTACGCCTCGCGGAGCGCGCGCTCGTCGCCCGCGGAGAACTCCTCCGCGAGGGCGCGGTCGTCGAGGGTGTCGAAGGCGATCGGGCTCACCGTTCGGGGTTCATCCCTTCGTCGGCTCGGACGGGACCGCACGTCGACCATGACGAGCGGCGCCGCGATCGTCGATTGCGGCGTGGACATCAGCATATCGAGCACCCCCTCCCGTCCGGTCGTCGTGCACGGTCATCTCGGCGTGGCGGTCACGACGAGGTTGCTGAGGTACCGCCGCGCCTCGTAGTCGAACGCGCCGCCGCACGTCACGAGCGTCAGCCGCGGCGCCCCGGAACGATCGAACGCGGCATCCCAGTCGACCGCCGCCTTCTCGGTGACCTGGAGCGACTCGACGGCGTACGCGTGTCGCGTGCCCGCGGCATCCGTCACGAACACCGCCGTGCCCGGCGCCGCGTCCTTCAGCCTCGCGAAGGGCAGGACGCGGTACTCGAGCGAGTCGACGTGCGCTGCGACGACGGTCGACCCGGCATCCGACCCGGGCGCCGGCCCCCACCGGTACCAGGCCGCGACCGCCGGATCGTCGAAGAGTCCCATGTTTCCGTCGGCGTCGAGGCCGACGGGGTCGATGCGCATGTCGATGCCGAGGTCGGGCACCTCGATCCGCACGGGCGGCGGCGGCGCGGCCGCCCGGTTGGCCTCGAGCGACGCCGACCGACGCGGGATGTCCGGAACCGCGACGGGCGGAGCCGCAGCCGCCGGCCGGGCGCCCGAGGCCTCGGACGGGGTCGGATCGGGGGCCGCAGTGGATGACGCGGCGAGGTCGGGCCCGTCGCGCCCGTCCGGGGCGACCGCGCACCCGACGAGCAGCGCGAGCACGGCGGCGGCCGCGACCGGGGACCCGAACACCCCGGCCGCGACCGCCTTCCCCCGCATGGCGATCAGCGCTCGGCCTTCGCCGCCACGACCTTGCGGGCCGCGGCAGCCGCCAGTGCGATCGCCGAGAGGACCGCGATTCCCCCTGCGGTCCACAGGCCGAACACGCGCTCCGGCGAGTTCGTCGCGACGAGGCCCGCGGCTCCGGCCGGGACGCCGTCGGGGCTCGAGTGCATGCCGGTCACGGTCTGCACGGCGAGCGCGAGCGTGTCGTCCTCGAGGCTGCCCCACGCGTAGGCGATGGTCAGCGTGCCCTCGGCGACGTCGACGGGTGCGGGCCCGAGCACCGGGTCGGTCGTGCCGGCGGCCGCGACCGAGGCCTCGACGGTGCCCGCGGGCAGGTCGAGCGACTGCTCGTTCGGGTTCTCGAGGCCCGTGATCACGGCCTCGCCGCCGGCGAGCACGTCGACCGCGGGTGCCGCGGCGACGTGACGCACGGTCAGTCGGCCCTCGCCGGCCGCGATCTCGGAGACGTCGTTCGTGAAGAGGTTGGCGGTGGGGTTGCCCTCGGCATCGAGGTTCGCGACGGCCGTGTAGTTCCCGCCGGCCTCGAGCGGCAGGTCGACGGGCCCGATCACGGGCTCGGAGGCATCGTCGGCGTCGGCCGCGGTGATCGCGACCGAGTACGTGCCCGCGGCGAGCTCGAGCGGGCCGGCGAGGTCGCCGGGCTCGAAGTCGTCGAGCGTCAGCTCGTCGTTCACGTACACGTCGACCGTGAGGCCGGGGACCCCGTGCAGCACGGAGAGCATGGCCGCGTCCTCGGCGGCGTTGGCCGGCGCGAGCCCGCCGAGCGCGACGAGCGCTCCGGCGCCGATTCCCGCGGCGATGATCTTCTTCATGGTGTCCTCCTGGTCGTTCCCGCGGTTCGCGGGGCGGATCTTGCCTGACACCACTTCCTTCCGGTCGAAGCGCCCGATCGGATGCACACGCATGGAACATTCGCCGGTACCGGACACCGCGACGGCCGGCGCCCCGTGCGGGAGCGCCGGCCGTCGCGTCGGATCGTACTGGGGCTCGGGTCAGCTGACGCCGAGCAGGTCGATCACGAAGATCAGGGTCTTGCCCGAGAGCGGGTGACCGCCGCCGGCGGGGCCGTAGGCCTGCTGCGGCGGGACGGTGAGCTTGCGTCGCCCGCCGACCTTCATGCCGGGGATGCCCTCCTGCCAGCCGGCGATGAGCGCCTGCAGCGGGAAGTTGATCGACTGGCCGCGGCTCCACGACGAGTCGAACTCCTCGCCCGAGTCGTACTCGACGCCGAGGTAGTGCACGTCGACCGTCGAGCCGGGCGCCGCCTCGGGGCCGTCGCCGACGACGATGTCCTCGATCACGAGCTCGACGGGAGCCGGACCCTCGGGAGCCTCGACCTCGGGCTTGCTGTTCGTATCAGTCATGGGTCCATCCAAACGGATGCCGCGTGCGCGTTCAATCCGGGACACCCGTCCATGCGGGTCTTGTGCTGACGGCGAACACGTTGCAGTCTGTAGCCCTAAGAGCTCGTCGCCCCGGAGCGCTGTCGGCTGAGGCCACACCGCGGGGCGACGAGTTTCTTCGTGCGCGACGGCCTCGGCCGTCCCGACGAGGAAGGGGCAGGCGGCGGAAACGCCGCCCCGCGGGGTGGAGCTGTGGGGAGCCTCACTCCCGGCGCTCACTCCTCCATGAGCCGCGAGCGGATGAGGAAGCGGACGCCCTCTGGCGCCTCGAGCGAGAAGCCGCTCCCCCGCCCCGGCACCACGTCGACCGTGAGGTGCGTGTGCCGCCAGTACCGGAACTGCTCGGCCGACATCCAGAACTGCACGACCCGCCCCGAGCCGAGGTCGAGTTCGCCGAGCAGCACGTCGGCCGCGCTCGTGGCGAAGTCGCCCGCCGGGTAGCACATCGGGGCACTGCCGTCGCAGCATCCGCCCGACTGGTGGAACATCAGCGGCCCGTGCGTCGCCCACAGCGTCGCGAGCAGGACGCTCGCCGCGGGCGTGAGCTCCACCCGCGGCGAGACGTCACCCGGCACCGTGACCGACGCGACCATGCGTGCGGCGAGCGCCGCGACATCCGTCGTCTCGATCGTCATGGCCGGCTCCCGATCAGAAGTACCCGAGCGGGTTCTCGCTGTAGCTGACGAGGAGGTTCTTGGTCTGCTGGTAGTGCGACAGTGCCTCCTTGTTGTTCTCGCGGCCGATGCCGGAGGACTTGTAGCCGCCGAACGCCGCACCCGCGGGGTACGCGTGGTAGTTGTTCACCCACACGCGGCCCGCCTGGATGTCGCGGCCCGCGCGGTAGGCCTCGTTGCCGTTGCGGCTCCAGACGCCCGCGCCGAGCCCGTACAGGGTGTCGTTCGCGATGCGGATGGCGTCGTCGTAGTCCTGGAAGCTCGTGACCGCGACGACGGGGCCGAAGATCTCCTCCTGGAAGAGCCGCATGCGGTTCTCGCCCTCGAAGATCGTCGGCGCGACGTAGTAGCCCTCGCTGAGGTCGCCGCCGAGGTCGACGCGCTCGCCGCCGAGCAGCAGCTTCGCGCCCTCCTTCTTGCCGATGTCGATGTAGCTCAGGATCTTCTCGAGCTGGTCGTTCGAAGCCTGCGCGCCGACCTGCGTCTCGGTGTCGAGCGGGTTGCCCTGCCGGGCGAGCTTCGTGCGCTCGATCGCGTCGTCGAGGAAGGTGTCGTAGATCGACTTCTGGATGAGCGAGCGGCTCGGGCAGGTGCAGACCTCGCCCTGGTTGAACGCGAAGAGGCTGAAGCCCTCGAGCGCCTTCTCGTAGAACGGATCGCGGCGGTCGGCCACCGACTCGAAGACGATGTTCGGGCTCTTGCCGCCGAGCTCGACGGTCGAGGGGATGATGTTCGCCGACGCGTACTGCAGGATGAGCCGGCCGGTCGTGGTCTCGCCCGTGAAGGCGATCTTCCGGATGCGGTTCGACGAGGCGAGGGGCTTGCCGGCCTCGACGCCGAAGCCGTTCACGACGTTGAGGACGCCCGCCGGCAGCAGGTCGGCGATGAGCTCGACGAGCACGAGGATCGACACGGGCGTCTGCTCGGCGGGCTTCAGCACGACGGCGTTGCCCGCGGCGAGGGCCGGGGCGAGCTTCCACACGGCCATCAGCAGCGGGAAGTTCCACGGGATGATCTGGCCGACGACGCCGAGCGGCTCGTCGAAGTGGTAGGCGACGTTGTCCTCGTCGAGCTGCGTGAAGCTGCCCTCCTGCGCGCGGATGAGGCTCGCGAAGTAGCGGAAGTGGTCGCTCGCGAGCGGCAGGTCGGCGTTCAGGGGCTCTCGGATCGACTTGCCGTTGTCCCAGGTCTCCGCGACCGCGAGCAGCTCGAGATTCGCGTCGATGCGGTCGGCGATGGCGTTCAGGATGGCGGCGCGGTGCGCGGTGCTCGTGCGGCCCCAGGCCGGGGCGGCCTTGTGCGCCGCGTCGAGCGCGGCCTCGATGTCGGCCGCGGTGCCGCGGGCGACCTCGGCGAACGGCCTGCCGTTCACCGGCGAGATGTCGTCGAAGTAGGCGCCCTCGACGGGCTTCGTCCACTCGCCGCCGATGAAGTGCTCGTAGCGCGGCTTGAACTGGATCAGTGCGCCGGCGGTGCCGGGCGCGGCGTACACGGTCATCGTGTCTCCTCGTGACGTCGTCGTCATGCCCTCGGAGTGGGGCGATCGTCACGGTACGGTCGCGCGCGTTGCGGCCCGGTTGCCCGAGGGTTGCAGGAGGGTTGCAGTCAGCGCAGGGTTGCAGTCAGCGCAGCGCCGCGTCCATGCGCTCGAGGTGCGCGACGACCGATGCGCGGCGCGGCGAGCGCGGCGGCAGCACCTCGAGGAGCGCGCGCCAGAGCTCGGCGTCGTAGCGGTGCTCGTCGCGCTCGGCGAACTCGGCGAGCAGCTCGGGCGGGGCGTCGGCGAGCATCGACTCGCGGAGGCGGCTCGCGAGTTCGTCGCGGAGGTCGACGATGCCGGGCGCGACCGAGGACGGCAGGATCGGCCCCGGATACTGCTCGAGCGCCTTGCGGAGCGACCCCTGGCCGGCGAGCTTCGCGACCCGGGCGGCGTCGACGTCGAGCTCGCGCGCGAGCCTGTACGGTCGCGACTCCAGCGCCGGTTCGCCGGCTGCGTCGAGCACGCGCCGCAGGCGCGTGACCTCGGCGCGGAGCGTCACGGGCGAGGCATCCCCCTCGTAGACGAGCGCGGCGAGCCGTTCGGCGCCGATGCCGTTCGGGTGCCAGGCGAGCAGCGTCAGGATCTCCGCGTGCCGCGGGCTCAGCTCGTGCGCGCCGAGGCGCGGCCGCTGCACGCCGAGCACGGTGAGCGGCGTGCGCGGGGTCGGCACGGGTCGCATCCGGGAGCGGCGGATGGTGGCGTGCACGCTCGATTCGAGGTTCGCGATGCGCAGCTCGGCCTCGACGGCGGCGACCGTCGCCGACACGAGCGAGAGCGTGTGCGGAGCGACGGCGAGGTCGGTGCCCGTGATGTCGATGACCCCGAGGAGGGCCCCCGTCGCGGGGTCGTGCACGGGCGCCGCGGTGCAGCTCCAGGGGTGGACGATGCGGTTGTAGTGCTCGGCGCCGCGGATCTGCACCGCCCGATCGAGCTGCAGCGCGGTTCCCGGGGCGCTCGTGCCGATGCTCGCCTCCGACCAGTCGGCGCCCGCGACGAAGAGCATGTCCTCCGCACGGCGCCGCAGGTGCGCGTCGCCCTCGACGAAGAGCAGCCGCCCCTGGGCGTCGCCGACGGCGACGACGAGCCCGGCGTCCTCCGTGCCGTCGACCAGCAGTCGACGGATGACCGGCATCACGGGTGCGAGCGCGTGCGAGGCGCGGTAGGCGCGGAACTCGTCCTCGTCGAGCTCGATGCGCGGCAGCGCCCGATCGGGGTCGATGGCCCCGCGGATGGCGCGTTCCCACGATTCGCGCACGACGGGGCGGAGGCTGAGCGGGACGACGCCCGTGGCGAGGGCGTCCTCCTGGGCGCGCAGCAGCCGATCGCGCAGGGCGCCGGGGTCGCCCTGCGGCACCTCGTTCGGCTTGGGCACGCCGTCTCCGATCGCCGTCGATCACCTCGCGGTTGCGGCAAGCATAGACCGGTCGGTGGTGCGGCGCCCGTGCTCAGGCCGAGATCGCGGCGCGGTCGCGGGTGACCGCTTCCAGGAGGGCGCGTTCGTCGGCGTGCCGGCGCACGTCGGCGCGGCCGGTCGCGATGATGTTCCGGGTGAACGCCAGCCGCGTGGCATCCGCGATGAACCGCTGCACCTGCGCGGTGCGCGGCGGATGCTGCGCCCGGGCCCATGCCAGCGCGGCCCGTCGGCCGGGCCACGTCGAGAGGCCCTCGACCTCGTCCCGGTTGAACCAGCCGGCGTCGGCGTACTCGGACAGCCGGGCCCGCGTCATGCGCTGCTCCTCGCGGCGGAGCAGGACGGTCACGACGATCGCGGCGATGAAGATCGGCACCTGCACGGTGAAGTAGAGCGCGAAGGCGTCGGCGAAGGCGAGCGACCCGTTCCAGAACGCGTGCAGCAGGATCGCGGCGCCGAGGCCGACGAGGAACCAGGCCATGACCCCGGCACCGCGCCCCCGGCGGGCGGCGAAGCCGATCGCGACCCCGGTGCACGCGGTGAACAGCACGTGCGCGAACGGCGAGAACAGCCCGCGGACGATGAACGTCGTGCCGAGCTCGCCCGCACCGCCCTCGATGAGCGCGACGCCGAAGTAGAGGATGTTCTCGGTGAAGGCGAAGCCCGCGGCGACCGTGGCCCCGTACACGAGCCCGTCGACCGGACCGTCGAAGTGCGACCTGGCGAGGAGGTAGATGAGGAGCACGCCGGCGCCCTTGGCGACCTCCTCGACGATCGGCGCCTGCACGACGGCCTGGAGCGCCTCGTCGGTGCTCGCGCCGTCGGGCGAGGCGAAGGCCGCGAAGAGCTGCACGCCGAGGTCGACGATGAGCGCGATCGCCACCGACACGGCCGCACCCCAGAGGAACGCGAGCCAGAGCGCCCACCGCGGCTCGGGCTCCCAGCGGTCGATCCAGCGGATCGCGAACAGCACGATCCCGAGCGGCACCAGTGCGACGAGCGTGCCGACGGCGACGACGGATACGCCGAGCGAGACGGCCAGGTAGCCCGCCACGAGCAGCGCGACGAGGCCCGCGACGGCGATGAGCACGACGATCGCGGCGCCCGCGCCCAGGCCGGAGCGCGCGCGCCCCGCGGTGCGATGCGAGAAGGCGGGGTCGCCGGAGGGCGGTCCGGCCGGGTTCAGGTGCCCGTACGGATCGGCGGGCGGTGGAGGCGTCAGGCTCACGGCGGAAGCCTAGCGACCGGCACCGTCGTCGGGCGGGAACATCACGCCCGGATTCAGGATGCCGGCCGGGTCGAACACCGCCTTGATCCGGCGCTGCAGGTCGACCGACGCGTCGCCGAGCTCCTCGGCGAGCCAGCGGCGCTTCAGCACGCCGACGCCGTGCTCGCCGGTCAGCGTGCCGCCGAGCCGCACCGCGGCGCGGAACAGCTCGTCGGCGGCGGTCCAGACGTGCTCGGGCACGTCGTCGCCCTCGAACACGAAGTTGGGGTGCAGGTTCCCGTCGCCCGCGTGCGCGAGCGTCGGGATCTCCACGTCGTGGTGCGCGCCGATCCGGGCGATCTCGCGGAACATCTCCGGCAGCTTCGAGCGCGGCACCGCCACGTCCTCGATGAGCACGTTCCCGCGCGATGCGAGTGCCGGGTGCATGGCGCGGCGGATGTCGAGGAGGCGCTCGCCCGTCTCGGCATCCGTCGACCGCTCGACGCGCCCGCCCGCCTCGGCGAACACGCGCGCGATCACGTCCGCCTCGGCCGCGGCATCCCCCGCGTCGCACTGGGCGAGGAGGAACGTCTCGCCGGGCGCGAAGTCGGCGAGCGGAGTACCCGCGAGCGCGTCGGCGCCGAGGTGCTCGGCGACGCGCGCGAGCCCGACGGGGTCGATGAGCTCGAGGATCGCGGGGCGCACGCGCGCCGCGGCGACACCGCCGACCGCGACGCCCGCCGACTCGACGTCGGGGAAGGCCGCGGCGACGGTCTCGACCGTTCCGTGCACGACCGGCCGGAGGCGGAGGGTCGCCTCGACGATCACGCCGAGCGTGCCCTCGGATCCGGTCAGGAGCGCGGTGAGGTCGTAGCCCGTCACGCCCTTCACCGTGCGGTGCCCGGTGCGCAGCAGCGAGCCGTCGGCGAGGACCGCGGCGAGTCCGAGCACGCTCTCGCGCGTCACGCCGTACTTGGCGCACAGCAGGCCGCCGGCGTTCGTGGCGATGTTGCCGCCGATCGACGAGATCGCCCGGCTCGCTGGGTCGGGCGCGTACCAGAGGCCGCGCTCGCGGGCGGCACGGTCGAGGTCGCCGTTCAGCACGCCGGGCTCGACGACCGCGAGCTCGTCGATGTCGTCGATCTCGAGGATCCGGTCCATGCGCGAGAGGTCGAGCACGATCGAGCCGCGGCTCGAGATCCCGCCGCCGGCGAGGCCGGTGCCCGCGCCGCGCGGGACGACGGGGGTGCCGGTGGCGGACGCGATGCGCATGAGCGCCCGGACGTCCTCGACGGATGCCGCGTGCACCAGCGCCGCGGGCGCCGCGTCGCTGCGCCATCCGGATCGGTCCTCGCGCACGGCCTCGAGGGCGGGGCCGTCGAAGGCGACCCGGTGGCCGAACGCCTCGGCGAGCCTCGAGCGGACGTCGGCGGTCGACGGGTCGGGGGAGCCGGAGGCGGGCGACGGCGCGTCGGTGGGCATGGGGTCCAGCGTAGTCGCGCGGCCATGTCCGATTTCCGCTATGCAACGTCGTGGGCGGATGCGACGCTGGAGGGGTGACCACGACCGCCACCGCCGATCCGCTCGCCGACCCCGTCTTCGCCGAGCGGTACCGGGCGATGCTCGCGCGCGACGCCCGCTTCGACGGCCAGTTCATCACGGGCGTCCATTCGACGGGCATCTACTGCCGACCGAGCTGCCCGGCCGCGCCGCCGAAGCCGCGCAACGTCACCTTCTACCGCACCGCCGCGGCCGCGCACGAGGCGGGCCTCCGCGCCTGCAAGCGGTGCCTGCCCGACGCCGTGCCGGGCTCCCCCGAGTGGGACCTCGACGACGACCTCGCCGCACGCGCCATGCGACTCATCGCCGACGGCGTCGTCGAGCGCGAGGGCGTGCCCGGCCTCGCGGGGCGCCTCGGCTACACCCCCCGCCACCTCACGCGGGTGCTCACGGCCGAGCTCGGCGCCGGCCCGCTCGCCCTCGCCCGGGCCCACCGCGCGCAGACGGCGCGCGCGCTGCTCACCTCGACCTCGATGCGCGTCTCCGACGTCGCGTTCGCGGCCGGCTTCGGCAGCATCCGCCAGTTCAACGACACCGTGCGCGCCGTCTACGAACGCAGCCCGCTCGAGCTGCGCGCGACGGCGCGCGCCCGGCGCGGCGGTCGCATCGCGACGGCGACCGCAGCGACGCCTGCGGCGGCGGCGACCGCAGCGGCGACGAACGGCGCGGGCGAGGCGGATGGCCCGGAGCCCCGCCTCGGCGACGCCGGCGTCGTCCGGCTCCGCCTGCCCGCGCGAGCGCCGTTCGACTCGGGCGGCGTGTTCGCCTGGCTCGCCGCCCGGGCGCTGGAGGGCGTCGAGGTCGCCGGAGCCGACCGCTACGAGCGGACGCTCTCACTGCCGACCGGCCCGGCACTCGTGCGCCTGGCCGCGGTCGACGACGCCCCCGCGCTCGACGTGGAGGCGCACCTGGCGAGCCTCGCCGACCTCGCACCCCTCGTCGCCCGCGTCCGACGGCTGTTCGACCTCGACGCCGACGCCGAGGCGATCGACGCCGCGCTCGGAGCCGACCCGGTGCTCGCCCCCGCGATCGCCGCGGTCCCCGGGATCCGCATGCCGGGTTGCCTCGACCCCCACGAGCTGGTGGTGCGCGCGCTCGTCGGCCAGCAGGTCTCCGTCCCCGCGGCGCGCACCGCGCTGACGCGGCTCGCCGCCGACCTCGGCGAACCCATCGTGGTCGGCGAGCGCACGCGCACGCTGTTCCCGACCGCGGCGGCGATCGCCGAGCACGGCGCCGACGTCCTGCGGGGCCCCGCCGCCCGGATCCGCACGATCCTCGACGTGTGCGCCCGGCTCGCGTCCGGGGACCTCGTCGTCGCGCCGGAGCGCGAGCGCGGCGACCTTCGCGCCGAGCTGCTCGCCGTGCCCGGCATCGGGCCCTGGACGGCCGGCTACCTCGCCATGCGCGTGACGCGCGAACCCGACGAGCTGCTCGTCTCCGACCTCGCGCTCCGGAACGGCGCCGCGCGGCTCGGACTGCCCTCCGACCCGAACGCGCTCGCCGCACGCGGCGCGGCATGGGCGCCCTGGCGGAGCTACGCGTCCATGCACCTCTGGCGCGTCGCGGCATCCGCATTGTCGACGTGACGGAGCATCCCGCCCGGTTCGTTGTACGTTCTGCACAGCGCCCGCGCGAGGCCGGCCGATAGCCTAGACGGGTGAAGTTCGCGCACCTCCGAGTCGAAGGCCAGACGACCCCCCGACTCGCGGTGGTCCACGACGAGCGGGCGATCTTCCTCGACGAAGTGATGCCGAGCGCTCCGCGCGACCTGCAGGAGCTCATCGAGCAGGGCCCCGACGCCCTCGCCGACGTGCGCGCGGTCGTCGACGCAGCGCTCGCCTCGGGCGCACCGACCACGCCGGTCTCCGAGCTCCGCCACGACTCGGCCGTGCTGCGGCCGTCGCAGGTGCTCGCCATCGGGGCGAACTACGCCGCCCACGCCTCCGAGCTGAAGCTCCGCTCCGAGTCGGCCATGACCATCTTCTCGCTCTGGCCGAACTCGCTGGCCGCGCACGGCGCGACGACCACGTGGGCCGGCGACGTCGCCACGCAGGTCGACTACGAGGCCGAGCTCGGCGTCGTCATCGGCACGCCGGCGCGCGACGTCTCGCCGCAGGAGGCCCTCGACCACGTGTGGGGCTACACCGTCGTGAACGACATCACGGCGCGCGACATCCAGTTCAGCGAGGCGCAGTGGTCTCGCTGCAAGTCGTTCGACGGCTTCACGCCGACCGGACCCGTCGTCGTCACCGCCGACGAGATCCCCGATCCGCAGGACCTGTGGCTCACGACCAACCTCGACGGTCACATCCTCCAGGACGCCTCGACCAACGAGATGGTCCGCAGCGTCGCCGAGATCATCTCCTACCTCTCGAAGACCGCGACCGTGCCGGCCGGCACGCTCATCTCCACCGGCAGCCCCGGCGGCGCCGGGTACTCGCGCAACCCGCAGGTCTTCCTGCACGACGGCTCGACCGTGACGGTCACCATCGAGGGCATCGGCTCGCTCACCACGCACTGCCGCGTCATCTGAGGCGCCGGCGCGCGGCGCCGGACTCAGTCGCTCGGCTCGGCCTTCAGCTCGACCACGTTGATCGCCTGCGTGATCGGGTGCACGCCCGACAGTCGCGACGGCATGAGCTGCCGCGTCACGTCCTCGCGGGTCATCAGGCCGGCCTCGACGACGAGGTCGGCCACCGGTCGCCCGGTCGCGAGCGCGGCCTTGGCGAGCTTGGCGGCCTCGGCGTAGCCGATGAACGGGATGAGCGCGGTGATCACGCCGACGCTCGAGGCGACCTGCGCCTCGAGGTGCTCGGTGTTCGGCGTGATCCCGTCGACGCAGTTCACGCGGAGGGTCCAGCACGCCTGGCGCATCCACGTGATCGACTGCAGGAGGGAGTGCGCGATGACCGGCTCGAACGCGTTGAGCTGCAGCTGGCCGTTCTCGGCGGCCATCATGACCGTGACATCCGCGCCGGCGACCGCGTAGGCCACCTGGCTGACCGCCTCGGGGATCACCGGGTTCACCTTGCCCGGCATGATGCTCGAACCCGCCTGCTTCGGCGGCAGGTGGATCTCGCCGAGGCCCGCCTGCGGGCCCGAGGAGAGCAGTCGGAGGTCGTTGCAGATCTTCGAGAGCTTGATCGCGCTGCGCTTCAGCGCGCTCGAGAAGGTCATGAAGACGCCCGTGTCGCTCGTCGCCTCGACGAGGTCGGGCGCGGTCTCGAGACGCTGGCCGGTGATCTCGCTGAGGTGGCGCACGACCGCGGCCGCGTAGCCGGGGTCGGCCGTGATGCCCGTGCCGACGGCGGTGCCGCCGAGGTTCACCTCTGAGAGCAGCTTGATCGTCTCGCGGAGCCGGGCGATGTCCTCGCCGAGCGTCGTCGCGAAGCCGTGGAACTCCTGGCCGAGCGTCATCGGCACCGCGTCCTGCAGCTGCGTGCGGCCGACCTTCAGCACCTCGTGGAACTCGCGGCCCTTGCGGCCGAACGAGATGCGGAGCAGGTCGAGCTCGGTGAGCATCGTCGTGAGCGACGCGGTCATCGCGAGCTTCAGCGCGGTCGGGTACGTGTCGTTCGTCGACTGGCTGCGGTTGACGTCGTCGATGGGGTGGATGAGGTCGTAGCGCGCCTTCGGGTAGCCGGCGATCTCGAGCGCGACGTTCGCGATGACCTCGTTCGCGTTCATGTTCGTCGAGGTGCCCGCGCCGCCCTGGATGACGCCGACCACGAACTGGTCGTGGAACTCGCCGTCGATGATCCGCTGGCACGCCTCGTCGATCCACGCCTGCTTGCGCGGATCGAGCGCGCCGAGCTCCTTGTTCGCCCGGCACGCCGCCTGCTTCACCTGCGCGAGCGCGACGACGAGTTCGGGGTAGACCGAGATCGGTCGCTTGGAGATCGGGAAGTTCTGGAGCGCACGCATGGTGTGCACGCCCCAGTAGGCATCTGCGGGGACCTCGACCGAGCCGAGCGAGTCGGTCTCGGTCCGGGTCTCCGACGTGTTCGTGGGGATCACCTCGTCCTCCGATCGGACGCTCTCGACGGTGTTGGGATGCGGTCGGGTCATCGACACTTCGGCTCCATCGCCTCGGGGACACGCGCGGGATCGCCGCGCTCGGTACGTCCCCGAGCCTACTCGCGGGCTCGCGGCGATTCGTGCTGCAGCGTGTACGTTCCATGCGCGTCGGCTGTACACGGCGTCCGATTCGTGCGTCCGGCGGGTCAGCCCGGACCGGTCACCTCGAACAGCCGCCACTCGCCGGGGACGCCCTTCAGCACGTGGATGCCGCGGTCCTCGAACCCGATGCCCGACCCGACCACGAGATCCTTCACGGTGCCCGAGGCGAAGACGGTCCCGGCCGACGCATGCGACATGACGCGGGAGGCCAGGTGCACCGCGATCCCCGCGACGTCGTCGCCCTGGAACTCGACCTCGCCGCTGTGCACGCCGGCCCGGACCTCGAGGCCCAGCGTCCGCACCGCCGAGGCGATCTCCCACGCGCACCGCACGGCGCGCGCGGGCCCGTCGAACAGGGCGAGGAACCCGTCGCCGGTCGATGAGACGTCGGTGCCGCGGTAGCGCTCGATGCGCGAGCGGACGAGCTCGTCGTGCGCGAGCTTGAGGTCGAGCCAGCGCTGGTCGCCGAGGCGGGCCGCGAGGTCGGTCGACCCGACGATGTCGGTGAACAGCACGGTCGCGAGGACGCGGTCGTCGACGGACGCGGCGCGCTCGCCCGTCATGAACTCCTCGACCTCGTCGAGGAGCCGGTCGGACTCGACGAAGGGCGGATACCAGGCCGTGCCTGGCAGCTCGACGAGCCGAGCGCCCGGGATGTGCTCGGCCAGGTAGCGCCCCATCGGGATCCGGTAGTGGCGGTTCCGCGCCTTGTGCAGGACCAGCGTCGGCACCTGGATGCTCGGCAGCACCGACCGCACGTCGAGCTGGAGCACCCACTCGTACATCCGGGTCGCCGCGGCCGGGGATGCCGACAGGCGCATGTAGCGGCCCACCCAGCGCTGCAGCTGGAGGTCGTCGGCGACGTCAGGGGCGGTGAGCTGCAGGACGGCCCCCGTGCCCCAGTTGCGGCGCCACTCCCCGAGCAGCAGCTCCGCCGTCGGCTCGGGGATGCCGATCGGGTAGTCGGGTGCACGGAGCAGCCGCGCGAAGGTGTTCACGAGCACGAGGGCGTCGGTGCGCTGCGGATGGCTCGCCGCCAGCATCATCGCCATCGGGCCGCCCTCCGCGTCGCCGACGAGCGTCGCGGAGGCGGAGCCGGCGGCGTCGAGCACCGCGCGCGCGTCGTCCATCCAGTGCTCGAGCGTCGGCAGCGCACCCATGGCGACGGGATCCGACAGCCCGGCGCCGCGCTTGTCGAAGCAGATCACGCGGGCGAACCGGGCCAGCCGCTCGAGGTAGCGCACCATCGACGGGTGCTCCCACATCACCTCGATGTTGCTCGCCCAGTTGCCGATGAACAGCAGGTCCCGAGGGCCGGCGCCGAAGACCTGGTAGGCGACGGCGCCGTCCTCGGTCTCCGCGTAGCGGGGCTCCGGCGCACCGGACCCCCACGTCGAGATCCCCTGCCCGTGCTCACCGTCCATCCGCTCCCCCGCGCCTGTGCCCTCACGCGTCAGGGTAGACCCGGCGGCGGACCCGACGCAGGCCCGGACGCGGGCGAGGCCCCCGACCGGCAGGTCGGGGGCCTCGTGGGCTCGGTGGGTCAGACGAACGCGAGCGGCGCGAACGGCAGCAGCAGCAGGCCGAAGGCGAGGAACGCGAGCGTCGCGATGACGACGCCCGCGAGCATCACGCCGTTCAGCACGATGCCCCAGATCGCCATCGTGCGGGCCGACGGCTCGCGACGCAGCGCGAGGATGCCGAGCACGAGGCCGGCGACGGGCACCACGAAGGTGAAGCCGGCGACGAGCGAGACGATGCCGAGCACGAGGCTCGACACGGCGAACCCGCGCGTCTCGACGTCGGTCGCCGGTGCGGGGGTGACGGTGGTCATCAGTTGGATCTCCTGTCCATCGGGATGATCCGAGACTACGGACGGCGCGCGGCCGTCGACATGGGGCGAACCCCCGGATCGGCGGGGCGGTCACCGCCCGCCCGGAGGGCGGGCCGGCCCTCGGCGAGCCGCCCGGACCGGCTACGCGACGTGGTTCGCCTCGTCGACCACGGTCGCGAGATCGTCGCCGAACACGTAGGTGCGACGCACCGTCCCACCGGCCAGCACGCCGGGGAGCCACCTGCGCGCGTCGTCCCACATCTCGGCGAGCGGCACGTCCTCGAGCGCGAACCACTCGGGGTCGAGCTCGTCGGACGGCCCCGGAGACCCCGCGAACGTCCGCACCACGAACACGTTCGAGACCTGGCTCCAGGCCTCGCGATGCGGGAAGAGGTAGGTCAGCCGCCCGCGCGACTCGAGGTCGACGGCCGCGACCACGAGCCCCGACTCCTCCTCGACCTCGCGCACCGCGGCGTCGACGGCCGACTCCCCCGGTTCCAGCTTGCCGCCGAGGCCCACGTAGTTGCCGGCGCCGAGGCCGTGCTTCTTCCGGCCGAGGAGGACCTCGGTGCGCCCGCCGGACTCGCGGAGCACGTAGCAGACGCAGACCTCGGGAAGCGGCATCCGCTCAGCCGAAGAGGATCCGCGCCTCGTCGTACCGCGACTGGGGCACGACGTTCAGCCCGCCCGTCGCGTCCGCGATCGAGACGCGCGCGATGTCGGTGCCGCGGAGGGTGACCATGCTGCCCCACGCGCGGTCGAACGCGGCGTCGACCGCGGCCATGCCGAGGCGGGTCGCGAGCACCCGGTCGTACGCCGACGGCGCGCCGCCGCGCTGGATGTGCCCGAGGACCGTGTGCCGCGACTCGATGCCGGTCCGCTCCTCGATCAGGGGCGCGAGCTTCTCGGCGATGCCGCCGAGGCGCGGCCGGTTGAACGCGTCGAGGCCGAGGTGCGAGTGCGCCTCCTCCATCGTGTCGAGCTTGAAGCCCTCGGCGACGACGATGAGCGGCGCGCGACCGCGGTCCCGCACCGACTCCACGTATTCGCAGATCTCGTCGATGCCCATGGGCTGCTCGGGGATGAGGATCGCGTGCGCGCCGCCCGCCATGCCGGAGTGCAGCGCGATCCAGCCGACGTGACGGCCCATGACCTCGAGCACGATCGCCCGGTTGTGCGATTCGGCCGTGGTGCGCAGGCGGTCGATCGCCTCGGTCGCGATCTCGACGGCCGTGTCGAACCCGAACGAGTAGTCGGTCGCGGCGAGGTCGTTGTCGATCGTCTTCGGGACGCCGATCACGGGGATGCCGCCCTCGTCCCACAGCCGGCGGGCCGCCGTGAGCGTGCCCTCGCCGCCGATCGCGACGATCGCGTCGATGCCCTCCTCGTCGAGCATGCGGCGGATGTTCTCGGGGCCGCCCTGCTCGCCCTCGAACGGGTTCGTGCGGCTCGAGCCGAGGATGGTGCCGCCCTGCTTGGAGAGTCCGCGCACGTCGTGGCGCGTGATGGGCATGATGTCGCGCTCGACGACGCCGCGCCAGCCCCAGCGGAACCCGACGAACTCGGCGTCGTGCGAGATGACGCCCTTCAGCACCGCGCCGCGGATGACCGCGTTCAGTCCGGGGCAGTCGCCGCCGCTCGTCAGAATGCCGATCTTCATGCCTGGTGACTCCTCAAGAGGTGGACGTTCGCGGGGGTGCCGCTTCGTCGAGGCGCGAACGTGGGGAGTCTAGCGGGGCGCGCGGCATCCGGTCGCCTCCGCGACGCCGCCGTCGGGGCGGCGCGAGGCGACGACGGATGCCGCGCGCCGACGCTACAGGGCGCCGTCGAGCGCCTGCCGCAGCAGGTGCTGCAGCGCGTCCAGCTGGACGGAGTCGGCCGAGCCGGGCTCGACGTCGCTGCCGTCGAGCGCGCGGAGCGCGAGGCCCTGCTTCTGGTCGATGAGCTCGGCGATGCGTGCGTCGACCGTGTGCGCGGCGATGATGCGCCACGCCGTGACGGGCTCGTCCTGGCCGATGCGGTGCACGCGGTCGATCGCCTGCGTCTGCTCGGCCGCGGTCCAGCTGAGCTCGGCGAGCACCACGTTCGACGCGGACTGCAGGTTCACCCCGACGCCCGCGGCCGTGAGCGAGCACACCGCGATCGAGACGTCCGCCTCGGTGTTGAACGCGTCGATCGCCTGCTGGCGGGCGACCGCGGTCTGGTCGCCGCGGATCGACACCGTGCGGAGCTCGCGCGCCGCGAACGCGGCTTCGGCCTGGTCCATCACGTCGATGTGCTTGGCGAAGAACACGACCTTGCCCGCCGATCGGGCGAGCTGGGCGGCGTAGTCGGCCGCGAGGCCCGCCTTCGCCTGGCCGATGCGGCGCACCATGGTGAAGACGTTCTCGCCGGACTTCGACGACTTCGACTCCTCGAGCTCGGAGAGGGCGACCGCGCGGATGTACTGGTCGCGCTCGAGCTCGTCGAGGTCGCCGACGCGGAGCTTCCGCGACTCCACGAGCGCCCGGAACCGGTTCGCGAGCCGGTTGCCGAGCTCGCGCTCGGCGGCGCGGATCGAGCGGCCGAGCTCGTCGTCGAGCTCCACGTGGAGGTCGGCGATGCGCTTGTCGGGCAGGTCGGCGGCGACGTCGACCTTGCGGCGTCGCACGATGCCGAGGTCGATGACCGTGCGTCGCGCCTCGGCGTAGAACCCCGGCTCGGCCGGCGTCAGGCCCGTCTCCTCGAGCTTGCCCAGGAGCTCGGGCGACGGCCGGTCGCCGACGATCCAGCCGAGGAACTGCCAGATCGCGCGGAAGTCGTCGACGTCGTTGATGAGCGGCGTGCCCGTCAGGGCGAGCAGCAGCGGGTCGCCGCCCGGCGTGTTGGCCCTGATGCGCTCCGCGAGCGCGAGCACGTTCCGCGAGCGCTGCGACTGGAGGTTCTTGATGAAGTGCGCCTCGTCGACGACCATGCCGCGGAAGCCCATGGTCGACAGCCACGTCATGTGGCGGTCGAGGATGTCGTAGTTGACGACGACCACGTCGGCGAACGCGTCGACCGTGTCGCCGTCGCCGTGGATGACGGTCGCCCGGCGGTGCGGCGTCCACCGCTCGACCTCGCGCGCCCAGTTCATCTTGACGACGTTCGGCACGACCGCGAGCAGCGGGTAGGCGTCGGCGACGGATGCCGCGAGCACCGACTGCGCGGTCTTCCCGAGTCCCGGCTCGTCGGCGAGCAGGAACGTGCGGTGGCCCTCTCGCGCCGACTCGATGAAGCGCGCCTGGTGCGGCATGAGCTCCAGCCCGCGCGGTGCGAGCCGGTCGACCCGGGGCACCTCGGGGAGGTCCATCGACGCGGCCTGGCCTCCGGACCCCGACTCGAACGACTTGAACAGCGGTCCGAGCAGCTCCCAGTTCGCGAGCCGGCGGACGGGCACGACCTGGTGGTCGCCGCGGCTGAAGTCCGGCGCGAGGAACGGGTTCGCGAGCTGTCGGGACTTCACCGACGGCGGGACGACCTGGTTCACCGCGATCTCGGGAGCCGGTGCCGGTTCGCGGACGATGATCAGCTCGTCGTCGGTGAGTTCGGCGCCCGACTCGAGCAGCCAGTCGCGGCGGAACCGCTGCGCGACCGTCGAGATCGAGGCATCCGGCTCGAGCAGCGAGATGAGGCTCGTGTCGCGCGCCGCGGTCTTCGCGAGGATCTGGGCGATCCCGTCGAGTCGCTTGAGCAGCTCGGCGCGGGCGCCGTCGGCGAGGTCGCCGTCGGCCTTCACCCGGGCGCGCTCCTCGCGCATGAGCAGCGCGATGACCTGGAACTTGGTGCGGTTCGTGGGGCCCAGCTTGTTCTTCTGGGCCTTCTGCTCGACCTCGCGGACCTTGCGCGCGAGGATCGGGATGATGGGCGCGTCGTCGTCACGCGAGCGCGTGCGCTGTCGCTGCCTCGTCTGGGCCAATGGTCCTCCCCTGTCTGGGCCCGATGCGATCGGGCGCTCGGCACCACGGGCGAGTGGTCGGCACCGGGATGACGGGATCGGACGTCGAGGCCGTCGCGGTGCGCCGGATCCGGAGAGGCCGAGCATGGCGGAGCGAGTTCCCCCAGCCGTCGGTCCGTGGATGGATCCGTCGAGCGCCGCGGCCATTCTACGCGCCGTGGCGCGATCGGCGCGAATGCGAGCGATGGGGTGCGCCCGGCGTGCCGGGACCTCGGCCCTGTCGGAGGGCCGCGCGCTGGGGCTACGCTCGTGCCATGGACGAGTCGACGGGGGTCGGCGGAGGCATCGCCGACGATCACGAGTTCCAGGTCGCGCAGGACGGCGAGCTCCCGCCCGAGCCCGCACCCGACGAGGACGAGGACGAGCGTCCGACCGGCGAGGACTCCGACGACGACGTGGTCGGCATCGACGCCGAGCGCCGCGTGGTGCTGCCGGACGAGCGCGCTCCCGCCGCCGACGAGGTCTGAGCGGGCGGGGTCAGACGCCGCCGCCGCCCCCGCCGCCGCCGCCTCCACCGGACGACCCGCCGCCGCTCGAGCCGCCCGACGACGAGTTCGAGGAGGATCCCGACCAGTTCGTGCTGGACACGCTGCTGAAGGAACTCACGCTCGCGGCGAAGTACCCGGCGTGGAAGCCGCTCCGACCCGAGTACCAGTCGGGCTCGCGGCCCTGCTGGGCGTACAGCGCGGCGAGCACCTGGCTCCACTCGCGCTCCATCCCGAAGAGCACCGAGTACGGCAGGAGCCGCTCGTTCAGGCGCAGCACGGCCTCGGGGTCCGGGGTCCCGTCCGCCCGGATCGGCCGGCTCCCGATCGGCGCCGGCCGGCCGGTCGGGATCGTGCCGGGCGCAGGCGGCGGGATGTCGAGCGCCGGCATCGGCGTCCGCTCCGCTCCGGTCGGCGACTGGAGCACGCGGAGGCGATCTGCCTCGGCGAGCCGGATGTACTCCCGGAGGCCCTCGAGGTGGTCGCGCAGCGCGCGGCCGCGCTCCGTGAGCGGTCGTACGACGCCGACGAGGCCGAAGGTGACGAACACCGCGGCGCCGGCGACGAGCATCGTGAGCCACGGCCATCCGCCGCCCATGCGCTCGTCGAGGGCGATGAACCCGAAGATGGCGGCGAGCACCGCGGCCCCGATCGCGAGCAGCGACAGCAGCCCGCGCAGGCCGCGATCGGGCTTGCGCCGCAGTCCCTCCCGCTCGACCCGGGAGTGCACCGAGGTCCGCAGCCGGGCGAGCTTCGTGCCGAGCGCGGCATCCCGCGACCTCAGGTCGCGTCGCGACCCGATCGGCGCCATCGGCCCGAAGAGGGCCCGGAGGACGGCGGTCGCGTCGCGGTCGGCGCCCTCGATGGGCGCCGCGAGCTGGACCGAGTACTTGCGCGAGCCGGACTCGATGACCCGGACGCGGCGATCGACGGCCTCGGCGAGGAGCGTCGCCGTGATGCCCTTCGACGCCGCCTTGACGAGGTCGGCCGCCTCCATGAGCGTGAGCCGCTCGGGCGGCTCGTACTCGGCGATGATCAGGCCCCGGCCGGGGTGGTCGCGCCAGCGCGTGGCGCGCATGACGCCCGCGGTGATCGCGACCGCGACGGCCGCGAGCGCGCCCACGAGCGAGGTCATGGCCGCCGGAGACGACGTGAACCGCTCGTCGCGCGGCTCGAACGTGCCCGGCCGGAAGCCGAGCGCGACGGTCAGGTTCTGGTACGGGCCGAGCGCCTCGGCCCGCGCGAGCACCACGGGCTCGCCGTCGGGCTGCACCTCGAGGCTCGCGCACGGCGTGCCGGAGCCCTCGTAGCCGCTGTAGCACGCCACGTCGCCCGTGAACGCCTCGACCAGGTCGGGCTCCAGGCGCACCTCGGCCCGGACGACGCCGAACGGCTGGCGCCAGCCGGTGCCGTTGACGTCCCAGTAGAACTCCTGCAGGTCGAGGTCGTCGGGGTCGAACGTGACGTTGCGCTGGTCGTAGGTGATCACGTAGGTCTGCTCGCCGTGGACGAAGTCGTCGGCGGCGATCGTGACGAGCTCGAACTCCCCGTCCTCGCTCCGCTCGGTCTCGAAGGAACGCGACGCGCCGTCCTCGTCGAACACCGACCGGACGCGGACGTCGGTCGGATGCCCGTCGTAGTTGCGCGGGATGGCGCGACGGATGCCGCGGTTCTGGTCGATCTCGGGGAAGACGGCGACCAGCGTCTCGGTCGTCCGGAGCGTGGATCGGCCGCCGTCGTCGCGGCCGAGCTCGTACACGGCGTCGAAGCTCGCGAACACGAAGTCGTCGACGTCGGCGCGGATCGCAGCGACCGGTTCGGCGATCGACCGCATCGGCGAGTCCGCGACCGCGGCCGCGGACGCCGCAGGGCCGATTCCCAGCACGAGCGCCGCCAGTGCGCTCGCTGCGACGAGGAGCGGTCGCCGACCGGTCGGACGCGGGGTCGTCATGCGCACACGCTAGCGAACGGGGCGCCTCCGCGTCATCCGTCCCCGCACCCCGACGAGGTCGGCACGGCCCGGCCGCGACGCCGCCGGGCGGATACGGCGCAGGGTATGGCGGCCGGGCGTATCCTGACGGGGTGATCGAGGACATCAAGAAGCGGGCGCTGCACCGCACGAAGATCATCGAGGGCCAGCTCAGGGGCATCGAGAAGATGATCGAGAACGACGACTACTGCATCGACATCATCACGCTGTCGCTCGCGGTCCAGAAGTCCCTCGGGTCGCTCAACAAGCTCCTCGTCGAGAACCACCTGCGCACCCACGTCTCGCACATGTACGAGCAGGGCGGCGACCAGCGCGAGGAGGCCGTCGCCGAGCTGGTGCGCATCTTCGAGCTCTCGAACAACCGGGGCTGATCGCCCCGTGACGCGCATCGAGCTGGTCACGGGCGACCTCACGCTCGAGCGCGTCGACGCGATCGTGAACGCGGCCAACTCGTCGCTGCTCGGCGGCGGCGGGGTCGACGGCGCCATCCACCGGGCGGGCGGCCCGGAGATCCTCGCCGAGTGCCGGCGGCTGCGGGCGACGACGCTGCCCGACGGCCTGCCGACGGGCCGGGCGGTGGCGACGACCGGCGGGCGGCTCGCCGCCCGCTGGGTCGTGCACACCGTCGGGCCGGTGTGGCCGGGCGAGGGCCCCGAGGCGGTGCGCCGACGGGCGCTCCTCGAGGACGCGTACCGCAACTCGCTCGCGCTCGCGGCCGAGCTCGGCGCGGCATCCGTCGCCCTCCCCGCCGTGTCGGCGGGCGTCTACGGATGGCCGGCGCACGACGCGGCCGAGGTCGCCGTCGCCACCGCCACGGCCGCGGCCGCCGCGCCGGGCCTCGTGCGCTTCGTCCTGTTCTCCGAGCGCATGCACGCGACGTTCGCGGAGGCCGCAGCGCGCCTCGGCGCCGACGTGGTCGTGCTCCGCTGACGGCCGTCGGCGATGCGGACGCGGCGGGTCACGTGCCCGGCGCGGTCGAGGCGATCCACGCGTCGAGGTCGCTCGGCTGGTCGGTGATGATCCCGTCGACGCCGAGCGCGCTGACCTCCTGCCAGCGATCCTGGCTGTTGAGGGTGTAGCAGAGCACGGCGATGCCGGCCTCGTGCGCGGCGTCGATGGCCTCGGGCGCCGCGGTGACGGATGCCGCGGTCGTGCCGAACCCGATGAGGCCGAGCTGCTCGGCGAGGGGCACCGGGTCGGCCGGGAGTTCCCGGATCAGCATGATCCGCGGGGTGGTCGGCGAGACGCGCTGGATGGACTGCAGGGTCTCGATGCTGAAGCTCTGCAGGACGACCCGGCCGCGGAGCCCGTGCCGTTCGACGAGGTCGAGCACGGTCCGGACCTCGCCCGGGGTCCAGTCGGCCTTGAGTTCGACGAGCGCGCGCGCGTCCTCGCGCTCCGCGAGCGCCACCAGGAACGCCTCGAGGGTGGGGATGCGCTCGCCCGCCCACTCGGACGAGTACCAGGCGCCGGCGTCGATGCGCTCGAGCCGTTCCAGGTCGAGGTCCTCGACCCGGGCGTCGCGCCCGGCGATCCGCTCGAGGTCGGTGTCGTGGAAGAGCACCGGCACGCCGTCGCGGGTGAGTCGCACGTCGGTCTCGACGTAGGCGAGTCCGTCCATCGCGAGCTCCAGTGCGGGCATCGTGTTCTCGGGCGCCTGGGATCGGTCGCCGCGGTGGCCGATGATCGCGGCGGCGTCGCCGGGCTGGCGGAGCGCGCCGAACACGTCGATCGCGTAGACGTCCGCCGGCGTCGAGACGCCCCACAGCGCGGCGGCGATCGCGACCATGCCCGCCACCGCGAGCGGGACGCGGACGAGCGGGCGGGGCGGACGGGCGAGGGTGCGGGCATCGGGTCGAGCGGGGGTCGCGGTCGCTGGGTCGACCGCGTCTCGGGTGGGACGCACGGAGGGGGCCTTTCCACGACCCGCGCCTCCTTGCGCGGGACCGTGCAGGCCACCCTAGCAAAGGCCGTTACCGATTCGTTACTTTTCCGGCTCCGTCGCGTCACGGCCCAGGGGCCGCGATGCCGACGCGGGCGCGGCCTCCGCCTCCGCCGTGATGCGGTTCGCCATGCCCGCGAACACGATCCCGTGGAACGGGAAGACCGCCCACCAGTAGAGCCGCCCGGCGAGCCCCTTCGGGAAGTACACGGCGCGCTGGCGGTAGCGCGAGCCCGCGCCATCCGGTTCGGCCGACAGCTCGAGCCAGGCCCGCCCGGGCACGCGCATCTCGGCCCGGAGGCGCAGGAAGCGCGGACGCTCGATGCGCTCGACGCGCCAGAAGTCGACCGCGTCACCGGGGTGGAGCATGTCAGGGTCGCGCCGGCCGCGGCGGAGTCCGACGCCGCCGAAGAGCTTGTCGATCCAGCCCCGGACGGCCCACGCGAGCGGGAACGAGTACCAGCCGTTCTCGCCGCCGACGCCCTCGATGACCGCCCACAGCGCCTCGACGGGCGCGCTCGAGCGCCGCTCCCGATGGTCGGTGTACACGGTGTGCCCGGCCCAGTCCGGGTCGCTCGGCAGCGGATCGCTCGGCGCCCCCTCGACCTCGGCGTTGCGCCAGCTCGTCTCGACCTCGCCCGCCTGCTCGCGCTCGAGGGCGAGCCGGACCGCGCGACGGTAGGGCGTCAGTCCCTCGTCCGGCGGCGGGATGACCCGGTCGATGTCGTGCTCCCGCGTCACGCAGTCGAACTGGAGCGACTCGATGATCGGCACCGCGATCCTCCGCGGGATCGGCGTGACGAGGTTCACCCACTGCCCGGCCAGCCACGGCGTGAGGACCGGGAGCGCGGCGATCGGACGCTGGTGGAGTCCGGCCTCCACGGCGTAGCCGTTCATGAGCTGGCCGTAGCGGAACACGTCGGGCCCGCCGATGTCGAACGCGCGATTCACCTCGGGCGGGACCTCGGCCGCGCGGATCAGGTAGTGCAGCACGTCGCGCACGGCGATCGGCTGGATGAAGTTGCGCACCCAGCGGGGCGCGGGCATGTACGGCAGCACCTCGGTCAGGTGCCGGATCATCTCGAACGACGTCGAGCCCGACCCGATCACGACGCCCGCCTGGAGGACGATCGTCGGCACGCCGGACGCGAGCAGGATCTCGCCCACGCGCACGCGCGAACGGAGGTGCCGCGAGAGGCGGCCCGACGCCGGATGCAGCCCGCCCAGGTAGACGATCCGTCGCGCGCCGCCGCGCGCGGCGCCCTCGGCGACGTTGCGCGCGATCGAGAGCTCCAGGTCCTCGAAGTCCCCGCGTCCGCCCATCGAGTGCACGAGGTAGTACACGACCTCGACGTCGCGCATCGCGCGATCGACGGCCGCGGCATCCGTCAGGTCGCCGGGGACGACCTCGACGTCGCCGGCCCACGGCACGTCGCGGAGCCGCTCGGGCCTGCGCACGATGACGCGGACGTCGTGTCCCGCCTCGACGAGCCGCGGCACGAGGCGACCGCCGATGTAGCCGGTCGCCCCCGTCACCAGGACCCGCACGGCGGTCCTCCCCTCGCCAGGCGTCGCACGGCGTCAGCCGTGCTCGTTCCCCCGACGATAGTTCCCGCTCGCCCGGGCGAGGAGGTGCTGCGCCTGTGAATCGTCCGCACGTTGCAGCGCCGCCACGAGCTTCGCGGCCGAGCGCCCGCCCACGGTCATCACCGCACGGCCGCCGCGCAGCACGATCACCGCGCCGTGCCCGGTCACCCGGTAGTCGAACGGATCGGCGACCAGCCGGCCGCGTTCGTCGGAAGCCCCCTCGCGTCCGGACATGCGCGGCCGCCTACCGCAGGCTCTTCGTGTGCCAGACCGTCTTCGTCTCGGTGAACGCGGCGATCCGGTCGAGCGCGGGCGCCGCGGCATCCGGGCCCGGCTCGGGGCGCAGCACCCGCTTCAGCGTGTCGGCCGCCGCGATCTCGAGGTCGACCCAGTCGAGCTCGCCCGCGCCGACCAGGTCGAGCGCGTTGACGTCGGCGTGGCTCGCGAGCCACGGCGCGATCTCGGCGGGCGACCCCGTGAGCACGTTGACGACGCCCTTCGGCACGTCGCTCGTCGCGAGCACCTCGGCGAGGCTGATCGCCGAGAGCGGGAAGCGCTCGCTCGCGACCACGACCACCGCGTTGCCGGCCACGAGCGCCGGGGCCACCGCGGAGACGAACCCGACGAGCGAGGAGTCCTGCGGTGCGACGATGGCGACGACGCCGGTCGGCTCGGGCACGGAGATGTTGAAGTAGGGCCCCGCCACCGGATTCGCGTTGCCGGCGGCCTGGGCGAACTTGTCGGCCCAGCCGGCGTACCAGACCCAGCGGTCGACGGCCTCGTCGACCTGCGCGCCGGCCTGGGCGCGCGTCAGGCCCTCCGCCTCCTCGATCTCGGCGACGAACTGGGCGCGACGGCCCTCGAGGAGCTCGGCGATCCGGTACAGCACCTGCCCGCGGTTGTACGCGGTGGCGCCGGCCCACCCGGCGACCGCGCCGCGCGCGGCCACGACGGCGTCGCGGGCGTCCTTGCGCGACGCCTTCGCGGCGTTGGCGAGGAACCCGCCGTCGGCCGCGCGCACCTCGTAGGTGCGACCGGACTCGCTGCGCGGGAACGCGCCGCCGATGAACAGCTTGTAGGTCTTGGGCACGGCGAGGCGGCTCACTTCGCGGCTCCCTTCTTCGCGGGGCGGGCAGGTCGGCGCGTGCGGCGGGCCGGCTTCTCGTCGGCGGATGCCGCGGATGCCGCGGCCTCGACGGCGCGGGGCGTGCCGCGACCGGCCGAGGTGACCGACGCGGGCGAGAGGTACGCGCCGAGCCCGTGCCGGCCGCCCTCCCGGCCGTACCCGGACTCCTTGTAGCCGCCGAAGGGGCTCGACGGGTCGAAGCGGTTGAACGTGTTGGCCCAGACCACGCCGGCGCGCAGCTGGTCGGCGACCGCGAGGATGCGGCTGCCCTTGTCGGTCCAGATGCCCGCCGAGAGGCCGTACGGCGTGTTGTTCGCCTTCGCGATGGCCTCCTGCGGCGTGCGGAAGGTGAGCACCGAGAGCACCGGCCCGAAGATCTCCTCTCGCGCGATGCGGTTGGAGGTCTGCACGTTCGTGAAGATCGTCGGCGCGTACCAGAAGCCGTTCTCGGGGATCTCGCACGGCGCGCTCCAGCGGTCGGCGCCCTCGGCGACGCCAGCGTCGGAGAGCTCCCGGATGCGATCGAGCTGCTCGCGCGAGTTGATCGCGCCGATGTCGGTGTTCTTGTCGAGCGGGTCGCCGAGGCGGAGCGTCGAGAGGCGGGTCTTCAGCCGCTCGACGACCTCGTCGTGGATCGACTCCTGCACGAGCAGGCGGCTGCCCGCGCAGCACACGTGGCCCTGGTTGAAGAAGATGCCGTTGACGATGCCCTCGATCGCCTGGTCGATGGGCGCGTCGTCGAACACGATGTTCGCGGCCTTGCCGCCGAGCTCGAGCGTGACCTTCTTGTGCGTGCCCGCGACCTGCTTCGCGATCGCCCGGCCGACGGCGGTCGAGCCCGTGAAGGCGACCTTGTCGACGTCGTCGTGGCCGACGAGGGCCGCACCGGTGTCGCCCGCGCCCGTGATGATGTTCACCACGCCGGGCGGAAGGTCGGCCTGCTGCACGATCTCGGCGAACAGGAGCGCCGTGAGCGGGGTGGTCTCGGCCGGCTTCAGCACGACCGTGTTGCCCGCGGCGAGCGCGGGGGCGATCTTCCACGCGAGCATCAGCAGCGGGAAGTTCCACGGGATCACCTGCGCGGCGACGCCGAGCGCCTTCGGGTTCGCGCCGAGGCCGGCGTAGTCGAGCTTGTCGGCCCAGCCCGCGTAGTAGAAGAACCAGGCCGCGACGAGCGGCACGTCGACGTCGCGCGACTCCTTGATCGGCTTGCCGTTGTCGAGCGACTCGGCGACGGCGAGCTCGCGGGCGCGCTCCTGGATGAGGCGGGCGATGCGGAAGAGGTACTTGCCGCGGTCGCGGCCCGACATGCGCGACCAGACGCGGTCGTGGGCGCGCCGGGCGGCGGCGACGGCGTCGTCGACGTCGGCCTGGTTCGCGTTCGCGATCGTCGCGATCTTCTCCTCGCTGGCCGGCGAGATCGACTGGAACGGGGTGCCGCGGCCGTCGACGAACTCGCCGTCGATGAAGAGGCCGTAGCTGTCGCGGAGCGAGAGGATCGCCCGCGACTCGGGGGCGGGTGCGTATTCGAGAAAGCTCATGATGTGCGGTGCTCTCGTCCTAGTCGATCGTCACGTAGTCGGGGCCGGAGTAGTGGCCGGTCGCCATCTTCTGGCGCTGCAGCAGCACGTCGTTCAGCAGGCTGGAGGCGCCGAACCGGAACAGGTGCGGCTGGAGCCACTCCTCGCCGACGGTCTCGGCGACCGTCACGAGGTACTTGATGGCGTCCTTCGAGGCGCGGATGCCGCCCGCGGGCTTCACGCCGATGCGCTGACCGGTCATCAGGTGCCAGTCCCGCACGACCTCGAGCATGAGGAGCGTGACGGGCAGCGTCGCCGCGGGCTGGACCTTGCCGGTCGAGGTCTTGATGAAGTCGCCGCCGGCGAGGATCGAGAGCCAGGACGCCCGGCGGACGTTGTCGTAGGTGACGAGTTCGCCGGTCTCGAGGATCACCTTGAGGCTCGCGCTCGTGCCGTCGGGGCGACGGCACGCCTCCTTCACGGCGGCGATCTGGTCGAAGACCAGGCCGTAGCGGCCCGCGAGGAAGGCGCCGCGGTCGATGACCATGTCGATCTCGTCGGCGCCGTTCGCGACGGCCTCGGCGGTGTCGGCGAGCTTGATCTCGAGCGAGGAGCGACCGGAGGGGAACGCGGTCGCCACCGCGGCGACCGAGATGAGGCCGTCGTCGGGGTCGCCGTGCACCGGGCCCAGGGCGTCGACCGCGTACGGGACCATGTCGCCGTAGACGCAGACGGCCGCGACGCGGGGGGTCGTGGCATCCGCCGGGTCGGGGTTCATCGCCTTGGCGACGAGCGAGCGCACCTTGCCCGGAGTGTCGGCGCCCTCGAGGGTCGTGAGGTCGATGAGCGAGATGATGCGGTCGAGCGCCCACTTCTTGGAGGACGTCTTGATGGAGCGCGTGCCGAGGCCGGCTGCGCGCTGCTCGAGCCCGACGGCGTCGACGCCCGCGATGCCGTGGAGGTACCTGCGGAGCGTGGCGTCGTCGGGCTCGCCGCCGAGCACGGCGAGCGCGCGCTCGCGCGCGGTGACGAGGGAGGTGCCGGACATGGTGGGTGACCTGTCTTTCGTGGTTCGGCCGGATCAGCCGTCGAGGAGGTGGAGCGCCGTGGCCTCGTCGGTGACGAGGACGGAGCAGAGGCCGGATCGCACGACCGCGTCGGCGACGGCGTGCTTGCTGCGCCCCGCGATCACGGCGATCCGGAGACGTCCGTCGCGGACGTCGTCGAGCGTCAGGCCGACGGTCCGCGCATCGAGCGCGGGGTCGACGATGTTGCCCTCGGAGTCGATGTAGCGGCCGACGACATCGCCCACGGCGCCCTTCTGGACGAGCAGGTCGACGTCGGCCTCGGTGAGGTAGCCGCTCTCGATGTGGACCGAGGTGTGGTCGGCGGGACCCGCGCTGAACAGGTACGCGTCGGCGGACCTGGCCAGTTCGATCACGCCCGCGACGACGCGGTCGGACTCGATCGCCTCCTTCGTCGCGAGGTGCTCGAGGATCGCGGGACTGGGGAGCAGGGTGGCGCTGCCGCCGCCCTTCTGGGCGATGGCGACCGCGGTCGCCGCGGCGGTGCCGGCGCGGCGGTTGAGGCTCACGCCCCCGTTGATCTGGACGACGTTGACGCCGGTCGCCCAGCCGTTGCGGAGGTGCTGGGAGATCTCGAAGAGCGTGCGGCCCCAGCTCACGCCGAGCGTGCGGGGCACGGGCCGGAGCGCCGTGAGGTAGTCGGCCGCGGCCTGGGCGGTGCGAGCCTGCAGTTCGTCGGGCGAGGAGACGCCGGCCGACGAGACGACGATCGCGTCCTCGAGCCCGCGTTCCTCGCGCAGCCGCCGCTCGATGGGCAGTCGCCTGGCGCGCGGGTGCAGGATCTCGATGCGGATGAAGCCCTGCTGCTTGGCCTGCGCGAGCAGCCGCCCCACCTTCCATCGGGTGAGTCGCAGCGCCTGGCCGATCTCGTCCTGCGTCTTGTTCTCCTCGTAGTAGAGCTCGGCCGCGCGGATCGAGAGGAGTTCGTCGGTCTCGTCCATTCGTCTCCTTCCGCCTTCTCCAGCGTAGGCAGGCGATCGCGCATCGGCAACACTCGCGTGCAAGTCTGCTCATATGAGCAGGCGGCGGGCGGTTCCTGCGCCCGCACGCACGGTTCGGCCGACCCGTTCAGCGCGCGGGTTCGTCTTCGAGGAAGCCGGCGCGGGCGACGACCAGCCCGGCCACGAGCGCGGGAACCGACGTCGCGAGGAGCAGCACCATCGGCGGGGTCCACGACCCCGTCGCCTCGTGCAGGAGGCCGACGGCGATGGGCCCGAGCGCGACCACCACGTAGCCGACGGACTGCACGAAGCCGCTGAGCGCGACCGAGCCGGCATGCGTGCGCGTCCGCAGGTTGACCAGCACGAGCGAGAGCGGGAAGAGCAGCGGCCCGATGCCCGCCAGCGCGACCCAGAGCCACGTGGGGCCCCCGGGGGCGACGAGCAGGCCCGCCCAGCCGGCCGCGATCGTCGCACCCGCGACCGCGACCATCGCCCGCACCCTCCCGGGCCGCGTGGCGAGCGCCGGAACGACGAGCGAGACCGGCAGGCCCATCGCGGCGTAGAGCGCGAGCAGGACGCCGGCGGCGGCCGCACCGGTCCCCGCGGTGTCCGCGAGCATCGACGGCAGCCAGGCGAAGACGGCGTAGGCGTTGAAGCCCGCGACCGAGAAGACCGTGGCGAGCGCCCACGCCAGCGGCGACCGGAACGCGCGGCGGAGCAGCCCGGGCTCGGCCTCCTCGGGCAGGTCCTGCGGAACTGCGCGGCGCGGGTGGACGAGCAGCGCGACCCACGGGACGAGCGCTGCGAGCGCCACGGCCGCCCAGAGCTCGAGCGAGGCGCGCCACCCCGCCGCCTCGGACACCGGGACCGCGACGAGCGGCGGGACGAACGTGCTCACCGACAGCGCGGTGACGTAGAGCGCGGTCACGAGCCCGATGCGATCCGGGAAGTACCGCTTGACGAGCGGCGGCAGCAGGACGTTGCCGACCCCGACCGCGGCGAACGTCAGTGCGCTCGCGGCGAAGAGCCACCACGCCGAGCCCACGAGCCCGCGTGCGGCGCTGCCGACGACGAGCGCGACGAGCGCGCCGACCAGCACGGGCTCGAGGCCCGCACGACGCGTGAGCACGGGCGTCGCGATCCCGAACACCGCGTAGCAGAGCGGCGGGAGCATGCCCAGGATGCCGACGAGCGCCGTCGAGACCGGGATGTCGCGCCCGACGAGGTCGAGGATCGGCGAGAGCGATGCGACCGCGGTGCGCAGGTTGAACGCGACGAGGAGGATCCCGAGGAGCGCGAGGGTGCGACCGTGCCAGAGCGGCCTGGTCGACTCGGGACTCACCAGCCGAGTCTAGGCTGGTCGCGTGGCCGACCTCTCGCGCTATCTGCCGCTCAGCCGGCGCCCCGACGTCGACGAGTCCGGCGTGACCGCCGACCGGCGCGCCGAGACCGCCGAGGTGCTGCGAGCGCTCGCCACCTTGGTCCGCGCCGGCGGCGACGGGCTCTGGAGTGCATCGACCGAGCGTCCCGGCTGGCACGTCGCCGAGGTCGCCGCCGAGCTCGCGGACGGATTCGACCGGACCCGCACCCGCCGGGCGATCGACGCGGCCGGGCGACTCGTCAGGGGCGGCGAGGCGCGCCGACTCGACGAGCTCCCGCGGCTCGACGGCCCGTCGGCCGCCGCCGACGCGTTCGACGCCCGCGCCGCGCACATCCTCGGGCGGGAGCGCGCGACGGGGGTGGTCGAGCTCGACGACGTCGTGGTCGCCGCGCTCCTCATCGGCGGCGCCGCGGGCGCGGTCGTGCCGCTCTCCGCTCGGGCGTCCGGGGCCGTCGCGCTCCGCAGGGCCGCGGCCGCCCCGACCGAGATCCGCGCCGTGATCGCGGGACACACGCTCCGGGCGACGGATGCCGGGTGGGAGTTCGGCCACGGCAGTCCGCTGGTCGACACCGCGCACGGGCTGCTCCGGTTCCTGACCGGCATCGGCACCGTCGCCCCGCACCCCCCGTCGGACGACGACGGGACACCGGCGCCGAGGTCCTGACCGTCCGCCTGCGCCCGCCCGCGGACGCCGTCGGCCTCAGCCGATGAGCTCGCGCGCCCGGTCCACGTCGCGCCCCATCTGCACGATCAGCGCGTCGATGCCGTCGAACTTCTCCATGCCGCGGATGCGATGGGCGAACTCGACGCCGACCACGTGGTCGTACAGGTCGAGGTCGCGGTCGAGCACGTACGCCTCGACCTGCTTCTTCGGCACGCCCTCGAAGGTCGGGTTGTCGCCGACCGAGATGGCGGCCGGGTAGCGGACCCCGCCGTCGATCAGCCAGCCCGCGTAGACGCCGTCGCCGGGGATGAACCCCTCGGAGTCGAGCGCGAGGTTCGCCGTCGGGTACCCGAGCTCGCGACCGCGCTTGAAGCCGTGCACGACGATGCCGCTGACCGTCGGCACGTGGCCGAGCAGCTCGGCGGCGTGCTCCACGTCGCCCGCCTCGAGGAGTTCGCGGATCCACGTCGACGACACTCGTCGGCCGCCCTCGGGCACGACGTCCTCGACGACCACGACCTCGAACCCGTGCTCCGCGCCCTGCCGGCGGAGCATCGCGACATCGCCCTCGTTGCCGGCGCCGTACCGGAAGTCGTGCCCGACGAGCAGCACCCTCGCGTCGAGCGCCTCGACGAGGAAGCGGCGCACGAACGCGTCGGCCGAGTTGGCCGCGAGCGCGCCGTCGTAGTGCAGCAGCACCGTCGCGTCGAGGCCGGTGGTCGCGAGCAGCTCGAGCTTCTGGCGCGTGCTCACGAGCTGCGGCGGGCACCGGTCGGGCGCGTGGAAGGCGGCCGGGTGGCGATCGAACGTGATCGCGACGGCCTCGAGGTGCCGCGACTCCGCGATCTCGCGCAGCTTCGCGATCACGGCGCGATGCCCCTGGTGGACGCCGTCGAACTTGCCGATCGTCACGGCGGACGGGCCGTAGTGGGCGGGGACGGACTCGATCCCCGCGAACGTCCTCACGCGCGCCCCTCGGCGTCGACGGACGTGCGCGCGGCCGCGCCGCGGGCGTCGGCCGCGGCATCCTGCACCGGATGGCGCGCGAGCCACCACATGCCGAGCGGCGGCAGCACGAGCGGGACGAACAGGTACCCGCGACCGAACCACGACCACACGGTGTCGTGCGGGAAGAGGTCGGGGCGCAGCACGCTGAGCAGGCCCACCACGATCACGCCCGTGAACTCGAAGACGATCGTCGCCCACGCGATGCGGTACCAGGCCCGCCCGGGCATCACGAGCGCGACCGTCGCGAGGACGTAGACGACCGCGGCGACCGCGGAGAGCGAGTACGCGAGCGGCGCCTCGTCGAACCTCTCGACGATCTGGACCAGCGAACGCCCCGTCGCCGCGAGCGCGAGCACGCCGTAGACGGCGACGAGCACGCGGCCGATGCCGCTGAGCCGCCCGCGGCGACGAGCGCCGGCAGGGGCGGTGGATGTCTCGTTCATGTCGTTCGATTCTCCCAGACCGAGCCTCACGCCTGCTGCACCGTCCAGATCTGGAGCATGCGGTAGACCATGACGGCCACGGCGAGCGCCGCGACGCCGCAGACGACGGTCGCCCAGCGACCGCGGTCGATGAGCGCCCAGAGCGCCGCCGCGGGCGGCAGCAGCACGGCGCTGACGAGGTAGACCCAGAACTCGAGCAGGCTCCCGGTCGGCGGATTCCCGACGGCGGGCGCGACGAGCGCGACGACGACCTGGCCGACGAGCAGCAGCTCGACGAGCGCGAGCGAGCCGAGCACGAGGTCGTTCGGCACGCGACCCGCGAGGCCGAGCACGATGCACAGGAGCCCCGCGACGACCGCGACGGCGACCTGGGCGTACGCGAACCACTCGATCATGCGCCGTCCTCGGCGGGGAACCCGGTGACGACCTTGAGCTGGGGGCCGCGGCGCTCCGCGATCGCGACGAGCACGTCGCCGGGGCCGATGACGGCGATCGGCGCGCCGCCCGCGAGCTCCCGAGCCTCGTCCGGCGCGTCGATGCGCTTGCCGTGCCGGAGGTCGCGCACGGCGTCGGCGCCGACCTCGACCGCCGGGAGCACGCGTCGGGCGGCCTCGGCCGGGGAGAGGCGCGCGGCGTCGACGTCGATGCCATCGAGCGCACCCGCCTCGGCGACGTCGAAGCGGCCGATGCGCGTGCGCCGGAGCGCGGTGAGGTGACCGCCGACGCCGAGCGCGGCACCGAGGTCGCGCGCGAGCGCGCGCACGTAGGTGCCGGACGAGCACTCGACGCGCACGTCGAGGTCGAGCCGTCCGTCGCCCTCGCGCACCTCGAGGAGCTCGAACGCCGACACGGTCACGGTGCGCGCCGCGAGCTCCACCGCTTCGCCGTCGCGAACCCGCTGGTAGGCGCGCCTGCCGTCGACCTTGACGGCGCTGACGGCGCTCGGCACCTGGTCGATCGTGCCGGTGAGCTCGGTCATCCCGGCGTCGACGGCGTCGCGCGAGATCGCCCGGACGGCGTCGGCGGATGCCGCGGGCAGGGCCTCGCCCTCGGCGTCGTCGGTCGTCGTCGCCCAGCCCAGGCGCACGGTCGCGAGGTACTCCTTGTCGAGGCCGACGAGGTGGTGGAGGAGCCTCGTCGAGGTCTCGATGCCGAGGAGGAGCAGCCCCGTGGCCATCGGGTCGAGCGTGCCCGCGTGCCCGACCTTGCGGGTGCCGGCGAGGCGCCGCACGCGGGCGACGACGTCATGGCTGGTCATCCCCTGCGGCTTGTCGACGAGGAGGATGCCGCTGTTCACGCCGTACAGGCTAACAGCGCCCACCACCCCGGCCCGCTCGCCGGCCCGCCCGCCCTACGCTGGACCGGTGAGGATCGGCATCATCGGCGCGGGCGCGCTCGGCGGCACGTTCGCCGCGCTGCTCGCGCGCGCGGGGCACGACGTGGAGGTGACGGCTCGCGGTGCGGGCCTCGAGGCGATCCGCGAGGGCGGCATCCGGCTCTCGGGCGGGTACGGCGAGGCCCACGTGCGCCCGGCGGCGGGCGAGCGCCTCACCGAGCGGCCCGAGCTCGTGCTCGTCTGCACGAAGGCGCAGGATGCCGCGGCGGCGATCACCGCGAACGGCGCGGCGATCGACGGGGTGCCGGTGGTCGTCGTGCAGAACGGCCTCGACGGCGTCGCGACGGCGGAGCGCCTCCTGCCCCGCTCGTCGTGCATGGGCATGCTCTCGATCATCGCCGCGAACTACACCGAACCCGGCGCGGTCCGGGTGACGACGACCGCGGCGAGCTACCTCGGCCGGGGCGACGGCGCCCCCGACGACGAGGTGCGGCGGGTCGCGGCGCTGCTCTCCGGGGCCGTGCCGATCGTCGCGGTGTCGAACTTCCGGGGCGCGCAGTGGACGAAGCTCGTCGTCAACATGCTGAACGCGGTCCCCGCGATCGTGGGCCGGAGCGTGCAGGAGGTCGTCGACGACCGGGCGCTCCGGCGCGTGGTCGCCGCGTCGATGCGCGAGTGCGTGCGCGTGGGCGTCGCCCGCGGCATCCGCTTCGGGTCGCTGCAGGGGCTCGGCGACCGGCGCCTGCGCGCGTTCGCCCGGCTCCCGCTCGGGCTCGCGCAGGTGCTGCCGTGGTCGATGCGCGTGCGCATGGGCTCGGTGCCGAACCTCGGTTCGACCCAGCAGAGCCTGCGCCGCGGGCAGCCGACCGAGGTGGACTTCCTGAACGGGGCGGTCGTCCGCGAGGCGCAGGCGGCCGGGATCGACGCGCCCGTGAACCGCGCGCTCACGGCGCTCGTGCACGAGGTGGAGCAGTCGGGCGCGCCGCTGCCGGCCGAGCGGGTCGTCGCGGTCCTCGACGCGGTCGGCGCGGACTGAGCGGAAGCGGCCCTCGTCGCGGCTAGGGTTCCCCTGCATCCGACCGGAACGACCGGCCGGAGCGACCGACGAAGCGAGCCGACGTGGAACCCGACGACACCGCCGCCCGCCCCCGCGAGACCGGAGCGGAGACCCCCGAGCCGGATGCCGGCGACGAGGCCGTCAGCCGGTCCCGTCCGCTCCGCTGGTGGCTGTGCCTGCTCATCGGCGCCGCGGCCGCGGCCGTGGGCCTGCTCCCCTGGCTCGTCGGGGGGATGCGGCTGCCGCTGCAGAACCTCTGGGCGACGGATGCGCCGCCCGAGGAGTACCCGCTCGTGCTCCTGCCCTTCAGCCAGTACCACCTCTCGCTCATCGCCGCGCTGCTCATCGTCGGCGCCGCGATCGCGGGCATCGCCGCGCGCGCGACGAGGCGGCTCCGCCGCCGCTCCGGCGTCGCGTGGACGCTGATCGGACTGCTGTCGGTGCAGGTCTCGGCGATCGTGCACACCGCCGTGGTCGTCAGCGAGGGCCTCGAGGACCGGTTCGAGTCCGACCTGTACCTCGCGGCGCTCGTGGCCGTCGCAGTGCTCGCGAACCTCATCGGCGTGGCCGTGATGCTCCTCGTCGCGTCGGCGCCGCGGGCGGGCGCCGTCATCGGGCTCGCCGTCGCCGCGGTGCTGTCGTCGTCGTGGCTCGGCGGGCTGCTCCTGCCCGACCCGGCGCTCGCCGGGCCGACCGCCGAACCCGTGCTGTTCGTTCTGCGGTGGCTGCCCGCGGTGCTCGTCGGCGCCGCCATCGCCTGGGGCGGGATCGGCACCGTCGGGCGCGTCATCGCTGCCGTCGTCGCGCTCGCGTTGCTCTGGATCGGACCGGCGCTCATCACCGCGGTCTCGAGCGCCGCCGGGAGCCGGGTGCTGGCGCGTCGCCCCGACGAGATGATCGACTACGCCGTGGGCGTGTTCCGGTCGGCGTCGACGCTGCCCGAGATCGTCGTTCCGCCGCTCGTCGTGGCGGTCGCGGTCGCCGCGATCGGGCTCGTCGGCCGGCTCGTCGTGCGGCGGAGCCGAGCGTCGACCGACCACCCCGATCGGTCAGCGTCCTCGGCCGGCGAGTCGCCGTCCGTGTCGGAGAGCGCCGAGGCATCCGCACCGCCCCCATCGACGGCGGACTGACCGGCGCCACCGGTCAATCGGAGTCGGCTCCTGCGCCGCCGGCGTCGGCCCACGCCTCGTCCGCCGGGCCGTCCTCGTCGCCGGCTCCGCCCGCGGCACCGCGGCGCGGATGCGCCGGGTCGGCGAGGTCGATCACGATCGAGGCCACCGCTCGCGGATCGCTCGATGCGTAGGCGATGCGGTCCGCGGCATCCGTCGGCGCCCCGTCGACCGCGAGGTCGACGTCCCACTCGTCGCGGAGGCGCTCGCGCAGCAGGAACCGCCCGTCGAGCACGAGGATCGCGTCGGCGGGGCCGGTGCGCCACTTCGGCTCGACCCACGAGTCGCGCGCGAGGTCGAAGCCGCGCGTGACGAACGCCGTCGAACCGGCCATCCGGAACGGCTCGATGAGCGTGCGCTGCAGCAGCGACTCGTCGATCCCGTAGCGCCAGTACCGCTCGGGCGTGTCCGGCCCGTACTCGGCCTGCGCCTCGCGCGAGCGGTGGAAGTCCTCGACGCTCGCCCGGAACACCGCGCGATCGCGCTCGCGCAGCACGTCGGCGAGGTCGTCCGCGAGCGCGGTCTTGCCGCTCCGGAGCGGCCCGTCGATCGCGACGATGACCCGCCCGCGACCCGTGCGGGCGAGGAACTCGTCGGCGACCTCGCGGAGGAACGCCACCCGGGGCGTGGTGACCAGGCGCATGATCCGAGCGTACGTCGCCCGGCTCCGCCGCGTCGACCGACCGGCCGCCGTACGCTGGACGGATGCCGACCCTCGCGACGCACGCGGACCCCGCGCCCTCGCGCTCGATCGCCGAGGCCGTGAACCGCTGGTTCGCCGGAGCGGCCCGCCCCCTGCCGTGGCGGGCCGCCGACGTCTCGCCCTGGGCCGTGCTCGTCAGCGAGTTCATGCTGCAGCAGACCCAGGTCGCGCGCGTGCAGCCGCGCTGGGAGGAGTGGATGCGGCGCTGGCCGACGCCCGCGGACCTCGCCGCCGCCCCGCCCTCGGAGGCGGTGCGGATGTGGGACCGGCTCGGGTATCCGCGTCGCGCGCTGTGGCTGCACCGCGCGGCCACCGAGATCGTCGAACGTCACGGCGGCGCCGTGCCCCGCGACCTCGACGCGCTCCTCGCGCTGCAGGGCGTCGGACCGTACACGGCGCGCGCGATCGCCGCCTTCGCCTTCGGCGAGCGGCACCCCGTCGTCGACACGAACACGCGGCGCGTCATCGCCCGCGCCGTGGGCGGCGTCGCCGAGGCGGGCCCGCCGGCGACGGCGCGCGACCTCGACGCGATGTCGTCGCTCCTGCCGGACGACGCGGCCGCGGCGCGGGCGTTCAACGCCGGCGCCATGGAACTCGGCGCCACGGTGTGCACCGCCCGGTCGCCTCGCTGCGACGACTGCCCGATCGCGACGCACTGCGCCTGGCGCGCCGCCGGGTACCCCGAGTACGACGGCCCGCGTCGCGCACGGCAGGCCCGGTTCGAGGGCAGCGACCGCGAGGCACGCGGGCTCGTCATGCGCGAGCTCCGCGCCGCGCACCGCCCGGTGGCCCCTCGCGAACTCGCCGACGTGGTCGCCGAGCCGGGTCGGCTCGCGCGTGCCGTCGACGGACTCGTGGCCGACGGCCTCGCGGTGCGGGTCGAGGGCGGCCTCGCGCTGCCGGAGGCGTGACCGCGCCCGCGACCGCGGCGGGCACGGACGACGCCGTGCGAGTCGACGCCGTCACCCCTCGCCGAGCCCCATGAGCTGGAACGCCTCGACCGGCGCCCGGCGGCCCTTCACCTCGAGCGCGCCGAGGGGACGCAGGACCGCAGCGCCGCCGAGCCGCCGTGCGGTCTCCGCGCCGATCGCGACCCCGCCGACCGGGGCCGACCCCTCCAGCCGGGAGGCGACGTTCACGGCGTCCCCGATCACGGTGTACGTGCGCCCGCCACCCGTGCCGAGGACGCCGACGTTGGCGACGCCCGAGTTGACGCCGACGCGGAACCGCGGCCAGTTCGGATGCTCGGACTGCACCGCGTCGGCCGCCTGCTGGAGCGCGAGGGCCGCGCCCGCGGCACGCCGGGCGTGCGAGGACCCGGTCCCGGCGTCCTCGAACACGACCATGACCGCGTCCCCGATCAGGCGGTCCACGCGCCCGCCGAACCGTTCGACGAGCGGCGGGATCACGTCGGTGAAGTACGCGTTGAGCGTCGCGCCGACCTCGGCCGGGTCGTGCGCCTCCGAGAAGCTCGTGAAGCCGGCCAGGTCGGCGAAGAGCACCGACACGTCGCGCTCGCCCGCGGCGGTGTCCCGCGTGTAGAGGCCCGCCCAGCGCTCCTCGCGCCACGAGCGCTGCGCGGCGACCACGATCACGACGAAGGCGGCGAGCATGAGCACGTGCCACTCCCACCACGACAGGTGCCAGTTGCGGCCGAAGACGACCGCGATCTCGGCCTCGGCGAGGAGGGTGAACGCGGCGGCGAACGCGAGCGGCAGCGGCGAGGCGGCGTGCCGCGGGATCCTGAGGTACCTGACGACCGCGACGGCGTAGCAGGCGAGGCCGACGACCGCGAGCACGACGAACGGGGTCGTCATCCGCTCGGGCGGCGGTGCGGCGAGCGGGCCGGCCTCGAGCAGCGACGCGAGCGCCCAGAGCAGCATCGCGGCGACGAGCGCGGCCACGAGCCACGGCGCGAGGCGAAGCACCCGCGCCCCGTGCGCCCCGTCGAGGTCGGCGCTCGACCAGGCCGCGAACGCCGCGGCGACGGTGAGGCCGACGGGCGTCGCGAGCGCGAACCCCGTGTTGCTCCCCGCGAGGAGCACGCCGGGCGTCGCGAGCGCATGCAGGGCGAGGAACCCGGCGGCGGCCAGGAACGAGAGCGAGACCAGCACGAGCCGCGCGTCGTGGCGCAGCCGCGCCGCCGCGGCGACGGCCCAGGCGAGGGCCGCGTTGATCGCACCGGCCGCGAGCACGAGCCAGAAGTGCGCCGGCTGGTGCTCCCATTCGAGGTCGAGCGCGGGCCGGGCGATGAGGAGGGCGAGTCCCGCGAGCGGGATCGCGAGGATCACGATCGTCCATGCGAGGCGCCCGGCGGTCGGCGGCGGTGCCGTCGGTCCCGTGCCGGGCGCGAGCGGGCTCACGTCCCGGACGCCTCCGCGATCGGCGCCGCCGCCGCAGGCGGTTCGACGGCGCCCGTCTCGACCTCGGCGATGCGGCGGTGGACCGACGACACGACGACCGACCCCTCGCCGACCGCCGACGCCACCCGCTTGACCGCGCCGCGGCGCGCGTCGCCCACGGCGAACACGCCCGGCACGCTCGTCTCGTGCGGGAACGGCTCGCGCTCGAGCGGCCAGTTCGCGCGCTCGCCCTCGGCGACGACCTCGGGTCCCGTGAGCACGTACCCCCAGCGGTCGCGCAGGATCTCCGGCGGCAACCACTCGGTGCGCGGCGCCGCGCCGATCAGCACGAAGAGGCCGCCGCATTCCTCGTCGCGCTCCTCGCCCGTGTCGCGGTCGCGCACGCGGATGCGCTCGAGCATGCCGTCGCCGCCACCGCCGACGACCTCGGCGCGCGTGCGCACGGCGACGCCCTGCGCGTCGAGCTGGTCGATGAGGTATTGCGACATGCTGGCGGCGAGTCCCGTGCCGCGCACGAGCACCGTGACGGATGCCGCGTACCGCGCCAGGTGGAGCGCGGCCTGGCCTGCCGAGTTGCCGCCGCCGATGATCGTGACGTGGCGTCCCGCCATGCCCTGCGCCTCGATCGCCGAGGCCCCGTAGAAGACCCCGGCGCCCTCGTACGGCTTCAGCTCGTCGACCTCGAGGCGGCGGTACGAGACCCCGGTCGCGAGCACGATCGACGAGCAGCGGATGCAGTCCTCGGGGGCGACGCGCACCCGGAACCCGTCGCCGTCGCGCTCGATCCCGACCGCTTCGCGCGCGTGCGCGAAGCGCGCGCCGAACACCCACGCCTGCTGGTAGGCCCGCTGCGCGAGCTCCGATCCCGAGATGCCCCGCGAGAAGCCCAGGTAGTTCCGGATGAGCGAGCTCGAGCCCGCCTGGCCGCCGATCGACTCGCGCTCGACGACGAGGACGTCGAGCCCCTCGGAGGCCGCGTAGACCGCCGCGGCCAGCCCGCCGGGCCCGGCTCCGACCACGACCACGTCGGCCTCCCCGTCGAGGGTCGTGGTGAGCCCGTAGGCGGCCGCGAGCTCGGCGTTGCCCGGGTCGCGCAGCACGCTCCCGTCGATGAGCAGCACGAGGGGCACGTCGGGCACCTCGTCCTCGATGCCGACCGCCGCGAGCCGCTCGCGCGCGGCATCCGAGGCCGGCTCCAGCCATTCGTGCGGAATGCCGCCGCGGGCGAGCAGGCTCCGCAGCTCGTGCGTGCGCGGCGCCCCCGCACGGCCGATCACGGCCACCTCCCGCGGCCGCAGGCCGATCGACCGCTCCCACTCGAGCAGGAACTCGGTGATGGTGCGGTGGAAGTACTCGTCGGGCGAGTGCCACGGCCGGATGACGTAGTACTCCAGCTCGGCGGCCGCCATCAGCGAGAGGATCTCCTCGCGCACGGCCGCGTCGCCCCACTGGCCCCACTCGATGAGCCGGCCGCGGCGGACGTCGGGGAACCGGCGTCGGGCGTGCGCGAAGACGGACCGCCCGTCGAGGTCGCCCGCGCGGTCGGCGAGGACCAGCGCCAGCAGGCCGCCCTCGTCGGCGAGGGCGTCGATGCGCGCGGCGGCCTCGTGCTCGTCGTGGGTCGGAACGACCTCGTAGTCGACGCGGTAACGGCGCTCGAGCTCGGTGACCACGGAGGTGCGCGCGCCGGGATCCCGTGCGACCACGAGGATGACCGGTCGTGCTGCGCTCATGCGCTCTCCTCCCGCCGGGACGCCACGAGCGTGCTCCGGGGTCGATGCCCGGTCGCCGGCGACGCCCGCAGTGTACCGCCGGGCGAGTGCCGGACGACAGGGTCCGGGGTCCCTCCCGTCCGGGGCACAGGCAGCACGACGGATGCCCCGGGGCGTCGACCCCGGGGCATCCGTCGTGCTGTGCTGCGCTCGTGACGAGCCGTCAGCCGACCGTCGCGGTCGACTCCGTGCGCGCCCGGTCGGCGGCGTCGATCTCGCGGAGGTCGAGCCCGCGGGTCTCGCGGGCCGCCGCGACCGCGACGAGCGTGATCGCGCACGCGATCGCGACGTAGATCGCGATCGGCACGCTCGAGCCGTACTGCCCGAGCAGGGCGGTGGCGATGATCGGCGCGAGCGAGCCGGCGAAGATCGAGGTGACCTGGTAGCCGAGCGAGACGCCCGAGTAGCGCATGCGCGTCGGGAACATCTCGGCCATGATCGCCGGCTGGGCGGCGTACATGAGCGCGTGGAACACGAGGCCGAGGGCGATGGCCGCCCAGATGACGATCGGGTTCCCGGTGTCCATGAGCGGGAAGGCGAAGAAGGCCCATGTCGCGCCGAGGACCGCGCCGGCCGCGTACACGGGCTTCCGGCCGAAGCGGTCGGAGAGGTTGCCCGCGATCGGGATCGCCGCGAAGTGCACGACGTGCGCGGCGACCAGGATGAGCAGCGTGTTCGCGGTGCCCTCCTGCACGACCTGGGTGAGGTAGACGATCGAGAAGGTCACCACGACGTAGTAGAGGATGTTCTCGGCGACGCGGAGGCCCATCGCCGTGACGACGCCGCGGGGGTAGCGCCTGATGACCTCGAGCACGCCGTAGCTCGTCGCCTTGGCGGCCTCGCGCTCGGCCTGCATCTCGAGGAAGATCGGCGCGTCGGTGACCTTGGTGCGGATGTACCAGCCGATGAGCACGATGACCGCGGAGAGCCAGAACGCGACGCGCCAGCCCCAGCCGAGGAACGCCTCGTCGGAGAGCGTGGAGCTCAGCACGAAGAGCACGAGGGTCGCGAGCAGGTTGCCGACCGGCACGGCGGCCTGGGGCCAGCTGGCCCAGAAGCCGCGGCGCTCCGACGGGCTGTGCTCGGCGACGAGGAGGACCGCCCCGCCCCACTCGCCGCCGAGCGCGAAGCCCTGCAGGAAGCGGAGGAGCACCAGCAGCGCCGGCGCGGCGAGGCCGATCTGCGCGTACGTCGGCAGGCAGCCGATGAGGAAGGTCGCGACGCCGATCAGGATGATGCTGAACTGCAGCAGCCTCTTGCGGCCGTACTTGTCGCCGAGGTGCCCGAAGACGATGCCGCCGAGGGGCCGGGCGATGAAGCCGACGGCGTAGGTGAGGAAGGCGGCGATGATGCCGGCGTACGGGTCGTCGGAGGGCGGGAAGAAGACCGTGCCGAACACGAGGGTGGCGGCCGAGGCGTAGAGGAAGAACTCGTACCACTCGACGACGGTTCCGGCCATCGACGCGGTGACGACGCGGCGGAGGCCCGACGTCTCGCGCTTCGCTGCGGCGTCCCGTGCTGGTGCCTGGGTCATTCGATGCTCCTTTGCATGGAACGGGTAGGGGGCGACGCAGTTCACGTCACCGGACGAGTTTCGCGTGCGCGCCTGTGCAGTCCAATGGCGAACATCGCACCGGCACTGTGCGAAACTGCACAGATGCCTGCCGCACCGCTGCGCCGGACGCCGAGCGCCGACGACCTCATCATCCTGCTCGCCGTCGCCCGCGAGGGCCGGTACACCGGCGCGGGGAACCGGCTCGGCCTGAACCACACGACGATCGCCCGTCGCATCGACGCGCTCGAGCAGGCGCTCGGGGGGCGGGTGCTCGTCCGGGGCGCCGCCGGATGGGTGCTGACGCCGCTCGGCGAGCACGCGCTCGCCGCCGCGGAGGACGTCGAGCAGGCGCTGCGACGCCTCTCCCCCGCCGAGCCGACCCTGGCCGGCGTCGTGCGCCTGTCGGCGACGGACGGCTTCAGCGGATTCATCGCCTCGCCCGCGATGGCGGCGCTCCGCGCGCGGCATCCGGATGTCTCGCTCGAGATCGTGGCCGCGACGAGGCGCGCCGCCCAGCAGCGCGTCGGCGTCGACCTCGAGGTCGTCGTCGGCCGGCCCCACGTGCACCGCGCCGAGGCGATCCACCTGGGCGACTACGTGCTCGGCCTCTACGCGAGCCGCGGCCTGCTCGCCAGGCGCGGGCTGCCCGCCTCCGTCGAGGCCCTCGCCGGGGAGCCCCTCGTCTACTTCATCGAGTCGATGCTGCAGGTGGACGCGCTCGACGCGGCGCGCCGCTCGACCCGCGGGATGATCGACGCGGTGTCGAGCACCAACGTCTACGTCCACGTCGACGCGACGCGCGCCGGCGCCGGCTTCGGACTGCTCCCCGCGTTCCTGGCGGACCCGCACGACGACCTCGTCCGGCTCTTCCCGGAGGAGATCGAGGAGCGCCTCCCCTATTGGCTCGTGTGCCGCCCCGAGGCGCTGCGGCAGCCGACGGCGGTCGCGTTCATCGCCGCGCTCCGCGCACGGATGGCCGAGGCGCGCGACGCGCTGCTCGGCCGTCCGCCGGAGGTCGGGTAGGCGGACGGGCGGATGCCGGGCCCCGGCGTCAGCGCGCCGCGGACTCCTCGTCGACTTGGTCCTCGTCCTCGTCGGCCTCGAGGTCGCGCGGCGTGAGGTACGGGTCGGCGTCGCCGGCGTACTGCGCGCCCGCCGCGAGCGCCGAGGTCTCGGCGTCGCGCTCGCGCGCCTCGCGGAGCAGGTCCTCGATGTGCTGCGCGTTCTCGGGGATCGCGTCGGCGATGAACTCGAGCGTCGGGGTGAGCCGGGCGGTGATGTTCCGTCCGACCTCGCTCCGCAGCATCCCCGTCGCGGCCTTGAGCGCGAGCGCCGAGTCGCGGCGCTCCTCGTCGGTGCCGTAGACGGTGTAGAAGATGCTCGCGTGCTGGAGGTCGCCGGTGACGCGGACGTCGGTGATCGTGACGAACCCGAGGCGCGGGTCGCGGAGGCCCTTGTCGAGGCGACGCGCGACGATCTCCTTGATGCGGTCGGCCAGCTTCCTGGCCCGCTGCGGATCGGCCATGATGGCCTGCCTTTCCGTTCCGCCCCGGATGCCGCGGCTGCGGCGTCGCCCGGAGCGGTCCCTTCGGTTCTGGTGGAGGGGTCGGGGCCCCGCTCATCGTGTCGACGAACGGGGCCCCGCACCGAGGGCCTAGGCCCGCGGCTTCTCGCGCATCTCGACGGTCTCGATCTCGTCGCCGACCTGGATGTCGTTGTACTTGCCGAGGCCGATGCCCGCCTCGAAGTCCGTGCGGACCTCGGTGACGTCGTCCTTGAACCGGCGGAGCGACTCGATCGCGAGGTTGTCGCCGACCACGACGCCGTCGCGGATGACGCGTGCCTTGGCGTTGCGCGTGATCGTTCCCGACCGCACGATGACACCGGCGATGTTGCCGAACTTCGAGGAGCGGAACACCTCGCGGATCTCGGCCACACCCGACTGCACCTCTTCGAACTCGGGCTTGAGCATGCCCTTGAGCGAGTTCTCGATGTCGTCGATCGCGTTGTAGATGACGTTGTAGAAGCGCACGTCGACGCCCTCGCGGGCGGCGCGCTCGCGCGCCTTCACGTCGGGGCGGACGTTGAACCCGATCACGATCGCGTTGTCGATCGTGGCGAGGTCGATGTCGCTCTCGGTGACGGCGCCCACACCGCGGTGCAGGATGCGGAGCTGGACCGAGTCGTCGACCTCGATCTTCATCAGCGACTCCTCGAGCGCCTCGACGGCACCCGACACGTCGCCCTTGATGATGAGGTTGAGCGCCTCGACCTTGCCCTCCTCCAGCGCACGCGTGAAGTCCTCGAGCGAGATGCGCTTGCGGGCCTTGGCCAGCTGGGCGTTCCGCTCGGCGGCCTCGCGCTTCTCGGCGATCTGGCGGGCGGTGCGGTCCTCCTCGGTGACGAGGAAGGTGTCGCCGGCGCGCGGGACGCTCGAGAGACCCTGCACCTGGACCGGCCGCGACGGCGTCGCGGCGGCCACGGGCTCGCCGTTCTCGTCGCTCATCGCGCGGACGCGGCCGTACGCCGTGCCCGCGACGATCGCATCGCCGACCTTGAGGGTGCCCGACTGGATGAGCACGGTCGCCACGGCGCCGCGGCCCTTGTCGAGCTTGGCCTCGATGGCCACGCCTCGGGCGTCCTTGTCGGGGTTCGCGCGCAGGTCGAGCCCGGCGTCGGCGGTCAGGAGCACCGCGTCGAGCAGCTCCTGGATGCCGATGTTCTCGCGCGCCGACACGTCGACGAACAGGACGTCGCCGCCGTACTCCTCGGCCACGAGCCCGAACTCGGTGAGCTGCTGGCGCACCTTGGCGGGGTTGGCGTCGGGCTTGTCGATCTTGTTCACCGCGACCACGATCGGCACGTTCGCCGACTGGGCGTGGTTCAGCGCCTCGACCGTCTGCGGCATGATGCCGTCGTCGGCCGCGACCACGAGGATCGCGATGTCGGTCACCTGGGCACCACGGGCACGCATGGCGGTGAACGCCTCGTGACCCGGGGTGTCGATGAAGGTGATCGCGCGGTCCAGCCCATCGTGCTCGGTGTGCACCTGGTACGCACCGATGTGCTGGGTGATGCCGCCGGCCTCGCCCGCGACGACGTTCGCGTTGCGGATGGCGTCGAGCAGTCGCGTCTTGCCGTGGTCGACGTGGCCCATGACGGTCACGACGGGCGGTCGCGCCTGCAGGTCCTCGTCGGACTCCTCGGCCTCCTCGGCGTCGAGGTCGATGTCGAAGCCCTCGAGGAGCTCCTTGTCCTCGTCCTCCGGGGAGACGACCTGGATCTTGTAGCCGAGCTCGGCGCCGAGCACCTCGAAGGTGGCCTCGTCGAGCGACTCGGTCGCCGTCGCCATCTCACCGAGGTGGAACAGCACGGTCACGAGCGAACCGGGGTTCGCGTCGATCTTGTCGGCGAAGTCGGAGATCGAGGCGCCGCGGCGCAGGCGGATGACGGTGTTGCCGTCGCCGCGCGGGACGCTCACGCCGCCCAGCGACGGGGCCTCCCGCATCTCGAATTCCTGCCGCTTCGTCCGCTTGGACTTGCGGGCCTTGCTCTTGCCGCCGCCGCGACCGAACGCACCGGCCGTGCCGCCGCCGGGGCCGCGACCGCGACCGCCGCCGCCACCGGGACGCGGACCGCCGAAGCCGCCGCCGGGCGCACCGCCCGGACGGAAGCCGCCGCCGGCGCCGCCGCCGGGCCGCTGGCCGCCGCCACCGCCGCCGGGGCGCTGGAAGCCGCCGGGACGACCGCCGCCGCCGCCACCGCCCGGACGCGGGGCGCCGGGGCGCGGCGAACCGGGACGCGGGGGCTGCGGCCGCGGGATGTTGCCCGGGGTCGGGCGCTGGCCCATGCCCTGCGAGCTGGAGAACGGGTTGTTGCCCGGGCGCGGCTGGCTCGGGCGCTGGCCCATGCCCTGCGAGCTCGAGTACGGGTTGTTGCCGGGGCGCGGCGCTCCGGGGCGGGGACCGCCCGGTCGCGGTGCGCTCTGGCCGGGCTTCGGCGCGCCGGGGCGCGCCACGTCGGCCGCCGGCTTCGGGGCACCGGGCTTCGGCGCGGCGCCGGGGCGCGGCGCGGTCGGCGCCGCGGGCTCGGCGGATGCCGCGGGCGCGGCCTGCTTCTCGGCGGCCGCGGCCGCGGCCTTCTTCTCGGCCTCGGCCTGGCGCTCGGCGACGCTCATGGGAGCGTCGGTGGACGGCGCGGCCGCGGGCTTCGGCGCCGGCTTGGGGCCGGGCTTCGCAGCGGCGGCCGGCTTGGGCGCCGGTGCCGGCTTGCTCGCCGCGCCGGCGCCCTCGAGGGCGGCCCGGAGGCGACGTGCGACGGGGGGTTCGATCGAGGACGACGGGCCCTTGACGTATTCGCCCATCTCCTTCAGCTTCTCGAGCGCGACCTTGCTGTCGACGCCGAGTTCGCTGGCGATCTCGTGTACGCGTGGTTTGGCAGCCACTTCTCTCCTGTTCCGGGTCCGACCCCGGGACAGGGGCGGACCATCAATGGCGGACGGGTCTCATTTCGAGCCGCTCATGAGTTGTCCATTAGCCGTTCAGCCTGTTCTCTACATCGGATGTGTCCAGCTCGCCGCTCACGCGAAGCGCGCGCCCGAAGGCGCGCCGTCGCTGGGCGAGTCGGAAGCACTCGAGCGTCGGATGCAGCCATGCGCCGCGCCCGGGGAGCACCGCCGACGTGTCGGCGAGGACTCTGGTGTGCTGGGCGACGACCCTCAGAAGCGAGGACCGCGGGGCGCGCGAACGGCATCCGATGCACGTTCTGACCGGATCCATCCTACACCTCCACGCTGGGCGTCCCCCGACCACCGACGCGGTGGGCGGCGAGCCTCACGCCTGGTCGAGGATCGAGTCGGGCTGGATGTCGATCTTCGCGCCGGTGAGCTTGGCGGCGAGGCGGGCGTTCTGGCCCTCCTTGCCGATGGCGAGCGAGAGCTGGTAGTCGGGCACGAGCGCCCGGACGGCGCGGGTGCCCTCGTCGATCACGTACGAGCTCGTCACCTTCGCGGGCGACAGCGCCGAGGCGACGAACGTGGAGAGGTCCTCGTTCCAGTCGACGATGTCGATCTTCTCGCTCCCGAGTTCGGCCGTGACCGCGCGCACCCGCTGCCCGAGCTCGCCGATGCAGGCGCCCTTGGCGTTCACGCCCGGCTGGTTGGCGCGGACGGCGATCTTCGTGCGGTGGCCGGCCTCGCGGGCGAGCGAGACGATCTCGACGACCCCGGAGGCGATCTCGGGCACCTCGAGCGCGAAGAGCTTGCGGACGAGCGCGGGGTGCGTGCGCGAGACCGTGATCGACGGCCCCTTCGCACCCTTCGCGACGCTCGTCACGTAGACGCGGATGCGCTGGCCGTGCGGGTACTCCTCGCCGGGCACCTGCTCCTCGGGCGGCAGGATCGCCTCGACGGTGCCGAGGTCGATGTGCACCATGCGCGGGTTCGGGCCCTGCTGGATGACGCCCGCGACGATGTCGCCCTCGCGACCGCGGAACTCGCCGAGCACGGCGTCGTCGGCGATGTCGCGCAGGCGCTGGTTGATGACCTGCTTCGCGGCGAAGGCGGCGATGCGGCCGAAGTCGCTCGGGGAGTCCTCGGCCTCGCCGACGACGTTCCCCTCCTCGTCGTACTCCGGGACGAAGACCGACACGTGCCCGGTCTTGCGATCGAGGTGGGCGCGGGCGCCCTTGGGGTTCGCGTGGCCGTGCTGGCCGGGGTTGGTGTGCTTGAGGTAGGCCATCAGGATCGCCTGCTCGATGATCTGCACCAGTTCGTCGAACGGGATCTCCTTCTCGCGCTCCATCATGCGGAGCACGCTGAGGTCGATGTCCATTACGGCCTCCTCTATTCAGCTCTCGGTCCGCCTCCCCCTCTCGGGCGGAACACTCAAGCGTAGCGGATGCCGGGGGCTCCGTCGGCGCTCCGGCGAGGTCCGCCCGCGCCCGACCACGCCGATTCGTCCGGGTTCCCGAGGAACGCTCGCCTCGCCTGCCATGCTTGGCGGATGGACGCGCTCAACGACCTCGTGCTCGCCGCGGGCGACACGCTCTGGACCTGGATCGTGCTGCCCGTCGTGGTGCTGCTCGGCCTCTACTTCACGGTGCGCTCCGGCGTCGTGCAGTTCCGCCTCATCCCCGAGATGTTCCGGACCCTCACCGACAAGACCCCGCGCGACGAGTCCGGCGAGCCGCAGTCCGTGTCCGCCTTCCAGGCGTTCACGATCTCCGCGGCCTCCCGCGTCGGCGTCGGCAACATCGCCGGAGTCGGCACGGCGATCGCGATCGGCGGGCCCGGGGCGATCTTCTGGATGTGGCTCATGGCCTTCATCGGCGGCGCGTCCGCGTTCGTGGAGTCGAGCCTCGGACAGCTCTTCAAGGTCCGCGACAAGGACGGCTTCCGCGGTGGACCCGCGTACTACATCGAGCGGGGGCTCAAGGCGCGCTGGGCCGGCATCCTCTTCGCCGTGATCCTCATCGTCTGCTTCCCGTTCGCGTTCTCGTCGCTGCAGGCGAACACCATCAGCGCGTCGCTGACGGGCGCGGTCGCGCCCGACGGCGGCGGCGAGTGGATCGCCTGGGTCGCCGGGGCCGTGCTCGCGGTGCTCACCGGGCTCGTCGTCTTCGGCGGCGTGCGCCGCATCGCGCACGTCACGCAGGCGGTCGTGCCGCTCATGGCGCTGCTGTACCTGCTCGTCGGCCTCATCATCGTGGCGATGAACATCACGCGCCTGCCCGAGGTGTTCGCCTCGATCTTCACGGAGGCCTTCGGCTTCAACGAGGTCGTCGGCGCGACGCTCGGCACGATCATCCTCACCGGCGTCAAGCGCGGCATGTTCTCCAACGAGGCGGGCCTCGGCTCGGCGCCGAACGCGGGCGCGAGCGCGGCGGTCACGCACCCGGTCAAGCAGGGTCTCGTCCAGACCCTCGGCGTCTACTTCGACACGTTCCTCGTGTGCACGATCACCGCGTTCATCATCCTCGTGTCGAACCCCGACCTGGCGTCCGCCGAGCGCGGCATCGGCCTCACGCAGGATGCGATGGTCGCCAACCTCGGCCCGTGGGCGAGCATCCTGCTCACGATCGTCGTGTTCCTGCTCGCGTTCAGCTCGATCCTCGGCAACTACTACTACGGCGAGTCGAACATCGAGTTCATCTCGCCGAAGCCCTGGCTGCTCACGACCTACCGGTCGCTCGTCGTCGTGGCGATCTTCGTCGGCTCGGTCGCCGCCTCCGATCTCGTCTGGAACACCGCCGACGGGGTGATGGGGCTCATGGCGATCGTGAACCTCATCGCGATCGCGCTCCTCTCGGGCATCGCGTTCCGGCTCCTGCACGACTACACGAGCCAGCGTCGGCACGGCCGCGACCCGGTCTTCACGCGCGACCTGCTCCCGGACGTCTCGGGCATCGAGTGCTGGGTCGACGAGCGCTCGGTCACCGGCCCGATCGACGTGTCGACGGCGTCGCACCAGGCGGAGAAGCACCGCGACCACCTGCACCACGACGACTGAGCCGGACCGCACCGGGCCGCGGAGCGGTCACTCGGGCGTCGGCGGCGAGTTCACCCACACGAGCTCGGCGTCGGCGTCGCCGAGGTTCGCGACGCGGTGGGGCGTGCTGGTCGGGAACACGATGCTGTCGCCCGGGCCGAGGTCGTAGGCCTCGTCCTCGAGTTCCACGCGGACCGCGCCGGCGATGACGAGGATCACCTCCTCCGCGTCGCCGTGACGGTACTGCCGGGGGCCGGTCGAGCCGCCGGGCTCGATCGTGACCGCGTACATCTCCACGTGGCCGTGCGGCGGCTCGGTGAGGAACCACTTCACCATGCCGTCGCTCGCTGAGAACCGGCGGCGCCGGTCGGCTCGGACGACCCGGCCCGCGGGCACGGGCCCGGGCGCCACGAGGTCGCCGAGGGAGACGCCGAGCGCGTCGGCGAGTCGCCGGAGCGTGGCGACGCTCGCGTTCGCGCGACCGGTCTCGAGCTGGCTCAGGAAGCCCGACGTGACGCCGGCCTGCGCGCCGAGCGCGCGCTGCGACATCCGCCTGGCCCGGCGGTACCGGCGGACCTGCTCGCCGACGCCCTCATCGCCCACGTCGATCGCTCCCCTCGCCCGATCGGGTGTTGACGCCGCGCATGGATTGCTGCTCAATAACACTACGCAACATGTTAAGCAGCACTCCTCCCCACTTCACCGGATCGCGAGGCTCTCATCATGGCAGGACGAATGGGCACCACCCCCACCACGGCGCGCATCGGGCGGATCCTCCGCGCCCACGCCGAATCCGAGCGCACGGGCGTGCCCGTCGACGACGTGCTCGGCCGTGCCGGCGAGGATCCGCCCGGCTCGGGCGGCATCTCGCGCCGCGCGCTGCTCCGCTCGGGCGCCGCACTCGGCGCCGGAGCCGCACTGGCGATGGCCGGGCCCGCGCACGCGGCGAGCGCCGCGAAGCCGACCGCACCGCGCGTCGCCGTCGTCGGCGCGGGCCTCGCCGGGCTCCGCGCGGCCCACTGGCTGTGGCGCGTCAAGGGCATCGCCTCGACGGTGTACGAGGCGGACACCCGGGCCGGCGGCCGCTGCTGGTCGCTCCGCGACCACTTCTCGAACGGCTTCGTCGTCGAGCACGGCGGAGCGCTCATCAACACCGACCACAACGCGACCCGCAACCTCGCCTCCAACCTCGGCCTGAGCCTCGACGTCGTGGCCGGCGGCAGCTACCAGGGCTGGGAGGACAGGTACTGGATCGACGGCGTCGACTACCCGTACGACGACGCGAACGAGGACTGGGGCGCGGTCCACCAGGCGTTCAAGTCCGACCTCGCGGCCGCGCCGTACTGCCAGACCTACGACTCGCAGACCGCGGCGGGCGTCGCGCTCGACCGCATGACCGTCGACGAGTGGCTGGAGCAGAAGGTCCCCGGCGGGCTCGCGAGCCCGTTCGCCAAGCTCATGCAGTCGAACGTGATGGCCGAGTACGGCCTCGAACCCCACGAGCAGTCCGCGCTGAACCTCGTGTACCTGCTCGGCTGGAACTCGCAGAACAGCCTCTCGCCCGTGAACGGCGCGGACGAGAAGTACACCGTGCGCGGCGGCAACGACCTGCTGGTCTCGCGCATGATCGACCAGCTCCCGGCCGGCACGGTGCAGTACGGCCGCCGTCTCGTCGCCGTCGCGCAGCTCGCGGACGGCACCGTGCGGCTGAGCTTCCGCTCGGGCAACTCCACCGTCGACGTCGTCGCCGACCGCGCGATCCTCGCGCTGCCGTTCACGACGCTGAAGGACTGCGACCTCTCGCAGTCGGGCTTCTCGGCGCTGAAGCGCCGCGCGATCGCCGAGGTCGGCCTCGGCGCGAACTCGAAGATCCACGTCGAGCTCTCGCGTCGGCCGTGGGTCGAGCAGGGCTACGGCGGCGCGACGTACACGAACAAGGGGGGCTTCCAGTGCGGCTGGGACGACACGGCCGACCAGCCGCTGCCCGCGGGCGTGTTCAACTTCTTCCCGTCCGGCGACCAGGTCAAGGCGTGGAAGGGCGATCCCTTCGGCGTCGCCCCCGCCGCGCAGGTGAACGCGTACCTCGCGCAGCTCGAGCCGATCTTCCCCGGGGTGACCGCGGCGTACACGGGTCGTTCCTATCGCGACTTCTGGTGGGCGCACCCGTGGTCGAAGGGCGCGTACACGTGCCAGCGCCCCGGACAGTACACCGAGCTCTTCGGCGTCGCCGCGGTGCCCGAGGGCAACGTGCACTTCGCGGGCGAGCACACGAGCGTCTACTACTTCGGCTTCCTGAACGGCGCGGTCGAGTCGGGCGAGCGGGCGGCCAAGGCGGTCGCGCTGTCGTGACGGGCGAGGGGCGGGTGACGGATGCCGCGGCATCCGTCACCCGCCCCTGACCGGGCCGCTCAGCCCTTCCAGACCTGCACGACCGACGGGCGCGGCGCCGCGACCTTGTCGCCCGAGTGCGACGCGACGTAGTCGGGGAAGTAGGACGTCTGCGCGCCGACCGCACCGTTCTCGCCGGGGTGCTGGACCGCGACGAACACCAGGCCCTCGCGGTCGTGGATCACCGGGCCGCACGTCTCGGCCTCGCGCGGGACCGACAGGAACTGCTGGACGTTGCCGCGCTGGTCGCCCTCGAGCGGCACCCGGAAGAGTCCGTCGTTGTAGCCGATGGTGCTCGGCGCGCCGTCGGTCGAGATCCAGAGGTTGCCCTCGGAGTCGAACGCGACGTTGTCGGGGCACGAGATCGGCGACACGAGCTCCTTCGGGAAGCCGGCGAAGTACGTGTAGTCGGTCACGGCCGGGTCGCCGCAGAGCAGCAGGATGCTCCAGCCGAAGGTCTCGCCGGCCTGCCCCGACGTCTCGGTGAGCTCGACGACGTGGCCGTAGCGGTTGCCGGTGATCGGGTTGACCTCGTCGAGCGTGGCCACGGTGCGACGGCTGTTGTTGGTCAGCGCGAGGTACACCTTGCCGGTGTGCGGGTTCGGCTCGACGTCCTCCGGACGGTCCATCTTCGTGGCGCCCATGAGGTCGGCGGCGAGGCGGGTGTAGACGAGGACCTGCTCGGTCGTCATGCCCGGGACGACGCTCTCACCCCCGCGCGTGAGCGCGATCCACTCGCCGGTGCCGTCGAAGGCCCCGTCGGAGGGCATCGCGCCGGTTCCGGTGATCTCCGCCGCGGGCGAGTTGCCCGAGAAGCGCGCGACGAACAGGTCGCCCTCGCTGAGGAGCCGCATGTTCTTCCTGCGCGCGCCCGTCGAGGTCGCCGCGGTGTAGCGCCCCTTGGAGACGAACTTGTACAGGTAGTCGTTGCGCTCGTCGTCGCCCATGTAGGCCACGACCCGGCCGTCCTCGGCGATGGTGACGTTCGCGCCCTCGTGCTTGAAGCGGCCCATCGCGGTGTGCTTCTTCGGCGTCGACGTCGGGTCGCTCGGGTCGATCTCGACGATGTACCCGAAGCGGTTCGGCTCGTTGACGTAGCCCGGGCTGTGCGCGTCGAACCGCTCGTCGTACTGCTCCCAGCCGGTCTCGGTCGACGTGGTCGAGCCGGCGCTGTAGCGCTGCTGCTCGGCGGTGTCGGCCGCCCACGCGAAGTAGCCGTTGAAGTTCTCCTCACCCGAGAGCACCGTGCCCCAGGGCGTCGTGCCGCCGGCGCAGTTGCCGAGGGTGCCCTTCACCCAGCGCCCCTCGGGGTCGGCGGCGGTCTTCACGAGGTCGGAGCCGGCTGCCGGACCGGTGAGCTCGAAGGTGGACTCGACGGTGACGCGGCGGCTGCGCTCGCCGTCGACGACGTACTCCCACGGGTCGCCCACACGACGACGCTTCACCTCGACGACGGCCATGCCCATCGCCGCCTTGTAGATCTCGCCGCGGCGGCGGCGCTCCTCCGGGTCCGTCGTCGCGGTGAACATGAGGTCGGGGTTCACGTACTCGTGGTTGGTGACGAGCACGCCCGTCTTGCCGCTCGGGTCGGCGATGATGTCGAGGTAGTCGTTGTTGTAGCCGAACTGCCCGGCCTGCGCCTGCGCGGTCTGGTGGTCGAAGTCGAACGCGGGCACGGACGAGAACAGCGGGTCGCCCCACCGGATGATCGGCTGCCAGCGGTAGCCCACCGGGACGGTGAACGCGTCGACGGTCCGGTCGACGGGCGCGATCGGGGTGAACGCGAGTCCGGCGGTCCCCGGCTTCGCGGCGAACGCGGGAGCGGCGCCGCCGCCGGCGGCACCGCCGACCACGAGGCCGACGGCCCCTGCGACGCCGAGCCCGAGCACCGAGCGGCGGGAGATCGCCTGCGACGCGATGTCGCGGAAGTGGGCGTTGGACGACGTGTTGCACTCGGGGCCGAGGCACGCGTCGGCGCACTTCAGGCGGCAGGTCACCGGCGACCGCTTGCCGATCGCGTGGGAGACCGGCGTGAGACGGAGTTCGGGAATGGTCATGGAAGCTCCTCGTTCAGTGCGCGGACGCCCGCGCGTCGACCCGGACGGACGCGCCGAGCCTGTCGCGCCAGGATGACCGGCCGACGACATGGCGGCGACCGCGGGGTGAACGGCGGACGGACGCCGCTGGAATCGGCTCCCGGGGACGATTCGCGCGGGCGGATACCACTCCCGATCCGCCGGGCGCAACCACGGGCGCCGACCTGCCGCCCAGGGCGCGGCCGTCGCTACGCTGTGCGGATGATGACCGATACCGGCAAGGCCGCGGCCAGCGCGGCGCAGAACTCCCGTGCCTTCGAGATCGCCGCGCGCGTCGGCTTCGTCGTGCTCGGGATCGTGCACATCGTGATCGGCGGCCTCGCGATCTCGGTCGCGCAGGGCGCCGGCGGCGAGGCGGACCAGAGCGGGGCGATGCAGCAACTGGCGAGCCTGCCCTTCGGCGTGGTGCTGCTCTGGGTCATCGCGCTCGGCCTCTTCGCGCTCGCGATCTGGCAGGTCACCGAGGCGTTCCTCGAGCGCGATCCCGACACGAAGAAGAAGTGGGGTCACCGCGTCAAGTACGTCGGCACGGCGATCGCCTACGTCTCGATCGGCGTCACGTCGCTCGTGTACGCGCTCGGCGGGCGTTCCGACTCCGACCAGTCGTCGCAGTCGCTGAGCGCGCAGCTCCTCGCCGCGCCGGGCGGGGTCGTCCTGCTCGTCCTGGTCGGGCTGGTCATCCTCGGTGTGGGCATCGCGTTCGTCTACCGCGGCGCGACGCAGCGCTTCGCGAAGCACCTGTCGCTGCCGGGCGACCCGGTGCGGAAGGGCGTCCTCACGCTCGGCACGGTCGGCTACGTCGCGAAGGGGATCGCCGTCGGCGTCGTCGGCGTGCTCTGGATCGTCGCCTCGCTGACGAACGACCCGGAGAAGGCCGGCGGGCTCGACGCCGCATTGAAGAGCCTCGCCGACCTGCCCTTCGGGACGGTCCTGCTCTGGCTCGTCGGGGCCGGGCTCATCGTGTACGGCGCCTACTGCTTCGCCCGCGCCAAGTACGCGCGCATGTGAGACGGGCGCGCTGAGCGCGAGGGCCGGTGCGGAGCATCCGCGCCGGCCCTCGCCGCGTCAGTCGGGACTCAGCGCCCCAGCGCCTCGCGCACGCCGTCGATCGGCACGCTCGTGCGCGCGCCCGTCGCGCGGTCCCAGACCTCGACGACGCCGTCGGCGACGCCGCGCCCGGCGATCACGATGGTCGGCACGCCGATGAGCTCGGCGTCGGCGAACTTCACGCCCGGCGAGAGCTTGGGCCGGTCGTCGAAGAGCACGTCGAGGCCGGCGGCCTCGAGGTCGGCGACGACCCGCTCGGCCGCGTCGAACGCCGCCTGGTCCTTCCCGGTCGCGAGCACGTGGACGTCGAACGGCGCGACCGCCGCGGGCCACACCAGCCCCTTGTCGTCGTTGTGCAGCTCGGCGATGATCGCGAGGATCCGCGTCACGCCGATGCCGTAGGAGCCCATGGTCACGGTCGCGAGCTTGCCGTTCTCGTCGAGCACCTTGAGGCCGAGCGCCTCGGCGTACTTGCGGCCGAGCTGGAACACGTGGCCGATCTCCATGCCGCGCGCGAGCTCCACGGGCCCCGAGCCGTCCGGTGCCGGGTCGCCCTCGCGCACGTTCGCCGCCTCGATCGTCCCGTCGGCGACGAAGTCGCGTCCCGCGACGAGCCCGAACACGTGCTTCTCGTCGAGATTGGCGCCCGTGATCCACTCGGTGCCGTCGACGACGCGGGGGTCGACGAGGTAGCGGATGCCGGTCGACGACTCGGCGCCGAGCACGGCGCCCCCGGGCGACCACGGGCCGATGTAGCCCTTGACGAGGCCCGGGTTCCTCGCGAAGTCCTGCTCGGTCGCCGCCTCGACCTCGGCCGGTGCGAACGCGACCTCGACGCGCTTGGCGTCGACCTCGCGGTCCCCGGGGATGCCGACGACGACGATCTCCCGCGAGTGGTCGGGGTGCGTGAGCGCGAGCACGACGTTCTTCAGGGTGTCGGCGGCGGTCCAGTCGCGACCGTCGGGTCGCGGGTACTCGAGGTTCGCGAGGTCGACGAGGGTCGCGATCGTGGGCGTGTTCGGCGAGTCGAGCACCTCCGCCGCCGGGAGCCCGTCGAACGGGATCGGCTCGGGCGGGGTCGTGGTGAACGCCTCGACGTTGGCCGCGTAGCCGCCCGCCGAGCGGACGAACGTGTCCTCGCCGACGGGGGTCGGGTGCAGGAACTCCTCGCTCTTGGAGCCGCCCATGGCGCCGGCATCCGCCTTCACGATCACGTAGTCGAGGCCGAGCCTCGTGAAGATGCGCTCGTAGGCGTCGCGCTGCGCCTGGTAGGAGGCGTCGAGGCCCTCGTCGCTCACGTCGAACGAGTAGGCGTCCTTCATGGTGAACTCGCGCCCCCGCAGGAGGCCCGCTCGCGGCCGCGCCTCGTCGCGGTACTTGTCCTGGATCTGGTAGATCGTGAGCGGCAGCTCCTTGTACGACGAGTACAGGTCCTTCACCAGCAGCGTGAAGACCTCCTCGTGCGTCGGAGCGAGGAGGTAGTCGGCCTCCTTGCGGTCCTTCAGCCGGAACAGCGCGTCGCCGTACTCGGTCCAGCGGCCGGTCTGCTCGTAGGGCTCGCGCGGCAGCAGCGCCGGGAAGTGCACCTCGTGCGCGCCGGCGGCCTCCATCTCCTCGCGCACGACGCGCTCGATCTTCGCCTTGACGCGGAGGCCGAGCGGCAGCCACGCGAAGACGCCCGGCGCCTGGCGCCGGATGTAGCCGGCGCGGACGAGCAGCTTGTGGCTCGCCACCTCGGCGTCGGCGGGGTCCTCTCGGAGCGTGCGGAGGAAGAAGTTCGTCAGGCGTGTGGGCACCCGACGATTCTATGCAGGGTGCGGACGCGGAACCGGCGGGGCGCCTGACGCGCCCCGCCGGTCGGATCGGATCTCAGTCCGCGCGACGCGCCGCGACGCGGGCGACGATGATCGCCGCCGCACCGGCGAGGAGCGCCCACACGGCGATCCACAGGGCGGGCGCCGTGTCGGTGCCCGTGGACGCGAGCGAAGCGCCCACGCCACCGGAGGTGGAGGCCGCGGCGACGGTCACGGGCGTGCCGCCGTCGCTCGCCGGCGAGGAGCCGGGCCCGGGCTCGGGCTCCTCCGGGCCACCGGGCTCGCCGAAGATCGGCGCACCGCCGACCTTCCCGAACGCGAAGATGAACGTGTTCGGCGTTCCGCCCTTCGGGTCGCTCGAGGTCTGTCCGAACGAGTACGCCTCGGCACCGACGGCGGCGAGCGCGGCGATCGCCTCGGCCTCGGTCGCTGCCGCGCCGTAGAAGATGACGAAGCTCAGGCTTCCGCCGATCCCCAACGGCCCGAAGGCGAAGTCGAACAGCGCGCCGTGGTCGTCCGGGCCGGAGTCGACCGCGTCGCCCTCGAACAGGATCGACGCGGGTCCGGACAGCGGATTCGGGCTCGCGAACCCGTCGTCGCTCGTGTAGAACAGCGCGCTCGCACTGCCGCCGTCGATCGTGACGAACTCGTCGAACGCGGTGGGCTCGATGTCCCAGTCCATGACTCGGCGGTACTGCACCGTCGCGATCGCCTCGCCCGAGAGGTTCTCGATCGTGACGTTCACCTGGTACAGGTTCGGGGTGGCCGTCGACGGCACGTACTCGTGCGTCACCCGGAACACCGGTGCGTCGCTGTCGTCCACGACGACCACGACCGACTTGGCCGTCGACCCCGTGTACTCGAACGACTCGAGGACGAGGTTCGTCCCACCCGGGCCCTCCGAGGCGAGGTTCGCGCCACCCCAGACCCCGCTGGCCGGATCGCCGACGCCCCAGCCCTCGCACAGGCAACCGGGCGAGGTCGAGTCGCTTCCGGTCGGCAGGTACGCGAGCCCGGCATCGCCGGGGCCGGCGGGCGAACCCGTGGCGTCGTCGGTGTTCAGCTCGCCCGTGGGGTTGACCGCGAGCAGGATCGTGCCGTTCGTGATGCAGACGGCCGGGTAGCACGGGTCGCCCGGCGCGGGGACCGCGGCCGCTTCGAGCGCGGCCGCGCTCTCCGCCCCGGACTCCGCTGCGAAGAGCGTCACGAGCGGTTCGTCGACCTCCTCGGCGAGCGTCTCCTCGACGGAGGCGTCCTCCTCGGCGACGACGACCTCGACCGGCGCGGCCGGTTCGGCGGGCGCGGGCGCCGGCTCGGCCGGAGCGGGCTCCGCCGGCGCGGGCTCGGCCGGAGCGGGCTCGGCCGGAGCGGGCTCGACCGGAGCGGGCTCGGCCTCAGGCGTGACGGCCTCCGGCTCGGCCGGCACGGTGCCGCCCGACTCGGGAGCCGTCGACTCGGCGGTCGTCGCCTCGGCTGCGGGCTCGGTCGGGGCCGCCTCATCCGCGTACGCGGTGAGCGGAGCGAACGACAACGCGAGCGTCGTCGCGATCACGGCGCACCCGAGTCCCAGACGGGACCTCGGCCGCACACTCTCGATGGGCATGGCTGTACTCCGTTCGTAGGGCCGTCCTCGACGGCGCTCGATCAGTCCACGCATCCGGAGTGTGCTGCGCGTCCCCCGGCGCGCAGGCGTCACGTTACGCCCTCGACGGAGCGGCCGACTACGGGAATCCCCTGAACTGGGGTCAGTCGCCCTCGACGTCCCGTTCGTCCTCCATGGCGAAGGCCTCGAGGTCCTCCGCCGCCGCGTCGGCCGCATCCGCCTCGGGCTTCGCCGCCTCGTCGGTGCCCTCGTGCAGGGTCCCCATGCCGTCCGGGTAGCCGGCCTCGTCGGGATACTCGTAACCGTCGCCGCTCATCGTGCCCCGCCCTTCAGGAGCGCCTCCCCCGGCGCTCGTGGCGGCCACACTACCCCCGGCGGCGACCCGCCGACAGGGCGCGAGGCATCCGCCCGCCTAGGGGGTGACGACCGTCGGCGCGCCGACCGGCGCGTCGGCGCCCATCTCGCCCGCGATGCGGTTGGCCTCGGCGATGAGCGTCTCGACGATCTCGGCCTCGGGGACGGTCTTGATGACCTCGCCCTTGACGAAGATCTGGCCCTTGCCGTTGCCGGAAGCCACACCGAGGTCGGCCTCGCGCGCCTCGCCGGGGCCGTTCACGACGCAGCCCATGACGGCGACGCGCAGCGGCACGCTCATGCCCTCGAGCCCGTCGGTGACGTCGTTCGCGAGCTTGTAGACATCCACCTGGGCGCGGCCGCACGACGGGCACGAGACGATCTCGAGCTTGCGCTCGCGGAGGTTCAGCGACTGCAGGATCTGCAGGCCGACCTTGACCTCCTCGACCGGCGGGGCCGACAGCGAGACGCGGATGGTGTCGCCGATGCCCTCGGACAACAGGATGCCGAACGCCGTCGCCGACTTGATCGTGCCCTGGAACGCGGGGCCGGCCTCGGTGACGCCCAGGTGGAGCGGCCAGTCCCCCTGCTCGGCGAGCAGGCGGTACGCCTTCACCATCACGATCGGGTCGTTGTGCTTGACCGAGATCTTGAAGTCGTGGAAGTCGTGCTCCTCGAAGAGGCTCGCCTCCCAGACCGCCGACTCGACGAGCGCCTCGGGCGTCGCCTTGCCGTACTTCTCGAGGAGGCGCGGGTCGAGCGAGCCCGCGTTCACGCCGATGCGGATGGAGACATCCGCCGCCTTCGCGCGACGCGCGATCTCGGCGACCTGATCGTCGAACTTGCGGATGTTGCCCGGGTTCACCCGCACGGCCGCGCAGCCCGCGTCGATCGCCGCGTAGACGTAGTTCGGCTGGAAGTGGATGTCGGCGATGACCGGTATCTGGCTCTTCTTCGCGATGATCGGCAGCGCCTCGGCGTCGTCGCGGCTCGGCACCGCGACACGCACGATGTCGCAGCCCGAGGCGGTGAGCTCGGCGATCTGCTGCAGGGTCGCGTTGATGTTCGGCGTGGGCGTCGTCGTCATCGACTGCACGCTGACCGGCGCGTCGCCGCCGACGAGCACCTTGCCGACCTTGATCTGACGCGACTTCCGACGCGGCGCGAGGACTTCGGGGACCTTCGGCATTCCGAGATTCACTGCAGGCACGACTCCGAGTCTACGGCCGGGCCGCTGGGCGGGGCCTCCATCGAACGGATGTCTCAGGCTGCGTCCCCGCCCTCCCCGAGGACCTGCGCGACGAGCTCGGCGACGAAGCGCTCGGGCTCCTCGAGGAGCGGCGAATGCCCGCTCGCCGCGAAGACCGCCTCGCGGCACGTTCCGCCCCGCTCGGCGTAGGCCTCGAGCACCGCGCGGGTCTGGGCGACCATCGGCTGGGCGGGCGCGACGTCCGCGCCGGGCCAGCCGGGGATCACGCCGAGCGCGCCGAGGTGGTTGAGGTCGAAGAGCGACGTGTCGGACACGATCACGTCGTTGGCGCCGCGGATCCACAGGATCGGCGGCTTGGCCTCCAGGTCGACGATGCCGCTCACGTCGAACACCGTCGGCGCCATGGTGTTGAGTACGCCGCGCGTACCCGGCGCGAAGCCCGGCCAGTTCTCCGACGGCTGCGCGTCGCCCGGGTAGTTGTCCTCGCCGATCGCGGTGGTCAGCATCGACTCGACCCAGCGGTCGTCGTGCTCGGAGGCGAACCCGGGCGTCACGTACGTGCCGAGGTACACCGAGCGCGGCGACGACGGTGCGTCGGCGGTCCGGTCGCCGCCCTGCAGCCGCGCGATGAAGTCGGGGTTCGCTCCCCCGCCGCCCGAGCCCGCCGCATCCGGCGTGAGCAGCCGGCCCTCGGCATCCGTCGCCCCGAAGCCGTACGGCGACACGGGGTTCACGAGCGTGACGGATGCCACGGGCAGCTCGTGCTCGATGAGCGCCTGCATCACGACCCCGCCGCCCATGCTCCAGCCGACGAGGTGCACCTCGTCGAGCCCGAGGGCGTCGACCACCGCCGCGACGTCCTCGGCGTAGTCGCCGAGGCCGCGGGTCGCGTCGACCGGGCGGACCTCGCTGCCGCCGAAGCCGCGCAGGTCGACGGCGAGCGCGCGGACGTCCGCCGGCAGGGCGAGCATCGTCGGCTGCCAGAACAGCGACGACGACACGTTGCCGTGCACGAACAGCACGGTCGCGCGCGGGTGCCCGGCGTCCGCGGCGGGACGCTCGAGCACCTGCGCGGTGTAGCGCGGCGTCGCGAGCTCGTGCGCGACGATGCCGGGGAGGATGTGGTCGACCATGACGGGGTCCTTTCGCGGAGGGGGTCTCGATACGGCCCTGGCGGGCCTACTCGACCGACGGGAGCGGTCGGCGGGCCTACTCGACCACCAGGGCGGCGACGCCGGAGGTGTCGAGTGGCGGTTCGGTGGCGGCGACGACCTCGTCGACGCTCACGCCGGGCGCGAGTTCGACGAGCTTCAGCCCGTCGGGGGTCACGTCGATGACGGCGAGGTCGGTGATGATCCGGTCGACGACGCCCTTGCCGGTCAGGGGCAGCGAGCACGAGTCGACGATCTTCGGCGATCCGTCCTTGGCGACGTGCTCCATCAGCACGATCCGCTTCCGCGCGCCGTGCACGAGGTCCATCGCCCCGCCCGGGCCCTTGACCATCTTCCCGGGGATCATCCAGTTCGCCAGGTCCCCGTCCTTCGACACCTGCATCGCACCGAGGATGGCCGCGTCGACCTTGCCGCCGCGGATCATGCCGAAGCTCGTCGCCGAGTCGAAGTACGCCGCACCGGGGAGCACCGTCACGGTCTCCTTGCCGGCGTTGATGAGGTCGGGATCGACCTGGTCCTCGGTCGGGTACGGGCCGACGCCGAGGATGCCGTTCTCCGACTGCAGCACCACGGTCACGCCGTCGGGCACGTAGTTCGGCACGAGCGTCGGCAGGCCGATGCCGAGGTTCACGTACGAGCCGTCGGCGAGCTCCTTCGCCGCGCGCGCGGCCATCTCGAGGCGGGTGAGCGCCATGGTCAGTTCCCCTCTGCTGTCTCGCCGGTCTGGCGCACGGTGCGGCGTTCGATCCGCTTCTCGACGTCGCGACCCACCTCGACGATGCGGTCGACGAAGATGCCGGGCAGGTGCACGGCGTCGGCGTCGATCTCGCCGGGCTCGACGAGCTCCTCCACCTCGGCGATGCAGATCCGGCCGGCCATCGCGCACAGCGGCGAGAAGTTCCGGGCCGACTTGTCGAAGACGAGGTTGCCGTGCCGGTCGCCCTTCAGCGCGTGCACGAGCGCGAAATCGGTCGTGATGGCCTCCTCGAGCACGAACTCGTGCTCCTCGCCGCGCATCGTGAACGTCTGCACGGGCTTCGCCCTCGACGCGATCGCGACCGACCCGTCGGCGGCGTACTTCTGCGGCAGGCCGCCCTCGGCGACCTGCGTGCCGACGCCGGTCTGCGTGAAGAACCCCGCGATGCCGGCACCGCCTGCACGCAGCTTCTCGGCGAGCGTGCCCTGCGGGGTCAGCTCCAGCTCGAGCTCGCCCGAGAGGTACTGCCGCTCGAACTCCTTGTTCTCGCCCACGTACGACGAGGTCATCTTCCGGATCAGGCCCGCACCGAGCAGCACCCCGAGCCCCCAGTCATCGACGCCGCAGTTGTTCGAGACGACCGACAGGCCGCCCACCTGGCGCTCCAGCAGCGCCTGGATCAGCACCATGGGGATCCCGCAGAGCCCGAACCCGCCCACGGCGAGCGACGCGCCGTCCGGGATGTCGGCCACCGCCTCCGCGGCCGATCCGACGGTCTTGTCCAATGTCATCGTGTGACCTCCTTGTCAGTGACGGCGTTCGCGTCAGCGATGTCCGACGGATGCCGCGGCATCGGCTTCGGCGAGCCTCGGCGCGACCACCGCGGCGACCTGCGCCGCACCGGCATCCGTCATGACGATCGTGTAGTGGTTGAGCCCCGCGACCTCGGTGACGCGGAGCGCCGGCATTCGTTCTGCGAACGCCGCCACCCGCTGGCGAGCGTACAGGGCTTCGGGCTGGTCGAGGAGTCCGCGCTCGGCGCGGAGGAAGTCGACCGGTGCCGGAAGCGCGAGGAGGTCGTCGACGTAGCCGTCGCCGCCGTCGAGCTCGAGCACGTTCTGGCCGACGGCAGCCGCGACCGACGACGAGCGGAGCTCGGGCGCCGTGCCCACGAGGTCGTAGGCGACGTAGTCGGCGACGCGCTCGTCCCACGCGGGACCGATGGCCGGATGGGCCTTCCAGAACTCGTCGTACGCGGCGCCGTCGGCGAAGCGCATCTCGAGCCGGGCGATCGCGGGCCCGAGCACGGCCGCGGCGACCTCCTCGGGCGGCAGGCCCTCCGGATGCGGGATGGGCAGCCCGCCGTCGACGAGCGCGACGCCCGCGACCCGGTCGGGGTGCGCGGCGGCGAGGCGCACCGTCACGAACGCGCCCATCGAGTGGCCGACGACGAACGCGCGGTCGATGCCGAGCGCGTCGAGCAGGCGCACCTGGTCGTCGGCGTGGTCGCGCAGCGACCACGGGCCCGGCAGGTCCGCGGACCGGCCACGGCCCCGGAGGTCGGGAGCGACGATCCGGCGACCGGGCAGCGCGTCGGCGACGTGGTGCCACGCCCGGTGGCTCGCGGTGATGCCGTGGACGGCGAGCACCGGCGTGCCCGCGGCATCCGCTCGCCACTGCCCGCCGGCGAGCTCGCCGCCGCGGACCGGTGCCGAGCAGGGCACCGGGACGGAGGACCCCGCGCCGGTCATCGGGCGCTCCATCCGCCGTCCATCGTGTAACTGGCCCCCGTGACCATGCGGGCGTCGTCGCTCGCCAGCCAGCCGACGAGGCTCGCCACCTCGGCGGGCTCGACGAGCCGCTTGATCGCGGACTCGGTCAGCATGACCTTCTCCACGACGTCCTCCTCGGGGATCCCGTGGACCTTCGCCTGGTCGGCGACCTGCTTCTCGACGAGGGGCGTGCGCACGTAGCCGGGGTTCACGCAGTTCGAGGTGACGCCGTGGGGGCCGCCCTCGAGCGCCGTGACCTTCGAGAGCCCCTCGAGCCCGTGCTTCGCGGCGACGTAGGCCGACTTGAACGGGGAGGCACGCAGCCCGTGCACGCTCGAGAGGTTGATCACGCGGCCCCAGCCGCGCTCGTACATGCCGGGAAGGGCGGCGCGGACGAGCAGGAACGGCGCCTCGAGCATGATCCGCAGGATCAGCGAGAACCGCTCGGGCTCGAACTGCTCGATCGGGCGCACGTGCTGGATGCCCGCGTTGTTGACCAGGATGTCGACGTCCAGGGCGAGGTCGGCGAGCGCCGCGGTGTCGCCCAGGTCGACCTGCCACGCCTCGCCCCCGATGCGCTCGGCCACGGCAGCGGCCGCCTCGCCGTCGAGGTCGGCGATCGTCACGTGCGCACCCGCCTCGGCGAACGCCTCCGCGCATGCCAGGCCGATCCCGCTCGCTCCTCCGGTGACGATCGCGCGCCGTCCGGCCAGCGCGGTCGATCCCGACAGTCCGGTCATGAGTCCTCCCCTTCGCTGCGGCGGTCGCCCCTCCCGAGGGCGCCGCCGATGAATCGCATCATCTCGTCGAGCACGTGCTCGGGGACCGCGTCGGTGCCCGACGCCGTCGGGTCGGCGTCGTCGCCGGCCCCGCCCGCGCCGTTGCCCCAGAGCACCCAGCGCATGCCGATCATCTCGCCGATGCCCATGAGCGCCCACGCGGCCACGGTCGGGTCGATGTCCGAGATCTCGCCGCCCTGCTGCGCCTGCCGCAGCCCGTCGATGTAGCCCTCGACGATGCGCGTGTAGTGCAGGCGCAGCGCTCCGGGCGAGACGAACTCCGCCTCGCGGACCACCCGGTACAGCGCCGGATGCTCGGCCGTGAACCGGAAGAAGGCGGCGAAGCCCTCGCGCTCGGCCTCGAGGCGGGTGGTCGCGCCGCGCGCGCCCTCGCTCATCGCCTGGCGCACGCGGTGGTTCAGGTCCTCCACGAGCTCGTCGAACACGTCGAGCTTCGAGTCGAAGTACAGGTAGAACGTGCCCTGCCCGACGCCCGCGCGCTCGGTGATGCGCGAGACGGACGACTCGGTGTACCCGTGCTCGGCGAAGACGTGCTCGGCCGCCTCGAGGATCCGACGCCGCGTCTGCTCGCCGCGCGCGGTGCGCGGTGCGGCGCTCACGCGTCCACCCCCTCGGCGGCGTCGGCCTCGGCCGCCCGGAGGCGCGCCGCTCGCTCGGCGAGCACGCGCCGGAGCGTCTTCGCCGCCGTCGAGCGCGGGATCTCGTCGATGAAGCGGATGTCGCGCGGGACCTTGTAGCCCGCGAGCGACGCCCTGGCGAACTCGGCGAGCTCGTCGGCATCCGTGATCGCACCCGGCCGGAGCACGACCCAGGCCGAGCCGACCTCGCCCCACCGCTCGTCGGGCACGCCGACGACCGCGACGTCGGCGACCGCCGGGTGCGCGATGAGCACCGACTCGACCTCGGCGGGCGAGACGCCCTCGCCGCCCGAGATGTACACGTCGGTCAGCCGGTCGACGATCGTGAAGTAGCCGTCCTCGTCGCGGCGCACGAGGTCGCCGGTGTGCAGCCGGCCGTCGCGGAGGGCCGCGGCCGTGGCATCCGGGTCGCGGAAGTAGCCGGCGAACACGCCCGGCCCCGAGACCAGCAGTTCGCCCTCGGCGGCACCCTCCAGGAGCTCGCCGGTCGCCGGATCGGCGACCTCGACGTCGACGTGGGCGTACGGCAGGCCCGCCGACCCGACGCGCTCGCGCGCCTCGCGGTCGGGCAGGCACAGCACGTTCGGGGACGCCTCGGTGAGGCCGTAGCCCTGCGCGAGGGCGACGCCCCGGGCGTGCCAGGTGCGCAGGAGCGCGGGCGGCATCGGCGCGCCGCCGACGACGGCGTGGCCGAGGCGCGAGAGGTCGGTGTGCGCGAAGTCGGGATGCTGCGCGAGGAACAGGTAGTTCGCCGGCACGCCCATCATGGTCGTGATGGCGCGCTCGGCGAGGAGTCGCAGCACGCGGCCCGGGTCGAACGTCCGCTCGAGCACGACGGTGGCGCCGGACCACCAGGCGAGCAGCGGCTGGATGTTCCATCCGCCGACGTGGAACTGGGGCATGACGGCGAGCACGACGTCGTGCTCGCCGATCGCGATGGTCTTCGAGAGCGACAGGTTCGTCCAGAAGCAGTTCGCATGCGTGAGCATCGCGCCCTTGGGGCGGGACGTGGTGCCCGAGGTGAACACGATGAGCAGCGTGTCGTCGTCGCGCACGTCGGTCCGAGTGGCCGGCGCCTCGCCGCGAGCGCCGGGGTGCGGCACCCGCTGCTCCACGCCGTGGGCGCCGAGCGCCGCGACCGGGATCCGCCGCGCGACCAGGCCGAGCGTCGCCCGCGAGAGCGTCTGGAACTCGTCCTCGACGAGGAGGAGCACCGGGTCGGCGATCTCGAGCTGCTCGGACAGCTCGCGCGGCGACAGCCGCCACGACAGCGGCACGAGCACGAGCCCCGCCTTCGCGCACGCGAAGAACAGCACGACGTGGTCGGCGCTGTTGCCCGTGATCGTCGCGACGCGGTCGCCGATCGCGTAGCCCGCGGCGCGGAACGCGGCGGCCAGCCGATCGGCGCGCTCGTCGAGCTCGCGGTAGGTGATCGCGACCCCGCGGTCGTCGATCGCGATCGCGTCAGGCGCCGTCCGGGCCCGGTCGGAGGTCCAGCGGCCCAGCGTGCAGGCTCCCTCAGGCATCGACCGCCTCCTCCGGCTCGACCGGGTGCTGCTTCCGGCCGGTGGCGATGCGGGCGGGCAGCCCGGCGATGCCCCCCGGGAGGAACAGCACCACGAGGACGAACAGCGTCCCCAGGATGAAGAGCGGCTCGGACAGCGGGACCCGGAGGATGTCGGGCAGGGCGGCGATCGCGTCCGACCCGGCGAGCGCCGTGAGGCGCTGGTCGAGCAGCGTGTAGACGATACCGCCCACCATCGCGCCCCATCGAGCGCCCGCGCCGCCGAGCACGACGATCACGAGGAGCGTCAGGGTGAAGTCGGCCGTCGCGATGCGCGGTGCCGCGCCGGACTGCAGGAGGAGGTAGCCCATGCCCGCGACCGAGGCGAGCACCGAGGCCGCGATGAACACCAGCAGCTTCACGTTGTAGGGCCGGATGCCGATGACGCGCACGCGCAGCTCGTTCTCGCGGATCGCCTCGGCGACATGGCCGGCGCGGCTCTTCTCGACCCACAGCACGATGAGGTACACGAGGACCAGGATGCCGAGCGCGAGCCAGTAGAGGTTGCGCGTGTCGACCACGCCGACGAACTCCGGCGGGACGTGCGCGGTGTCGAGGGCGAGGCCCTCGTCGCCGCCGGTCGCGCTGCCCGGGTTCCGGCGGATCAGCACCGACCCGGCCTGCGCGAACGCGAGCGTCACCATCGCGAACGAGATCCCCGTGACCCGGAGGGCGAGCGCCCCGACGGTCGCGGCGAGCACGAAGCCGAGCACCAGCGTAGCGGCGATCGCGACGGTGAAGACCAGCGCGCTCGGCCATTCCGCCGGTCCGAACGCCTCGAGCGTCATCGCGAGCCCGTAGGCGCCCGCGGCGAAGAACAGCGCGTGGCCGAACGAGAGGAGGCCGGCGAGGCCGAACATGATGCGGTAGGTGAGCGCGAGCGCGGCGATCAGCAGCGCGAACGCGAGCAGCTGCAGCGTGCCCGGCGTGTAGGTCGGCCCGGGCAGGACGCCCGGGATGTCGATCGCGAGCAGCGGCAGTATCGCGAGCGCCACGACGAGCAGGACGCCGCCGATGACGAGGCGGAGCGACTTGGCGGTCATGAGACGGTTCATGCGGCCTTCCCCATGAGTCCACGCGGGCGGATGAGCAGGACGGCGGCGAGGAGCACGACGACCACGAGGTCGCCGGTGCCGCCGAGGTAGAAGTTCGCGAACTGCTGCAGCACCGCCACGAGCACCGAGGCGATCGCGGCGCCCGTGAGCGAGCCGAGGCCGCCGATGACGGTCACGATGAACGCGAAGATGAGCAGCACCGACCCGAGGTGCGCCGAGACGTACCCGTAGTAGACGGATGCCAGGACTCCGCCGAGCCCGGCGGCGGCGCCGCCGATCGCGAAGACGAGCGTGAACGAGCGGCGCACGTCGATGCCGAGCGCGGTGACCATGTGCCGGTTCTCGACGCCGGCGCGGATGATGAGGCCGTACCGGGTCCTCTTCAGGAAGAGCACGATTCCGCCGAGCACGAGTACCGCGCAGGCGATGAGCAGGAACCGGTCGTTCGGGATCCGCGCCCCGAGGAGGTCGGTGGTCTGCGTGAGCCACGCCGGCCGGTCGGTGTAGATCGGGTCGGTGCCCCAGATGCCCTCGAACAGGGCGACCGCGGCGAGCGAGATGCCGACCGTGACGAGCGCCTGCTCGATGTGCCGCTCGTAGAGGCGGCGGATGATGAGCACCTCGGTGAGCACCGCGACCGTCGCCCCCACCAGGATGCCGACGAGCGCGGAGATCGCGAGCCCGGTCCAGGTGCCGTCGGAGATCCGGCGGCCGGCCTCCCAGCCGAGGAAGGCGGCGATCGTGAGGAACGCGCCGTGCGCGAAGTTCAGCACGCCCATGAGGCCGTAGATGAGCGAGAGCCCGCTCGCGACCAGGAAGTAGAGGGCGCCGAGGCCGAGGCCCGTGACGACCAGCAGGATCAGGGTGTCCATCAGGCGGCCTCCCGTTCGTCGTGCACGCCGAGGAATCGCTGGACGCGGTCGTGGTCGTCGAGGAGTTCCTCGGCCGAGCCGGTGAACACGACGCGGCCGCTGCTCAGCACGACCACGCGCTCGGCGAGCCGGCGGACGACGAGCAGGTTCTGCTCGACGAGGAGGATGGGGGCGGTGCGCGCGGCCTCCGCGAGCGCGTCGGCGACCTCGTCGACGATGCGCGGCGCGAGTCCCTTGGTCGGCTCGTCGACGAGCAGCAGCCGGTTCTCGTTGACCAGCGCGCGAGCGAGCGAGACCATCTGCTGCTGCCCGCCGGAGAGCGTGCCGGCGCGCTGCTCTCGCCGGGCCTCGAGGTCGGGGAAGAGGGATGCCACGAGCTCGCGCCGCGGCGACCGGTCGCGCTCGGCGAGCCGCAGGTTCTCGGCCACGGTGAGCGAGCCGAAGACCTCGCGGTCCTCGGGCACGTAGGCCACGCCGCGCTGCACGATGCGGTGCGTGGGCATCCGGTCGATGCGCTCGCCCGCGAGCCGCACCTCGCCGGTGCGGTCGATGAGGCCGAGGATCGACTTGATCGTCGAGGTCTTGCCGACGCCGTTCCGGCCGAGGAGCGCGGTGACGCCGGTCGCGGGGACGTCGAACGAGACGTCCTCGACGACCTGCTGCCCGGCGATCCGGCCGTACAGGTTGCGGACGCTCAGGATGGGTTCGCCGGCGACGGGCCCGCTCATGCGGCGGTCCCGAGGTAGGCGGACTGGACGGTGGGGTTCGCCATGACGGCCTCCGGGGAGTCGACGGCGAGCAGTTCGCCGTGGTGCATGACGGCGACCCGGTCGGCGAGACCGAGGACGACGTCCATGTGGTGCTCGACCATGAGCACGGTGCGCCCGCCGCGATGGAGCCCGCGGATGACCTCGGTGAGCGCGGGGACGTCGGCCGAGCCGACGCCCGCCATGGGCTCGTCGAGGAGGATCACGCGGGGCTCCATCGCGATGAGCATCGCGATCTCGACCTTCCGCTTCTCGCCGTGCGAGAGCCCCGAGGCTCCGGCACCGGCCCGTTGCGCCATGCCGACCTCCTCGAGGGCGGCGAGGGCTCGCCGGGTCGCGGCATCCGTGCGCCGCGGGGTGCGGAACACGGATGCCGCGCGGCCCTCGCGCGCCTGGGCGGCGAGCCGCACGTTCTCGAGCACGTCGAGCGCCGGGAAGAGGCTCGACGTCTGGAACGTGCGGCCGAGGCCGGCCGCGGCGCGGCGGTGCACGGGCTGGGCGGTCACGTCGGCGCCCGCGAGGCGCACGGCGCCCTCGGTGGGCCGGAGGACGCCGGAGACGATGTTGAAGAGCGTCGTCTTGCCGGCGCCGTTCGGGCCGATGACGCCGAGCATCTCGCCCTCGGGCACGGTGAGCGAGACGTCCTTGAGGAGGAGCGCCCCGCCGATGCGCAGGGTGACGTGCTCGAGTTCGAGCGCCGAGTGGTCGGTCATGATCGCGTGTGCGTTCCGTTCCTGGTCGGTTCGGGTCGGATGGTCGGGGTCAGCCGGCGACCGGCGGCGCCACGGTCTCGGCGTCGACGGTCTCGATGAGCTCGGGGGCCCATCCGTCGGCGCCCTCGACGAGCTTGACCTGGTACATCGGCTGGATGAGCGCGTGGTCCTCGGCGCGGACGGTGATCTCGCCCTTGACCGACTCGAAGGTCCAGCCCTCGAGCGCGTCGATCATCGCGTCGACGTCGTCGCCGCCCTCGCGGACGGCCTGCACGATCATCTGGGCGGCCACGAAGCCGTCGACCGAGAAGAGGTCGGGCACCGCTCCGGCCTCCTCGAGGCGGGTGATCATCTCCTCCTCGATGTCGGTGCCCGCGGCGCCGCCGAAGTAGTGGTTGAGGAACGAGATGTCCGCCGACGCGTCGCCGTAGGCCTGGTAGGTCGCGACGTCGCCGAGGCCGGTCACGACCGGGGCGGCGTCGAAGACGCCCTGCTGCTGCAGCGCGGTCCACATGGCGCCCGAGGAGGCGCCGGCCCACGCGACGAAGATCAGGTCGGGCTGCGCGTCGACGAGCTGCTGGGCGAACGGGGTGAACTCGGTCGCGTCCTCGGCGACGAGCACGCCCTGGACCTCGGCGCCCTGGCCGCCGAGCACGGCCTCGACGCCGGCGAGGTTGCCCTGGCCGAACGCGGTGTCCTGCGCGAAGACGACGACCTTCTTGCCGTCCGGGTCGCCGATGAAGGTTCCCGCAGTGGCGACGTCCTGGTAGGTCTGGCGGCCCGAGCGGAAGGTGTAGCCGTTCACGCCCGTGATGGCGTCGGCGGCCGCGGGGCCGGAGATGTAGAGGATCTCGTTCTGCTCGGCCTGCTCCGCGAGCGAGGTCGCGATGCCCGAGACGACCGTGCCGGCGAGCACCTTGGTGCCCTGGCCGATGAGGTCCTTCGCCTTGGCGACCGCGGTGTCGGGGTTGCCCTGGTCGTCCTCCCACGTGATGTCGAGCTCCTGGCCGTCGACCTCGCCCGTGCCGTCGGTGGCGTAGTCGAGGCCGGCCTCGAAGCCGGCGGTGTAGGCCTCGCCGTACGCGGCGAGCGGTCCGGTCTGGGACGTGATCATGCCGATCGCGACGGGAGCGGCGTCCGCCCCGTCGGCGTCGCCTCCTCCGGAGGCGGTCGGTGCGCAACCGGCCAGGGTGAGCGCCGCGACGGCGACGAGCGCCGGCGCGAGGTACTTCGGTGTAACTCGCATGCTGTGAGCCTCTCTGGGTGACGACGATGTCCTGAAACCTGACAGGTGGTTCAGGTCTCAGGAACGTACACTAGAGTCGATCGCGCACGACGCGCAACCCGGATCGGTGCGCCCACCCCGTGCACCCCCATCGAGACGAAGGAGTCCCACCGTCATGAGCTTCCCCGACGTCGTCATCGTCGCCGGCGCCCGCACGCCGTTCGGCCGCATCGCCGGCAACCTCGGCAGTCGAACCGCCGTCGAGCTCGGCACCGTCGCCATCCGCGGCGCCCTCGAGAAGGCCGGGGTCTCCCCCGACGACGTCGACGCCGTGATCATGGGCCAGGTGCTGCAGGCCGGCGCCGGGCAGAACCCCGCCAAGCAGTCGGCGGTCGCCGCCGGCATCCCGTGGCGCGTCCCCGCGATCACGCTCAACAAGGTCTGCCTGTCGGGCCTCGTGGCGATCGCCGACGCGGCGCGCCTGATCCGTCTGGGCGAAGCCGAGGTCGTCGTCGCCGGCGGCCAGGAGTCCATGACCAACGCGCCGCACGTCCTGCCCGGAAGCCGCAAGGGACACCTCTACGGCAGCGTCGAACTGCTCGACGTCACCGCGCACGACGGGCTCACCGACGCGTTCGACCACGAGTCGATGGGCGCGTCGACCGAGCGATTCAACGAGCGGTACGGCCTCGGCCGGCCCGAGCAGGACGAGATCGCGGCGGCCTCGCACGTGCGCGCCGGGAATGCGCAGGCCGAGGGCCTGTTCGACGACGAGATCGTCCCCGTCGAGATCCCGCAGCGCAAGGGCGACCCCGTCGTCGTCGCGACCGACGAGGGCGTGCGCCCCGACTCGACGCCCGAGACCCTCGCGAAGCTCCGTCCGGCCTTCGCCGAGGGCGGCGCGATCACCGCGGGCAACTCCTCGCCGATCTCCGACGGCGCCGCGGCCGTCGTCGTCGCGAGCCGTGCCTGGGCCGAGGAGCGCGGCCTGCCGTGGCTCGCGCTGGTCGGGGCATCCGGCCAGGTCGCCGGTCCCGACAACTCGCTGCACTCGCAGCCCTCGAACGCGATCGCCGCGGCCCTCGACCGCGAGGGCTGGACGGCGGGAGACCTCGACGTCGTCGAGATCAACGAGGCGTTCGCGGCGGTGTCGCTGCAGTCGATGAAGGACCTCTCGCTCGACCCCGAGAAGGTCAACATCCACGGCGGCGCGATCGCGCTCGGCCACCCCATCGGCGCCTCCGGCGCCCGCCTCGCGCTGCACGCCGCCCGAGAGCTCGCGCAGCGAGGCGGCGGCAAGGCGGCCGTGGCGCTGTGCGGCGGCGGCGGCCAGGGCGAGGCCCTGCTGCTCTCGCGCTGACCCGACGACGACGGGCCCGTGCTGCGGCGGCCCGTGCTGTGGTGGAATTGGCCCCACGGCACGGGCCCGTCCACGAGGAGGCGCAGATGAGCGACGCGACGACGGATGCCGCCGGGCGCGAAGCGCACCGACCGACGCGCCTCGACCATCGCCTGCGCCGCATGACCGGCCGCGACCCGGACGAGCCGCACCGCTCGGCCACGCCGCTCGAGCTCTTCTTCGACCTCGTCTTCGTCGCCGCCTTCAGTGCGGCCGGGAGCCAGACCGCGCACCTGCTCGAGCTCGGCCACTTCGCGGCGGCCACCGCGGGCTTCGTGTTCGCGATCTTCGCGATCGCGTGGGCGTGGATCAACTTCACGTGGCTCGCGTCGGCCTACGACAACGACGACGTCTTCTTCCGCGTCGCGACGATGGTCGTGATGATCGGCGTCATCGTGCTCGCGCTCGGGCTGCCCGAGGCGTTCCACTCGATCGACGAGGGCGGCGAACTCGAGAACGGCGTCGTCGTGATCGGCTACGTGATCATGCGCGTCGCCGTCGTCGCGCTCTGGATCCGGGCCGCCCGGCACGATCCGCCGCGCCGCCGCGCCGCCCTCGCCTACGTCGTCCTCGTCTCGACCGCGCAGGTCGGCTGGATCCTGCTGCTCGTCGCGAATCCCCCGCTATCGACCGTGTTCATCGCCTGGATCGCGCTCGTCCTCTACGAGATGGCGGGCCCGATCATCGCCGAACGGGTCGGCGGCCGAACGCCGTGGCATCCGCACCACGTCGCCGAGCGGTACGGCCTGCTCGTCATCATCACGCTCGGCGAGATCGTGCTCGGCACCATCCTCGCCATCAGCGCCGTCGTCGAGGAGCAGGGATGGGACGTCGAAGCGGTGCTCGTCACCATCGGCGGCACCATGCTCGCGTTCGGGCTCTGGTGGGTGTACTTCGTCATGCCGTCGGGAGCCGTGCTCGCGCGGCACCGCGAGCGCGGGTTCGTCTGGGGCTACGGGCACCTGGCGATCTTCGGCTCGCTCGCCGCGACCGGCGCGGGCCTGCACGTCGCCGCGTACGTCATCGAGGGCACCGCGCACATCGACGACACGACCGCGCTGCTCACCGTCGTGGTCCCGGTGGGCGTGTTCTCCACCGCCCTCTTCACGATCTACTCGGCGCTGCTCCGCGAGTTCGACCCGTTCCACATCCTGCTCTACGTCGGCAGCATCCTACCGCTCGTCGCCGCGGTCATGGCGGTCGCGGCGGGCGCGAGCATGGGCATCGGCATCGTGATCACGTCGCTCTCGCCCCTCGTCGTGATCATCGGCTACGAGACCATCGGGCACCGGCACCAGGCCGCGGCGCTCGAGCGCTCGCTGCGGTGACGACGCGCGCGGACCTCGGTCGCCTCAGAGCACGCTGATGGGCTTGACGATGTCGGCGTAGATGAGCAGCGCGCTCATGCCCCCGAGCACGATCACCATCGCGAACGTGAGCGGCATCAGCTTCGCGAGGTCGACGGGGCCCGGATCGGGCCGGCTCCGGAGCTTGGCCCAGCCACGACGGATGGCCTCCCACAGCGCACCGGCGATGTGCCCGCCGTCGAGCGGCAGCAGCGGGATGAGGTTGAAGACGAACAGCGCGACGTTGAGCGAGGCGAGGATGCCGACGAGGCCCGCGGCACGCGAGGCGATCGGCACCTCGTCGAGGCTCGCGATCTCCCCGGCGACCCGGCCCACGCCGACGACCGAGATGGGGCCGTTCGGATCCCGCTCCTCCGGTCCGAACGCGGCGTTGGCGACATCCACCAGCCGCTGCGGGAGGTTCACGATGATGCCCGCGACGGCCTGCACGTTCTCGCCGACCATCGGCAGCACGGCCGTGGCGGGCTGGCGCACGGTCTCCGTCGCGGGACCGATGCCGACGAAGCCGACCTCGTCGGTGAGCGGCTCGCCGTCGGCTCCGGTCACGACCTGCCCGCGATCGTCGACGAGGTAGCGCTCGCTCAGCATCGGCGTGACGGCCAGCGTCACCTCCTCGCCGCCGCGCAGCACGACGACCGAGATCTCATCGCCCGGGTGCTCCCGGATGATCGCCGTGGACTCGGTCCAGGACTCGATGGGCTCGCCCTCGATCGCCACGATCGTGTCGCCGGGCTGGATGCCCGCCTCGGCGCCGGGGGCGGCGGGGTCGCCCGCCTCGCACGTCTGGCGCTCGCTCGTCGCGGGCAGCGCGCACTCCGACACCGACCCGATCGTGGTCGAGGGCTGCGCGACGCCGAACCCCATGAGGAGCACGCCGAAGAGCACGACCGCGAGCACGAGGTTCATGAACGGCCCGCCGAACATGACGATGATCCGCTTCCAGACCGGCAGCCGGTAGAACGCGCGGTGCTCGTCGCCGGGAGTGATCGACTCGGCGCTCGAATCTCGCGCGTCCTGCACGAGCGTGCGGAAGAAGCCCGTGCTGTCCTCCTTGGCGTGGCCGTCCCTGCCGGGCGGGAACATCCCGATCATCGCGATGTAGCCGCCGAGCGGGATCGCCTTGACCCCGTACTCCGTCTCGCCCTTCCGGCGCGACCAGATCGTGGGGCCGAAGCCGACCATGTACTGCGTCACCTTGACGCCGAAGAGCTTGGCGGGCACGAGGTGCCCGATCTCGTGCAGGCCGATCGAGACGGCGAGGCCGACGACGATGATGGCGACGCCGATCACGAACAGGAGCACGGATTCCACCCCGTCATCGTAGGGGCCATCCCTTGGTGCGCGCTGTCCGCCGACTGTGAGCGGATGCCGCGGAGCGGCGTCCGCGCGGGCGGCCGGGCTACGCGCGCGCGATGCGGAGGTCGGCCGCGCGCCGCGCGGCCCGCTCCGCCTCGGCGAGCGAGTCGACCGTGAGCACGCCCGACGGCGATTCGTGCGCGTCGACGACCGCCTTCACGGTGTCGACGATCTCGGTGAACCCGATGCGGCCCGCGTGGAACGCCGCGACGGCCTGCTCGTTCGCGGCGTTGAACACGGCGGGGTACTCGCCGCCGGCCCGGCCCACCTGCTTGGCGAGCCTCACCGCCGGGAAGGCGCTCTCGTCGAGCGGTTCGAAGCTCCACTGCTGCGCGCTCGTCCAGTCGAGCGGCTTCCCGGCCGCGGCGACGCGGTTCGGCCAGTCGAGGCCGAGCGAGATGGGGAGGCGCATGTCGGGCGGCGACGCCTGCGCGATCGTCGAGCCGTCGACGAACTCGACCATGGAGTGCACGATCGACTGCGGGTGCACGACGACGTCGATGCGGTCGTAGTCGACGGCGAAGAGCAGGTGCGCCTCGATGACCTCGAGGCCCTTGTTCACGAGGGTCGCGGAGTTCGTGGTGACCACGAGCCCCATGTCCCAGGTGGGGTGCGCGAGGGCCTCCGCCGGCGTGACGTCGGCGAGCTCCTCGCGACGCCGGCCGCGGAACGGCCCGCCCGACGCGGTGAGCACGAGCCGGCGGACCTCGTCGTGCGTGCCGGAGCGCAGCGCCTGCGCGATGGCCGAATGCTCGGAGTCCACCGGCACGATCTGCCCCGGTGCGGCGAGCCGCGTCACCAGGTCGCCGCCGACGATGAGCGACTCCTTGTTCGCGAGCGCCAGGGTCATGCCGCGCTCGAGCGTGGCGAGCGTCGGCCCGAGCCCGACCGAGCCCGTGATGCCGTTCAGCACGACGTCGGCGTCGACGCTCCGCACGAGCTGCACGGCCTCGTCGATGCCGACCGCGGTGTGCTCGACGCCGAACTCCTCCGCCTGCCGCTCGAGTTCGGCGCGGTTCGACCCGACGGCGAGGCCGACCACGTCGAAGCGGCGCGGGTTCGCACGGATGACGTCGAGCGCCTGCGTGCCGATGGAACCGGTGGACCCGAGGATGATGACGCTGCGCACACGGACACTCTAGGCCGCGCGCCCTGAGCGGCGGGGCAGCAGGGCGACGGATGCCGCGAGGCGGCCCGGCACGGCGACGTCCACGATGCGCACGTCCTCCCAGCCCGACCCGAGCTCGGGCACGCTCCGCACGATGCGCGCGTCGCCGTGGTCGTCGCCGGGGAGCGACAGGGCGATCCGCGAGGGCTCGAGGACCTCGAGGTGTCCGACGGCCCGGAGCAGCGCCGACTTGCGCGCCCACAGCTGCGCCCGCACGAGCGCACGCGCCGACGGGTCCACCTCGTCGAGGCGGGCCCGCTCCATCGGGTGCAGTGCCGCGGCGTCGAGGGCGGGTGCGGGCTCCGGCGTCGCGGCTTCCACGCCGACCCCGAGCGGATGCCTCGTGCCGGCCGCCGCGACGACCACGCCGGCCCCAGTGGCCGCGTCCGCGAACCACGGACCGCCCGAGGCGGTCGTCGGGTACCGCACGACGGGGCTGCCGTGCCGAACGCCGCACACGGGGCATGCGTGCACCAGCTCGACGTCGTCGGCCGGCACGCCCGACGAGCCGGCGAGGTGCGCGCGCAGCACCGACTCGACCCCGGCGCCGCGGCGGGCGCCTCCCGCGACCATCACGCGCACGCCGGTGTCGTCGATCTCGACGACGTCGGCGGATGCGATGTCCATGCGCCCATGATCTCGCACTCGGTGGCATCCGCCGACGGCTCGGTGATATTCCGGGGCCCGCATACGCCCTGACGTAGCGTCGGAGGGTGAGTGAGATCGAGGCCGACGCCGTCCCCGCCCCGCCGTCGAAGCCCGGCCCGGTGTACGGGCTCGTCCGCGGCGTCCTCCGCCCGCTCGTGCGCATGATCTACCGGCCGATGATCACCGGCGCCGAGCACGTGCCGCCGACCGGCCCCGTGATCCTCGCCTCGAACCACCTGTCGTTCGTCGACAGCATCGTCATCCCGCTCGCCGCTCCGCGCCCGGTGCAGTTCCTCGCGAAGTCGCACTACTTCACCGGCACCGGATTCCGGGGGTGGTTGTCGCGCACGTTCTTCACGGCCATCGGCGCGGTGAGCGTCGAACGCGGCGCCGGCGCCCAGGCGCAGGCGGCGCTCGACCAGGGCCGCCGGATCCTCGACTCGGGCAGCGCGTTCGCGCTCTACCCCGAGGGCACGCGGTCCCTCGACGGCCGCCTCTACCGCGGCCGCACCGGCATCGCGTGGCTCGCCCTGACGACCGGCGCGGTCGTCGTGCCGGTGGGCCTCGTCGGCACGCAGGAGATCCAGCCCGTCGGTTCGTCGCTGCCGCGCGTGCGCCCGGTCACCGTGCGGTTCGGCGAGCCGCTCGACCTCGGCCGGCACGGCGCGGCGACGTCGGGTCGCGCTCGGCGCGCCGCGACCGACGAGATCATGGCGGCGATCCACGCCCTCACGGGGCAGGAACTCGCGAACGCCTACAACGAGGCCCCGCCGCAGGGCACGCTCGCGAAGATCGCCGACCGCGTCGCCCCGCGCGAACGCGTGTAGCCGGCCCACGGGAATCGGTGGACGTTCCCAGCGACCGGGCGGCCGGCACGGGTATCGTCGGCCGGATGAGGACGAGCTCCCGCGCGTGGATCGCCGCGATCGCGGCATCCGCTGCCCTGCTGCTGGCCGGGTGCGTGGCGGACACCGGGATCGAGCGCGACCCGACCTCCGCCGACCGGCGGATCCCCTCGACCGATCGGTTCGATCCGGGGTTCATCGTGAGCGACGACTCCTTCTACGACTCGGCTGCGATGACCGTGCGCGACGTCCAGGCCTTCCTCGAGTCGCGCGACTGCCGGCCCGTCGACGACGTGCCGTGCCTCGCGGAGTACACCGAGGACGTCGAGGCCGTGCCCGCCGCCGGGCCGCGGCACTGCACCGCCGTCGCGGGCGGCGAGGCCGTGCCCGCGAGTCGGATCATCGGCGAGGCCGCCGCCGCCTGCGGCGTGAGCCCGCGGACCCTCCTCGTGCTCCTCCAGAAGGAGCAGTCGCTGCTCACGCGGCCGAGCGCGCGCGGCTACGAGCGCGCGACCGGCTACGGCTGCCCCGACACCGCCGACTGCGACGCCCGGTACTTCGGCTTCTTCAACCAGGTCTACCGGGCCGCGTGGCAGTTCCGGCAGTACACGGTCGAACCCGTCCGGACCTTCCGGATCGGATCCGTCGACGTCGGCTTCCACCCGGATGCCGCGTGCGGCGCCTCCACGGTCCGCATCCGCAACCAGGCCACGGCGAACCTCTACAACTACACGCCGTACCAGCCGAACGACGCCGTCCTGGCCGACCCGACGGCCGGGGACGACTGCTCGGCGTACGGCAACCTGAACTTCTGGCGCATCTGGAACCGGTGGTTCGGCGACCCCCACGACGAACGGCTCCCCCCGTACTTCCCGCCGTGCTCGCGACTCGTCGGCGGGTACCCGTGCCCGGCGCCCGCGCCGCCCGGGTCGGCGCTCGCGCCCACCCAGTCGCTCCCCTGACCGGCGCCGTTCGACCGCCTCGCGCGGGTCGCCGGCGTCAGCCGCCTCGGACGAGCGTCGCCGGCTCGTGCCGGACGGGGAAGGCGACGGATGCCGCGATGAAGCACTTCTCGGACGCCTCGTGGTGCAGCGACTCGGCGAGCTCGCGCATCGACGGATCGGCGACCGTGACGCGCGGGCGCAGGACCGCCTCCTCGAGCCGCCCGCCGCCGCGCCCGTCCTCGCGCATGGTCGCGGTCGCGGCATCCTCGTACCCGACGACCACGACCCCGTGGTTCACGGCGACGTGCAGGTACGACAGCATGTGGCACTGGCTGAGCGCGGCGAGCACGAGCTCCTCCGGATTCCAGCGGTCGCGATCGCCGTGGAAGGCCCGGTCGCTCGAGCCCGCGATCTCGTGGAGCTTGCCGGTGGCGCGCACGACGTGCTGCCGGCCGTACGACCGGTACGAGCTCGTTCCCTCGCCGCGGTCGCCCTGCCATTCGAGTTCGATCGCGTAGTGGTGCTCCCCGAGCATGTCGCTCCCTCCCGTGCGGCGTGAGCGGAACGCTCCACCGTCGTCGATCCTGCACCCGGCCGCCGACCTCGCGCGGCGGCCCCGGGGTTAAGCTGGTCCGATCATGACTGACACCTGGATCCCCGTCGAATCCGTGCCCGCCGAATCGGTCGAATCGGCCGCCGTGCCGCAGCAGCGACGGATCGTCACCGCCGTCCCCGGCCCCCGCTCGCAGGAGCTCCAGGCGCGCCGCACCGCCGTCGTCTCCGCGGGCGTCTCGAGCGTGCTCCCCGTCTACATCGAGCGAGCGCACGGTGCCGTCCTCGAAGACGTCGACGGCAACCGGTTCCTCGACTTCGGCGCCGGCATCGGCGTGACCACGGTCGGCCACACGCCCGCCCGCGTCGTCGAGGCCGCCACCGCGCAGTCGCGCGACGTGCTGCACACGCTCTTCACCATCACGCCGTACGAGGAGTACGTCCGCGTGGCCGAGCTGCTCGCCGCGCACACGCCCGGCGACTTCGCCAAGAAGTCCGTGCTCGTGAACTCCGGTGCCGAGGCGGTCGAGAACGGGGTGAAGATCGCGCGCAAGCACACCGGTCGGCGCGCGGTCGCCGTGCTCGACCACGCGTACCACGGCCGCACGAACCTCACGATGGCCATGAACCACAAGGCCATGCCGTACGGCACCGGGTTCGGCCCGTTCGCGGGCGACGTGTACCACGCCCCGAGCTCCTACCCCTACCGCGACGGCCTGTCCGGCGCGGAGGCGGCGGCCCGCACGATCGGCTACCTCGACAAGGTCGTGGGCGCGTCCGACCTCGCGTGCCTCGTGGTCGAGCCCATCCAGGGCGAGGGCGGCTTCATGGTCTACGCCGACGGCTACCTCCCGGCGCTGCAGGAGTGGTGCACCGCGAACGGCGTCGTCATGATCGCCGACGAGATCCAGTCCGGGATGGCGCGCACCGGCGCGTACTACGCGTCCGAGCACTTCGGCTGGACCCCCGACCTCGTCCTGACCGCGAAGGGCATCGCGGCCGGCTTCCCGCTGGCCGCCGTCACCGGGCGGGCCGAGATCATGGACGCCTCGCACCCCGGCGGCCTGGGCGGCACGTTCGGCGGGAACCCCGTCGCGTGCGCGGCCGCGATCGCGGTCTTCGACACCATCGAGGAGGAGGGCCTCCTCGCCGAGGCGCGCCGCATCGAGGCGACCCTCACCGCCGGACTCGAGCGCCTGCGCGAGAGGTACGACGTCATCGGCGACATCCGCGGCCGCGGCGCGATGATCGCGATCGAGCTCGTCGAGTCCGGGACCGCGGAGATCGCGAAGACCCCGAACGCGGCGGCCGTGTCGGCGATCGTCGCCTACGCCGCGCAGCAGGGCGTCCTGTTCCTGAGCGCCGGCACGTGGGGCAACGTGCTGCGGTTCCTCCCGAGCCTGCGGATGACCGACGAGCTCATCGAGGATGCGCTCGGCGTGCTCGACGACGCCTTCGCGTCCCTCGCCTGACCCGTGGGCGAGACCTTCGCGGCCTCGGCCGCCGCACAGCTGGCCGTCGTCGAACGCGGCGGCTTCGTGGAGTCGCGCCACGTCGGCTCCGCCGTCGTCCTCGGGCCCGACGGCGAGGTCGTGCGCGAGCTCGGCGACTCGACCGCTCCGGTCCTCCCCCGCTCCAGCATGAAGCCGTTCCAGGCGCTCGCCGTGATGACCTCGGGCGTGACGCTCCGCGGTGAGGACGCCGCGATCGCGACGGCGAGCCACAGCGGGACCCAGCAGCACGTCGCACTCGTGCGCGGGCTGCTCGCGCGCGTCGGGCTGCCCGCTTCGGCACTGCGCTGCCCGCCCGAGTTCCCGACCGATCGCGCGTCCCGCGACGAGCTCGTCCGCGGCGGCATGCGCCCCGAGTCCATCACGATGAACTGCTCGGGCAAGCACGCGGCGATGCTCCTCGCGTGCCACGCGAACGGCTGGCCGATCGAGGACTACCTCGACCTCGACCATCCGCTGCAGAAGCGCATCCTCGACGTGTTCGAGCGCCTCACCGGCGAGCGGCCGGCGGCGACCGTCATCGACGGCTGCGGCGCACCGGTCCACGCGGTCGGTCTCACCGCGCTCGCACGCGGCGTCCAGAAGATCGCCTCGTCGTCGACCTCGTCGCCCTTCGCGCTCTTCCGGGAGGGCGCCGCGCTCGCCGAGGGCGTGCGCGCGAACGGCTGGGCCGTCGCCGGACCCGGACGACCCGACTCCGTCGCGATCGATCGGCTCGGCGTGTTCTCGAAGTTCGGGGCCGAGGGCGTCCAGGTCATGACCGCCGCCGACGGCACCACGGTCGCGCTCAAGATGCTCGACGGCTCGCCGAGGGCCTCCGCGATCGTCGCCGCACGGCTCCTCGTCGGCGCCGGCGCGCTCGAGGCATCCGCCGTCGACGCGCTCGAACCCGAGCTCGGCCTCGACGTGCTCGGCGGCGGACGCGTCGTCGGCCGCATCCGCGCCACCGTCTGACCGCGGGCTCCGCGCGGCGACCCGGCCACGTCCGCCCACGCGCGGAGGCCGCGACCCCGAGGGGTCGCGGCCTCCGCGGGCGCGCCGCCGGGTCAGCCCATCTGGGCCGCGAGTCGCTTGGCCCGAGCCGCCCGCGACACCTGCGCGATGACCACGATCGCGAGCGCGACGAGGAACACCGCCGACGCGATCACGTTCGCCTCGGCCGGGATGCCGCGCGAGGCCGAGATGTAGATGTACTTCGGGAACGTCGTCACCGAACCGGAGTTGAAGTTCGTGATGATGAAGTCGTCGAAGCTCAGGGCGAACGACAGCAGTGCCGCCGCCATGATGCCGGGCGTCAGCAGCGGGAACGTGATCCGCCAGAACACCTCGCGGGGCGAGCCGTACAGGTCGCGCCCGGCCTCCTCGAGCGCGGGATCGAGGCTCGCCACACGGGCCTTGACCGTGACCACGACGAAGCTGATGCAGAACATCGTGTGCGCCAGGATGATCGTGAGCATGTCCTTCGGCACGCCGACGGCGAGGAACTGCGCCGCGAGGCCCGCACCGAGGACGACCTCGGGCGTGGCCATCGGCAGGAACAGCAGGAGGCTGATCGCCGAGCGCGCCCGGAAGCGGTACCGGACGAGCGCGATCGCGATCATCGTGCCGAGCGTCGTCGCGACGACCGTCGACACGAGGCCGATGACGATGCTGTTGCCGAACGCCTCGCACACCGCTCCGCCCTCGACGTTGCAGACGTTCAGCCACTTGTCGAACGTGAACCCGCGCCACGCGATGTTCGACTTCAGGGAGTCGTTGAACGAGAACACGAAGGTGTACGCGATCGGGATCAGCAGGAAGATGAACGCGAGGACGACGTAGACCGGAAGGAGCCAGTCGCCGAGTCCGATCCGGCGCCGACGCGGCCGCTGGGGCCCCCGCCGGTCCTCGAGTTCCTCGCTCTCGGTCAGGCCGCCGAGGACGGCTGCCGCCTGGACTTCGCCGCTCACAGCAGGTCCTCCGTTCCGGATCGCTTCACGTACACGCCGACGAGCACGAGGATCGCCGCCATCAGGATGATCGAGAGCGCCGCGGCCGCCGGGTAGTTCAGCAGCACGAGGAAGTTCGCCTCGATCACGTTGCCCATCATCTGCGTGTCCGGACCTCCGAGGAAGTCGCGGCTCGCGTTGACGTAGTCACCGGCCGCAGGGATGAACGTGAGCAGCGTGCCCGCGACGATGCCGGGCATCGACAGCGGGATGGTGACCTTGCGGAACACCGTGAACGAGTTCGCGTAGAGGTCGCTGCCGGCCTCGAGGTAGCGCGTGTCGAGCCGCTCGAGGGTGGTGTAGAGCGGCAGGGTCATGAACGGGATGAAGTTGTACGTCAGGCCGAACACGACCGCGAACGGAGTCCCGGCGAAGTAGGCGTCGGGAGCGAGCAGCGACAGCGCCTTGAGCGACGTGATGATCAGCGACTCGTCCGAGAGGATCTGCTTCCACGCGAGGGTGCGCAGCAGGAAGCTGATGAAGAACGGGGCGATGACGAGCACGAGCAGCAGGCTCTGCAGCAGCGGCCTCCGCCGCGCCTTCACGCCGATGAAGTAGGCGATCGGGTAGCTGAACAGGAGCGCGAACACCGTCGCCAGCAGGGCGTAGCCGAACGACCGGAGGATGTGCGGCCAGTAGTCCTGGATGACGGTGACGTAGTTCTGCCAGTTGAAGGCGTAGTCGTACACGCCGATGTCGCCGAACTCGCTCGGTGCCTGCAGCGAGGTCAGGATCAGCGAGATCAGCGGGGTGAGGAAGAACAGGACGAGGTAGAGGATGCCGGGCAGGAGCAGGAAGAGCGCGATCGGGCTCTTCCTCCTCGTGGTCTGCGGCTGCGCCTCGGTCGTCGCGAACGCTGCGAAGGCCATGGCTCAGCTGCCCTCGAGCTCCGTGATGAGCGCCTCCCGGCGCTGCACCGCGATGGACTGCGTGTCGGCGTCGGCCGGGAAGCGCGACGACTCGTCCGGCTCGTCCGAGAGCCCGAAGCCGTGCTCGACGTCCCAGCTCAGCCAGACCTCGGAGCCCTCGTGCGCGACCGGTCCGAACGTCATGTTCTGGGCGAAGACCGACATCGTGCCGACGCCCGGCACCGCCACGATGTACTCCGTGCTGACCCCGGCGAAGGAGACGTCGATGACCCGGCCGGGGCCGAGCAGGTTGCGATCCGCGACCTCGTCGGGCTGCTCCGCGTGGAGCGTGACCTTCTCGGGACGCACGCCGACCGTCACGAGCCCGCGGTGGCGCTGCGAACGCGCCGTCGCGACCGTGATGCGGTGTCCGCCGGCGTCGACCGTCATCGCCGACTCCGTCGTGCCGACGACGTCGCCGGTGAACAGGTTCGACTTGCCGAGGAAGTTCGCGACGAACGCCGTGCGCGGCAGCTCGTAGAGCTCCTCCGGTGCGCCCATCTGCTCGATCGCACCCTTGTTCATGACCGCGACGGTGTCGGCCATGGTCATGGCCTCCTCCTGGTCGTGCGTGACGTGGAGGAAGGTCAGGCCGACCTCCTCCTGGATCGTCTTCAACTCGAGCTGCATCTGGCGGCGCAGCTTCAGGTCGAGCGCGCCGAGCGGCTCGTCGAGCAGGAGCAGCGCGGGCCGGTTGACGATCGCACGGGCGAGTGCGACGCGCTGCTGCTGGCCGCCCGAGAGCTGAGCGGGACGTCGCTGCGCGAGGTGGTCGAGCTCGACGAGCTTCAGCGCCTCGTGCGCCTTGGTCTGGGCGTCGCCGATCCGGCGGCGCTTCAACCCGAACGCGACGTTGTCGATGATCGACATGTGCGGGAAGAGCGCGTAGCTCTGGAACACGGTGTTGACGGGGCGCTGGTGGGCCTTCGTGTCCGTGACGTCCTTCCCGCCGATGAGGATGCGGCCCGCGGTGGGCTCCTCGAGGCCGGCGACGAGCCGCAGGGTGGTCGTCTTGCCGCAGCCCGACGGTCCGAGGAGCGCGAAGAACGACCCGGCCGGGATCGTCAGGTCGAGCTCCTCGATCGCGGTGAAACCCGGGAACCGCTTCTGGATGCCGACCAGCTCGAGGTCGGCGCCGCTCTCGGCGAACTCGCGGATCGACATCACGAACCCAGGAGGATCTGCTGGAACTGCGTCTGGTACTTCTGCTCCTCGGCGCCGTCCAGCGCACGGAAGATGAACGCGTTCGAGAGCGTCTCCTCGTTGGGGAAGATCAACTGGTTCTCGGCGAGCTCGGGGTCGATCGCGACGGCGGCCTCCTGCGCCCCGACGACGGGCGTGATGTAGTTCACCCAGGCGGCGACCTCTGCGGCGACCTCGGGCTCGTAGTAGTAGTTGATGAGCGTCTCGGCGTTCGTCTTGCGCGGCGAGCCGATCGGGATCAGGAAGTTGTCGTTCCACAGGGTGCCGCCGGCCGTGGGGATGGCGAACTGCCACTTGTCGCCGGCCTCGGCGTTCAGGACCGTGATGTCGCCCGACCAGCAGATGGCCGCGAGCGTGTCCTCGCTCTTGAGGTCCTCGAGGTAGGAGTTGCCCTTGATGTTGCGGATCTGGCCGTTGGCGACCTGCTCGTCGAGGACCTCGATCGCCGCGTCGAACTCGGCGTCGCCCCAGTCGGGGCTCGAGATGTCCACGCCGTTCTGGAGCATGATGAGCCCCATCGTGTCGCGCATCTCGGAGAGCACGCCGACCCGGCCCTTCAGCTCGGAGTTCCAGAGGTCCTCGACGGTCTCGAGGCCGCCGGGCACCTTCTCGGTGTTCCAGCAGATCCCGGCGAAGCCGCCCTGCCACGGGAGGGAGTGGGCGCGGCCCTCGTCGAAGCTGGGATTCGCGAGCGCAGGCGCCAGGTTGGCGATGTTCGGGATGTTGCCGTGGTCGAGCTCCTGGGTGTACCCGAGTCGGATCCAGCGGGAGACCATCCAGTCCGTGAGGCAGACCGTGTCGGCGCCGATGTCCTGTCCGAGCGCGAGCTGGTCCTTGACCTTGCCGTAGTACGTGTTGTTGTCGTCGACGGCGACGTCGTAGTTCACTTCGATGCCCGTCTCCTCGGTGAAGCGGACCAGCGTGGGGTAGTTGCCGTCGTCGTCCTCGTCGATGTACGCGGCCCAGTTGGCCCAGTTGAGGGTCTTGTCGGTGTCCGAGACGTCGGCCGCCGCCGACGGTCGGGCCTGGCCGCCGCCCGTCGAGCACGCCGCGAGCGCGAGCGCCGAGGCACCGGCTCCGGCTCCGGCGAGCAGGCCGCGTCGCGTCAACTGCGCCTGGCGGGCCTGCGCGACGAGGGCGCGGACGATGGGGTCCTGGGGAAGGGGACGGCTGCTCACGAGGGTCTCCAATCGACATGCATGCGCGTGCAGGGGTGCGAAGATACTGACACACTGCGTGGCGGAAATCAGCAGATGATGTCCGAATCGTTAATTTCTGCGAGCATCACGCACGGAATCAGTGCCGGGACCGGCCCGAGACGGACGGAATCCGTCGTCATGCGACCGGCCAGGCCGCTCGTTCCGTCGTGCGGTCGACACCGGTGAACCAGCACTGGTCGCGATCGACGTCGAGCAGCGGCAGGATGCCGGCGTCGCGCACCAGCGCACGCGACTCGGGACCGCTGCCATGGACGACGAGGTCGGCGCGCGAGCGGGCCGCGGCGGCGAGGCCCCAGTCGGCGGCCCAGGCATCGGCGTCGCCGACGATCACGACACCGCCGCCACCGGAGTCGATCGCGTGCCGTGCCCGCCGCGCGGCGTCCGGGCCGTCGGCGAGGCGGATCAGCTCGACCTCGGGCGCGATCCGGCCGATCGCGTCCGCGTCGACGCCCGGTCGCGCCGATGCGACGGCGACGGGGCGGGCCGTGTCGAATCGGAGCGGCGGCGCCTCGACCCGCGGCGCGGGAGCCGTCGGGCGGTCGGCGCGGAGGAACTGGGCAGGGTGCCCGCGCCACTGACCGGCACCCGGCGGCGCGGCCCCGCGATGCAGGCGGCCGTCGCCGCCGGCGTGCACGAGATCGCCGCGACTCGCGTGCCGCAGCAGCACGTGGACGGCCGCACCGTCGCGGACGGCCGAGCCGAGCGCGGCGGAACGTCCGGCCGCGAGGGCGACCGCCGGTCCGCCGGCGCGGCTCGCCCGGATCAGCTCGCCGAGCGCCTCCAGCGCGGCGAGCCGGTGCTCCTCCGGCCACCCCGCGAAGCGCAGCTCGACGTCGTCGACCAGCACGAGTCGCACGGCCGAGGCCTCCTCGTCGGGCCCAGCCTGTCCCGTGGTGCGTCGTCGGAGCGTCGCGAGCGCATCCCACACGGCGCTGCGCGCGCCCTCGACCCGCAGCACCGCTGCGGTGCCGTGGCGACGCGCGACCTGCATCGCGAGCGCCTCGATGAGGGCGGTCCGTCCGGAACCCTGTGCGCCGAGCACCACCAGCGCCCCGTCGACCGCCGGCGTCCAGGTCGCGACGATCCGACGCTGGGCCGCGGGCTCGTCCGCGACACCGAGGATCAGCGCGGCGGACCCCGTCGAGTCGACCGCACCTCCCCCTGCCCCGTCCGCTCCGAGTACGGCGTCGACGTCGTCGGGTCCGATGCTCGAGGGCAGCGGATCGAGCCACGGACGCCGCGGCGGCGCGGACCCGGCGTGTGCTGCCGCGATCCCCGCGATCTCCGCTCGGGCCGCGAGTGCGGACTGGAACTCGACCACGCGACCGTCGCCGGGGTCGACCAGCGCACGCCCCGGGCGGCTCGGGTCGAGCCGCTCGGCCCCGTCGACGCCGAGCACCGCGACGCCGTCCGCACGATCGAGGACGCGCAGGGACATCCGGATGCCGCAGTTCGCGCTCACCTGCTCGCGCACGACGCCGTTCGGGCGCTGCGCCGCGAGCACGAGGTGCACGCCCAGCGATCGGCCGCGCGCCGCGACGTCCGCCACCACGGCACCGAGCTCCGCGAATCGCTCCATCATCGCCTGGAACTCGTCGACGACGACCACCAGCCGGGGAAGCGTCACCGCTCCGGAGAGCTCGGTGATGCTCCGCGCCCCGGACTCGGCCAGGACGCGCTCGCGATGACGAAGTTCCGCGCGGATGCTCTCCACGGCGCGCGCCGCCTCGTCCTCGTCGAGATCGGTGACCAGGCCGACGGCATGCGGCAGCACGCGCACGGGTTCGAAGGCCGCGCCGCCCTTGAAGTCGACGAGCAGGAACGCCACCCGGTCGGGTGCGTATCGCGCCGCCATGGCGGCGATCCAGGCCACGAGCAGCTCGCTCTTCCCGCTGCCCGAGGTGCCGGCGACGATCGCATGCGGGCCGGCGACGAGGTCGATCGCGACCGGCCCGTCGGCGCCGACGCCGATCGTCGCGGAGAGGCTCGATCGGTCCGCCGTCGGATCGGGGGCCGGCAGCAGTCCGCCGAGCCCGATCGAGTCGGGGAGCACCGCCGGCCCCGATGCGATGCCCGCACGCGCGGCGATGCGCGCGAGCCGATCCGTTGCGCGCCCCGCCTCCGCCTGGGACAGCAGTTCCGGCTCGAGCGCGCGGGAGTCCGCACCGATCACGTGGAGGAGCGCGCTCCGCGGCGCCATCACCTCGACGACGGTGCGGACCCCGGGCGGGAGGGACGCCGCATCGGGCGCGACCGCGATCACGGCGCCGTCGCGGTCGCCGACCTCGGCCCGCGCCGACGCCGCCGCGTCGGAGACGCCCGCTCCGGCGACCGCCTCGACCACGCGGAGCACGGCGGCATCCGCCGTCGAGGACCGGTGCGGGAGGTCGACGAGCCAGTCCCACGCCGTCGACGGGCCGACGATGCGGCACCGCGACGGGTCGGTCGCCTCCGCGACCTGGACGATCGCCGCGCGAGCCGACGCCCGGGCGAGCGCAGGCTCCCCGACGAAGCCGATGCCCCCGGCGAGCGGCGCGCACACGGGCGCGTCGGCGAGCACCGCGGCATCCGCGGCCAGTCGGACCGCATCGGGATCCTCGACCCGCACGCCCTCGATCGACAGGCGACTCCGGACGATCCCCGAGCCGACCACGACCGCCTCCGGCAGCGGGAACGACCAGGCCGGAGCACCATGGCTCGCGAGCGCGCGGGCAGGGGGCGACCGGCGCCACGCCGCGACCCGCTCGAGGTCGTGGCGCCGGGCCACCTCCGAGCGGAGCCGGCCGAACTCGCCCTCGCGGTGGACGAGCTGCCGCCGTCGCGTGCGCCGAGCGGTGCGGCGCGCGTCGAGCACGGCGGCGATCGCCACGAGCGGGCCGAGCGCGGCGAAGGCGAGCGAGACCACCGAGCCCGTGATCGCCCAGATCGCCACGGCCCCGGCGACCGGCGCGGCCGTCGCGAGCCACGGGAAGGGGGAACGCGCGGGCTCGGTCGGGAGGGGCGGCACGTGGAGCGCCGGCAGGGCCTCGAGGCTCGTGGCGGCATCCGTCATGCCTCGAGCAGATCAGACGTCGACTCCGATCCCCCGGTCGCGCGGGCGTCGAGCGGTCCACGCGATCGGCCCGTCGGCCGTGCAGGACGAGTCGCCCGCGGTCAGGCGACGACGAACGCCTGCTCGCCGATCTCGACCCGGCTGCCCCGCGGAACGAGCACGCGACGGCCGGGCTCGCACCGGACCCCGCCCTCGCCGGGCCGCCGGACGACGGTGCCGTTCGCGGAGAACCGGTCGGCGACCCACAGGTCGCCGTCGTGCTCGCCGAACTCGAGGTGGGTCTTCGACACCGAGAGGCCCCGATCGACGATCTGCACGAGGTGGTCGAACGCCTCGCCGGGCTCCGCCAGCGGGCGGCGACCGACGAGACCGGTGCCGTGGACGGTCACCACCTCACCGGTGGTGAAGGTCAGGACGAAGCGGGCGGATGCCGCATCCGCGGGTTCGATGGTCGGCGCCGATTCCGGGACCGGCGCGGCCTCCACTGCCGGGTCCGCACTCCCGGCCTCGACCGCCTCGCCGATCGGCACGCTCAGCACGCCGGAATCGGACCGATGGATGACGTAGGTGTCTCCCGGCCGAGGATCGTGGGGCCGGCGCGACTCGGGCGTCGCGGACGTCGAGCTTCCGCACTCGCCGCAGAACATCGCCCCCTCGGGCAACGTCGCACCGCAGATCCGGCAGTTCACGTCCCGGCTCCCTTCCGCGAGCCAGCGTACCCGCCGAGCGAACCGAGCGAGACGCGCGCTCGGGCGCGTTCGAGCCACGTCCGCGGTTCGTCCATGCGCCGCTGCAACTCGCCCACCGCGGCCCAGACGCGTTCATCGTCGCCGTCACCCGGACCGTCCGGCCCGAACACGGCGCGGTCCACGACCGAGGCGAGCACCGCCGGACCGAGGCCGCCGACGACCGCGGCCTGCTCGGCGCGCGTCGCGGTCTGCGCCATCGGGTAGCCGTAGTCCGTCGCCTGGTCGGCGAACTCCTCCCATCCGCCCTCGATGCGCTCCTCGGGCGTCGGAGCCCGACGGCGCAGGCGTCGACGGCGGGCCTTCGCAGCGATGACCGCGAGGAAGGGACTGGCGAGGAGGGCGAGTGCGGCGAGCACGATGCCGGCGATGCGGAGGACGGCCAGGATGGCGTCCAGCCATCCCGCGCCCCGGTCCGGGTCCTCGGAGCCCGAGTCCGGCTCGGCGGCCAGGTCGTCGACCGGCGTCGGGTCCTCGGGGGGCGGCAGCGCGGACTGCGGCCGGGAGACCACGGTCGGCTCGTCGGGCTGCCGCTCCGGGATCGGCCGGACCTCCGGGTTCGGATCCACCGCGATCCACGCACCGTCCTCGGCCTGGACCTCGATCCACGCCTGCAGGTCGGCGCTGCGGAAGACCACGTCGCCGTCGCCGGCGGAGCGGGAGTCGCCGTCGCCGGAACCGGAACCGTCGCCGTCGCCGTCGCCGTCGCCGTCCGCCGGGAGGTAGCCGACCACGACCCGCGTCGGGAAGCCGATGGCGCGCGCGAGCATCGCCGCCGCGACGGCGTACTGCTCTCCGTCGCCGACCATCGGCTTGGCCGTCGCGAGCTCCGCGAGACGGTCGAGGGCGTGGCCCGATCGACTGGGCACCTCGTCCTCGCCGACGCCGTGGCTGACGTATCCCTCGCGGTGGAGGCCCTCGACGAGACCGGCGAGCCGCACGCCCGGCTCGTCCGAGGAGCGCGTCCAGCGGTCGAGCAGCCTGAGCAGCGCGTCGGGCGGATCCGGGGAATCCGGCAGGACCGCGCCGCCGGGCCGGAGCTCGGCGAGGTCGACCGGTTCGATCCAGGCGATCGAGTCGGCCGTGTACCGGTCCTCCGACCGGAGGCCGGATCGCACGCCGGCGGTGCCGGTCACGTCGTTGTACGCGAACCCGTCCTCGAGCTCGCCTGCCCGTGGGCCGGCGAAGGCGATGCGTTCGAGCCGGCCGACGCCGGGCACCCAGACGTCGTCGTAGCCGAGCACGGCGACGTCGAGCCGGACCTCCTCGCCCGGGGTCGCGGTCTGGTCGAGTCGGTAGGGCAGTCGCGAGAACTGTCCGGATGCGCCCGAGCGATCGCTGTCTCCCACCGAGTAGACGATGCCGTCGTACGTGTCGAGCGTGGCGATCCGCAACCCGGCCCCGGCGGGGAGCCCGGTGACGCGGAGCATCTCGTCCTCGGCCACCTCGGGCGCGAATGCGGCCCGGAACGCCGCCAGCGGACTGTCGTAGTCGCTCGGTTCGAACGGGGGTCGGAGCTCGGCCCGGACCACGTCCCTGGGCCCGGGCGGGAGCACGAACGTGGCAGCGGTCGCACCGACGAGGGCGACGGCCGCGACGGCGGTCGCGCCGACGATACGACGCACGTCCGCCAACGTCGACTCGCCGGAGTGCTCGACGACGGCCCGCCGACGTTCGGCGATGGCGACGCGCACGAGCCACGCGATCGCGGTGACGAGGAACGCGACGCCCGCCTCGAACGCCGCTTCGTCGTGCACGACCCCGAGCACCACGCCGACGACGAGCAGCACGGCGGGCGGCAGCAGCGCCGTCGACGGGCGGCGCGTGCGGAGCGCGATCGTGACGGCGGTCGCGGTCGCGATCACTCCGAGCACGAACGGCGGGACGAGCAGCGCCTGGTACGAGCCGACCGGGACGGAGATGGTGACGAGCTGCTTCCACGACAGCGCCACCGCGGCGACGAGCTCGACGAGCCCCTCGGCGGTCGGCAGGACCTCGGCGTAGGCGCTCGTCGGCACCGCTACGGGCACGCCCAGGACGAGGTACGCCGCCGCGATCGCCGACGCCACCGCCCAGGACGGCCAGGACCACACGGCGCCGGCGAAGCCGATGGCCGCCCCGGTGAGGATCGCCACCCCCGCGGCGTGCACGAACGCCGGGCTCTCGTAGATCGGCCACCACGGGAGCATCGCCGTTCCCGCGACGGCGATGATCATCGCCGTGCTCACGAGCGCGGAGCCGAGGCTCGCGCCCGCGATCCTGAGCGGCGCCCGACCCCGCGCGGAGTCCGGACGGCGTGCACCCGTGGCCGTGCTCATGCGACGGACGCCGTCCTCGCGAGCATGGCCGTGAGGTCCTCGAGGTAGCCGATCCCGTAGACCGACAGTCCGCCGACCGATCGCGCCGTCGCCTCGCCCTCCGCCGAGCAGCGCACCGCCACGGCCTCGATCCCGAGCGGCAGGCGCGAGGCCGCCTGCCGGAGGTCGGCGACGCCGCGCGCGCCGCCCGTGACGACGAAGGCGAGCGACACGCCCGACACCGACTCGGCGGCCGCACGCGCCGTGTCGGCGAGGCCCGACGCATGGTCGTCCGCCTCGACCAGGCACAGCGCATCGAGCAACCGGTCGCGCGAGGCGGTGGGCAGTTCGCCGATGGCCGGCTGACGCCGTCGTGGCGCGCCGACGCCGCCGAGCGCGGCCGGGTTCGCGAGCCCGCGACGCGACCCGGCCTCGCCTCGCGTGTCGGGCTCGCGGCCGAGGCGGTCCCGCCCCGAGACGACGAACGCGAGACTCCGGGCGTCGCGGATCGCGCGAGCGCCGATGGAGGCCGCGACGCTCACGGCGAGTTCGAAGTCCTCCTCGTCCTCGTAGGCGTCCGCCGCGAGGTCGAGCAGCACCATCAGTCGACTGCGTCGGGTCTCCTCGAACTGGCGGACCATGAACGTCCCGGTCTTGGCCGAACTCCTCCAGTGGATGTACCGGCGGTCGTCGCCCGGCTGGTACTCGCGCAGCGCGTGGAACGCGATGTCGCTCGCCGTGAGGTCCCGGGTCGGCGAACCCTCGAGGTCGCGGAGGAAGCCGGTGCTGAGGGCGGACACCGCGATCGTACGAGGGTGCACGTGCAGCATCCGGACGTCGGACCACACGATCTCGCGTCGCATCAGCCCGACCGGGTCGGCGCGCACGGTGCGCACTGGGCCGACCTCGACGACGCCGCGTCGTTCGGTCGGGATCGGCACCCGTTCGTCCAGCGTCCCGCCGCGAGGCAGTGCGGGGAAGAACCGCGAGACGACGCGCCGTCCCACGGGCACCTCGATCCGCGCGCCCGAGAACCGCCGCCGCCCGGGGTTGCGCGCGACGAGACGCGCCTCGGCGGCCTCCCCGACGGCCACGCGCGGCACGGGGAGCGTGAGCTCGATCGCGCCGGCCCCGCGTCCGACCAGCCATGCGGATGCGAGCGCGAGCACGGCCGCGGCCCCCCATCCGATGAGCGCGAGCTCGAGCCAGCCGAACCCGTACCCGAGGACGAGGGCGAAGACGGATGCCGCGAGCACGCCCCACCCGAGGGGCGTCACGACGCTCCGGCCCGCGCGCGTCCATCGCTCGACGACGGCCACCGCGCTCCGGACCGCGACGACCGCGCGCGCGATCGTCACGGCGAGGAAGCCCTGCTTCGCAGCCTCCTCGGGGATCGACGTGCGCGTCTGGAAGGTCACCCGGCCTGCCTCGCTGATGGCGGCGGCGTCTCGATCAGCACCTGCGCGATCATGTTCGATGCCGTCACGCCGTCGAACTCCGCCTCGGGATCGAGGATCAGCCGGTGCGCGAGGACCGGCTCGGCGAGCGCCTTGACGTCGTCGGGCACGACGTAGTGCCGTCCTCGTCCGGCGGCGTGGGTCTTCGCGGCGCGCACGAGGGACAGCGCACCGCGGACGCTCACCCCCAGGCGGACCTCGGTCGCGCTGCGGGTCGCGTCGACCAGCCGCGACACGTAGTCGTTGATGGTGGGGTCCACGTACACGGTGCGCGCCAGCGCCGCCATCTCGACGATCTGCTCGGCGTCGAGGCGCGGGTCGACCCGATGGTCGTGCGCCCGCTGGTCGGTCCCCTCGAGGATCCGGATCGTCGACGCGTGGTCGGGATACCCGATCGAGGTCCGCATGAGGAACCGGTCGAGTTGCGCCTCGGGCAGGCGGTACGTGCCCGCCTGCTCGACGGGGTTCTGCGTCGCGATGACCATGAACGGCCGGCCGACGACGTGCGTCTGCCCGTCGACCGTGACCTGGCCCTCCTCCATCACCTCGAGCAGCGCCGACTGGGTCTTCGGGCTCGCGCGGTTGATCTCGTCGGCCAGCACGATGTTCGCGAACACGGGGCCCGGGTGGAACTCGAAGGCGCCCGACCGCTGGTCGTAGACCGAGACGCCGGTGATGTCGCCGGGGAGGAGGTCGGGCGTGAACTGCACGCGGTTGCTCGAGCCCGCGACGGACTGCGCCATGGCACGCGCGAGCGAGGTCTTGCCCGTGCCGGGGACGTCCTCGAGCAGGAGGTGGCCCTCGCTGAGCAGGGCGGTGAAGGCGAGGCGGATGACGCGGTTCTTGCCGAGCAGGATCTCCTCGACCGCTCCCACGAGCTCGTCGAGGTTCGACGCGAATCGGGTGGCGTCCTCGGGGGTCATGGTCATGCGGTGCTCCTCGTGGGATTCATCGGGACTCGAACCTCGCGGTGACGCCCGCGACCTCAACATCCAACCAGACGAGGTCGCCGGGCTTGGCGCCGTTGACCTGGCAGGAGGTCGCACCCTGTGCCGTGCGGCCGACGCGGTCGCCGTCGACGCCGCAGCGGAAGGCGGCCGGAAGGCCGTTGTTCGCGGGTGCGGCGGTCCACGACCACGTCGAGGTGGCGTCGTCGTACGCGCGGCCCGGGAGGGCGAAGGTCAGCGTCGGCGACTCCTCGCCGGGGAACGTGCCGGACCACGGGCCGCAGGTGCCCCAGACCGTGCAACTGCGGACCTGGAAGCGCGCGGTCTCGCCGAACGGACGGTTCAGGAGCTGGCGCAGCCATCCGGAGCCCGAGAAGTCCTTCGGCGAGCCGACGCGCGCGCCTGCGGCGTCGACCGCGATGATCTGGAGTCGCTTCGTTCCGCCGTCGACGTCGTCGATGTAGCGGTCCCAGGTCTCCGGGTTCGACCAGTCCATGCCGCTGCGGACGCTCGAGATCGCGCCGGGCGCCGGGCGGACCACGGTCGTCGCCACCTCGGTGGACACGCAGCCGGCGCGGTTCCAACCCCAGACGACGAAGCCGTATCGAGCGGACTCCGTGCTCGTGCCGCCGAATTGCACGCTCGAGGCGCCCGCGCCGACGCGGACCATCTCGGCGACCGTGCCGCCGACGGTCGGGGCGACGACCGAGCCCGGTGCCGGGCTCGTCACCGAGCAGGCCTGCGCTCCCCCGGGGATCGAGGTCTCGCCCTCGACGAGGCGCTGCACGAAGTACCCGCCGATCGCATCGCCGTTCCCGCCGAATGGCGACCAGGACACGACGACCGTGCCGGCCGCGGGATCGGCGTCGACCGTGATCCCGCCCGCGATCGGCGTGCCGAACGGCGTGCCGGTCGTGCTCGCCTCGGTCCACGCGGCGAGCGCGGGCAGCGCCCCGTTGCGGGCGCTGACCGTGATGCCGACCGAACTGCCGTTCGCGAGCCCCTGCGATTCGACGGAGCAGACGGACGCCGTGCAGGCCCGGTCGGCGACGACCTCGATCGGGGACCCCGCGATCCAGACGACGTAGGTGCTGACGGGGCTCCCCGTCCCCGTGGACACGGGAACCCATTCGACCCGGAGTCGCCCGTCGAGCGGCACGGCCCGCAGGCCGGTCGCGGCCGGGGGGATGACGTCCGACCAGACCGGGGTCGGGAGCTGGACCGGGTCGCCGAGTCCGATCGCGTTGCGCGCCTGCATGCGCACGATCACCGCCGCGCCGGGGCCGTTTCCGAGCGTGGGCACGGTGCACGTGGTCGCCGCGCACTCCGTCGCGGCGAGCTCCGCACCGCCGTCGGGGTCGAGCAGGCTGATCCGATAGGCCTCGATCGGCGAGTTGTTCGATGCCCCCGCCCCGAACGCGACGTCGAGCTCGCCGTCGCGGAACGCCGTCAGCCGCGCGTCCGTGACGGGATCCGGCCGATCCTGGACGGAGATCGTCACGGTCCCCCACGCATAGCGACTCGAGTCGTTCGTGGCGTCGGCGACCTGGTACTCGAGCGTCGTGTTCACCGGCTCCGCACCGGGCGAGACCGTGACGGAGAGACGCGACCGGTCCTCGTCGGGCACGACGGTGAGGCCCGCGGGGAGGTTCTCGGCGCCGAGCCCGCGGACGCGGAGCACTCGGAGGGGCGTGCCGGGGAACGGGTTGCCCGCGGCGTCGTTCTCGAGCACGTCGACCGAGGTCGTGAGCCCGCGCGGCGCGACCGCGACGTCCGGAGCGGGCCGCGCGACGGGACGCGTGGACGGGACGACGCGCAGCTCGATGCGGCCGGGGGTGCCCTCGACTCCGTCGGCGGTCACGCCGACGGTGATGCCGGCGCGGGTGCCCTGCGGGGTCGACTCCGCCGCGCGGACCCGCAGTTCGCTGCCGTCCAGGGCAGCGCCGAATCCGTCGGGGAGCTCGCCGATGAGGCGGTACTCCAGGTCGGCGTCGTCGGAACCGGGGAGGCTGGTCAGGCGTTCGAGGTCGATGGCCTTCTCCTGCCCGGGCTCGAAGTCGATGACCCCGCCCTCGAACGCCGGCGGCTGCCCCTCCCTCGGGGTGACGTCGATGGGGATGACGATGGTGCCGGTGCGCCCCTCCGGGTCGTCCGCGGAATCGCCGTCGGTGACGGTGAACGAGATCGACGCCGGTCCGAAGTAGCCGGCCTCGCTGCGGAACCGCACCGTGTCGGCGTCGACCGCGAGGTCGCTCCCGTCGGAATGGGACGCCCGCACCGTCGCGGCGTCGGTCAGGCGGACGGGCCGTCCGGAGGCCGCGACGACGTAGTCCTCCAGGTCGAGGACGACCTCCTCGCCGGTCGTCACCTCGACCGGCGGTGCGTCCCGGCGCAGCTGCGGCAGCGCATCGTCGCGCCCGGGCACCCAGATGAACGCGTAGGCGCGCAGGGCCGGGTCGTCGGGGTGGGCGACGGAATAGGGCACGATGCGGCGCCGGTCCTGGACCTCGACGTGCACCGTGCCGCCCGAGACGCGCGCTCCGTCCGAGTAGCCCGGGATCAGCGCGACGTCCGCGTCGGCCGCGTCCGCATCGGCGATGAAGACCTCGTCCAGCACGTCGACGTCGACCTCGTCCTCGTCGAGGACGTCGGTGAGGCTCAGGACGACGTCGGCCGCCTCCGGCCTGCTGAGCGGCGCGTCGGGGTCGGCCGTGATGCGCACGAAGCTCGAGGCGCTCGCCTCGCGCTCGTTCGAGATCGTGTAGATGGCGCCGTAGAGTCCGGGGCCGCTCGGGACGTCGACGATCACCAGGTCGTCGACCTGTTCGACCACGGTGCCGGGAGTGTTGGCCTCGACGCCCGTGAGGCGCAGGGCCGAGCCGTCCGGGTCGGTGTCGTTCTCGAGCACGCGGACGGCGATCGTCCGGCCCGGACGGACGGTGATCTCGTCCTCGATGGCGACCGGATGCCGCGCGCCCTCCAGTCCGGGTGCGACTCCGACCCGCACGGTGCCCGTCGCACGAGCCCCCAGGGCGTCGACGACCGTGTAGGCGAACGTGTCCGTGCCCGCGGAGTACTCGCCGGCGTGGTACTCGAGCCAGTCCGCGCCCCGATCCACGACGGAGCCCCGCTCGGGATTCGACTCCTGGCCGATGAGCTGCACGGAATCGCCGTCGGGGTCGATTCCGCCGAGCGCGATCGGGATGCGCACGGTGCCCCCTGCGAGGACGCGCGCCGTGGCGGTCCGCGGGACGGGTGGCGAGTTGCTCTCGGCATCCGCGTCCCGGACCGTGATCCGGACCGACGCGGTGCCGAACTGGCCGTCGGGTCCCTCCACGCGGTACACCGCCTCGAACTCGCCCGGCCGGTCGGGTGCGTGATAGCGGAGGCGTGATCCGGAGGTGAACAGCGGGCCGGCGTCGGGCTCCTCGACGAGATCCGGCGAGAGCGTGAGCCGGTCGCCGTCGGGGTGCTCGTCGTTGTCGAGGACGGGGATGTCGATGACGTCGCCGGTCCGCGCCGAGGCCGTGTCGGCCACGGCGACCGGCGGCTGGAATCGATCGGGCCTCGGCACCTCGACCACCGTGACCGAGCCCACGGCGTCGGCGAGGCCGTTGCTCACCCGGTAGTCGAAGGTCGTGGAGCCGGTCGCGAGCGGCTGCATCAGCGTGACGCGGAGGATGCGATGCTCGACGACCTCGACCCGGAGCGCGGGATCGACCTCCTCGGCGAGGCCGGTGATGATGAGCAGTCCGCCGGTCGGGTCGATGTCCGACGCGAGGACGTCCACCTCCATCGGCTGCTCGAGCCGGAGGAACGCCGTGTGCGGCACGGTGACGGGGGTCGTGTCGCGCTCCGGCGGAGCCGACACCTCGACCCGGACGAGTCCGGTGGCGGTGCGTCCCTCGTCGGTCACGGTGTACTCGAGGTAGTGCGTGCGGACGTCGTCGGTCCGGAAGCGGAACGTCCCCGCGTCGAAGTCGGGCGTGATCACCGCTCCGGGCTTCGAGGGCACGGCGCTCAGGTGCGGCATCCCCGTGCCGCCGCGGACGTGACGGAGCGGTTCGAGCTCGATCTCCTCCCCGGCGGTGGCGAGCGCCACGAACGACTCGGCGATGAGCGGCGCCTCGCCCGGCGCGCGCACCGCCACCACCAGTGCACCGGTGCCATCGTCCCGCCCGTCCGAGACGGAGAGCGACACCGTCCGCGACGCACCCTCGCCGGCCTCGTCGAACACGACGACCCCGTCGGCCGTCGACGAGACGCGGTCGGGCGCGTCCACGGCCGCGCGACGCAGGAAGACCGGATCGCCGTCGGGGTCGACCCACTCGCCGAGCACGGCCGTCGTGACGCGCCCGCCCTGCTCGACCATCGCGCGGCTCTCGCGGACCTGTCGCGGCGCCTCGTTCTCCTCGGGCGGCCGGACGCCGACGCTCACGAGTGCGCGCGCGCTGCCGCCGCGTCCGTCGTCGATCGTGTAGCCGAACTCGAACGCGCCCTGTGCGGCCTCGCCGAGCGTGAGCTGCACCTGCTGCCGGTCGGCGACCAGGTCGAGCCGGGCGCCGTCGGGCAGGTCGCCGTCGACGCCCGAGACGACGAGGACGTCCCCGTTGGCGTCGTAGTCGTTGAGCAGCACGGGGAGCAGCGTGGCCCGTCCGGGCCGGGCGCCGAACTCGTCGTCGAGCGCGACCGGAGCCACCTGGGCCTTCTCGATCGTGGGGGTCGCGTCCGGATCGTTCTGCTCGACCGTCTCGTCGTCGCGCTCGATCGCGAGCAGGTCGTCCCAGTTGTCGATCAGGCCGTAGTCGCCGGATGCCGCCCATGTCGCGCCCGACCGCCGGTCGTTCAGGACGACCGTCTCGCCGTTGGCCCGGAAGTCCGGGGACAGCGCGCCCTCGGCGCCGATGAGGGGCACGACGGAGCCGGCGTCGCCGTCGCACTCGCGCCAGGCGATGCCGTCGCCCCACGCCGCATGGCGGCAGTCCGCGTGCACCACGGGTTCGGCCGGTTCCCCGCCGTGGTCGCCCGACAGCTCCGAGGGCTCCGAACCGTCGAACGGGAGTTCCAGCAGTCGTTGCCGGGTCGCCAGCAGCACGGCGTCGCCCGTCGTGGCGGGCCGCTGGAGCACCGGGTCGTCGTCGGCATCGGCGAGTCCCTCGAGGGACGTGCTCGCGCCGCCCTCGAACGTTACGGTCGCCGCCTCCTCGTCGAGGATCGCCCATCGGCCGGCGACCGACGTGATCTGCGTCACGACGTCGTCGTCGAGCGGATCGAGCTCCCAGGTGGCCTGCGTCCGGTCGGGATCCGCCGCCGACACGCGTGAGACGACGCCGGTGGTCGGCGTGAACGCGAGGATGCGTCCCGCCTCGTCCACAGACACCACCGAACCGGCCCCGAAGGACAGCTCGGGGTCGTCCTCCGCGACGAACGACGCGAACTCCTCGATCGGCCGGACCCAGAGGTCGCCGCCCGCCGTGACGACGACGCGGTCGCCGGCGAGCGCGATCCGGGCCTCGCCGGGAACCGCGACCGTGGCGGTGACGGTCGACGTGGTGGGATCGACGATCCCCACGCTCGCCCGGTCGCGGTCCAGGACGAGCACCGTCGCGCCGCTCTGGACGATCTCGGACCGAGTGCCGCCGGTGTCGACCACCGCGTTCAGCTCGTGCACCGCCGTGTTCGCGCGGCCCACGGTCTGCAGTCCGTCGTTGGGCACCCACACCGACGCGTCCCCGAGGTCGACCCGCTGGGCCGTGTACCCTCCGGATGCCACGGCGACCCCGGCCACGAGCGCGACCACCGCCGCGACCGAGGCACCGGTCACGATCGCGGACCGCCGCCGCGCCCAGAGGGTCCGGAGGTTCATCGCGGCACCTCGTCCACCTCGGTGCAGCGCTCCGCGCTCGGCTCGCCGGTCCTGCCGTCACGCCACACGGTGACGGTGGCGCAGACGGTGCCCGGCTCGTCGAGGCTCAGCGCGTACTCGGCGGCCCGCTGCGGCGCGAAGGACTCGCCCTGGACGGTGACGATGTAGGCGTCCCCCTGCCGGAGGCCGGGGTCGTCCCACGCGAACTCGACCGTGGCGCCGTCGGTGCTCGCCCGGACGTCGGCGACCACCGGGATGTCGCCGGCGTTCCCGGCGACCGTCAGGAGTCCCGCGACGACGAGCCCGACGAAGACGGCGGCGGCGATCGCGACCCCCAGGATGAGCCGTCCGGTCGAGGGCGGCGTGGTGCGGGCGCGGCTCGACAGCGAGCCCTGGGAGTGCGAGTCCAGGCTGCGCGGCATCGGGCGGGCGGATGCTCCGGCCCGGCGCCGTCGCGAGCGCCCCGAGGCGGCGGCCACGCTGGTGCCGGCGCCGATGCGCGTGCGTTCGTCGAGGTCGACCGCGGTGGCGAGCGCCCAGTCGTCCATGGCGACCTCGAGCGGGGTCTGCGGGAGAGCGAGCTCCTCCTCGACCGCCTGCAGGTCGCGGATGAACTCGAGGGCGCTGCCCTGGCGATCGGTCGGCCGCTTGGACATCGCACGGGAGAGCACGGCCTCGAGGCTCCGCGGGACGTCGGGGCGGCCGGTCGGCGGCACCTTCGCCTTCTCGATGCGACCGACCAGCGCGACCGTGCCGTTGTCGCCGCCGGGGACCTCGAACGGGCTGCGTCCCGCGAGGAGCGAGTAGACCGTCGCGCCGAGCGACCAGACCTCGCTCGCGACCGTGCCCGCGACCTCGTCGAGGAGCACCTCCGGGGCCGACCACGGCACGGAGAGCCCGACGGCGTCGCTCGCCTCGGCCTGCCCGAGGGTCGCGGCGATGCCGAAGTCGGAGAGCACGGGATGGCCGTACGCGGTCGTCAGGATGTTGGACGGCTTGATGTCCCGGTGCAGCACGCCCTGTCGATGCGCGGTCTCGACGGCGCTCGCGATCCGCACGCCGATCGAGAGCACCTCGGCCAGCGGGAGCTGCACGGCCCGGTAGCGCTGCCCGAGGGTCGCGGAGCAGTACTCCATGACGAGGTACGGCCGCCCGTCGGCGGCGACGCTGGCCTGGTAGACGGTGAGGATCGACGGATGGCTCGACAGCTGCGCCATCAGGTTCGCCTCGGCCTGGAACATCTGCCTGACCTCATCGTTGACGACTTCGGCGAGGAGGACCTTCACGGCGACCAGACGCCGCGGCATGTTCTGCTCGTAGAGGAAGACGTCGGCGAACCCGCCCGAACCGAGGACCCGGATGAACGAGAACCCGGGCAGGTTGGGCGGGGTTGACGGCAGTCGCCTCGACACGATCCTCCCGCTGGCCTCTGGTGCGTTGCGTCCCGGCGCGGCGACGCGTCGGGTCTCGCGCCCAATTCTAGGTCCGGTGCGTCGGGCGGGATCAGCCGTCGTCGACGGATGTGGACGGCCGCACCACCCGGAGCACGTCGACGACGACGACCGTGACGTTGTCCCGTCCGCCGTTGCCGACCGCCGCCTCCACGAGTTGCCGCACGGCCTGCTCGGGCGAGCGACCGGAGATGAGGAAGTGGCGGATGCCGTACGGCGTCAGCTCCTTCGTCAGCCCGTCGGAGCACACGAGGATGCGCATGCCCTCCTCGAGCGGGATGGCCCGGTAGTCCGGAATCGGCGCCTCGTGGAACCCGACCGCCCGCGTGATCACGTTGGAGTGCGGGTGGGTCTCCGCCTCCTCGCGCGTGATCTGGCCGGCATCGACGAGCTCCTGCACGATCGAGTGGTCGACCGTGAGCTGGTCGAGCGCGCCGCCGACGAGGCGGTACACCCGCGAGTCGCCGATGTTGAAGACGATCCACGCGGGCTCGTCGCCGATGACGCCGAGCGCCACCCCGGTGACGGTCGTGCCGCTCCCCTCGTCGGTGACCCCCGCGCCGCGTCCCATGTCGCGCACCGCCAGCTTCAGCGCCCCGTCGATGTCGGCCGTGCCGATCGAGGCCCTGCCGCCGTGCTCGGCGAGCCGGGTGACGACGGCGGCGCTCGCGAAGTCCCCGGCCGCGTGCCCGCCCATGCCGTCGGCGACGGCGAAGAGCGGCGCCTGCGCGACGAAGCTGTCCTCGTTGACGGCCCGCCGCAGGCCGGTGTCGGTCGCGGCCGCCCAGGCGAGCGTCACCTCGGTGCGGTCGGGCAGCACGACCGTGTGACGGCTGTTGCCGTTGCCGATCTGCGTCACCCGGTCCCCCACTGTCCGATCGAGTTCATGCGTCGACGCTCCCGAGCGCCGGGAGGATCTCGACGATCGTATCCCCTCCGAGTTGCAGGGTCGTGCCCGGCGTGACCACGAGCGACTCTCCCGATCGCAGCCGACGTCGCCCCGCGGCGGTCCGGACCACGGTCCCGTTCGTCGAGCGGAGGTCCGCCGCGATGAGCCGGCCGCCCTCCATCCGGAGCTCGAGGTGGGTCGCCGAGACGACGCCCGCCGGGGAGTGGACGCGGACGAGGGCGACCTCCCCGGTCGCCATCCGCGGGGCGCTGGGGCTCCTGCCGAAGAGCACGGGGACGGACACGTCGCCGACCTCGCCGCCCACCACGCGGTAGCGCGGCGTCGGCTGTCCGCGCTCGGCGGCGACCGGGGCGACGGATGCCGCGGCATCCGCCCGCACGTCGTCGGCGCGTCGCTCGGCGAGCTGCGCGCGAGCCGCGCTCGTGAGGACGGTGTCGGCGTCGGCGGCGTTCCCCCGCACGAACCGGACGGTGTCGTCGTCGACGACCTGCATGGGGGCCGTGGGGACGCCGGACGTGGGCCCGCGCCGATCGCGCATGGAGCGCGACGGCCGGGCGAGCCGCGTGTCGAGGTCGGGGTCGCCGGCCCGCGAGTCGGGCGCGACCGGGGCCTCCCGCCAGGACCACTCCACGGCCGACGCTCGGAACGCCGCGCGCTCGGACGGCACCGGCGTACCCCGGAGGCCGGCCTGTCGCACCTCGTCGAGCGCCGAGTCGGCGCCGGCGATGCGAAGCCGCGTCACGGCCGTGAACTCGGCGAGGTGCCACGGCGTGATGCCCCGCGAGTCGAGTCGGCGTGCGCCGCCAGGCGAGGCGAGGTCGATGACGGCGTCGCCGCGCACGATCGCGGTGATCGGATCGCCCGACGCCGGCCACCACACGAGCGCGAAGTGCTCGACCCCGCCGGCGCCCATGGGGATCCGGGCCACGAGCTCCTCGAGCTCGAGCGACTCCCGGCCGGCGGACTCGGCGAGCCGGGTCAGGACCCGGTCCGCGGCCGGCGCCGCGACGGCCGCGATGAAGCGGGATCCCACGACGACGTCCCACTCCGGGGAGCCGGGCTCCTCCCGGCGGCGCACCGCACCATCGACCATGGGGTCCAGTCTGGCACCGCGCGAGGCGATCAGCCGATGTAGCTCATCACGTGCTTGAGCCGCGTGTAGTCCTCGAACCCGTACTGCGAGAGGTCCTTGCCGTAGCCGGAGTGCTTGAACCCGCCGTGCGGCATGTCGGAGACGAACGGGATGTGCGTGTTGATCCACACGCATCCGAAGTCGAGGTGCTTGGCGAACCGCATGGCGCGACCGTGGTCGCGGGTCCACACCGAGGCCGCGAGCGCGTAGTCGACCCCGTTCGCCATGGCGAGCGCGTCCCATTCCTCGCGGAACGACTGCACGGTGAGCACCGGGCCGAAGATCTCGCGCTGCACGGCCTCGTCGTCCTGCCGCAGGCCGGTGACGACGGTGGCCTCCCAGAAGTAGCCCCGGTCGCCCTGGCGACGGCCGCCGACGGCGAGGTCGGCGTGGTCGGGCAGGCGGTCGATGAATCCGGAGACGTTCGCGAGCTGGGTCGGGTTGTTGAGCGGCCCGTAGAACACGCCGTCCTCGCGCGGACCGCCGGTGCGAGCACTCGTCCGGATGCGCTCGACGAGGGCCGCGACGAGCTCGTCGTGGACGGACTCGTGCACGAGCACGCGCGTCGCCGCGGTGCAGTCCTGCCCGGCGTTGAAGTACGCGGCCGAGACGATGCCCTCGGCCGCGGCCCCGAGGTCCACGTCGTCGAACACGATCGCGGGCGCCTTGCCGCCGAGTTCGAGGTGCACCCGCTTGAGGTCGGATGCCGCGGCCCGAGCGACCTCCATTCCGGCACGCACCGACCCGGTGATGGCGACCATCTCGGGCGTCGCGTGCTGGAGCAGGGCCGCGCCGGTGGCGCGGTCGCCCGTCACCACGTTGAGCACGCCGGCCGGGAGGAACTCGGCGGCGACCTCGGCGAGCTTCAGCGTCGCGAGCGGGGTCGTGTCGGAGGGCTTCAGGACGACGGTGTTCCCGGCCGCGATCGCGGGCGCGACCTTCCAGACGGCCATGTTCAACGGGTAGTTCCACGGCGCGACCTGGCCGATGACCCCGATCGGCTCGCGACGGACGTAGGACGTGTGGTCGGCGAGGTACTCGGCGGCCGCGCGACCCTCGAGGTTCCGCGCGGCGCCGCCGAAGAAGCGGAGCTGGTCGACCGACTGCAGGATCTCGTCGGCCACGAGGCTCGCACGGGGCTTGCCCGTGTCCTGCGACTCGAGGTCGGCGAACTCCTCGGCGCGTTCCTCCATCGCATCGGCGATGCGGAAGAGCGCGAGTTGACGCTCGGCGGGGGTCGTCTCGCCCCACTGCTCGAATGCCGATGCGGCGGCGGCGTAGGCGGCGTCGATGTCGGCGCCGGTCGAGATCGGCGCGCTCGCGTAGACCTCCTCGGTCGCCGGGTCGACGAGGTCGAGGGTCTCGTCGGCACGCGCCTCGACGTGGGCGCCGCCGATGAAGTTGCGCAGCAGCTCGGTCACGGGGTTCCTCCGTCTGGATGTCGTCTGGCGGCCGCTCGGCCGACGATCGAAGGCACGCCGGGCCGGGCCGCGCGGTGGCGTCCATGCTCGCACACGACCGGGTCGAACGGAAGTGCCCGAACGATGGAATCCGTGGTGAACGCCTCCAGAATCGACGGAATCGCTTGTGGTTCGATCGATGCACTGTCATGATCGAACGCATGACGAACGGGAATCGCCCGACGAGCCATCGCCCGGTGCAGCTCGACGACGTCTCGAAGGCGATCATCGAGCAGCTCCAGGCCGACGGCCGGCGTTCCTATGCGGACATCGGGAAGGCGGTCGGCCTCAGCGAGGCCGCCGTCCGCCAGCGTGTCCAGCGGCTCACCGAGGCCGGCGTGATGCAGATCGTGGCGGTGACCGACCCGATGCAGCTCGGCTTCACCCGCCAGGCCATGATCGGCATCCGTGTCACCGGCGACACGCGCGCGCTCGCGGAGGAGCTCGCGGCCATCCCCGAGATCGACTACGTCGTGCTCACCGCGGGCAGCTTCGACCTGCTGGCCGAGGTGGTCTGCGAGGACGACGACCAGCTCATCACGCTGCTCAACTCGCGCATCCGCAACCTCGACGGGGTCCAGACCACGGAGACGTTCGTCTACCTGAAGCTGCAGAAGCAGTTCTACAACTGGGGCACCCGCTGACGGCGGGCCTGCCCGGAAGGAGATCCCGATGACCACCCTCGACACGGCTGCGCGCCTCGGCACCGCCGGCTTCGACGACGCTGCACTGCAGCAGAAGGCGAAGGACCATCTCTGGATGCACTTCGCGCGCCAGTCGACGATGGAGGAGCACGGCGTGCCCATCATCACGCGAGGTGAGGGCCACCACGTCTTCGACGCCCAGGGCAGGAAGTACTTCGACGGCCTCTCGGGCCTCTTCGTCGTGAACGCCGGCCACGGGCGCCGTCGCCTCGCCGAGGTGGCGGCGAAGCAGGCGGAGGAGCTGGCCTTCTTCCCGATCTGGTCCTACGCGCACCCCGCGGCGATCGAACTCGCGGACCGGCTCGCCGACTACGCGCCCGGCGACCTCGATCGCGTCTTCTTCTCCACCGGCGGCGGCGAGGCCGTCGAGACCGCGTTCAAGCTCGCGAAGTACTACTGGAAGCTCCGCGGCATCCCCACCAAGCACAAGGTCATCTCGCGTTCCGTCGCGTACCACGGCACGCCGCAGGGCGCCCTCGCGATCACGGGCATCCCCGCGATGAAGCAGATGTTCGAGCCGATCACGCCCGGCGGGTTCCGCGTGCCGAACACGAACTTCTACCGGGCGGCCGAGATGGGCGGCCCGACGGACGACCTCGAGGCCTTCGGTCTCTGGGCGGCCGACCGCATCGAGGAGATGATCCAGTTCGAGGGCCCGGAGACGGTCGCCGCGGTGTTCCTCGAGCCGATCCAGAACTCCGGCGGATGCTTCCCGCCGCCCCCCGGGTACTTCCAGCGCGTGCGCGAGATCTGCGACAAGTACGACGTGCTCATGGTCTCCGACGAGGTCATCGCCGCGTTCGGACGCATCGGCCACATGTTCGCGTGCGATGCCTACGGGTACGTCCCCGACATGATCACCTGCGCGAAGGCGATGACCTCCGGCTACTCGCCCATCGGCGCGACGATCGTCTCCGAGAAGATCTACGAGCCGTTCAAGACGGGCACGACGAGCTTCTACCACGGCTACACCTTCGGCGGCCATCCGGTCTCGGCCGCCGTCGCGCTCGAGAACCTGGACATCTTCGAGGAGGAGCGTCTCAACGAACGGGTGCGCGAGAACTCGCCGCTGTTCCGTGCGGAGCTCGAGAAGCTCCTCGACATCCCGATCGTCGGCGACGTCCGCGGAGACGGGTACTTCTTCGGCATCGAGCTCGTCAAGGACAAGGCCACGCGCGAGACCTTCGACGACGACGAGTCGGAGCGCCTGCTCCGAGGGTTCCTCTCGAAGGCGCTCTTCGATGCGGGCCTCTACTGCCGTGCCGACGACCGAGGCGACCCCGTCATCCAGCTCGCGCCGCCGCTGACCATCGGCCCGGCCGAGTTCCGCGAGATCGAGCAGATCCTCCGCGGCGTGCTCACCGAGGCGGCGAACCGACTCTGACGCGTCCGGCCACGGCGGCCGTACGGATGCCGTGGGCGCGACGCTCGCTCCCGAAGCGCTCGGATCCTGGCGGATCCGGGCGCTTCGGTGTTCGCGGTCGGGTCCGCACCGGTCCACCGCCGGTCACGCGGCGCGACGGCCGGCCGGATCCGAACCCGCCGTCGGCTCGGAGAACGCCCACTCCGGCAGCTCCCCGAGGCCGAGGAACCGATGCAGGAGTCCGGCCATCGTGTGCTGCGGGGTCTCGCTGAGCGCACGATCGACGAGGGCACCGGCGGCGGATCCGCGTCCGAGCGTCCAGGCGAGCCATGCCGCGATGCAGATCGCACCGGTGCGGCGGCCGGCCGGAGCGTTGCCGATCGCCGTGCCGAGCACGTCCAGCATCGCCCGCACGCGTTCCACGTCGGGGCGCACGGTCGTGCGTCCGAGCATGAGCCTCGACAGGAAGCCGTCCACGGTCTCCTCCTCGTGCAATCCGGAAGGCGGCGCCGTGCTCGACTGGCGCGGGCCGCCGGAGGCGCGGCCCGCGTCCCGACGGGTGCGGTCGTCCTCGGCGGAGTCGAGCGCGAGCTCGCCGACGACCGGTCCGAAGGCGGCCTGCAGCATCATGGCGTCACGGATCGGCGGTCGCTCCGCGAGCGCGAGCAGCCACGCGAGTTCCTCCGGGCTGCCGTCCGAACGTCCGCCGGCGATGCGCTCGACGAGGACGAGCGGATCCACGGCGTCGCCGAGCGCGCGCTCGACGACGTCGGCGACCGCCTCATCGCCGTCGGGCCCGACGGTTCCCCCTGATGCGGGCAGTCCGTCGAGGATCACGAGGATCACGCCGGCGAGCACCTCGTCCGGTTCGGCGATGGGCACGAGGTCCACCGCGGAGTCGACGAGTCCGGCCGCGAGCTCCGCGACCTCGGTCGGTCCCGCCGACGCGGCGGCGCTCTCCTCGATGAGACGGAGCGGCCGCCCCTCGACCGGCAGGTCGTCGTCGAACAGCGACCCCCAGCCGTTCGGGGCGACCGTCAGCGCGTCGCGGACGACGAAGCCGGCATCGCCGGCACGGCGCACCAGGCATTCGAGGACGCGCCGACTCGGCATCGGGTCGTCGCTGCCGAACCGCCGGTCGCCGTAGGCGACGGGCACGATCCCGTCGACCCTCGGGATCCGGCACAGGGTTCCGAGGAGGGCCGTGACCGTCGCGTCGGCCCGTTCGTCGTCCGGCAGGTCGTGCCGGAGCACCGCGGTCGTCCGGTTGCCGTCGAACGCGACGCAGACGAGCGAGTGAGCGGGCCGATACCCCGCGAGGAGCGGGACCAGGGCGAGGAAGTCGTGCGCCGCAGCGGCGCGGATGATGGTCGTCATGCCGAGCAGCGTGCAGGTCGCGAGGCGGGGTCGGCGGGCGCGGGACGATCCCGAGGCGATGGGCGGGTCCACCCGCCGTGTGGAGGACGGGAGGTCCGGGCGCGACCGAGCCGTCCTCCACAGCGAACGCTCCACCCGCGCGCCGCGCGGTGTCCGATTCCCGCCAGTCGATGACGGATGCCGCGCCTATCCTCGAAGCATGACCTCCCCGTACCTCATCCGATTCTCCAGCCCCGTCGGGCGGATCGAGCTCCAGGCCGACGCCGACGCACTCACGTCGCTCACGATCGAGTCCGACGGAGCGCTGCCGCACGACGACCTCCCCGAGCACACCTCCCCCCTCCTCGAAGCCGCGCGGCTCCAGCTCGAGGAGTACTTCGACGGGGGACGCACGAGCTTCGACGTTCCCGTTCGCCTCGACGGCACGCCGTTCCAGCGCGCGGTGTGGGGCGAGCTCCAGCGCCTCGGATGGGGCGAGGCGACGTCGTACGGCGCCCTCGCCGCAGCGGTCGGCAAGCCCGGCTCGGCCCGGGCGATCGGCGGCGCCGTCGGCGCCAACCCGGTGCCGATCATCGTCGGCTGCCACCGGGTGCTCGCATCCGACGGCCGGATCACGGGCTACTCCGCGGGCGACGGCATCCCGACCAAGCTCTGGCTGCTCGGCCACGAGCAGATCGGCTTCGCCGCGTGACCGGTCCCGCACGGCCCGACCTCGTCGTCGGTGAAGACGGCCTGGCGCGCTGCGCGTGGGGGTCCGCCGATCCGGAGTACCGGCGCTACCACGACGAGGAATGGGGCACTCCGCAACACGATTCCCGCGTGCTGTTCGAGAAGCTCTGCCTCGAGGGATTCCAGGCCGGGCTCTCGTGGATCACGATCCTTCGGCGCCGCCCCGCCTTCCGCGAGGTGTTCCATGGTTTCGACCCCGAGCGAGTCGCCGCGATGACGTCCGACGACGTCGAACGGCTCCTGCACGATGCGCGCATCATCCGCCATCGAGGCAAGATCGAGGCGACGATCTCCAACGCGCAGGCGACGCTCGCGCTCGACGGCACGCTCGCCGAGCTGCTGTGGACCTTCGCGCCGGCGCCGCGGCCGGCACCGCCCGCGAGCTTCACCGAGGTTCCGTCGACGACCGACGAGTCGAGCGCGCTCAGTCGCCGCCTCCGCGCGCTCGGCTTCCGGTTCGTCGGGCCGACGACGATGTACGCGCTCATGCAGGCGATGGGAATGGTCGACGACCACATCGCGGGGTGCCACCGGTCCCGAACCGGTCCCGGACGCGGGAACGACCGGGCCGCAGCACCGATAGGAGCCGCGCACGGCTGATCGCACGGGTCGCGGTCAGGCGACGAGTTCCATCTCCCGAGGCCGCGAAGGCCGCTCGGCGCCGAGGTCGAGCCGGAAGCCCGCGTCGGCGGACCATGCCATCAGGTCGTCCGGAGTCTCCAGCGTCGGGCGCGCCTCGAGCAGGGCGCGCGTGAGGAGCCCCTTCGATCGCTTGTTGAAGTGGTTGAGGGCGCGCCGGCGACCGCCGTCGTCGATCGAGACGACGCGAAGGAAGACCGAATCCGACCGCGCTGGCGCAGGACCGAGTTCCACGTAGGCCTCCGAGCGGAGGTCGACGATGAGTCCGGAGCGCTCGGCGAGCACCGCGCTGATCGGGTCGCGCCAATGCGGCTTGAGGCGGAGCCCCGGGAGGCGCGAGTCGTGCGAGAGCCGGTACGCCGGAATGGGATCGCCGGCCCCGACGAGGCCGAACAGCGCCGAGTGGACCGCGACGTGCTCGGCCGCGTACTCGCGCGCGGCACCGTCGAGGCTCGGAGCGTCGAGGGCGTCGTAGAGGACGCCCGTGTATCGATCGATGGCCGGCATGGTGGGCGAGGTCGGGAGCCGGCGGTTGCGGTCGACCTCCGCTGCCTGGCGCGGGCCGAGCTTGAGCGCCTTCATCATGGCGTCGCCGTCCGCCGCGAGCCCGGAGGTCTCTCGGAGCACCTCGGCGCGAGGCCCTCGCAACGACGGGAACGAGAGCGCATCGAGCGACAACGCGACCGGATCGCCCCCGTCGCGCTTGGTCTCGGACGGCGGCAGCAGGACCAGCACTATGCGGCGATGAAGGCCAGGGCGGCCTCGACGTTCACGCCGAGCGGCTCGACGCTGTCGATGGTCACCCGGGGCAGGGCCGAGGACGGTCCGGTCCACGGGGCGTACCCGTCGAGACTCTGTTCGACCGCGCGCCATGTCGTCTCGTCGAGGTGCGGCAGGTTGCGCTCGCGCTTCTCGAGCCGCTCCTTGTGCACCGACGCGTCGGAGCACACGACCTCGATCACTCGAAGGCGCACGTCCGCGCGCTCGGCGAGGTCGCGCCACTGCAGGCGAGCCGACTCGGCCGCGTTCACCGCGTCCACGATCACGGTACGACCGGAATCGAGTTCCTTCTCGGCGATCTGCTCGGCCACGAGGTAGGCGGCGAGCCCGGTCGGCTGGTCGGCGTCGATCCCGGCCCGCAGGATCGCGGACTCGATCGGATCGACCGACACGACCGTGGCGCCGAGGCGGGCGCCGACGATCTCCCCGATCGTCGATTTGCCCGCGCCCGGCAACCCGGCCATGACGATGAGCTGGGTGACGCTCAGGTCACCGAACTGGCGGTCGAACGGCTGCTCCCCCTGCATCCGCGATCCCTCAGGCGAGGGCGGCGCGGGACGCGACGACCTGCACCGCGTCGGACTGCACCGAGAGGAACCCGTCCTCCGCGTTCGCGGTGATCTTCTCTCCGCCGGGCAGGGTGACGCGCACCTCGCCGCCGGCGAGGATCGCGAGCATCGGCTCGTGACCCGGCAGGATGCCGATCTCGCCTTCGACGGTGCGCGCCACCACCATGGCCGCCTCGCCCGACCAGACTTCCTGGTCGGCCGAGACGACGCTCACGTTGAGGGCGGCCATGCTCAGCCGTTCTCCTTCTGGATCTTCGCCCACTTCTCCTCGACGTCGGAGATCGGGCCCACGTTGAAGAACGCCTGCTCGGCGACGTGGTCGAAGTCGCCGCGGGCGATCGCGTCGAACGACTCGATGGTGTCCTTCAGCGGAACCGTCGAACCCTCGACGCCCGTGAACTTCTTCGCCATGTAGGTGTTCTGCGAGAGGAACTGCTGGATGCGGCGTGCGCGCGACACCGTGATCTTGTCTTCCTCGGAGAGCTCGTCGACACCGAGGATCGCGATGATCTCCTGCAGCTCCTTGTTCTTCTGGAGGATCTGCTTGACGGTCGTCGCGACGCGGTAGTGGTCCTCGCCCAGGTAGCGCGGGTCGAGGATGCGCGAGGTCGAGGTCAGGGGGTCGACCGCCGGGTACAGGCCCTTCGACGCGATCTCACGCGAGAGCTCGGTGGTCGCGTCGAGGTGCGCGAACGTGGTCGCCGGCGCCGGGTCGGTGTAGTCGTCGGCGGGCACGTAGATCGCCTGCAGCGAGGTGATCGAGTGACCACGGGTCGAGGTGATGCGCTCCTGGAGGATGCCCATCTCGTCGGCGAGGTTCGGCTGGTAGCCCACGGCGGAGGGCATGCGGCCGAGCAGCGTCGACACCTCGGAACCCGCCTGCGTGAAGCGGAAGATGTTGTCGATGAAGAGCAGCACGTCCTGCTTCTGCACGTCGCGGAAGTACTCCGCCATCGTGAGCGCCGAGAGCGCGACCCGCAGACGCGTCCCCGGGGGCTCGTCCATCTGGCCGAAGACGAGGGCGGTCTTGTCGAAGACGCCCGCCTCCTCCATCTCGTGGATGAGGTCGTTGCCCTCACGCGTGCGCTCGCCGACACCGGCGAACACGGACACGCCGCCGTGGTCCTGCGCCACGCGCTGGATCATCTCCTGGATGAGGACGGTCTTGCCGACGCCCGCGCCGCCGAAGAGGCCGATCTTGCCACCCTGCACGTACGGCGTGAGGAGGTCGATGACCTTGATGCCGGTCTCGAAGAGCTGCGTCTTCGACTCGAGCTGGTCGAAGCTCGGCGGCTTGCGGTGGATCGGCCAGCGCTCGGTGATCTCGACGGTCTCGCCGGGCTCGCCGTTCAGCACATCGCCGATGACGTTGAAGACCTTGCCCTTGGTGACGTCGCCGACGGGCACCGAGATCGGAGCGCCGGTGTCGTGCACCTCCTGGCCGCGGACGAGGCCGTCGGTCGGCTTCAGCGCGATCGCGCGGACGAGGTCGTCGCCGAGGTGCTGGGCGACCTCGAGCGTCAGCTCCGACGTCTGCTCGCCGATGGTGATCGTGGTCTTCAGCGCGTTGTAGATGTCGGGGATCGAGTCGTGCGGGAACTCGATGTCGACGACGGGGCCGGTGACGCGCGCGATGCGGCCGACGGTGCCCGTCGTGTCCTGGACTGGCGCGATGGCGGTGTCAGTCATGTTGTCTTCCTTCTGGATGAATCTTGGCTACTTGGAGGAGGAGAGCGCGTCCGCTCCACCCACGATTTCTGCGATCTGCTGCGTGATCTCGGACTGCCGGGCCTCGTTGGCCAGTCGCGTGTAGTCGGTGATCAGCTTGTCGGCGTTGTCGGTGGCCGACTTCATCGCCTTCTGCGTGGCCGCGTGCTTCGCGGCGGCCGACTGCAGCATGGCGTTGAAGATGCGGCTCTCGATGTACACCGGGAGCAGTCCGTCGAGGACCGTCTCGGCGTCGGGCTCGAACTCGTAGAGCGGGAAGACCTCGGCCTTGCCCGACGGCGCGACCTCCTCCTCGGCCTCGACGACCTCGAGCGGCAGCAGTCGCGTCACGACCGGCACTTGCGTGATGCGGCTGACGAACCGGTTGTAGACGATGTGGATCTCGTCGACGCCGCCGTCCGCGCTGTCGCGGAGGAATGCCTCGAGCACGGCGTCCGCGACCTCCTTGGCGGTCTCGAACTCGGGGTTGTCGGTGCCGCCGATCCAGCTGCGCTCGTAGTCGCGGCGCCGGAACGAGAAGTACCCGACCGACTTGCGGCCGATCAGGAAGTACACGACCTCCTTGCCCTGGCTGCGCAGCAGCTCGGCGAGCTCCTCCGACTCACGCAGGACCTGCGAGTTGAACGCGCCCGCGAGGCCGCGGTCCGAGGTGAAGATCACGATGGCCGCGCGGTCGACCCGCTCCGGCTCGGTCGTGAGCACGTGCGAGACGTTCGAGTAGCTCGCCACCGCGGACACCGCACGCGTGATCGCGTCGGAGTACGGCGTCGACGCGGCGACGCGCGCCTGCGCCTTCTGGATCCGCGAGGCGGAGATGAGCTCCATCGCTCGCGTGATCTTCTTGGTCGTCTGCGCCGACTTGATCTTCTGGCGGTAGACCCGAAGCTGCGCTCCCATGTTTCTCCTGTGTCCTGGCTTCCTGTTCCCGAGGCTCCCGGTCGGGCCGGTGCGGCCCGACCCCGAGAGCCCCGGGGACGGCGGAATCGACTAGCGGCGACCCTTGACGATCTTCTCCTGGCCGACCTCTTCCTCGTCGATCGCCTCGAACTTCTCGCTGCCGACCGAGGCGAGCGGCTTGCCCTCGCCGGTCTGGAACTCGAGCTTGAACTTGTCGACCTCGGACTCGAGGGTCTCGGCCGTCTCGTCGGAGAGGACGTTGGTCTCGCGGAGGTCCGAGAGCACCGACGTGTTGCGGCCGAGGTAGTCGAGGAACTCGCGCTCGAAGCGCAGGATGTCCTCGACGGGGACCTCGTCGAGCTTGCCGTTGGTGCCGGCCCAGATCGAGACGACCTGCTCCTCGACGGGGTACGGCGAGTACTGCGGCTGCTTGAGCAGCTCGGTCAGGCGCGCGCCGCGCTCGAGCTGACGGCGGCTGGCCGCGTCGAGGTCGGACGCGAACATCGCGAACGCCTCGAGCGAGCGGTACTGGGCGAGCTCGAGCTTGAGCGTTCCCGAGACCTTCTTGATCGACTTGACCTGGGCGTCGCCGCCGACTCGGGAGACCGAGATGCCGACGTCGACCGCCGGACGCTGGTTCGAGTTGAACAGGTCGGACTGCAGGAAGATCTGGCCGTCGGTGATCGAGATCACGTTGGTCGGGATGTACGCCGAGACGTCGTTCGCCTTGGTCTCGATGATCGGCAGGCCGGTCATCGAGCCGGCGCCCAGCTCGTCGGAGAGCTTCGCGCAACGCTCGAGGAGGCGCGAGTGCAGGTAGAAGACGTCGCCGGGGTACGCCTCGCGGCCCGGCGGGCGGCGGAGGAGGAGGGACACGGCGCGGTAGGCCTCGGCCTGCTTCGACAGGTCGTCGAAGATGATCAGGACGTGCTTGCCGTCGTACATCCAGTGCTGGCCGATCGCCGAGCCGGTGTACGGGGCGAGGTACTTGAAGCCCGCGGGGTCGGAGGCCGGCGCGGCGACGATGGTGGTGTAGTCCATCGCGCCCGCGTCCTCGAGCGCGCCTTTGACCGACGCGATCGTCGAGCCCTTCTGGCCGATCGCGACGTAGATGCAGCGGACCTGCTTGGTCGGGTCGCCCGACTCCCAGTTCGCCCTCTGGTTGATGATCGTGTCGATGGCGATGGCGGTCTTGCCGGTCTGGCGGTCGCCGATGATGAGCTGGCGCTGGCCACGGCCGACCGGGATCATCGCGTCGATCGCCTTGATGCCGGTCTGGAGCGGCTCGTGCACCGACTTGCGCTGCATGACGCCCGGAGCCTGGAGCTCGAGCGCACGGCGACCCTCCGTGGCGATCTCGCCGAGACCGTCGATCGGGTTGCCCAGCGGGTCGACGACGCGGCCGAGGTAGCCCTCGCCGACGGGGACCGAGAGGACCTCGCCGGTGCGGGTCACCTCCATGCCCTCCTCGATGCCGGTGAACTCGCCGAGCACGACGACACCGATCTCGTCCTCGTCGAGGTTGAGTGCGAGGCCGAGCGTGCCGTCAGCGAACCTGACGAGCTCGTTCGCCATGACCGAGGGCAGGCCCTCGACGTGGGCGATGCCGTCGGCCGCGTCGGTCACGTACCCGACCTCGGTCTTCTGCGCCGCGCCCGGCTCGTAGTCGCGGGCGAACTCCGAGAGAGCCGAACGGATCTCGTCGGGGCTGATGGAGAGTTCTGCCATTGCCATTTCCTTCTCTGACGGGCCAGGCCCGGGTCTGTACCGCTGGTACAGCTACTGGTGTGTCGCGGCGCAGGACGCCGGTCGTTGTCGTCCGGCGTCAGCCGGCAAGCTTCTGCCTCAGGTCGGTGAGGCGGCTGGCGACGCTGCCGTCGATGACGTCGTCGCCGATCTGCACCCGGACTCCGCCGAGGACCGCGGGGTCCACGATGGCGTCGAAGCGGATGCGGCGGCCGGCCTGGGCCCCGAGCGTGCGCTCGAGGCGGGCGATCTGGTCGTCGGCCAGGGGTGCGGCCGACGTCACCGTGGCGACGTCGAACCCCCGCTGGTCGGCGACGACGGATGCCGCGGAGCGCAGCATCTCGCCGATGCGGCGACCACGGGGCGACTGCACGAGGTGGCGGACGATCAGCGTCGTCGCCGGTGCGGCCTTCGAGCTCAGCAGCCGCTCGACGAGCGCGACCTTCGCCTCGGTGGATCCGAGCTTGGACCCGATGGCCAGCTCGAGCTCGGCGTCGGACGCGACCGTGCGCTGGAACGCGTACAGCTCACCGTCGACCTCCGCGTCGCCCGCGGCATCCGCAGCGACCCGGAAGCCGAGCTCCTCGAGCCCGTCGAGGAAGTCGGCCGAGGAGGACCACCGCTGCGACGACGCGCTCACGAGGAGCGACGCCGCGCCGGGTGCCACCCTGCCGCCGAAGACCCGCCGCACGAGCTCGGACTTCTGGGCGGTGTCGGCCTCGTTGTCGGTGAGGGCGGTCCGCAGTTGCGGGGTGACCGCGATCACCCGGGTCGCGGCGAGGAGGTCGCCGGCCACCGGGAGCTCGGCCCGGCCGATCGCCGCGAGCTCGGCTCGCGTGCCGGCCAGGGCCTCTCTCGTAGCGCTGCCCATGGGTTACTTCTTCCCCCCTGCAGCGGCCTGCTCGGACGCCTCGAGGTCGGCGAGGAAGCGGTCGACCACGGCCTTGGCCTTGGCGTCGTCGGAGAGCGACTCGCCGACGACACCCGACGCGAGGTCGATGGCGATGGTGCCCACCTCGGAGCGGAGCGACACGAGCGCCGACTGGCGCTCGGCCTCGATCTGCGCCTGGGCGCTCGCGTTGATGCGGGCGGCCTCGGTCGACGCCTGCTCCTTGGCCTCGGAGACGATCTTCTTGCCGTCCTCGCGGGCGGTCTCGCGGATCTTGCCCGCCTCGGCGCGCGCGTCGGCGAGCTGGGCGGTGTACTCCTCGAGGGCGGCCTCGGCCTTGCGCTGGGCCTCGTCGGCCTTCGCGATGTTGCCCTCGATCGCCTCGGCGCGCTCGTCGAGCAGCTTCTGCATGCGCGGAAGCGCGTACAGCCAGAAGAAGACGAGGATGATGGCGAAGCAGACCGCCGACCAGACGATGTCGTAGGTCGCCGGCAGCACCGGGTTCTGATTCTCGCCCTCGGTTGCAGCTCTCAGCACTGCGTGAAGCACGTTGGCCTCCTCAGTTGGGACGGGACGATCAGACGAAGATGAAGTAGGTGGCGATACCGATGAAGGCCAGCGCCTCGGTGAAGGCGATGCCGATCCACATCAGGACCTGGAGGCGGCCGGCGAGCTCGGGCTGGCGAGCCACGCCCTCGATGGTCTTGCCGACGACGATGCCCACGCCGATGGCCGGGCCGATGGCGGCGAGGCCGTAGCCGACCGTTGCGATGTTGCCGTTGATCTCAGCGAGAACGGTGGTTGCGTCCACGTTGGGGTTTCCTTTCTTGGGGTTTCTTCGGGCGGGCGCCCTGGCTCAGTGCTCCTCCGCCACCGCGAGCTGGATGTAGACCGCGGTGAGGAGCGTGAAGACGTAGGCCTGCAGGACGGCGACGAGGATCTCGAACAGCGTGAACACGAAGCCGAAGGCCAGCGTTCCGACGCCGAGCAGCGTGTACCAGCCGCCGAGGTTGAAGATGAAGAACTGCGTCGCCGCGAAGAACAGCACGAGCAGCAGGTGGCCGACGATCATGTTCATCATGAGTCGCAGCGTCAGCGTGACGGGGCGGATGACGAACGTCGAGATGAGCTCGATCGGCGTGACGATGATGTACACCGGCCACGGCACGCCCGAGGGGAAGAGCGAGTTCTTGAAGAAGTTCTTGGGGCTCTGCTTGATGCCGGCGTAGATGAACGTGACGTACGACACGATCGCGAGCACGAGCGGGACGCCGATGACCGACGTACCGGCGATGTTCAGTCCCGGGATGATGCCCGTGATGTTCATGAACAGCACCATGAAGAAGATCGTCGTCAGGATCGGCAGGAACCGCTTGCCGTCCTTCTTGCCGAGCAGGTCGTCGGCGACGCCGACGCGGATGAAGTCCAGGCCCATCTCGACGATGCTCTGGAATCGGCCCGGGACGATGCGCATGTTGCGCGTGCCCAACCAGAACACCAGGAGCAGCGCGGCGACGGCCACGAAGCGCACCAGCATGATGCGGTTGATCTCGAAGGCCGTGTCCTCGAACAGGAGCGGGCCGGGGAAGAACTCCTCGATCGACGGCCCGTGGAACTCACCATCATCGGTTGCAGTCGGAACCAGCAGGTTCACAGCGTTAGCTAGCAGCGCTATCTCCTGTTTCGGGGCGTGGAGCGGGGCTCTCGCGTCGACGAACATGGAAACGGTCCGGCACCCATGCCGGAGCAGGGCGGAACCGTGGGGGATCGCCCCTACTGTAGCAAGACTTCGGCGCTCCGCCGAATCGCCACACGCTGTAGAAGTCGGCGCCGACCGGGCAGCATGCCGCTCGGCGCATGCCACGACCGGGACGCCCGCGGACGACGCTCCGCGGCGGTGCCGCGACGGGCGGGCGATCGAAGCGGAGACGGAGCCCCGCCGCATGCGCGGGACGACCGGGAATCCCCGCCGAAGCGGCCCGGAACACGACGACGCCGCCCGTTCGGGCGGCGTCTCCGGTCAGTCGTCGGACGGGGGCGGCGGCAGCTGCGCGTCGCTCGCGTAGGGCAGTCGCGACCGCGCCACCACGAGGACGTCGACCACGAGCGATCCGATCACGCCGGCCACGATCGCCAGGAAGAGGACGACCGGATCGAGCCAGTCCACGCCGCGCAGGAGCACCACCAGCACGATGAACACGATGAACTTCAGCAGCCATCCGCCCAGCACGATGCCGAAGAATGCGCCCACGAAGACGTCGGAGCCGGCGAAGCGGTTCGCGAGCAGGATGCTCGCCCCCGTGATCCCCATGAACACCACGGCGAGGAGCGTGCCGAGGAGCGCGCTCACGAGGCCCTCGGTGCCGGCGAAGACGAGGCCGAAGATGCCGCCCACGACGGCGATGCCGCCGGCGATCGCCGCCCCCCAGTTCAGGGCGCGGCGGAGCACCGGGTTCGAGGTCGGCGTGCGGTCGGCGGGGTCGCGGGGCGAGGTGGTCATCGGGCTCCTGTCGGATGTTCGCCCGGGGTCGGGCGATCGGGGACGGGTCGGGGGTCGGAGTCGTCGTCGCGGAGGGGGTCGACGGCCGCGAGCTCGTCCATGCCGGACGCGGAGGTGCTGCCGGCGGCATCCGCCTCGGCCGCCACGGTCTGGCGCTTGCGCCGGCCGAGGGGGGCCAGCGTGAGTGCGGCGAGGATGACGAACCCGACGCCGATGAAGAGGAACGCCCAACCGGAGTCGATGCCGAAGTAGACGGGCAGGACGAACGCGAGCAGGCAGCCGAACGAGGCGACCGCGGTCCAGCCGTAGAAGATCAGCACCGCGTGCAGGTGCGAGTGCCCCATGTCGAGCAGGCGGTGGTGCAGGTGCTTGCGGTCGGCCGCGAAGGGCGACTTGCCGGCCCGGAGGCGGCGCACGACCGCGAGTCCGAAGTCGAGCAGCGGGATCAGCAGCACCGCGAACGGGATGATGATCGGGATGAACGCCGGGAACAGCTCGTCGGTGCCGAGCTGCGACGGGTCGACCTGGCCGGTCACGGCGATCGCGGACGTCGCCATCAGGAGGCCGACGAGCAGCGCTCCGGCATCGCCCATGAAGAGCTTCGCCCGGTGCCAGTTGAGCGGCAGGAAGCCCGCGCACGCGCCGACGACGACGACGGCGAGCAGCGACGCGAGGTTGAAGTAGTTCGTCGGCGAGGTCTGCTGCACGAGCAGGTACGAGTAGAGGAAGAACACGCCGCTCGAGATGAGGGCGACCCCGGCGACGAGCCCGTCGAGCCCGTCGATGAAGTTGATCGCGTTCATCACGAGCACGATCGTGAAGACGGTCACGGTCGCGCTCATCCACGACGAGCCCACCGTGATGCCGCCGTCGGGCGCGCCGATCGGCAGCGAGACGATCGAGACGCCCTGCCACGCGATCACGCCGGCCGCGATGAACTGCCCGGCGAGCTTGGTCAGCCAGTCGAGGTCCCAGATGTCGTCCGCGACGCCGATCGCCACGATGAGTCCCGCCGCGAGGAGGATCGCGAGCACCTGGAACGGATCCTGGAACACGATCCGCAGGTTCGCGAAGCGGGCGATGCCGAGCGAGGAGATCCAGGCCGCGGCCGCGAAGCCGACGAGGATCCCGAGGAACATCGCGATGCCGCCGAGCCGCGGCGTCGGCCGCGTGTGCACGTCGCGCTCGCGGATCTTCGGATAGAGCCGGTACTTGAGGCTCAGCTTCCAGACCACCAGCGAGCCGGCGAACGTCACCACCGCGGTGACGAGCGCGAGCAGGACGAACAGGGTCATGAGGCGGCGGGGTCCGTCCGCTCGGTCGGTGCGGGGGCATCGTCGTCGGATGCCTCGGGCTCGGCGCCCTCCGCCGGGGCGGGCGCCGCGCCGTCGACCGGGGCGAGCAGCTCCTCCCCCACGACCTCGGCGATCCGCTCGCGCGAGATCACGCCCGCACGGACGATTCGGAGCACACCGGTGCCATCGGCGGCGAGGCCGGTCGCGTCGACGATCGTCGACGACGTGTCGCCCGGCCGCTCGCCGATCGCCTCGTAGCCGGTGCCCGCGGCGCCGCCGTCGAGGTAGACGGAGACCCGATCGCCGAGCATGTCGGCGGCCTCGTCCGCAGTGCTGGCCGACGGCATGCCCGACAGGTTCGCCGACGACACGGCCAGCGGCCCGGTCTCGGAGAGCAGCTCGAGCGCGATCCGGTGGTCGGGCATGCGCAGCGCGACCGTGCCGCGGGTCTCACCGAGGTCCCAGTGCAGCGACGGCTGCGCGCGCAGGATCACGGTCAGGCCACCCGGCCAGAACTCCGCGACGAGCGCGCGCACGGCGTCGGGCACCTCGGCCGCGAGCGCGTCGAGCGTGGGGATGCCCGGCACGAGCACGGGCGGCGGCGAGGTGCGCTCGCGCCCCTTCGCATCGAGCAGTCGCTGGACGGCCGCCGCGCTGAAGGCGTCGGCGGCGACGCCGTAGACGGTGTCGGTGGGGATGACGACGAGCTCGCCGCTGCCGATGGCGCGACGGGCCAGGCGCATGCCGGCGAGGAGCTCGGACTCGACCGAGCAGTCGTGGATGAGTGTCATGACCGCTCGATTCTAGACGTGACGGGGCGGTCGGGGCTGGGCGTGTCGGATGCCGCGGGGCGGGCCGGCCCCGCGACATCCGCTCGCCTGCGCCCGCCGCTCAGCGGCGACGCGCCCTGCGCCGGAACAGCCGGCCGCCCCACACGGCCGCGATGGCGACGAACAGGACGCACCAGCCGACCGCCCACCAGGCCGCGTCGCCCATGAGCGTGCCCGTGAGGAGGCTCCGGATGGCCTCGATGACGGGCGTGATGGGCTGGTGCTCGGCGAACCACGCGAGCCAGTCGGGCAGCGTGTCGACCGGCACGAACGCGCTCGAGAGGTACGGCAGGAACAGCAGGATGAAGCCGTAGGCGTTCGCCGCGTCCGGACTCGATGCCGCGAGGCCGATCGCCGCGAACAGCGACGTGATCGCGAGGATGTAGAGCGCGATGAGGGCGACCGCGGCGAGCCACTCCGCCGGCGTCGCGGTCGGCCGGAAGCCGACGAGGAGCGCGACGCCGATCACGACGCCCGTCGCGAAGAGGTTCCGCAGCACGCTCGCGACGACGTGACCGGTCAGCACCGCGCTCGCTCGCATCGGCATCGTGCGGAAGCGGTCGATGATGCCGGTGGTCATGTCACGGGCGACGTAGAGCGCCGTCGAGCTCGCCCCGAATCCCGCGCAGAGCAGGATGATGCCGGGAACGACGTAGTCGACGTACCCGCCGGACGGGTCGAGCGCACCGCCGAAGACGAACGTGAACAGGAGCATGAGCAGGGTCGGCAGCAGCACGGCCATGAGGAGCGCCTCCGTGTCGCGGAGGGAGTGCGTGATGCTGCGGCGGATGAGGACCGCCTCGGCGGTCAGCCCGCGCGGCCGCATTCGAAGCGCAGGAGGCGCGGGTGCGGGCGCGGACGGCCCGGTGACGGCGTCGATCAGCGTTGACATGGTCATCCCTTCGATCCGATGAGGTCGGCCCGTCGCGCCGGCTCGGCCGGGCCCGACGTGATAGCGAGGAAGACGTCGTCGAGACTGGGCCGGCGGATGGCGACCCGGGCGCCGTCGGCGGTGGACGCCGCGGTCCGGTCGAACTCGTCGACCGCGGCGCGGAGTCCGTGGACCGTCCCGTCGGTCGACCGTTCGGCGAGCACCTCGTCGTCCGGCCCGAGGAGCTGGACGACCTCGCCGCCGACGCGCGCCTTGAGCTCCGACGCGGTGCCCTCGGCGGCGATCCGGCCGCGGTCGAGCACGGCGATGCGGTCGGCGAGCCGGTCGGCCTCCTCGAGGTACTGCGTGGTGAGGAACACGGTCGCGCCCGCGTCGGCGACCTCGCGGACGACGCGCCAGAGCTCGCCGCGGCTGCGGGTGTCGAGCCCGGTGGTCGGCTCGTCGAGGAAGATGACGCGGGTCGGGACGACGAGGCTCAGGGCGAGGTCGAGCCGCCGCCGCATGCCCCCGGAGTAGCCGGAAACCGGGCGCGCCGCGGCGTCCGCCAGGTCGAACCGCTCGAGCAGTTCGTCGGCTCGCGCCCGACCCGCGCGGCGCCCGAGCCCCGAGAGCCGCGCGAGCATGACGAGGTTCTCGCGGCCGGTGAGCACCTGGTCGACGGCGGCGGACTGGCCGGTGAGGCTGATGCGGGCTCGGACCCCGTCGGGGTCGCGCCGCACGTCGGCGCCCGCGACCACGGCCGTTCCGGCGTCGGGTCGCACGAGGGTCGTGAAGATGTCGATGGTCGTGGTCTTGCCGGCGCCGTTCGGCCCGAGGAGGCCGAACACGCTCCCGGCGGCGACGGCGAGGTCGAGGTCCCGCAGGACCTCCACGCGGCGGAACCGCTTGGCGATCCCGTGCGCCTCGATCGCGATGGTCATGGCTGCGCCCTTCCGGTGTACGAGGTAAACTGTGTATGTCATCCACAGTGGTTTAAGTAATACACAGTTCTATGCTGGTCGCAAGCATCTCGCGTGGATTGGAGGCGGATGGCTCCCGAGAACCCCGTCGAGCCCGAACTGCCGCGCGGCGTCGCCCTCGCGTGGGGCGTGGCCGCGAACCCGCAGCGCGGGCCCAAGCGCGAGCTGAGCATCGAGCGGATCGTCGACGCCGCCGTCGAGCTCGCCGACGCCGAGGGGCTCGCGGCGGTCTCGATGAGCCGGGTCGCGCAGTCCCTCGGGTACACGACGATGTCGCTCTACCGGTACGTCACGGCGAAGGACGACCTGCTCGTGCTCATGCAGGAGCAGGGCATCGGACTCCCGCCCGAGCCCGAGGCCGGGCTCGACGACGCCGACTGGCGCGAGCGGCTCCGTGCGCTCGGCCGCGCCCAGGTCGACGTGCACCGCGCGCACCCGTGGCTCCTCGACATCCCCATCCAGGGCACGCCGATCACCCCGAACAACCTCGCCTGGATGGACGCGATGCTCGACGCGCTCGCGGCCGCACCGCTCGACGAGGACGAGCGCGTGGCGATCATCCTGCTCGTCACCGGTCAGCTCCGCTGGCAGTCGACGATCGAGCGCTCCTACGAGGTCGCGGCGGGCGCGGCGGGCATCGACCCGCAGGCGATCGACGACGGCCGGTCGGCCGTGCTCGACGCCTTCGTCACCGCCGAGGAGTTCCCGGCGCTCCGGCGCGCGGTCGATGCGGGTGTCTTCCGCGAGGGCGAGGACCCGTTCGCGTTCGGTCTCGAGCGCGTGCTCGACGGCGTCGCGGAGTACATCGCGCGGCGCGCGGACGGCGAACGACCCGCTCCCCCGCCCGTGGCGCGCGAGACGCCCGAGGTCGCCGCCGACAAGAAGGTCCGAGAGGCGAGGAAGTCGGTGCGCGAGGCCGAGAAGCGGGTCCGCGACGCGCGCAGGCTCGAACGGCAGGCCGTCCGCGAGGCGCGCGCCCGGCACTCCGCCGACTGACGGGGCGGATGCCGCGGGCTCAGCGCCGGGCGGTCGTCACCCGGTCGCGCCCGGTGAGGTCCCGGTGGTGCGCGACGGCGTGCCATCCGTCGGCCTTCAGGATCGCCGCGATCTCGGCGGACTGGGTCTCGCCGTGCTCGATCATGAGCGCACCGCCCGGGTGCAGGAGGACGAGCGCCCGACGCGACAGGACGCGCACGACGTCGAGCCCGTCGGGTCCGCCGTAGAGGGCGTGCTCCGGGTCGTGCAGGCGCACCTCGGGGTCGCGCGGGATGGCGTCGTCGGGGATGTAGGGCGGGTTCGACGCGACGACGGCGACGTGGCCTGCGAGCTCGGGCAGCGCCTCCGCGAGGTCGCCGAAGACGAGCTCGAGGTTGGGCGCGGCGACCTCGTCGACGTTGCGCCGTGTCCACGGGAACGCCTCGGGCGAGTTCTCGACCGCACGGACGCGTGCGTGCGGGACCTCGGTGGCCATCGACAGGGCGATCGCGCCGCTGCCGGAGCCGAGGTCGACGCCGATCGGCTCGGGTTCGGCCGCCGCGCGCAGGGCGTCGATCGCGAGCTGTGCGAGCAGCTCGGTCTCCGGACGCGGGACGAAGACGCCCGGCCCGACGGCCAGCTCGAGCGATCGGAACGCGGCCCGCCCGGTCAGGTGCTGCAGCGGCTCGCGACGAGCGCGGCGGGCGACGAGGAGGTCGAGCGCGGCGGCATCCGTCGTCGACAGCATGTCGCCGATCACCAGTCGCGCGTGCACCTCGCCGCGCGAGAGACCGAGCACGTGGCCCATCAGGAGATCGGCGTCGACCTCGGCGTCGGCGATGCCCGCGGCGCGCAACGTGCCGACCGTCGCGTCGCGCACGTCGCGGAGTCGTCGGGACGCCGGCTCGTCGGGTGTCGCATTCACGCAATGGAATGTAACCCACTCCCGGCGGGTTCCCACCGTCCGTATGCTGGTGCGCGGCACGACGCCGCCGTCACGAGAGGGAACGAGATCATGGCCCAGGTCTACGAGAACATCACCGACGTCTTCGGGCGCACCCCGCTCGTGAAGCTGAACCGCGTGACGGATGGCGCCGGCGCGACCGTGCTCGCCAAGCTCGAGTTCTACAATCCCTCGGCGAGCGTGAAGGACCGGCTGGGCATCGGCATCGTCGACGCCGCCGAGGCCGACGGCTCGCTGAAGCCCGGCGGCACGATCGTCGAGGGCACGAGCGGCAACACCGGCATCGCGCTCGCCATGATCGGCGCCGCACGCGGCTACCGGGTCGTCATCGCGATGCCCGAGACCATGTCGAAGGAGCGCCGCGCGCTGCTGCGCGCCTACGGCGCGGAACTCGTGCTCACCCCGGGCGCGGAGGGCATGAAGGGCGCGGTCGCGCGGGCCGAGCAGATCGCCGCCGAGACCCCCGGCGCGGTGCTCGCGCGCCAGTTCGAGAACCAGGCGAACGTCGAGATCCACCGCCGCACCACTGCGGAGGAGGTCTGGGACGACACCGACGGCGGCGTCGACATCTTCGTCTCGGGCATCGGCACGGGCGGCACGCTCTCCGGCGTCGGCCAGGTCCTGAAGGAGCGCAAGCCCGAGGTGCAGATCGTCGGCGTCGAGCCGCTCGAGTCGCCGATCCTCAACGGCGGCCAGCCCGGCCCGCACAAGATCCAGGGCATCGGGGCGAACTTCGTGCCCGCGATCCTCGACCGCGAGGTCTACGACGAGATCATCGACGTGAACATCGACCAGGCCGTCGCGACCGCGCGCCGCCTCGGCGTCGAGGAGGGCATCCTGGGGGGCATCTCCTCCGGCGCCACGGTGCACGCGGCCACCCAGCTCGCGCAGCGGCCCGAGAACGCCGGCAAGACCATCGTCGTGATCGCCGCGAGCTACGGCGAGCGGTACCTCTCGACGGTGCTCTACGAGGGCCTGCTCGACTAGTCGCCGCCGGCGATCTGGTTGACTTGACGAGTGGGAATCCTCGGCCGCCTCAGGGAAGACATCGCGACGGCACGTTCCCACGACCCCGCCGCACGCAGTCGCATCGAGATCGTCCTCGCCTACTCGGGCCTGCACGCGATCTGGGCGCACCGGCTCGCGCACCGCATGTGGCGGGCGCCGCTCCTCCGGCTGCCGGCGCGCGTCGTGTCGCAGCTGGTGCGCTTCCTCACGGGCATCGAGATCCACCCGGGCGCGACGATCGGCCGTCGGTTCTTCATCGACCACGGCATGGGCGTCGTGATCGGCGAGACCGCGGTCGTCGGCGACGACGTCATGCTGTACCACGGCGTCACGCTCGGCGGGAAGGCGCCCCGCGGCGCCCCGCGCGGCGCGAAGCGCCACCCCACGCTCGGCGACGGCGTCACGGTCGGCGCGGGAGCGAAGGTGCTCGGCGACATCGAGATCGGCGCCGGCAGCGCGATCGGCGCGAACGCGGTGGTGACGAGGGGTGCTCCCCCGCACTCGCTGCTCGTCGGGATCCCGGCGGTCGCCAAGCCGCTCTCGCCGGCGACGGCGGATGCCGCCCGCGGCATGCACGACTGGCACGTCGACTTCCACATCTGAGGTCGACGAGACGGATGCCGCGGCATCCGCCCGTCGGTCGCCGTCAGAGCGGCAGGAACATCACGTGCAGCCCGACGCGACCGTGGCGCGGCGAACGGAACGCCCCTGGGACCGTGCCGACGATCTCGAACCCGACGGAGCGCCACAGCCGGACCGCGGGCTCGTTCGAGGCGACGACGGCGTTGAACTGGATGCCCTCGTAGCCCTCGCGACGGTGCCAGTCGACGACCCAGTCGGCGAGCCGACGCCCCACGCCCGCGCCGCGCGCGTCGCCCGCGACCATGAACGACGCCGTGCCGACGTGGTCGCCCGGCCCCGGTCGGTTCGGTCCCATCTTCGCGGTGCCGACGATGCGCCCGTCGAGTTCGGCGACGACGGTGAGGCCGGGAGGCGTCTCGACCCAGAGCGCACGCGCCTCCTCGGGCGCGAGCGGCGTCGGATACGCGTAGGTCTCGCCCTCTCGCACGACCTCGTCGATCATCGCGAGCACCGCCGGCCAGTCGTCGGCGGCGAAGGGCCGGATGACGAGCTCGGTCACTGGTCGCCGAGGTCGGCGAGCCGGGCCTCCTCGTCGGCGTGGATCGCCGACTCGATGATCGGCTCGAGTGCGCCGTTCATGACCTGGTCGAGGTTGTACGACTTGTAGCCCGTGCGGTGGTCGGCGATCCGATTCTCGGGGAAGTTGTACGTGCGGATGCGTTCGGAGCGGTCCATCGACCGGATCTGCGACTTGCGCGCGTCGGACGCGGCGGCCGCGAGCTCCTCCTGCTGCCGCGCGAGGAGCCGGGCGCGCAGCACGCGCATCGCTGCCTCGCGGTTCTGCAGCTGCGACTTCTCGTTCTGCATCGCGACGACGATGCCGGTCGGGACGTGCGTGACCCGCACGGCCGAGTCGGTGGTGTTGACCGACTGGCCGCCGGGGCCGGACGACCGGTAGACGTCGATCTTGAGGTCGTTCTGGTTGATCTCGACCTCTTCGGGCTCGTCGACCTCCGGGAAGACGAGCACGCCGGTCGTCGACGTGTGGATGCGGCCCTGCGTCTCGGTGACGGGGACGCGCTGCACGCGGTGCACGCCGCCCTCGTACTTCAGGTGCGCCCACACGCCCTGCGACGGATCGGAGGCGTTGGACTTGATCGCGACCTGGACGTTCTTGTACCCGCCGAGGTCGGACTCGTCGCGCTCGAGGAGCTCGGTCTTCCAGCCCTTCGACTGCGCGTACTGGATGTACATGCGCAACAGGTCGGCCGCGAAGAGGGCGCTCTCGGCGCCGCCCTCGCCGCCCTTGATCTCCATGATCACGTCCCGGCCGTCGTCGGGGTCGCGCGGGATCAGGAGCCGGCGCAGCTTCTCCTGCGACTCGGCGAGGTGCTCCTCGAGTCCGGGGACCTCCTCCGCGAACGCCTCGTCCTCCCTGGCGAGCTCACGCGCCGCCTCGAGGTCCTCCTGTGCCTGCCGCCACGCGTCGTGCGCGGCGACGATCCGGCTGAGCTCGGCGTAGCGCCGGTTCACCCGCTTCGCACGCGCGGCGTCGGCATGCAGCGCCGGATCGGCCAGCTCGTCCTGGAGCGAGGCGTGCTCGGCGATCAGAGCCTGGACGGACTCGAACATCGATCAGCGGTGGTCGGACTCGTGGCCGTGCCCGTGTCCGTTCCCGTTGCCGCCCACCGGAGCCGACTTCTGCATGAGCAGGAGGAACTCGGTGTTCGACTGCGTCTCGCGGAGGCGTCCCAGCACGGCCTCGAGGGCCTGCTGGGGCTCGAGGCCGGCGAGCGCACGGCGGAGCTTCCAGGTGATCTTCACCTCGTCGGGCGAGAGCAGCATCTCCTCGCGGCGCGTCGACGACGCGTTCACGTCGACCGCAGGGAAGATCCGCTTGTCGGCGAGGTGACGCGAGAGACGCAGTTCGGAGTTGCCGGTGCCCTTGAACTCCTCGAAGATCACCTCGTCCATCTTCGAGCCGGTCTCGACGAGCGCGGTGGCGAGGATGGTGAGCGAGCCGCCGTTCTCGATGTTGCGCGCCGCGCCGAAGAACCGCTTGGGCGGGTAGAGCGCCGACGCGTCCACGCCGCCCGAGAGCACGCGGCCCGAGGCCGGCGCGGCCAGGTTGTAGGCGCGGCCGAGGCGGGTGATCGAGTCGAGCAGCACGACCACGTCGTGGCCGAGCTCGACCAGGCGCTTCGCGCGTTCGATCGCGAGCTCGGCGACCGTGGTGTGGTCCTCGGCAGGACGATCGAAGGTCGAGGCGATGACCTCGCCCTTCACCGTGCGCTGCATGTCGGTGACCTCTTCGGGGCGCTCGTCGACGAGCACGACCATGAGGTGGACCTCGGGGTTGTTGATCGCGATCGCGTTCGCGATCTGCTGCAGCACGATCGTCTTGCCGGCCTTGGGCGGCGCGACGATGAGGCCGCGCTGGCCCTTGCCGATCGGAGCCACGAGGTCGATGATGCGCTGGGTCAGCTTCGTCGGCTCGGTCTCGAGGCGCAGGCGGTCCTGCGGGTAGAGCGGCGTGAGCTTCTGGAAGTCGACGCGCGCGGCGGCCTCGTCGGCGGTCTGGCCGTTGACCGAGTCGATCTTGACGAGCGCGTTGTACTTCTGGCGGCTGCTGCCCTCGCCCTCGCGCGGCTGCTTGATCGAGCCGACGACCGCGTCGCCCTTGCGCAGGTGGTACTTCTTCACCTGGCCGAGGGAGACGTAGACGTCGCTCGGGCCGGGCAGGTAGCCCGTGGTGCGCACGAACGCGTAGTTGTCGAGCACGTCGAGGATGCCGGCGATCGGGATGAGCACGTCGTCGTCGAGGATCTCGGGCTCGACCTCGTCGCCCTGGCCCTGGCCCCGACGCTTGCGGTCGCGGTAGCGGTTGCGGCGGCCGCCGCCCTCGCCGTCGGCCTGCTGCTGGTCGCCGCGGCCCTGCTGGCCCCGGCCCCCCTGCTGCTGGTCCTGCTTGCCCTTCTCGGCGTCGCCGCCCTGGCGACCCTTGTCGGACTCGGCCTGACGGCCCTTGTCGCCCTCGGCCTGCTCGTCGGCACGGCGTCCGCCCTGCGGCTGCTCGGCCTTCTGGCCCTCGCCGCGGTCGGCGCCGCCGCGACGACCGCGGTTGCGGCTGCGGCCCTGGCGCTGCTCCTGCGCGGGCTGGTCGGCCTTGCCCTCGCCCTCGGCGGTGCCGTCGGCCTGACCCTCGGCCTGGCCCTCGCCCGCGTCGCCCTTCCGGCTCCCGGCGGTCGCCGCGGCGAGCTGCTCGCGGACGGCGGCGCGGGCCGCCTCGCGGGCCTCATCGTCGGACGAGTCCGCAGCGGGCGCCTCGCCCGCCGACGCGTCGGTGGGCACGAGGTCGACGCCGGTCGCTCCGGCGTTCGCGTGGGCAGCGGCGGCCGTGGCGCTCGTCGCGCGACGCGGCTGCCGGCCACGGCGGGCCGGCTCGGCAGCGGGCGCCTCGGCAGCGGGCGCCTCGGCGGCCGGCGTCTCGACGACAGGGGCGGCCTCGCCGGCGTCCGGTGCGTCGACGGCAGGGGCGGATGCCTCGGCCGCGGCCTCGGCTTCCGGGGTCTCCGCGGCGGCGGGCTCGACGACGTCGTCGGCCACTACGGCCGCGGCGCCGTCGGTGTGGGCGGAGATCAACTCCACGAGTTCTCCTTTTCGGCGCTTCGAAGCACCCGAGATGCCGAGCGATGACGCGAGCTCCTGGAGCTCGGCGACCTTCATGGTCGACAGGCGGGCGGCGTCCACGCGCTCGGCGTGGTCGGTTCCGTTGGTCACTGGGATTGTCCTTTCCCCTGGCCAGGCATTGGGGGTTGGCCGAGGAGAGCTGGTCGCGGCACGTCGCAGACGTGCGCACGAGGCGCAGATCTGCGCGATGGCGAAAGCATGAGATGCCGGGAATCGCACCGAACGGCGACGACGCAGGTGGTGCAGCGCCTACCGGGTGCGGGTCTCAGTCTAGCACCCGGCGATCCGCGGTCCGACCACGCGCCACGCCGTGCGGCGTGCATCGCGAGCCCGCATCACGCTCCCGCCGCTAGGGTCCGTCGGCCGGGGTCACCGTCGCGCCGAGGAAGTCGACCGCGAGCGGAAGCGCCTGCCAGGCCGTGTCCGCGGTCTCCTCGACGAGGCGCGCGGCATCCGCCCGCTCGCTCGGGTCGCTCGCGAGCACCAGGATCGAGGGCCCGGCCCCGGAGATGACGGCGGGATGCCCCGCCTCGCGCAGGCGACGGATGAGCCGGTCGGTCTCGGGCATCGCCTCGGCGCGGTAGCTCTGGTGCAGCTTGTCCTCGGTGGCGGCGAGCAGCAGCTCCGGGCTCTGGATGAGCGCTGCGACGAGGAGCGCGGAACGCGAGACGTTGAAGACCGCGTCCTCGTGCGGCACGGACTGCGGCTGCAGGCTGCGCGCGAGCGCGGTCGACATCTCGTGCTCGGGCACGAGCACGAGCGGCGAGACCCCGCGGTGCACCATGAGCTTCTTGTGGCGCGGGCCGTCGGGCGTGACCCACGCGATCGTGAGCCCGCCGAAGAGGGCCGGGGCGACGTTGTCGGGGTGGCCCTCGAGTTCGGTCGCGAGCTCGAGCAGCCCGTCGGGCGAGATCTCGACCTCGGGCTCGAGCAGCCCCTTGGCCGCCATGACGCCCGCCACGATCGCCGCACCCGAGGAGCCGAGACCCCGCCCGTGCGGGATGGAGTTGTGCGCGACGAGGCGGATCGGCGGGAGCGCGCGGCCGTGCCGCGCGAACGTGTGCGCCATCGCGCGGACGACGAGGTGCGAGTCGTCGAGCGGGACCTCGCCCTCGCCGACGCCGTGGACCTCGATCTCGAGTCCGGAGCCGACGACCTCGACCTCGAGTTCGTCGTAGCGGGCGAGCGCGAGCCCGAGCGTGTCGAAGCCCGGGCCGAGGTTCGCGGACGTCGCCGGGACCTTCACGTGCACCTTCCGCCCGAGGAGTGCGTCACGCGACGGCGTCGCCTCCGTCGAGGGCGTCGCCTCCGCCGAGGCGGCGGCGGCCGCGCTCATGCGCCGAGCCCCAGCACCTCGGCGACGTGCGCGACGTCCGCGGGGACGACCGTCGGCGCGACCTCGGACCCGTCCGGACGGCGGAGCGCCCACTGCGGGTCCTTCAGCCCGTGCCCGGTGACCGTGAGGACGACCTTCGCGCCCGCCGGCACCTGCCCGGCCTCGGCCCGCTCGAGCAGGCCGGCGACGCTGATCGCGGAGGCCGGCTCGACGAAGACCCCGACCTCCGCGGAGAGGATCCGCTGCGCCTCGAGGATCTTGTCGTCCTCGATCGCGCCGAAGTACCCGTCGGTGAGGTCGCGCGCCTCGAGCGCGAGGTGCCACGACGCCGGGTTGCCGATGCGGATCGCGCTCGCGATGGTCTCGGGGTTGCGCACCGGCTCGCCGCGCACGAGCGGTGCCGACCCGGCGGCCTGGAAGCCGAACATGCGCGGCAGCCTCGTGGCGTTGCCGGCCGCGATGTCCTCGCGATAGCCCCGCGTGTAGGCGGTGTAGTTGCCCGCGTTGCCGACCGGGATGAAGTGCAGGTCGGGCGCGTCGCCGAGGACCTCGACGACCTCGAACGCCGCGGTCTTCTGGCCCTCGATGCGGTCGTTGTTCACCGAGTTGACGAGGTGCACCGGGTAGTTCTCGGCGAGGTCGCGGGCGATGTCGAGGCAGTCGTCGAAGTTGCCCTGGATCTGGATGAGCTGCGCATCGTGCGCGATCGCCTGGCTGAGCTTGCCCATCGCGATCTTGCCCTCGGGGACGAGCACGGCGGCCTTGATGCCGGCGTGCGTGGCGTACGCCGCGGCGGAGGCCGACGTGTTGCCGGTCGAGGCGCAGATCACGACCTCGGCGCCGCGCTCGACGGCCTTCGTGACGGCCATCGTCATGCCGCGGTCCTTGAAGGAGCCGGTCGGGTTCATGCCCTCGAACTTGACCCATACGTCGGCGCCGGTCCGGCGCGAAAGCGCAGGCGCCGGCAGGAGCGGAGTGCCGCCCTCCCCGAGGGTGACGATCGGCGTGGCGTCGGTCACGTCGAGGCGGTCGGCGTACTCCCGGATGACGCCGCGCCACTGGCGCGACGGCGCCTTCGTTGCCTGGTGGTTCACTCTGCTCCTTCGACTCGGATGACGGAAACGACGGAGGTCACGACCGGAGAGTCGGCGAGCGCACGCACCGTCTCGGCGAGCGCGGACTCACGCGCCTCATGGGTGCCGATCACCAGCGTAGCCCGGCCGTTCTCGTCGTTGATGGTCTGCTCGAGCTCGCCGACCGAGACCCCGTGGTCGGCGAACACGTGCGCGATGGTCGCGAGCACGCCCGGCTGGTCGGCGGCCTCGATCGTGATGGCGTAGCGGGTCGTGATGCGGCCGATGTCGAGCACGGCCAGCTCGGCGTGCGTCGACTCCGCGGTGCCCGGCCCGCCGAGCACGTGGCGTCGCGCGATCGCGACGAGGTCGCCGAGCACGGCCGAGGCGGTCTGCACGCCGCCGGCGCCCGCGCCGTAGAACATGAGCGGACCGGCCGCGGCGGCCTCGACGAAGACCGCGTTGTTGGCGCCGTGCACCGCTGCGAGCGGATGGCTCCGGTGCACCATGGCGGGGTAGACGCGCGCCGACACGCCCTCCTCCCCCGTCTCGGGGTCGGCCAGGCGCTCGCAGATCGCGAGGAGCTTGACGACGTAGCCGGCGCGCTTGGCCGACTCGACCTGCGCGGCCGTCACGCCGGTGATGCCCTCGCGATGCACCTGGTCGACGGGCACGCTCGTGTGGAACGCGAGGCTCGCGAGGATCGCGGCCTTCTGGGCGGCGTCGTAGCCGCCGATGTCGGCCGTGGGGTCGGCCTCGGCGTAGCCGAGCTCGGTGGCGGTCGCCAGGGCGTCCTCGAGCGAGGCGCCGGTGGTGTCCATCCGGTCGAGGATGAAGTTCGTCGTGCCGTTCACGATGCCGAGGATCCGGTCGATGCGGTCGCCCGCGAGGCTGTCGCGCAGCGGCCGGATGATCGGGATGGCACCGCCGACGGCGGCCTCGTACGACAGCTGCGCGCCGACCTGCTCGGCCGCGGCGAAGAGCTCGGGCCCGTGCGTGGCGAGCAGCGCCTTGTTGCCCGAGACCACGTCGGCACCCGAGGAGATGGCCTTCAGGATGAGCGTGCGCGCGGGCTCGAGCCCGCCCATGAGCTCGATCACGATGTCGGCGCCGAGGATCAGCGACTCCGCGTCGGTCGTCAGCAGCTCGCGCGGCAGCGCGGCGTCGCGCGGGGCGTCGACGTCGCGGACGGCGATGCCGACGAGCTCGATCCTCGCGCCGATGCGATTGGCGAGCTCGTCGCCCTGCTCGAGCAGCAGCCGGGCGACCTGGGAGCCGACCGAGCCGGCGCCGAGCAGCGCCACGCGGATGGAACGGTATTCGATCATGCGGTGACTCCGTGTGCGTCATCGTCGTGGTCGGGCAGTCCGGCGTCGCGCGCGAGGAGGTCCTCCTCGCTCTCGCCGCGCACGATCACGCGCGCGGCCCCGCCGGAGACGGCCACGACCGGCGGTCGTGGCACGTGGTTGTAGTTGGACGAGAGCGACCAGCAGTAGGCGCCGGTCGCCGCGACCGCGACGAGGTCGCCGGGGGCGACGTCGTGCGGTAGCCAGTCGTGGTCGACCACGACGTCGCCGGACTCGCAGTGCTTGCCGACGACGCGCACGAGCGCGGCCGGTTCGTCGGAGACCCGCGATGCGAGGCGGACCGTGTAGGCGGCGCCGTACATCGCCGTGCGGATGTTGTCGCTCATGCCCCCGTCGACCGACACGTAGTGGCGCCAGCCGTCGTCGGTCGGCACGGGCTTGACGGTGCCGACCTCGTAGAGCGTGATGCCGGCCGGGCCGATGATGGAGCGACCGGGCTCGAACGCCAGCCGCGGGACGGGCACGCCGTACCGGGCCGATGCCGCGGCGACCGCGCGCGCGATCCCGTCTGCGATCTCCTCGATCGGCGCGGGCTCGTCGGCCTCGGTGTACGCGATGCCGAACCCGCCGCCGAGGTTGAGCTCGGGCACCGGGGCGATCGCCGACAGCTCGGCGTGCACGGCGAGCAGCCGCTCGGCCGACTCGGCGAACCCGGCCGCGTCGAAGATCTGCGACCCGATGTGGCAGTGCAGGCCGACGAAGTCGAGCGAGTCGTGCGAGCGGATGTCGGCGACCACGCGCCCGGCGTCGGGCAGCGCGACCCCGAACTTCTGGTCCTCGTGCGCCGTCGCGAGGAACTCGTGCGTCGACGCGTGCACGCCCGAGTTGACCCTGAGGCGCACGCGCTGCACGCGACCGGCACGCGCCGCGGCATCCGCCACCCGGAGCACCTCGACCTCGCTGTCGATGATGATCGTGCCGACGCCCGCGCCGACCGCGCGCTCGATCTCGCGCACCGACTTGTTGTTGCCGTGGAACCCGATGCGGGCCGGGTCGGCGCCCGCGGCGACGGCGACGGCGAGCTCGCCGCCGGTCGCGACGTCGATCGCGAGCCCCTCGTCGGTCATCCAGCGCGCGACCGCGCCCGAGAGGAACGCCTTGCCGGCGTAGTAGACCGTGACCGAGGTGCCGACGGATGCCGCGGCCCGTTCGAAGGCGGCGCGGGTGCGTGCGGCGCGCGAGCGCGCGACCTGCTCGTCGACGACGTAGAGCGGCGTGCCGAAGCGTGCGGCCAGGGCCCGGGCGTCGACGCCGCCGACCACGAGTCGCCCGGCGTCGTCGCGGTGCGCGCCCTCGGGCCACACCTTCGGCTCGAGCGCGTTCGGGTCCGCGGGCGCGCCGCGCAGCGCGGGGACGGATGCGCTGGAAGACACGGGGAACCCTCACGGACGATGGAACGACGGATCGCTCGGACGGCGAGCGAACCCGGATCGGTTCCTGAAGCCTCGGTGCGGACCGCCCTCGTGAGGCGGCGTACCGGCGAGTCTACCGACGCCCGGCGCGGTGGCCGAATCGGCGACGACACCCGACGACGCGCGCCTCGCCCGGCGTCGCCGGCCCCGGGCCCGCCGAGGTCAGCCGCACGTTCCCGTGGTCGCGAGGGTCTCCTCGGCGAGCGGCAACCCGCTCGCCTCGAGCCGGACGGTCGCGAGGTCGGGCTCGACGTCGATGCCGGAGACCTCGACGCCCTCGGGCAGGCGGTCGGCGACGCAGATCGGGACCGGGTCGCCGCCCAGGATGCGGTCGACGAGGCCGGACGCGTCGAAGCTCCCGCCGCCGGCGCTGATGTCGGCCGCGACGGGCCGGAGCAGGACGCGATCGCCCGCCGCCTCGGGCTCCGCCGTGATCGAGAAGCCGATGGGGATGCCGAGGAACGTGGTCTCGTCCTCGTACGCGACGGTCCCCTCGCCGAGCGTCAGCCCGCCCGTGATGCCCTGCGACGCCGCGATCTCGTCGACGGCGTCGCCGTCGATCGACGCCACGACCTCACCGCGTTCGAGGGTGCCGCCCTCGGCGAGCGGGACGCCGTACGCGGTGACCGTCACGTCGACCGGGACGCCGTTCACGACGAGCTCGGGCGCCGTGGCGACCATCTCGTCCATGCTCCCGGTCATCGCCTGCCAGAGCGCGGAGAACCCCCGGATCTGCACGCGGACCTCGCCCTCGACGCCTTCGGGCAGCGACCGCTCGATCGAGTCGGCGACGTTCCGCTCGGCGATGCCGCGGCCGACGGTCTCGACGAGCACCAGCAGGGCCGCGATCACGGCCAGGACGACGAGCACGGCGACCACGACGCGCCCGCCTCGGCGCGGACGGCGCGACGCGGCATCCGCCCCGCCCACGGGCTCGACGGGAACGGTCTCGGCGTCGCGCGAGGTCATGCGGGCGAGGCTACATGCGCTCGGGCGCCGACACGCCGAGCAGGTCGAGGCCGTTGCGGATGACCTGGCCGGTCGCGTCGTTCAGCCAGAGGCGCGTGCGGTGCAGGTCGCCGATCGGCTCGTCGCCGAGCGGCAGCACGCGGCAGTTGTCGTACCAGCGGTGGTAGAGGCCCGCGAGCTCCTCGATGTACCGCGCGATGCGATGCGGCTCGCGGAGCTCGGCGGCCTGCGCGACGATGCGGGGGAACTCCTGCAGCGCGCCCAGCAGCGCCGACTCGGTCTCGTGCGCGAGCAGCTCGGGCGCGAACGCCGAGCGGTCGACGCCCGAGGCGTGGGCGTTGCGGGCGACGGCCGACGTGCGCGCGTGCGCGTACTGCACGTAGAAGACGGGGTTGTCGTTCGTGCGTCGACGCAGCTGCTCGGGGTCGATCGCGAGCGGCGAGTCGGCCGGGTAGCGCGCGAGCGTGTAGCGCAGCGCGTCGGTGCCGAGCCAGGCCTGCAGGTCGTCGAGCTCGATGATGTTGCCCGCGCGCTTGGACAGCTTCGCGCCGTTGATCGACACGAGCTGGCCGATCAGCACCTCGACGTCTCTCTCGGGGTCGTCGCCGGCCGCGCCCGCGAGCGCCTTCAGTCGGTGCACGTAGCCGTGGTGGTCGGCACCGAGCAGGTAGATCTTGTGCTCGAACCCGCGGTCGCCCTTGTCGAGGTAGTACGCGGCATCCGCGGCGAAGTAGGTGTAGACGCCGTTGGCGCGACGGATGACGCGGTCCTTGTCGTCGCCGAAGTCCGTCGTGCGGACCCACACCGCGCCGTCTTCGTCGAACACGTGGCCCTGCGCCCGCAGGCGCTCGACCGCGGCGTCGATCGCGGACACGCCGTCGTCGTCCTTCGCGTGGAGCGCCCGCTCGCTCGTCCACACGTCGAAGTGCACGTTGAAGCGCTCGAGCGACGCGCGGATCTCGGCGAGCTGCAGCTCGTAGGCGATCTCGCGCGCGGTGTGCAGCGCCACCTCGTCGTCGAGGTCGAGCAGGTGCGGCTCGCGCTCGACCACGCGCGCGGCGAGGTCGGCGATGTACTGGCCCGGATATCCGTTCTCGGGCGTCGGCTCGCCCTTGGCGGCCGCGATCACCGAGGCGCCGAAGTTGTCCATCTGGTTGCCGGCGTCGTTGATGTAGTACTCGTTCGCGACCCGTGCACCCGCCGCGCGGAGCACGCGGCCGATCGAGTCGCCGAGCGCCGCCCACCGGGTGTGGCCGATGTGCAGCGGGCCCGTCGGGTTCGCCGAGACGAACTCGAGGTTGACGACCCGGCCGGAGAGCGAGTCGCCGTGCCCGTACGAGGTGCCGGCGTCGACGATCGCCTTCGCGAGCGCACCCGCGGCCGCGGCATCCAGCCGGATGTTGATGAAGCCGGGACCGGCGACCTCGGCGCTCGCGACGCCGTCGACCTCTGCGAGGCCGGCGGCCAGTTCGGTCGCGAGCTCGCGCGGGTTGCCGCCGAGCGGCTTGGCGATGCGCAGCGCGATGCTCGAGGCCCAGTCGCCGTGCTCGCGGAGCTTCGGGCGCTCGAGCGTCACGGCGTCGGGCGCGAGGCTCAACTCGACCTCGGCACCGGCCTCGCGTCGTCGTGCGACCAGGGCGATGACGAGGTCGTACAGGGCACGCGAGAGGTCGGCGGGAGTCACTCGAAGATCCTACCGGGCGCCCGTTGCTATCGTTTCCCGCATGCCGCGCCCGAACGCCCCCCTCCTCCGGCTCCGACCGGTCGCGCTCGCCGCGGCCGGCGCGACCGCGCTCGCCCTCGTGCTGTCCGCCTGCACGGACCCCGCCGCGTCGCCGGCGGAGACCTCGGCGCCCGCCGCGAGCGGGTCCGCGGCGGCGACGGCGCCGGCCGAACCGACGATCGAGCCGGAGCCGACGGAGGAGCCGATCCCGTTCGAGGTCGCGTGCGAGGAGATCCTCACGCCCGACCAGGTCTACGCGTTCAACCCGAACTACGGGACCGCGCCCGACTACACGCCGTCCGCAGCGACGATCGCCGACGTGGTCGACGCCTCGGGGACGGCGTGCGGATGGAGCAACCAGACGAGCGGCGAGGTGATCGAGGTGGGCGTGGCCACGCTCCCGGAGCACGCGTACGAGCTCCAGGTCGGCGACGCGGCGCTGCGCTCGAATCCCGTTCCCACGTACGGCACCCCGCCCGAGGTCGAGGGCTTCTTCCGCCAGTCCGGCGGCGTCGGGCAGGCGCAGGTGTTCGCCGACGGGTACTGGATCGTCGTCGAGTCGCCGGTGCTCTTCGAGCCCGGGGACGCCCAGGGTCTCGTCGCCGACGTCATCGCGAACGTCGTCGGCTGAGCCGATCGACGAGGGGTCCCGGCGTGCGCCGGACGGCCTCGCAAGTGGTAGTGTTTCCTGCTGTGCGCCTCCGTAGCTCAGGGGATAGAGCGCCGGTTTCCGGTACCGTAGGTCGGGGGTTCGAATCCCTCCGGGGGCACGTTGTGATGTCTCGCGACATATGTCTCATATGTCGCGAGACATCTGTCATTTCTGGGGCCATCTG
>NZ_WODA01000006.1 GCF_009729855.1 Agromyces luteolus | reverse complement strand
GGGGGGTCGCCGCGGCCGAGTGCCGCGGTGGCCCTCCGACTCCACGTCGGCCATGGCGCCGGCCTCGGGCTCGCCCCTGATGAGTATCCGGACGAGGCGGCGCCGGCCCCTGCGCGGGCGTCGTCGGCGCGGAGACGAGTGGTGGTGGAGTGGTTCGCGGGCCTGGGGCTCGCGGCGAAGATCTCGATGGGCGCGGTGGCCGCGGTGGCGCTCGGCGCGTCCGGCGCGGGTGCGGCCGGTGCGGCGGGCATGCTGCCCGAGCCCGCGCAGGTCGTGTTCGACCAGGTGGCCGGCACGCAGCCGGGCGCGGATCGCGCGGGCGGTACGGGTGCCGACGACGTCGCGACCGACGCCGACGACCACGAGGGCCGCGAGGGCCACGAGGGCGTCGAAGGTGGTGAGGGCGTCGACGCGAGCACCGGCCTCGACGACGCCGAGGAGCGGGCCGGTTCCGGCCTCGACACGGCGGACGAGCACGCCGACGAGGACGCCGAGTCCGGCCTCGAGACCGCCGACGAGAACGTCGGGTCCGGTATCGGTACGGGCGAGGAGGCCTCCGAGGGCGCCGGCGCGCCCGAGGGCGCGGGCGACCAGGGCGAGGACGCCGGGTCGCAGTCCGACGATGCGGGTTCCCAGGCGGATGACGCGGGGTCGCGGAAGGGCGATCGCCCCGGGTCCGATCGCGACGGTGACTGACGGTCCCGGCCGACCAGTGCTCCACGGGCCCTCGCCGACCTCGGCGGGGGCCCGTCGTCGTCGGCCCGCGGCCGTCCGCTCGCCGTTCGCCCGAGGCATCCGCCGACGCGGCTGAGCGATACCTGAAGGGTATTTTGACAATACCCCCGGGGTATTGTTATCGTAGTGCCATGACCTCGAAGCGGTACCTCATCATCGGCGGCGTCGCGGGCGGCATGTCCGCAGCCACCCGCCTCCGTCGCCTCGACGAGCACGCCGACATCATCGTGCTCGAGCGCGGCGGCCACGTCTCGTTCGCCAACTGCGGCCTGCCCTACTACCTCGGCGGCGTCATCGAGGAGCGCTCCAGCCTCCTGCTCCAGACTCCCGCCTCGCTCGGCAGCCGGTTCAACCTCGACGTGCGCGTGCGCACCGAGGCCGTCGCCATCGACCGCGAGGCGCAGACCGTGCTCGTGCGCGACCTCGTCACCGGCGAGGAGTCGACGGAGGCGTACGACGCCCTCGTCCTCTCGCCCGGTGCCACCCCGGTCCGCCCGCCCATGCCCGGCGGCGACCGCATGCTCACGCTGCGTGACATCGACGACGTCGACCGCGCGATGGCCGAGCTCGAGGTCGCCCCGCGCACCGCGCTCGTCATCGGCGCCGGCTTCATCGGCCTCGAGATGGTCGAGAACCTCGTGCATCGCGGGCTCGACGTCACGCTCGTCGAGCTCGGCGACCAGGTCCTCCCGCCGCTCGACCCCGAGATGGCCGCGCCCGTCGCCGACCGACTCCGCGACGCCGGCGTCGACGTGCGCCTCGGCACGCAGGTGACCGAGCTCCACTCCGATACTGCACTGCTCAGCGACGGCACGACCGTGCCGGCCGAGTTCGTGCTCGGATCGATCGGCGTCCGCCCCGACACGACGCTGGCCGTCGCGGCCGGGCTCGAGGTCGGCGAGCGCGGCGGCATCCGCGTCGGCGACGATCTGCGCACGAGCGACCCGCACATCTGGGCCATCGGCGACGCCGTCGAGAAGGTCGACGCCGTCACCGGCGAGCACCGCCTCGTCGCCCTCGCGGGCCTGGCCAACCGCCACGGGCGGCTCGCGGCCGACGTGATCGCGGGCCGCGACATCCGGGTTCGCGACGCTCTCGGCACGGCCGTCGTCGGCCTCATGGGCCTCACGATCGCCACGACCGGCTGGCCCGAGAAGCTGCTCCGCCGCGTCGGGCGCGAGATCCGCGTCATCCACACGCACCCCGCCTCGCACACCGGGTACTACCCGGGTGCCGAGCAGATGGCGCTGAAGCTCGTGGTCGACGCCGACACCGACGAGATCCTCGGCGCGCAGGGCATCGGCGGCGACGGCGTCGACAAGCGCATCGACGTCATCGCGACCGCGATGGCCGGCGGCCTCACGGCATCCGACCTCGCCGACCTCGAGCTGGCCTATGCGCCGCAGTTCTCGTCGGCGAAGGACCCGGTGAACATGCTCGGCTACGTCGCGCTCAACGCGGTCGAGGGGCTCACCCCGTCGATCCAGTGGCACGAGCTCGACGCCGCGATGGCGGCCGGCGACGTGCTCGTCGACGTCCGCACGCCGGGCGAAGTCGCCGCGGGCGCCATCCCGGGCTCGATCAACGTGCCGCTCGACGAGATCCGCGCGCGCGTCGACGAGCTGCCCGCCGGGCGCCTCATCGTGCACTGCAAGGTCGGCCAGCGCGGCCACACCGCGGTGCGCCTGCTCGCCCAGCTCGGCCGCGAGGCCGTGAACCTCGACGGCGGCTACCTCACGTGGCAGGCCGGCGAGTCGGCCCGCACCCACGCCGAGGTCCGCGAGACAGCGGCCGCGGCCTGAGCCTCCCGCCTTCCCACACCATCCACGCACACCCACGACCCTCGAGGAGAATCATCATGTGCAGCCCCGTCACCTGTTCCTGCGGCAAGACCACCTGGTCGGGCTGCGGCCAGCACGTCGACTCGGTGAAGGACCACGTCCCGGCCGACCGGTGGTGCGACGGCGACCACGGCGACCGCTGAGCCGCGGCATCCGCCCCACCCATCACCCGACCCCGAAGCTTCCACGACTCCGAGGAGAACCACATGTGCCGAGCCGTCACCTGCCGCAAGTGCGGCAAGACCACCTGGGCCGGTTGCGGCCAGCACGTCGACCAGGTCATGCGCGGCGTGCCGCGCAACCAGCGCTGCGCGGGCCACGAGGACGAGCCGTCGACCGGCTTCTTCGCGAAGCTCTTCGGCCGCTGAGCGGGCGCCGCCCTCGCTGAGCCGATGCCGCTGAGCCGATGCCGCTGAGCCGGTTCCGCCGAGACCCACGGGCCGAGACGGAGGAGATCCCCCCGAGCGAGCCGCGTGTCCACCCCCGACACGCCGCCGCTTCGCCGGATCTTCCTCCGTCTCGGCCCGTGCTCGTGCGCGACGACCTCCGTGCCCTCCGCGGTTCGGCGGCGGTGGCCTGGTCGGAGACCATGGGGGATGCCACGCCCTGCGCGCTCGCGAAGGACGGCCGGTCGCATCCGGCTGGCAAGTTCCACGAGGGCCGCACGGCCGCGCTCGGCGAACTGCTGCGAGCCTGCCCGGCGGATGCCGCGGGCGAGGGGATCACCGCGCTCGCCGCGTCGCTCGCCGACGAGTGGGCCGCCCGAGTGATGCCGGGCGGCGGCAGCCGCGACTGGGAGAGCTACCGCGCGGGCGGCGTCGAGGCGCTGTGCGTCGTCGCGGCATCCTGAGCCCGGGCCTGCCCCGACGAATCCCGGAACGGCGACGCGGCGTTACGGCGTGGCGACTCCAGCGGGACGCGGCGCGATGCGCGTCGGCAGCGAGGCGCCCACGAACCGCTCGGTGTCGGCGACGGCGGCCGTGAGCAGTGCGACGAGCCGATCGTCCGGATCGCGGACGGATGCCGTCGCGATCCCGTCGACGGCGCCCGTGATGAGGTCGCGGCACTGACGCGCCGACGTCCGGCCTCGCCCTCGTCCCACCTCGTCGATGAAGTGGAGGGCACACGCGTCGGCGGCCGGCGCGGAACGCAGTGCCGACTCGGCGAGTTCGCGCGCCTCCGAGATCGTCTCGCCGTCTCGGCCCTCGAGCGAGCGGAGCGCGATACGGAGGCCGACCGCCTGCGACCGCTGTCGCTCCTCCGCGGCGATCGGCAGGGCCGCGGAGGCCGCTCGCACCGCCAACAGGACGTCGAGCACCGGGTCGTCGGTGGTCAGTCCGATGACCGACGGGATGAGCGGCGTGAGCCGGGCGCGTCCGGTATCGCCGGTCCGGTCGTTGACCAGTCGCGCAAGATGCGCGAGGGTGCCGTGGGTGCAGGTCGGGTGATCGCTCCAGCGCTCGCCCGCGAGGTACGAGGCGAACTCCATGAAGCAGGCTCCCCGCCTCCGGGAACGGTGCTTCCCGGGTGACAGGATCGGTACGACATCCGGCCGGCTCAGGGTGTTCGGCATGAGGACCTCCCTCGCTCCCTCCACCGTGCGCCTGCCACCGCGACGATTCAAGGGGCGGTGGCTGTCTCGCGTCGGACGGACGATCGCCGTCAGGGCGCGTCGTGCAGGTCGATGCTGTGAGCCCGCACATGTCGGAGGCCTAGCGTTCGATCATGACCACCAAACACGCGTCCGACGCGACGCCGGAGCATTTCGCGGCGTTCGCGGTCGACCACATCCTCGTCGACCAGCTCCCGGCCTCGCTCGGCACGATCGAGGCGCCCGAACGCTATGTGGTCAAGGCGCTCTTCACGCGGCGCCCGCTCCCGCAGGAGATCGAGCTCTTGGGCATGCCCGCAGTCGAGGAGCGCCTCGCCGCCGCGGGATACACCCACACGACCCTGAGCACATCGGACCGGCGCCTCATCATCACCAACACCAACCTCCACGAACTCAAGAACGGACTCGCACACCTGATCGGGCAGATCCTCGACGACATCGGCACCCGGGTCGCGACGACGCGATCGGCCCAGGCGAGGGATGCCGCGGAGCTGGCCTCACGCGCGGCCGTGCGCGCCAGCCACATCGTCGACGAGGCCGCGCAGATCGACTTCTCCGCTCGCACGTCGCACTACACCTGAGCCGCGGCGGAGTGCGTCTGGGACGTTCGAGTGGCTGGGAGCGCGCACATGTTGAGCGGCTACTCTCTGGAGATGGACACCAAGCGCCCCGACCCGCAGAGCCGAAAGCGATGGGACGACGCGCGTCACCGGCACTGGCACGGGGCCGCGGCGACGTCCCAGACCTCGGAGCGGGAAGCCGCGGCGGAGACCGCCAGGTCCGATGAGGCCGGGAAGGCGGACGACGCCACGGAGGCGGGGGAGACGGCTGAAGGCGCGGAGGCGGCGGAGACGCGGGACTCGCTCGCTCACGAGGGTCGCGTGACCCGGTGGGAGCAGGCCACCGGCCGGACCTGGAACCGCGAACACGGGACCGGCGGGCAGTCGTAGACCGATCGGTCGCGGCCGGCCGTGCGTTCCGGCGCGACGCGAAGAGCGGATGCCGCCAGCATCGCCTCCGAAGAGGCTCGCCCGCGACATCCGCTCGGTGCGCGTGGGGATCGCCGTCGATCAGACGGCGCGCAATCTACGCGATGGTGCGGATGTTCTCAGCCTGCAGGCCCTTGGGGCCGCGGGCGGTCTCGAACTCGACCTTCTGGTTCTCCTCGAGCGAGCGGAAGCCGCCCGTTGCGATCGCGCTGAAGTGCGCGAAGACGTCGGCGCTGCCGTCGTCGGGAGCGATGAAGCCGAAGCCCTTGTCGGCGTTGAACCACTTGACGGTTCCGGTTGCCATATTCATTTCCTTCTGTAAAGCCGAGCCGCCGGAGCGGCTGCGACGTGCACGACGAGGCCGTGCGATGTTCCGACGACGACGTCCGTCGACGGAAGTGGATGGGTGCGTCCGGCGTGGGGACGACGGTGCGGGCGGCCTGCGGTCGCGTGTGATCCGAGATCGCGCCGAGGCTTCGATGAAGGGGATGTCGCCACGTCCTGGCTGGTCGTCGACTTCCCAGCCGGAATTCGCGGGCGAACGCCCGTTGCAGATCTTGCGAACCTACGCGACGGACATGGGAGGGCACTGTGAGGCGGTCAGCCGCGGTCAGCCGGCGAGGGCGTGGACGGTGAGGGCGGTACCCTGAGCCATCCGTTCACGCCCGCGCTCGTGAGGAAGCATGGCCGCACTGGGCCCGCACCGAGCGAGCAAGGTCTGCCTGTACCTCACGCGGCTGACGGGAGTGGACCGCGGCGTGCTGCGGACACTGCTCGAGCGCGAGCTCGCCGAGTCGCACGCGCAGGCGTGCTGAAATCGCGGCGACCGCGATTCGCATCCCGCCGGCAAGTTCCACGAGGGCCGCACGGCCGCGCTCGGCGAACTGCCGCGGGCCTGCCCGGTGGATGCCGCGGGCGAGACGATCACCGCGCTCGCCGCGTCGCTCGCCGACGAGTGGCTCGCTCGCCGCATGCCCGGCGGCGGCAGCCGCGATTGGGAGAGCTACCGCGCGGGCGGGCTCGAGGCGCTGCGCGCGGTCGCGGCATCCTGAGCCGTGCTTCTTCCGGCCGGTCGCCGCGGCAGCTGCCCACTGCGCCCGGCGGCCCGGGCCCGCGCAGCAGTACGCTGAGGCATCCGGCCGCCGCACGATCGCGAGGACCCATGGCCACGACGCAACCCGCGATGTCTCCCTCCGGCCTCCCGGTCGAGGTCGTGCTCGACCGCGCCACGGGGCCTCGCCGTGCCGAGGCCGACGAACTCGTCGCGCTCTTCGGCGAGGTCAGCGGCGAGCCCCCGGTCGTCTGGGCCGACCGCATCATCGGCTTCGGCGAGGTCGAGTACCGGTACGAGAGCGGCCACGGCGGTCGCTCTCCGCTGCTCGCATTCGCGCCGACGCCTCGGCAGCACACGGTCTACCTGCCCGAGGGGTTCGCCGAGCGGTGGGCCGACCTCCTGGCGGTGCTCGGCCCGCACCGCGCGAGCAAGGTCTGCCTCTACCTCACGCGCCTGACGGGCGTGGACCGCGAGGTGCTGCGGGCGCTGCTCGAACGTGCGCTCGCGGAGGCGCGGGCGCAGGCGCGCTGAGCGACTGGGGCGAGCGCCGGCCGGCGGGAGTGGTGCCCGCGCCCGCGGCATCCGTACGATGACGACAGGCCGCCTCGGCGGCCGCGCGGACGATCGGGGGCGGGGTCGGCATGCTGGCGGTGACGGTGGTGCTGGCGATCATCGTCGTCTGGAGCGCCCTGTCGCGGCCGCTGGACCGCCGCGGCATCACGTCGGCCCTCTTCCTCATGGTCGTCGGCTTCGGGGTGAGCGTGGTCGCGCCGGCCGTGCTCGACGTGTCGCTCGAGACCGTCGTCGCCGAGCGCATCGCCGAGATCGCACTCGTGCTGCTGCTCTTCAGCGATGCGACGCGCATCGACCTCGGCGTGCTGCGGCACCAGCTCGGCTGGCCCAGCCGCCTGCTGCTGATCGGCCTGCCGCTGACGATCCTCGCCGGTGCCGGAGCGGCGGCGCTCGTGTTCCCGACCATGGCGTTCGCCTCCGCGTTCCTGCTCGCGACCATGCTCGCGCCGACCGACGCGGCACTCGGCCAGAAGGTCGTGGCCGACACGCGGGTGCCCCCGCGCGTGCGCCAGGCGCTCGATGTCGAGAGCGGCCTGAACGACGGCCTCGCGGTGCCGCTCTTCCTGGTGGCGCTGTCGATCGCGAATGCCGAGTTCGTGTCCGGCGTCACCGGCATGGTGGCGGGCAGCATGGCGGCGCAGATCGGCTGGGGCCTGACCGCCGGGCTCGTCGCCGGCATCCTCGGCGGGCTGCTGTTCCACGCGGCCGACACCCGCGGCTGGATCGCCCGCGAGTGGCGCCAGGTCCTGCCGCTCGCCGTGGCGCTGCTCGCCTACTCCGTGGCGCAGCTGCTCGGCGGGAGCGGGTTCATCGCGGCCTTCGTCGGCGGCCTCGCGTTCGGCCGGCTCGCGGGGCCGGTGCGCTCGAAGGTCACCGTGCTCTCCGAGGCGGCCGGCGACCTGCTCGCGGCCGTCACCTGGATCGCGTTCGGCGCCCTCGCGCTCGCGCTCGCCCTGCCGTACGCGACCTGGCAGGTCTTCGTCTACGCGGCGCTCAGCCTCACGATCGTTCGGATGCTCCCCGTGGCGATCGCGCTCGCCGGCAGCGGCGCGCGTCGGCCGACGGTGGCCTTCATCGGATGGTTCGGCCCGCGCGGCCTCGCCTCGCTGGTGTTCGCCCTGATCGCGGCCGAGCGCGGGGTGCCGGAGGGCGAGACCGTGCTCACGGCGGTCGTCGTGACCGTCGCCCTCAGCATCATCCTGCACGGCCTCACGTCGGCGCCGCTCGTCGAGGTCTACCAGCGCTGGTACGCCGCGAACACGCCGACGGGCTCGGCGGCCGGCGAGACTGTGCCCGCGACGCTGCCGCGACGTCGCCGGCAGTTCCCCGGCGTGAACGGCGGCGACGACCACGGCCACGGCGACGGCGCATCGCCCGCGCCGTGAGGCGGGCGGTCACGCGGTCGGCGGCTCCTCGGCGCCGGTCTCGGCGTCGTCGCGGTCGCCCTTCCGCGGTGCGAGGAAGAGGTTCGCGAGGTAGCCGGTGAAGGTGCCGAAGATGCCCACGCCGACGACGATCATGAGGCCGCCCGCGAACCGGCCGGCGTTCGTGACGGGGTACTCGTCGCCGTACCCGACGGTCGAGATGGTGACGATGGTGTACCACAGCGCATCCGACGCGGTCGTGATGTTCGCGCCCGGAGCGCGCTGCTCCAGGTAGAGCATCGTGAGGCTTCCGAACTGGAGCACCAGCACGCCCATCAGGAGGAGCGCGTAGAGGGCGCTCCCGGCGCGGTCCCGCACGAGCGTCCGCCAGATGGTGCGCGCGCCGAGCTCGCGGAAGAGGCGGATGACGCGGATGATCCGGAACAGGCGCAGGATCTTGAGCTGGGCCAACGGCAGGCTCGCCAGGAGGTCCGCCCATCCGAAGTGACGGAGGAAGTACGCGCCGCGATCGGGCGCCGTCGCCAGCCGGTAGGCGAAGTCGATGAGGAACACGGCGCTGAACACGGCGTTCATCACCCAGAGCACGGTGTCGAGTGCCTCGTCGACCAACGCGTACATGAGGATCAGGTTGACGATCGAGAGCACCGACAGTGCGCCGACGAAGATCTCGTACCCGGTGCTCTTCAGCTCGCTCCGCGGCTTCGACATGCGTGGATCATGGCACGCGCGCTCCGCGCGGAACGGGAGCCACGAGGGGCGTCGGTCAGGTCGCCCGTCGGTCAGGTCGTGACGCCCGCGTCAGCCCGCTCGCGGACGTCGACCGTCGGTTCGGCCGTCCTGCCGACCAGGCGTTCCGTGTCCGACACCGCCGCGGCGAGCAGCGCGACGAGCCGGTCGTCGCGATCTCCGATGGCGGCGGTCGCGATCCCGTCGACGGCGCCGGTGATGACGTCACGGCACTGCTTGACCGACGTGCGCGGCCGCCCCCGACCGACCTCGTCGATGAAGCGGATGGCCCAGGCGTCCGCCGCCGGCGCGGAGCGCAGTGCCGACTCGGCCAGCTCTCGCGCCCCCGCGGAGGACTCGTCGTCGCGGTCCGCGAGCGCGGCCAACGCTGCGCGAAGGCCCACGGCCTGGGATCGCTGGCGTTCCTCGGCGGCGACCGGAAGGGCCGCGTGCGCGGCACGCACGGCGAGGAGCACGTCGAGCAGGGGGTCGTCGCTCGTCAGGCCGACGACCGACGGGATGAGCGGCGTGAGCCGAGCCCGGCCGGCGTCACTCGTCCGGTCGTTGACCAACCGGGCGAGGTGGGCGAGGGTGCCGTGCGTGCACTTCGGATGGTCGCTCCAATGCTCGCCGGCGAGGAACGACGCGAACTCCATGAAGCACGCCCCCCGACGTGGTGAGCGATGGCGGCCCGTCGACAGGATGGGCACGACATCCGGGTGCAATTCGGCGCTTCGCATGGGAACCCCCTCGCAGTTCCACTGTGCGCCTGTCGCGACGGCGAATCAAGGGGGCGGCCGCCGTTCACCCGGTCGCGGGTCGGGATTTCGAGGGTGATGCGCCGAGTCGCGACACCCTCCCGATCAGCCCTGGCCTTGCGCGGCGCGGAGCTCGGCCATCTTCGTGTCGACGTCGAGGCAGAGCTCGAACAGCGCCTGCTCCGTCTCCGGGTCCATCGGCGCGGTCCCGGTGCTCGGAAACCAGACGTAGTCCGGCCACTTCGTCACCCATTCGTCCCGCGGAGCGGCCGGCGGGTTGTCGATGCCGTTCGCTTCGAGGCATGGCGCGCTGTACGCGACGAGGTAATCGTAGATCCAGCCCAGTTCCGCGTCGGTCGGTCCGGACGCGGTCCGCTGGATGGGGTGCGTCGCGTCGCAGCCCCACGCGGCGATCGCCTCGGCCTCGTCCTGGGGCTGTGCGCTGATGCTGATCGCCGGCCCGTCGGGATCGGTGGCGGCGAAGCCCTCTTCGATCGTCAGGCCCTCCGCGTCGTAGCAGGCTCGCCGCACGTCGAGTCGGTCGGCTTCGCTGATGTACCCCGCGAATGGATCGGCCGGGCGCACGGCGTCGGGGTAGGTCACGAGGAGCGCTGCCCACTGCGCGTCGGCGTCGGCCAGCCGTGCCGCTTCGCTTTCGGCTGCAGTCAGTGGTGGCGCGGGGTCGGGGACGGGCTCGAGGTCGGGCATCGGGATCAGCACGAGCGAGGTCTCGGACGCAGCATCCGGGATGGTGTCGGGTTCGGCGGGCGCTGGGGCGGCGCAGCCGGCGAGCGCGATGACGGTGAGGGCGGATGCCGCGACGAGCGCTGGCCGGGTGCGGCGACGTGCGCGAGCCTGCGTCGGGAGGGAGGGTCGGGTCATGGACGCATGATGGCGGAGATGCGCCTCCGGATCAATCGTCCGCGTCGACGGGCCGCACGTCGTTCCCCGACCGGGCATTCGTCCGCCTATCGCGGGAGCTTCCGCTCACGTTCGTCGACGGGCGGACGGGCACCGCGGGTCGTGACGAGGCTGGCGACCGTCGCCACGGCGATCGTCCCCGCGATGAACAGCAGTGACAGCCAGATCGGGATCTCCGGGATCACGGTGACCGGCTCGCCGCCGTTGATGAACGGCAGCTCGTTCTTGTGCAGGGCGTGGATGAGCAGCTTGACGCCGATGAAGGCGAGGATGACGGCCAACCCCTGAGCGAGGTAGGCCAGTCGCTCCAGCAGGCCGCCGATCAGGAAGAAGTGCTGTCGCAACCCCATCAGGGCGAACACGTTGGCGGTGAAGACGATGTAGGCCTCCTCGGTCAGACCGTAGATCGCCGGGATCGAGTCGACGGCGAAGATGAGGTCGACGAAGCCGATGGCGATGATGGTCAGCAGCATCGGCGTGACCCATCGCCGGCCGTCCTTCCGCACAGTGAGGCGGTCTTCGTGGTACTCGTTCGTCACCGGAAGGTGACGGCGGATGAACCGCATGAACCGGCCGTCGGCGGGGTTCGACCCGTCGTGCGAGAACGCCTGCCGGTAGGCGAGGAGCAGCAGCAGCGCACCGAACAGGTAGAAGACCCAGGTGAAGTTCTCGATCAGTGCGGCACCGACGGCGATGAAGATGCCGCGCAGGATCAGCGCGATGACGATGCCGATCATCAGCACCTTCTGCTGGTAGATCTTCGGCACGGCGAAGCTCGCCATCACGATGAGGAAGACGAACAGGTTGTCGATCGACAGGGCCTTCTCGGTCAGGTAGCCGGCGAAGTACTCGCCCCCGTACGTCCAGCCGGAGACCACGCCGATGCCGACGCCGAAGAGCAGCGCGAGGGCGATGTAGAACGCCGACCACCGTGCCGACTCCCCGATGGTCGGCTCATGGGGCTTTCGCACATGAGCGAAGAACTCGTAGATGAAGAACGCGACCGTGACCGCGATCGTGATGACCCAGACGATGGGGGTGACATTCAAGGGAGGCTCCAACCCGGCGTGAACGAATCGACGCCAAGGTCTTCTCCATCCCCGCGATCGGGAACCGATGGCCCGGGATGCGACCTGCATCCGTAATGACGAGCGACCGTGCCGGAGTACTCCCCTTGGACTTCGGAGTCTAGAGGGTCATCGCTGTGTGTTGCCTCCCTGGAGGGCCTCGCTCCGCGGCCGAATGGACCGCGTCGACGTCGGTGCCGGGCGGGAAGCGACCGACCGAGGCAGCGAAGGCATCTCGGCCGGGGATGGGATTCCATGCCTGGTTCGGTGGCACGGAAAGTGTGGCTGATCAGCCAATTCACGAAGAGCCGATGACGGGAATCGAACCCGCGCTGTCTGCTTGGGAAGCAGAAGTTCTACCATTGAACTACATCGGCACGTGGCATCCGCGGCGCCGATGACACCGGGTGCGACGCAGTCAGCATAGCAAGCGCGACTGCCGTCACCGCACCCGCGCGAGGCGGCCGATGCGGTGGCCGAAGCGGGGCCGAGCGGGCGCCTATCGGCGCAGCATCCGCCGCGCCCGATGCACGACCGGCCGTGCGACGTGGCGCGTCAGCGCCTTCGCGCCCTGCGACCAGGCGTCCAGGAACCGATACCGACGGATGGCGCGCCGCATCGGCCCCGCGTACCGCTCGAAGTCGCCCGCCTCGCGGGCATCCGCGAAGGCCACGAGCGAGAGCCGGGAGATCCGCCGCCGCTGCCGCAGCACGGCGGCGCGACGCCGCGACACCACGGTGCGGTCGGGCGGGACGCGCTTGGTCGGCACGCTGAGTCCCGCGGCGAGGTCGTCGGCAAGGCGCAGCGAGAGACCCGCGCGCCGGTGCCGGAAGCCGCCGGCCTGCGATCGCGCCGCGTCCTCCACCGACAGCGGCTCGAGCTCCACGCCGCCGCGCTCGGCGGCCGCCTGCAGCAGGCGGCGAACGCGCTCGTCGCGGATCACGACCGCGTTGGTGCCCCGCCAGTCGGCGGCGTACTTATGGAGCCAGGCGTCGGCGAAGGCGACATCCGCCCCCTCTGCGAAGACGTCGTCGCAGAAGTTGCAGGCCTCGGGCTGGAAGGCGCCGAACCCCCACCCGCCGTCGATCGTGTCGGCCGAGCGGCGCACGTGGTGCGCGCCGTCGACGCTGACGGCGTCGTAGTCGTAGTCCCAGGCGTAGCGGGACGCGTTCTTGACCCGAAAGTCGATGCCCTCGAGCTCGGTGGGCGGCACGCCCGCCTGCCAGGCGAGCGACTCGGCGAAGAAGGTCGACTTGAGGTGCCCGCAGACGAGGCCGACGTAGACGCCGAACTGCGCGTCGAGGTCGGGCAGCTCGGCCGCGAGGAGCCGCAGCGCCTTGATGAAGCACGGCACGCCCACCACGGCGTAGGTCCGGCCGTCGCCGCGGATGCCGGCGACCACGTCGGCGAGCGTCGTCGCCGAGTACATCGACTTCCGGTCCCGCTCGATCTTCTCGGGCGAGGTCGAGACGGTGTACGAGAACCGCGGGTCGCCCGCCGAGCGGCCGACGTGCAGCACGCCGTCGACGAGCCCGGCGCGCAGCAGCTCCTCGAGGAGCAGCGACGTCAGGCCGCCCGAGCTGCTGCCGACGATCTCGTGCTCCGAGGTGCGCCGCCCGGCGACGACCTCCAGGTGCGCACCGATCCGGTCGTCCCTCGGGAGGTCGGCGAATCGCTCGCGTGCGAGCACGTCCTCGTTCCGTGCGTCGTCGGAGAACGGGCAGACGCGGCTCGCGGCGCGGAGCGCGTCCGTCGAGAGAGCGCCGTCGAGCCGCGCCTCGTAGACGCCGCGGCGCCCGATCGTCACCGGGATCGCCCCCGACGTTCGGACCGAGCAGGCGCCGCACCCGATGCACATCCCTCGTTCGACGACCTGCTCGATGCCGTGCGTCATGCGCCCCCCTGTCCGACCGGGCCGCGCTGCTAGCGTCGTCCCGTGTCTCGCAGGGTACTGATCAAGACGCTGCCCCTCCACACGAACTACGGGGGCATCGTCCAGGCGTACGCGCTGCAGCGAGCCATCCGAGACCTCGGCCATCGTGCGTTCGTCGACACCGGCGACCCCATTCCGCTCCGGCGGCGGGTGGTGCACCGCATCTGGGCGGCGCGACGGGCGGTGCGGATGCTGCTTCCCGCGCGTCTCGACTGGCGCTGGCGCGCACCGCGCGAGGTGCTCGCCGCGCAGCAGCGCTTCGTCCGGAAACACCTCGCGACCTCGTCGGCGGTCGAGCGGGCGGACACGCCGCGCGGCCGCGCCCGCCTCGCGCACCGGTTCGACGCCTTCGTCGTCGGCAGCGACCAGGTCTGGCGGGCGGCGTACGCCGAGATCCCCGAGCAGTACCTCGAGGTGATCGAGGAGTTCCACGGCGAGCGGCCGCGCCGCATTTCGTACGCGGCCTCCTTCGGCCGGGACGACATCGACGAGTACAGCGAGGGCGAGCGTGCGCGATCGGCCGAGCTGATCCGCAGGTTCGACGCGGTCTCGGTGCGCGAGGAGTCGGGCATCCGCATCTGCTCCGAGGAGTTCGGCGTGCGCGCCGAGCGACACCTCGACCCGACCATGCTCCTCACGCCCGACCACTACCGCGCGCTCGTCGCGCGCTCCGGCACGGCGCCCGCCCCGGCGGCGGGCCGGACGCTCATCTACCGCCTCGACGCGACCGACGACATGCTCCGCGCCGAGCGTGCGATCGCCGAGCGGGTCGGGGCACCGACGATGGAACTCCTCCCGACGCAGCCCCCGACGTCCTACGCCGAGTACGCCGCCGACCGCGCCCGGTTCGACCGGCCCTCGGTCGAGCACTGGCTGGCGAGCATCGCGTCCGCCGACTTCGTCGTGACCGACTCCTACCACGGCTGCGTCTTCTCGATCCTGTTCAACCGGCCGTTCCTCGTGCACGCGAACGAGCGGCGCGGGGCGGCGCGGTTCGACTCGCTGCTCGGCGTCTTCGGCCTCGAGCACCACCGTGCCGGGGCATCCGCCGACGACCTCGACGAACGGGTCTTCGCGCCGGACTGGGCGGCCGTGAACCGCGTGCTCGACGCCGAGCGCGAGCGGGCGACGGCCTACCTCGTCGCGAATCTCTGACGCGTCGGTACGCTGTGGGCATGCTGCTCTCGGATCGCGACATCAGGGCCGAACTCGACCGCGAGCGCATCCGGCTCGACCCGTACGACCCCGCGATGATCCAGCCGTCGTCGATCGACGTGCGCCTCGACCGGTACTTCCGGCTGTTCGACAACCACAAGTACCCCTTCATCGACCCGGCCGAAGACCAGCCCGAGCTGACCCACCTGATCGACGTGCGCCCCGACGAGGCCTTCGTCCTCCACCCGGGCGAGTTCGTGCTCGCGTCGACGTTCGAGGCCGTCACGCTGCCCGACGACGTCGCGGCGCGCCTCGAGGGCAAGAGCTCGCTGGGTCGGCTGGGCCTCCTCACCCACTCGACGGCCGGCTTCATCGACCCGGGGTTCACCGGGCACGTCACGCTCGAGTTGAGCAACGTCGCGACCCTGCCGATCAAGCTCTGGCCGGGCATGAAGATCGGCCAGCTCTGCTTCTTCCGCCTCTCGTCGCCGAGCGAGCGCCCCTACGGATCGCCGGCCTACGCGAGCAGGTACCAGGGCCAGCGCGGCCCAACCGCGTCGCGGTCGTTCCAGAACTTCAGCAGGGCGGATGTCGGCGTGACCGACGCCGGCTCAGCCGGGGGCTAGGCGCGCATGACGATCGTCATCGGCACGCCGGTCGTCGGGACCGGCGGCGGCCGCGTCACCTACGAGGTCGAACTCGCCGGCCTGGACGGCGTCGAACGCCTCCGGTTCTCGATGCCCGAGTCGGCGGCCGGTCTCGTCAACGCCAGGGCGGATGCCGCGGTGGTGGCGCTGCTCATGCCCGCGATGCGGCTGCGGCGCGACCTCGTCGTCGAGGGGCCGGTGACCGGCGAACTCGTGTGGAACCTGCGGCAGGACGTCCCCGTGATCCTCCGCGGCGTCCGTCCGGAGCTCTCGGGCATCGCCATCGACGCCCGCGACGAGGCTCCTCCGTTGGCGCCCGGTCACGCCGTGGCCACGGCGTACTCCGCCGGGGTGGACTCGTACGCCACGCTGGCTCGTCACCACTTCGCCGCCGACGCGCCGGAGGCGCTGCGCGTCACGCACCTCCTCTTCAACAACGTCGGCTCGCACGGCCGCGCCGAACGCGGGCGGGAGTTGTACCGGCGCCGCCTCGAACGGCTCCGGGAGGGCGCCACGACGATGGGCCTGCCGCTCATCGACGTGGACTCGAACGTCGACGACCTCTACACCGCGCCCGGGCTCGGCTTCCAGCAGACGCACACCATGCGCAACGCCGCCGTGGCGCACCTGCTCGCGGGCGGTCTTCGCCGGTTCCTGTACGCGTCGTCCGTGCCGTACCGCGACGTCACGGCCACCCCGATCTACGACCTCTCGTACGCCGATCCGATGCTGCTGCCGGCGCTCTCGTCCGGATCGCTCATCCTCCGGTCGTCCGGGGCCGACCTCGATCGGGCGCAGAAGACCGCGCTCGTCGCGCGGGTCCCGCACTCCTACGACCGGCTCGACGTGTGCACCGAGTCGGTCGACGGCACGAACTGCTCGAGGTGCTGGAAGTGCCGGCGGACCATGCTCACGCTCGACCTGCTCGGAGCCCTCGACCACTACCGGGGCGTGTTCGACGTCCCCGGCGACCCGCGGTGGCGCGAGGCGTACACGCGCGAAGCGCTCGACCGGAGCCTCCAGCCGAGATCGCAGCCCAGCACCCGCGGCGTCGTCGAGCTCTACGACGAGCGCGTCGGCATCCCGCGGGCGTGGCGGGCCGCGGCCCGCGGCCGCGCGACCGTCGCCGCAGCGCGCAGCGCGGCCCGGTCGGCGGCGCGGGGTGCGGTGCGGATCGTGCGTCCGCACGGGGGGACGGCGTGACCGACCTCGTCCTCGCGCACGACTACCTCGTCCAGGTGGGCGGCGCCGAACGCGTCGTCGCCGAGTGGGCGGCGGGCTTCGGGGCCTCGCGCGTCGTCACGCTCGCCTACCGCCCCGAGACGACGTTCGAGGCGTTCCGCGACCTCGACGTGCAGGCGAGCATCCCGCCGGCGATGTCGGGCCAGGTCGAGCGGATGCTTCCGGCGCTGCCGGCCATCGCGGCCCGGACGAGCGTGTCGGGCGGCGACGTCGCCCTCGCGTCGTCGAGCGGGTGGGCGCACCGCTTCCGCTACGGGATGCCGCACGTCGTCTACGTGCACAGCCCGGCGCGGTGGCTGTACGCGGCCGACGACTACCGCCTGCGCCTGAGCCGGTTCCGTCGGGCGGGCCTGGCGGTCAGCACGCCGGTGCTGCGTCGGGGCGACGCCGAGGCCATGGCCCGGGCGAGTGCGATCGTCGCGAACTCCGAGGTGACGCGAGAGCGCATCCGCGCCGCCTACGGCCTCGACTCGACGGTCGTGCACCCGCCGGTCGAGCCGGTGGCGACGGATGCCGCGGCCCCGCCGCGCGACCTGCCGGACGGGTTCGCCGTGGTGGTCGCGCGCGACCGCGGCTACAAGAACGTGCGCCTCGCCGTCGACGCGGCCCGCGAGGCGGGACTCGCGATCGTCGCCGTCGGCGCGGGGTCGGAGGCGATCGACGCGCCCGAGGCGGGCGTCCACGGGCTCGGCCGCGTCACCGATGCCGAACTGTGCTGGGTCTACCGCCATGCGGCGGTCGTGCTCGGCGCCGGTCGCGAGGACTTCGGGCTCACCGTGCTCGAGGCCGCCCTCGAGGGCACGCCGGCGGCGACGATCGCCGCGGGCGGTTACCTCGAGACCGTGCAGCCCGGCGTGAGCGGCGCGCACGCGGCATCCGTCACCGTCTCGGACCTGGCCGATGCGATCCGTGCCGCGCGCGGCATGGACCCCGCGGCCGTGCGGGCATGGGGGCGACGGTTCCGGAGGGACGAGCACGTCGCGCGGCTCACGGCGCTCATCGAGACCGCGCTGGAGCGCACCTGATCGAGGGAGCCGGCGCCCCTCGCAGGCGGCCCGGTTCTCGATCGCGCGCGACTCGAAGATAGGATTCGGAGGGCCCGCCCGCCCGAATCGGGGGCGTGGCGCGGAGGAGACCATGGCACGAAGCGCGCGCGAGCGGAGCCTGACCGCGCAGCTGCGCATGATGCTCGACATGGCCGGCGCCGACCCGAAGCGGTGGGTGGTCGGCACGATCGGGGCCTCGCTGATCCTCGCGGCCCTCGACACGCTGGGCGTCGCCGCGATGATCCCCCTCACGCAGCTCTTCTCCGGCGAGACGGACAACTGGTTCACCCAGTCGATCTCGGACGCGCTCGGGACCACGGAGATCTCCACGCTCATCCCGGTCGTCGCGGGGATCATCACCCTCGTCTTCATCGTCAAGAGCATCGGCGCGATCGCCTTCCGCTGGTGGCTGCTCGGTCGCACGACGAAGATCTCGGCGCTGTCGGCCGCCGAACTCGCGCGGCGCTACGCGCTCGCGCCGTACGCCGACCACCGGTCGCGCCGGATCAGCGAGATCTACCGCAACATCAACGATGCGACCGGGCAGGCCTCGAGCGTGCTCCTCAACGTCGTCAGCCTGGTCTCCGACATCGTGGTGCTGGCCGGCATCGTGGTCGTGCTCCTGCTGACCTCGGTCGCGGTCACGCTCTTCGCCGTGGTGCTCTTCGGCGTGCTCGTGTTCGGCGTCCAGATGCTGCTCCGCCGACGCCAGTACCGCATCGGCGAGGAGGTCGCCGCCGCCGGCCTCGAGGCGTGGCAGTTCCTCCTGCCAGGGCTCGACGGCTTCCGCGAGGCGCGCCTGACCTCCAGTGCGAACGCCTTCATCGACGGCTTCCGCGCGGCCCGGCTGCGCCGCGCGCGGGCCGCGCGGGTCATGGGGATCCTCTCCGACGCACCCCGCTACCTCCTCGAGATCGGGTTCGTCGTCGCCATCCTCGGCATCTCGGTCATCCTCTTCACCACCGGTACGCCCGCCGAGGCACTGACCGTGCTCGGTGTGTTCGCCGCCGCATCCCTTCGCGCGCTTCCCGGCCTCAACCGCATCGGCGCAGGTCTCGCGACGATCCGCACCGGCCGCGCCGGGCTCGACATCATCTCGAAGGCCGTCGACGAGCTCGCCGCCGGCGGCGTGCACGACGAGCGTCCGCGGAGCTCCGAGCGGTTCTCGGGCGACATCGTCCTCCGCGACCTCGGCTTCCACTACCCGGACTCCGAGGAGCACGTGCTGCAGGGGATCTCGCTCGAGATCGGGGAGAACCGGACGACCGCGTTCGTCGGCTCGAGCGGCGCGGGCAAGAGCACGCTCCTCGATATCGTGCTGGGCCTCCTCCAGCCGACCGAGGGCGAGGTACTCGTCGGCGGCCGGTCGATCGCCGCCGACCCCGCGAGCTGGTACGCCGAGCTCGGCGTCGTCCCGCAGGACGTCTTCCTGCTCAACGCCACCCTGACCACCAACATCGCGTTCGGCGTCCCGGCCGACGACGTCGACCTCGAACGGGTCCACGAGGTGATCCGGATGGCGCAGCTCGAGGCGCTCGTCGCCGAACTGCCCGACGGACTCGAGACGGTCGTGGGCGAGCGCGGCGTGCGCCTGTCGGGCGGTCAACGCCAGCGCATCGGACTCGCACGCGCCCTCTACCGTCGCCCTCGCGTCCTGGTGCTCGACGAGGCGACCTCGGCGCTCGACAACGTCACGGAGCACGAGATCGCCCAGACGCTCGGAGCGCTCCAGGGGTCGCTGACGATCCTCATCGTGGCCCACCGGCTCTCGACCGTGCGGCACGCCGACACCCTGGTGTTCCTCAAGGGCGGGCACGTCGATGCCGAGGGCACCTTCGAGGAGGTGCGCGCGACGAACGCCGACTTCGCACGCCTCGTGGAACTCGGCGAGCTCGACTGATCAGGCGCGACGGGAGTCGTCGCCGCGCCCCGCGCCGGTCACGATCGAGTTGAGCCGCGGCATCCGCTCGAGCGCGCGACGGCCCGGCAGGACCGAGCGGAACAGCCCGGCCGGCGTGAGTCGCGTGGCGGGCACCCCGAACTCCGAGGCCACGGCGCGGCCGATCGGGCGCCCGAACCCGCCGAGCGAGACGCCCGAGTGGTTCTCCCCCGTGCCGACGCGGTAGAGCACGGCCGGGAACCCGACCGGGCTGAGCGGATGCCCCTCCGCGGCGAGGTCGTCGCTCAGGTGCCGGTGCGATCCGATCCGGCGGAAGAGGCGCTCGCCGAAGGCCTCGAGGAGTTCCTCCTGGCTCGCGCCGAGGCCGAGTCCGTCCGGCACCTCGTAGAGGTCGCGCCGCACGACGAATGCGGTGCCGCAGTGGCGGTGGAAGTCCGGCTGGCGCCGGATCGCGCGCCGCTCGCTCGACCAGCGCCAGCCCTCGACGACCCGCCACCCGTCGGCCTCGGGGTCGGCGGCCGAGAGCCCGGCGAGGCGCTTCGACACGGCGTCGTCGGCGTCGAACAGCATGACGTGGTCGGGGCGCTCGGCCGACGCCGCGATGAGGCCCACGGCGAGCTTCGTGCCCTTGTCGAGCAGGACCGCCTCACGCCCCGTCTGCGGGCCGCGCCGCTCGCTCGGCGGGGCGAAGTCCACCTCCACCCAGTTCACTCGGTCCGGCAGGTTCGCCGGCCGGCGGTTGCCGACGACCCAGACGCTGAAGTCCGGGCTCTCCTGGCGGAGCACCGAGCGCAGCGAATCCGCGAGCAGCGCCTCCACCTCGCCGTAGTCGGCGCTGTTGCGGGGATGCCGCAGCGAGGTGATGAATGCCAGCACGGTGCCAACGTAACCGACCCGCGCGAGGGTCGACGACCCCGGGTCATCCGCCCGCGAGTCGACCGCGCAGCACGCCGGACTTGCGCTCGAGGCGACGCAGCCCGTGGCGGAGGAATCCGGCGCCGGCCGGCGGGAGCCGGAAGCCGGTCTCCCGGGCGAACTCGCGGAGCTCCACCAGGTGCGGATCCCGGGAGTGGGCCACCTCGTCGAGGAAGCCGCGTCGGAGCTGCTCGTACACCTCGAGGTCGAAGACGCGCCCGTACGAGCCCAGCTGCCCGATGAGCTCGAGGGTCAGCTGGGTCCGCAGGCACTTGCTGCACCTCGAGCAGTTGCTCCCGTCGGCCGTGAGCGTGGTGCAGACGTGCAGGCTCTGGTGCGACTCGCCCAGCCCGGCGACGATCGTGGTCTTCTCGGCGCGCGTGTACCGGCTGCCGTGGAATCGCGGGCGGAACGCCGTCGTCTCGAGGAGCGGCATCGAGATCGGATCGGAGTACGCGGTGCTGTGCGAGCGCCCGACGGAGACCCGCGCGAAGGGGTGGGTGCTCGCGTAGAGGAAGCGGCCGATCCCGCCCTGCAGCAGGGACGCCGCGCTCAGGTTCCGCGGGCCGTGGGTCTGCACGAATCCCGCGAACGGGAAGAAGTCGTCGAGGTTCGAGTCGACCGGGACGAACGGCAGGCCGAGTCGCTCGGCGGACGGGGCGAGCCGGGTGCGCATCCGCTCGAATCGACGCCGCCCGGCCGCTCCGCCCGTCATCGCGCCGACGTTGAAGAACACCAGGTGCGTGAGCCTGAGCTCGTCCGGGATCGCGGGGGAGAGGTGCTCGGCGACGACCGCGAAGCTGTCGATGCCGGCGGAGAATCCGGTCGCGACGCCGGGAGCCGGCTCCCTCGCGGCAGCCTGCGCTCCGGCCTCGATCCCGATGGGTCGCAGCTCCGGGATCACGGCCTCCATCACGTGCTGGTAGCCGTGGGTCAGCCCGAACACGACCTCGTCGGTCACGGGCCCGTCGACGGTCATCGCCGCGCCCGCGTGCATGGCGGGCACGAGGAGTCCGATGACGGCCGGATCGGCGAGGTGGGTGAGGAGCGCGGCGTGCTCGCCCGGAACCGTGAACCAGAGCCGGGTCGGGGCGCCCGGGACTCCCGCGACCGGCACCGACCAGGTGACGCGGCCGCGGTCGGACTCGATCGCGGGCACTCCGATGCGCAACCCGGACTCCCATCTCGAGCATTCGTCGGACGCGGGGATCCTACCCCTCGGCCCGGTTCGCGTGGACGCGCCGGTCGAGCGCGTCCAGCAGGGCGGCGCTGGCGACCGGGTCGACCTTGCGGCAGAAGGCCGAGCCCGACGCGGCGAGCCGCTCGAGGTCGTCGACCGTGCGGACCGTCGGCTGGTCGAGTTCGGCGTCCCACGAGACATCCGTCACGGGGGCGAGGTCGGCCGGCGGCGAACGCCACGCGAGCGGCGTGACGAGGGCGGACTCGTCGGGGATGATCGTGCGCCGGTAGAGGCGGCGGAGTCGCGAGCCCGGCGCGAGGTCCTCGTCGAGGAGCCGGTCGAGTTCGGGCCGGCAGATCGCGACCCACTGGCTCCCCGTGTAACAGGGGCGGTCGGCCGTGAAGGGGGTGGGGCGACGGATGCCCCAGTGCACGCCTCGACCCCGGCTGACGACCCGCACGCCGAGCACGGGCTCGAGGCGGAGGGCGATCGCGCCGCGCACGCGCCGCAGGAACGCGCCGGGCCGACCGCCGACCCTGACGCCGAGGCGCGCGAGCGGGGTGCGGAACCACCGGTACGCGTACCGCGTGAGCTCGTCCCGGCCCTCGCCGCGCCGACGCCCCCAGTGCGGCGCGTACCGCAGTTCCTCGGCGGTTCCGACCCAGCCGCCGGCCGCGAGCACCTCCGCCTCCCACTCGGCGAGCGGCCGGATCGGGTAGTCCTGTCCCGACACGAGCACCACCATGGCGGGGTCGGCGCGCCGGCGCACCTCCTCGAACGCTCGCAGTGTCGCCTCCACGAGTTCCCACGAGCCCCAGTCCGTGTCGAGGCCGTGGACGAACACCCGGACGCGGGGATCGCCGGTCTCCGCCGGGAACGCGGTGGTGCGGTCGTCATGGGCGATGAGGACGAACGCGTCGGGGCTCGACGAGCGGATGGCGCGTGCCAGTCGCTGCACCTGCGGCCAGTCCCGATGGGTGAGCACGACGTACGCCGCACCCCCGCGCGCGGAGCGCCCGCCCGCCTGCTCGCCGACCATGACCGAAGCCTACGAGCCGGTCGCATCGCGTGGATAGAATCACCCGGTATCGGCGGAGGGCGGGAGACCATGGGCGGTGCACCGGTGCTGAGCGTGTGCATCGTGACCTATGAGCGACCCGAGTTCCTCGAGCGCTGCCTCCGGTCGCTCGACGCCGGGCTCTCTGACGACGCCGAGATCGTCGTCGTGGACGCCTCGGCCGCCGACCGTCGTGACATCGCGGACGGATTCGCCAGGCCGATCGTGTACGTGCACGCCCCGGAGCTCGCGGGCTGGATGACGCGGTCGCGCAACGCCGCGCTGCGGCACGCCCGCGGCGCGATCGTGAGCTTCCTCGACGACGACGTCGTGCTCCGCCCCGGGTGGCAGGCCGCGCTGCTCGCGGCCTTCGCGGATGCGGAGGTCTCGGCCGTGTCGGGGCGCACGTGCAACGGCCTGCCGGGCGAGGAGACGTACGAGAAGCCGATCGGCCGGCTCCTCCCGGACGGGACGCTGACCGACGGGTTCGCCTCGCTCCCAGGCGGCATCGTGGTCGTCGACCACGGCATCGGCGCGAACATGTCCTTCCGCCGGTCGACGCTCGCCGAACTCGGCGGGTTCCGCGACGACTACCCGGGCACCGCGCTCCGCGAGGACACCGACGTCTTCCTCCGGGTCAGGGCGATCGGCGGTCGCGCGATCTTCGCGCCCGACGCGGCGGTCGACCACCTCCCCGCACCGCACGTGCGCGGCGCCCGGTTCGACACCCGCTACAAGCTCTACGGGCGGAGGAACCACATGGTGCTGCTCGCCCGCGACGGCGGCATCCGCTCCCCGCTCCTCCGCCGGTGGGTCGGCGTGCAGTTCCGCGCGGTCGGTCGTGCGGGCGGGCTCGGCGCGAGGCTCAAGCGCCTGGGCGTGACGGTCGTCGGCGTCGGATGGGGCGCAGCGGCGATGCTCCGGTCGGCGCGCTGGTCGCCGCTCCCCCCGCGTCGCGTGGACGCGCTGGGGCGCGAGCTGCGTGCGACGCTCGGCGGGCGCACGGAGGGCGTCGCCCCCTGACGAGGCGGATGCCTCGTCCGCTCGGCCGCCTCAGCGGCGCCGAGGGCTCACGGCCGACGAAACCCGCGAGATGGCGCCGCTGACCCGGCGCGGCATCGCTGCGCGCACGCGGTCGATGCGGTGCGGGAGGATGTCGCGGGCGATCGCGAGCGCCTCGCGGTACGAGCGGACGTCGCGCGCCCGCCGGCAGGCGAGGAGCGCCCAGCCGAGCACGTGCCGGTAGTGGTCCCGGTACGCGTCGAGCGGCCGGTGCGGGGGCGTCGGCAGCGACGTCGGCTGCCAGAACGACCGGATGGCACGGAGCGCGGTCAGGCCCTTCAGCGGTGAACCGGTGCGCGTGATCGAGTCCGGGAGATCGCGGAAGAAGGCCAGGCGATCGGCGATCAGGCGCCACTCGGTCAGGCGAGCGACGTTGACGTACATCACCCAGTCCTGCGCGGTGACGAACCCGTGCGGGAATCCGCCGGCTCGTTCCAGCAGGTCGCGCCGGACGGCGGTCGTGCTCATCGATCCGCGCATCCGCTCGAGCAGCAGGTCGAAGCTCCGGCCCTCGATCTCGAGGTACGACAGGTCGCGCGTCGGCACGGCGGTCTCGATCGCCTCGAGGCATTCGTCGAGCGTGGTCGCGGCGAACTCGTCGTCGGGCCCGGCCTCCGGGGCGAAGCTCCAGTAGGCGGCGTTCATCGCGCCGATGCCGGGCGAGCTCACCACCTCGGCCTCGACGCGGGCGAGGTAGTCGGGGTGCAGCAGGTCGTCGTCGTCGAGGAAGCACACCCATTCGGTTCGCGCGTGCGCGCGCCCGGCGTTGCGGGCCGCCGCCACGCCCGCCTTCTCGATCGGCACGACGTCGACGGGCGATTCGGCGAGGGCGCCGATCGCGGGATCGTCCAGGCCGTCGGGCACCACGATCACCTGGTCGAACGACCTGGTCTGGCGCAGCGCGCTGTCGACCGCCTGCAGGACGAGGTCGGGGCGGCGGTGGGTGGGGATGACGAGCGCGAACGTCGGCCCCGCGGCATCCGGCTGTCTCTCCTGCACGCGGTCATGCTAGCGGGGCACTGCCGGACCGCGGACCGTGCGGGCTACCCCGGCCCGGCCGCCGCGTCGCCCAGCGCGCCGGCGAGGAAGCCCAGGGACGACGAGCGGAGCCGCTCGCGACCCGCCTCGACGTTGAGCCAGTCGACGTCCGCGATCACGCGGAGGCCGTCGACGCCGGTCGCTCGCGCCGCGAGCCGATGCTGCGCGATGAGCTCCTCCTGCCTCGCATCGTCGGCGTACCGCTGCCCGAGTACGAGTGGGCGTCGATAGAGCAGCGAGAAGCTCGCCGCGTGGAACGAGTCGGTGTACACGGCATCCGCATGGGCGATCGCCGAGACGAAGCCGAGCGGGTCCACGTCGGCGAACCGTTCGTCGTCGAGGGCGTGCAGGTCGACGACCTCCAGGTGACGCCGGGCGGCATCCTGCATGATCCAGTCGTCCTGGGCGGCCGTCGGCCGACCGAGGAAGAACCGGACCGCGTAGCGGACGTCCACGGGTCGCGGCCGATCCCCGATCAGCGCGTCCCAGTCGGCCCGAGGGAGCAGGGCGGTCGGGTCGAGCACGACCGGGGCATCGCGGCCGGTCAGGTCGGCGACGATGTCCGCGCCCACGGTCTCCCGGACCGAGAGGTGGGCGATGCCTCCGATCCACCGGCGGTAGCGGGAGCGGAGGTAGCCGGGGATGCGTCGGACGCCGAAGCTCGGCGCGTACGCGATGCGTTTCGCGCCCTCGGTGAAGTCGAGGAAGTCGAGCGTCTGGGCTCTTCGGTACGTCGGGTTCCAGACCTGGTCGGAGCCCGCGATCGCGCGTTCGTAGCGGTCGGCCCAGTAGTCGGTCGGCATCGTCGAATAGGCCTGGGGCGACGATCGGATGCGGTCGCGGGCGAACCCCGCGATCGCCGCGCGTCGAACCTCGAGGAACGGCGGGCTCGGCGCGGCCGGGGCTCGGAGCCGTCGCGGCATCCGCGACCGAGCCCGCTCGACCACGCCGGGAAGGTCGTGCCAGAGGTCGTGCATCGTCCGCGGCACGAGGAGCGAACGGTCCCACGACGGCGGTCGATTGGCGATCGTCTCGGGCACCCAGCCGAGGGACCGGACGATCTCGTGCAGCGCGAAGTTCTGGAGCCGGTTGCCGTAGTTCGTGTCGTCGTTGATCGTGACGATGCCGACGAGCCGCTCGCTCATCGGGCCAGACTACGTTGACGGCCCGCGGTGGCGGCGTCACCTGCGATACTGAAGCGAATCTCACGAAGGACCGGGGCCATGAGTTCGACGAGCGAGCGCCGGGTGATCCGGCACCTCCGGACCGTCGAATGGTGGTCCGGTGCGTGGCGCTGGGCGATGTACGCCTTCGCCGCGGCCGCGGCCACGTACTTCCTCCTCGACCGGGGTGCGTCGGGTGGCGCCACGTTCGCCATCGTGATCGCGGCCTTCGTGATCGCGGCATCACTGACCGCCTCGAAGCCGCTGGCGATCGCGTTGTTCGCGATGCCCGGACTCATGATCTCGCAGCGCATCGGCATCGGCGGCGCCGACCTCTCCGTCTCCGACGCGGCATTGGCGGCCGCCTTCGGCACCGCGCTGCTGCTCGGTCAGCGCCCGTACAGCAGGCCGCTCCGGCAGTTGCTCTGGCTGAACCTGCTGTACCAGTTCGCCACCCTCTTCACGGTCATCGTCAACCCGTACCTCGCCAACACGTTCGAGTGGTTCCATGCGTGGTTGCTGGTGTCCGGCGCCCTGATCGTCGGCTGGGCGCTGGGCGCGGCCGGCTACGCGCGGACGGCGCTCTCGGTGCTGGTGTTCACCGCCTGCGTGATCGCCGCGGTCACCCTCGTCGAGGCTGCAGCGGGGTACGCGCGCGGCGACTTCGGGCCGGCGGCGCCGAGCTGGCCGATCCCGATGCACAAGAACTTCGTCGGGACGGCGTTCGCCTTGGCCGCCGTCGTCGCGTACCTGAATCCCGACTGGGTCGCCTGGACCAAGGGCTGGTCCAGGCTCGCGTTCTGGATGCTCGTGGCCGGCGTGGTCGTGTCGCAGTCGCGGCAGGCGCTGATCGGGCTGATGGCGGCCATCATGATCGCGGTGATCCGCCGAAGCACGTCGCGCCGGTCGCGGATCCTCGTGCTGCTGCTGCTCATCCCGGCCGGTTGGCTCATCGTGTCGATGGTCGTCGAGCAGGTCCAGTCGCAGAACCAGCACAACTCGGTCTTCCAGCGCCTCGACTGGTTCCGCGAGGTGTACCTCTACTGGCGCGAGTCCCCGGTCTTCGGGCACGGCCTGCGCTACTGGCGCGAGCCCGGCAGTCTCGGCTACCAGCCCCCGCAGGGCGAGCTCGAGGTGCTGGCGAGTGCCGGCATCGTCGGACTCGCGGCGTTCATCGTGATGTGGATCGGGATCCTGCTCGTGCTCTGGCATGTCGATCCCCGCTTCGGCACGTTGGCGGTCGCCATCGTCCTCAGCCGGATCGTCCAGGCGCAGTTCGACCTGTTCTGGGTGGCAGCCCAGGTCTCCATCCCGTTCGTCATCGCCGGCATCTGCCTCGGCGCGATGGCGCGCGAGGAGCGCGCAGGCCCGGAGGTCGGGCTCGAACGAGCGGGTCCGAGGGGCTTGACATACCATTGACGCAATTCGCTCACTGTCCCCGGCGGTGCGAACGGAACAGCGGCACGACACGGAGGTGTCCACTTGGAACTGCGCGACTACCTCCGCGGCCTGCGCCGGCACTGGATCGCGATCGTGCTCATGACGGCGGTCGGCATGGGGGCCGGCTACGGCTGGACGCTGCTCCAGACGCCGGTCTACGTCGCGTCGGCGAGCGGGCTCGTGCAGTCCACCGGGCAGGGCACCGACGTCGGCAGCATGTCGCTCGGCGACAGCGTCGCTCGCTCGCGAGTGTCGTCCTACCTGATCATCGCCGGATGGACCGATGTCGCGGAGGGCGTGATCGACGAGCTCGAACTGGAGACCACCCCCGAGGAGCTGATCAACCGGGTTGAAGTGACGAACCCGAGCGACACGCCCATCCTGAACGCGACAGCCGAGGCGTCGACCGGAGCCGATGCGAAGGCGCTCGCCGAGGCCTGGCTCCGTTCCATGGCCACGGTGATCGAAGGCGTCGAGTCCGAGAGCAGCGAGTCCGGAGAAGCTCCCGTCGCGGTGATCTCGCGCGAGTCCGCCTCGGTCCCGACCCAGCCGGCCTTCCCGGACGTGCAGACCGCGCTGATCGTCGGCGGCGTCCTCGGCTTCGGTTTCGGCATCGCGTTCGCCATGATCCGGACGGCGGCGGACCGCCGCATCCGCAACGCCGAGGACACCGAGGCGAAGACCGGCGTCGCGGTCGTCGGCACGATCCCGTTCGTGCCGAGCATGGACGAGAAGAACCGGCTCGTCGACGCGTCGGCCGCGAACAGCACGGGCAGGAACGGCACCTTCGCGGTCTCCGAGGCGCTGCGAGCACTGCGCACGAACCTCCAGTTCATGGACGTCGACCATCCGCCGAAGACGATCGTCGTCACGAGTCCGCTGCCCGGCGACGGCAAGTCGACGATCGCGTGCAACCTGGCGCTCACGCTCGCAGCGGCCGGCACCACCGTCGTCCTCGTCGACGGCGACCTGCGGCGATCGATGGTCGCGAAGACCATGGGGCTCCCCGGCGGCGCAGGGCTGAGCGACGTCCTCGCCGGTCGCGCGGCCCTCTCCGAGGTGCTCCAGCGCACGGAGAAGTCGAACAACCTCCTCGTGCTGACGGCGGGCAGCGTTCCGCCGAACCCGAGCGAGGTGCTCGGCTCCGAGCGCATGCACACGCTGCTCGCAGACCTCACCAAGCACGCGACGGTGATCATCGACGCGCCGCCGCTCCTCCCCGTGACGGACGGCGCGGTGCTGACCCACCAGGCCGACGGAGCCCTCATCGTCGTGACGCTCGGGAAGACGACATACGACCTCCTCGAGAAGGCGCTCGACACGCTGCGGAAGGCGCGCGGTCGTGCACTCGGCATCGTGCTGAACAAGTCGCCGCTCCGGGGTGCGGATGCCGCGACCTACTCGTACGAGTACCGGCACGACTACACGTCCAAGCACGCGGAATCCAAGCACCCGGACACGCCGACCGCCGAGGCTCCCTCGGACGCGCCGACGTCCTCCCGGAAGGCTCCCGCTTCGAAGGCGACCCGCACGGCGGGCGCGCCGGCGGCGGAGGAGTCGGACGAGTTCGTCACCGAACCGCCGACCGACCAGCGCGGCTGACGCGTGGGCGGATCGGGATCGCCCCGCCGCGCCCGGACGGCGGGGAGGCGACGCGTCGCGCTCGTGACCTCCTCGTACGCTCCGCACGTCGGCGGAGTCGAGGAGCACGTGCGCCAGGTCGCTCGTGAGCTGATCGGCCAGGGTTGCGCGGTCGAGGTGTGGAGCGTGGATCGCGGAACCGGTCCGGTGACGCGCGAGCTCGACGGCGTGACGGTCCGCTACCTCCCGACGCCGCTGCCCTCGGCGTCCCCGGGCGGCATCGCGCGGTTCGCTCGCGCCTACCCCGGCGCTTGGCGGCGCTGGGCCGACGCGCGCGCGGAATTCCGTCCGGACCTCGTCCACGTCCACTGCTTCGGCCCGAACGGCGTCTACGCGCTCGCCCTCCACCGCCGGTCCCGCCTTCCGCTCATGGTCACGTCGCACGGTGAGACGGTCGCCGACGACGGCGCGGTCTACGATCGCTCGGCGCTGCTTCGGGCCGCGCTGCGGCGCGCGCTCGCCGCGGCCGCGGCGGTGACGGCGCCGTCGGCCTTCGTCGTCGACGACCTGCGCTCCCGCTTCGGGCTCATCGGCGGTGAGGTCGTGCCGAACGGGGTCGATCTCGCCGTGGCGGGCGACGCCCGCCGGAGCCCGTTCGAGGGCGAGTACCTCCTCGCGGTCGGCCGGCTCGGCCGGACGAAGGGGTTCGACCTGCTGATCGACGCCATGGCCGGCCTGCGCTCTGGCGCCGGCCCGGCCGATCCCGACGGGATCGATGCCGCCGCCGGCGGCGACATCCGTCTCGTCATCGTCGGAGACGGGCCGGAGCAGGCCCGCCTCGAGGCGCTCGTCGACGCACACGGACTCGGCGGCCGCGTCGTGCTCGCCGGCCGACTCGACCCGACGGCCGTCGCCGACGCCATGGCCGGAGCGACGGCCGTCGTCGTTCCGAGCCGGACGGAGGCGTTCGGCATCGTCGCGCTCGAGGCCTGGCGGTCCGGTGCCGCGCTCGTGATGACCGAACGCGGCGGTGCGCCCGGATTCGTCGTCGACGGCGTCGACGGACTGCTCGTCGATCCGCTCGACGTGGACGCGTTGCGTTCGGCGATCCGTCGCGTCGTCGACGACCGGGAGCTCCGGGCGCGACTCGTGGACGCGGGGCGGCGCCGCGTGCCCGAGTTCACCTGGCGGCGGGTCGCCGAGGCGTACGTCGCGGACTACGACCGCATCCTCGACGGCGACGACGCCCGCGATCGGCGAGCGGCGGAGACGGCATGACCTACTCGACCCCGCGGCGACGCCGCGTGCGGCAGGTGCGCCGGCTCGCGACCGCAGCGACGCGCAGCGCGATGTGGCGCGGCGGCGTCGTCGTCCCCGCCACCTGGTGGGACGGCCATCCGAACTTCGGCGACGACCTGACGCCCTGGCTGCTCCCGGACTACGGCATCGCGCCCGTGCACCGCGTGCCATCGAAGGCCCGCCTCGCGGGCGTCGGCAGCATCCTCGAGTTCCTCCCGGAGCACTTCGACGGCGCGATCTGGGGCAGCGGCCTCATGTACGGGAAGCCGCATCCGCTGCCGGACGCGACCGTGCTCGCCGTACGCGGCCACCTCACCCGCGACCTGATCGGGGCGCCCGCGGACGTCGCCCTCGGCGACCCGGGCATCCTGGTGGCGCGCCGCGCGCGGCGGCCGAAGCCGAGGTGGGACGTCGCGCTCGTGCCGCACGGGCACCACCGGTCGCACGAACCGTTCATGTCGATGGCGGATGCCGCGGGCCTCCGGGTCCACGTCGTGAACGTGCACCAGCCCGCAGCGCGGGTCGTGCGCGAGATCGCGGCGGCCGAGGCCGTGATCACGACCTCGTTGCACGGACTCGTCACGGCCGACGCGTACGGCATCCCGGCGACCTGGACGATGCTCGAGCCTCCGCTCAGCGGCGGCGCGTTCAAGTTCCGGGACTACGAGTCGGTGATGACCCCCGGCTCGAGCCGGTTCACGGAGTTCGACGAGTCGCGCGGGCTCGAGGGCATGATGGCCGGCGCGTCCGCCGCGCCGCGCGCGGAGGTCGAGCGATCCTGCGACGACCTCGAGCGCGCCATCGGTCGGTTGGCGGACGTGCTGCCCGACCTCCCGCGGTTCCCCGGCGGTGCGTTCCGCGTGCTCGCGGGTCGCGGATAGCCGCGCCCGGGCTCTCAGGCCAGCGCGGCCCAGACCCGGGCGTGCGCCTCCGCGCAGCGCTCCCAGGTGAACTCGCCGGCGCGGGCGCGCCCGGCCGAGACGAGCGGCCCGAGGTCCGACCCGCCCGTGGCATCCAGCAGGCCACCGGCGATCGCGGCGCCGTTGGGTTCGACGAGGATGCCGGCACCGCCGACGACCTCGGGAAGGGAGCTCGTCGCCGCGGCGACGACGGGCACGTTCGCGGCCATCGCCTCGAGCGCGGGAAGGCCGAAGCCCTCGTACAGCGAGGGCACGACCACGACCTCCGCGCTCGCGACGAGCCCCGGCATGATCTCATCGGGCAGGCGCCCCACGAGTCGGGTGCCTGGCATGCCGTCGAAGAGCGCCGTGCGGGTCGGGTGCGGCGGTCCGGCGAGCAGGAGCTCGAGCTCCGGTCGCTCGCGGTGCACGAGCGGCCAGGCCTCGGCGAGCGCCTCGAGGTTCTTGCGTCGCGTCGCGCCGCCCGCGTGCAGCACGTACCGCTCGGGCAGTCCGTGGGCCCGCCGCGCGGCCGCGTCGAGCGGAGCCGCGTCGAAGAACCGCGGGTCCACGCCGTTGTGCACGACGTGGGGCTCGCTGATGCCGAGCAGCTCGACGGCCTCGTGCGCGCTGAACTCGGAGACGCAGATGACCGCCGCGGCCCGTCTCGCCTCCTCGATCGCCGCCGGCACCGCTGCGGACTCGTCGGGGAACCGCCAGGCGACCACGTCGTGGATCGTGATGACGTCGCCGTGCGGCGACGGCGGCAGCTCGAGGTTCATGCGGTGCGAGACGGCGTCGCCCCCGTAGATCGCCCGCCCGAGCGCACGCCGCTGCCCGACCGACGCCCGCGCGACGCGGCCGAGCGGGAGTCGCCGGTTGCCGTCGAGCTCCGACCGCATCGACCGGAACACGAGCCTCCGGTACCGCCACTCCCGATCGTCGACGGCAGCGAGGGCGGATGCCGCGCGGCTCGCGACCTGCTCCTGGTACGCCTGCGCCCCCATCGGGGCTCCCGTGGCGATCGTCGCGATCGTGAGTCGCGGGGCGGCGGGCGTCATCTCGGGCTGGTCCCTCCGACTGGAGCGTCCTCGCCGCCGGCTCGGCGAGCGATGAGATCAATCTAGACGGCTCGACCGGCATCGCCCGCGGCGCGGACAGTCGGACGTACCATCCGCCTCGCTACGCTGATCGAGGAGGACGGAGGAGCGTGGACGAGTCTCGAGTCAGCGTGCCCCTTCAGGTGCGCCTCCAGTTCGGGCATGCCGCCGTGCAGTACGTCGCCGACGAGGTCGGCGCCGACCTCCTGCACATCAAGGGCGCCGCCGTCGATCCGACGCTGCGGGCCGGTCACTTCGGCACCGACGTCGACGTCATGGTGCGCCCCGACCAGGTCGCGGCGATCGACGGCGCGCTGCGACGAGCCGGATGGTCCCTCTACAGCACGTTCGCGAACGGTTCGCCGTTCGGGCACGCCCAGACCTACCTGCACCCCGACTGGGGGTACGTCGACGTCCACCGGTACTTCCCCGGGATCGGCCTGGAGCCGGCAGCGGCCTTCGATGTGCTCTGGGGCGACCGGGGCCGCCTCGAGATCGCCGGCGTCCTCTGCTCGGTGCCGAGCGTCGCCGGGCAGCGCGTGCTGCTGGTACTGAACGCGGCTCGATCGGCGAGCGGCGGTCGGCGCGACCTCCCGGTCGTGTGGGACGAGGCGGATGCCGCGCAGCGCGCGGCGATGGAGGAGTTGGTCCCCCGGCTGCGCGCCGAGGTCGCCTTTGCGGCGGCGACGGGCGACCTGGAGCGCTATCGCGGACGCCGCGAGTACCTGCTCTGGAAGGTCGTCTCGCAGGGCGGCCCGCGGTCCCTCGAGTGGTGGGCGCGGATCCAGGCGGCGCCCGACCTGGGGACCCGACTACGGCTCGTGGGCCGCGCACCGCTCGTGAACGTCGATCACCTCGCGCACCGTCTCGGACGGCGCCCGTCTCGATGGGAGATCGTCGTCGAGTTCGTGCGTCGCCCGGCCGTGGCGGCGCGTGAGGCCGTGCGCGCCGCGCGAGCGCGCCTGCGTCGCCAGGGGGTCACTCGATGACGCCGGCGTACCGGCCGTCCGCGGCGACGGCGCAGCTCGTCCAGGACGACGTCCGCTACGCGGCCGTGCTCCCCTCCGGTCCGATCGTCGTGTTCGACGGTGTGGCCGAGCTCATCTGGGCGGAGGCCTGCGGCGGGCCGGCGGCGACGATCGTCGACCGGGTCGCCGCCTCGACGGGGACCGAGCCCGACGAGATCCGGGAGGACGTCGAGCGCTTCGTCGCGGAACTCGTGACCCTCGGCCTGCTGGTCTCGGGCGACCTGTGATGCCGCGGTCGCACCATGCAACGACCGGCTGTGGGCCCGCGACGGGCGGGTAGGCTTCCGACATGTCCACCGCCATCGACGTGCGCGCCCTGTCGAGCCACGTCCGCATCGAGCTCGACGATTCGCTGAGCAACGCCGAGCAGGCGGCCATCACGGCGCACTGGGCCGACCTGGCCTACGACGGCGACGGCGAACCGGATCGCGTGCTCCGCGCAGGTGTGCGTCGCGATTCCGACCCGGCGAACGGCGACCTCACGGTCAGCGCCAACTCCCCGGAGGCGCTCGCGCAGCGGATCACGTCGCAGGTCACCCTGGAGGCGATCGGAGGGCTGCGCGGGGAAGCGCTGATGCTCCACGCGGCCGCGGTGACGCTCGACGACGGCCGGGTGATCGGCTTCGTCGGCCCCTCCGGCCGGGGCAAGACCACGGCGGCCCGAGAGTTCGGCCGCGCCTTCGGCTACGTGACCGATGAGACCCTCGCGATACGACCGGGCGGTTCCGTCATCCCGTACCGCAAGCCGCTGTCCATCGGGACGAAGGCGGGAGTGAAGGCGACCGAGCCCGCATCCGGACTCGATCTCAAGGGGCTGCCGGACGCCGAGCTCGAGCTCGCCGCCCTCGTCCTGCTCGACCGGCGACCTGAGGTCGCGGAGCCGTTCGTCGAATCGGTGCCGATCATCGACGCGCTTCCGGAGCTCGTCGCCCAGTCGAGCTTCCTCTCCGCACTCGATCGACCGCTCGGAACGCTGATCGACACGATCCGCTCGACCGGCGGTGTGCGGCGGATCGTGTATTCCGAGGCGTCGACGATCCCGGGCATCGTCGACGACCTGCTGGGGTCCGTTGACGAGAGCGCCCCGATGGTGATGGACGTCGCCGACCTGTCGCAGCGCGGCTGCGACTGCGACGGGAGGGTGCTCCCCGAGGTAGCGACTCCCGATGCCGGCGACCGCCCGGGGGCGTACTGGCGGGGGACGTTCGCCGACGCGAGGATCGTCGACGACTCGCTCGTCGTGCTCGCGGCGGGGCGGCTCACGGTGCTCGTCGGCGTGGGGCCCGCCCTCTGGCTCGCGGCCGATGGGCTCACGGAGGACGAACTGAAGACGGCAGCGCAGAGGGACCTCCCGGCACCGCCCGCCGACGTGGACGTCGACCGGGTGATCTCCCAGGCGCTGCGCAGCTTGGAGGACGCGAGCCTGCTCATCCGAAGCTGAGCGATTGTTACGTACGTCCCCCGAATGCGGGTGTTATGGGACTCGACGGCGAGGGCCCGAAACCCTTAGAGTGTGCTGGGAAACCCGAAAACCGAGATCTTTTCCCACACAGCATAGGAAGGTCTGTCATGAGCGACCTCGAAGAACAGCGTCCCGGCGTCAGCCGGCGCACCGTCGCCAAGGCAGCGGCGTGGTCCGTCCCGGTCGTGGCGCTCGCCGTCTCGACCCCCGCGTACGCCGCATCGCCCGGCATCATCACCCTCACCGGTCTCGGCTGCAAGCTGCCGGGCAACTCGAACTCCACGTACAAGGGCTACGCATTCAAGGCGAGCATCCAGAACACGTTCAACGTGCCGATCACCGTCACCATCACGTCCGCCACGCTCGGCGGGGCCGACCTCGGTGGGGTCGCGGTGGTCAACCTCGACACGTGCGTCGGCACCGCGACGTCGTTCGTGGTCCCGGCGAACTCCACGTTCCCCCAGATCGCGATCGTGACCAAGGAAGCCCCGAACAGCCAGAACAACACGCTCACTCTGATGTACGACATCGACGGTGGTCCTGGTGGTTCGGAGTCCGTTTCGTCGTCGGTCCCCGCCGTGCCGCCGCTCAACGGCGCGTCCTGCAGCGAGGGCGCATTCACCGCGGCGCAGAAGCTCTGCCTCGCCAGCCTGATCATCTGATCAGCCCGAGCGCGTCACGTGGAGCCCGGTAGGCCGAAGTGCCTGCCGGGCTCTCGTGCATCCGTCATCGACGACGCGCCCTTGCGGGATGGAGTGCTGTGATCGGCATCGTCCACGCCATCACGCCCGGCGACCACTTCTCGCCGCGCACCGGGTCGGCGATCCCCACCGTCGTGCACGGGCTCGCGGGCGCGGCGAGCCGCGACCCCGATCCGGTTCGGCACGCCGCGGTGCTCGATCGCTCGACGATGCGGCCGCGATACGACAGCGCGGCACTCATCGAGTTCGACCGCGCAGCGTGGCTCACCCGACGCGATCGAGTTGGTGACCTCGTCAGGGGACGACTCGGCTTGCCCCGCCGGGGCGTCGAACGGTTCTATGCTCCGCTCGTCGACGCCGTTCGGCGGCAGCCACCGGCCTTCGTGCTCGCGCACAATGCACCCGTGATCCCCTGGATGCTGCGGGACAGCGAGCATCGGGTCGTGCTCTACGCGCACAACGATCTCCTCCGCACCTACTCGCGCGCCGAAGCTCGCCGAATGCTCGAACCGGCGGTCGCCATCGTGTGCGTCGGCGACGAGCTTGCAGAGCGGATGCGGGCTGCGCTACCTCCGCACCTCGCAGAACGCGTGCACGTGGTCCGGAACGGCATCGACACCGAGCGATTCCAGCCAGGCGATCACCGTCGCGTCCGAGCGCCGGCACGCGGCGAGCCGTTCCGGGCGATGTTCGTCGGCCGCGTGATCCCGGAGAAGGGACCCGACGTGCTCGTCAGGGCCGCCGGCCTGCTCGCCTGGGGTTCCGTCGAGGTGACCGTCGTCGGAAGCCGGGGGTTCGCGCGCGACGCCCCGCTCTCGCCGTACGAGCAGGACCTGCGGCGGCTCGCCGACGAATCCGGCGCCGTCGTCCGCTTCGAGCCCTTCGTCGAGCGCGACCGCCTTCCGGATCTGCTGCGATCGGCCGATGCGCTCGTGGTCCCGTCGAAGTGGGACGAGCCGAGCGGGCTGACGGCCGGCGAAGGCCTCGCGAGCGGACTGCCCGTCGTCGCGTCCCGCATCGGCGGCCTGCCCGACGTGGTGGGCGACGCGGGCATCCTCGTCCCGCCGAACGATCCGGCGGCGTTGGCCGACGCCCTCCGCGAGCTGATCGACGATCCAACCGAGCGTGCCCGCCGCGCTGCGGCGTCCCGCGCTCGCGCCGTCGCGCGCGACTGGGACTGGGCGTGGGGCAACCTCCGCCGCGTGCTCGAACAGCTCTGATCGGCGACCCGGCTACGCGGTGTCGAACGTCGCCAACCGCTTGAGGACGGCGCGCATCGCCGCGACCCGCTCGCTCCAGTCGCTGGCCGGCCCGTCGGCACCGTCGGGGAACGGCCGCGCCGACTCCAGCGCCGCGACCACCTCGCCCGGGAACGACGCCGCCTCGGCGACCGTGACGCGCGAGTCCGCGACATCCCGGAACCCCGCCACCGGCGTCGAGACCACGGGCCGGCCGACGGCCTGGTACTCGTAGAGCTTGATCGGGTCGAGGCTGTCGGTGAACGGCGTCACGACGTGCGGCACCACGAGCACGTCGGCGTGCTGGAGGTAGCCGACGACGGCGGCGCTCGGCCGAGGGCCGAGCAGCATCGCACCCGCGGCCTCGAGGCGGGCGGTCGCGGCGCCGCCGAGGAGGTTCGGGCCGACGAGCACGAGCGTGCCGCCGGCGGCGGCGACGGCACGCGCGGTCGCCTCGCAGAGGTCGACGTCGATGCGGTCGGGGTGCGCCGTGCCCAGGTAGAGCGCGGTGCGCCCGGCGGGCAGGTCGGCCGGGCGCGGGGCGGGCCGCCGATAGGCGGCCGCGTCGACGCCGTTCGGGATGAGGGTGACCGTGCGGGTCGCGCCCTTGCGGCGCTCCAGTTCGGGCGAGCAGACCACGACCTCGCGGGCGACCTCGAGCAGCCGGGCCTCGGTGGCGGCGGCGCGGGCCCGTTCGCCCTCCGAGCGGTCGGCCGCGAGCCAGTCGTCGGTGACGTCGTAGAGCGTCGGCCAGCCCGTGCGTTCGGCGAGTTCGACGGCGCCCGGGTCGTTGATCCAGAGCAGCGGATGCTCCATGCCGAGCGATCGCGCTGCATGCACGACGCCCGCCGCGAGGCGCTCGTCTGCTCGCGCATCGAACCGGCGCGGCAACCACTTCGTCGGACGATACGTCCAGAGTCGCCCGGCTGCCGGGTCGCCGACCTCGGTCACGCGCTGGCCGGTGGCCGGCCGCCGGCGCGACGAGAGGTCGTGCACGGGGTCGGCGGCGGGTTCGACGAAGAGCACGCGCAGCTCCGGGTCGGTGCGCAACAGCCCCGCGACGAGGTGCTGGTTGCGTCGCCACACCTGGTCCCAGCGTTCGAGCGACAGCACGACGAGGTCGGTCATCCGATGGCCTTCCGGTAGACGGCCTCGGTCCCGTCGGCCTGGGCGCGGAGCGAGAACTCCGACTGCTGGCGTTCGCGTGCGGCGGCGCCGAGGGCGGCACGTCCGGCCGGGTCGGCGGCGAGGGACCGCAGGCGCTCGCCCGCGGCATCCGCATCGCCCGCCGCGAAGCGCGCCCGCTCGTCGAGGCCGTCGAGCAGCTCGACATGGCCCGCGGCGTCCGCGGCGACGGGCGGCAGACCCGATGCCATGGCTTCGAGGAGCGTCAGGCCGAGCCCCTCGACGGGGCACGGCGCGAGCAGGATGCCGGCGCGCGTCAGTAGTTCCGGCAGGTCGGTGCGGTACCCGCTGAAGCGCACGGATGCCGCGATGCCGAGCTCCGCGACGAGCGCCTCGAGCGGCTCCCGGTCCGGGCCGATCCCGGCGACGTCGAGCGTCCAGCCCTCGTCGGCCAGTCCGGACGCGGCGAACGCGCGCACCCCGACGTCGGTGCGCTTCTCGGGCTGCAGGCGCTGGGCCATGAGGACCGTGCGCTCGCGCGCGCCCGGGTCGCCCGCCGGGCGTGGGTCGATGCCCGTGTGGACGACCGTGCTCGGGCCCTCGACGGCCGACGCAACGGCGGAGGAGATCGCGAGCTGCGCATCGATCCGGCCGCGCACCAGGGCCTCGATCGGCACGGCGCCGACCCGGCCGCGCGGCCTCGCGAAGTGGCAGGTCGCGACGACCGCGGGCCGGCGCGCGCGCCCGCGGGTCGCGAGGGCTGCGACGGCCGCGACATCCGCCGCGGTCATGTGCGTGTTCACGACGTCGACCTCGTCGGCCAGGCCGCGCACCGCGCGGAGCACCTCGATCGTGCGGGCGGCGGCGGTGTGCCCGATCCCCGAATCGTCGAGGCCGGGCCGCATGCGCGGCGGGTCGCCGCCGATCACGTGCACGGCGTGCCCGTCCGCCGCCTGCGTGCGGGCGAGCCTCAGCACGAACTGCTCGACGCCGGAGAAGCCGTCGGAGCGGATGGCGTGCAGGATGCGGAGCGGCTCGGTCACGAGGCGCCCGCCGCGCGGTCCGTCGGCCGGCCCGCCGCCTTCCGCGCCTCGATCGAGCGGGCCAGCTCGAGGTACCGCGCCGCGACCTCGCGCCACGAGTGCTGCTCGGCCGTCCGCCGTGCGCGCTGGCGCCACTCCTCGCGGGTCGCTGCGTCGAGGCCGTCGAGCTCGGCCAGGCGAGTCGCGATCGGTGCGACCTTGCGCTCGACGAGGAATCCGTTCTCGCCGTCGACCACGATGTCGGGCGCGAAGCCCACGTGCGTCGAGACCACCGGCACGCCGCAGGCGAGCGCCTCGAGCACGACGAGCGCGTTCGCCTCGTAGGCGCTCGGCAGCACGAGCACGTCGGCCGCGCGCAGCAGCGGCACGGGATCCGGCCGCTCGCCCGCGAACACCACGCGACCGGCGACGCCCGCTCGGCGTGCCTGCGAACCGGCGCGCCGGATCATGTCGGAGCTGCCGCCGACGACGAGGAGTACGACGCCCGGCGCCATCCGCAGCGCGTCGATCGCCAGGTGCAGCCCCTTCCGCTCGAACTCGTGGCCGATGAAGATCGCGACCGTGGCGTCGACCGCGATCCCGAGTTCGCCGCGGACGGCCGCGCGCCCCGCGGCATCGCCGGGGCTGAACCGCTCGACGTCGACGCCGTTCGGGATGACCGTGACCGGTGGCCGCACGCGCCCGTAGACCTCGGTCAGCAGCCGTGCCTCTTCCCCGGTCAGGGCGACCACGGCGCGATGCGTGCGGCCGCGATAGCGGATGCGGTCGCGGAACGCGGTGAACAGGTGCACCGGGTTGCGCACCATCCGCCAGGCGTAGTTGCCCCGGGCACGCATCGCCGCCTGCAGCAGGCCGTGGTTGACGTAGACGTCGCCCGCCATGACGTCGTTGTGGGTGAACGACACGGCGTCGGGCCGCTCGGCGAGGTAGCGCTTCGCGCGCCGTGTGCCGAGCGTGCTGAACCAGATCACGTTGCCCGCGCGCGCGAGGTGCAGGCCGAGCGTCGTGCGGTGCGGTCGGTCGAGGGTGCGTCCGGCCTCGGCCGCCGTGAAGCGCTCGACCGGCACGCCCGCCGCGCGGAACTCCCGCTCGAGTGCGTAGGCGACGCCGGCGACGCCGCTGCCGGGCTCGATCGACGGCGCGATCTGGACGATCCGAGTCATCCGGTCATCCGGTCATCCGGTCGTCCGGTCGGCTGAGGCGGCGTCGGTTCCCGCACCGCTCCGCTCGGCCTCGAGCCGCTCGGCGAGTTCGAGGTAGCGGCGGGCGACCTCGCGCCATCCGTACGCCTCGGCCGACGCCCGCGCCCCACGACGCAACGCCGCGAACGACTCGTCGTCGAGCGTCGCGAGCTCCTCCATCCGCGCGCCGACCGCCACCGGGTCGCGTTCGACCAGGTAGCCGTTCTCGCCGTCGCGCACGATCTCGGGCGCGAAGCCGACCGGGGTCGCGATCACCGGCAGGCCGCTCGCGAGCGCCTCGAGCACGACCAGGGCGTTCGCCTCGTACGCGCTCGGGAAGACGAAGAAGTCGCAGGCCGCGAGATGGTGCGGGAGGTCCTTCCGCACCCCGAGGAACAGCACGCGGTCGCCGACGCCGTGTTCGATCGCCTCGGCATGCGCCTCCGCGATGATCTCGTCGTTCCCGCCGATCACCATCAGCAGCGCGCTCGGGCCGTACGCGAGCCCGCGGATCGCGAACGAGAGCCCCTTGCGCGAGAACTCGTGCCCCACGAAGACGCCGACGCGCTGATCGGGGCCGAGCCCGAGTTCCGAGCGCGCCGCGGCGCGCTCCTCCGGCGTCGGCGGACGGAACCGGTCGAGGTCGACGCCGTTCGGAATGACCTCGATGCGCGGGCCGATCGGGCCGTACGTCGCCCGCAGGTCGTCGGCCTCGCCCTCCGACAGGCAGACGGCGACCCGGTGCGTGCGCCCGCGGTACCGGATGCGGTCGCGCAGGTAGATGAAGTCGTGCACCGGATTGCGGTAGATGCCCCACCACGATCGTCCTCGGGCACGCATCGATGCGAGCAGCAGGCCGTGGTTGACGTAGACGTCGCCGGCGACCACGTTGTTGTGGCAGATCGAGATCGCGTCCGGACGCTCGGCGAGGTACTGCTTCGCACAGCGGGTGCCGACGGTGCTGAACCAGATCATGCGCCAGCCGCCGCGAATCCGGGCGAGGATCGTGTTGCGCGACGACCGGGGCGTCGATCGCCCACGGCGGGCGGACTGGAACGTGAACACCTCGACGGTCGCGCCGAGCGCCTGCAGCTCCTGCTGGAGGTGCCACGCCACGCCGGCGACGCCCGTGCCGGGGCCGATGAACGGGACGATCTGCACGATGCGGGTCATGCCGTGGCCTCCGCTGGGGTGTCGGTGGTCGGGGTCGCATGCGCCACCGTACTCGTGCTCGCGGCATCCGCTCGCCCGAATCGCGCCTCCACCCGCGCCGGCCCGAGCCGGTAGAGCGCCGCGCGGCGCCGCGCGGCACGGCCTCGCTCGCCGGGGAGCACGATCGACCGAACGGTCGCACCGAGCCACTGGCCGGTACGCGCCCACTGCCAGCCGGCCGCGCCGAAGTGCTTGCGGAGGAACCGCTCCTGCGACGCGTGGAAGTGCGCCTCGCGCCGGCGCGGATCGCCGCCGGTTCCCGCGCCGACGTGCACCGCGCGCGCCTCGGGCACGACCGCGTGCCGCCAGCCGAGCCGATGCGCGCGGTGGGCCCAGTCGGCCTCCTCGGCGTAGAGGAAGTACTGCTCGTCGAACCATCCCACCTGGTCGAGCGCCTCGGCGCGGAGCAGCAGGACCGAGCCGATGACGTACGACGGGTCGCGGCGGAGCCGCGCGAGCCCGAGCGATTCGAGCCACGTGCCCGACGGCGAGGGCAGCCACCACTCGACGCGCGCCTCGTGGCCCTGCCCGTCGACCTGCGCGGGGCCGACGCTCGCGAGGTCGGGGCGCGCGCGCAGCGCGCGGTGCAGCCGGGCGACGTCGTCGGCCGAGATCTCGGCGTCGGGGTTCAGCAGCAGCACGTCGGAGCCGGGCGCGATCAGGTTCGCGAGGCCGTGGTTCACGCCGGCCGCGAAGCCGCCGTTGCGGCCGGGATCGAGGTAGCGCACGCCGAGTTCGTCGCACAGCGCGCGGATCGCGGGCAGCGACGAGTTGTCGACGACCGTGACCGGGAGGCCCGCGACCGGCTCGAGCGCGCGACGCAGCAGCTCTGGCGCACCATAGGCGACCACAATGACCTCGAGCGTGGGCGTCGGCTCGGGGGCGACGGATGCCTCGTGCACGATCGACCGGTACAGCTCGAGGTAGTCGCGGCCGACCGCGCCCCAGCTGCACTCCTCGGCGCGGACGAAGCCGGCGGCGCGCAGCTCGGCGGCACGTGGGCCGGCCGCGTCCACGAGGGCGTCGGCGAGCGCCGCCGCGTCGCCCGTCGGCACCACGACGCCCGCGCCTCCGACGACGTCGGGCAGCGCGCCCGCATCGCTCGACACGACCGGGACGCCGCACGCCATCGCCTCGACCGCGACCCGGCCGAACTGCTCGGTCCACGAGGCCGTCGGCAGCGACGGCACGGCGAGCACGTCGAACGTCCGCAGGATCTCCGGGATGCCGGCCGGGTCGACGGACCCCACGACCTCCACGCGATCGGCGACGCCGACGGATGCCGCGTGCGCGGGCAACTCGGACGCGAGCGGTCCGGTGCCGACCACGCGCAGGCGCAGCCGGGGCTCGCGCGCGAGCGCGTCGAGCAGCAGGAGCACGCCCTTCTCGGGCACGAGCCGGCCGATGAAGCCCACGGTGATCGGGGCGGCGGGGTCTCGAGTCGGCGCCGGCGCGCCGACTCGACCGCCGGTCGTGGTCGCGGCATCCGCCGGCGTGAACCGCTCGAGGTCGACGCCCAGCGGGATCACGCGCGCCCGACCGACGAAGCCCTTGTCCTCCGCGATGCGAGCGGCCTCGGTGTTGCACGCCGACACGCCCGACGCGGCGCGGAGCGCCCACCGCTCGAGCCAGCGGAAGGGGATCGGGTACCGCTTGCGGAGGTTCTGCGCGGTGTAGAGCACCACGGGCGTGCGACGGGCCTGCCGGCGCAGTGCCCGCAGCAGCAGGATCTCGGCGGTCGCGAGCGCGAACGGCTCCTCGTGCACGTCGATCACGTCGACCTCGTGGCCCAGCGCCCGCCACAGCGGCAGCGGGTCGTAGACGAAGAGCGCCGGATGCCGCCCGAGCGTGCGCACGCCGCGCACCCGCTCGTCGGGTCGGGCGTGCAGCATCACGGGAGCGCCGCCGGCGTGCCACCGCCGGGCGCAGCACAGCTCGACGTCGACGCCGAGCGCGGTGAGCGCACGCTCGCGACCGCGCCACTCGTCGACGACGGCACTGTGCGAGACCCTGAGTACGCGCACCGCACCCCCTCTAGACTTCCGTTGCAGAAACCTTATCCGGGGCCCCGCTCCCCGGTCGTGGCGAGCCGGGGGTGATCGCGCATGGATCCCGACGAGTTCCGCGTGCTCGTGGTCTGCACGGGCAACATCAACCGGTCGGCGCTCGCCGCGGCGCTCCTGCGGACCTGGGTCGACCGGTACCTGCCGACGGATGCCGCGGCCCGCGTCGTCGTCACGAGCGCCGGCCTCGCCGCGCCCGTGGGCCGGCCCATGCGGAGCCGGACGCGAGCGATCACCGAACGGCTCGGCGCCGACGGCCGGGCGCACCGCGCGACCCAGGTCGACGAGCGCGTCATCGGCGGCGCCGACCTCGTGCTCACGGCGGATGTCGCGCATCGCGACGGCGTGCTCGGCATGGTGCCGTCGATGCTGCGGTCCACCTTCACGATCCGGGAGGCCGGCGGGATCGCCGCGGGGCTGGGCCCTGCGCCCGCTCCGGCCTCCGTCGACGAGCTCCGGTCCCGCGTCGCCGCGTTCGGCCGTCGGCGCGCGTTCGGCGTGGACGACGACGGCGACATCACCGACCCGCAGGGCCGCGACGACGACGCCTACCGCGCGATGGCGCGCGAGGAGGTGCCGCCGCTGGCGTCGATCGCCGCGACGCTGTTCGGGATGCCGCCGGCCGACGTCCACTCGCTTCGGGCGACGGTCGAGGATCCCGACGCGTTCTCGTTCGAGGGGCTCGGCAGGTCGGACGCCTCCGGGTCGGGCGGCGCTTCGGCGACGTCGCGCGGGGGTCGCGTTCGCCGCTGGTTCGGCAGGCGCGACACGTGAGCGCGCGGGAGCGGCCGCTTCGCGTGCTGCACCTGGACCACACCGGTGCGGCCGGCGGCGCCGAACTGGCGCTCGTGCGGATGCTGCAGGCCCGACCCGACTGGTCGGCCGTGCTGCAGACCCCGCCGCTCGAGCCGGGCCCGAACGTGTGGGACGCCGTGCCGCCGCGCGTGCCCCGGAGATCGGCAGGGGTGCGCCAGCCCGCGGGCGCGAGTTCCGGCGGCCCGCTCGCGGTGCTCGGGTTCGGCGCGCGGCTCGCCGTGCAGGCGCTCGCGGTGCGGACGTCCGCAGCGTTCCGGTCGGCCGACCTCGTCGATGCGAACACGGCGCGCTCGGCCGCCTACGGCGCGCTCGCCGCGCGGGTCGCCCGCACCCCGCTGGTGGTGCACCTGCGCGACCTCGTCGACCCCGAGTCGCTCGGCGGGCCGGGGCACGCGCTCATGACCCGGGTCGTGCTGCCCCGAGCCGACGGCGTCATCGCGAACTCGCGCGCCACCCTCGACTCGGCGCGGCGCTTCCTCCGGTCCGACGCCGTGGCCGAGGTCGTGCCGAGCGCCTCCGGCCTCGCGATCGGTGCCGCCCTGCTCGTCAGCGCCGATGCCCCGCTGCGCACGATCGGCATGCTCGCCCGGATCGACCCCTGGAAGGGCCAGGCCGAGCTGCTCGAGGCGTTCGCGCGTGCGTTCGCGGGACGCGACATCCGCCTGCAGTTCGCCGGCGGCGCGCCCTTCGGGCACGAGGCGTACCTCGCCGAGCTGCACCGCCGGGCGGACGAACTCGGCGTCGGCGCGCAGGTCGACGTGCTCGGGCACGTGGACGACGTGGCGAGGCTGCTCGACGGATGGGACGTCGCGGTGCAGTACTCGACGCGCGCCGAGCCGCTCGGCCAGAACGTGCTGCAGTACCTCGCGGCCGGTCGCGTGACGGTCGCGGCCGACGAGGGCGGCCCCGCCGAGTGGGTCGCCGACGGCGTGAACGGCCTGCTCGTGCTGCCGCGCGACGTCGGCGCGCTCGCCGCCGCGCTCACGCGGCTCGACGAGGACGCCGCGCTGCGCGCGCGCCTCTCCGGGGCGGCCGCCGCGACCCCGGGCCTGCTCGACGACCTCGCGGTCGCGCGCGCCCATCTCGACGTCTACGAGCGAGTGCTCGCCGCGTCCGCGAGGTAGGCCGTTCCCGCGGGTGCCTCTGGAGCGGTGCCGACTCCGCCGCCTACGATGAGCGGGTGCCCGAGTACCCCCACCTCTCCGTGATCATCCCCGCGCGTGACGCGGGGGCGACCATCGGCACCCAGCTCGAGGCCCTCGCCGCACAGGGATGGCAGGGCCCATGGGAGGTGATCGTCGCCGACAACGGCTCCCGGGACGACACCGTCGCCCGGGCCGAGGCGTGCCGGGACCGCCTCCCCGAGTTGCGCGTCGTCGACGCCTCGTCGGTACCGGGCGCGAGCCATGCCAGGAACGTGGCCGCCGAGACCGCGTCGGGCGACTACCTGCTGTTCCTCGATGCCGACGACATCGCCGAGCCGGGGTGGCTGGCGGCGATGGCCGCCGCGGCCGCCGAGCACTCGTTCATCGCCGGGGTGTCCACCGCCTCGCACGACTCCGCGTCCGATCCGCGGGCCGGCATGGGGCGGACGACCAAGTGGTCGGCGATCCTGCCGTCGAAGGGGTTCCTCGACGCGGCCGCCACCAACAACCTCGGCGTCAGCGCGGAGGTCTGGCGCGAGGTCGGCGGGTTCCGCGAGTCGATGCTCGCGAGCATGGACACGGCGTTCTGCTGGGATGCGCAGTTGCGCGGTCACCCGCTCGTCCGGGTCGACGGGGCGCACGTCACGTATCGGATGAGGACCTCGCTCCGCGAACTCTGGCGCCAGCAGTACCGGTGGGGCATCGGCTCGGTCCAGCTCTACGTGCTCTTCCGCGAGCACGGCGCCCCGCGTTCGTCCTCGCTCGGCGGGGCCGTCCGCATGCTGGGCCTCGTCGCGATGGCGCCCTTCTCGATCTGGTCGGTCGACCGACGGAGGGACTGGGTCGGTCGGGCGGCGCGCCGCGCCGGTCGGATCGCCGGCTCGATCCGGTTCGGGGTGCTCGAACTCTGATCGTCGTGCGACTCCGGCGGAGCCGGAGGGCGCGCCCCCTCCCGCACCCGCCGGTGGGGATCTCGCTCGCGCACACCTCGAAGCCCCCCGGGTCCTCCCGGTGCGACCGCCGTGCCGCGCATCCGGACACGGTTTGCTGGCCGGAGCAGGGAGAAGGGTATCCGCCGGATACCTTTCTCCGACGGACGCGGAGGAAACCGTCCCCCGGGTGGCGTTGAGCGCGGTAGCGGCCGTGCGCGCCGGCTCGAACGGACCTCCGTCGGCGAGGGCGTGTGCGCCGGCGAGCGGCAGCGCTAGGTCGTAGCGGGCAGGGTCGCGGAGTCCGACGCCGCGGCGGCGAGCCGGATGCGGTCGACGTGCGTCGGCCCGCCCGTCGCGAACGCGGTGACCGCGTCGAGCGTGGCATCCGCGCCGAGCACCCGGTTGTGGCCCGCGCCGTCGGTGAGGACGAGGCGCGAGCGGGCCCCGTGCGCGTCGTGCAGGCGGATGCCCTCGCTCGCGGGGACCTCGCGGTCACCGCGGTCGTGCACGACGAGCAGCGGCATCCGCTCGGGCAGGGGGTTCGCGGCGCCGTCGAACCGCGGCCACGGGTCGGCCACGTCGGGCAGGATGCGGCGCGCGAAGCGCGCGGCGAGGGCGTCGGCGGTGCTCGGGCGGGCGCCGATGCGCTGGGTGAAGGCGTCGATCAGGAACCTCGCGCGCGAGGGGCCGGCGATGGCCACCAGCCCGCCGGCGGCGACGCCGTCCGAGAGCGCCGCGCGGGCCGCCATCGCGCCGAACGAGTGCCCGATGATCGTGTGGAAACGACCCTCGCGGGCCTGGAGCGCGTCGATCGCGCCGAGCCAGTCGCGGATGTCGGTGCGGCGGCCGGGCGACTCGCCGTTGGCGGGCGCCTCGAACGCGAGCAGCCGGAAGCCCTCGGAGCGGAGCTCGCGCACGATGGGCGCGAACTGCGACGCGCGGCCGCGCCATCCGTGCACCAGCAGGATCGTGTCGGGCCCGCTGCCCCACTCGTAGGTCGCGAGGTCGCGACCCCGCACGCGGATGGTCGAGCGCTTCGCCGACTCGTGGACCGCACGGTCGGCGGGCCGGACCGGCAGGCGCCCGCCGACGCGCATGAAGAGCGGCAGGGCGACGGCGGCGGATGCCTCGGGGGAGACGGATTCGGCGGCGCGGACGGCGGCGACGCGGGTCAGGAGTGCCGCGGTGGTCGCGGTCTCGGCGATGGTGGTCACGAGGACTCCGATCAAAGAATACGAACGGTCGTACGTTGAGTATACGAACGTTCGTGCGTAAAATCGAGAGGGTGAGCACGGGAATCTCGATCGACGTCGCCGACGGCCGACGCGCCAGGGGTGACGCGTCGCGTCGCCAGGTGCTCGCCGCCGCCGTCGACCTCGCCTCGGTCGAGGGGCTCGACCAGCTCTCGATCGCGCGGATCGCCGACGCCGCATCGGTGTCGAAGAGCGGCGTCGCGACGCTGTTCGGCAGCAAGGAACGCCTGCAGCTCGCCACCGTCGAGGCCGCGCGGCTGCGCTTCGTCGAGACGGTCGTCGAACCCGCGCGGGAGCTTCCCCGTGGACTCGGCCGGGTCCTCGCGCTGGCCGACCGCTGGATCGCGTACTCGCGCGGGAGGGTGTTCCCGGGCGGGTGCTTCTTCGCCGAGGCGGCCGCCGACTTCGACGCCAAGCCCGGACCGGTGCGCGACGCCATCGACCACGCGCTCGCCGACTGGAGCGGCTACCTCGCGGCATCCCTCGGCCACGCTCGCTCGCTCGGAGAGCTGCCCGCGCTCGACGACCCCGACCAGCTCGCGTTCGAGTTCAACGCGCTCCTCGACCTCGCGAACCGCGACTCGGTCATGCGCGGCTCGAACGCCTCCTACGCGCGGGCCCGTCGCGGCATCGTCGCGCGCCTCCGCGCCGTCGGCGCCGACCCGGCCGCGGTCGACGTCTTCGCCGCCGTCTCCGACGCCTGACGGTCAGGTAGCCAGCCCCCGGTTCACACGAGAACCGTGGCGCGACAGGACGTCCGGCCTGGATCGGTCCTGTGAATCGCGGGTTCTCCTGCGAACCGCGAGGGCGGTGGGCGGCCGCCGCCTCAGCCGGCGACGAGCGCGCCGTCGCGCGAGAGGTCGACCTGCTCGTCGCGCGGCACGACCTTCACGCGCTCGCGCGCGACCGGACCCTCGAACGCCTCGCCGAGCGAGCGCTCGTGCGCGTCGAGGGCGAGCCATCCGGCCCAGGTCGTGAAGCGGATGCCTCGGGCCTCGAGCAGCTCGAGCACCTCGTCTCCGTCGGCCGCCTCGACGACCGGTGCGACGCCGGGCGCGGCGAGCACGCCGGCCTGCGCGTCGGCCACGAGGTTCGTGACCGTCTCGAGCGCGTCGCCCTTGGTGTGGCCGATGAGCCCGACGGGGCCGCGCTTGATCCAGCCCGTCGCGTAGACGCCGGCGACGGGGGCGCCGGAGGCATCCGTCACCCGCCCGCCCTGGTTCGGGATCACGCGGGCCGACCCGTCGAACGGCACGCCGTCGATCGGCGAGCTCGCGTAGCCGACCGCGCGGTACACGGCCTGCACGGGCACGTCGACGAACTCGCCCGTGCCCGCGACCGAGCCGTCGCCGACCGGGCGGGTGCGCTCGAAGCGCACGGCCTCCACGGCGTCGGTGCCGAGCACCTCGACGGGTGAGTGGAAGAAGTGCAGGTGCAGGCGACGCGACGCGGTGTACGGCCGGTCGTCGGCGCGGCGCCATCCGTTGAGGGTGCGCGTCATGACTTTGACCTGGTTGTTCGTCGCGAGCAGGTGCGCGGCATGCTCGTCGCCCTCGGCGCGCGCGAAGTCGTCGTCGTACACGACGATGTCGACGTCGGGCACCTCGCCGAGCTCGCGCAGCTCGATGGGCGTGAACTTCACCTGCGACGGGCCGCGGCGTCCGAACACGTGCACGTCGGTCACGGGCGAGGCGAGGAGGCCCGCGTGGACGTTCGCGGGGATGTCGGTCGACAGCAGGTCGGCCGGATGCTTCGCCAGCACGCGCGCGACGTCGAGCGCGACGTTGCCGTTGCCGATAACCGCGATCGACTCCGCCTCGAGCGGCCAGTCGCGCGGCACGTCGGGGTGGCCGTCGTACCAGGCGACGAGGTCGGCCGCGCCGTACGAGCCGGGCAGGTCGATGCCGGGGATGTCGAGCGGGGCGTCCTTCAGCGCGCCCGTCGCGAAGATCACGGCGTCGTAGCGCTCGCGCAGCTCGTCGACCGTGACGTCCCGGCCCACCTCGACGTTGCCGATGAGGCGGATCGTGCCCTCGTCGAGCATCTCGTGCAGCGAGTTGACGATGCCCTTGATGCGCGGGTGGTCGGGCGCGACGCCGTAGCGGATCAGGCCGTACGGCGCGGGCAGCGATTCGAACAGGTCGATCGCGACCTCGCCGCCGGCCTCGTCGACCTGGCGGCGCAGGATGTTGCCCGCGTAGATGCCGGCGGGGCCGGCGCCGACGATCGCGACACGGAGGTTGAGGGTCATGAGGGCATGGCCTTTCGGGGAGTACGGAGAAGGTCGGGACAGGGTGGACGGCGGGTCAGTCGAGGGCCGGGGGCGCCGTGAGGGCGGATGCCGCGAGCTCGGCGGGCGCGTACGGACTCAGCCGCACCACGTCGCCGACCACCACGACCGCGGGCGACCGCACGCCCCGCACCGCCGCCTGGTGGGCGATCGTGCCGAGCGTGCCGATCGTCACTCGTTGGCGAGGGCCGTATCCATCCTCCACGATCGCGACGGGGCAGTCGGCACCGCGCTCGCCGCGGGCGAGCGTGATGGCCGAGTTCGCGAGCGTGCCGACGCCCATGAGCAGCACTACGGTGTGGTCGCGCGTGCCGCCGAGCGACTGGATCTGGTCGTGGCCGGTCACGACCGTGAACGTCGTCGCCAGCCCGCGGTGCGTGAGCGGGATGCCGGCGATCGCGGGCACCGACACCGCGCTCGTGATGCCGGGCACGACCTCGACGTCCACGCCGCCCTCGCGGCAGTACGCGAGCTCCTCGCCGCCGCGGCCGAACACGTACGGGTCGCCGCCCTTGAGGCGCACGACGCGCTTGCCGTCGCGGGCGAGCGTGACGAGCAGCTCGTTGATCGCGTCCTGCGGCACGGCGTGGTGGCCGGGCAGTTTGCCCACGTCGACGACCTCGGCGCGAAGCTCGACGCCCTCGGCGGCGAGGCCGTCGAGCACCGAGCGGGCGCCGAGCCGGTCGGCGACGATCACGTCGGCGGCCTCGAGCGCGCGGAGCCCGCGGATGGTGAGCAGCCCGGGCTCGCCGGGGCCCGCGCCCACGAGTGCGACGTGGCCCTTCCGGTCGTCTCCGGTGGTCGAGTAGCGAGCGTCAGCGAGCGTATCGAGACCTCGCGTGGGGGCCTCGATACGCGCCTCCGGCGCTACTCGACCACCGGGGATGTTCTCGGTCATGGGGTTCCTCCAGTGAGTCCGCGGCGGCGCAGCATCCCGCGCTCGACCGGGGCGAAGACGAGCAACTCGATCACGACGCCGATGGCGAGGATCACGAGGATGGTGCCGAGCACGCTCGCGAGGTCGGCGAGGTCGCGGCCCTGCTGCAGCAGCGAGCCGACGCCGAAGCCGATCGATCCGCCGAACGCGATGATCTCGGCCGCCATGAGCGAGCGCCACGAGAACGCCCACCCCTGCTTGAGCCCGGCGAGGTAGCCGGGCAGCGCCGCAGGCAGCACGACGGATGCCGCGAGCTCGAGCCGCGACGCGCCGAGCACCGTGCCGACCCGGCGCAGCTGCGGCGGCACCTGCGCGACACCGGCGACGAGCCCGTTCACGATCGACGGGATCGCGCCCATGAGCACGACGAAGTACACCGTGGCATCCGACAGCCCGAACCAGAGGATCGCGGCGGGAACCCACGCGACCGACGGCAGCACCTGCAGGCCCGAGATGAGCGGGCCGAGCGCGCGCCGGAGCGGCGCCCACTCGGCGAGCAGCAGGCCGAGCGGGGTGCCGACGGCGACCGCGATGAGGAAGCCGAGGATGCCGCGCTCGAGGCTCGTCGCGACGGCGAGCTGCAGGCGTCCGTCCTCCCAGGCCTGGCCGAGCGCGGCGGCGACGTCGAGCGGGCCGGGTGCGAGGTCGGGCCGCGGCTGCGCGATGACCGTGTAGGCCTGCCAGGCCGCGACGAGCACGACGAGGAGCAGCACGGGCGGGAGCACGCCGTCGATCGCCCGGCGCCACCACGGGGTGCGGCGCTCGGCGGTCGTCTGCAGCCGGTCGAGCCCACGCAGCTCGGTGTCGAGCTGTTCCGTGGGTCGAGTAGGACCCGAAGGGCCCGTATCGAGACCCGGCGAGGGGGTCTCGATACGCTCGCTGTCGCTCTGTTCCGTGGGTCGAGTCGGACCCGAAGGGCCCGTATCGAGACCCGGCGAGGGGGTCTCGATACGCTCGCTGTCGCTCGCTACTCGACCACCGGGGTGGGGCTCGCTGTCGCTCGCTACTCGACCACCGGTCGCGGCGGGGAGGGTGTCATGCGGCATTGCGGCGGATCTCCCTTCGCAGGTGCTCGGTGATCTCGACCGAGAGCTCGGACACGGTGGGCGACTCGATGCGGCGCGGCCCGTCGTCGGCGATGCGCCACTCGTTGACGATGCGGCCCGGGCGGCTCGACATGAGCAGCACGCGCTGCCCGAGCCGCGCGGCCTCGCGCACGTTGTGCGTGACGAACACGATCGTCCGGCCGGTCTCGCGCCAGACGCGCTCGAGCTCCTCGTGCAGCAGGTCGCGCGTGATGGCGTCGAGCGCGGCGAACGGCTCGTCCATGAGCAGCACCGACCGGTCCTGAGCGAGGGCGCGCGCGAGCGCGACGCGCTGCCGCATGCCGCCGGACAGCTCGTGCGGTCGCTTGTCCGCGGCATCCGCGAGGTGCACGACGTCGAGCAGCTCGAGCGCGCGGTCGCGGCGCGCCGCCCGCGAGAGGCCGGCGTCGCCGAAGCGCAGTGCGAGCTCGACGTTGCGTCGGGCGCTGAGCCACGGCAGCAGCGACGCCTCCTGGAACATGACCGCGGCGCGGCCGTCGACCTCGATCGTGCCGGTGCTCGGCTGCTCGAGCCCGGCGATGAGGGCGAGGAGCGTCGACTTGCCGCAGCCCGACGCACCGAGCAGGCACGCGAACTCGCCCGGTGCGACGGCGAGGTCGATGCCGTCGAGCACGACCGGCCCGTCGGCGGCGTACTGCTTGCCGACGCCGGCGAGGCGGATGGCGGGTGCCGCGGTCATCGCGCACCCCCGTCGAGTCCGGCATCGTCGATCGGGTCGAGCCCGGCGCCGGCTTGGACGGCGTCGAGCGGCCCGAGGTCGAGGATGCCGGCGAGATCGCCCGCCTCCGCCGTCCCGGCCGCGACGGCGTTCCGCTGCAGCACGGGCAGCGCCGCCGCGAACGGGTCGACCGTCGGCGCGACGTGCGCGAGCGCGCGCTCGAGCACGGCGTCGGGCAGCGGCGCTCCGGCGTCGGCCGCAAGGCGAGCGTTCACGAGCGCCGGCACCTCGTCGGGGTGCGTCGAGATCCAGTCGACGGATGCCGCGTGCCCGGCGACGAGCGCAGCGACCGCGTCGGGGTGCGCCTCGAGGTACTCGGCGCGCACGACGAGCAGCGTCGTCGGGAACGCGCCGCCCGGCCAGAGCTCCGCCTCGTCGACGAGCACGTTCGCGCCCGCCTCGATGACGAGCCGCGAGGCCCAGGGCTCCGGCAGCCACGCGCCGTCGATCGCGCCGGTCGTGAAGAGCTGGAGCGTGCGGGCGTTGTCGGTCGGCACGATGTCGACGTCGCCGCCGCCGGTCGGCGAGGTCTCGAGGTCGTGGTCGGCGAGCCAGGTGCGGAGCGCGACGTCCTGCGTGTTGCCGAGTTGGGGCGTCGCGAGCGTCGCGCCCCGCAGGTCGTCGGCGTCGTCGATGCCGTCGCGCACCACGAGTGCGGCACCGCCGCCGACGGCGCCCGCGACGATCCGGAGCGAGGTGCCGCCCGACTGCACGAAGCTGTTGATCGCCGGGCTCGGACCGAGGTAGGCGGCGTCGATCGCGCCGGCGCTCAGTGCCTCGACGGCGGCCGGCCCGGCGTTGAACGCCTGCGGCTCGAGCGCGGTCGCCCCGAGCTCGTCGGCGATGGCGCCGGTCTCGAGGCCGACGAGTGCGGGCAGGTGCGTGACGTTGGCGAAGTAGCCGAGGCGGAGGGCCGCGGCATCCGTCGCCCCGGCTGCGCCCGGCCCCTCGGCCGCGGCACGGCCGACCGACCCGATCACCACGGGCACGATGACGATCGCCGCGGCGACCGCGACGCCGGCGACGAGTTCGCCGAGCTGTGCACCGAGCCCGCGGCGGGTCACGCCGGCGCCTCCACGACGATGCCGGCGGCGAGGGTCGCGCCGTCCTGCGGGTGGATGACGAGGAACGCGCCCGCACGGCGGTGCGCCGCGTACGGCTCGGCGGCGAGGTCGGCCGCGAGCTTCAGGCGGACGAGCCCGATGTCGTTCGTCGCGAGCGACGCGGTCGGCGTCGTCTCGAGCGTGTCGAGGTCGAGGCGTCCGCGGATGTCGGTGACGATCGCCTGCACGGTCGTGGTGCCGTGCTTGACGAGCACCCGGGCCCCGGTCGCGAGCGGTCGCGCGTCGAGCTGGAACACGTCAGCGTCGAGCTCGCGCCGCGGCGCGGGCAGCGAGCCGGCGGCGGCGATCACCGCGCCGCGCGCGGCGTCGACGGGGTCGGCGAGCTCGAGCGCGACCGAGAGCGGGGCGGATGCCTCGGCGAGCGCTTCGGGGCCGCGGCGGATGCCCGTGACCGTCGTCCGCACGCCGGCGGGGAACACCTCGACGGGATCGCCGACCTTCACTGTGCCCGACTCGATGCGGCCCGCGAAGGCGCGATGGTCGCGGAGCTCATCGGCCGCGGCATCCGTCACGTCCGGCGACAGCCCGCCCTGCGGGCGGATCACGAGCTGCACGGGCAGCCGCAGCGCCTCGAGGTCGGTCTCGAGCTCGTCGATCGTGCTCAGCTCCTCGAGCAGCTCGAGGAGCGACGGCCCGTCGTACCAGGGCGTGTTCGCCGAGCGCTCGACGACGTTGTCGCCCGCGAGCGCGGAGACCGGGATGACGTGCGCGTCGGGCAGGCCGAGGTCGTTCGCGAGCGCCGCGACATCCGCCGCCACCGCGTCGAAGGCGGCGCGGTCGTAGCCGACGAGGTCGATCTTGTTCACGGCGACGATCACGTGCGGCACGCGAAGCAGCTGCACGACCGCGAGGTGGCGTCGGGTCTGCTCGAGCACGCCGTTGCGCACGTCGACGAGCACGACGACCGCGTCGGCGGTCGCCGAGCCCGTGACCATGTTGCGCGTGTACTGCACGTGGCCGGGGCAGTCGGCGAGGATGAACGACCGGCGACCGGTCGTGAAGTAGCGGTAGGCGACGTCGATCGTGATGCCCTGCTCGCGCTCCGCGCGCAGCCCGTCAGTGAGCAGCGCGAAGTCGATCGCGCCCGGCTCGCCGCCGAAGCCGCGCTCCGCGCTGGTGCGGGCCACCGACTCGAGCTGATCGGCGAGGATCGCCTTCGAGTCGTGCAGCAGGCGGCCGACGAGCGTCGACTTGCCGTCGTCGACCGACCCGGCCGTCGCGAAGCGGAAGAGCGTGCCGGTCGCTGTGGGTCGAGTAGGACGCGAAGCGCCCGTATCGAGACCTTCGGTGGTCGAGTAGGACGCGTCAGCGCCCGTATCGAGACCCACGCTCGCGCTCGCCACTCGATCGCCGATGTGCTCGCTCATCAGAAGTACCCGTCCTTCTTGCGGTCCTCCATGGCCGCCTCGGAGAGGCGGTCGTCGGCGCGCGTCGCACCGCGCTCGGTGAGGGTGGATGCCGCGACCTCGCGCACGATGTCCGACAGCGTCGCGGCCTCCGAGACGACCGCCCCGGTGCAGCTGAGGTCGCCGACGGTGCGGTAGCGGACCGTGCGGCGTTCGACCGTCTCGCCCGCGCGGGGCGCGGAGACGTCGCTCACCGCGAGCCACATGCCGTCGCGCGCATACACGTCGCGCTCGTGTGCGAAGTAGAGCGGCGGCAGCGCGATGCCCTCGCGCTCGATGTAGCGCCACACGTCGAGCTCGGTCCAGTTCGAGATCGGGAACGCGCGCACGTGCTGGCCGACCGTGTGCCGCCCGTTGTAGAGGCTCCAGAGCTCGGGTCGCTGGTTGCGCGGATCCCACTGGCCGAACTCGTCCCGCAACGAGATGATGCGCTCCTTGGCGCGCGCCTTGTCCTCGTCGCGGCGCGCGCCGCCGAAGACCGCGTCGTGCCGACCGGCCGCGATGGCGTCGAGCAGCGGCTGCGTCTGCAGCGGGTTCCGGGTGCCGTCGGCACGCTCCTGCAGCCGGCCGTCGTCGAGGTAGTCCTGCACCGAGGCGACCTCGAGGCGGATGCCGAGCCGAGCGACCGTCTCGTCGCGGAACCGCAGCACCTCGGGGAAGTTGTGGCCCGTGTCGACGTGCAGCACGGGGAACGGCACCTTCGCGGGCCAGAACGCCTTGGCCGCGAGGTGCAGCACGACGACCGAGTCCTTGCCGCCGGAGAAGAGCAGCACGGGCCGCTCGAACTCGGCGACGACCTCGCGGATCACGTGGATCGCCTCCGCCTCGAGCACGTCGAGCGCGTCGAGCGTGGCGGTGGTCGAGTAGGACGCGTCAGCGCCCGTATCGAGACCTTCGGTGGTCGAGTAGGACGCGCCAGCGCCCGTATCGAGACCTTCGGTGGTCGAGTAGGACGCGCCAGCGCCCGTATCGAGGTTCTCGGTGGTCGAGTAGGACGCGCCAGCGCCCGTATCGAGACCTTGCACGCGGGCGGTCTCGATACGCGCCTCCGGTGCTACTCGACCACCGGGGATGGCCTCGCCGGCGCTCGCTACTCGACCACCGGGGATGGCCTCGCCGGCGCTCGCCACTCGACCACCGGGGATGATGCTCTCGCTCATAGGTGCAACCCGCATTCCGTCTTGGCGAGGCCGGCCCAGCGGCCGGACCTCGGGTCCTCGCCCGCGGCGACGGGCTTCGTGCACGGCTCGCAGCCGATCGAGGGGTAGCCGTGCGACATCAGGAGGTTCACGGGCACCTGGTGCACGCCCGCGTAGTCGAGGAGGTCGTCGAAGGTCCACGCCGCGACCGGATTCACCTTCACGAGCCCGTTCCGATCGTCGTACGTCACGAGCGGCGTGAGCGTGCGCGTCGGCGCCTCGTCGCGGCGGACGCCCGTGAACCACACCTCGTAGCCGCCGAGGGCCCGCTGGAGCGGCTCGACCTTGCGCCGTGCGCAGCACAGCGCGGGGTCGTGGGCGAACAGCTGGGCGCCGAACTCGGCGTCCTGCTCGGCGACGGTCTGCTCGGGCAGCACGTCGACCACGCGCACGTCGAGCTGCCGGGCGACCTCGTCGCGCGTGACGCGCGTCTCGGCGAAGTGGTAGCCGGTGTCGAGGAACAGCACGTCGACGCCGGGCAGCTGCTCGGCCACGAGGTGGGGGAGCGCGGCATCGGCCATCGAGCAGGCGACGGCTGCGGCTTCCGTCGCGAAGTTCGCCGCGACCCACGCGACGACCTCGGCGGGGGATGCCTCGTGGTCGGTCAGGCTGCCGAGCGCCGCGTTGCCGGCCTCGGCGAGGGCACGCAGTTCGTCGGGGGAACGGAAGCCCGTCGGTCGAGTAGGACGCGAAGCGCCCGCATCGAGACCGCGCACCGGGGTGGTCTCGATACGCGCCTTCGGTGCTACTCGACCACCGGGGTTCGGCGCCACTCGACCACCGGGGCCGACGTTCCGCGCGCTCATCGGAGCGACTCCTCGTCGGCGCGGTGCGCCCACTGCGCGAACGTCTCGTCGGCCGCCGCGTGGCGCTCGTCGAGGAACCGCGTCACCACGCGCGAAACGTAGTCGGCGATGCCGTCGGCCGTGACCTTGAGGCCGCGCACCGTCCGGCCGAGGCCGGCTTCGTCGCGGTCCTGCGACGCGAGGCCGCCGCCGAGGTGCACCTGGTAGCCCGGCACCTGCTCGCCGTCGATCGTGACGAGCTGGCCCTTCAGTCCGATGTCGGCGGTCTGGATGCGCGCGCACGAGTTGGGGCATCCGTTGACGTGCAGACTGATGGGGTGCGGCAGGTCGAAGGCGTCGAGCCGCTCCTCGAGGTCGAGCACGGCCGCCGTCGCGAACGCCTTCGTCTCGACGATCGCGAGCTTGCAGAACTCGATGCCCGTGCACGCGATCGTGCCCCGGCGGATGAGGCTCGGTCGCGCCTGGAGCCCGAGCTCGTCGAGGCCCGCGATGAGCGATTCGACCCGCTCCTCCGGGATGTCGAGGATGACGACCTTCTGGTGCGGCGTGGTCCGCAGGCGGGTCGAGCCGTGCGCTTCGACGAGGTCGGCGAGCTTCGTCAGCGTCGGGCCGGAAACGCGGCCGACGATCGGCGTGGCGCCGACGTAGAAGCGGCCGTCCTTCTGGCGGTGCACGCCGACGTGGTCGCCGGTCGTCACGGGCGTCGGCGCGGCCGGGCCGTCCGGAAGGGCATGCCCCAAGTACTCGGTCTCGAGCACATCGCGGAACTTCTCGGTGCCCCAGTCGGCGAGCAGGAACTTCAGGCGCGCCTTGTTGCGCAGCCGCCGGTAGCCGTAGTCGCGGAAGATCTGCGCGACGCCGTGCCAGGCGTCGGCGACGCGGTCGGGCGCCACGAAGACGCCGAGGCGCTCGGCCAGGCGCGGCGCCGTCGACAGCCCGCCGCCGACCCAGAGGTCGTAGCCGACGCCGAGCTCGGGGTGCTCGACCGCGACGAACGCGACGTCGTTGATCTCGTGCACGACGTCCTGGCTGGGGTGGCCCGTGATCGCAGACTTGAACTTGCGCGGCAGGTTCGCGAGCGACTCGTCGCCGATGAACCGGCTCGTGATCTCGTCGATCTGCGGGGTCGGGTCGATGAGCTCGTCGGCCGCGATGCCCGCGACCGGTGAGCCGAGGACGACGCGGGGCACGTCGCCGCAGGCCTCGGTCGTGCCGAGGCCGACCGCCTCGAGCCGGCTCCAGATCTCGGGCACGTCCTCGACGCGGATCCAGTGCAGCTGGACGTTCTGCCGGTCGGTCAGGTCGGCCGTGTCGCGGCCGAACTCGGTCGAGATGCCGCCGATGACGCGCAGCTGCTCGGTCGTGAGCTGCCCGCCGTCGATGCGGACGCGCAGCATGAAGTACTCGTCCTCGAGCTCGTGCGGCTCGAGGGTCGCGGTCCGGCCGCCGTCGATGCCGGGCTTGCGCTGCGTGTACAGGCCCCACCAGCGGAACCGGCCGTGCAGGTCGGTCGGGTCGATCGACGCGAAGCCGCCGTCGGCGTAGATCCGCTCGATGCGCTCGCGCACCTCGAGGCCGCCGTCGGCCTGCTTCCACTCCTCGTTCGCGTTGAGCGGGGTCGTGCCGTCGACCTTCCACTGCCCGTTCGGCTTCGCCGAGGGTCGGGGCGGGCGGATGTCGCGGGCTGGCCGATCCGCGCGCGCGGGACGCTCGGCGCGCTCGGTGCGCGGCGCGCGCGTCGCGGCATCCGTCGTCTCGATCGTCACGGTTTCCCCTCCTCGTCCGCGCCCCGTTCGGGGCACGTGCCGACGAAGGTACGGGGGTCCGGCGGATGCCGGAACCCGGGCCCGTCACGCGCGGTCACCCCGTGTCACGAGGCGTCGCACGGCGAAATATGACGTGCGGACGCGACCCCGCCTCGAGTGAGGTTCCTGCGCCGGAGTGCGGACTCGAACGTCACTCGAGCACGTCCGGCCGCCGCCCGCCCGAGTTCGATTTCTGGGATCGAGTACGGGGTCAGGCCGTACTCGATCCCAGAAATGGGCCGTGAAAGGGCACGGCCGCGGCTCGCGCGTCCGGGGCTCGGCGCCGAGTGAGGCTCCTGCGCCGGAGTGCGGTCTCGAACGTCACTCGAGCACGGAAAACTCACTTGGAGCGGGCGAGCGCCTCCGCGTATCGGTCGAGCACGACCTGCACGAGCTCGGCGGGCGCGTCGTCGGGGCGCAGCAGCGGCTCGGCGAGCACGTCGGGCGCGGAGCTCGCCGCGAGGTCCTGGAAGTACCCGGGCGCGAGCAGGTAGCTCGCGGCGGCGACCCGCGCGCCGGGCCCGTGCCCCGCGCCGGCGGCGCGCGCGGCGGCGACCGCATCGGGCAGCCGCGGCTCGGCCGCCGACAGGAACCCGATCGAGACGTCGGCGACGGATGCCTCGGCCAGCGCGTCGCGCACGCGCTCGCAGGCCTCGACGGCGCGCACGTCGCTCGAGCCCGCCACGACGAGCACGACGGGGTCGTCGTCACGAGTGCCGGCCTCGGCGAGCCGGCGCTGCAGGACCGCGATGAGCCGGTCGTCGGGACCGAGCGCATCGGCGACGACCACCACGCGACCGCCATCGCGGGCCTCCGCCGCGGCCTCGGCGAGGTCGACGTGCACGTGGTAGCCCGCCGACAGCAGCAGGGGCACGATCACCGCGGGCTCCCCGTCGGGGAGCGTGGCGAGCGCGGCCGGCACGTCGGGCTGCTCGACGTCGACGTGGCAGAGTCGCGTCTCGGACGCAGCATCCGCCCACCGCTCGGCGACCGCCGCGACCACGGCGTCGTACAGTCCGCGCACCGCGGCACGGCCCTCGGGCGACGAGGTGCCGTGCGACACGGCGACGAGCGCGGGCGGGCGGCGAGGCGTCATCCGCCCATGGTCGCACCCGGTCCCGCGCGCCGCGCGCGTGTCACGCCGCATGACGAGCGCGTGCAGTTCCGACGAGCGCGCGTGCGTACGCGAACGCGCTCGTCGGAAGCACACGCGCTCGGCGAACGGGCGAGCGAACGGGCGAGCGAGCGAACGAGCGAACGAGCGCTCCGGCGCCCGAGCCCGCTCAGAAGCTCGTGACGAGGTCGCCGAGCACCTCGTCGACCTCGGTCGGGTCGGTCGCGTCGTAATAGTGCGCGCCCGTCGCGCTCGAGATCGACTGCAGCGTCTTCACGTCGGCGTCGGCGCCGTAGGCGAGCGTGAAGACGAGCACCGGGGTCGAGTGGTGCAGCTCCTCGAGGGTGTCGAGCATCTGCTGCGACGACGTGCTCGGCGCCTCGGTCTCGTTCCGGCCGTCGCTGAGCAGCACGATCGCGTTGATGCGGTCGGGGTCCCAGTCGTCGGCCTGCCGCTTGGCGAACGTGTCGACCGCCTCGTAGAGCGGCGTCCACTCGATCGGCTCCAGCCCGCCGAGGGCCGACTCGAAGTCGTCGCGGGTGTCGGCGATGTCGGCGACCGCGCTCACCTCGCCGGGGGCGAGCGCCTGCGCGTCGACCTCGGAGAACGCCGCGAGCCCGACCTGGTCGCCGTCCGAGAAGTGGTCGAGCGACAGCTCGACCGCGTGCTTCGCGGCCTCGAGCTTCGTCTCGCCGGTCTCGATCGGGTCGCCCATGGACCCGGACACGTCGAGGAGGAAGAGCACGTTCGCGCGCTTGCGCACGTCGGGGAACGCCTCGTGCATCGCCACCACGACCTGCGGTTCGGGGAAGTCGAGGCCTGCGTCGGAGGTCTCGGCCAGTGCGCCGACCTCCTGGATCTCGGCGTCGAGCTCGCCGTTCAGGTCGCGGTACCCCGTCTCGCGGACGATCGCCTGGCCCTCCTTCGTGCCGGCGAATCGCAGGAAGTCCTCCGCGGCGGCGGCTTCGCCCTCGTCGACCCATGAGCCGGTGAGCACGACGGCCGGGTTGTCGGCGATGTAGAACCCGTCGCTCGGGTAGATGGGGACGAGCGCCTCGGCGGGCGGGTCGCTCTCGATGCGCGTGACGCCGTCGCGGCTCGTGATGCCGCGGTTGTAGTCCCACACCGACTTCTCGTCGACGATCACGGCCGAGAGGAAGTCGGCCGCCGACCCGCCGGCGTCGGCCGACTGCCGGGCGTGCCAGAGGAAGTGCTCGGGCGTGGCCATGTAGTGGCTCGTCGCCAGTTCGTGCTGCTTCACCTCGTCGGTGACCTCGTCGTCGGCGATGTCGTCGGCCGTGAGGTCGGCGACCGACCCCGCGGCCGCGCCGTACGAGGCGAGCATGGCGGCCTCGCCCGAGCTCGCGATGACCGGGCTGGTCTTGCCGAGCTTGAACTCGCCCCACTCGGGGTGGTCGAGGTCGGCCCAGACCTCGGCGTCCGCGGCGGTCTCGAAGACCTCGGCCCAGGTGGGCGGCTCCTCGCCCCAACCGATGGCGGCGGCGAGCGGCTCGGGCATGGCGAGCACGATGTCGGACGACCCGACGCTCGTCCCCTCCTCGGGCACGTTCGCTCCGCCGCCGGCCTCGCGTGCGACGCCGAGCCACGACCGGGCGTCGGGGATCCACACGACCGGCCGCTCGTCCTCGGCGGCCTCGGAGAACCCGACGGCGGCCTCCTCGGCGGCGATGCCCGACTTGTCCTTCGAGGCGACGACCGTGACGCACGAGCCGTCGACGTCGCGCGGCTCGGCGTTGTAGCCGTAGGCGAGCCGCTCGACCATCTCGGCGTTCTCGAACGACGACAGCACCGACACCGTCGTGCAGGGCTCGGCGCCGGGCTCGGCCGCGGGTTCGTCGTCGGGGAAGACGATGGGCTCGGGTTCGGGCGCCTCGCTGGGCGCCGCCGTGGTGGAGCCCTGATTGATGAGGACCATCGCGGTGACGGCGCCGCCGATGAGGAGGACGGCGGCGATGCCCGCCGCCACGGCGACCTGGATGCCACGCCGACGCCGTCGACGGCGCTCCTCGCGCAGTTGACTGCGATCGCGTCGGGCCGGCGGGTGGCTCGGTGCGTCGGTCATCGTTCCTCCAGTCGGGGGACGGCTGGGCTCGATCGTGAGCCTAGCTCAGCAGCCTGCGACCTCGCAGGGAACGTCCACACGGCCCGCGGCGCGCCTCACCCGGTGGCGTTGAGCAGGCCGATGACCACGGCCGTCCACCACGCCGCCTGCGAGACCACGGCGCTCGAGACGAAGCCGAACTTCGCACGGCCGGGCAGGCCGCGGAAGGTCGTCCGCGCGGGGAGGCGGGCGAGGTCCGAGGTCCACTTGGTGAGCGCCACCCCGTTGAGCGTCAGCACGAGCACGGCGACGAGCTTCACCTGCGTCGGCGTGGACATCAGGTCCGGTTCGAGCAGCGCGCCGCTGGCCAGCAGGCCGGTGAGCCCGGCCCAGACCGGCAGGATCATGGTGCGATCGGCCTGCCGCAGCTCGCGCACGGTGCTCCAGCCGGTGGCCCAGAGGAATGCGTGCCACTCGATCATGAGCACGGCGCCGAGCCCGACGACGAGCGACGCGAGGTGGACGAAGAGGGCGATGCCGTGCAGCCAGTCCGGCGGGGCGAGCACCGCGCTGAGCCAGACCGCGAGCGCCCAGGCGAGCGTCACCACCGCGTAGGCGACCGCCCGGCCGCGCCGCCTGCGGGCCTGCTTCTGCCTGATGGTGGTCGTCACGTCTCGAGCGCCGGCCTCTCGTCAGTCGCACGCGCTCGCGCGTGCGCCCCGTTCCGATGGCCTCACCATAGCGGGCGCGTGTTTCGGGTTCGGTCACCCCGCATCGACGCCCGGTGCGGGCGGATGCCGCTACTCGGCGACGAGCGCCAACGACGTGTCGCCGCACGGCACCACGTCGGCACCGTCCGGCAGCCGGACGGCGGCGGTCACGCGCCCCTCCGCCTCGGCCTCGCGGAGCGGGGCGAGCGCGTCGGGGAGTCCGTCCAGGCGCAGGAGCGCCCCGGTCGCCCGGTGCGGATCGGTCGAGGTCACGATGCGACCGGAGGCGTTCACGACGGTCAGGGTGCGACCGGCGTCGCGCAGTACGGGTTCGAGCACCTGCTCGAGCCGGGCGACGTACATGTCGGCGCCGACGAGCCCGACCATGTCGCCGTCGATCGTCACCGGCGTCGTGACGGTGACCGTGTAGTCGTCGGTGCAGAGGTAGTCGACGTAGGGCCCGGTCAGGTGCCGTGAGCCGGTGCGCTCGGGAACGCGCCACCACTCGAGCGTCGTGTAGTCGCGGAACGACTCGGCGTCCGGGTCGCTGACCGCATCGAGGCGACGGATGCCACGGGCAGGCACGCCGCGGAACGGGTTGCCGTCGCTCAGCCACCACGCGAGGTGCCAGGGCGCGTCGGCGAGGTAGCCCGGCGCGGCGACGAAGCCGGCGCCCGTGATGAGCGTGCCGGGGCGGTCGAGTTCGGCGGCGACGGTCGCCGCGACGGCGGGGTCGAGGTCGGCGGCCCGCGGCTCGGGTTCGGGTGCGAGCCGCGCCTCCATCCGCTGCTGCCAGCCGTCGATGAGCGCGAACACCGGGTCGATCACGTCGGCGATGCGCCGCGCGATCGCGGCCGCGCCCGTGGCGAGTGCCTGCGTCATGGCGCGCTCCCTTCCTCGTGCGCGATGGACGGTGGGAGTGCGGCTTCAAGCCGCACCTTCTCGTCGATGAGCCATTCCACCGCCGTGCCGATGCACGTCGTCGTCGCGCGGCGGGCGGATGCGGCATCCGCCGCCCGGATCGCGGCGATCACGTCGAGGCGGTGTTCCCTCGTGCGGTCACGGTACTCCTGTTCGCGCAGGCACATCCAGAGCAGGGCGCCCGTCTCGGCCTGCAGGCGCAGCTCCTCGTGCACGAGCCGGGGCGACTGGCTGATCGCGGCGACCTCGAGCTGGAAGCGGCCGACGGCGCGGCGTGCGCCGCCGGGGGTGGCGAGGTCGGCCCGGGCATCGATCTCGACGAGGCTCTGCAGGTCGTCGTCGCTCGCGCGGTCGGCGGCGACCTCGGCGGCCATGCCGGCGATGGCGGCGTAGTGCAGCGAGAGGTCGCGCAGTTCGATCCGGCTGAGCGCCCGGACGCGCTCCTCGGTGAGGCGCAGCGACAGGTCGTCGTCGTAGGTGACGAAGCTGCCGCCGTCGCGTCCGCGGCGGGTGCGCACGAGTCCCTTGTGCCGGAGCGCGACGAGCGCCTCGCGCGCGGTGACCGGGGCGACGCCGAGGAACTTGGCCAGGTCGGCCTCGCTGGGGAGTCGTTCGCCGTCGCGGAGGACGCCCGACGCGATGGCGTCGGTGAGGCGCTGCTCGACCAGTTCGGCCCGGCCCGCGCCCTCGAGGGGCGAGAAGACGACGGCGCGGGCGGCGTCGGCGCGCGCGGTGGCGTGCGGCATCCGTCCTCCTCGATCGAGCACCTGCGGACCCGCTCACCCCCCGGACTGGGGACGGTCGTCGGCGAATCCGTGATGCGACCGTAACACGAACCTCTGGACTATGACATATGGATTCATAGGATTAGGAACCACGCCATCGAAGGAGAGGCCCATGACCGACCCGCAGCCGGCCATCCGGCTCACCGGACTCACCAAGGAGTTCGGAGCCGTCACCGCCGTCGACCACGTCGATCTCGAGATCGCCGCGGGCGAGTTCTTCTCCATGCTGGGCCCGTCGGGCTCCGGCAAGACGACCGTGCTCCGCCTCATCGCCGGCTTCGAGCAGCCCACGGGCGGCACGATCGAGCTCTTCGGCGACGACGTCACCAAGCGCGCGCCGTTCGACCGCGACGTGAACACGGTCTTCCAGGACTACGCGCTGTTCCCGCACATGAGCGTGCTCGAGAACGTCGCCTACGGCCTCCGCGTGCGCGGCATCGGGCGCAGGGAGCGCATCGAGCGCGCCCGCCGGGCCCTCGCGTCGGTGCGCCTCGAGCAGATGGGCGACCGCAAGCCGTCCCAGCTCTCCGGCGGCCAGCGCCAGCGCGTCGCGCTCGCCCGTGCCACCGTCGTCCAGCCCAAGGTGCTGCTCCTCGACGAGCCGCTCGGCGCGCTCGACCTCAAGCTCCGCGAGCAGATGCAGGTCGAGCTGAAGGAGATCCAGCGCGAGCTCGGCATCACCTTCATCTTCGTCACGCACGACCAGGAGGAGGCGCTCACGCTCTCCGATCGCGTCGCCGTGTTCAACAACGGCCGCATCGAGCAGCTCGGCACGCCGGCGGAGCTGTACGAGCGCCCCGGCTCCCGCTTCGTCGCCGACTTCGTCGGCACGTCGAACCTCTTCGACGACGCGGTCTCGCGCGAGCTCCTCGGCCGCGGCGGCGTGCACTCCGTGCGCCCCGAGAAGATGGCCGTCGGGTCGGGCGAGACCGGCGCCGACGTGCGCAACGCCCCGGGCACCGTCGTCGAGACGATCTACCTCGGCAGCGGCATCCGCCTCGTCGTCGACCTCGACGCCGGCGTGCGCGTCAGCGTGCTCGAGCAGAACGACCGCAACCGGGTCCACGACGACGAGCGCGGCGATCGCGTCGTCGTCAGCTGGCACGACGACGACGTCGTCGCGCTGGGCGGGGCGGATGCCGCATCCGCGCCGGCCGCCTAGGTCTCGGGTCTCGATACGGGTCCTTCGGGCCCACTCGACCACCGGGTCCCACCGAACGCACCACCTCCACCCACCAAGAGAAACCAGGAGAGAACCATGATGCGCACCCCGCGCACGGCGCGCCGCGGCGCGACCGTCGGCCTGGCGATCGGATCGATCGCCCTGCTCACCCTGACCGCCTGCGGCACCACGTCGGGCGACTCCGCGTCGACCGACGAGACCCTCACCGAGCTCGGCGACGCCGAGGGCCAGGTCTCGATCCTCGCGTGGCCCGGCTACGTCGAGGACGGCTCCAACAGCCCGGACGTCGACTGGGTCACGCCCTTCGAGGAGGAGACGGGCTGCGAGGTCACCTCGAAGACCTACGGCACCTCCGACGAGGCCGTGAACCTCATGAAGACGGGCGAGTACGACGTGGTCGCCGCCTCGGGCGACGCGACGCTCCGCCTCATCGCCGGCGGTGACGTGGCACCCGTGAACACCGACCTCATCCCGAACTACGAGGGCATCTTCGACTTCCTCAAGGAGAAGGAGTGGAACTCGGTCGACGGGCAGAGCTACGGCGTTCCGCACGGCTACGGCGCGAACCTGCTCATGTACAACACGGAGACCTTCGCCGAGGCGCCGACCTCGTGGGACGTCGTGTTCGACAAGGCCGGTGAGAACGCCGGCAAGGTGACCGCGTACGACTCGCCGATCTACATCGCCGACGCCGCGGTCTACCTCATGGCCCACCAGCCCGAGCTCGGCATCGAGAACCCCTACGCCCTCGACGAGGAGCAGTTCCAGGCCGCGGTCGACCTGCTGAAGGTCCAGCGCGAGTCGATCGGCGAGTACTGGTCGGACTACCTCAAGGAGATCCAGGCCTTCGAGACCGGCGACTCGGTCGTCGGCACGACGTGGCAGGTCATCCAGAACGTGCTCGCGGGCTCGGGCGCGTCGACCGACGTCGTCCTCCCCGAAGAGGGCGCGACCGGCTGGTCGGACACCTGGATGGTCGCCTCCGACGCGGCGAACGTGAACTGCGCCTACATGTGGCTCGACTACATCGCCAGCCCCGAGGCCAACGCGACCGCGACCGCCTACTTCGGCGAGGCCCCGTCGAGCCAGGAAGCCTGCGAGTACCGCGAGGACTGCGAGGCCTACCACGCCGGTGACGAGGAGTACGCCTCGCAGATCTGGTACTGGACGACCCCGATCGCCGAGTGCGTCGACGGCCGCACCGACGTCGAGTGCGTCGACTACGCGCAGTGGACCGCTGCGTGGCAGGAGATCAAGGGCTGACCTGACGGCCCGCGCGGGCCGGGGAGCACGCTCCCCGGCCCGCACACCCCCGTTTCCCCCGAAGCACCACCCGACAGGAAGCAGCATGACGATGAACGCGACGGCACCGGCATCCGCTCGCGGCGCGGCATCCGACCCGCCCGAGCCCGACCGCGCCGACACGGCACCCGGTGGAGCGCCTCGCCGCGGCATTCCGAGGCCGAAGGCGACGCCGGCACGGCGCGCGTCGGTCTTCCTCACCGCGCACCCGCGGGTGCGGCTGGGGTTCCTGCTCGCGGCGCCGCTGTTCTGGCTCGGCCTCGTCTACGTCGTGGCGCTCGCCGCGCTGCTCGTCACCGCGTTCTGGTCGGTGAACAGCTTCACGGGCGAGATCACGACCGAGTGGACGCTCGACAACATCATCACGGTGCTCACCGGCTCGCTGTACCAGACGGTGACGTTCCGCACGATCGGCGTGGCGCTCCTCGTCACGATCATCGACGTGGCGCTCGCCCTGCCGATCGCGTTCTACATGGCGAAGGTCGCCTCGCCGCGCGCCCGCCGCCTCCTCGTCATCGCGGTGCTCATGCCGCTCTGGGCGAGCTACCTCGTGAAGGCCTACGCCTGGCGCTCGGTGCTCTCGCAGGACGGCATCCTCGAGTGGGTGCTCGCGCCGTTCGGCCTGCACACGCCCGGCTACGGGCTGCCCGCCACGGTCATCACGCTGTCGTACCTGTGGCTGCCGTACGTGATCCTGCCGATCTTCGCGGGGCTCGAGCGCGTGCCCGACTCGCTGCTCGAGGCATCCGCCGACCTCGGAGGCAAGACGTGGCCGACCATCCGCCACGTCGTCCTCCCCATGGCGCTGCCCGCGATCATCGCCGGCACGATCTTCAGCTTCTCGCTCTCGCTCGGCGACTACATCACGGTCAACATCGTCGGCGGCGCGAGCCAGATGCTAGGAAACCTCGTCTACACGAACGTCGGCGCGGCGAACAACCTGCCGCTCGCGGCGGCGATCGCGCTCATCCCGATCGCGATCATCTTCGGCTACCTCGCGCTCGTGCGTCGCACGGGCGCCCTCGACAACCTCTAAGGGGCGACGGATGCGACTCTCCCGACTCTCGCGCACGACGCTCGCCGTCGTCGCCGGCCTCATCCTCGTGATCGTGTACGTGCCCCTCGGCGTGGTGCTCGTGAACTCCTTCTCGACCTCGACCTCGCTGAGCTGGCCGCCGCCCGGCTTCACGCTCGAGTGGTGGCAGCGCGCCTTCCAGTCGGCGGGCGCGATGGAGGCCGTCGGCACGAGCGTGTTCGTCGCGATCATCGCCACGGCGGTCGCGCTCGTGCTCGGCACGCTCATCTCGTTCGCGCTGCAGCGGTTCGACTTCTTCGGGCGGCACACCGTGAACCTGCTCGTGATCCTGCCGATCGCGCTGCCGGGCATCATCACCGGTATCGCGCTGAACAACTTCTTCCGCACGATCATGGGCGTGCCGCTGTCGATCTGGACCGTGGTCATCGCGCACGCCACGTTCTGCATCGTGACCGTGTTCAACAACGTGATCGCGCGCCTGCGCCGCACCGGTACGAAGCTCGAGGAGGCCTCTGCCGACCTGGGCGCGGGCGTCTGGACGACGTTCCGGCTCGTGACCTTCCCGCAGTTGCGCTCGGCGCTGCTCGCGGGCGGCCTGCTCGCGTTCGCGCTGTCGTTCGACGAGATCATCGTGACCACGTTCACAGCAGGGTCGGGGGTCACGACCCTCCCGATCTTCATCCTGAACAACATGTTCCGGCCGAACCAGGCGCCGATCGTGTCGGTCATCGCGGTGGTGCTCGTGCTCGTCTCGATCATCCCGATCTGGCTGGCCCAGCGGCTCTCCGGCGACGAGCAGCAGCGGCGCTGACCGCCAGGCCACGGCATCGAGTTGCCGCCTGCGGTCGGTCTGCAGTCGGTCTCGGGCGACGGATGCCGCCGCACGTGGCATCTCGATCGGCGGCGCCGGGGTGGAGAATGGGCCCATGGATGCCACGCCGACGTCGTCCTTCTCCGCCGCGCTGCCCGAGTGGCTGGTCGCCGAACTCCCGCGGATCGCGGCCGAACCGCTCCCCGACGACGACGCGAGGATGGCGCTCGCGATCGAGCTCGCGGACCGGAACTGGCGGGAGGGCAGCGGCGGGCCGTTCGGGGCGCTCGTCGTCGACGCGGCATCCGGCGAACTGGTCTCGGCGGGGGTGAACCTGGTGCTCTCGAGCGGGTTGAGCTCGCTGCACGCCGAGGTCACGGCGCTCTCGCTCGCGCAACGCCGGCTCGGTCGATGGGACCTGGGCGCCGGAGGCGCCGAACTCGAGCTCGTCGTCAACTGGGCGACGTGCGTCATGTGCTACGGCGCGACGATGTGGTCCGGGGTGCGCCGGCTCGTCATCGCCGGCGACGGTGACGAGTGCGAGCGGCTCACCGGCTTCGACGAGGGCCCGATGCCCGCCGACTGGATGGACGAGTTCGAGCGACGCGGCATCCGCGTGCACTCGGGCGTGCGCCGCGACGAGGCGATCGGGGTGTTCCGCGCGTTCGGGGCGTCGGACGCGGTCGTCTACAACGCGCGCGGCGCGACCGAGCGGTAGGCCCGGCGCAGCCGGGGAGCGCGGCGATGGGGATCGACAACGACGTCTACGACCGGCTCGGCGCGACGTGGTGGGACGAGGACAATCCGCTCAACGTGCTGCACGGCAGCTTCACCCCAGCGCGCATGCGGTACTTCCGGACGGTCCTCGCGCGGCTGGGCGTGTCCGGCGGCCGCGTCCTCGACGTCGGCTGCGGCGCGGGGTTCCTCTCCGAGGAGTTCGCGCGGTCCGGGTTCGCGGTCGTGGGGATCGACCCGTCGCCGGTGGCGATCGCCGCCGCGCGCGCCCACGCCGGGGGCCGGCGGGCTCGCCGTCGACTACCGCCTCGGGCGGGGCGAGCAGCTGCCGCTCGCCGATGCGAGCGTCGACGTCGTGGCCTGCTGCGACGTCCTCGAGCACGTCGCCGACGTCGATCGCGTGATCGCGGAGGTGGCTCGGGTCCTCCGGCCCGGCGGCGTGTTCCTGTACGACACCATCAATCGCACCCGGCGCAGCCGGCTGCTCGTCATCCGCGCGATGCAGGAGTGGCGCTGGACGCGGATCACGGACCCCGAGATCCACGACTGGGCGATGTTCATCACCCCGGCCGAGCTCTCGGCGGCGCTGGACCGACACGGACTGGTCGCCGCCGAGACCGTCGGCCTGGCGCCCAGGGCGGGCCTGCCGTCGATGGTGCGCGACCTGCTGCGCACCCGGCGGGGGCGGATGAGCTACGGCGAACTGAGCCGGCGGCTCGACTTCGGCGAGGTCGACGACGTGCGGGTGTCGTACCTGGGGCACGCGGTCCGGGGCGGATGACACCGGCGGCCGGCCCGGACCTCGTCCGGACCGGCCGCGCGGCATCAGCGCTCGGCGGGGTGTCCGCCGCGCCCTTCGCGACGGCCGCCGTGCCCGTCGTGCACGTGGACGTCGTCGTGGCGGCGGCCGTGGCCGCGACCGTGCCGGCGCCGCTCGTGCTCGCACGCGTCGACGTCGTGACCGTGGTGGTCGTCGAACGCCGACGGATGCCGCATCGGCCCGCCGTGCGGCCCGCCGACCGCCCACGGCGGCGTGCCCCAGCGGCCGCGGCCGCGGCGCATCCAGGGCGCGGGTCCGAAGCCGGGGTCGTCGCCGAGCCGGGGGCGTCGCCGCCCGCGTCCGCGACGGGGCTCGGGCGTCGACTCGTCCCAGCCGAGCTCGCGCGCGATCGCCTCGAGCGAGGCGACGGTGGTGGCGTACTCCTCGTCGGAGACGGCCGAGCGCACGTCGTCGCGCACGGCCTGCACGCGCTCGGTGAGCCGGTCGAGCACCTCGCGCCCGGCGTCGGTCAGCGTCCAGGCGCCGGGCTCGCCGGTGACCCAGCCGCGCTCGACGAGGTCGTCGAGCTTGTGCGGACGGGTGGCGAGTCGCGCCGCGAGTCGCTCGTCGCGGACCTCGCCGGCGACGAGGTTGAGGCGGCGCCAGTCGCGCAGGCCGACGCCCTCCTCGGCGAGTGCGGCGTCGACCTCGGCGGCGATGCGCCGCTCGAGGACCTTCAGCCAGAAGCCGAGGGGGCGGATGCCGGGGGCCGGCGTCTCGGGCGCGTCGCTCGCGCCGTCGGCGTCGCCGGGCCGGTCGTGGTCGTGCTCGTCGAATTCATCGTGGGTGTTCATGGGAATCCTCTCGTGGGCGCGCGTCGGCGCGCCGGGGTGCGTGGTTCGACGCCCGCATCGGTCGGCGGGCGTGTTCGGGGTGCCGCGATCGCGGCGTCGGGGCGAGTGCCCGGACGTGGGACCGCGTGCCGGGGAGGCCGACGGTCCATGTCGCATGACATGTACATGCACTATGACATGCAATCGGATCGCATGTCAAGTGACATGTATTCTGGGGGGATGGACGAGCAGCACTCGGGTGCGGGGGACGGCGACCCCGTCGAGCGCATCGAAGCGGCGCTCGCCTCGCTCCGGCGCGGGGGCCGGCCGCAGTGGGGGGCGCCGCATGGCGAGGCCGGCGAGCACCGTCGCCACGGCGGGCCGTTCGGCGGTCCGCACGGCGGCCCCTTCGGAGGGCCGTTCGGTCGCGGCGGTCCCGGCGGCGCCCGCGGTCCGTGGGAGTTCCGCGTGGGCCCGGTCGCCCGTGCCCGCCTGCTCGCGATGCTCGACGCGGCGGACCGGCCGATGTCGGTGACCGAACTCGCCGGCGCGGTCGGCGTCGATCAACCGCGCGCGAGCCGTCTCGTGCAGGCGGCGGTCGAGGAGGGCCTCGTCGTGCGCGAGGCCGACCCCGACGACGCCCGGCGCACGCGGATCCGCCTCACCGACGACGGTCGCGCGACGGTGCATGCGGCGTCGTCGAGCCGGCGCCGCGCGATCGAGTCCGCGCTCGACGGGTTCAGCGACGAGGATCGCGAACGGTTCGCCGAACTCCTCGGCCGGTTCGCCGCGGGGCTCCGCCGAGCGCATCCGCCGCACTCGTGAGCCGTGCTCATCTGAGCAGCCGGGTGGCCGGAATCTGCACATTCGCGGGCGGCGCGTGAACGTCTCGTGACGGGGGTTCCGCGACCGTCGTCGACCTCCCTAGGCTGACGCCGTCCGGGGGTCAGGGTGGCCCCCTGTCGCGTGCCGGAGGTGCCGAGATGCAACGACCCGTCCAACGACTGACCGTGGGGCTGACCGCAGCAGCCCTCATGGGGGTGGGCCTCGCGGTACCCGCGACCGCCGTCGCCGCCGAGGTCGAGCCATCCGACTTCATCATCAGCGAGTACGTCGAGGGCTCGTCCTTCAACAAGGCGGTCGAGCTCCACAACCCGACCGACGCCGACATCCCGCTGGCCGGCTACTCCCTCGAGGTGTACTTCAACGGCAGCGCCACGGCGACGACCGCCGGCACGTTCGCCCTCTCGGGCACGGTCGCCGCCGGCGACGCGTTCGTGTTCGCCGACGAGGACCTCGCCGCGTACGCCGACCAGACCACGGCGAGCAACCTGTGGAACGGCGACGACGCGATCGTCCTGAAGCACGACGGCGCGCTCGTCGACTCGCTCGGCCAGGTCGGCTTCGACCCCGGCAGCGAGTGGGGCTCCGGCCTCACGTCGACCCAGGACAACACCCTCCGCCGGAACGCGGACGTCTGCGTCGGCGACACGGACCCGACCGACGTCTTCGACCCGGCCGTCGAGTGGACGGGCTACGCGCAGAACACGTTCGACGGCCTCGGCTCCCACACGTGCGGCGAGACCGGTCCGCAGGCGCCCGTCATCAACGAGTTCTCGGCCTCGACCGCGGGCACCGACACCGAGTACGTCGAGATCCTCGTCGAACCCGGCACCGACGTCAGCGGCTACCGCGTGCTCGAGATCGAAGGCGACTCCAACTCCGCCATGGGCGCGGTCGACGAGATCATCTCGTTCGGACCGGCCGACGACAGCGGTCGCTCGCTCGCCTGGCTCCCCGCGAACGCGCTCGAGAACGGCACCGTCTCGCTCCTGCTCGTGACCGGGTTCGGCGGTGCGCTCGGCGACGACCTCGATGCCGACAACGACGGCGTCATCGACGCCGCCGGATTCGAGATCCTCGACTCGGTCGCCGTGGAAGACGGCGGCCCCGGGGACCTGGCCTACGGCGACACGGTCCTCACCGAGCAGTACGACGGCCTCGACTTCCCGCCCGGTGGTGCCTCGCGCATCCCCGACGGCGCCGACACCGATTCGACCGCCGACTGGGTGCGCAACGACTTCGACCGCGCCGGCATCCCCGGCTTCGCGGGAACTCTCGCCACCGGTGAGGCGGCCAACACCCCGGGCGCGCCCAACTCGCTGACCGTCGTCGTCGTGCCGCTGCCCCCGGCGGACTGCAACGCCGCGACCGTGTCGATCGCCTCGGTCCAGGGCTCCGGCGACGCCTCGCCCGTGGTCGGATCCTCGGTCGAGATCGAGGGCGTGGTCGTCGGCGACTTCCAGGACGGCGGATTCGACGGCTACTACGTGCAGGACGCCGGCGACGGCGACCCCGCGACCTCCGACGGCATCTTCGTCTACGCGCCGAACGGCATGGCCGTCGCGGAGGGCGACGTCGTCCACATCGCCGGCGTCGTGAGCGAGTTCTTCGGCATGACCGAGATCACGGCCACGGCCAACTCGGTCTGCGAGTCCGGCGCCGCGCTCCCGCCCGCAGCGGAACTGACGCTGCCGGCGACGCCGGAGGCGAAGGAGGCACTGGAGGGCATGCGCGTGACGCTGCCGCAGGACCTCGCGATCCTCGAGTACTTCAACTTCGGGCGGTACAACGAGATCGCGCTCGGCACCGAGCGGCAGATGCAGCCCACGGCCGTCCACGAGCCGGGCTCGCCCGAGGCGATCGCGCTCGACGAGGCGAATGAGGCGAACCGCATCACGCTCGACGACGGCCGGAGCATCGAGAACCCCGACCCGGCGATCCACCCGAACGGGGAGGTGTTCGGCCTCGACAACACGTTCCGCGGCGGCGACCTCGTCACCGACGCCACCGGCGTGCTCGACTACCGGTTCGACCTCTGGCGCGTCCAGCCCACGCAGGGTGCCGGGTACGAGGCCGTGAACCTGCGGCCCGAGGTGCCCGAGGTCGGTGGGAACTTCTCCGTCTCGAGCTTCAACGTGCTGAACTACTTCACGTCGATCGGCTCGGGCGGCGACTTCCGCGGCGCGAACACGCAGGAGGAGTTCGACCGGCAGGAGGCCAAGATCGTGGCCGCGCTGGCCGAGATCGACGCCGACGTGTTCGGGCTCATCGAGATCGAGAACAACGACGAGGCCGTGTTCACGCTCGTCGATGCGCTCAACGACGAGCTCGGCGGTGACGTCTACGCGGCGCTCGACACGGGCGTCATCGGGACCGACGTGATCACGACGGCGTTCATCTACAAGCCGTCCGAGGTCGAGCTCGCGGGCGACTTCGCGATCCTCGACGAGAGCGTCGACCCGCGCTTCGACACCGACCTCAACCGCCCGGCGCTCGCGCAGACGTTCGCGGATGTCGAGACCGGCGAGGAGGTCACGGTCGTCGTGAACCACCTCAAGTCGAAGGGCTCCGCCTGCGCGGGCGACCCGGACACGGAAGACGGCCAGGGCAACTGCAACCTGACCCGCGAGGCGGCCGCCGAGGCGATGGTCGACTGGCTCGCGACCGGCCCGACGGGTGCCGAGCCGGGACGCGACCTGATCATCGGCGACCTGAACTCGTACGACAAGGAGGACCCGATCGACGTCCTCACGGAGGCCGGCTACACCGACCTGCTCCTCGCCGAGCAGGGCGAGAACGCCTACTCGTACGTGTTCGACGGCCAGCTCGGCTACCTCGACTACGCGCTCGCCGGACCGGGGCTGCTCCCGAAGGTCACGGGCGCGGCGGCGTGGGCCATCAACGCCGACGAGCCGAGCCTGCTCGACTACGACATGACGTTCAAGAAGGACGCCCAGGACGCGATCTTCGCGCCCGACCCGTTCCGCTCGAGCGACCACGACCCCGTCCTGGTCGGCTTCGACTTCATTCCGCCGGAGCTCTCGGTGACGGTCGACCCCGAGGTCGTCTTCCCGCCGAACGCCAAGTGGCGCACCGTCACGTTCGACATCGATGCGACGGATGACTCGGGCGAGGTCTCGGTCGAGCTGGTCGAGGCGACGGCCGAGGGCCACAAGGCCCAGGTCGAGGTGATCTCCGACACCGAGGCGCGCGTGCTCGCCCGCCTCGGCGCCGTGTACACGTTCGTCTTCGAGGCGACCGACCCGAGCGGCAACACCACCACGCAGGAGGTGACGGTCACGGTCGGACCGTAGTCCGGCCCCCCAAGCCCGACGGCGCGTCGCTCCCCTCCCCGGGGCGGCGCGCCGTCGTCGTGTTCGCGTCTATCGCGCGGTCGGCCCGGCCGCGGCATCCGTCGCCCGCTGCGGCACACGGACGAACAGCATGAGCACGAGCCCGGCGGCGAGCACGAGCACGATGCCGAGCACGCCCCAGTAGGTCGCACCGAAGATCGCGATGAACGTCGACCAGAGCAGCGGCGACAGGAAGCTCGCCGCCCGGCCCGTGGTCGCGTAGAGGCCGAAGATCTCGCTCTCGCGACCGGCCGGGGTCACGCGCGCGAGGAACGAGCGGGACGCCGCCTGCGCGGGCCCCACGAAGAGCGTGAGGATGAGGCCGAAGATCCAGAACGGCAGCTTCCCGGCGTCATGCAGGAAGAAGACGATGAGCCCGGCGCCGACGAGCCCGCCGAGCGCCGTCAGGATGACCGCGCGCGGGCCGAACCGGTCGTCGAAGCGGCCCGCGACGATCGTCGAGACTCCGGCCAGCAGGTTCGCCGCGATGCCGAAGATCAGGACCTCGTCCGAGGTGAAGTGGAAGGCGACCGCGGCGATCACGGCGCCGAACGCGAAGACGCCCGCCAGCCCGTCGCGGAACACCGCGCTCGCGAGCAGGAACCAGAAGGTCGGGCGCGACTCGCGCCAGAGCCGCACGATGTCCTGCACGAGCACCGCGTAGCTCCGAAGGAACCCGACCCGCTCGCGCCCCGGCGCGGGCGGCGCCTCAGGAACGTAGACGAGCACGGGCCAGGCGAACACGAGCGTCCACACCGCGCATCCGACCGCGATGACGCGGAAGACGAGCCCGTCGTCGGTCGGCATGCCCCACCAGTCGAACGTCGTGGCGACGACGACGAGCACGAGCGCGACGATGCCGCCGAGGTAGCCGAGGCCCCAACCCAGTCCGGAGACCTTGCCGACCGTCTTCGGCGTCGAGACCTGCACGAGCATCGCGTTGTAGTTCACTCCCGCGATCTCGCTGAAGACCGTGCCCGCGGCGATCAGCGAGACGCCGAGCAGGAAGAACGACGGCGTCCCCTGCACGAAGAAGAGGCCGAGCATGCAGGCCACGAGCGCCGCGGTCGCGCCGCCCAGCCAGAGCTTGCGCCGGCCGGCGACATCCGCTCGTTGACCCAGCACGGGGGCCAGCACGGCGATCAGGACGCCGGCGATCGTGATGGCCCAGCCGAGGCCGCTCGCGAGTTCGGCGAGCCCGCGCTCGTACGCCGGGTCGCCCTCGCCGAGCTCCGCGACCGCCGGGTCGAGGAACCAGTCGCTCGTGAGGTAGAGCGCCGTGAAGACGAACGTGAGGATGACCGAGTTGAACGGCTGCGTCGCCCAGTCCCAGAGCGCCCACGACCAGACCTGTCGCTTCGGGATCGTCCGCTCGCCCTGCAGCTCGAGCCCGGTGACGGCGCGCAGTTCGGCGGTCGAGAGCGGGGGCGTGACGCCCCCGGGACGGGTGGGGCGCGGCGGCTCGGGCGACTGGGGCTGGTCGGTCATGGGGGGAGTCTTCCGACGTGGGGTGAACGGGCGGTGACGGCGCGCCCGGTCGGTGCCCGATCCGCGTCGATCCCGTGCAGGCTAGCGCCTCCGGCGCAGCGCGCAATAGCCGGCAGCGGTCACGCCGCCGGCTCCCCCAAACCCCCGCGTCAGGCGGCCGACGCCGCCGCGCTCTCGCGCTTGATCGCCGAGAGCTCGAACTCGAGCGTGATCTTCTCGGAGACGAGCCATCCGCCCGAATCGAGCGCCATGTTCCACTCGAGGCCGAACTCGCGGCGGTCGATGCGGCGGGTGCCCTCGAAGCCGGCGCGCAGCGCGCCGAACGCATCGGTCTCGACGCCGGTGAACTCGATCGGGATGGTGATCGGCTTCGTCACGTCGCGGATCGTGAGGTCGCCCGACACCACGAGCGCGTTGTCGCCGACCTCCTCGATCCGCGTGCTGCGGAACGTGATGTCGGGGAACGTCTCGGCGTCGAAGAAGTCCGCGCTGCGCAGGTGCTCGTCGCGCTGCGCGTTGCGCGTGTCGATGCTCGCCACCTTCAGCACGATCTCGGCCGTCGACGCGTCAGGGTCGTCGAAGTCGACGTGCAGGGCGCCGGTCAGCTCGTTGAAGGCGCCGCGGACGTTGGCCACCATCGCGTGCTTGGCCGAGAAGCCGATGCGCGTGTGAGCCGGGTCGAGGTCCCAGTCGCCGCTCAGGTCGGGTCCGGTGTCGGTCATGATCTCCCCAGGGTCGTTCGCTGAAACTCCCACAGTCTCTCATCCCGTGGCTGGTGGTTCGATCACCGCGTCACGTCGCCGACGAGCTCGGCGAAGAGCTCCTCGGCGTCGCACTCGAGCCGCTGCCTCGTGAACCACTCGCACACGTTCACGCAGTCGCGGTGCAGGAGGTCGAACCCGTTCGGGTTCGCGACGACGTCGACGACCTGCGGCAGGTCGATCGCGACGACGCGTCCGCGGTCGACGAGCAGGTTGTACGGCGAGAGGTCGCCGTGCGCGAGACCCGCGTGCGCGAGCGTCCGCATGAACGCGGCGACCTGCTGGAAGAGCTCGCGCAGCTCGTCGGGCGCGGCTCGCACCTGGGCGAGCCGAGGTGCAGCGACCCGGCCCTCGCCGATGAACTCCATGAGCACCTCGGTCTCGCCGACCTGCACCGGGTACGGCACGGCCGCACCGAGCTCGGTCAGGCGCGACAGCGCGGCGAACTCGGCGTACGCCCACTCGACGCGTGCGACCTCGCGGCCGTACGACGACGAGCGCTGCACGGCGCGCACGTCGCGCGAGCGACGCGTGCCGCGCCCCTCGGTGTAGATCGCCGACCGGTGGAAGAGCCGGTTCTCGGCGCCGCGGTACCGCTTCGCGGCGAGCAGCGTCGCGTTCCCGGGCACGTCGGCGGGCGCGCCGGGCACGGCGCGCTCGATGAGCCAGAGGTCGGCCTCCTTGCCGGTCTTCACGATGCCGAGCTCGGTGTCGATCGCCGCGGCGGAGGTGACGAGCCAGTCGGGCCGCGGCTGCGGCCCGCGCTCGCTGGGCTGGGTCGCCGGCCAGGTCGACCAGCGCTGGTCCTCGCCGGGCTCGACGTCCGAGAAGGCGAGTGAGGCGGATGCCGCGCCGAACGGCGCAGCGGTGGCCGCGCGCGATCGCGCGGCGGAATCGTCCAGTGACGACAGCATGTTCACGGTGGTGTCTCCGAGATCGTGGAGGCCACCGGTCGCTGATGCTAGCGGGCGGCCTCGCAGGGAAGGGTGTCTGCGATACGCGCGACAAGGACGGTGTTCATCGCTTCACTCCTTCCGGTCTCGGCCCGCTGCGGGCGTGGTGGTCGCCCCGATCGGGCGACGGATGCCGCGTGGCGCGGCCCGCATGAGCATACGCCGGACCGCGGCATCCGTAAAGGGCGCTCAGTGGCACCAGTCCGAGGAGCCGCCGTTCTGGGTCAGGACCACCTCGCCGGTCTCGACGTCGACGACCGTCGTGAGCCGGCCGAGGAGCGAGGGTGCGCCGGGGTAGCCGTCCGATTCCGCCCCGATCGGCGCCGTCTCGACGGCGACCAGTCGACCGTTCGGCGAGAGGCAGGTCGCGAGTCGCCGGCTGTCGCCGCCGGTGGCGTGGAGCACGACCGTCTCGGCCTCGCCGACCCTGGCCAGGAGCGCCTCGGTGGCGACGGACCCCGCGCCGTCGCCGGACACGATGAGGACCTCGAGCAGGTGGGTCCCATCGTCGTCGAGCTGGACGACGCGTCCCGGGTAGGCCTCGTCGGGGAGTTCGGCGGACGGGAGGAGGTTCTCGCGGGTCTCGCCGGTCGCGAGGTCGAGGATCGTTCCCCGATCCGGATCCGCCAGGACCAGGTCGGTCGTCCCCGGCAGGATGCCGCGGAGCTCGGCGTGGGTCCCGAGCGGCTGCGCGGGCGAGAGTCCGAGGGCGTCGGCGAGGAACACCGCTCCGTCCACGTCCTGCACCACGACCGACGTCGTGCCCGGGACGAACACCCAGTCGTTCACCGACACCGGCGTGCCGTCGGGACCGAGGACCGGCACGGGCTCCGCCGTCGCCCCCGAGACGTCGAGCGTGTACAGGACGCTCTGCGGGGCCTGCTCAGCCCCCGCGGCGGTCGCGTTGAACGTGAACCCGACGAGCGGCTGGGTCGTCGAGCCGGCGATCGAGTTCACGGTCCCCGGCTCGGGGAGCGCGACCGTCTGCGTGGCGTCGCCGATCCCGGCGACGCGCAGCGTGTTCGAGTCGTCGTCCTCGATCGCCACGCCGACGACGGCGTCGCCGGCGTGGGCGAACGATCGGAGCCGGGGTGCCTCCAGGACGTCCTCGGGCGTCGGGTCGCCCACGTGCGCACGCCGGACGACATCGGGTCGTCCGTCGGGACTGCGACGGACGAGGGTGTGCACGGGTTCGTCCGCAGTGGTGAACCGGTACTCGATCGTCGCCGCCGCCGGCTGCGCCGTGCCGACCACGCCGTCGATCGTCACCGTCACCGTCTCGTGGTACGGCAGCGGTTCGTCGAACGACACGATCAGCCGGTTGCCGTCGATCTCGAGTTCCGAGGATGCGCCCGGCGTCACCTCGACGTCGCCGTCGACCCGGTCGACGGGCTGGTTGAGGTCGAGCACGAGTCGCGAGCCGGCGAGCCTCGTGGCACGTTCGACGTCGATGGCCGCGTCGGTCACCTTCGGGCCCTGGGTCAGCGAGGCGGCGCCGAGGATGACCGACGCCCCGGCGAGCACGCCGATCGTCGCCGCCAGTCCGCGCCGGAACCGGCGACCGTCGGCTCGCCGCGCCCGATCCGCGTCGCGCGGGCTCCGGAGGTCAGTAGACATACGGCTGCTCCGGCTCCTCCGTCGCCGCCACCGTGCCCGGCAGGAGCGCCAGGCCGTCCTGGTCGGCGGGGTCGGCGACGAGTCCGCCCGTGCCGACCACCCAGTCGTCGACCGCGAACCGGTCCCTCCAGCCCGGCAGGTGGACCGGGACCCCGACCGGCTGGGCGTCGATCGCGCAGTGCGTGATCTTGAACCGCGTGATGTAGAAGCTGTCGTCGGGGTCGCCGGGCACGGGCGAGACGAAACCGGCGAGCTCGAGCTCGATCCCGGCGAACTCGGCCGGGTCGTCGAACTGGTTCGCGATCAGCGCCCAGTCGGAGAGGTCGAACGTCGACGGATCCGCGCCGGCGAGGCTCCGTGCGTCGACCGCGAGCTCGGCGGCCGTGACCTCGACGTCGCGGTCGATCGCGGTGCGCGCGGTGAGCGTCGCCGGTGGGAGCACCAGCAGCGCGACGGTGGCTCCGGCCACGACGACGATCGCCGACGCGGTGGCGGCGACGCGGCGTCGCGGGGTGGCCGCGCCCGTGGCATCCGCCCCACCGTGGTCGTGGTCGTGGTCGTGGTCGTGGTCGTGGTCGTCCCGCACGGGTGCGAGGGCGAGCGAGGCGAGCGCGAGGATGCCGCCGACGACGGTCATGGTCACCGCGAAGCCGGCGTGGTCGGGGTTGATGTACAGGCCGAGCTGTCCGGTGGCCGCGAGCCACAGGACGGCGACGACGGAGACCAGGGTGAGCGCGACGCCCTTCCAACGGGACACGAGGCTATGCAGCAAGGTTCACCGCCAGCCCGAGCGCGGCGCTCGCGAGCGCGACGATCGCGGTCAACTGCACGAGCGTCCGGGTCGTGAACGTCGTGCGCATGAGCGCGAGCATCTTCACGTCGACCATCGGCCCGAAGACGAGGAACGCGACGATCGCGCCGGGCATGAAGGTCGAGCCGAACGCCAGGACGAAGAACGCGTCGACGTTCGAGCACAGGGCGACGACGAAGGCGAGGAGCATGAGCGCGAACACGCTCAGCACGGGGTTCTGGCCGAGGGTGATCAGGATGTCGCGGGAGACCGCGACCTGGATGAATCCGGCGATCGCCGACCCGACGAAGAGCGCGGGCAGCATCGCCGAGGTCTCCTCGACGAACATGCGCGCGCCGCGCCGCGGCGTCGCCGAGGCATCCGCATGCTCGCGGGCGCACGCCGCCTGGAACGCCGGTGTGAGGAGGGACGTCGGGTCGGGATGCCGGCTGAACACCCAGCCGACGAGGTTCGCGATGACGAACCCGCCGACGATGCGCCAGACGAGGATGCCGTCCTGCCACCCGAACGCCTGGTAGGTCGTGATGATCGTGACCGGGTTCAGGATCGGCGCCGCCAGGAGGAAGGTCATCGACTCGCCGACCGTCAGCCCGCGCTGGAGGAGCCCGCGCGCGAGCGGCACGTTCCCGCACTCGCAGACGGGAAGCAGGATGCCGAGGAGCGAGATGACCGCGCGCCGCAGGAACCCGTTCGCCGGGAGCCGTCGCATGAGGAAGTCCGGCGGCAGCCAGAGCTGCACGGCGATGGAGAGCACGATGCCGAGGAAGACGAACGGGAGGCTCTCGATCACGACGCTCGCCGAGAGCGTGACGAAGTCCTGGACCGCGTCCGAGAGGGCGTCGCCGCGGTCCTCCGGCGTCAGGATGCGGATCCCCGCGAACAGCGCGACGGCGGCGAGGCCGATCGCGAGGCCGATCGTCCCGAGCGGCCGCCGGGGCGGTCGGGCACCTGTTCGGGCGCGGCGGCGCGTGGTCGTCGTCGGGGAGGTCATCGTTCCTGCACGGCGGGGTCGGGGCGGGATCGCGGCGGTCGGAGCGCTCAGGCGCGCGCCGCGGCCGCCTCGTCGTCCTCGGTCGCGACCAGCTGCCCGCAGGCGCCGTCGATCTCCTTGCCGCGGGTGTCGCGGATGGTCGTCGGGATCCCCGCGTCGGAGAGGCGTCGGACGAACTCGCGCTGGACCTCGACCTCGGAGGCGGTCCAGATCGAGCCGGGCGTCGGGTTCAGCGGGATCGGGTTGACGTGCACCCACCCCTTGCCGCGCTGGTTGAGCTTCTCGGCGAGCAGGTCGGCGCGCCATCCGTGGTCGTTCATGTCCTTGATGAGCGCGTACTCGATCGAGACGCGACGGCCGGTCTTCTCGAAGTACTCGCGGGCGGCGTCGAGGGCCTCGTCGACCTTCCAGCGGGAGTTCACGGGGATCAGCTCGTCGCGCAGCCCGTCGTCGGGCGCGTGCAGGCTGAGCGCGAAGGTCACGGGCACGTGCTCGTCGGCGAGCTTGCGGATGGCGGGGACCAGCCCGACGGTCGAGACCGTGATGTTGCGCGCCGACATGCCGAGCCCGTTCGGCGCGGGCGCCGCCATGGCGCGGACCGCGCGCATGAGCCGGGCGTAGTTCGCGAGCGGCTCGCCCATGCCCATGAAGACGATGTTCGAGACGCGCTCGGGCGTGCCGTCGTCGGCGCGCTTGCCGTGCAGGGCGCCCGACGCGATCACGCGGTTCGCCTCGACGACCTGCGCCAGGATCTCGGCCGCCGACATGTTGCGGGTGAGTCCCGCCTGCCCGGTCGCGCAGAACGGGCAGTTCATGCCGCAGCCGGCCTGGCTCGACACGCAGAGCGTGATGCGACCCGGATAGCGCATGAGCACCGACTCGACGAGGGCGCCGTCGTGCAGCTTCCACAGGAACTTGATCGTGTCGCCGCGGTCGGTCTCGAGGCGCCGGACCTCGGTGAGGAGCGGCGGGAGCAGGCCCGCGACGAGCTCCTCGCGGCCGTCGGCGGGCAGGTCGGTCATCTCGGCGGGGTCGCTCGTCCACCGGGTGAACCAGTGGCGCGCGACCTGCTTCAGGCGGAACGCGGGCACGCCGAGCTCGTCGGCCCTCGCCGTCCACTCCTCCGGGGCGAGGTCGGCGAGGTGGGCGGGCGGCTTGCCGCGCTTCGGCGACGCGAACTGCAGCAGCGGGCGGCCGTCGGGGCCCTTGGCCTGCTTCCAGCCCTCGGTCTTCGGGCGGACCTGGCGGATGCCCGCGGAGCCGGCGGGGGTCTCGGGGGCGTCGGTCGGCATGGTCCAAGGGTACGCGCCGACGCCCGTGCACGCGCTGGATGCGCGGTGCCGTGGCCGTTCGCGCGCGTCAGCTCGCGGGGAGGAGGAACGCCGCGTAGACCGGCGAGCTCACGTAGGTCAGCGTGCCGGCCTCGATGACGACCACGGGGCTGATGCCGTTCGCCGCGTCGGGCTGCCCGCGGTAGCCGCCGGGCACGGGGTCGTCGTTCGGCTCGTAGCCGGCGTCGCCGAGCGCGGCGATCCACTCGGACTCGTCGTCGCCGATCGCGAGCTGCGCGACGTCGACCACGTTGTCGGTGTTCGCCTTGCCCCACGAGCAGACGAGCCCGCCCTCGTCGGCGATGTCTGTCGCGATCGGATCGAAGAGCGTCGCGGCGCGGGCCTCGAGGCCGTCGGCGGCGAGCTTCTGGTAGGCGTCGGGCGTGAGCACGGTCTCGCAGGTCGCGGGGATGACCGACGGGTCGGGCGTCGGCTCCGCGCTCGCGGAGTCGGCCGGCGCGTCGGTGGACGCGGTCGGTTCGGGCGAGGTCGACGGTGCGGGGTCGGCGCCGGTGCATCCGGCGAGACCGAGGGCCAGGAAGGCGGCGACGACCGGCGCGACGATGCGCGGGTGGGTGAGTCGGGTCATCCGCTCAGCGTAGGGCGGGCGGGATGCCCGGGCGGGTCGTTCTGCACAACGACCCGCCCAGGACCCGTCGCTACGGCGTCGTCCAGGTGGCCGGCGGCTTCTGCTGGTCGTACAGCCAGACCTGGAAGAAGTCGTCGAGGTCCTCGCCCGAGACCTCCTCGTAGATCGCCTGGAAGTCCTCCGAGGTGCCCGCCGAATCGTCGTAGCGCTCGACCCAGAGCTGGGCGGCCTCGAAGAACGCGTCGTCGCCGACATCGAGCCGCAACGCGTGCAGCGTCGCGGCGCCTCGGTTGTACACCTGCGTCAGGAAGAGCCCGAGCTCGCCCGGGTCGCCGATCTGCAGGTCCCAGTACGCCTGGGTTCGTGCGGGTGCGTACCAGTTGTCATAGGTGGTCTGCGCCGTGTTCCTGCCCTGCTCCTCGTTCCACATCCAGGTCGCGTAGGTCGCCCAGCCCTCGTTGAGCCAGATGTCCTGCCACCGCTCGGGGCTCACCGCGTTGCCGAACCACTGGTGCGCGGCCTCGTGCGCGACGGTGCCCTCGCTCGCCTGCGTGGAGTACACGGGCCGGGTCTGCGTCTCGAGGGCGTAGCCGACACTGTCGTTGTCGACGATCGACCCGTAGGCGACGAACGGGTAGGGCCCGAACTTCGACTCGAAGAAGTCGATCATGTCGACCTGCCAGCCGAGGCTCGCGTTCGTGGTCGCGAGGCGGGTGGCCGTGAGCTTCGTGTCGACGGCGTCGATGATCGGCACGCCGCTGCCGGACGTGTACGCGTCGCGAAGGTCGAAGTCGCCGACCGAGGCGGTGGTCAGGTAGCTGGCCTGCTGGTCCGGGGCATCCCAGTACCAGGTGGTCCACCCGTCGGCGGTCTCCTCGGGCTTCGGCTGGATGCCGTTCGCGACCGCGACCTTGCCCTCGGGCACCGTGATCTCGAACGAGTACGTGGCCTTGTCGGTCTGGTGGTCGCTCACCGGGTACCAGGTCATCGAACCCTCGGGCTCGCTCACGACCATCGCGCCGTCGCGCTGGGTCACCCAGCCGTAGAGCGCGCCCTCGATGTCGCGGGGCCGGGTCGTCGTGCCGCCGTACTCGACGACGACCTGCACCTGCTGGCCGGCCTTGAGCTTCGGCCGCGGCTGCACGGTGAGCTCCCAGACACGTGCCGCGTCGTCCTGCACATGCCAGTATGCGGCGCCGTCGACCTCTGCGCCGGCGAGCGGCGGGGCGACGGATGCCGCGGGCTTGCCGTTCACGCTGAGGGCGTGCACGTCCATCCCGCGGAGGTCGAGGTTGAACCGGTCGAGGTCCTGGGTGGCGACGAGGTCGATCGTGGCGACACCCTCGAACTCGCCCACGAGCGGTGCCGGGTCCGGCCCCGGCGGCGTGTAGGTGAGGTCGAGGTCGTAGTGCTGCACGTCGTAGCCGCCGTTGCCCGCGTAGGGGAAGTAGGCGTCGCCGACGCCGGACGAACCCGACGTGTATCGCGACTCACCGGGCTTGCCCGGCGCCGCGACGGCGCCCGCCGCGCCCAGTGCCCCCAGGGCCAGCGTCGCCACCGCGATGCCGCCGACCAGTCTCGTCCTCGATCCCATGCTGTCTCCCTCTCCCGTGCGTCGCTCGTGCCTGAACTCTAGGTTCGGGCAACCTCTGGCGGTAGCCCTCGCGCACGGGTTCGCCCGTCGGCCCCGCCACGACGCACGGAACGCGCTGCGCGGGAGCGCCGGCGCGGCAGCGCGGCGCGCAGCGGAATACTGTGATCTCGCCGAGAGTTGAGTCAAGTACGCTCAAGTTCTGCGGTCCCGACTTGACATCGATTCGGGCGCGCTCGACACTTGAGTCGGCGAGGCTCAAGTCTCGCCGATCACTGACTTCGGCCGCGGGCGGGGAACGCCGGGCCGATCGCCGAGGGCACCACGCGAGACCCCCGGCAGAAGGAGATACACACATGTCACGTGCAGTCGGAATCGACCTCGGCACCACGAACTCGGTCGTCAGCGTCCTGGAGGGCGGCGAGCCCGTCGTCATCGCGAACGCCGAGGGCTTCCGCACCACCCCCTCGGTGGTCGCATTCACCAAGGACGGCGAGGTGCTCGTCGGCGAGACCGCCAAGCGCCAGGCCGTGACCAACGTCGACCGCACAATCTCGTCGGTCAAGCGCCACATGGGCACCGACTGGAAGTCGGCCGCGATCGACGGCAAGGAGTACACGCCGCAGGAGATCTCGGCGCGCATCCTCCAGAAGCTCAAGCGCGACGCCGAGCAGTACCTCGGCGACACCGTCACCGACGCGGTCATCACCGTGCCGGCGTACTTCAACGACGCCGAGCGCCAGGCGACCAAGGAGGCCGGCGAGATCGCGGGCCTCAACGTGCTGCGCATCATCAACGAGCCCACCGCGGCGGCGCTCGCGTACGGCCTCGACAAGGGCAAGGAGGACGAGCTCATCCTCGTCTTCGACCTCGGCGGCGGCACGTTCGACGTCTCGCTCCTCGAGGTGGGCAAGGACGACGACTTCTCGACCATCCAGGTCCGCGCGACCGCCGGCGACAACCGCCTCGGCGGCGACGACTGGGACCAGCGCATCGTCGAGCACCTGATCAAGCGCTTCAAGGACACGACGGGCGTCGACGTCTCGAAGGACAAGATCGCCCTGCAGCGCCTGAAGGAGGCTGCGGAGCAGGCCAAGAAGGAGCTGAGCTCCTCCATGAGCACCAGCATCCAGCTGCCCTACCTCTCGCTCACCGAGTCCGGCCCGGCCAACCTCGACGAGACGCTCACGCGAGCGCAGTTCGAGAACATGACCTCCGACCTCCTCGACCGCACCAAGAAGCCCTTCGAGGATGTCATCCGCGAGGCCGGCATCAAGCTCTCCGACATCGCCCACGTGGTGCTCGTCGGCGGCTCGACCCGCATGCCCGCCGTCTCCGAGCTCGTCAAGAAGGAGACCGGCGGCAAGGAGCCCAACAAGGGCGTGAACCCCGACGAGGTCGTCGCCGTCGGCGCCGCCCTGCAGGCGGGCGTCCTCAAGGGCGAGCGCAAGGACGTGCTGCTCATCGACGTCACCCCCCTGAGCCTCGGCATCGAGACCAAGGGCGGCATCATGACGAAGCTCATCGAGCGCAACACGGCCATCCCGACCAAGCGCAGCGAGACCTTCACGACGGCCGACGACAACCAGCCGTCGGTCGCGATCCAGGTCTTCCAGGGAGAGCGCGAGTTCACGCGCGACAACAAGCCGCTCGGCACGTTCGAGCTGACCGGCATCGCGCCGGCCCCCCGCGGCATCCCGCAGATCGAGGTCACCTTCGACATCGACGCCAACGGCATCGTGCACGTGTCCGCGAAGGACAAGGGCACCGGCAAGGAGCAGTCGATGACGATCTCGGGCGGCTCGGCGCTGCCCAAGGAGGACGTCGAGCGCATGGTCCGCGATGCCGAGGAGCACGCGGCCGAGGACAAGAAGCGCCGCGAGTCCGCCGAGACGCGCAACCAGGCCGAGCAGCTCGCCTACTCGGTCGAGAAGCTCATCAAGGAGAACGACGACAAGCTCCCCGCCGACGTCAAGTCGGAGGTCCAGGGCGACGTCGACGCGCTGAAGTCGGCCCTCGCGGCGGACGACGACGACGCGGTGAAGTCGGCGTTCGAGAAGCTCTCGCAGTCGCAGGGCAAGCTCGGCGAGGCGATCTACGCGCAGGGCCAGCAGGCGGATGCCACGGCGGGCGCGAACCCCGGCGAGGACGCGACCGCGTCGGGCGCCGAGGGCGCCGAGTCCTCCGACGAGGACGTCGTCGACGCCGAGGTCATCGACGACGAGGACGAGAAGAAGTAACCATGACGGACGAGAACCAGAACCAGGACGAGCCGATCATCCGCCCTGAGCCTTCCAAGGGCAGCGCGCGGCGGATCGACCCGGAGACGGGTGAGGTTCGCAAGGCGCCCGAGGCGGGGGCGGATGCCGCGGCATCCGCCTCGCCGGAGGCCGTCGACGCCGATACGGCTGCCGACTCCGACACGGCCGCCGACGGCGACGAGGAGACCCTCACCGTCGACGACATCCTCAACGCGGCGCAGGCCGAGGTCGAGGACCCGTCGGCCGAGCACCTCGCCGACCTCAAGCGCGTCACCGCGGAGTACGCCAACTACCGCAAGCGCACCGAGGCGAACCGCGAGGTCGAGCGCGAGCGCGCGATCGGCGCCACGGTCGCGGTGCTGCTGCCCGTGCTCGACGACCTCGACCGGGCCGAGAAGCACGGCGACCTCGAGGGCGACACCCCGTTCGCGACGATCGCGGCCAAGCTGCGCGCGTCGGTCGAGAAGCTGGGCCTCGCGAAGTTCGGCGAGGCCGGCGAGCCGTTCGACCCGCAGCGGCACGAGGCGATCTTCCAGCAGCACTCCGACGAGGTCGAGGTCGATACGGTCGCCGACGTCGTCGAGACCGGGTACCTGCTCGGCGGCACGCTGCTCCGTGCGGCGAAGGTCGTCGTCAAGACGCCCGCGTAGCGGCATCCCACCGGTGGTCGGGTAGCGCGGGTCTCGATACGGGCCTCCGGTCCTACTCGACCACCGGGCCCGGTCTCGATACGGGCCTCCGGTCCTACTCGACCACCGGGCGGACCCCACTAGATTCAGCAGGAAGGAGGCGCCGATGGCCAGCCAGGATTGGTTCGACAAGGACTTCTACGCCACCCTCGGCGTCTCGAAGGACGCGAGCGACGCCGACATCAAGAAGGCGTACCGCAAGCTCGCGCGCAAGTACCACCCCGACCAGAACCCGGGGGATGCCGCGGCCGAGGCGAAGTTCAAGGAGATCAGCGAGGCGAACTCGGTGCTCTCCGATCCCGAGGAGCGCAAGGAGTACGACGCGGTCCGCGCCATGGGCGGCGGCGCCCGCTTCACGGCGCCCGGCGGGGCGGGCGCGGGCGGCTTCGAGGACGTCTTCGGCGGCATGTTCGGCCAGCAGGGCGCCGGCGGCACCCGCTACACCTTCCGCCAGGGCGGTGCCGGCGGCGACTACGACGACCTGCTCGGCGGGCTCTTCGGCGGCGGCCGGTTCGGCCAGCCGACCGGCGGCTACCGCGGCTACGGCGGCCCGACGAAGGGCCGCGACGTGACCGCGTCGACCACGCTCGACTTCATCACGGCGACCAAGGGCGACCGCATCACGCTGCAGACCGCCGAGGGGCGTGAGATCAGCGTCAACGTGCCGGCGGGCGTCGCCGACGGCCAGAAGATCCGGCTCCGCGGCAAGGGCCATCCGTCGCCCGACGGCGGCGAGCCCGGCGACATCGTGCTCACGGTGAAGGTGCGCAAGCACCCGGTGTTCGAGCGCGACGGGCTGAACCTCCGGGTGACGGTGCCGGTGACCTTCGCCGAGGCGGCGCTCGGCGCCACCATCCAGGTCCCGACCCTCGGCGGCGACCCGGTCAAGCTGCGGGTCGCGCCCGGCACGCCGAGCGGGCGCGTGCTGCGCGTCAAGGGCCGCGGCGTCGAGACGAAGAAGGGCACGGGCGACCTGCTCGCGGTCGTCCAGGTCGCGGTGCCGGCGCACCTGTCGAAGGACGCCGAGGAGAAGCTGCGCGACTTCGCGGCGCAGCTGCCCGACGAGGACCCCCGCGAGGACCTCCTGGGGAAGGCCCGGAGCGCCTGATGCAGGTCGACGGCGAGAGCCCGCTGTTCGTCATCTCGGTCGCGGCCGAGCTGGCGGGCATGCACCCCCAGACGCTCCGCCAGTACGACCGCATGGGCCTCGTCTCCCCGAAGCGCACCGCGGGCAAGTCGCGTCGCTACTCGATGCGGGATGTCGCGCAGCTCCGCGAGATCCAGCAGCTCTCGAGCGAGGGCGTGAGCCTCGAGGGCATCCGCCGCGTGCTCGGCCTCGAGAACGAGGTGAACGAGCTGCGACAGCGCGTGCGCGAGCTCGAGCGCGCGCTCGCCGACGAGATGCTGAACCGTCCCGGGCGCCGCGTGTTCGCGGCCGGATCGGAGGGCGAGGTCGTCACGCTCCGATCGGGCACCCGCGTGCGTCGCGAGAACGCGGTCGTCGTCTGGCGCCCGCTCGAGCGCGGCTGAGCCGCCGAGGCATCCGCCTCCCGGCCCTCGCCGCGCCGCGCACCGGTGTGGGAGGCTGTGCCTAGCGTGCCGGCGGGGCGGCGCGCCGGGGCGATCGGGGGGCGACGATGGCGGATGACACGGACGAGGTGCCGATGCCGGCACCCACCCCGGCCCAGCTCCTCCTGCTCCTCGTGCCCGCGATCGTCATCGGCGCACTCTGCGCGCTGGTCCTCCGCGCGCTCGACATCGCGGCGGGCGGGTTGCAGCAGGTGCTGTGGACGGCGCTGCCGGACGCGCTGGGCGTCGACCCCGACGGCTGGTGGATCGTCGTCGTGCTCACGGCGACGGGATTCGCGGTCGGCCTCGGGCTCCAGTTCCTGCCCGGGCACGGCGGGCCCGACTCGGCCACGACCGAGCTCGTCGCGGAGCCGCTGAAGCTCCGCACCCTGCCGGGGCTCATCATCGTGACCGCGCTCGCGCTCGCGGGCGGCGTGAGCCTCGGCCCGGAGAACCCGATCATCGCGGTGAACGTCGCGCTCACGGTCGCGCTGCTCGGCCGCATGATGCCGCGCGTCGGCGCGAAGCTCGGCATGCTCATGGCGGCCGCCGGCACGATCGGCGCCCTGTTCGGCTCGCCGGTCGCCGCCGCCCTCCTCTTCACGGGCACGCTGGCCGCCGTCCGCGGCGGCGGGGCGCTGTGGGACAAGCTGTTCCTGCCGCTCGCGTCGGCGGCGGCCGCCGCCGGCACCATGCACGTGCTCGGCGCGCCGCCGCTCCAGTTCACGCTGCCCACGGCGCCGACCACGCCGATCCTCCTCCTCGCGGGCGTCGTCATCGCCATCGCGGGCGTCGCGATCGGCCTCGTCGGGGCGTTCCTCTTCCCGTTCGCGCACCGCGCGTTCCATTCGCTCCGGCAGCCGATCCTCATCGCGACCGCGGGCGGCCTGGTGCTCGGGCTCCTCGGGCTCATCGGCGGCCCGATCACGCTGTTCAAGGGGCTCGACCAGATGGGGGAGCTCTTCGAGGACCCCGATGCCTACGACGCCGGGCAGCTCGTCGTGATCGTGCTCGTCAAGCTCGTCGCGCTGGTCGTGGCGGCGAGCGCCGCCTTCCGCGGCGGTCGCATCTTCCCCGCCGCGTTCACGGGTGCGGCGCTCGGCATGCTCGCGCACGCGCTCATCCCGTCGCTGCCGATCGCGCTCTGCGTCGCGAGCGCGCTCATCGGCATCCTGCTCGTGATGGCGAAGGACGGATGGCTCGCGCTCTTCGTCGCCGCCGCGGTCGCCGGCGACCTCGCGCTCCTCCCGTGGCTCTGCGTGATCATCCTGCCGGCGTGGCTGCTGGTGTCGAAGGCGCCGGAGTTCCGGATCATCCCGAAGCCGGTCCCGTCCGCCGCGGGCGCAGCGACCGGGGCGGATTCCGACTCGGAGCGACCGCCGACGGCGTAGGGCTCAGTCGCGCGAGGGCGACGGCGCGATCTCGCCGAGGAGTCGTTCCACCCGGGAGCGGATCTCGTCGCGCACGCGGCGGACGCCGTCGAGGTCGAGCTCGGCGGGGTCGTCGAGGCGCCAGTCCAGGTAGCGCTTGCCGGGGTAGACGGGGCAGGCGTCGCCGCACCCCATCGTGATCACGGCGTCGGCGGCACGGACGACGTCGTCGGTGAGCGGCTTCGGGAACTCCTCGCCGAGGTCGATGCCCTGCTCGGCCATGACCTCGACGACCGAGGGCAGGATGCCGCTGCCCGGCTCGGACCCGGCCGAGCGCACGTGCACGCGGCCCGCGCCGAGCTCGCGCGTGAGCGCGGCCGCCATCTGCGAGCGCCCGGAGTTCTGCACGCAGACGTAGAGCACCTCGGGCACGGTCTTGGGGATGGCCCCCTTCGCCTGCGCGAGCGCGGTCAGGCGCTCGTTGGCGAACCGCTGGGCCAGGCTCGGCAGGTGCACCGAGATCTTCGCGGTGCGCGCGAGCGCCGTGTACGACTCGAACACCATCCGCTCGACGGTCTCGGCGTTGACGATGCCGTCGTAGCGGGCGGCGAGGCGCTCGGCGCCGCGGTGCAGGACCGACTGCGGGTCGTCGAGGGCGAGCTGCCCGTCGCGGGTGCTCATGCGCGGGCCGCTTCCGGGAGGAGTTCGCCGAGCAGCACCTCGATGCGGCGGCGGATCTCGTCGCGGATGGGCCGGACGGCGTCGATGCCCTGGCCGGCGGGGTCGTCGAGCTCCCAGTCCTCGTATCGCTTGCCCGGGAAGATCGGGCAGGCGTCGCCGCAGCCCATCGTGATCACGACGTCGGATTCGCGGACGGCCTCGGTGGTGAGCACCTTCGGCGCGTTGCCGGCGATGTCGATGCCCTCCTCGGCCATGGCCTGCACGGCGACCGGGTTGATCTCGTCCTTCGGCGCAGAGCCGGCCGAGAGCACCTCGACGCGACCGCCGCCGAGCTCGCGCAGGTAGCCGGCGGCCATCTGCGAGCGGCCGGCGTTGTGCACGCAGACGAACAGGACGGTGGGCGTGTCGGACATCGGGACCTCGCTTCGATCGGATTCGATCAAAGCATAGACTGTGGTCTATTCAATGTCGAAGTCAGATGCCGCGGCCGAACCTCGGCGGCGGTCAGCAGCAGCCGCTCGTCCCGTCGAGGCTCGTCGAGCACACCCCCGTCGCGGGGAGCTCGAGCTGCACGTTCGCGGCGCCCGCGGCGTCGCCGGCGAGCCAGGCCGCGATCGAGCGGACCTGCTCGTAGCCGGTCGCGAGGAGGAACGTCGGCGCGCGGCCGTAGCTCTTCATGCCGGCGAGGAAGAAGCCGTCCTCCGGCTGGCGGAGCTCGGCGAAGCCGTGCGGTCCGACCGTGCCGCACGTGTGCACGTTCGGGTCGATGAGCGGCGCCAGGCGCCTCGGCGCCTCGACCACGTCGTCGAGCTCGAGCCGGATCTCGCGGAGCATGTCGAGGTCGGGCTTGAACCCGGTCGCATTCACGATGAGGTCGGCCTCGTGCTCGACGAGTTCGCCGCCGCGCGAGCCGACGATGCGCACGCCGCCGTCGGCGGCGCGGCCGAGCCGGACGATCTCGAACCGATCGAGCACCTCGATCCGCCCGGCCGCGACGAGGTCGTCGACGCGCCGCCCGATCGAGGCCCGCGCGGCGAGCCCGTCGTCCTCCGAGGTCGTGACGCGCACGGCCGAGGCGTTGCGGATCGCCCACGTGATGCGGGTCTCCGGGACCTCGCGCGCCAGCGCGGCGAGGGCGAGCAGGGTGTTCGCGGCGGAGTGCCCGGCGCCCACGACGGTCACGCGGCGGCCCGCGAAGCGGGCGCGGTCGGCGCCGAGCACGTCGGGGAGGGCGTGCGTCACGGAGTCCGCGACCTCGTCGAGCCCGAGCGGGTCGAGGCCGCTCGAGCCGAGTCGGTTCGGCGTGCGCCAGGTGCCCGAGGCGTCGATGACGGCGCGCGCCGCGACATCCTGCACCGCACCGGATGCCTCGCGCGCGCGCAGCACGAACGGCGTCGCCGCACGCCCCGCCGTGCGGGTGCGGTCCATGCCCTCGCGCGCGACGGCGGTCACGTCGACGCCGAAGCGGATGCGCGACGCGATCGGCTCGAGCCCGGCGAGCGGCTCGAGGTACTGCTCGACGAGCTCGGCGCCCGTGGGCAGGCGGTCCTCTGCGGGGTGCTCCCAGCCGGATGCCTCGAGCAGTCGCCGGGAGGCGGAGTCGACGAGCAGGCGCCACGGCGAGAAGAGCCGGATGTGGCCCCACTCGCGGATGCTCGCCCCGACGCGTTCGCCGGCCTCGTAGACCACGACCTCGATGCCGCGCTCGAGCAGGTTGGCCGCGGCCGCGAGGCCGATCGGGCCGGCGCCGATGATCGCGACGGGCAGGGTGTCGAGGCGCTCTGAGCGCGTCGCCGGGCGGGTGAGGTCGAGCAGGGTCATGGCGGGCCTTTCCGACATATCGAAGTTCGTCGATGTCCAGTGTGCGCTCATTCATCGAAGTTTGTCAATATTCGAGGTAGGATCGGTCGCATGACGACCTTCGAACTCACGCCCGTCGGCGTCGGCCTCGGTGTCGACGGAGGCCCGGTCGGGAGCACGGGCGCGTGCTGCAGCCCGCTCGTGACCGAGCCGATGGACGCCGCTCGCGCCGAGCGGCTCGCGGCGTCGTTCAAGGCGCTCGCCGACCCCACGCGGCTGCGACTCCTCTCGATCGTCGCGAAGTCCGAGGGCGAGGAGGCGTGCGTCTGCGACCTCATCGAACCCGTCGGCCTCAGCCAGCCGACCGTCTCGCACCACCTGAAGATCCTCACGACCGCCGGGTTCCTCGAGCGCAGCAAGCGCGGCACCTGGGCGTACTACCGGCTCGTGCCCGGCGCCCTCGACCGGATGTCACAGCTCCTCGCCGACGCCTGACGCGCGCCGCGCGCGCCGCCCGGGCCCGTGCATGAGATTCCGCCCGATGGGCGCGCTGGGCGCGCCATCCGCCGGATTCTCATGCGCAAGAGGGGGAGGCGCGCTCAGCGACCCCGACCGACCCACGCTCAGCGCCCCCAGGCGGAGGCGGGCGCCGCGACCACCGGGACGGGCGCGGTCGACCACCACGCGCCGTTGCCGTAGTGGCTCGATGCCCACGGCGAGGCCCAGATCGCCCGGGCCGTGGCATGCGCCGACGTGCCGGCCTCGAGCCCCGCGACGATGCCGGCGTAGAACGAGCGCTTCTTCAGGTTGGAGGCCGCGTACTCGGCCGCCGTCACGAGCGTGTCGTAGCTGCCGAGCCCGCTGCCGCCGCCCGAGCCGTAGCCGTTGTTCAACGGGTTGTTGCGGTTCCACCAGTTGTCGGGACCGTTCTCCTCGCGCATCCACTCGACCATGAGCCGCACGTTCTCGTCGGTGAGCGGCCAGTCGCCGAACACGAGCACGAGCTTCGCCCAGTCGTAGTTGGTGCCGGAGTCGACGAGCGTCTCGGGCCCGGTCGTGGTCGAGTAGCCCTCGCGGGACACGCTCGCGGGCGCGACGTCGCCGTCGACCTCGACCTCCTGCGTCGCCCCGGTGAACGGCGAGACGGTCGTCGTGGAGGCCTCGGCGACCGGAACGCCGGCGCGGGGGAGCGGTGCGAGCGCGAGCGTGGCGAGCAATCCGGCCACGGCGACGGTGGCCGCGAGCGCCGTGCCGAGACGACGGCCCGGCGACCGCACGGAGGTCGCGGCCGGACGCGACGGGCCGGCGCGCCGGCGCCCGGACGGCGCAGACGACGGACGCCGCGTGGACGATCCCCTCGCCGCGCGGCGCTCCCCCGGTGGCCCCGCCATGTCTCGCATTCGGGGGCCGAGGCTAGCAAACCGCCCTGATCGCCGCCATCGGCTTGACGTCCGACGTCGCCCGTGCAGCGCGTCTCCCGACGGTCGCCGCGGGTATGGTGCCGGGGTGGACTTCGATGCGCTGCGCCGCCACCCCGACCTCGAGGCGCCCGGGCTGACGGCAGCGGATGCCGCGGACCGCCTGATCCTCGACGAGTCGGCGTCCGCGCTCGCCGAGGTCGCCTCCCGGCCCGGCTCGGTCGTCGTGATCGACGACGCGTACGGGGCGCTCGCGCTCGGCGCGATCGAGGCCGGCGCGTCCGGCGTCCGCGTGCACCAGGACCCCGTCACGGGCGAACGCGCACTCGCCGGGAACGCCGGGCGACTGGGGATCGCGGCCGACGAGCGTCCGACGAGCCTGCCCCTCGACCCGGGACTCGTCGCCGATGCGCGCGTCGTGCTCATGCGGCTCCCGCGTGCCCTCGACCGCCTCGACGAGGTCGCCGAGCTCGTCGCGCGCCACGCAGGCCCGGGCGTGCGGGTGTTCGCCGGCGGTCGCGTCAAGCACATGTCGCTCGCCATGAACGACGTGCTCGCCCGGTGGTTCGCGCGCGTCGACGTGACGCACGCCCGGCAGAAGTCCCGCGTCCTGGTCGCGACCGGACCGCGCCCCGATGCGATCGCCTCGGCGACGCACTGGCCGCGCGCCGCGCGCGACGAGGAACTCGGGCTCGCGGTCGTGGCGCACGGCGGCGTGTTCGCGGGCACGACCGTCGACATCGGCACCCGCTTCCTGCTCGGCGTGCTCGGCGACGCGGTGACGGATGCCGCGACCGCCGTGGACCTCGCGTGCGGCTCGGGCGTCGTCGCGGCGTGGCTCGCGCGCGAGCGCCCGGGGCTCGTGGTGCGCGCCTCCGACCGGAGCGCCGCGGCCGCGGCATCCGCCCCGCTCACGGCGGCCGCCAACGGCGTCGCCGATCGCGTCGAGGTCGCACGTGCCGACGGCCTCGAGCACCTGCCCGACGCAAGCGAGCGGCTCGTCGTGCTGAACCCGCCGTTCCACTCGGATGCCGCGGTGCACACGGGCATCGCGACGCACCTGTTCGCCGAGGCCGCCCGCGTGCTCGCGCCCGGCGGCGAGCTCTGGTGCGTGTGGAACTCGCACCTGCGGTACCGGCCCCTGCTCGAGCGGCTCGTCGGGCCGACGCGACAGGTCGCCCGCAACCCGAAGTTCACGGTCACGGCATCGGTCCGCCGCGCGCCGACCCGCCCATCGTGGACCCGCGACTCCGGGGACATGCCGTGAACTGGGGCATGCGCTACGCCCCCGGACGTGCCACTCTCGAAGGGTGACCACCACGGCTGCGGCGAGCCGTCGTCGTCTCCCGACGGGGACGGTCACCTTCCTGTTCACGGATGTCGAGGGCTCGACCCGACTGGTCGAGGCTGCCGGTCCGCAATGGCCCGCGCTGCTCGCGGAGCACGACCGACTCCTGCGGGAGGCCATCGAGGGCAACGCCGGCACCGTGGTCAAGACCGAGGGCGACGGGTTCTTCGCGGCCTTCGCCTCGGCGATCGACGCCGTGACGGCGGCCGCGACCGCGCAGCGGGCGATCGCGGAGCACGTCTGGCCCGAGGGGTTCGCCCCGAAGGTCCGGATGGGCCTGCACACGGGGCTCGGCCTGCTCGGTGGGGACGACTACATCGGACTCGACGTGCACCGTGCCGCTCGGATCATGGCCGCGGCGCACGGCGGGCAGATCGTCCTCTCCGCATCGACCGCGGCGCTCGTCGAGCACGAGCTGCCCGCCGGCATCGTGCTCCGCGACCTCGGCCGGCACCACCTGCGCGACCTCTCGCAGGCCGAGGCGATCTTCCAGCTCGACATCGACGGTCTCGACGTCCGCTTCCCCGCCCTGCGGTCGCACGAGGCCGTGCCGAACAACCTCCCGGCGCAGGTCACGCACTTCGTCGGGCGCCGCCGCGAACGCGCCCGGGTCCGCGAACTCCTGGGGTCCTCACACGTCGTGACCGTCACCGGCACGGGCGGCACGGGCAAGACCCGGCTCGCGCTCGAGGTCGGGGCCGAGGTCGGAGGGGAGTTCCGCGACGGCGTGTTCTTCGTCGACCTCGCACCCGTCGACGACCCCGCCGTCGTGCCGTCCCAGATCCTCCGCGCCCTCGGCGAGGACTCGGCGCCGGGGAACCGGCCGCCGCGCGACGCGCTCCTGGACCGCATGGCCGACCTCGAGGTCCTCCTCATCCTCGACAACTTCGAGCAGCTCATCCCCGCGGCGCCGATCGTCGCCGACCTCGTCTCGGTCGCACCGCGCTCCAGGTTCCTCGTCACCTCCCGCGGGCCGCTCCGCATCGCGGCCGAGCAGGAGATGCCGCTCGAGCCCATGGACCTCCCGGACCGGCGCGACGTGCAGCTCGTGACCGAGGCCGACGCCGTCGCGCTCTTCGTGGACCGCGCCATGGCCGTGCGGCCGGACTTCGCGGTGACCCCCGAGAACGCCGCCGCGGTGTCGGACCTGGTGCGCGGGCTCGACGGCCTCCCGCTCGCCATCGAGCTCGTCGCCTCTCGGGTCCGACTGCTGCCCGTGCCCGAGATCCTCGCGCGGCTCGATCCCGCACGGCCGGGGACCGGGACGATCGACCTGCCGGAGCGGCAGCGCACGATCGAGGGTGCGATCGCGTGGAGCCACGACCTCCTCGACCCGCCCGTGCAGGTCCTGTTCGCGCGCCTCGGCGTGTTCGCCGGCAGCGCCGACCTCGAGCAGATCGAGGTCGTGTGCGACGACGTTCCGGTCGACCTGCTGGGCGGACTGGCCGAGCTCGTCGACCAGGGGCTCCTCAGGCAGGTGGCCGCGCCCGGCGGCCGGGCGCGGTTCCGCACGCTCCACGTCATCCGCGAGGTCGCGCTGCTGAAGCTCGAGGCGAGCGGCACGGCCGACGCCGTGCACCGGCGTCACCTCGAGGCGTACGTCGCCTGGGCCGAGGAGGTCGCCGAGCACGTCCTGGGCGAGGACCGCTCGGAGTGGCTGGACCGGTTCGACGCCGATCACGACAACGTCCGCACCGCACTCGACTGGGCGGCCGTCCACGGCGAGACCGACCTCGCGCTCCGCCTCGCGGCCGCGTCGTGGCGGTTCTGGCAGTCCCGCGGCCACCTCCACGAGGGCCGGAGCCGACTCGAGACGGTGGTGTCGCTGCCGGGCGGCGAGCCGCTCGATCGCGCGCGGGCCCTCGAGGCGCTCGGCGGCGTGTACTGGTGGCAGGGCGAGATCGAGCGCTGCGTGCCGCCCTATCGCGAGGCCCTCGCGATCCAGCGCGAGCACGGGGACCAGGCCGCGATCGCGAACGCGATCTACAACGCCGCGATCGGCCAATCGGTGGCCGCCGTGACGAGCGGCGTCACGGACGAGGTGCGTGCCGAGGTCTACGGGCTCTACGACGAGGGCGAGGCGATCTACCGCCGGCTCGGCGACGAGGACGGGCTCGGGAACATCACGTGGGGCCGCGGGCTGGCCGTCGCGGACCTCGACGACGACCTGACGCAGGCGCTCGAGCTCTTCCACCGCAGCATCGACCACTACCGGAGCGCCGGCAACGAGTTCGGCATGGGGTGGGGGATGTTCGAGGTCGCCATCTTCTCGGCGAGGCTCGGCGACATCGCGACGGCGTGGGACTACCTCGAGGAGGGCCTCGAGCTCTTCGCCCCGCACCGCGACGTCTCGGCCGTCGTGCTCTTCCTCTCCCTCGCCGCCGCGCTCGCGCAGGCGGCGGGCGACGAGGAGCGCGCGGCGCGACTCGCGGGCGCCGTGCGCGGGCTCCGGAACTCGTCGGGCGCCAAGATCGTCGACCACGAGATCACCCGGATCCGGGGCCTCTCGACGGAGGAGCTGGACCCCACCCGTGAGGACCTGGAGCCGCTGTTCCGGGTCGGCATGGCGATGGACCTGTCCCAGGCCGTCGCCTACGCCCTCGGGCGGCCCGTGCCGACCGACGAGGACTGACGTCGACGGGGGTCGAGGCGGATCGAAAGGGACGTGCGAGCGAGCCGCCAGCGTGTCAGTCTGGGATCGTGACGTCCACCATCGAGCAGCTCGAGTCCGACCTCGTCGCCGACGAGGCCGTTCGGCCCGACCTGCCGTGGCAGACGATCGTGTGGGACGACCCGGTGAACCTCATGACGTACGTCACCTACGTGTTCCGCAGCTACTTCGGCTACCCGCGCGAGGAGGCCGAGCGCCTCATGCTGCAGGTGCATCACGAGGGGCGCGCGGTCGTGGCATCCGGCAACCGCGAGGCGATGGAGCGGCACGTGCACGCCATGCACGGCTACGGGCTGCAGGCGACCGTCTCGAAGGCCGAGCCGTGATCGTCGCCGGACGCGAGGGCGGCGCCGACGGCGTGCGGATCGTGTTGGAGACCGAGGAGGCGATGCTCCTCTCCGAGCTCGCCGACCAGGTCGACTCGGTGCTGCTGCTCGGCGGCGACGACGACCCCGCGCTCGGGCGCCTGTTCCCGTCCGCCTACCCGGACGACCGGGAGGCCGCGCACGACTTCACGCGGTACACGCGGGACAACCTCGTCGACGGCAAGCGGCAGGCGGCCCAGTCGGTGCGCGACGCGACGGCCACCGAGCGCGACGCGGGCCTCGTCGAGATCGAGCTCGACCAGGCGCAGGCGTGGGGCTGGCTCACCTTCCTCACCGACCTGCGGCTGATCCTCGCCGAGCGCGTCGGCGTGACCGATCCCGACGAGGCCGAACCCGCCGACGACGAGCGCGACGACTACCTCCGCGCCGCCTACGAGTGGGCCGGCATCGTGCAGGGCTCGATGCTCGAGGTGCTCGACCCGATCGGGCGGTGACGGGCCGAAGGTCCCGAGGTCGCCGCGTCGAACCGTAGGACGATGCGCGGGGGCGCGTCCATACGGGACGCGCCGGATGGAGGCGCGCCATGTCCGACACGAACGTCACCGGCTGGGTCGGCTGGGGCTGGTTCGCCGGGGTGATGATCATCATCTCCGGTGCGATCGGCGCCATCTACGGGCTCATCGCGATCCTGCTGCCGGACAACACGTACTTCCTCAAGCCGTCCGACGGGGAGCTCCTGATCCTCAACGCGACGGGCTGGGGCTGGCTGCACCTGTTCCTCGGGCTCTTCCTCGTGCTCGTCGGCATCGCGCTGCTCGCCGGCGCCGCCTGGGCGCGGGTGGTCGCGATCATCCTCGCCGCCTTCAGCGTCCTGGCGAACCTCATGGTGCTGCCGCTTCAGCCCTGGTGGTCGGCGATCGTCATCGCGGTCGACGTGTTCGTGATCTACGCGCTGACGGTGCACGGCAAGGAGCTCGCCGCGAGGCGCTGAGCCGCGCCGCGCTCGCACCGGCCCTGCTCCCGGGCCGGTGCTGGCCATCGCGCCCGTGCGGCTGGCAGTCTGGTGCCGCGGGCCCGGCGCCTGCGCCGGCGAACGGCGCGACGGGCACCGCTGAGCGGAGGAGCGATGTCCCAGCCGTCCTCGATCGTCGGGATCCTGAGGGAACCCACGCGCACGACCGAGTCGACCGAGTCGTCGGCGCTGATCGTCGGCGCGATCGCGTTCGTCGTGGCCGCGCCCCTCGGCCTCCTGCTCTTCTGGGGTCGCGACCTGGCGATCTCCGGTCCCGACTCGCTCGGCATGTTCATCGCACTCGGGTCGGCCCTCGTCGCCCTGCTCGCGTTCGTCGCCGGTCGCCTGCTGCTGCGTCGGCGCTTCGGCCCGGCGCCGGACGACCCGGACGTCGAGGATGCCGCGGCGACGCGCAGCGCGACCGGCCCGCGGGGCGCGGAGGCGCCGCGGCTGCACTGGTTCGACGTCGTCGCCCTGTCCGTGGCGCACGGCGTCATCGCGATGCTCGGCTGGGTGGCGCTCGCGGACGTGCTCGACGAGAGCTTCGTCGATGCGCCCGTCTACGCGCTCCCCGCCGCGCTGCTGTTCGGCGTGGCCCTCGCCCTGACCGCGTACGTGTGCTTCCTGTCCGCGGTGCGGATGACGCCGATGCTGCTGTCGATCGTGCTCGCCGTGTTCCTCGTGTTCGGCGTCCTCACCGCGATGCTGAGCTCCACCGACCCGCACTGGTGGCAGATGAACCTCAGCGCGCTCGGCATGACCGACGACGTCTCGGCCCTTGCGTTCAACCTCACGCTCGTCGTCGCCGGCGCGATCGTGACGATCGTCGCCAGGTACGCGACGGCGGGGCTGCCGGTCACCACGGAGAAGGACCGCCGCGGTCGCGACTTCGTCCGCTACGGCCTCGTGCTCATCGGAATCCTGCTCGCGTGCGTGGGGATCTTCCCGGTCGACGAGTTCTTCCTCCTGCACAACACGGTCGCCTCGGGCATGGCCGTCGTCTACGCGGTGATCGTGATCGGGCTGCCGCGCTTCCTGCCCTCGATGCCGCGCGTCTTCGTGATCCTCGGCTGGGTGTACGTCGGCGTGATCGTCGTGCTGGGGGTGTTCTTCGCGACGGGCTACTACAACCTCACGGCGGTCGAGCTCGTCGCCGGGCTGCTCATCTTCAGCTGGATCATCCTGTTCCTGCGCAACAGCGGCTCGGTCGGGGCCCGGCGCGTGGTCGCCGTGACCGCCTGACCGGCCGCGGACGCGACGGGGGGCCGGGCACCGCGGTGCCCGGCCCCCCGTCGTCGGAGTCAGGAGCCCGAGAGGGCCTTGGCCTTCAGGGCCTCGTACTCCTGGTCGTTGATGGTGCCGGCCTCGTGCAGCGCCTTGGCCTTCGCGATCTCGTCGGACGGGCTCGCCGCGCCGGCGGTCTGCCGGATGTAGGCGTCCGTCGCGGCCTGGGCGTCCGCGGCCGCGGACGCCGAACGCGTCGCCATGCCGTTGCCCCGGGCGATGAGGTAGATCAGGGCCGTGAGGAACGGGACGAAGATCAGGAAGAGGATCCAGACGGCCTTCCACCAGCCGTTGAGCTGGTGGTCGCGGAAGAGGTCGCCGATGATCGCGAAGAGCGCGAACAGGTAGGCGATGAAGGCGAAGCTCCAGAAGAAGATCCAGATGAAGCTCCAGAAGTTGCTCGCGAAGTCCACGGGGGTGAGCCTTTCCAGTCGTTGACGGGGACGCCGGATGCCGCCCCCGAGCGTCACACTAGCGCTGCGGCGGCTCGGAACGGGAGGATTCCACGCGGAAGAGGTGAACTCTCTCCGCCCGGGCGGTTCGGGTCTGGTGCCGCACGCGCCGCGGCCCTAAGGTGCTGATCGGGGGGTTGCGATGACTGCATTCGAATACGGTCCGGTCGACGTCTACGTCGTGAGCTTCGAGGGCGATCGCCTCGACGAGGCGACGGCGAGCGCGCTGGGTGAACTCATGGTCGGCGACGAGATCCGGCTGCTCGACCTGCTGATCGTCTCGCGCGACGGCGACGGCGAGGTCACGGTGCGCGAGTACGAGGAGTTCCGCGACGACGCCGGCTTCACGGTCGTCGAGCTCGAGGCATCCGGTGTCATCGGCGACGAGGACATCGACGAGCTCGCCGACACGATCCCGCCGGGCACGTCCGGCGCGATCATGGCGATCGAGCTCCTGTGGGCGAAGAAGCTCGCATCGGCGTTCGCCGCGTCGGGCGGCGATGTGCTCCAGGTCGAGCGCATCCCGGCCACGGTCGTCAACGAGGTGCTCGCCGAGGCGAGCTACGAGGAATAGGGGGAGATCATGCCGATTCGCAGGATGGGACGACCGGGCCTGGTCGGGATGGCCGCGCGCACCGCGGTCGTCGCGGGCACCGCGACCGCCGTGAGCGGTGGCGTCGCACGCCGGCAGCAGGCGAGGTACGCGGACAAGGAGGCCGAGCAGCAGGCCGCCGCGCAGCAGCAGTGGGAGGCCGAGCAGTACCAGGCCCAGCAGGCCGCCGCCCAGCAGGCGGCCGCAGCCCCGCCTCCGCCGCCCCCGGCGCCCGCAGCGGGCGGTGTCGACGTCGTCGCCGAGCTGCAGAAGCTCGCGACGCTGAAGGAGCAGGGCATCCTGAGCGACGCCGAGTTCGCCGCCGCGAAGGCGAAGCTGCTCGGCTGACGGACCCTCGATGACGGAGCACGAGACGCGCGACGGGTGGACGCGCGCCACGGAGATCGTCGGCGTCTTCCTGCTCTCGATCACCGCCGTGCTCACCGCGTGGTGCGGCTTCGAGGCGTCCAAGTGGGGCGGCGAGATGTCGATCGCGTTCAGCCAGGCGTCGAGCGCGCGGATCCAGGCGGCCGCGGCCGAGGGCGAGGCGAGGTCGGCGACCTCCTTCGACCTCACCATCTACGCCGCCTACGTGGAGGCGGCCGGAAGCGGCGAGGAGGAGTTGGCGGACTACATCCGCGAACGGTTCACGCCCGAGTTCGAGGTCGCGTACGACGCGTGGGTCCGGGACGGCCAGGTCGAGCGGGCACCCTTCGCGCGCGACGAGTACGTTCCCGAGGGCACGTTCGAGGCCCAGGAGCTGAGCGCCCGCGCCGACGCGAAGTTCGCCGAGGCGCTCGAGAACAACCAGCGCGGCGACAACTACTCGCTGCTCACGGTCCTGTTCGCACTCGTGCTCTTCCTGACCGCCATGTCCCAGCGCGAGATCGCGCCCTGGGTGGCGCGCACGCTGCTGGGCCTCGCCGCGGTCGTCGCCATCGTCGGCATCGTCATCCTGTCGACGTTCCCGATCAAGATCTGACCGATTCCGAGCACGAGGGGGACACGTTGGGCGCAGTGATCGGTGAGACCCTTCCGCTGGCGGTCGGCATCGCGATCAGCCCGATCCCGATCATCGCCGCGATCCTGATGCTGCTCTCGCCGAGGGCGCGGGCCACGAGCGTCGGATTCCTCGGCGGCTGGGTCGTCGGCATCGCGGTGGCGGCGACGGTGTTCACCCTGCTCTCGGCGGTGCTGCCCCAGGGCGACTCGGATGACCCGAAGCCGATCACCGCGGTCATGCAGCTCGTGCTCGGGGCGGGCCTGCTGTTCCTCGCCCTCCGCCAATGGCGCAGTCGTCCGGCACCCGGCGTCGAGCCGCCGTTGCCGAAGTGGATGGCCGGGATCGACTCGATGACCGCGGGACGGGCGTTCGGGCTCGGATTCCTCCTGGCCGCGGTGAATCCGAAGAACCTCCTGCTCGGTGCCGGCGCGGGCCTGGCGATCGGCTCGGCCGCGCTGGGGGCCGGGCCGACCGCGGTGGTGCTGCTCGTGTTCACGGTCATCGCCGCGGCATCCGTCGCCCTGCCGGTGATCGCCTACCTCGCGGCATCCGACCGCATGGCGGAACCGCTCGAGCGGCTGCGGGGCTGGCTCGTGCACAACAACGCGACGGTGATGGCCGTCCTCCTGCTCGTGATCGGGGCCGTGCTGATCGGCAAGGGCATCGGCAACTTCTGACTCCGGCGTCGCGGTTCGGCGTCGGATGGACCACGTGGGGAATGGAGAGGGAACCATGCAGCAGAACGAGGCGACCGAGGCGATCCGGGCGCAGCAGGCGGCGCTCGCCGCCTCGCTGCCGTTCGGCGACCGACGGGACTTCGATGCCGCCGAACGGGGGTTCGTCGCGGCGCTCGAACCGGGTGAGATCCGCGACGCCGACGGGAACGTCGTGTGGGACGCGAACGAGTTCGCCTTCATCACCGGCGACGCGCCCGACACCGTGAACCCGAGCCTCTGGCGGCAGTCGACGCTCGTGTCGAAGCAGGGACTCTTCGAGGTCGCCGAGGGCATCTTCCAGGCGCGCGGGCTCGACCTCTCGAACGTGAGCTTCGTGGAGGGCGACACGGGCGTCATCGTGATCGACCCGCTCATCTCGAAGGAGACGGCGGCGGCCGCGCTCGCGCTCTACCGCGCGCACCGCGGCGACCGGCCGGTCACCGCGGTCATCTTCACGCACAGCCACATCGACCACTTCGGCGGGGTGCTGGGCGTCGTCGACCCGGAGGACGTGCGGCCCGGCGGCGTGCAGGTCATCGCCCCGCTCGGCATCGTCGGCGAGGCCGTCGCCGAGAACGTGTACGCCGGCACGGCGATGGGGCGACGCGCGGGCTACATGTACGGCGCCTCGCTCGACCGCGGGCCGAAGGGCGCGGTCGGGGCGGGCCTCGGGCAGTCGACGTCGAAGGGCCGTGCGGGCATCCTCGTCCCGACGCTCGAGATCCGGAGCACCGGCGAGACGCACGTCGTCGACGGAGTCGAGATCGAGTTCCAGATGGCGCCGGGCACCGAGGCACCCGCCGAGATGCACTTCCTCTTCCCCGGCAGGCGGGCGCTGTGCATGGCCGAGAACGCCACGCGCAACCTGCACAACCTCCTCACGCTCCGCGGCGCGCTCGTGCGCGACCCGCACGTGTGGTCGAAGTACCTCACCGAGGCGATCGAGCGCTTCGGCGACCGCGCCGACGTGGTCTTCGCCTCGCACCACTGGCCGACCTGGGGGGCGGATGAGATCCGCGAGTTCCTCGGCCTGCAGCGCGACCTCTACGCGTACCTCCACGACCAGACCCTCCGGATGCTCAACCGGGGCATGACCGGGGCCGAGATCGCGGAGGAGATCCAGCTGCCGCCCGCGCTCGAGAACGCCTGGCACGCGCGCGGCTACTACGGTTCGGTCAGCCACAACGTGAAGGCGATCTACCAGCGGTACATGGGCTGGTTCGACGGCAACCCGGCGCGGCTGTGGCCGCACCCGCCGAAGCCGCTCGCCGAACGGTACGTCGCCGCCATCGGCGGCATCGACCGCGTCGTCGAGGTCGCGCAGCAAGCGTTCGACGAGGGCGACTTCCGGTGGGCGGCGACCCTGCTCGACCACGCGGTGTTCGCCGACCCCGGTCACGCCGCGGCGCGCACGCTCTACGCGGACACGCTCGAGCAGCTCGCCTACGGCGCCGAGAACGGCCCGTGGCGCAACTTCTTCCTCTCCGGCGCGACCGAGCTGCGCGGCGAGAACTTCGGCACGCCCACGAGCACCGCGGCCCCGGAGATCCTCGCCCAGCTCTCGCCCGAGCAGCTGCTCGACGCGATCGCGATCAGCATCGACGGCCCGAGGGCGTGGGACCTCGACCTCGCGCTCGACCTCACCTTCACGGACGTCGGCCGGAACTTCCGCGTGACGCTCCGCAACGGCGTGCTCGTCTACGTCGAGAAGGCGGCCGACGAGTCGACGGCGCAGGCGACCGTGAGCCTGGCGAAGCCCCGCATGCTCGCGCTCGTCGGCGGCGACCGGGAGAGCCCGGGCATCGAGCGCGGCGGCGACACCGACGTGCTCGACCGGCTGATGTCGGTGCTGCAGCCCGGTGATCCGTCGTTCGACATCGTGCTGCCGTGAGCACGGGAGGGGAGGCGCCGCCTATCGTGGGGTCCGTGACCGACCAGGCGCCTCCCCTCCCCGCCCCCGCCGGCGCGAGCGGTCCGGGCCTGCGCGCCGGCGTGACCGTCATCGCCGCGCTGCTCGTGCTCGTCGCCCTCTGGTTCGCGCGCGAGCTCGTCGCGCCCCTCGCGCTCGCCGTGGTGCTCGTCGTCATCGTGCACCCGATCCGGCATCCGCTCGAGCGTCGCGGCTGGCCCCGCTGGGCGGCGACGACCGTGGTGATCGCGGTCGCCTACCTGATCCTCGCGGTGCTCGCCGCCCTGCTCGTGTTCGCCGGCGTCGAGTTCGCCGACCTCGTGGTCGACGTCGTCGACGAGCTGCAGGCGGCCGTGGCATCCGTCGCCGCCTGGCTCGCGTCGGTCGGGCTCGGCGACCAGCTCGCGGATGCCACGGCGTCGGCGCTCGACCCGTCGGCGCTGCTCGAGCTCGCGCAGGGCCTCGGCGGGTGGCTGCTCGGGTTCCTCACGGCCGCGTTCTTCGTGCTCGCCTACGTGATCTTCATGGCCGCCGACGCAGCCCGGTACCGTCGCGCCGAACGCGCCTTCGGCGCCGGCATCCGCCCGCGTCTCGATCGCATCCGGGCGCTGAACTCCTCGGTCCGCCGCTACTACGTCGTGAACGCGTCGTTCGGCGCGATCGTCGCGGTCATCGACGGGCTCGCGCTCTGGGCGCTCGGCATCCCGATCCCGGCGGTGTGGGCGATCCTCGCGTTCGTCACGAACTTCATCCCGAACATCGGGTTCGTGCTGGGCCTCATCCCGCCGGCGGTGCTCGCGTTCGTGGTCGGGGGCGTGCCGCTGCTCCTCGTGGTGATCGCGGTCTACTCCGTCGTGAACGTGGTGCTGCAGGTGCTCGTGCAGCCGAAGTTCGTCAGCGACGCGGTCGACCTCTCGCTCACGCTGAGCTTCTTCTCGGTCGTGTTCTGGACGTTCGTGATCGGCCCGCTCGGCGCCATCCTGTCGATCCCGCTCACGCTCGCCGCGCGCGAGGCGCTGCTCGGCGACCGCGACGGGTGGCTGCGCTGGCTCTCGGGGAACGCGGCGATCCGGGCCGCCGGGCCGCCGGCGGGGGCCACGGCGGATGCCGCCTCGGAACCGGCGCCGGATGACCGAGCCTGACCCCTCGGCCGAGCCGGGCCGCTCGCCGGAGCCCGGGCCCAGCCCGGAGCCCGGGCCGGAGCCCCCCTGGGCCCGCGTCCCCGGCGCCCGGCGCGCGCGACGGCTCTTCCGGCGCGAGACGCTCGGGAAGGACGCCGTCGCGGGCGTCGTGCTCGGCGTCGAGAGCGTCCCCGACGGCCTCGCGAGCGGCGTGCTCGCCGGCGTGAACCCGCTCGCGGGCCTCTACGCGTACCTCTTCGGGATGGCGGGGGCCGCGTTCTTCACGAGCAGCTCGTTCATGGCCGTGCAGGCCACGGGCGCGATGGCGCTCGTCGTCGCCGACACCGACCTCGCCTCGCGCGCGGACCCCGATCGGGCCCTGTTCACGCTCGCGATGCTCACCGGCATCGTCATGCTGGTCGCCGGCCTCCTCCGCGGGGGTCGCCTCCTCCGGTTCGTGCCGACCGCGGTGATGACGGGATTCGTGACCGCCGTCGGCGTCAACATCGTGCTCGGCCAGCTCGCGAACCTCACCGGCTACGAGAGCGACGCCGCCAACCGCGTGCTCCGCGCGTTCGACCTCGCCGTCCACGTCGTGGAGGTCGACCTGCCGACGACCGTGGTCGGCATCCTCTCCCTCGCGCTCATCGTGGTGCTCACGCGCACGCCGCTGAAGTCGTTCGGGCTCGTGGTGGCGGTCGCGGTCGGCTCGCTGCTCGCCTTCGCGTTCACGCTCTGGCTCGACTGGGACGTCGCCACCGTCGCCGACATCGCCGACGTGCCGAGCGGGCTCCCGGGGCCGGTCCTGCCCTCGCTGGAGGACGTCGCGTACCTGCTCGTGCCCGCGATCTCGCTGGCGTTCGTCGGCCTCGTGCAGGGCGCGGCCGTCTCGGCCGGCGTGCCGAACCTCGACGGACGTCCGGCGGACGCCTCCCACGACTTCGTCGGCCAGGGGGCCGGCAACCTCGTGGCGGGCGTCTTCCAGGGCATGCCGGTGGGCGGCTCGATGTCGGCGTCGGCGCTCATCGCGGCGGCGGGTGCGCGCACCCGGCTCGCCCTGCTGTTCGCGAGCGCCGTGATGGCCGCGGTCATCCTGTTCGCCTCGGGCGTCGTCGCGTTCGTCGCGATGCCGTCCCTGGCCGCGCTGCTCATCGTCGTCGGCATCGGGTCGATCAAGCCGGCCAAGGTCGTCTCGGTGGCGCGCACCGGCGCGGTGCAGATCGCGGTGATGGCGGTCACCTTCGTCCTCACGCTGTTGATCCCGCTGCAGTACGCGGTGCTCGTCGGCGTCGGGCTCGGCATCGTGATGTTCGTCGTCCAGCAGTCCAACCGGATCCGGGTCCGGCAGGTGGAGTTCCGGCCGGACGGGCGGATCCGGGAGACCGAGCCGGTCGAGGTGGTCCCGGCGCACGAGGTCGTCGTGGTCCAGCCGTACGGGAGCCTGTTCTTCGCCAGCGCGCCCGTCTTCGAGTCGCGCCTGCCTCGGGTCGAGCCCACGTCGACCGGTTCGGTCGTGATCCTCCGCCTGCGCGGCGTCGACCAGCTCGGGCTCTCGCTCGTCGAGGTGCTGCGCCGGTACGCGGTCGACCTGCGCGACCGGGGTTCGGCGCTCCGGCTCATCGTGACCACCGAGGAGGTCGCCTCGCAGCTGCGCCACGGCGGGGTGACCGAGGTGATCGGCGATGACGGCGTGTACCGCGGCACCGAGTGGCTGGGCGAGACGGTGCGCACGGCGCACCGCGACGCGCTCGCGTGGGCCGCGGAGCGCGCCGGCTGAACGCGAGCCGTGGATGCGCCCGCGATGCTGGATCGGCGATGGTCGGCGCGGCTAGTCTGCAAGCGGGAAGGGGGCACCCATGCCGCAGCGACGAACCGATCCGAGGACGACGGCATGAGCGCGGGGGTGCACCTGCGGGGTCTCTCGACCGCCGTGCCCGCCACCGTGCTGCCGCAGCCCGCCGTCCGCGACGTGTTCGCCGCGCAGCCGGGCCTCAACCGGCTCGCGCAGCGGATCATCACGACGTCGTTCGACGTGTCGGGGATCGACCGTCGCTACAGCGTGCTCGAGGAGCTGACCTTCGACGAACGCGACGACGAGCCGATCTTCTTCGACCGCGTCTCCGGCGAGCTGCTGATGCCGGGAACGAAGGCGCGCAACGAGATCTACGCGACCGAGGCGACGAAGATGTACCTCGAGGCGGGTCGGCGCGCCATTGAAGCGACGCCCGGCATCGAGGCATCCGACATCACGCACGTCGTGACCGTCTCGTGCACGGGGTTCTACGCGCCGGGGCCCGACTACATGCTCGTGCGCGACCTCGGGCTCGGCCCGGCCGTGCAGCGCTACCACCTCGGCTTCATGGGCTGCTACGCCTCGATGCCGGCGCTCCGCAACGCCGCGCAGTTCTGCGAGGCCGACCCCGACGCGGTCGTGCTCGTCGTGAGCGTCGAGCTCTGCACGCTGCACCTGCGCTCGTCGAACGACCCCGACACGATCGTCGCGTCGTCGCTCTTCGCCGACGGAGCGGGAGCGGGCATCGTCACGGCGCGACCGCTCGAGGAGGGCGAGCGCGCGTTCGCCCTCGACCGGTTCGAGACCCGCATCACGCCCGTGGGCGAGGGCGACATGGCCTGGAAGATCGGCGACCACGGCTTCGAGATGGTGCTCTCCAATGCGATCCCGGCGATCATCGACGACCACATCACCGGGGCGCTCGAGCCGCTGTTCGCGCCCGACGACGAACTCGCCGAGGGCCTGGCGACGGATGCCGCGGGCGAGCGCGTCGCGCACTGGGCGATCCACCCGGGCGGGCGCAGCATCCTCGACAAGGTCGAGTCGCGCCTGAGGCTCACCGAGCCGCAGCTCGAGCCCGCGCGCGAGACGCTGCGCGACTTCGGCAACATGTCGAGCGCGACCGTGCTGTTCGTGCTCCGCAACATCCTCGACCGCGCATCCTCCGAGGACGGCGACCGCGTCGCGGCGATGGCCTTCGGACCGGGCCTCACCGTCGAGTCCGCCCTGATGACGGTGAAGGGCTGACGGATGCCGCGACCCGACGGCCGCGAGCCCGGGCTGCTGCACGCGCTCGCCACGCTCGACCACCGGGACGTGGACGCGCGCGAGCTGATGGACGACCCGGCCGCCGATCCCGCGGCGCTCGAACGGACGTTCCACCGCTTCGGACTCGTGAACCGGATCGTGTCGCGGCCCGCGGCCGTGTACGAGGAGTGGGTGCGGCCGCACCTCGCGACGACGCACCGGGCGCGCCTGCTCGACATCGGCGCGGGCGGCGGCGACCTGCCCTTCCGCATCCTCCAGCTCGCCGGGCGCGACGGGTTGCGGCTCGAGGTCGTCGCGATCGACCCCGACGAGCGTGCCGTGGCGGCCGCGTCGCGTTTCGCGACGCGAGGATTCCAGGTCCGGGTGGCGACGACCGCCGACCTCGTCGCCGAGGGCGAGACCTTCGACGTGGTCTGGTCGAACCACGTGCTGCACCACCTCGGCGCGGCCGAGCTCGGCGCGCTGCTCGCCGACACCGAACGGCTCGTCGCGCCGGGCGGCATCGGCGTGCACGGCGACATCGAGCGCAGCCGAGGGGCCTACGTGGGGTTCTGGGCCGCGACGCTGCCGTTCGCCTGGAACGTGTTCGCGGGTTCGTACATCCGCCCCGACGGGCTCACCTCGATCCGGCGCAGCCACACCGTGCCCGAGCTCGCGCGCGCCCTCCCGCCGGGCTGGCGCGTCAAGCGCAGCTTCCCGTCGCGGCTCGAACTGGTGTGGGGCAGCGAGATCCCCGATGAGTGAGGCGGGGTCCGGCGCGCGGCCGATGCACGACGTGGTCGTCGTCGGCGGCGGCGCCGTGGGGCTGCTGCTCGGGTGCCTGCTGGCGCGGCGCGGCCTCGACGCGGTCGTCCTCGAACGGCGCCACGCTCCCGACCCGGCCGCCACCCCGTCGCGCGCGATCGGCATCCACCCGCCCGGGCTCCGCGCGCTCGCAGCCGCGGGCGTCGGCGACGAGGTGCGACGCCGGGCCGTGGTCATCCGCGACGGCCGCGTCACGTGCGACGGGCGAACGCTCGGCCGCCTCCGGTTCCCGCGCTCCGGGATGGTGCACTCGCTGCCGCAGCTCGAGGTCGAGGCCCTCCTCGAGGAGCGGATCGACGGCGCCCGCACCGTCTCGCTCCGCCGCGGCGTCGAGGTCACCGGCGTCACCGATCGGGGGACGCACCTCGTGGTGCACGCGGTCGACGGCGACGCGAAGCTCGACGTGCCGGCGCGCTACGCCGTCGGCGCCGACGGCGTTCGCAGCGGCATCCGCTCGCTCATCGGCGCCGACTGGAGGCCGCGCCGGGGCCGAGCCTCGTACGTCATGTGCGACACGCGCGACGACACGGGGGCGCCCGAGACCGCACTGCTGCACTTCGAGCCCGCCGGCGTCGTCGAGTCGTTCCCGATGCCCGGCGGCCGGCGTCGCTGGGTCGCTCGGGTGCGACGCGAGCCCGCCGAGCTCGACGCCGCCGCGATCGCGACCGTCGTCGAATCGCGCACCGGGTCGTCGTTCGACACGGATGCCGCGACCAGCCCCACCGCGTTCGTGGCGGCGCAGCACGTCGCGCACCCGATGTCCTCCGGCCGGGTCGCGCTCGTCGGCGACGCCGCGCACGAGATCAGCCCGATCGGCGGGCAGGGCATGAACCTCGGATGGAGCGACGCCGTGCACCTCGACCGGGAACTCGCCGCCGCGCTCGCCGCGGCCGCCCCGATCGACGTGTTCGCGGCCTACGACCGGTCGCGGCGCGCGGCCGCGCTCCGCGCGACGCGGCAGGCGGCGTTCAACATGCGGATGGGCGCGCCCGCGACCGGCGTGCGGCTGCGGACGCGCAACGCGGCGGTGCGCGTGCTCGGGCTGCCCGGACTGCGCGGCGTGCTCGGCCGCGCGTTCACGATGCAGTGGCTGTGACGCCCGGGGATCAGTCCGATCCGGGCTCGAACGGCGACAGCACGAAGATCGGGATCTCCCGGTCGGTCTTCGTCTGGTAGCCGTCGTAGTCGGGCCAGACCTCGGTGGCGCGGGACCACCAGGCGTCCTTCTCGGCGCCCGTGACCTCGCGCGCGAGGTAGTCGCGCTTGACCGCGCGGTCCTGCAGCTCGACGTGCGGCTGCTGCTTCATGTTGAAGTACCACGACGGGTGCTCGGGGTCGCCGCCCTGCGACGCGACGACCGCGTACTCGCCCTCGTGCTCGACGCGCATGAGCGCGGTCTTGCGCAGCTTCCCGCTCTTCGCGCCGACCGTGGTCAGCACGATGACGGGACGGCCGCGCAGCGAGTTCGCCTCGCGCCCCTCCGTGGCCTCGTAGGTCTCGGCCTGGTCGCGCGCCCACTTCGATGTGCTCGGCGCGTAGTCGCCCTGCAGCGGCATCCGTCTCCTCCTCGTTCGGGTCCGTGCTCCACGGTAACGCGCACAGCCCGCTCGCGATTCCCGGGGCATCCGGAACAGGGCTCACGAATGACAAGTTGAGCGTAGTACACTCAACTTTGTCGAAAGGAGCCCCGTTGGCGAACATGCAGGGCGCGCCGAGCTCGCAGGAGGAGCAGAAGTCGGCGCTCGAACAGTACGGCGTGAACCTCACCGAGATCGCGAAGCAGGGCAAGCTCGACCCGGTGATCGGCCGCGACGCCGAGATCCGTCGTGTCAGCCAGGTGCTCACGCGGCGCACCAAGAACAACCCCGTGCTCATCGGCGAGCCCGGCGTCGGCAAGACGGCCGTCGTCGAGGGCCTCGCCCAGCGCATCGTCGCCGGCGACGTCGCCGACTCGCTGAAGGACAAGCAGCTCGTCGCGCTCGACATCTCCGCGCTCGTCGCGGGCGCCATGTACCGCGGCCAGTTCGAGGAGCGCCTGAAGGCCGTGCTCAAGGAGATCAACGACGCCGAAGGGCGCATCATCACCTTCGTCGACGAACTGCACCTGCTCATGGGCGCCGGCGGCGGCGAGGGCTCGGTCGCGGCCTCCAACATGCTGAAGCCGATGCTCGCGCGCGGCGAGCTGCGGCTCATCGGCGCGACGACGCTCGACGAGTACCGCGAGTACGTCGAGAAGGACGCCGCGCTCGAACGCCGCTTCCAGCAGGTGTTCGTCGGCGAGCCCAGCGTCGAGGACACGATCGCGATCCTGCGCGGGCTCAAGGGCCGGTACGAGGCGCACCACGGCGTGACGATCACCGACGCCGCGCTCGTCGCCGCGGCCGCGCTCTCGAACCGGTACATCACCGCGCGCCAGCTGCCCGACAAGGCGATCGACCTCATCGACGAGGCCATGAGCCGCCTCAAGATGGAGATCGACTCCAGCCCGGTCGAGATCGACCAGCTCAAGCGCCAGGTCGACCGCATGCGGCTCGAGGAGCTCGCCCTCAAGAAGGAGAAGGACGACGCGTCGAAGGAGCGGCTCGAGCGCCTGCACGAGACGCTCGTCGAGAAGGAGCGCGAGCTCGCCGCGCTCGAGGAGCGGTGGTCGCGCGAGCGGATGTCGCTGAACCGCGTCGGCGACCTGAAGAAGCGGCTCGACGAGGCGATGACCGAGCGCGACCGCGCGATGCGCGAGGCGGACTACGCGCGCGCGTCCAAGCTCGAGTACGAGACCATCGCGCAGCTGCAGCGCGACCTCGAGGCCGCCGAGCAGGCCGAGCAGGCGCCCGACGAGCCGCGCATGGTCAACGAGCAGGTGACCGAGGAGGACATCGCCGCGGTCATCGCGCAGTGGACCGGCATCCCCGTCGGCCGCCTCATGCAGGGCGAGACCGAGAAGCTGCTGCACCTCGAGCAGGAGCTCGGCCGGCGCGTCATCGGACAGCGCCGCGCCGTCGAGGCTGTCGCCGACGCCGTCCGCCGCGCGCGAGCCGGCGTCTCCGACCCCGACCGGCCGACCGGCTCGTTCCTGTTCCTCGGCCCGACCGGCGTCGGCAAGACCGAGCTCGCCAAGGCGCTCGCCTCGGTGCTCTTCGACGACGAGCACGCCATGGTGCGCATCGACATGTCGGAGTACGGCGAGAAGCACTCCGTCGCGCGCCTCGTCGGCGCGCCTCCCGGCTACATCGGCTACGAGCAGGGCGGGCAGTTGACCGAGGCCGTGCGCCGGCGTCCCTACTCGGTCATCCTGTTCGACGAGGTCGAGAAGGCGCACCCCGAGGTGTTCGACGTGCTCCTCCAGGTGCTCGACGACGGGCGGCTGACGGATGGTCAGGGCCGCACGGTCGACTTCCGGAACGTGATCCTCGTGCTCACCTCCAACCTCGGCTCGCAGTTCCTCATCGATCCGACGCTCTCGTGGGACGAGAAGGAGCAGGCGGTCATGGCTGCGGTGCGGCAGGCGTTCAAGCCCGAGTTCGTGAACCGCCTCGACGACCTCGTGGTGTTCTCGGCGCTCACGCACGAGGAGCTCGGCGAGATCGTGAACCTCTCGATCGACCGGCTCACGGCCCGGCTGCACGAGCGTCGGCTCGAGCTGGGGGTCACGCCCGACGCGCGCACGTGGCTCTCCGAGCGCGGGTACGACCCGCTGTTCGGGGCGAGGCCGTTGCGCCGGCTCATCCAGACGGAGGTCGCCGACCGGCTCGCGCGGGCGCTGCTCGCGGGCGAGATCCGCGACGGCGACACGGTCGTGGTCGGCCTCGCCGACGACGGCGAGCACCTCTCGGTCACGCGCGCGCCCGAGCCGGGCGACGTGCCGGAGGGCGGCGACCACGACGTCATCGACGCCGAGATCGTCGAGGACTGAGCTGCCCCTCCGTCGGGGCCGCGGCGGCGATCACCGCGCGGCCCCGGTGCCCGGGCGTCGTCAGCCGAGGAGCGTGGCGATGTCCGCGCACAGGTCGCGGTCCCAGGTGTCGAACCGCCCGTGCGGACCGTCGATCCCGAGGAACTCGAGCTCGAGGTCGTCCGAGGGGTCACCCGGCGTTCCGTTGTGGTCGATCAGGAACGAGAAGGAGAAGGCGCCGGCGTCGAGGAACACGCGTCGGCCGTCCGGGCCGGTGTACTGCGTGCTGCCGGTCACCGTGACCGTGAGGGTGAGCGTGCCGTCCCCGTTGTCGACGATCGAGCTCTCACGGTCGCCGCCGCGGAACTGGATCGTGTACGTCTTCCCGTTCTCCACGTTGGTGTACACCTCGACGGAACGGAAGTTCGCGAGGCCGTACGACAGGCCGTTCCCTCGCGTCCGGCCGACGAAGGTCCCCTCGGTCCGCCGATCCCAGAGCACGTCGAACGCGACCGCGCCGCCGCACCAGTCGGGGCCGTGGGCCTCCTGCTCGATATGGCTCTCGGTCTCGACGAAGTGGTCCACCTCGGGCGGTCCGGCTGCGAATGCCGGGGCGGGTGCGATGACGGCCGCCCCGAGCAGTGCGGCGACGGTTGCGACAGTGATCCTGCGTTGCATGAGATCCTCCGATCACGCGCGCGGTTCTGCACCGCGTGGCCCGACGAGTCCGGACCGCGACGACGGTACGGCGACCCGTCGGATCGACGCATCCGTGCTGTCTCTGCGGGGCCGCCGTGGTCGCGCGGTCGTCCGGCGGGGATTCCCGCACCCTCGGCCGCTCGGCTACTCGACGACCGCCGCCGGCTCCGGCACGCCGTTGGCGGCGGCGGACACCCGGCGCTCGAGGGCGATCGCGAGCACGATGATCGCCACGCAGCCGGCCACCATCGTCGCGATGTACCCCGCATCCCAGCCCTGGTCGAGCAGGAGGCCCGCGGCGATCGGGCCCGTGATGGCCCCGCCCTGGAACGCGGCGGCGTTGACGGCGTTCACCCGTCCGCGGTTCCGGTCGGTCGCGAGGTCGTTGTACATCGCGGGCACAGTCGGCTGCAGCATGGTCTCGCCGAAGGCGAAGACGCCCATGAACGCGAGCACGCCGATCGCGGCGGCGAGTGAGCCGGGGAGCAGGCCCGTCGCGCCGAGGACCAGCCACGACGCGGCCCAGACGAGCGCCATGACCTGCATCACGCGCGTGCGCCGGTGGCCCGCGATCAGCTTCAGCACCGTGAACTGGAGCAGCACGATCACGGCCGTGTTGACCGCGAACGAGAAGCCGACGACCTGCGTGGAGACCTCGGAGACCTGCCGGGCGAAGGCCGGGAACCCCGCCTCCATCTGGCCGTAGCCGATGAACATCGCGATGAAGGTGAGCAGGGTCAGCCAGAGGATCGCCGGGCGGCGGAGGATCGCCCGGTAGCTCACCGCGTCGCCGTCCTCGGCGCGGTCGTCGCCGGAGCCCTGCGTGCGGACGCGCCGGAGCGGACCGAGCAGCAGCGCCATCGGGATCAGCTGGCTCGCCGCGTCGACGAGGAAGATCGTCGTGAACGTCGCCGGTTCGTCGACGTCGACGGTGAACCCGCCGATGATCCCGCCGACGCCGATGCCCAGGTTGACGAGGGCGAAGTTGATCCCGAAGTACTGCTGCCGGATCTCGCCGTCGACGACCGTGGCGATGAGCGCGTTGAACCCCGGCCACGAGACGCCGAAGTTCACGCCCATGAGCACGAGCGCGATCGCCGCGACCGCCGGATGGGTCGCGTACGCGAGCAGGGCGCAGCCCGCGATCATGGCGGTGAGGCCGACGAGGAGCACCGAGCGCGCGCCGTAGCGGTCGATGAGCGTGCCGCCCGGACCCGTGACGACGAGCGCGGTGACGGCGATGACGCTCATGAGCGCGCCCGAGAGAGCGAGGTCGAAGCCGCGCACCTCGTGCAGGTAGATGATCGTGAACGGGAGCGTGAGCCCGCGCCCGAGCGTCTGGATGGCGACGGTCGACAGCAGCCACCTGCCCTCGGTCGGGAGCGCGTTCCAGAAGCCCGTCATGCCGCTCACCAGTGCAGTCTGCCCGATCCCGCCGACACCGCACGAGCCTGCGATGCGACGGAGGCCGCGGCATCCGCCACCGCCCGTTCACCCGGGCGACCTACGGTCGTGGTCATGTCGGTGGGGGCGCGGGCGGACCGGTCGATGATCGTCGAGTTCGACGGCGGTGCGATCCGAGGACGGCGCAGGCGCGGGACGCGGCAGTGGCGCGGCATCCCCTACGCCGCGGCGCCGGTCGGCGACCTGCGATTCCGGGCGTCCGCGGCACCCGCGCCGTGGGGCGGCATCCGCGACGCCGCCGCCTTCGGGCCCGTGGCGCCCCAGCACCGGCGGGGGCAGTTCCTGGGCGCGGAGGAGCACCTCGAGCGCAGCGAGGACTGCCTGCACCTGAACGTCACCGCGCCGGACGCCGACGGCGAGGACGGCGGGCTCCGCCCGGTCATGGTGTTCGTGCACGGCGGCGCCTACAGCGTCGGCTCGGCCGCCGAGTACCCGAGGCAGGGCGAGCGGATGGCACGGGAGCACGGCGTCGTCTACGTCGGCATCGACTACCGGCTCGGCGCGCTCGGCTGGCTCGACTTCCGCGCGTACTCGCGCCCGGGGCATCCGTTCGAGGTGAACCTGGGACTGCGCGACCAGGTCGCGGCGCTCGAGTGGGTGCGCCGCAACATCCGCGCCTTCGGCGGCGATCCCGACCGCGTCACGCTCTTCGGCGAGTCGTCAGGCGGCAACTCGGTGACGACGCTGCTCACGGTGCCCGCGGCCGAGGGGCTCTTCTCGCGCGCGATCGCGCAGAGCTCGCCCGCGAACGCCGTCTACGCGCCGGAGATCGCGCAGAAGTGGGCGGCCGAGTACGTGCGGATCCTCGCCCGACTCGTCGACGACGACGACCTCGACAGCGAGGCGCCCGAGGATGCCGCGGCCATGCTGCGCTCGACCGATCCGATGCGCCTGGCCGACGCGACGACCGAGCTCACCGTCCGCACGCCGGATGAGAATCCGGGCACGATCGCGCTCGCGCCCGTGATCGACGGCGACTTCCTGCCGCACCGACCGCTCGACGCGTTCCGCGACGGGCTCGCCCACCGCGTGCCGCTCGTCATCGGCACGAACGACCGCGAGGGCTCGCTGTTCGAGGGGCGCATCGACATCCTGCCGACCACGAAGCCGCGGATCCGCGCCATCTTCGCCAACACCGCGAAGCGCTCGCGCAAGGCGATCAAGGCGCGCTACCCCGGGTTGCCCGAGCGCCGCGCGGCCGCCGACTTCGCGGGCGACTTCACGTTCTGGTTCCCGAGCGTGAAGGTCGCCGAGCGGCACTCCCGCTACGCGCCGACCTGGTGCTACCGGTTCGACGCCGCGCCGCGCGCGGCGCGATGGCTCGGCCTCGACGCGACCCACGGCCTCGAGCTGTTCGCGCTGTTCGAGAAGTTCGACACCCCGGTCGGGGCCGGGTTGACGCTGCTCGGCGGCCGGCGCATGTTCCGCGCGGTCGGGCGGCGGATGCAGGCGCACTGGGCCGGCCTCGCGGCATCCGGCGCACCCGGCCCCGACTGGCCGCGCTACGACGAGGGCGACCGCCGGACGCTCGTGTTCGACGCCGTCGACCGCGTCGTCGCCGACCCCAGGCGGAAGAAGCGGCGCGCGTGGCAGGAGTTCGTGCCGCACGTGTGAGCGCGCACGGCGGCCGTCACCGATCGAGGTACCGGAGCACGGCCTGCACCCGCCTGTTCTGGTCCCCGGACGGCTCGAGCCCGAGCTTCTGGAACACCGACGCCGAGATCGACTCGACGGTGCGCTCGCTGATGAAGAGCGCGTGCGCGATGCCCGCGTTCGAGCGGCCCTCCGCCATCGCGGCGAGCACCTCGCGTTCGCGGGGCGTGAGCCGGTCGATGGGCGAATCGGTCGTGCCGCGCATGAGCGCGGACACGAGCGTCGGGTCGAGCACCACCTCGCCGCGGCGGACGCGGTGCATCGCGTCGATGAGCACGCCGATGTCGGACACCCGCTCCTTCAGGAGGTACGCCACGCCGCCGGACGGCTCGGCGAGCACCTCGGCGGCGGTCGCGACGTCCATGTGCTGGCTGAGCAGGATGACCGAGGTCGACGGATGGCGCTCGCGGATGGTCCGCGCCGCCACGACCCCCTCGTCGGTGAACGTCGGCGGCATGCGGATGTCGACGACCGCGATGTCGGGGTGCCGGCTCTCGACGAGCCGGAGGAGTCCTGCGGCGTCGTCGGCCTCGCCCGCGACCTCGGCGCCCGAGCCCTCGAGCAGCAGGGCGATGCCGCGGCGGATGAGCGGAGCGTCGTCGGCGAGGACGATCCTGAGCGGGATGATCCCCTGCTCCCGGGTCATGTGCTGGGACCATCCTCTCGGTCGTGCGGGCGGGGTCGGTGCGAGAGAGCGCGCAGGCGCTCGAGCGCCGTCCTGATCTGCGACTCCGCTTCGGAGAGCGCCCCGGAGTCGCCGAGCTGCCGTCGTGCGACGGCGAGGAACAGGAGGGCGCTCACGAGCCGTTGCTGCGCGCCGTCGTGGAGGTCGTGCTCGACGCGCTCGCGCTCGCGCTCGGTCGACGCGATCACGAGCCGCCGCGATTCCTCGAGCCAGCGCACTCGGGCGAGGGCGGATGCCGTCATCCGCGCGTTGCGGATGGCGAGGAGGTCGGCGGGGTCGAGGTCCGCGGCGCGCAGGGAGCGGTCGCGACGGCCGAGTGCGAGCCTGGCGATCACGCCGAGGTCGTCGGAGACCTCCGTACGGAACCCCGAGACGTCATCCACCGACGAGCCGTCGCCATCGAGCCAACCCGGCTCGTCCAGCGACGGGAACACGGCTCGCCCGGCCCCTCGCACCCGCAGCCGCTGCGCCAGCCGGCGCACGTCGGCCGTCGTGCGGATCCGATCGAGACGTTCCGCGACGACGGTCGCGCCGAGGAGCCCGGCGCCCGCGGCCAGCGCGGCCGCGCCCCACGGCCACGCACCGATGTGTCCCCACGAGGCCGCCCTGACCACCTGCCCGACCGCCATCACCGCGCCCGCTGTCACCGCCGCGATCACCGCCGGGCCCGCCGCCCCGGTGAGGCCACGGCGTCCACGGGCCACCGCACCGGCGGCGATCGCCACGCAGAGGAGCGACGCGATCGCCCCGAACGCGACGGCGACGTCCGAGCCGACGAGTCCCGACATCGGACCGGCCACGTCGGGGCACCGGCGAAGACACGAGGCTTCGTCGATCGGGTCGACCGTGATGACGATGAACGCCGCCGCCGCCGATGCGACACCCCAGAGCACGGCGCGGACGGACCGACCACCGAGTCCCGCGTACTCCATCGTCACGACCGCGGCAGCGGCGACCGTCAGCGGCGCCAGCCCGATCCCGACGGTGGTCGCGACCGCGGGCGCGACGGATGCCCCGGCGAGCACGGGCACTCCGATGCCGACCGTCGCGACCGCGCAGGCGCCGGCCAGGACGGGGCGTCGTGCCGACAGCCACGCCCCGCCCACGAGGAGCGCGATCGCGAGCGATTCGGCCCAGGCCACGAGCGGCTCACGGGCGACCAGCCGATCGGATCGCATCGCGTAGAGCAGGACGCCGGTCGCGGCGGTCGCGGCGACCGCGCTCGCCACGGCGGCCGCGATCAGGCCGGATGCGGCCGGAGCTCGTCGCGGCGACGCATCGTCGGATGGATCGGTCCGAGGACCGTCCCAGGGGTCGCGGACCCCCGACCGTGCGGTCATGGTGCGATCGTAGCGATCGGCGTCGTGCGAGGGTTCCGTGTTTTCCCCGGCCGGAGACCGCGCCGGCACGGTGCCCGCCCGCCGGATCGGTGGCGAGTCTCGACGCATCGGGTCCAGAATCGGGGAGGGGTGGTCATGATGCGGATCACGAGAGCCACCATGTTGGTCGCCGTCGCTGCGGTCGCGTTCACCGCCGGGTGCGCGACCGGTGCGGATCGCACCGGATCGTCGACGCTCACGCTCAGGATCGCGACGATCGACGGGGAGGTGAACCCCACGGGGCAGCTCGTCGGCGTCTCGGCGTTCATGGACGCGCTCGAGGCGGAGAGCGGCGGCGCCATCGAGGTGGTCCTCGAGACCGGGTACGGGGACGGGGGTCCCGAGGCGGAGGCCGACCTCGTCCAGGCCGTGGTCGACGGGGATGTCGACCTCGCCTGGCCCGCGACGCGCGCGTTCGCGGCCGCGGGCATCGACGGTCTGCGTGCCGTCGAGGCACCGCTGCAGCTGATGAGCTACGACGCGCAGCGCGCGCTCATCGAGGGGGAGGCCCCGAAGATGATCGCGGAGCGACTCGACGAGGCCGGACTGGAGTCGCTGGGCCTGCTGATCGGACCGCTTCGTCGCCCCTTCTCGGCCGAGGGCCCGCTTCTCGAGCCGGCGGACTGGGACGGGGTGCGGTTCCGCGTGTTCAACTCTCCCGTGCAGCAGCTCGCCGTCGAGTCCTTCGGGGGTCGCGCGGTCGTGGCCGGCGCGAACTGGTCCGATCAGCTTCGTGCAGGCGGGTTGGACGGGGCGGAGTTCGACATCCGGCACTACCAGCAGATCGGCCTGACCACGGAGGCTCCGTGGGTCGCCGCCGATGTCGTGCTCTGGCCGAAGGTGCTCGTCCTGTCCATGAATCGGGCGAAGCTCGAGTCGCTGCCGGACGAGCAGCGGGAATGGATCGAATCGGCGGCGAGACTCGCCGTCGAGGAATCGATGTCGGGCGACTACGACGAATCGGTCGCGACGGAGGAACTCTGCGAGAACGATGTCAGGTTCGTCCTCGCCGGCGACGCGTCGATCGACGCCTTGCGTGCGGAAGCGGCTCCGGTCCTCGATGGACTCGCGAACGACCCGGACGAGGCGGAACTGCTCGAGGTCGTCCTCTCGGTGGCCGAACGGCACCCTGAGGTCTACACCCCGACGATCCCCGAGGGCTGCGACGACCCGAGCGCCCTGGAGCCGACGGCCGAGCAGCGCGATGCCGCCCTGCCGCCGGACGGTCGCTACCGCGTCGAGGTGACCGCGGACGAGGTGCGGAACGCGAAGCTCTCCGCGGAGCCCGGCTACCCGGGAACCTGGACCCTGGACATCCTCGACGGCACGTACGCCTTCCGGTGCCAGGTCCTGTCCGACCCCGACGACGACTGCGGGAACGCGCAGCTGCCCGCGGATCACGTCCTCGAGGCGGGGCGGCTCGTGGCGAACGGTGACGGCGTCGTGACCTTCGTCTACGACGAGGAGGTGCATGGCCGCTACGTGGAGTGCCCGGCGGACTGCTTCCGGACCGCCGATGTCATCGCAGCGTGGCACCTCGATGGCGACTCGCTCGTCTTCGGCGACGTCGACGGACGGCGGCCGATCAACGGGCTCCTGATCATCGAGCCGTGGATGCGGATCGGCGACGCGGAACCTCCGCGGTGACCCGCGTGCCCTCGCCGGGCGGACTCTCGATCTCGAGCCGCCCGGCGAGTGCTTCGACGCGGCGCCGGATGGACGGCATGCCCGCCGGATCGGCCCCACCCCGACCGTCGTCGACGACCTCCAGCCGAACCGTCTCCTCGACGCGGCTCAGCCGGATCCCGATCCGAGCGGCGCGGGCGTGCTTCATCGCGTTGGAGACGGCTTCGGAGGCGATGAAGTAGAGCGCGGTCTCCGTTGCGGGATCAGCGGTGGCGTCCGCCTCGGCGGCGACGTCGATCGCCGGGACCCCGGTTCGGGCGAGTGCGCGCAACTCGGCTGCGAGTCGGCCGTCGCCGAGATCGCGCGCTCGCGCCGCGTCGATCACGCCGAGCAGGTCGCGCTCTGCGAGGCGCACCTCCTCGACCGCGATCGCAAGGGGATCGGCCGGCACCTCCCCGTCGACTGCCGGACGAGGCTCCGGCTGGACCCGATCGATGAGTCGGAACCCGCGACGCAGCGGCGCCAGCACCTCTCGGTCGACCTCGGAGGCCACGGCCAGCCGGCCGACCTGCGCGGCCTCCAGCAGGTCGGCGCGCGTGCGCGCGACCTCGCGGCGCTGCGCCTCCAACTGCGCCTGGAGCCGGTCGTGGTCGTTCGCGAGGCGCACCGCATCGGCCACGGCGCGCGCGAGCACGGGTTCGTCGAGGGAGCCCGGGCGGTGGAGGATCCGGGCGATCGGAGCGCCGGCCCGGTCGGCGATCTCGGTCGTGGCGCGGCCCCGCGACTCGCGACCGTCGAGGGCGTCCGTCACGATCGCATCGTGCTCGGAGGGAACGATCAGCTGCAGGCGATCGTCGCGCAACGTGGCCCGGAGCACGCCCTCGAGACCGCGCAGCCCGGTGGCGTCGCCGGCGGACGCGGCGCTTTCGCGAAGTCGGGCGATGCGTCGCCGTTCGGAGAGCGCACCGCCCACGATCAGGCCCGCGCAGGCGATCAGCACCGCCGCGTATGCCACGAGCGCCGCCCTCGGATCGATGCCTCCGATCCGCGCCTGCGCGGCCCAGGCTCCCCCCAACGCGAGAGCGACGAGGGCCGACGCGGCCGCCGAGGCGGCGGCCATCCGACGTCGGACGCCAGGACTCCGCTGGAACGACGACCACGCCGCGATCCCGCCGAACACCACGGCCGACGCCGGCGCGGGCAGAACGCCGGAGCCGAGTGCGACGCCGAGCGCACCGATGCCGGCGAGCGCCCACGGCCCGTGCCATCCGCCTGCCGCGGCCACGAACAGCCATGCGAGGCCGGCCTGATGCGCAGTGGCGGCACCTGGGAGGAAGGTCCCCGCCGCCCAGAGCAACGCTGTGGTCGCTGCCGCGAACCGAACCTCCACGCCGACCGGGATGACCAGTGCGACGGAGGCGTAGGAGATGCCGACGAGGAGTTCGGCGCCCGTGAGCAGGACGTCGGCCGTCTCCGCCCAGACCGTCGCCGCCGCCGGCACGGCGGCGATCGCGGCGACCACCGCGAGGGCGGTCACCACGATTCCGAGGACCTCGTCAAGCGACCGTCGCGGTGCGGCTCGCACGGGCCGATTCTCCCAGCCCGAACCGTCCGCCGCACTCGGCGGACCGAACAGGCCGGATGAGTTCGCGAGGCGTCGTGGGGCTTGGGCGGCCGCCGGGCCATCCGTTCTGCACGGGCGTAGGCTCGCGTGCATGCTCGCCACCGTGATCCACGCCGCCCGAGACATCCGCGTCGAAGAGGTGCCCGACCCCGAACTCTCGACCGGTGGCGACGCGATCGTGCGCGTCGTCGCCGCGTGCGTGTGCGGTTCCGACCTGTGGCCGTACCGCGGCGTGACGCCGACGCACGCGCCCCACCGGATCGGGCACGAGTTCGTCGGCGTCGTGGAGGCCGTCGGCCCCGAGGTCACGGTCGTGAATCCCGGCGACTTCGTGATCGCGCCGTTCTACGTGTGCGACGGAACCTGCGCGAACTGCCGCAACGGGGTCAGCACCTCGTGCCTCGCGGGCAGCTGGTGGGGCGGCGACGACAAGGTCGGCGGCGTCGCCGACGGCGGCCAGGGCGAGCGCGTGCGGGTGCCGCTCGCCGACGGCACGCTGGTCGTCGTGCCCGGGCCGGTCGCCGACGATGAGGTGCCGGGCCTGCTCACGCTCTCCGACGTCATGGGCACCGGCCACCACGCCGCCGTCTCGGCGGGCGTCGGCCCGGGCGACTCGGTCGCGGTCGTGGGCGACGGCGCCGTCGGGCTCTGCGCGATCATCGCAGCGAAGCGGCTGGGTGCGACGACCATCATCGCGATGTCGCGCCACGCCGATCGGCAGGCGCTGGCCCGCGAGTTCGGGGCGACGCACGTGGTGGAGGAACGCGGCGACGAGGGCGTCGCCCGCGTGAAGGAGCTCACGGGCGGCATCGGCGCCGACCGCGTGCTCGAGTGCGTCGGCACGAAGGAGTCGATGGACCAGGCGCTCCGCTCGACGCGCCCCGGCGGCATGGTCGGCTACGTCGGCGCGCCGAACGGCGGGCCCGAGCTGCCGGTGCGCCCCATGTTCAACCGCAACGTCGGCGTGAACGGCGGCGTCGCGCCGGTGCGCGGCTACATCGAGGACTTGCTGCAGGACGTGCGCTCCGGCGCCATCCGCCCCGGCCTCGTCTTCGACCTCGAGCTGCCTCTCGCGCAGGCGGCCGAGGCCTACGCCGCGATGGACGAGCGCCGCGCGATCAAGGTGCTGCTGCGGCCGTGATCATCCCAGCCCCCGCCGAGTGATACCGAACGCGCCGAATGATACCGGCGCACCGGTCACACTCGGCGCGAGCTGCATCACTCGGCGGGAGTAGGGGAGCCGGGCGGCCCGATCAGGCCGCGGCGATGACGATCTCGTCGAGCGGCTTGCGGCTGCGCGGGGCGACCTCGCGCTCGCGGAGCGGCTCGGGGAGGGCCGACGCGTCGCCGACCTTGCCGATCGCGGTGACCGAGACGACGTCGAGGCCGGCGCGCAGGCCGAACACCTCGGCGAGGCGGGCGGCGTCGAAGCCGCCCATCTGGTGCGTGTGCAGGCCGTCGTGCTGGGCCTGGAGCGACATGTAGGCGACGGCCTGGCCGAGGTCGTACTTCGCCCACGGGCGCGGGGTGCCGGCCTCGTCGACCGTCTCAGCGACGTTCACGACGAGCGCGGCGGCCGAGTCGGCCCACGCCTGGTTGAAGCCCAGGAGCGCGTCGTGGATGGCGGTGAAGGCCTCGCTGCCGCGTCGGGCGACGATGAAGCGCCACGGCTGGACGTTGTTCGCCGACGGCGCCCAGCGGGCCGCCTCGAGCAGGGTGCGCAGGCTCTCCTCCGAGAGCTCGGCGGTGGGGTCGTACGCGCGGGGGCTCCAGCGCTCCACGAGCGGAGCGATGAGCGGGGCGTCGGTGGGGACGTGGCGCGAGGTGTCGACGAGGGTCATGGTGACGGTGCCTTCCGAATGGTTCCGATGGATCTGCCGGGACACCGTCGTCCCACTGCATTACAACGCATTGATCCTCGGAACATTCCGAGCGTGGCGCCAGGCGCTGCCCGCGCCGGTCACGCCGCCGCGCGCGCCAGTTCCTCGCGGATCCCGGCGACAAACGCGTCGATGTCGCCTTCGGTCGTGTCGAACGAGCACATCCAGCGCACCTCGTTCTTCGCGGCATCCCAGTCGTAGAACTTGAAGCCGCGCTCGCGCAGCCGGTCGGCGACGCCCGCGGGCAGCACCGCGAACACGCCGTTCGACTGGGTGGCCTGCGTGAACGACAGGCCGGGGAACTCGCCCGCGGCGATGCCGGCGTCGAGCGCGTCGCGCAGGCGTCGGGCCATGGCGTTCGAGTGCGACGCGTTGCGCAGGTACAGGTCGCCGTCGAGCAGCGCGATGAGCTGCGCCGACACGAAGCGCATCTTCGACGAGAGCTGCATGTTGAGCTTGCGCAGGTACTTCAGGCCCTCGGATGCCGCGGGGTTCAGCACCACGATGGCCTCGCCGAGCAGCGCACCGTTCTTGGTGCCGCCGAAGCTCAGCACGTCGACGCCCGCGTCGCGCGTGAAGGCGCGCAGGGGGAGGCCGAGGGATGCCGCGGCGTTCGAGATCCGCGCACCGTCCATGTGCAGCGTCATGCCGCGCTCGTGCGCGTGGTCGGCGATCGCGCGGATCTCCTCGACGGAGTACGCGGTGCCGAGCTCGGTGGTCTGCGTGATCGACACGACGAGCGGCTGCGCTCTGTGCTCGTCGCCCCAGCCCCACGCCTCGCGGTCGACGAGCTCGGGCGTGAGCTTGCCGTCGTCCGTCGGCACCGTGAGCAGCTTGATGCCGCCGACGCGTTCGGGGGCGCCGCCCTCGTCGACGTTGATGTGGGCGGTGGATGCCGCGATCACCGCGCCCCAGCGCGGGAGCATCGACTGAAGCGCCGTGACGTTCGCACCCGTTCCGTTGAAGACCGGGTAGACCTCGACTGGGTCGCCGAAGGAGCGGGCGAAGACCTCGTGCAGGTGCCCGGTGTAGTCGTCGTCGCCGTACGCGACCTGGTGGCCGCCGTTCGCGCCGGCGATCGCGGCGAGCACCTCGGGGTGCACGCCCGAGTAGTTGTCGGAGGCGAATCCGCGGAACGCGGTGTCGTGCAGGGGCTGGAACTCAGGGGTCACCGGACGATTCTCCCAGACGTGCGGGCCGGGGCCGTCACCCGCCGATCACCTCCCCAGCGCCTCGCCGAGCTTCACGCGGGAGCCCATCCGCAGCAGGGAGTTGCGGTAGATGCGCTCGCCGATGAGCACGGCGGCAGCCGTCGTCGCGAGGAGGATCGCGAGCGAGAGGATCGGCTCCCACCACTCCGTCTCGCCGAGGAAGACGCGGACGGGCATGCCGACCGGCGACGAGAAGGGCACGTAGCTCATGATCGTGAGCACCGTCGGGTCGTCGAAGAAGAAGACCACGAGGAAGTACGGGATCATCACGAGCATGGTCACCGGGGTGGTGGTCGTTCCGACGTCCTCGACCCGCGAGACCATCGAGGCCGTGCCGGCGTAGAGCGCGGCGAGCATGATGAAGCCGACGACGAAGAAGATCGCGAACCACGCGATGGACGGCCCGAGGCCGCCGAGCAGCACGCGCTCGCCGGTCGCGGCGAGACCCAGCAGGGCGAGGACCGCGATCGCGACGATCTGGCCGAGCGCCATCAGGCTGTTCCCGACGATCTTGCCCGTGAGCAGCGCGCGAGCCGAGACGGTGGACAGCAGGATCTCGACGATCCGGGTCTGCTTCTCCTCGACGACCGAGGAGGCGATCGTGGTGCCGAACGTGAGGGCGGACATGAAGAACACGATGCCGAAGCCGAATGCGACCAGGCGCGCGAGCGTCGAGTCCACGGCGGCGGGCTCGAGCACTTCGACCGCCGGGGCGATCGACAGCGCCGACACGACCGAACCGGGCGTCGCATCCAGTCCGATGACGGTCAGCCCGACGCCGGGCCCGTCCGAGGGGACGACGACGGCGTGGACGTCGCCGTCGCGCAGCATCGCCTCGCCCTCGGCGCGATCGGCCACCGCGACCGGGTCGAGCCCGGAGACGCCGTCGGTCGCGGCCGCGGCACCGCCGACGACGGCGATCCGGGTGTCGTCGTCCCCGCCGAGCACGCTCGGCAGGATCACCGATGCCAGCACCCCGAGCATGAGGACGGCTGTCGAGACGAGGAAGGCCTTCGAACGCAGGCGCGACGTGATCTCGCGTCCGGCGACGAGGCCCACGGTGCGGACGAAGGTGGGGGTGTCGCGGTCTGCGACCGCTGCGTCGAGCGTCATCGGACGACCTCCTTGAAGATCTGGGCGAGCGTCGTCTGCTCGCGCGCGAACGTGACGACCTCGCCGCGCGAGACCGCCTCCGCCAGGACGGACTGCCGTGCCGCCTCGGACTCCGACTCGAACAGGGCCCATCCCCCGTCGAACCGGATCACCCGGATGCCGGGGAAGTCCCGCACCCAGCCCGCGTCCCCGGACAGCAGCAGCTCCCACCGCTCGGCGCCGTGCTGGTCGCGGAGCTCCTCGCGGGAACCTGCGGCGCGGATGCGGCCGTCGGCGATCACGACGAGGTCGTCGCACAGCCGCTCGACGACGTCGAGCTGGTGCGACGAGAACAACACGGGCGCACCCGACCGTGCCGCGTCGGTCAGCACGGCCTGGACGATCTCGACCGCCAGCGGGTCGAGGCCGGAGAACGGCTCGTCGAGCACGAGCACCTCCGGACGATGCACGAGGGCGGCGGCGATCTGCGCTCGCTGCTGGTTCCCGAGCGAGAGCGACTCGACGGTGTCGTCGACGCGTTCCTGCAGGCCCAGCCGTTCGAGCAGGTCGAGCGCGTTGCGCCGGGCGGCCGCCGGAGCCCAGCCGTGCAGGCGCGCGAGGTAGACCGTCTGCTCGAGGACGCGCATCTTCGGGTAGAGGCCGCGCTCCTCGGGCATGTAGCCGAAGCGTCGACGATCGACGTCGGTCACGGGCGACCCGTCGAGTGTGATCCGACCGCCGTCCGCGGCGAGCACCCCGAGCACGATGCGCATCGTCGTCGTCTTCCCGGCGCCGTTGCCTCCGACGAACCCCGTGAGGCGGCCCGCGCCGACGGTGAACGAGACGTCGTCGAGGGCGAGCCGATCACCGTAGCGCTTGCTGAGGTTGCTGAGTTCGAGCATGCCCTCAACGCTACGGAGGTCGAGCAGGGCACCGCATCCGCCTGGCGACGGGTCGGAGCGGGCATGGGACCGCCGCCGCCTCCGCCGCGCGGGGGAGCCGGCGGGGGTTCAGCCGATGGGTCGCACGACGCCGTGCTCGTACGCGTACACGACCGCGCGCACGCGGTCGCGCAGCCCGAGCTTCATGAGCACCTTGGACACGTGGGTCTTGACCGTCGCCTCGCCGACCACGAGCCGTGCGGCGATCTCGGCGTTCGAGATGCCCTCCGCCAGGAGCACGAGCACCTCGCGCTCCCGCTCCGTCAGCTCGTCGAGCCCCGGCGGGGACGGCGCGGGGCCGCGCCCGTCGGCGGCGGGCGGTCGCGACGGCGACGGGTGCGACCGGTCCGGGAGCGCTCCGCCCGACGGGCGAGCATCGGCATCTCCGGCGGCGCGGCGCAGCGCCGCGGCCTCGATCACGCGCCTGGTGACGTCCGGTGAGAGCAGTGCGTCCCCGCGTGCGACGACCTGCACCCCCTCGATGAGCTGCTCGGGCCGCGAGTTCTTGAGCAGGAACCCGCTCGCCCCGGCCTCGAGCGCCGCGAACAGGTAGTCCTCCCGGTCGAACGTGGTGAGCATGAGGACCGCCGGCCGCGCCGACCCGTCCCGGAGGATGCGCCGGGTCGCCTCGAGCCCGTCCATTCCGGGCATCTGGACGTCCATGCAGATCACGTCCGGCCGGACCTCCGCCGCCGCTGCCACCGCGGCCGCGCCATCGCCGGCCTCGCCGACCACCCGGATGCCCTCCTCCGAGTCGAGGATGGTCCGGAACCCCGCCCGCACGAGCGCCTGGTCGTCGACCAGGAGGACGCGGATGCCTCCCTCGCGACCACTCGCGGAGTCGCCGCCGGACGTCACGCGCCGCTCCGGTACGGCACCTGGGCGCGGACCAGGTAACCGCCTCGCGTGCGCTCCCCGAGCTCGATGGTGCCGCCCGCGGCGGCGACCCGCTCCCGCATCCCGAGCTGGCCGAGCCCGCCCGTCGTCCCGGCGCTCCCCGAGGCATCCGGTCGCCCGCGGGGGCCGACGCCGGTGTCGGCGATCTCGAGCTCGATCGCATCGTCGAGCCACCGGAGCCGCACGTCGGCGCGGGCGCCCCGGCCGGCGTGCTTGCGGACGTTCGTGAGGGCCTCCTGTGCGATGCGGTAGACCGCCAGGTCGACCATCGGCGTCACGGCCCGCGCGTCGCCGATCACCGTGAGGTCGACGGGGAGCCCGCTGCCTCGGACGTCGTCGACGAGGTGCGGCAGGTGCTCGATGCGGAGTGTGCTCGCCGCGACATCCGCCGTCGCCGCCCCGCCGCCGGGCACGTCCTCGTCCGGAGCGCGCAGCGCGGTGACCGTGCGGTGCAGCTCCTCGACCGCATCGCGGGCGCTCTGCTCGATCGATGCCAGCGCGGATGCCGCGGCGGCCCGATCCCGTTCGAGCACGCGTCGGGCCGCGCCGGCCTGCACGCCCATGACCGAGACGTGGTGCGCGACCGAATCGTGGAGCTCGCGGGCGATCCGCATCCGCTCGAGGGCGACCGCGCGTTCGCGTGATCGCTCCCGTTCCGCCGCGAGTTCCGTCGTGCGCTGCTCGAGCTCGGTGCGAGCGCGAGCGGAGCGGTGGGCGGCATCCCCGAAGTACCAAGCGCCGCCGAAGTAGAGCAGGTTCGTCAGGACGTTGATGAGCCCGTACGCCACGTACGGGGAGAGCCCGCCGTCGGCGACGCGGTCGAGCTCGGGAAGGTGGTCCTGCACCGCGGAGAAGTAGAGGAGCGTCCAGAGCAGCCAGGTGAACATCGCGAGGACGATCACGGCGCGGACGACCAGCGCCCGGACGCGGGTGCGGCTCCACGCGCCGACCGTGTAGATCGCGATGAAGAGCGCGATGTTGCAGAACAGGAGCTCGCCGACCTCGGCGATCCCTCCCGCCATGAACACCGCGGCCAGGACGACGGCGACGAGCTCGGGTGCGAGGCGCCGCGCGGCGAGGGGCAGGGTCATGCCCGCGATCCACAGCGCGGACCAGCCCCAGTGCACGCCGTCGCCGAACCCGGTCGCGCGGTAGAGGGCGACGCTCGCGGTCGCCGCGACGGCGAGCACGAGCGCGAGCACCGCGTCGGCGCGCACCTGCTCGCGCGTCGGCCGAGGCCGCACCCATTCGACCCCGTCGAGGACCGGGGGCGCGTTCGCGGTGCGCTGGAGCATGGGTCCCACCGTAGGCGTCGATCGGATCGGCGGCATCCGTCGCACGGGTGAGACGGGGGATGGCGGATGTCGGCGGGGCGACCTAGCCTCGCGAGCATGGTCGAACGAGCCGACGAGGCTGCCGAGGGCGGGGCGGCGGAATCCGCCGCCGGTGCGGAGACGCCGGCGAACGGCATGCGCACGTTCCTCCAGGTGCTCGTCAACACCGCGCTCGCCAACGTCACGACGAGCTTCCTCTGGTTCGCGCTGACGTTCTGGGTGTACCTCGAGACACGGTCGGTGCTGGCGACGGGCATCATCGGCGGCACCTACATGCTGCTCATCGCGTTCTTCGCGATGCTGTTCGGCACGATCGTCGACCGGCACCGCAAGCTCCAGGTGATGCGGTTCTCGAGCCTCGTGACGCTCGGCTCGTTCCTCGTCGCCGGCGCGATCTACCTGCTGCAGTCCGAGTCCGCGCTCGTCGACCTCGGCGGCCCATGGTTCTGGGCGTTCGCGGGGATCATCCTGTTCGGCTCGGTCGTCGAGCACATGCGCAACATCGCGCTCTCGACCACGGTGACCCTCCTCGTGCCGGTCGAACGCCACGCGAACGCGAACGGCATGGTCGGCACGGTGCAGGGTGTGGCCTTCATCGTGACGAGCGTCTTCAGCGGCCTCGCGATCGGGTTCCTCGGCATGGGGTGGACGCTGGCGATCGCGATCGCCCTGACGCTCGTGGCGCTGGTGCACCTGCTTTTCCTGCGCGTGCCGGAGGAGCAGCCCGCCCGCGACGGCGAGCGGCAGCCGATGATCGACGTCCGGGGCAGCATCGCCGCGATCCGGGTCGTGCCCGGCCTCTTCGCGCTGATCATCTTCGCGACCTTCAACAACCTCATCGGTGGCGTCTACATGGCGCTCATGGACCCGTACGGCCTCACGATCTTCCCGGTCGAGGTCTGGGGGGTCGTGCTCGGCGTCACGGCGACGGGATTCATCATCGGCGGCGCGGTGATCGCCAAGTTCGGCCTCGGCCGGAACCCGATCCGCACGATGCTCCTCGTGGTCGTCGTGATGGGCGTGCTCGGTGCGGCGTTCACGATCCGCGAGCAGTGGTGGCTGTACGCGGCGGGCATCTGGCTGTACATGTGCCTCATCCCGGTCGTCGAGGCCGCCGAGCAGACCGTGATCCAGAAGGTCGTGCCGTTCCGTCGGCAGGGCCGGGTCTTCGGCTTCGCGGCGGCGGTCGAGGCGGCGGCGGCGCCGATCACCGCGTTCCTCATCGCGCCCATCGCCGAGTTCTGGATCATCCCCTACATGGACGGGGCCTCGGGGCAGGCGACCTGGGGCTGGCTGCTCGGCGAGGGCGACGCGCGAGGCATCGCGCTCGTGTTCCTGTTCGCCGGAATCGCCACGGTGGTGCTCGCGCTGGTCGCGTTCACGACCCGCTCGTACCGGCTGCTGTCGGCGACCTACGCGGGCACGGAGTCGTCCGTGCCGGCGGAGCCCTCGGCCGACCTCGAGCGAGCCGAGGCCGAGCCGAGGGCCTGAGCCCGCTACCGCAGTCGGTAGTGCAGGCTCACATGGCCGGACGGGTGCGTGAACGCGTGGTCGAGTCCGAGCGGGCGCTCCCCGAGCGAGGCCGGCGTGAACGACCGGCCCGCCCCGATCAGCACGGGCACGATCCGCAGCCGGAGCTCGTCGACGAGTCCCGCCGCGAACAGCGCATCGGCGAGCGCGAGGCTGCCCCAGAGCACGATCGCGTCGAACCGATCCTTCAGGCGTGCGACGGAGGCCGCGCCATCCCCCCGCAGCACCTCGATCTCGCCGTCGCCCCAGGGCGCCCGTTCGAGCGAGTTCGACACGACGTGCTTCGGCAATCGGGCGATGGGTTCGGCGACCGCGTCGACGGCGGGGTCGGCGGTCGGCCAGTAGTCCGCGAACATGCGATACGTGTTCGCGCCGAGGAGGATCGCGTCGACGCCCTCGAGGAACTCGAGTTGGTCGTGGTCGGTTGCCTCGAGGCCGGGAATCGCCTCGAAGAAGCCGATCCCGCCCTCCGCATCGGCCGCGTAGCCGTCGGCCGACACGATCTGCTCGACGATGAGTCGCCCCATCAGCGGATCCTCGCCGAGAGCTGCTCGCCGAGCAGGTCGAAGGCCGAGTCCCAGCCGTCGTACACGTTCTCGTCGCCGGGTGCGCCGGGGAACCCGCGGAGGTGGAACAGCATCTCCGTGCGTTCGCCGTCGAGCTCCCTGAGGTCAACGGTGATGACGGGTGCGGTCTCGTCCGGATCGCCCGGCGAGGCCCACGTGAAGACGAGCCGCCTGGGCGGGTCGACCTCGCGGTAGACCCCGGCCGTCGGGTACTCGCTCCCGTCGACCGGGTTCACCATCGTGTACGCGTACCGCCCACCCGGTCGGGCGTCGACGGAGACGCTGCCGTCCTTGATGACGATGCCGCGCGGGTGCCACCATTCCGCCGCGTCCGCGGACTCGGTCCAGGCCTGCCAGACCAGTTCGCGGGGCGCATCGAAGATGCGGGTGATGGTGAACTGCGCGTCGGTCTGCGCGGTCATGGGGTCCCCCCTCTCATCCTGCGGAGCTGCTCGTCGAGCAGGTCGAACCGCTCGTTCCACTCGCCGCGATGGCGTTCGACCCAGTCGGACGCCTCGTCGAGCGGCTCCGTCCGCAGCGTGCAGGTGCGCCACTGCGCGGTGACGGTGCGCTCGATGAGCCCGGCGCGTTCGAGCACCGCGAGGTGCTGCGAGATCGCGGGGCGGCTCATCGCGAACGGTTCGGCGAGTTCTCCGACGGTCGCCGAACCGCGGTGCAGGCGCGAGAGCATCGCGCGCCTGGTCGGGTCGGCGAGGGCGCGGAAGACGAGGCTGAGCTCGTCCGTGCCATCCGTCATGTAAGCAACTCCTTAATTAATGATGTGCTTAACCATAAGCGGCACGGGCCGGGTCGTCAAGACCCGGCCCCTGCATGAGAATCCGGCCGATGCCCGCTCACGGGGCTCTCATGCACGGATCACTCGTCGCGGTCGTGCGCGGCCGTGACCTCCCGAGTCGAGCGCGAACGCAGGTGAGGCTAAGCTAAGTTCGCCCGCATTCGACGGGCCCTCACCTTCCACCGATCGTTGGAGCCAGTACGCCCATGCGCGCACGACGCGGAATCGTCCTCGCCGGAGCCGGCCTCGCGGCCGCGACCCTCGCCCTGACCGGCTGCACCGCGCCGGCCGACGACGCGGAGACGCTCACCGTGTACGTCGGCCGCGACGAGGGCCTCGTCGGTCCGCTCATCGAGCAGTTCGAGGAGGAGACCGGCATCACGGTCGAGGCGCGGTACGCCGCGACGCCCGAGCTCACCGCGCTGCTCCTCGAGGAGGGCGACCGCACGCCCGCCGAGGTGTTCCTCTCGCAGGACGCCGGCGCGCTCGGCGCGCTCGCCGACGCCGACCTCGTCAGCGAGATCCCGTCCGACCTCGCCGGCCTGATCCCCGACGGCTTCACGTCGCAGGACGACTCGTGGATCGGCGTCACCGGCCGCGCCCGCGTCATCGCGTACGACGGCGAGGAGCTCGCCGAGGACGACGTGCCCGACACCGTCGACGACCTGACGGGCGAGGAGTGGTCGGGCGAGGTGGCCTTCGCGCCCGGCAACGCCAGCTTCCAGTCGTTCATCACGGCCCTGCGCGTGCTCGAAGGCGAGGACGCCGCGGCCGCCTGGGTCGAGGGCATGGCCGCGAACGACCCCGAGCTCACCGAGAACAACCTCGCATCGCTCGACCTCGTGAACACCGGGCAGGCGCAGCTCGGCCTCATCAACCACTACTACTGGTTCCGCCAGGCCGCGGAGGTCGGCGCCGAGAACATGCGCGCCCAGCTGAAGTTCCTGCCGGGCGACCCGGGCGGCATCGTCAACGTCACGGGCGCCGCGATCCTGAACGGCGCGGCCGACGACGACGCCGCACGCGCGTTCGTCGAGTTCCTGGTCTCCGAGGAGGCGCAGCGGTACTTCGTCGAGGAGACCTTCGAGTACCCGCTGCTGCCGGGCGTCGACGCCCCCGAGGGCCTGCCCGCGATCGACACGCTCGTGAACCCTGGCCTCGACCTCAGCGACCTCGACTCGGTCGGCGAGTCCCAGCAGCTCCTCGCCGACAACGGCCTCATCTGATCGGCGGGCGGGCGGATGCCGCGGCCGGCGACCCGGCGGGAACCCGGCCCCGCACGCCTACGCTGGACCTGACATGACCGATCGAGTCGCGACAGCGAGCCCCCGCCGCCCGTGGGGGCTCATCGCGGCATCCCTCGTCGCGGTCGCGCTCGCCGCGATCCCGGTCATCCACCTCGTGGTGCGCGTGCTCTCGGCCGACCCGGCCGAGCTCGCCGCGGTCTTCGACCGGCCACGGATCCCGCTGCTCGTCGGCAACTCGGTGCTGCTCGCGGCATCCGTCACCCTGACCGCGGTCGCGCTCGGCGTGCCGAGCGCGTTCCTGCTCGCACGCGCCCGGCTGCGCTGGCGCGGCGCGTGGGCCGTGCTCGCTGCCCTTCCGCTCGCGATGCCCTCCTACCTCGCGGCGTACGGATGGCTCGCCTGGCAGCCGTCGATGAAGGGCTTCTGGGCCGCGTGGCTCGTGCTCAGCTTCGTCTCGGTGCCGTACGTCACGCTCCCGGTCGCCGCGGCGCTGCGGATCGGCAGCACCGGTCTCGACGACGTCGCCCGCACGCTCGGACGCGGGCCGTTCGGCTCGTTCATGCTCGGCACGTGGCCGCAGATCCGGCCGGCGGTGCTCGCGGGCGCACTGCTCGTCTGCCTCTACACGCTGAGCGACTTCGGCGGGGTCGCGCTGTTCCGCTTCCCGGTGCTCACGACCGCGATCCAGCAGGCGTACTCGGCGAGCTTCAGCCGCGACGAGGCCGCCGTGCTCGCGGTGCTGCTCGTCGGGCTCGCCCTGCTCGTCGTGCTCGGGGAGCAGGTCGCGCGCGGGCGCGCGGCACGACGCATCCAGGCCGCCCCGGCGGCAGGGCGGCGACGGATGACCCGCCTCGGGCCGTGGACCGCGCCCGGCCTGCTGCTCCTCGCGCTCGTCCCCGTGGTAGCGGTCCTCGTCCCGGTCGCGGTGCTGCTCAGCCGGGTGCTCACCGCCGAGACGCTGCAGGCGTTCGACGGCGTGAACCTCGCGCAGGCGATCGGCAACACCGTGCTGCTCTCGGCGGGCGGTGCCCTGGTGGCCGTCGCCCTCGCCCTGCCGATCGGCGTGCTCGCTGCGCGCCACCGTGGGCGGATGGTGCGGGGCATCGAGTCCGCGGGCTACCTCGCGCTCGGCCTCCCCGGCATCGTCGTCGGCCTGTCGCTCGTGTTCTTCTCGCTGAGCGTCGTGCCGGCGCTGTACCAGACGGCGCTCGTGCTCGCGTTCGGCTACGGCATCCTCTTCATGCCGAAGGCCATCGGGTCGATCCGCTCGGCGACCGGCCAGGTGCCGACCTCGCTCGAGGACGTGTCGCGCACGCTCGGCAACTCGCGTGCCCGCACGTGGTGGTCGGTCACGGCGCGCCTCGCGCGTCCCGGCATCTTCGCGGCCGCGCTGCTCGCCGCGGTCTCGGCCATGAAGGAGCTGCCCGCGACGCTCATGCTGCGCCCGACCGGCACCGACACGCTCGCCGTCGAGCTCTGGCAGCGCACCGACATCTCCGCCTACGGCGCCGCCGCGCCCTACGCGGTCGCACTGCTCCTGGTCGCCGCGGTGCCCGCGTTCCTGCTCTCCGACGCGCGCGCGGGACGCGAGGCGACCCGGGAGGCGATCGCGCCCGAGACGCGCGCCGGACGCGAGGCCGCCAGGGAGGCGATCGCATGAGCCGGTTGGAGGTGCGCGACCTGACGGTCGGCTACGAGGGCGGGCCCGTGCTGCACGCCGTCGACGTCGAGGTGCCGCACGGCGAGCTCCTCGCGATCGTCGGGCCGAGCGGATGCGGCAAGACGACCCTGCTGCGCACCATCGCGGGCCTGCTCCGCGCGCAGTCCGGCGAGATCCGCATCGGGCAGCGGATGGTGACCACGCACGGCATCCACCTCGCGCCGGAGAAGCGGCGCATCGGCTGGGTTCCGCAGGACGCAGCGCTCTTCCCCCACCTGACGGTCGCCGAGAACGTCGCGTTCGGCATGCTCGCGGGGCGCGGCTCGGCGCGGGCGGCCCGTCGCGCGGCGACGTCCGACGAGGTGCGGCGACTCCTCGACCTCGTCGACCTCGCGCCGCTCGCGCACCGCGCGCCCGGGCAGCTCTCGGGCGGGCAGGCGCAGCGCGTGGCGCTCGCCCGGGCCCTCGCGGCCGGCCCCGAGCTCGTGCTCCTCGACGAGCCGTTCGGCGCACTCGACCCGATGCTCCGCGCCGACCTCCGCGCCGCGGTGCGCGAGCTGCTCCGGGCGGAGGGCGTCACCGGCATCCTCGTCACGCACGATCAGGCCGAGGCGCTGTCGGTCGCAGATCGCGTGGCGGTCATGCGCGGCGGCGAGGTGCTGCAGCTCGGCACGCCCGAGGAGGTCTACCGCACGCCCGCGACGCCGTGGGTGGCCGGGTTCGTCGGCGACGCCGTCTTCCTCCGCGGAGTGCTCCACGGCGACGAGGTCGCGACCTCGATCGGCCGGCTGCGGGCGATGCCGGTGGCGGATGCGGCGGGGCTCGCGCCCGAGGACGGCGCCGACGTGACCGTGCTGGTGCGCCCCGAGGAGCTGCGCGTGGTGCGCGCGGACGCGGCATCCGTCGCCGGCGCCGCGGCCCTCGACGGGATCGTGACCGACGTCGAGTACACGGGGCACGATGCGATGCTCGCCCTCGCGCTCGCCGACGGCGTGAGCCTGCGGGCGCGCGTGACCGCCTCGGAGTTCGTGCCGCGCGGGACCGAGGTGCGCGTGTCGGTCGCCGGTCCGGTGCTCGCGTACCGCCCGGAGTACTGACCTCAGGGGTTCGCGCGGCGCTCCTCGACGCGGCCCTTCAACCACCAGAGCCCGAGCAGCCAGGTGCCGAGCGCCGTGATGATCCACATGATGAGCGTCGCGAGGATCCAGGTCACGATGCCGTCGACGCGGATGCCGTTCGGGAACAGCGACGCGATGAGCAGCGCGACGAAGGTCGACACGAGCCCGATGCCGCCGAGGATCGCCGAGGCGTACTGCCGGGCCATGTTGAAGATGAAGGGCGCCAGGATCGCCTGCGCGATCGTGAAGACGAGCACGGCCACGATGAACCCGGCCGCGTCGAGGTGGAAGTCCGGGAGGATCCAGGACGTGACCAGCAGGCCCACGGCCGCCGTGATGAGCGAGATCGCGATGTTGATCAGGAAGCGGATCATGGGCGAAGCGTAGACCCGAACGCGCGCTGTGCGGCAGAGCCGAACGGCCCGCCGCCGGCGGGCATGGGAACGGGCCGTGCCCTCAGGAGGACACGGCCCGATCCGTTCTTGGTGCGGCCGGCGGATCCCGCCAAGGTCGTTTCCCGACCGCACCGGCCTGGTGCGCGGCGGCGGGGACGCGCCCCGCCGCCGCGGTGGTGCCTACTGGAGGTCGGCGATCACCGCCTCGGCCGCCCGGATGATGAGCGCCGCCGCATCCGCGTCGGTGCGCACCCGCTGGGGGGTCTTGTCGACGATGAACTGCAGCCGGGCGATGGCCGTGGCCGTGTCACCGGCCTCGAGGGCCGCGTCGACCTCGGCGAGGACGTCGCCGAAGGAGGCCTCCACGCCGCGCGTGATGCTGCCGTCGGCCTTCAGCGCGGCGAGCAGAGCCCGGATGTCGTCCGTCGACGTCGTGAACACGAACTGGTCGAGGACGACCCCGCCCGTCGAGGTCACGACCACGCGACCGGTGCCTTCCGGCACGGTCACGAGCGGCACGGAGACATCCGCCCAGCCCTCGGAGTCGACCGCGAAGGTCGCGAAGGCGTCGGCATCGGCGTCACCCCAGTGCAGCGACACCTCGCCCTCACCCGAGGCGCGGACGGTGGCACCGGTGATGCCGCCGAACTCGACCGGCTGGTAGGCGATCCACTCGCCGGCGTCCAGGCCCGCCAGGTGGCGGAAGCCCTCGGCCGACTCGTCGTCGACGACCGTCACGTCGCCGCTGCGTGCGTCGTTGTGCTCGGCCTGCAGTGCGCGCGGGTTGAGCAGCGCGACGTCGTCACCCGTCAGCGCGGGAGCGGTGTCGGTGCCGGCGTCGGTGTACGACGCGCCGATCTGGGCGTAGATGTTCTCGGTCTCGCCGTGCCCGGCCTCGAGCGCCATCTCGATCGTCGCGGTGCAGCCGTTGCCCGTGAACAGCGGATGCGTGTGCGTGTTGTCGTGGCCGAGGCCGTAGCTCCACAGCACGCGGTCGCAGTCGATCGTCTCGTCGGGGTCGGTCACCTCGACCACGAACTCGATCTCGTCGCCCCAGTCGGCGAACGAGCCGTTCGCCGGGGAGACGATCTCGACGACGGGCGCGGTGTTGCCGACCGTGATCGTGACCGAGGCGAGGCTCACGCGTCCGCCTTCGTCGGTGACCCGCACGCGGGCCTGGTACTGGCCGTCCTCGGCGTACGTGTGCGACGCGGTCGCGTCACCCTCCTCGAACGTGCCCGTGCCCTCGAAGTCCCAGGCGTAGCTCAGCGCGAGCCCGTCGGGGTGCGTCGAGTCCGAGGCGTCGAAGTCGACCTCGAGCGGTCCCTCACCCGACGTGGGCGCGGCCTCGAGGATGACGCGCGGTCCCTTCGTGCCCACGACGTAGTCGACCCGGTAGAGGCCTGCGTCGGGGTTCGGGCGGAAGAAGCCGTCGCCGTAGTCGAGCACGTAGAGCGAACCGTCGGGGCCGAACTCCATGTCCATCACGTTGTCCCACGGCGGCATGCCCGCGGCGTTCAGCGAGGCGTTCGGGAGGAAGTCCTCGATCTTGGTGACGGGCCCGTCGCCCTCGTCCTGCGAGAAGACGAACACGCGGTCGCGCGAGAACTCGCCCATGAACGTCTTGTGGTTCCAGTACTCGGGGAACTTCGTCTCCGAGGGGTTCTCCTCGTCGTAGACGTAGGTCGGGCCGCCCATGGGGGCCTGGCCGCCCGAGCCGAACTCGGGCCACGGCTGGTGCTCGGGACGGTCGCCGTACCAGAGCTGCGGCTCGGTCGCCGTCGGGAGCTGGTCCAGGCCGGTGTTGTAGGCGCTCGTGTTGATGAGCGTCCCCTCGCAGTCGAACCACTCGCCCTGGGTCGCGGTCTCGAAGTCCCAGTCGTTGTAGTTCGCGTTCGGGCCGTGGCAGTACGGCCATCCGCCGTTGATCGCGGTCGTGGTCGACTGCCACTCGACGTAGCCCATCGGGCCGCGCAGGTCGCTCGCCGTGCCCGCGTCGGGGCCGTAGTCGCCCCACGTGACGGCGCCCGTGACCGTGTTGAAGTCCATGCGGAACGGGTTCCGCACGCCCATCACGAAGATCTCGGGGCGGGTCTCGGCCGTGCCCGGCGCGAAGAGGTTGCCCTCGGGGATCGTGTAGCTGCCGTCGTCCTGCACGTCGATCCGGAGGATCTTGCCGCGCAGGTCGTTGGTGTTGCCCGCACCGCGGCGCGCGTCGAAGCCGGGGTTGTAGCCGGGACGGTCGTTGTTCGGCGCGTAGCCGCTCGCGCCCGGCGTGCTGGCCGGCGTGTTGTCACCCGTCGAGAGGAGCAGGTTGCCCTCGTCGTCGAAGGCGACGTCGCCCCCGACGTGGCAGCACTGCCCGCGCTGGACCTCGACCTTGATGATGTCCTGCTTGGTCGACAGGTCGAGCGCGGATGCCTCGGCGTCCCACGTGAAGCGGCTGAGCTGGTTGTAGCCCTTCCACTGGTCCCAGTACGAGGCGTCCTGCCCGGCCGGGAGCGTGTTCGGCGCCGATCCGACCGGCGTCGTCGCCGGGTACGGCGCCTCCATCTCGCGCGGGGCGTAGTAGAGGTAGACCCAGCCGTTCTCCTCGAAGTCCGGGTCGAGGGTCACGGTCTGCAGGCCGTCCTCGGAGTTCGAGTAGACGTCGATGGTGTTGACCGTGGTCGTCGTGCCCTGTGCGGGGTCGGTGAGGCGGAGCTGGCCGTTCCGCGTCGTGTGGAGGACTCGGGAGTCGGGGAGGACCGCGAGGTCGATCGGCTCTCCGACACCCTGGGTGCCGGCGAGCCTGACGCGCTCGTAGTTGGCCCACGTCGTGGCCGAGACCTCGTCACCGTGGTCTACGCCATCGTGGGCGGCAGCGGGCCCCGCGACGATGACGGATGCCGCGACCGCGGCTCCGACCACCAGCGCCGCAAGGCGTGAACGTGCGATGTGCATGGATGTTCTCCAGTCAACGAATGGAAGGAGGTTCGGCGGGATCCATGTGGTGTCCGGGCCGCGCGGGGAGTTGGGTCACCCGCGCGGCCCGGGGTATCGCGTCAGCCGCGGAGCGCGGCGAGGTTCTTGTAGGAGGACGCGGCATTCTCGAGCGACATGGTCGGCGAGGCCATGGGCACGCTCGAGGCGTTGTCCTGCTCGTACATCGAGTTGTGGTAGCCCTTCGCCCCGATCCGCTGGAAGAACGTGGTGAAGTCGATGTCGCCCGCGCCGAACGGCACGATCGAGTAGCCGGCGGCGCTGGTGTTGCGCGCACCGTCCTTGGCGTGGAAGAGCGGGAACCGCGTGGTCTGCTCGGCCACGAGCCCCGCCGGGTCGAACCAGTCGGGGACGGTGCTGCCGTCGGCCGCCGTGTAGCTCTGGTACCGGTGCTGCGCCACGTGGGCCCAGTAGATGTCCATCTCGAGGTACACGTAGCTCGGGTCGGTGTTCTGCAGGAACCACTCGAGGCGGCGGACGCCGCTCGAGGCGGTCGGGCGGCCCATCGCGTCGAGCGGCCCGCTGTCGAGCAGGAAGTTGTACGCGGCATCGTGGTTGTGCGTGTACAGCTTCAGCCCGTGCGTCGCCGCGCGCTCGCCGAGGATGTTCCAGCGCTCGGCGGCGGCCTGCCAGTCGGCGAGGTACGCCGAGTTGGTCGGGTCGCTGCCCGTGCCGATGTGGCCGAATCCGAGGATGTTGGCGATCTCGCAGGCGGCGTCGAACTGGGCGAGCGTGGTGTCGGTGATCGAACCCGGGATGGAGCCGTGGTTGCCCTCGGCCTCGAGCCCGTTGTCGTCGAGCCACGTGCGCAGCAGCTGCGCCCCGGCGACGTTGTTCAGGTTGCCGCCCTCGGAGTTGGAGTTCTGGTTGTAGCCCGCGAACTCGATCTGCTTGTACCCCTGGCGCGCGAGCTCCTCCAGCACCTGCTTGAAGCCCGAGGGCAGGCCGGGGTTCGTCAGCGGGTTGCGGCCGATGGCGTCGCGGACCGTGTAGAGGATGATGCCCCGCTTGCCGGGCGGGACGAGCACCCCGTTGCCGCCCGCGGCCGCGGGAGCGGCGTGGGCGTGCGTGTGGCCGCCGGCGAGGCCGACGGCTGCCGCCGCTGCCATGCCGGTCGTCGCAGCGAGCAGCTGCCGCCGCGTGAGGCCGAGTCGCGTCCCGAGGATCCGGGCGTCGTGCTCGGCCTGTTCCGTCAGTTCATCCATGATGCTCCCTTGCACTGAACCGTTGTGGGGGTCGGGCGGAACGCCCGCGACGCGGGGTTGTGACCGCGCCCGGCGCGAAGCGTCACCTAGCCACTCTTCGCACCGTTGCTCGTGAGTTGGCGCCACGAACTTTTTCGGACACTACGGCATTTGTCTCACCGCGGTCAAGCAAAAGAAATCGCTTGACGCGCGGCTTTTAACGTTCTACGGCAAAAGAACCACGAACGGGGGGTGCCCCCGAGTGAACGCCGGAGGCTGGCGCGCGCGCTTCCCCAGCAGGCATGATGGAGCGCGTGGGGAGTCCGAGGCGTTCGGCCGAGGCCGCCGCCGACCCGGGCGACGACGGCGGGCGCGCCGCGCGCCGGGTCCAGGGCACCTATTACACGCTGACCCTCGGCAACACCCTCGCCGCCTCGTTCATCTGGGGCATCAACACCCTCTTCCTGCTCGACGCCGGTCTCTCGAACCTCGAGGCGTTCGCCGCGAACGCGTTCTTCAGCCTCGGCATGTTCGTCTTCGAGATCCCGACCGGCGTCGTCGCCGACACCCTCGGACGCCGGGCCTCCTACCTCCTCGGCACCCTGACGCTCGCCGCGACGACCGCGATGTACTGGATGCTCTGGCTGTGGCAGTCGCCGTTCTGGGCGTGGGCGATCGTATCGGTGCTGCTCGGCCTCGGCTTCACGTTCTTCTCGGGCGCCGTCGACGCCTGGCTCGTCGATGCCCTCCAGGCGACGGGGTACACGGGCAGCCTCGAGGCGGTGTTCGGCCGGGCGGTCGTCGTCGGCAACGTCGCGATGCTCGGCGGCTCCGTGCTCGGCGGCGTCATCGCGCAACTGTCGAACCTCGGGGTGCCGTTCCTCATCCGCGCCGGCATCCTCGTCGTGATGTTCGCGGTCGCCGCGATCCTCATGCACGACCTCGGATTCACCCCGGAACGGGGCGTCGGCCCGGTGAAGGCGACGGGCGAGGTCCTCCGCGCCTCCGTGAAGTACGGGCTGGGTCGCCGACCCGTCCGCTGGCTCATGTTCACGACGCCCTTCACGACCGGTGTCGGCTTCTACGCGTTCTACGCGCTCCAGCCGTACCTGCTCGAACTCTGGGGCGACGAGGGCGCGTACTCGATCGCCGGCCTCGCGGCCGCCCTGCTCTCGGGCGCCGGGATCGTCGGCGGGCTGCTCGCGCCCGTCGTCCGGCGCCGCTTCCGCAAGCGGACGTCGGTGATCCTGCTCGCGACCGTGCTCAGCACCGTCGTCCTCCTCGCGCTCGGGCTCGTCGCGAACTTCTGGCTCGCGGTCGTGCTCATCGCGCTCTGGGGCGTCTCGTCCTCCATCGACGATCCGGTGCACCGCGCCTACCTCAACGACATGATCCCGTCGAAGCAGCGCGCCACGGTGCTGTCCTTCGACTCGCTCCTCGGCAGCGCGGGCGGTGCCGTCATCCAGCCGGCACTGGGCCGCGCGGCCGACCTCGGCGGGTACGGCTTCTCGCTGCTGTGCAGCGGCGCCGTGCAGGTGCTCGCCGCGCCGTTCGTGCTCCTCAGCCGCGCCGAGCACGATCCGGCCGACACGGCCCGCCAGGTCGCCGACGGCGACGGCGGGGCGGCGGGCAGCGGCGACGGCGAGGGCGAGAGCGACGCGGGCGACGGTCCGGCGACGGATGCCACGATGCCGCCCCCGACGTCCTGACCCCGGCCGCCGCCACCCGCCGCCACCGCGACCACCACGAGGAGCGCTCTCGATGCCAGATCCGACCGCCTCGCCCGCCGACGCCGTCACCCGACTCCGGAGCGGACTCGCGGCCGGCCGGGTGATCACGGAGCCGGCCGATCTCGCGCGCTACGCGCACGACGACGCCGAGTGGGCCGACTTCGCGGATCCGCTCGCGGTGGTGCTCGCCGAGTCCGTCGACGACGTCGTCGCGGCGGTGCGCGCGGCCGCGGAATCCGGCCTGCACGTCGTCGCCAGGGGCGCCGGGACGGGGCTCTCCGGCGGGGCGAACGCGATGGCGGGCAGCATCGTCGTCTCGCTCGAGCGGATGACCCGGATCCTCGAGGTCGACGCGGCGGAGCGGCTCGTGGTCGCCGAGGCCGGCGTCCTCAACGACGACCTGCGTCAGGCGGTCGCCGCGCACGGCCTCTGGTACCCGCCCGACCCGGCGAGCCACCGGATCTCGACGATCGGCGGCAACGCCGCCACCAACGCCGGCGGCATCTGCTGCGTCAAGTACGGCGTGACGCGCGACTACGTGCTCGGCATGACCGTCGTGCTCGCCGACGGCGAGGTGGTCCGGCTCGGCCGCCGCACGGCGAAGGGCGTCACGGGCTACGACCTCACGGCGCTCATGGTCGGGTCGGAGGGCACGCTCGGCATCATCGTCGAGCTCACGCTGAGGCTGCTGCCGCTCGGCGGGCGCGAGGAGCGCGCGATCGTCGGCTCGTTCGACTCGCTCGAGGCGGCGGGCGACGCGGTCGCGGCGATCTCGGGCGCGGGCATCGTGCCATCCGCCCTCGAGCTCATCGACCGCACCTGCATCGAGGCGGTCGACGCGTGGCAGTCGCTCGGCCTGCCGCACGGCGTCGAGGCGATGCTGCTCGCGCGGGTCGACGAGGTCGGTGCGGCCGGCGAGGCCCTCGCCGGGGCGGTGGCCGAGCGGATGGCGCGGGCCGGCGCCCTCACGGTCGAGCGGGGCGCCTCGACCGAGGAGGCCGACCGGCTCTTCCTCGCGCGCCGGCTCGCGTACCCCTCGCTCGAACGGCTCGGCCCCGTGCTCACGGAGGACATCTGCGTGCCGCGCGGCCGCGTGCCGGAGATGCTCCGGCGGATCCAGGCCGGCGCGCTCGACCACGACGTCGTGATCGCGAACATCGCCCACGCGGGCGACGGCAACCTGCATCCGCTGATCATCGCGCCCGAGGGCGACGAGGCGGCGAAGGCGCGGGCGAAGCTCGCGTTCGACCGCATCGTCGACGACTGCCGGGCGCTCGGCGGCACCGTCACGGGCGAGCACGGCGTCGGACTGCTGAAGCTCCCCGGCGCCGCACGCGAGTTGAGCCCCCGCGTGGTGGAGCTCCACCGCGCGGTCAAGCGGGCGCTCGACCCGCACGGCGTCCTGAATCCCGGCAAGGCGTTCCCGACGTGAGGCCCGAGCCGAGGGCCCGAACCGGGCCCGTCAGCTCGCGGAGACCGCCTCCAGCCGGTCGAGCAGGATCCGGTTGAACAGCGCCGGCTGCTCGATGTTCGCGGCATGGCCGTCGCGGGGGATCACGACGGAGTCGGCGAGCGGGTTCAGCCCGGCCGCGGCCGCCGCGTGATCGGCGGGCCAGAACTCGCTCTCGGCGCCGGCGATGAAGAGGACCGGCACCTCGCAGGCGGCCACGACCGGTCGCCAGTCGCGCGTGGCGTGGTCGTTCAGGAGGGCGAGCTCCGCCTCGGTGAAGGCGGGTGGGCCGCCCCGCGGCACCTCGAGCGAGGTCAGCAGTCGCGCGATGCGAACGAGCCCCTTCGACTTCGCGGGGAACCTCCTCGGATCGGGGATGCCGGTCGCGAAGTACGTGTCGCGGTTCTGCTCGTCGTAGTCGTAGAACCCGTGGGCCCAGTCGTCGGTGTTCAGCATGCACGGCGTCTGGTCGACGATCACGAGGTCGCGGACACGGTCGGTGCCGTGCTCCGCGGCGAGCGCCCAGAGCGCGTCGCCGCCCATCGACTGCCCGACGAGCGTGGCGTCGGCGAGGTCGAGCGCGTCGAGCAGGTCGCGGATGTCTCGGCCGTGCCGCTCCATCGTCGGCTCGCCCACGCCCGCCTCCGACTTCCCGTGCCCGCGGCGGTCGAGCGCGATGACGCGGTACCCGGCGCGGGCCAGCGGCTTCACCTGGTACCGCCAGCTGGTCGCGGGCGCCTTGAATCCGGCGACCAGCACCACCGGCCGTCCGTCCGGGTCGCCGTACTCGAGGTAGTTCAGCCGGGTGCCGTCGGATGCGATCAGGTCGACCACGCTCCGCCCCTTCCGGTTCGCGTGGATGCACACTACCCCGCCGGGCGCGGCTCAGGCGAGCGGCTCGGCCTCCAGGTCGCGGACGGCGTAGAACTCGTGGTCCCAGAGCGCGTAGACGAGCCAGGTCGGCAGGATGTACGACGCCGGCATGAAGTCGCGCTGCGACGCGTGGATCTGCCAGCCCTCGAACTTCTTCCCGACCTCGGCCGGCATCGCGTAGTCGGGTTCGGGCTGGTTCGCGACGACGAACGCACCGGTCTCGCCGCCGAACGTCGTGAGCGCCTTCGTCGGGCTGATCGTGTACACGAGGTAGTCGGGTCCGGTGTACGAGCCGCCGGATGCCGCCAGCTCGGCGATCGCGAGTTCGGTCACGCGTCCCATCTCCATGTGGTCGGCGTGCCCGGTCGCGCCGCTCTCGGGCCAGAACGCGACGACGACGTCGGGTCGGAAGTCGCGCATCGCGTCGGCGACGCGCTCGACGAGCTCGGACTCGTCGATGTCGGGCAGGCCGCCGTCGGGGTACTCCCAGACCTCGTGCTCGGCGACGCCGAGGTTGAAGCTGTTCTTCAGGGCCTCGGCGGCGCGGACCGTGCCGAGGTCCTCCTGCCGCGCGACGACGGGCACCTGGTGCCCGGCCTCGCCGCGCGTGGCCGTGATCATCGCCGTCTCGGCGCCGTCCTGCGACGCACGCCAGAACAGGCCGTTGACGGTCTGCTCGTCGTCGGGGTGGGCGAAGACGCCGAGCACGCGCTCGCCGTCGAGCTCGGCGACCATCGAGTCGACGCCTCGGGCGCTCGGTTCGTGGAACAGGTCGCGGCCCGCCCAGTACGCCGCGCCGACGGCGGCGAGGACGACGGCGGACACGGTGATGAGCGCGACGGTGCGCTTGCGCATGGGGGTGGGGCTCTCGTTCGGGTGGGCCGTGGGCGACGGCGCGTCAAGGGGCGCGGGAATGCTACCCCGCGTGCGCGCGAATCCCGAATCGTGCTCGGGCGGAACACCCCGCAGGCGCATGGACGATCCACAGCCGGCGCATAACCGCCGCCCCTAGGGTCGGTCGGGTCCGAACCGACGCCGCGAGCGTCGCCGAATGAAACCGAGGTCTCCATGCCCGCGTCCCGCCGTTCCATCTCCCTCGCCGCGCTCGTCATCCCGCCGTTCGCGCTCGTCGCGTCGATCGCCGTGCTCGTGCTCGGGATCGCGATGACGATCGCCGAGAACGACGCGCTCGTCGCCGCGCTGAACAGCCCGGATGGCACGGCCGCCGACGTCTACGGCGGCCAGTCGCGCGTCGTGGTCGCCGCGGCCGTCCTCACGGCGGGCATCCTCGCCGTGGTCGTGTCGCTCGCCACGATCGCGATCGCGGGCAGCATCCGCGCGTTCGCGCCGCGCGCCGAGACGGCGGCCGCCCTCGCGACCGACGCGGACGCCGACGGCGCCGAGGCCGACGAGGTCGACGACGATGAGGCCGGTGGCATCGAGGCGTTCGACACCGACGACGACCTCGACGCGGCCGGGGACGTCACCCCTGGAGCGTCGTCACGCGCCCGTTGAGGTCGGCCGCGGCATCCGTGGCCCAGAGCGCGACGACCTCGTCGGCGAGCCGCTGCTCGAGCCCCGCGAGCGCCTTCACCCGGAAGGTCACGGCCGCGCCGGGCGAGTCCGCCTTCGCGAAGCCGTCGGCGAGGGAGCGCATCCACGACTCGCTCGCGGCCTTGATCGCGGTGTAGTTCGCGCCGCCCGCGGTCGGCTTCTCGACGGTCGTCGACGAGACGATCGCGACGCGGCCGGCCGGGGAGGCGACGAGGTCCTCCCAGAACACGCGACTGGCGTACCGCAGCGCCGTGAGCGAGCGCTCGAGGAGGCGGTAGTCCTCCTCGGTCTGGCCGGGGATGCCGCCGCCGCCGCGCCATCCGCCGACGAGGTGCACGACGCCGTCGACGTCGCCGAGCCTCGCGTGCACGCGCATCGCGAGCTCGAGCACGTCGTCGCCGTCGGTGAGGTCGGCGCGCTCGCCGACGACGCCGGGGATCTCGACCTCGAGTTCGTCGAGGCGGCCCTGGTGCGTGCCGACGACGACGACCTTCGCGCCGTGCTCGACGAGGGCGCGCGCGACCGCGCGGCCGGAGGCGCTCGTCGCGCCGGCGATGACGACGACCTTGTCCTGCAGGGTGTTCACGGTAGGGGATCCTCTCATTGGTTCCGGTGCGCGCGCTCCACGCGCCGGTGGTCGAGCAGGCCGCTCCGCGGCCGTATCGAGACCCGTGAGCGGTCTCGATACGCGCGCTTCGCGTGCTGCTCGACCACCGGCATCGCAGCGATATCCAGACCGTCAGGCGTCGGCGGCGGTGATGCCCACGGTCGACTCGATGACGGGCTTCATCTTCCTGTCGAGCGCCTCGAAGAACATCGACAGCGGGAACTCGTCGTCCATCACGAGGTCGGTGTAGCCCTTCGGCGCGCCCGCGAGCACCTCGCGCGGCAGGCCCTCGGCCCACACCGATGCCGGGTTGGGCGTGAGCACGCCGCGGACGAGCTCGTACGCGGCGAGCCAGTGCGCGGTCTTCGGCCGGTCGATCGACTTCCAGTACAGCTCGTCGATCGCGTCGCCGAGCTCGACGACCGCGTCGGGCACGGCCTCCCAGTCGAACGTGAGCTTCACGTCGGTCCAGTCGAGCACGTGCTTCTGGTGCAGCCACGCGAAGAGCAGCTGGCCGCCGAGCCCGTCGTAGTTGCGCACGCGCGACCCGGTGATCGCGAACCGGAAGATCCGGTCGAAGATCACCGCGTACTGCACGAGCTTCGCGTGCTCGAGCAGGTGCGCGTCGACCGCGTCGAGTTCGTCGCCCTCCGCCACCCGTGCCCGCAGCCCGCGCTCGATCTTCACCGACTCGCGGAACGCGGTCAGGTCGCAGCGCAGTTCCTCCAGCGAGTAGAGGAAGAACGGCATCCGCTGCTTGATCATGAACGGGTCGAACGGCAGGTCGCCGCGCATGTGCGTGCGGTCGTGGATGATGTCCCACATCACGAACGTGCGCTCGGCGAGGTCCTGGTCCTCGAGGAGGCTCGCCGCGTCATCCGGCAGTTCGAGCTTGGTGATCTCCGAGGCCGCGCGCACGACCCGGCGGTACCGGGCCGCCTCGCGGTCCTGGAAGATCGCGCCCCAGGTGAACGGCGGGATCTCGCGCATCGCGACGGTCTCGGGGAACAGCACGGCCGAGTTCGTGTCGTAGCCGGGCGTGAAGTCGACGAGGCGCAGGCTCACGAAGAGCTTGTTGCCGTAGTCGCCGGCCTCGAGGTGCGCGATGAACTCGGGCCAGATCGTCTCGACGACGAGCGCCTCGACGTGCCGGTCCGACGAACCGTTCTGGGTGGTCATCGGGAACACGACGAGGTGGCGGATGCCGTCGACGCGGTGCAGCTGCGGCTGGAACTCGACGAGCGAGTCGAGGAAGTCGGGCACGCCGAGGCCCTCGGCCTGCCACTTCCGGAAGTCGGCCTGCAGCGCCTCGAGGTACGCCGCCTCGTGCGGGAACCGGGGCGCGAGGGCGGCGACCGACTCGACGACGGCGTCGACGAGGGCGGATGCCGCGGGCTTGTCGGACTCCTCGGGGACCGAGCCGTCCTTCACCTGGAGCGACTGCAGGCGCGTGGCCGACTCCTTGAGGCGGACCCAGGCGGGGTCGGTCTCGACGCCGTCGGCGAGCGCGATGAGCTCCGGCGTGATCTCGGTGCGAGCCTCGTCCTCGAGGACCTCGGGTTCGCCAACGATCGTCTCAATGGTGCTCTGTGACATCGGAAACCTCCGTTCCTCATGGGTCGGGCCGCAACGCCTGCGGCGACTGACGGCGCGGCGAATCCGCGCGCAATCCAAGGCTACGTTCGCGGCCTCCGCGATTGATTGCGGTCGGGCGCGGGAATGTTGCGTGCGCGCTCGGTCTCACGCGCACATCCTGCGAACGACCCGGGGTCGGCGACGGCCCCGGTGCCGCCGCGGCGAACGGGGTGGTCGCGCGTAGCCTGAGGGCATGAAGGCGGCGACGGGGCGACGCCGACGGACGCGGACCGCGTTCGCGATCGCCGTCGCGGTCGCGCTGGGCGGAGGGCTCAGCGCGTGCGACCCGGCGGCGACGACGCCGTTCGCGGGCGATCCGGCGGCGACCTCGGCCGAGCCGTCCGGTCCGCCTCCGCCCGAAACGGCGCCGCCGGCACCGCAGCCGGGCCCCCGCGTCGTCCCCGGCCCCGTCGCGCTCACCGGCGACCGCGTCGCCGCGCTGGTCCCCCGCCTCGCGGCGATGCGGACCGAGGGCTTCGTCGCGAGCGCCCGATGGGCCGTGCCCCCGGGAGCGACCGCGTTCGGCGACGCCCTGACCTCCCGCGTCGCGGGGGTCCTCCGCGGGTTCGCCGACGCGCACGGCGCCGCATGGTCTCCCGGCGTCGACCTCGTGGCCGGCGGAGCGAGCGAGCCCTGCTCCGGGGGCAGCGCGTTCGTCGTGGGTCCGACCCGGCTGTCCGTCGAGTGCGCCGTCGTCGTGGCATCCGGCACGGTCGTCGGCGAGCGGCTGGTGATCGTCACGGCGGAGGCGGGCGCGCCGACCGAGGTCGCCCGAGAGGTCTGGTACGCGGATGGCCCGGGCGCCGCGCCGCACGACGGCGCCGCGCTGTACCGCGACGGCTCGGCCGGCCGGGTCCTCGCGCTGGTGGCGGAGGCCCTCCGTGCCGCCGGTCGGATCGCGCCGGGCGAGGATCCGTTCGCGGGCACGGCGGCGGAGGAGTCGAGGGCGCTCCTCGCCGATTCGGCGGCCGGAGCGACGGGCGTCGTCATCACGCTCGCGGTGCCCGGCGACGAGCGCCCGAGCCCGACCTCCGTCCACGTGCCGTGGCGCCTGCTGGAGCCGTTCCTCTCGGAGGCGGGGTCGATCGTCGGATCCGCGTCCGTCTCCGGCGACCCGTACGAGCCGTCGTCGACGCCGAGCGGCGACGACCCGGTGGACTGCGCGCTGCTGGCGTGCGCGTCGCTGACGTTCGACGACGGGCCGAGCTCGCTGACCCCGGCGCTGCTCGACGTCCTCGACGCGCGCCGCGCCGCGGCGACCTTCTACGTCCAGGGCTCGGCGGTGGCGCGGAACCCGGGGACCGCGGCGCGCGCCGTGGCCGCCGGCCACGAGGTCGCGAACCACACGTGGGCGCATCCCGACCTGACGAAGCTGACGGACGACCAGGTGCGCGACGAGGTGCGCCGCGCACAGGACGCGATCGCGAACGCCACCGGCGTCCGCGCGACGAGCATCCGTCCGCCCTACGGCGCCTCGAACCAGCGGGTCCGAGCGCTCGTCCCGCTGCCCTTCGTGGTCTGGGACATCGACACGCGCGACTGGCAGGACCCGGGCGTCGACGTCGTGGTCGACCGGGCCGCCGGCGGCGCCGTGCCCGGCAGCATCGTGCTCATGCACGACACCCACGAGGACACGATCGAGGCCGTGCCCGCCATCATCGACCGGCTGAGGTCGAGGGGCTTCGCGACGGCGACCGTGGAGGACCAGTTCGGCGGATCACTGCCGGGGCCAGGTGCGCTCGTCAGCCACGGCCCGCGCTGACCGGCCGACCCGTGCCCCTCGAGGACTTGAGGGGTGGACCCCCCGGATCTAAGGGTCACCTCCGGATGCGGCGGGCGCACGCCGATCGTACGTTCGCCCCGTTCGAGTCCGATGAATGGGGGGCCATCATGGAGATCCGGAAGCACATCGTCGCCGTCGCACTCGCAGCGGGCGTCGTCGGCGCACTCGGTGCGTGTGCATCGCAGGCGACGGTCGACGACGACCGGGCGCGGGCCGATTCGGCGGAGTTGCGCGCAGCGGCGGCCGGGGCCGACGCCTCGGTCGTCCAGGGCGACCGTCTCGCGGCCTACGCGGACGCCGCGTCCGCGGCGAGCGACGGCACCGGCGCGAGCGCGGCGCAGGGGGAACGGCTCGCTCGCCTCGCCGATGCGATGGCGGCGGCCGAGTAGACGGACGGGCGTCGACCGCTCGAACCACGGCCCACGGCCGCGCCGACCGCCCGTTCGGCGGGGTCCGTGCTGTCCGCGGGTCCGGGCGGCGACACGCCCGTGCGGGGTGACCTTCGGTCCGGTGCCGGGCGGCGCGCCGCGCGAGGATACGAGCATGGAGGCCAAGCGCTCGAGACCCGACCGCACGCTCGTCGTCATCCTCGCGGCATTGGGGGTGCTCGTCGTCTTCGCGCTCGTGGTCGTCTTCACGCGCGGGGAGCCCGGGCAGCTCGATGCCGGCACGCCGGAGGGGGTGGTCCAGCAGTACTCGGCCGCCGTCATCGACGGCGACGAGGCGGCCGCGATGGAGTACCTCGTCCCCGAGCTCGCCGACGAGTGCGTCAGGATGCCGACCTCGGAGCCGGCCGGCATCCGCGTCACCCTGGTCGGCACGACCGAGCGCGACGACACCGCCGATGTCGACGTGCTCATCGTCACGACGTACGGCGACGGGCCGTTCGGGTCGTCGGAGTACGAGGAACGCGGGGTGTTCGACCTGGTCCGGGTCGACGGCGAGTGGCGCATCGAGTCGGCGCCGTGGCCGCTCACGATCTGCGATCCGATGGCGGTGCGGGGATGAGCACGGCGGCGGGCGGTTCGGCCCAGGGTGCGGTGCGGCGGATCATCGTCTTCGTCCTGCTGTTCGTGCTCGTCACCATCGCGGCGGTGGGCGTAGGGGGGCTGCTCGATCGCGCGTTCGACGTCGATCGCACCCTCGCGGGGAGCGGCGCCGACGAGCTTGCCCTCCAGCTCGCGTTCGCGCTCATCGGCGGCCCGCTGGCGGCGCTGCTCTGGTGGGGCGCGTGGCGCCGCCTCGGCGAGCCCGCCGAGCGCGGCTCGATCGCGTGGCCGCTCTACCTCGCCGCGATGGCGACGGTCTCCCTGATCGTGGCGTCGACGTCGATCGCGGGCGCCATCACGAGCCTCGTCGACGGCCGGTGGAACCCGGGCGGGCTCGCGATCGGCCTGCTGTGGGCGCTCGTCTGGCTGTGGCACCGATGGATGCTCCGTCATCCGGTGAAGGGGCCGACCCGCCTGGCGTCGGCGCCGCTCGTCATCGGCGCCGCCTACGGCCTCGTGGTCGGCGCCGGCGGCGCGATCTCCGCGCTCGCCGCGGTGTTCGACGCGGCGATCCTCGGCGCCTCCGAGACGGTGCTGGTCGGTCGGGACTCGTGGGGCTCGGCGGCGCTCGACGGCCTCGTCTGGGCGGCGATCGGCGCGGTCGTGTGGTGGTGGCATTGGATCCACGACGGCGTCCGGCGCATCCCGAGCGGGTTCGCCGCGGTCGCGCTCGTCGTCGTGGGCGTCCTCGGCGGCGGGGCGGCGATGCTCGGCGGCATCGGCACGGTCCTCTTCGTCGGGCTCCGGCTCGCCTTCGCCCCGAGCGAGCCCGCGAGCGCCGTCCTCGTCCCGCTCGGCACGGCGATCGCCGCGGCCGGGGTGGGCGCCCTCGTGTGGCTCCTGCATTCGCGCATCGCCGCGGCGCACTCGGACGGCACGCGTCGCGCCGCGGTCCTCGTGATGTCGGGCCTCGGCCTCGTCGCCGCGGCGTCCGGCATCGGGGTCGTCGTCAACGCGCTCCTCGCGGAGCTGTCGACGCCGCTCGCCTCCTCCGGGAACCGGGCACTGCTGCTCGGCGGTCTCAGCGCGATCGTGGTCGGCGGGCCGACCTGGTGGCTGAACTGGCGGCCGACCCGCCGGCCCGACCCGGCCGACGCCGCCGACGTCGGGCGACGGATCTACCTCGTCGCCGTCTTCGGCGCGAGCGCGGTGGTCGCGATCATCACGCTGCTCGTCGTGGGCTACCGCGTGTTCGAGTTCGTGCTCGATCCGGGGACCGGCTTCGCGCTCGTCGACCGGATCCGTGCGCCCCTCGGCCTGCTCGTGGCCACCGCACTCGTGTTCGCCTACCACTTCGCCGTCTGGCGACGCGACCGCGCCATGATCTCCGCGGCCGGGGTCGCGCCCGCCCGCCGGATCGGGCGCGTCGTGCTCGTCGCCGCGGGTGCGACGGATGCCGCGGAGCGCGCGATCGCGGCGGCGACGGGTGCGAGCGTGGTCGTGTGGCGCCGTGCCGGCGGTGCCGACGGCGGCGTGGGCGCCGGTGGCGAGCCCGCGGCCGCGCCCGCGCCCGAGGCGCCCGGGCCGGATGCCGCAGCCGTCGTCGCGGCGCTGGACGGCGTGACGGCGCCACGCGCGCTCGTGCTCGTCGGGCCCGACGGCCGGATCGAGGCGATCCCGCTCGCCGACTGAGCCCCGGGCCCGCGACGTCGTGCCGGGCTCAGGCCGAGCGGCGGACGGCCCACCGCTCGAGGAGCCCGACGAGCGCGTCGCTCAGCTTGCCGAGCACCGCGAGCAGGATGATCGCGAGGAAGATGCGGTCGATGCGGCCCGAGTTCCCCGAGTCGCTGAGCAGGAACCCGAGGCCCATCGACGACGCGATGAGCTCGGCCGCCACGAGGAAGAGCCAGGCCTGGGCGAGCGCCAGGCGCAGCGCCGCGATGACCGAGGGCACCACGGCCGGCAGCTGCACGGTCGCGAAGAGCGTCGCGCCGCGGAGGCCGAACGCGCGACCGGCCTCGAGGAGCCGCGTGTCCACGTGCCGGAGGGATGACGCGACGATCGTGTACACGGGGAAGAACGCCCCGATGGAGATGAGGATGACCTTCGAGTCCTCGCCGATGCCGAACCACAGGATGAGCAGCGGCACCCACGCGAGCGACGGCACCGCGCGCACGGCGCCGAGCGTCGGCGAGAGCAGCACGTCGCCGAGCCGCGAGAGGCCGACGACCGCGCCCGCGAGCAGCCCGAACAGCGCGCCGAAGGCGAAGCCGATGAAGACGCGCTGCGTCGAGATGGCGACGTAGAGCCCGAGCAGGCCGCGCTCGGCGAGGTCGACCGCCGCGAGCCACACCATCTCGGGGCTCGGCAGCTGCGAGACGGGCACCGCGCCCGACGTCGAGACGACCTGCCAGGCGGCGAGGAGCGCGAGCGGGATCAGCGCGCCGCCGACGATGCGGAACCAGCGGCGCGACGTGAACCGGGGGCGCTCGCGGGCCGGACCGCGGTCGGCGACGGATGCCGCGGCGCTCGCGCGCTCCCGGCGTGCGATGGTGCGGCTCGCGGCATCCGTCGTCATGGTCTGCTCCCTGGATGGGTTCCGGCTACTTCGCGAACCGCTCGGGGTCCGCCTGCGTGACGAACGAGTCGTCGATGAGGGTCGCGAGCGCCTCGTCGACCTGGTCCTGCGAGGCGACGTCGCCGAGCTCGACGAACACGGGCCCGATCTTCTCGAGGAGCGCGACCTGGGCGTCGCCGGGGACGGGGTCGACGTCGAGGTTCGAGCGCTCGAGGATGACCTTCGACGCGATGGACTCGTCGAGGCCGGCGACCTCGGCGAGGATCGCGGCGGTCTCCTCGGGGTTCTCGGCCGCCCAGGCGCGCGCCCGCTCGTAGGCGTCGATCACGAGCTGCGCGAGCGCGGGCTTCTCCTCGAGGAAGGACTCGGTCGCGTTCAGGAAGCCGTAGCTGTTGAAGTCGACGTTGCGGTAGACGAGCGTCGCGCCCGCCTCCTCGGCTCCGGCCATGATCGGGTCGAGGCCCGCCCACGCGTCGACGGCGTCGTTCTGCAGCGCGGCCCAGCCGTCCGCGTGCTGCAGGTTCTCGACGGTGACGTCGTCGGGCGCGAGGCCCTCCGCCTCGAGCGTCTGCAGGAGGAAGAAGTACGGGTCGGTGCCCTTGGTCGCGGCGACGGTCCTGCCCTTCAGGTCGGCGACCTCGTCGATGTCGCTGCCCTCGCCGACCACGATCGCCGACCACTCGGGCTGCGAGTAGATGTCGATGGTCTTGATCGGCGAGCCGTTGGCGCGCGCGAGGAGCGCGGCCGAGCCGGCCGTCGAGCCGACGTCGATCGCTCCGGCGCGCAGCGCCTCGTTGGCCTTGTTCGAACCGGCCGACTGGACCCAGGTGACCTCGAGGCCCTCGTCCTCGAGCCAGCCCTGGTCCTTGATGATGAGGCTCAGCGGGTTGTAGGTCGCGAAGTCGATGTTGAGCGCCTGGCCCTCGAGCGAGTCGCCCTCGGCGACGGCCTCGGCGGACTGGTTCTCGCCGGCGACGCAGCCGGACAGCAGCAGCGCGGTCGCGGCGGCGCCCGCGACGAGCGCGGTTCGGAAGACGGTGGTGCGGGACACGGGGGCTCCTTCTCGGTGATGGGTCGGGCGTCGACGGCGGTGCTGTGGTCGGGCCGTCGTCGCCGGTCAGTACGGGTAGTGCGGGATGGTCGTGGTGGCCTGGATGCCGCGTGCGGCGCCGTGCCGGTCGATGCCGAGGCCGTCGAGCAGGCGGCCGCGGAGTTCGGCGAGCTCGGCCGATCCGCGGTCGCGCGGGCGGTGGCCCGGCACGACGACGGTCTGGCGGATGCCGGCTCCGGGCGCATCGCCGTCGGAGCCGAGCAGCACGATCCGGTCGGCCAGCTGCAGCGCCTCGTCGACGTCGTGCGTGACGAGCAGCACGGTGGTCGGCTCGGCCGCGTGGACGTCGAGCAGGAGGTCCTGCATCTTCAGGCGGGTGAGCGCGTCGAGCGCGCCGAACGGCTCGTCGAGCAGGAGCACCTCGGGGTTGCGCGCGAGCGCCCGGGCGAGCGATGCACGCTGCGCCATGCCGCCCGAGACCTCGTGCGGACGATGCCCGGCGAACTCGGCGAGGCCGACGAGCTCGAGCAGGCGCGCCACCTGCGCGCGGCCGTCGCGACGTGCGGTGCCGCGTGGAAGGCCGAGCGCGACGTTCTTCTCGATGCTCCGCCACGGCAGCAGTCGCGGCTCCTGGAAGCCGACCGCGCAGCGCACGTCGTACGGACGGACGGGCGCCTCGTCGATCGCGACCCCGCCCGAGGTCGGGTGGTCGAGGCCCGCGACGATCCGCAGCAGCGTCGACTTGCCGCATCCGCTCGGGCCGAGGATCGCGACGATCTCGCCCGCCTCGACGTCGAGGTCGACGCCGCGCAGGACGTCGCGCGTGCCGCCGTCGGGGGCGGTGAAGGCGCGGCCGACCCCGCGCAGCGCGACGGGCGCCGCGGGCGCGGCGGTCGCGGGTGCTGCGGGTGCGGTGGTCATCTCGTGCTCCGGGTCGTGGCGTGGATGCTCGACGCTAACCGGAACACGCTCTCCGCCGCCGGGGCGCCGAAGCACGGCGTAACACCGCACGACTCGCGGCGTCACGACGCGCCGCGTGCGACATCAGGACCGCGCGGCTCCTCGCGCGCTCAGAGCGGCTTCGCCATGTGCAGCGAGGCGACCTCGTACCCGAGGTCGCGGTACAACGCGATCGCGCCGTCGTTGTTGCCGAAGACGTTCAGCATGAGCCGCGACGCGCCGTGCTCCCGCGCGATCTCCTCGCCCGCGAGCATGGCCCGGCGGGCCACGCCCCGCCGCCGGAACGACGGGTGCACCTCGAGGTCCCACACCCACCAGAGCTCGCCCCGATCGTCCCACGGGCCGAGCCAGAGCCATCCGGCCACCTCGTCGCCGAGCCGGATCGAGTGCAGCAGCTGCCCCTCGACGAGTCGCCCGTCGGGGAAGAACCGCTGCTCCGAGGCGCGGCGTCCGGCGGCGGCCTGCTCGGGGGTGTCGCCCGCCTCGCGTCGCGCCTGCTCGTAGAGCGCCATGGCGGTGGGCAGCCAGTCGGCGACCTCGTCGTCGGACATCCGCTCCAGCCGCACCTCGTGTTCGTCCATGGCGGCAGTCTGCCGGTCGCGCCCGTCGTGCGGAACCCCGTCCGTCCGAAGGTCGGCCGGGGCTGCGATCATGGCGTCATGGCCGAGCCGGCGGATGCCACGGCGGCCGGCGTGCGCGCGGCGCTCGCCGCCGTCGCCGACCCGGCGCGCGCCGCGGCATCCGCGCGGTTCTTCAAGACCGGGCCGGGCGAGTACGGCGAGGGCGACGCCTTCCTCGGCGTGACGGTGCCGCAGCTGCGCGTGGTGGCGAAGGGGTTCCGCGACCTGCCGCTCCTCGAGATCCGCGAGCTGCTCGACAGCGCCGTGCACGAGGTTCGGCTCTGCGCGCTCGTCGTCCTGGTCGACCGCTTCGACCGGGCGAGCCGCGTCCGGACGCGCGACGACGCCGAGCGGGCCCGGATCGCCGCCTTCTACCTCGGACGCGTGCGCGCCGGTCGCGTCGACAACTGGGACCTCGTCGACGCCTCGGCCGACCGGATCCTCGGTGCCTGGCTGCTCGACCCGGCGCCCGCGGTGGCGGGTGCGGCGGATGGCACGACCCCGGCGCCCGGACCCGAGGTGCTCGACGACCTCGTCGCGAACCCGGACCTCTGGCAGCGGCGGGCCGGCATCATGGCGACCTTCGCGTTCCTGAAGGCCGGCGACGGCGGGCCCACGCTCCGGCTCGCCCCGCGCCTGCTCGACGACCCCCACGACCTCATCCACAAGGCGACCGGGTGGATGCTCCGGGAGCTCGGCGCACGCGTCGACCGGGCCGAGTTGGAGCGCTTCCTCGACAGGTACGCCGCCCGGATGCCGCGGACGATGCTGTCGTACGCGACCGAGCACCTCGAGCCCGCCGAGCGGGCGCGGTACCGCGCGATGCGCTGAACCGCGGGCGGCTTGCGAGAATGTCCCCCATGGCGAGAACCGTTCGTGGCGCGAACCTCCTGATCACCGGCGCGGCCGGCGGCATGGGCCGCATGTACGCCGAGCGGGCCGTCGCCGAGGGCGCGGCATCCGTCGTGCTCTGGGACCGCGCCGCCGCGTCGCTCGCGCGCACGGCCGACGAACTCGGGCGTCGGGCGCGGGGGCGGACGCGCGTGCGCTCGTACGTGGTCGACGTCGCGGAGCCGGGCGCGATCGCGAAGGCGGCGCACAAGGTCCGGCGCGAACTCGGCACGCCCGACGTGCTCGTGAACAACGCCGGCATCGTCCGCGGCAACGCCTACTTCTGGGAGGCCGACAGCGGCGAGGACGTGCGGCCGACGATGCTCGTGAACGCGCTCGCGCCGATGTACGTCACGCGGGAGTTCCTGCCCGCGATGATCGCCCGCGGCCGACCCGCCCGGATCGTCAACGTCGGCAGCGCGGCGGGCACGCTCGCGAACCCGCGCATGGCCGCGTACGCCGCGTCGAAGGCGGCGCTGAACGGCTGGAGCGATTCGCTGCGGCTCGAGCTCGAGCAGGCGGGACACCGGCACGTGGCCGTGACCACGGTGACGCCGTCGTACATCGCGACGGGCATGTTCGCTGGCGCGCGCGGCCCGATCCTCGCGCCCGTGCTCGAGCCCGAGTTCGTCGTCGATCGCGTCTGGCGCGCGATGCTCGCCGGGCGGCCGCTCGTCGAGCTGCCCGCGAGCGTGCGACTCTCCCGCGCGCTGCGCGGGCTGCTCCCCACCCGCGTGTTCGACCGCGTCGTCGGGGACGGCTTCGGGGTCTACCGGTCGATGGAGCGGTTCACCGGGCGCGGCTGAGCCGCCCGTCAGTCGTCGTCGCCGCCCTTGTCGCGCCCCTTGCCCTTGCCGGGCTTGTCGTCGGAGTTGCCCGAGCCGCTGTTGTCGGAGTCCTCCTCGTCGGCGTCGTCGTCATCGCCGTCGGAAGCCTCGGTGGGCGTCGGAGTCGGCGTCGGGCTGGGCGTCGCCGCGGCGATCGCCGCCTCGAGGTCGGTGCGCACCAGCGCGATCGCCTCCGTGATGCTCGCCGCGCGGTCGCCGTCGAGGCTGCCGTCGGCCTCGGCCGCGTCGACCTCGGCCTGCAGGGCGTCGAGGCGCGCGAGCGCGTCGGCGAAATCGCCGTTCGACGACGACTCGGCGATCGAGACGACCTGCGCGCGGAGGCCCGTCATGTCGGACGACCCGTCCTGCCCGGGCGCGCACCCGGCGAGGCCGACGACGAGGGCGATGGTGGCGGATGCCGCGGCCACCGCGCGGTGCAGACGGACGGTCATGGCGACACCGCCTCCTCCAGCTGGTCGAGGTGGGTTCCGAGGTCGCCCCCGACGCTCGGCATCGGGGCTTCGGACGGGGTCGGCTCGGTCGCTGCGCCGTCGCCCGCGAGGGCGCCGACCGTGATCGGGACGACCACGACCGCCCCGATGAGCACCAGCGCCGCGGCGACCGCGAGGACGACGCGTCGTGGGAGCCGCCTGCCCGTGGCGCCGTGGCCGGTCGCGACCGGGACGGCCGGCGACGCCGGGGCGATGCCCGTCAGGATGCGGGTCGCCGCGGTGGCGTCGTCGTCGGGCGACGACGGCGACGTGGCCGCTGACGCAGGCTCCGAGGTCGCCCACGCGGACTCCGACTCCGACTCCGCGGCGACGACGCGGGTCGCCGGGAGGATCCGCGTGTCATCCGCTTCCGCCGGCGGACGCGTGATCGCCGCGGTCGCGTCGGCGGCCGGGGCCGCCGCATCGGCCGCGTCGGTCGGGAGCGTCTCGGTCGCGAGCGCGACGTCGAGCGCGGTCGGCCGCTGCGCGGCATCCCGTGCCGTCATGGCGGCCAGCAGTTCGCGCCAGTCGGCCGGGAGACCGTTCGGGACGTCGGGATCGCGCACGAGGCGTGCGCTCGCCGACTCCAGCGCCGGGCCGGGGAACGGCTGGACACCGGTGAGCGACTCGAGCACGAGCAGCCCGAGCGCGTACACGTCGGCGCTGCTGCCGACCGGCTCGCCGCGCACCTGCTCGGGGCTGAGGTAGCCGGGCGTGCCGATGATCCGGCCGGTCGCGGTCAGGCGCGACTCGTCGAGGAGGCGCGCGATGCCGAAGTCGGCGAGCTTGGCGTTCCAGCGTCGGGTGGGCAGGTGCGCGGGCGCGAGCAGCACGTTCGCCGGCTTCACATCGCGATGCACGATGCCCCGGGAATGGATGACGTGCAACCCCTCGGCGAGGTCCGCGAGCATGCGTGCGGCATCGCGGAGCGGGATCGGGCCGCGCTCGAGCACCTTGCGGAGGTCCTCGCCCTCGACGAGTTCCATGACGAGGAACTCGCGGCGGCTCGCCGGGTCCTTCGCGGCGTCGAAGAGCGTGACGAGCGCCGGGTGGGTGAGGCTCGCGAGGAGGGCCGTCTCGGACCGGCGGCGGTCGGCGTCGTCGATGCCCTCGGTCGAAGCCGTGAACACCTTGACGGCGACGCGTCGGCCGAGCGCGAGGTCGTCGGCGCGGTAGACGGCGGCCATGCCGCCGCGCCCGATGAGGCCGTCGACGCGGTACCGGTCGGCGAGGATCGAGCCGAGGACCGGGTCGGTCGCGGTGTTCGCGACCTGTTCCGTGGGGGAGTCCATCTGACGAAGGGTAACCCCTCGCGCTGGATGCGCGGTCGGGGTTGCGGACGGGCGGTCGAACACCCTCGGCGGTGTCAGCCGAAGATCATGGGCAGGTCGTCGTCATCGGTCGACTCCTCGCGAGCGAGCTCCACGAGCACGGGCACGTGGTCGCTCGGTGCGTCGCCCTTCCGCTCGTTGCGGTGGATCGAGGCATCCGTCACCTGGTCGGCGAACGCGGACGAGCCGAGCACGAAGTCGATCCGCAGGCCCTCGTTGCGGGGGAAGCGGAGCTGCTTGTAGTCCCAGTAGGTGTAGCCGGTCGGGACGATCGGCCGGACGACGTCGCTCAGGCCCGCCTCCTCGAGCGCGCGGAACGCCGCGCGCTCGGGCGGCGAGACGTGGGTGGTGACGCCCTCGATGACGGTCGGGTCGCCGTTGTCCTCGTCGAGCGGCGCGATGTTGAAGTCGCCCATGAGCGCGAAGGGACGCTCGGGGCGCGCGGTCGTCTCGCTTCGGGCGAGGTCGGCGAGGGCGGCGAGCCAGTCGAGCTTGTACGTGTAGTGCGGGTCGCCGAGGGAGCGGCCGTTCGGCACGTAGAGGCTCCAGAGGCGGATGCCGTCGACGGTCGCGCCGATCGCGCGCGCCTCCTTCGGCAGGTCGGGGCCCTCGTGCCCCTTGAGGAAGCCCGGCATGCCGGGGAACTCGGTCTCGACGTCGGCGATCGGCAGGCGGCTCGCGATCGCGACGCCGTTCCACTGGTTCAGCCCGTGGAGGGCGAGGTCGTAGCCGGCCTGCTCGAACGCGTCGTGCGGGAACTGCTCGGCCTTGCACTTGATCTCCTGCATCGCGAGCACGTCGACGTCCTCGCGCACCATCCAGTCGACCACGCGCCCGTATCGGGTGCGGATCGAGTTGACGTTCCAGGTGGCGATGCGCATGGATGCAAGCCTAGGGTCGGCCGCCGACCGTGCCGGACGCCCGGACGACTCGCGGACCCGGAACGGAGAGGGGGTGCCGAACCGTCGGCACCCCCCTCCTCGTCGGCCCTGCCGGTCAGCAGCGCTTCAGCGGCTCCTCGAACGAGATCTCGGAGAAGTACCCCAGGAGGTACGTCTCGTAGACGCCGAGGTCGGCGATGTGCTCCTGCACGGCGTCGGGCACGCACGTCGGCGGCACCGTGTACATCGGGGCGTACGCGAGGCCGCCGGCGAGCGCGGCACCCGAGAGCGCGTCAGGGAACTTCGTGCCGTTCGTGACGAACGCGTACACGGAGTTGGCGCCGGCGGGGGCGTGCCACGCCCATTCGTTGATCGCGAGCGACGTGGCGTAGCGGTCCGGGCCGGACAGGCGGAGCATGCCGTACTGCGCCCACAACTGGTCCTCGATGCCCGTGGACACCACGGCGGTGCCGCCGGCGATGATGACCGCCTCGGGCGATCGGTTCGCGATCGTCTTCATGGTCGCGTCGTTGAGCGACGCCGACCTGCCCGGGACGATCAGCACCGGCTCGCGGTACGCGGCCGCGGCGTTGCTCGCGGCGAGCGCGTCCGGGAAGTTGAGTCCGGTCGCGATCCAGACCAATTCGGTCGCGCCGAACGCGCCGTCGACGATGAGGCGCGAGGTGGCGTACCGGTCGGCGCCCGCGTACCGCTTCACGTCGGCGCCGGGAACGAGCCCGGCGAGCGTCGACTGCACGCTCGCCGACACGGCGACCGTTCCGCCCGCGATGTGGATCGTCGCGGGATCCAGGCGCACGAGCTCGTCGGCGATGGCCCCGGGGACGGCGGTCGGCGACACGAGCAGCAGCGGCCCGCCGCACGTGGCCGCCGCGGGTGCGGCGCTCAGCGCATCGGGGAAGTTCTGTCCCGACGCGACGTACACGCAGTCCACGCCCGACGGGAACTCGGCCGCGATCGCCGCGGAGGTCTCGTATCGCGTCGCGCCGGCGATGTAGTCGCTCAGCATCGGGGCGAGCACCTCGTCGATGCCGGGGGAGTCCTGGCCGTCGGCCACGGCGATCTGCGACGCGTACGCGGCGAACGCCTGGTTGGGGTAGAAGTCGGGGAGCAGCTTCGAGCCGGCCGATCCGTCCTCCACCAGTACGACGTAGTCGCCTGCGTCGAGTCCCGTGATCGAGTAGGACCCGTCTGCCGCGCTGGTCGCGCTCGCGACCGGCGCGGAGAGGGTGCCCGTCCCGGCGTCGTAGGTGAACGCCGTCACCGTCGCGCCCTGCAGCGGTGCGGCCGCGTTGTAGTCGACCAGTTCCTCGATCGTCCCCGAGATCGACCCCGTCCCCGCGGAACGGAGGGACATCGCGGCATCCGAGGACTCGACGGCGGCCGCCGTCGCGGACGCCCCGAGGGAACGACCGTCGCGAGGGGCGATCGGATCGGTGCGCGGCTGCTCCGATTCCACGGACTGGGACTGCGCCAGCGGGCGGTCGGGTTCGGCGGCATGGGCGGGGAGCGCGCCGGCGCCGAGGAGGGTGAGGCTTGCGGCGAGCACGGCAGCGCGTCGCAGCCCCGCGGGGGCGGTTGACACCATCGTCGGATCCCTTTCAGGGTCGTAGGGTTTCGGGGCTCGGGCAGCCCCTCCGGCACATGCTAGGCGGCGGGGGATCCGGTGCGCGACACCCCCACACGGGGCACGCTCGGCGCCGGCGTCAACGCCGTCGCGGCTCGTGCCGGCCGATGCGGGGCACCACGGTCCAGAACGCGAGCAGCAGGAGCAGCGCCACTCCGCCCGCGACGTACCCGGCCTGGCGGTTCACGGTCACGTCGAAGATGAGCATGGCCACGCCCGCGGCCACGAGCGACACGACGACGAGCAGGATCAGCAGCAGCGTGTTCGCGATCCGCACGACCCGGTCCTTCTGCTTCTTGCCGCTGAGCTGCCGGTGCAGGATCACGGGCGCGAGGCCGAGCATCGTGGCGGTCGTCGCGAGGACGACGAGCACGAGGTAGAGCACGACCTCCCCTGCCTCGAGCTCGGCGAACTTCGGCTGGAACGCGACGGCGAGGAGGAATCCGGTGATGAGCTGCGTGCCGGTCATGACGACGCGGAGCTCCTGGAGGATGTCGTTGAACTTCCGGTCCTGGCGTTCGGCCTCGGTCTCGTGGCGCTCCTGTGCCGCCCCCGAGTGCTCTGCTCGGGGCGCCGCCGCGCCCGCCTCGTCCATCGAGTGGGATGCCATGGCCGGATGCTACGCCGGTTGCACGCCCGACGCGGTGATCCCCGCGCCGAGCGCGAACGCGCCGACCATGAGCACCATCCCGACGATCGGGATCCAGAACGCGATGCGCTTGAGGACGAGCACGACGACCGCGGCGACGAGCGCGATCAGTGCGACGACGATCGGCAGGATCATGGCGAGCAGCATGCCCGTGCCCATGCGGTCGTAGTCGCACGTCGAGGAGGCCCCGCACGAGTCGCCCGCGAACGCGAGGAAGAACGAGAAGAAGAGCAGCACGAACGCCAGTCCCGCCATGAGGGCGAGCAGCACGATCGTGAGCACCAGGTCCCACACGATCACGGGCCGCTTCGCGGGTGCGGCGACGACCTCGGACATCCGACCCTCCCCCGGGCGCGCCCCGCGCGCCTGACCGAAGTCTGACAGCGAGGGCGGCTGCTGCCAAGATGTGAGGAGGGCGAGCGGAGGGTGCGGCGTGGGCGTGAGGTACAGCATCGAGGGCGTCGAGGGCCTGCCCGAGATCGGCGTCGGGGTCGACCTGGCGGCGCTCATCGTCGGCGCGATCGACGAACCGCTCGCCGACGGCGACATCCTCGTCGTGACGTCGAAGATCGTCTCGAAGGCCGAGGGGCGCATCGTGCAGGCCGACGATCGGGAGCAGGCCATCACCGACGAGACGGTCCGCGTCGTCGCGACCCGCCAGACGGGCGAGTTCACGACCCGCATCGTCGAGAACCGGCTCGGCATCATCGGGGCCGCCGCGGGTGTCGACGCGTCGAACGCGCCGGAGGGGACGGTGCTGCTCCTGCCCGTCGACCCCGACGCCTCCGCCCGGGCGCTGGCCACCGGCATCCGCTCGCTCACCGGCGCGCGGGTCGGGGTGCTGCTCTCCGACACGCTCGGTCGGCCGTGGCGCGAGGGGCAGACCGACATCGCGATCGGTGCGGCCGGCGTGCACGTCTTCGACGACCTCCGGGGGCAGTCGGATGCCGCGGGCAAGCCGCTCGCGGTCACGATGCCGTGCGTGGCCGACGAGCTCGCCGGCGCGGCGGAGCTCGTGAAGGGCAAGTCCGCCGGCGTGCCGGTGGCGGTCGTCCGCGGGCTCGGCCATCTCGTGGGCGACCTCGACCTGCCGGGCGCCCGCTCGATCGTGCGACCGGCCGATCGCGACCTGTTCCGCCAGGGCGCCGAGGAGGCGTACGACGAGGGCTATCGCGCCGGCTTCGACGAGGCGCAGGCCGAGGGGCCGCTGCGCGCGGAGTGACGGGTTCGCGCCCGCCGGCACGGCGCGCAACTCGATTTCTGGATCCAAGATGCAGACTTCGCCGTGATCTTTCCGATACATTCGGGATCCATGACGGCAGGCGAGACCAACGGTGCTGACGAGTCCATCGACGCCGGGGCGCCGCGCGATCCCGAGGCCGCGCTCGCTCGACTCGCCGGCCGCCACGCCGTCGGGTACCGGTCGGTGGGCGTCATGGCGTACGACATCATCCGCGAGGCGATCCTCGACGGAACGCTCCCGCCCGGGCACAAGCTGCGGCAGGAGACGCTGGCCGAGCTGATCGGCGTCTCGCGGCTGCCCGTGCGCTCGGCCCTCATCCAGCTCGAGTCCGACGGTCTCGTGGAGTTCCACGATCGGCGCGGAGCCGTCGTCAAGTCGCTCTCGGTCGAGCAGGCGCGCGAGGTCTACCAGTTGCGCATCCTGCTCGAGACGGAGGCGCTGCGGCAGTCGATGGCCGACATGACCGACCAGCGCCTGGCCCGCCTCCGCGAACTCGGCCGCACCGCCGACGCGAAGCAGGAGGGAGGCGACTTCGTCGACGCGAGGACCGCGTTCTACGCGGAGCTATACGACGCCGCCCGCCGCCCGATCCAGTGGGAGCTCATCGAGCAGCTCCGGCTGAAGGTCGGTCGCTACATGCTCGGGTGGCGCCTCGTCGGTGACGACACGCACCACCACTCGCACGACGAGCTGACGGATGCCGTCGCGGCGGGCGAGGTCGAACCCGCCGTGCAGCTGCTGCAGCATCACCTCGAGGGGGTGCGCGACGGCGTGCTGGAGATGCTCGAGGCGGAGACCCTGGCGCAGGCGACCCCGGCCCGTCGTCGGCGTTCGCGAGGCTGAGCCGCCCCGCCGGCCCGCCCGGCCGGATTACTGGCACCTTCTGCTTGCATTTTGGATCCAGTATCCGAGATAATGGCCAAGCGGGAGGTGGACCCGCCGTTCGGGCCGACCGGCCCCGAATGACACCACTGCGACGACGCGTCAGGATGGAGGGGTGTCAGTGCACATCGGCTACGCCGCGATGCTCGAGCAGTTCCCTCCATCCGACGCGGTCGCGTATGCGGAACTGGCGGAGCGGCACGGGTTCTCCGGGACCATGGCGACCGACCACTTCCAGCCCTGGCTGCCGCAGCAGGGGCAGTCGGCCCACGTCTGGAGCGTGCTCGGCGCGATCGGCGCGCGTACCCGGGGCGACTTCGGTCCGGGGGTCACGACGCCGACCTTCCGCACCCACCCAGCGGTGGTCGCCCAGGCCAGCGCGACGCTCGCCTCCATGTACCCGGGCCGCCACTGGCTCGGGATCGGCTCCGGCGAGGCGCTCAACGAGCACGTCGTCGGGGAGTACTGGCCCGAGGCCCACGAGCGCATCGCGCGCATGTTCGAGGCCGTCGAGGTCATCCGCAAGCTCTTCTCCGCCTCGATCGCCGGCCGCGAGGTGCGACACCACGGCCCGCACTTCCGCATGGAGACGACGCGCCTCTGGACCATGCCGCCCGTCGCACCCCAGGTGCTCGTGGCCACCAACGGTCCGGTCACCGCACGCCGGGCCGGCAAGGCGGCCGACGGGCTGATCACGACGGGCGGGCCGTACGAGCGGCTCGCGGCGCTCGTCGCCCGCTTCGCCGAGGGCGCCCGCGAGTCGGGTCGCGACGCGAGCGCGATGCCGCGAGTGCTGCAGCTCCACGTGTCGTGGGCCGAGACCGACGCCGAGGCGATGCGGAACGCCCTGACCGAGTGGCCGATCGGCGGCATGCGCTTCTCGCGCAGCGACATCCGCTCGCCCTTCGAGTTCGAGCAGCTGGCCCGCACCGTGCGCCCGGAGGACTTCGAGGGTCGGATGCTCGTGTCATCCGACCCCGACGTGCACCGCGCGCACCTCCAGCGCCACCTCGACCTCGGCTTCGACCGCATCTACCTCCACAACGTCGGCCGCAACCAGCAGCGGTTCCTCGAGGTGTTCGGCCGCGACGTGCTTCCGGGGCTGCGCGCATGAGCGCGGCGACCCGGGCGCGGCCGGCGGGCCGGACGCTCGCCGTGCGCGTGCTCGAGGGGATCGGCGAGATCCGTCCGGGCGACGACCTCGTCGAGGTCATCCTCGCGTCGGCCGGTGGCGCGCTCGCCGACGGCGACATCCTCGTGGTGACCTCGAAGGTCGTCTCGAAGGCCGAGGGGCGGATCGTGCGGGCCGCGGACCGCGAGCAGGCGATCACCGACGAGACGGTGCGGCTCGTCGCGACCCGGGCGCACGAGGGCGGCGTCACGCGGATCGTCGAGAACCGGCTCGGGATCGTGGCGGCGGCCGCCGGAGTCGATGCGAGCAACACCGACGACGGCACCGTGCTGCTGCTGCCCGTCGACCCCGACGCCTCCGCCCGCCGGATCGCCGAGGGCCTGCGGACGCGCACCGGCCGCCTGGTCGGCGTCATCCTGAGCGACACCCTCGGCCGCCCGTGGCGCGAGGGCCAGACCGACGTCGCGATCGGCGCCGCCGGCGTGCACGTGCTCGACGACCTGCGGGGCACGACGGATGCCGCGGGCAAGCCCCTCTCGGTGACCATGCCGTGCGTCGCCGACGAGCTCGCCGCGGCCGGCGACCTGGTCAAGGGCAAGGCGAGCGGATGTCCCGTGGCCGTCGTCTCTGGTCTCGGGCATCTCGTCGGACCCCTCGACCTGCCCGGGGCGAGGTCGATCGTCCGGCCCGCAGAGCGCGACCTGTTCCGCCTCGGCGCCGACGAGGCGATGTCGCAGGGCATGACGGCGGGCCGCACCGCCGGCTACTCGGCCGGTCGCTCGATCGGGTTCGCCGAGGGCTTCGCCGCGGCGCTCGCCGCCGTCGACCGGGAGCGGGTTCCCCGGTGAGCCGGCGAGCGGATGCCCCCGGCTGGACGGTCGTCGTCCCGGTCAAGTCGCTCACGGGCGCGAAGACCCGGCTCGCGCCCGAGCTCGGGCCCGCGGAGCGGGCCGCGCTCGCGCGGGCGTTCGCGCTCGACACGATCGACGCCGCGCGTGCGGCGGGGGGCGTGCGGCGGGTGCTCGTCGTGTCCGACGAACCGGTCGTCGAGCGCGAGCTGCGCGGCGTCGCCGGGGTCGACGTCGTGCCCGAGTTCGGTCCGCGCGGCCTCGCCGCCGCGATCGCCCACGGCATCGCCGTCGCTCGAGCGGCCGGGACGCCGGTGCTGCTGCCGTCGCTGCCGTCGACCGCCCCCGCAATCGAGACGTCGCAGATGCAGGCTGAGGCCCGCCATCCGGGACGTTTCGATGAGGAAGCCCGCGCGGGGGGACGCTTCGAAGCACAGCCCCACGTCGAGACGTCGCAGATGCAGGGTGCGGATCGCCATTCGGGACGTTTCGATGAGGAGCCGGCGGGTGGCGCGCCCGACGCGGTCGCCGTGCTGCTCGGGGACCTGCCGGCCATGACCTCGGCGCACCTCGATGCGGCGCTCGAGGCCGCGGCGCGGCATCCGCTCGCCTTCGCGGCCGACGCCGAGGGCACGGGCACCGCGCTCGCGACCGCGCTCGCCGGAGTGCCCTTCACGGCGCACTTCGGACCCGACTCGGCCGCCCACCACCGTGCGGCCGGCTTCGCCGACCTCGTCGCGCTCGAACCTGGGGCGATCGCGCCCGGACTGCGTCGCGACGTCGACACCGCGGGCGAACTCCGCGAGGCGATCGGACTCGGCGTCCGCGACCGCACCGCCGAGGTCGTCCGCGCACTCGGCGACCGGCTCGACCTCGCCGACGGCGTCGCGCCGCGGCATCCGCTCGACCCATCGACCGCGCCCACGGGCGCCGCAACCGCGCCGCACGGCGCAGACAGGAAGGCAGCATCGTGACCCTGACCCTCGGATACAAGGCCAGCGCCGAGCAGTTCGACCCGCGCCAGCTCGTCGAGATCGCCGTCGCGGCCGAGGCGCACGGCATGGAGTCCGTGTGGACGAGCGACCACTTCCAGCCGTGGCGGCACACCGGCGGGCACGCGCCGTTCTCGCTCACCTGGATGGCGGCGGTCGGCGAGCGCACCTCCACGGTGAAGATCGGCACGAGCGTCATGACGCCGACGTTCCGCTACAACCCGGCCGTGCTCGCGCAGGCGTTCGCATCGCTCGGCGTCATGTACCCGGACCGCGTCATCGCCGGCTTCGGCACGGGCGAGGCGCTGAACGAGATCGCGACCGGCTTCCAGGGCGCGGGCGAGCAGGAGTGGCCCGAGTTCCGCGAGCGCTACGCGCGGCTCCGCGAGTCCGTCCGGCTGATGCGCGCCCTCTGGAACGGCGAGCGCGTGAACTTCGAGGGCGAGTACTACTCGACCCACGACGCGTCGATCTACGACCGACCGGATGGCGGCGTGCCGATCTACATCGCGGCGGGTGGACCGCAGGTCGCGAAGTACGCCGGCCGGGCCGGCGACGGCTTCATCTGCACGTCGGGCAAGGGCGCCGGGCTCTACGTCGACCAGCTCATGCCGGCCGTGAAGGACGGCCTCGAGGCCCGAGGCGACGGACTCGCGTTCGACGGGTACGACCGGATGATCGAGATCAAGCTGTCGTACGAGGAGGACGAGGACGACGCGCTCGACAACTGCCGGTTCTGGTCGCCGCTGTCGCTGTCGAAGCAGCAGAAGCACGACATCACCGACCCGGTCGAGATGGAGCAGGCCGCCGACGCGCTGCCCATCGAGGAGATCGCGGGGCGCTGGATCGTCGGCACCGACCCCGACGAGGTCGTCGACGAGATCGGCCAGTACGTGAAGTGGGGCTTCAACCACCTCGTGTTCCACGCGCCCGGCCACGACCAGCTGCGATTCCTCGAGCTGTTCGAGCGCGACCTCGCGCCGCGGCTGCGCGCGCTGGGGTAGCCGGTCGCACCGGTGGTCGAGCAGGCCGCGGAGGTCCGATCGGCGGTCGAGTAGGACGCGCAGGTCCGATCGGTGGTCGGTAGGCCGCGGAGGTCCGATCGGTGGTCGAGTAGGACGCGCAGCGCCCGTATCGAGACCCGCGTACGGTCTCGATACGCCGCTCCGCGGCTACTCGACCACCGGACCGCCTCAGCCGGTCGGCTCGAGCACGAGCCCGGTGCCGCCGCCGCGGCGCTCGGGCTCGGCCGCGGCCGTCATGAGCCCGTCGGCGTCCACCTCGATCGCGGCCGCCGCGCCGATCTCGCCGGTCGGGTTGATCACGTGCCCGTAGGGCGCGAGGTCGTCGGCGTACTCCGAGATGAAGTCGGCTTCGGCGAGGACCGCTGCCGTGTTGCGCTGCGTCGCACGCGGTGCGGCGACGGCCTCCGGCATGGTCATGCCGAGGTCGATGCGGTTCAGCAGGATCTGCACGACCGTCGTGATGATCGTCGAGCCGCCGGGCGAGCCGACCACGTAGCGCACGTCGCCGTCGTCGAGCACGATCGTGGGCGACATCGACGAGCGCGGGCGCTTGCCGGGCTCGACGATGTTCGGGTCGTCGGGGTTCGGCACGAAGCTGAAGTCGGTCAGCTCGTTGTTCAGCAGGAACCCGCGACCCGGCACGGTCATGCCCGATCCGCCCGTCTGCTCGATGGTGAGCGTGTAGGCGACGGCGTCGCCCCACCGGTCGACGACGGAGAGGTGCGTGGTCGACGGGCCCTCGGCGCCCTCCGGCATCGCCGCCGCCGCCGCAGCGCAGCCGGTCGCGTCGAGCGCGCCCGGTGCGACCGGCTTGACGGATGCCGCGTCCGGGTCGATCTCGCACGCTCGCGCGTCGGCGAACTCCTGGCTCAGCAGCGTCTCGGTCGGCACGTCGACGAAGGCCGGGTCGCCGACGTACGCGTTGCGGTCGGCGAACGCGTGTGCGGTCGACTCGAGGTAGAGGTGGAGCGCCTGCCCCGGGTCATCCGCCGACGGCTCGAAGTCCTCGAGGATGTTCAGCGACTCCCCCACGGTCGTGCCGCCCGACGACGACGGCGCCATGCCGTAGACGTCGAGGCCGCGGTAGTCGACGTGCGTCGGGTCCTGCAGGAGGGTCTCGTACCCGGCGAGGTCGTCGGCGGTCATGGAGCCCGGATAGGCCGGAAGGGTCGCGTCGGCGGTCGTGATCGGGTCCTGCACGAGCTCCGCGATCTCGTCGGCGATCGCACCCTCGTAGAACGCGTCCGTGCCGCGCAGCGCGATCTCGCGGAGCGTCTTCGCAAGATCGGGGTTCCGGAACGTCGAGCCGACGACGGGGAGCTCGCCGCCCGGGAGGAACAGCTCGGCAGTGGCGGGGAACTGCGCGAAGCGCGCCTGGTTCGCCGCGGTCTGCGCCCGGAAGGTGTCGTCGACCTCGAACCCGCGCGTCGCGAGGAGGATCGACGGCTTCAGCATCTCCTTCAGCGACTCGGTGCCGAACTCGTCGAGCGCGGTCTCCCAGGTCGCGAGCGTGCCGGGCACGCCGACGGATAGCCCCGAGTACACGACGTCGAAGAAGGGGTACGGTGCACCCGTCGCCGGGTCGATGAACGCATCGCTCTCCATCGCGGCCGGGGCGGTCTCGCGGCCGTCGATCGTCGTGACCTCGCCGGTGGCGGCGTCGAAGTGCACGAAGTACCCGCCGCCGCCGATGCCGGCGCTGTAGGGCTCGGTCACGCCGAGCGCGGCGGCCGTGGCGACCGCGGCGTCGGCGGCGTTGCCGCCCTTGCGGAGGACCTCGAGTCCGATGCGGCTCGCCTCGGCGTCGACGGATGACACGGCGCCGCCGTACCCCGTCGAGGTCGCGGGCGAGGGCGGCGCCGGCCTGCCCGCCGTGACGCTCGCACCGGGCGGCGCGGCGGACGGCAGGGCGACCGCCGGACCGGCGGCGACGAGCCCTCCGGCCGCGAGCGCGGCAGCGGTGGCGATGCCCGCGCGGCGGAGCGCGGAGCGGGAGCGGACTTCGGTGTCGACCATGGAATACCCCCCGAACTGGTTACAAGCGAATGCTGCCCACCGTAGACCCGCGACGCGACACCGGGCAATGGGGTTGCGCGTGTCGTCGTTCGTCGGGGAGCCTGCGAATTCGCTCCCGGACCGGCCGCGTCGGCATCCGGCGGGCGTAGCCTGAGGGCATGAGCCCACGCCGCACCGGGCCGTCCCGCTTCCGAGCCCGCACCGTCGTCCCCGCCGTCGGGGTGCCGGTCGCGATCGCGATCGCCGTGCTGGTGCCGATGCAGGCGAACGCCACGGTCGACCTGCCCGACAAGACCCCGGAGGAACTCGTCGCGTTCGCGAAGGCGAGCGACGTCGACGCGCTGTCGGGCACGATCGAGCAGCGCTCCGAGCTCGGCCTGCCCGACCTCGGCGCGCTCACCGGCGGCGCCGGCGGCGGCTCCGGCACGGGCGACGCCGAGGGCGGCGGCGACCCCGCGGCATCCGACACCCTCTCGGATCTCGTGTCGCTCGCGACCGGCAGCTTCGACGCGAACGTGTACCTCGACGGCGAGCGCGCCAGGCTGCAGGTGCTCGACCGGATGGCCGAGCGCAACGTCTACGTCGCCCCCGGCGAGGCGTGGTTCGTCGACTCCGAGTCCCAGACCGCGACGCGCCTGAGCGTGGCCGACGGCGCCGACGTCGAGGGACTCGAGGCCGAGCTCGAGCGGCTCGCCGACGAGGCGACGGCGAAGGCCGAGGCGGACCTCCCCGACGGCGAGCAGTTGCCGACCCCCCAGCAGCTGCTCGACCGAGCGCTCGATCGGCTCGACGAGACCACGGAGGTCTCCGTCGGGACCGACGGGCGCGTCGCCGGCCGCGACGTGTACGAGCTCGTGCTCGTGCCGCGAACCGACGAGACGCTCGTCGGCGAGATCCGCGTCGCGGTCGACGGCGAGAACGGGGTGGCGCTGGCGGCATCCGTCACCGCCCGCGGCGCCGACGCGCCCGCCTTCGAGACCGGGTTCACGGATGTCTCGTTCGCCGCGCCCGACGCGTCGGTGTTCGACTTCGAGCCGAGCGATGCGTTCACGGTCCAGGAGGAGACGCTGCCGCTGCCGAGCGTCGACGAGCTCCGGCAGCGGCTCGCCGAGGCCGAGGCGCGGGAGGGGTCGGGGGCGGACGCCGCGGCCGACGCGCCGCATCCGGTCGTCCACGGCGAGGGCTGGGCCACGGTCGTCGAGTTCGATGCCGCGACGGCCGCGGAGATGATGGCCGAGCACCGTGGTGACGACCCGGTCGCGCCCGCGACCGAGCCGCCCTTCACCGAGGGCGAGGCGCTCGACCTGCTCGACACGCTCACGACCCCCGTCGAGGGCGGTCGGGCGCTGCAGACGTCGCTCCTGTCGGTGCTGTTCACCGACGACGGACGCGTGCTCGCCGGGTCGGTGCCGGTCGACGCGCTCGTCGGGTACGCCGAGTCGGGTCGCTGACGGGCCGCCGGTGAGCGACCTCGCCATCCGGACCGACGGACTCACCAAGCGCTTCCGCGCGCAGGTCGCGGTCGACGCCATCGACCTCGCCGTGCCGCGCGGGTCGGTGTTCGGCTTCCTCGGGCCGAACGGATCGGGCAAGACCACGACCATCCGGATGCTGCTCGGACTCGTCGGGGCGACCTCCGGCACCGCGCGGGTGCTCGGCACCGACATGCCGAAGGGACTCGACGACGTCCTGCCCCGCGTCGGCGCGCTCGTCGAGGGGCCGGCGTTCGCGCCGTTCCTCTCCGGTGCCGCGAACCTCGCCCGGTTCGACGCCGCCGACCGGCACGCCCCGCCGTCGACGCGGGCCCGGCGCGTGGCGGCCGCCCTCGACCGGGTCGGACTCTCGCACGCCGCCCGCAAGAAGGCGGGCGCCTACTCGCTCGGCATGAAGCAGCGCCTCGGCCTCGCGAACGCCCTGCTCATGCCGCGCGACCTGCTCGTGCTCGACGAGCCGACCAACGGCCTCGATCCCCAGGGCACGCGCGAGGTGCGCTCGCTCATCCGCTCGTTCGCGGCCGACGGCACGACGGTGTTCGTCTCGAGCCACCTGCTCGCCGAAGTGGAGCAGCTCTGCACGCACGTCGGGGTGATGAGCGCGGGCCGGCTCGTCGCCCAGGGCACGCTCGACGAGTTCCGCCGGTCGGGGGCCTCCCGGGTCGAGGTCGTCACGCCCGACGCCGAGGCCGCGCGCGCGGTGCTGTCTCGCCTGGGTCTGGCGACGGATGCCGCGCCCGCGGCCCGGCCGGAGGCGGCGCCCTCAGGCGGGTCCGGCGACGCGCTCGTCGTCGCCGCCCTGCCGACCGACGACTCCGGCGGCGACGGCGAGGAACCTGCCGCGGAGGCGATCGTCGCCGCCCTGGTGCGCGACGGCGTCCGCGTCCGCGGCTTCGCGATCCGCCGCACGAGCCTCGAGCAGCGCTTCGTCGAGCTCACCGGGGAGGGCTTCGATGTCGTCGCCTGAGGCATCCGCGGCCGTCGGCGCCCCCGCCGGTGTCGGCGACGCTCCGGCCGTCGACACGCCCCGGACGGCTCCTGCACGCCCACGCGGCGGCGGCCTCGCCTCGCTCCTCGCATCCGAGACCGTGACGCTCCTCCGACGCCGGCGGACCTGGGCGATGCTCGCGGCGCTCGCGCTCATCCCGATCCTCATCGCGATCGCGATCCGCATCGCCGGCCCGTCCGGCCCGGGCCGCGGTCCGGCCTTCCTCGACCAGGTCGCCGGCAACGGCCTCTTCGTCGGCATGACCGCGCTGGTCGTGGCCACCCCGCTGTTCCTCCCGCTCACGATCGCGGTCGTCTCGGGCGACACCATCGCCGGCGAGGCGAGCCACGGAACGCTGCGCTACCTGCTGATCGCCCCGGCGGGGCGCCTGCGACTGCTCTCGGTCAAGTACGCGGTCGCGGCCGTGTTCTGCCTCGCGGCGGCGCTCACCGTGGTGGTCGTCGGCACGCTCGTCGGCTGGATGCTGTTCCCCGTGGGTCCGGTCACGCTCCTCTCCGGCGGGCAGATCCCCGTCGGCGAGGGCCTGCTGCGCCTCCTCGCGATCGGCGCGTACGTCGCCGTCTCGATGCTCGGCCTCTCCGCGATCGGCCTGTTCGCGTCCACGCTCACGGTCGTGCCGGTCGGCGCGATGGCCGCGACGGCGATCCTCGCGGTCGTCGCGCAGATCGTCGGCGCGATCCCGCAGCTCGAGTGGGTGCATCCGTTCCTGTTCACGGACCGCTGGTTCGACTTCGCCGACCTGCTGCGCTCGCCGCCGTCGTGGGAGTCGTTCGGCGACAACGCGCTGCTGCAGGCCGCGTGGATCGCGGTGTTCGGCGGGCTCGCGGCCTGGCGGTTCGCGACGCGCGACATCCTGTCCTGAGGTCGGCCCGGGCGGGGCGGATGCCGCGCTCGCGCGCTACCCGTAGATGCGGTCGGCGTACGACGGCCCGTAGTACTCGTCGAGCTCGGCGACATCCGCCTCGGGCCGTTCGAGGGCCTTGGCGATGAGCGCGCGCCGGCGGACGGCGTCGGGCGTCCAGGACTCGGGCTTCCACGCCTGCGAGCGGAGGAATGCCTTCGAGCAGTGGAAGAACACCTCGTCGATGTCGACGACCAGCGCGAGCGCAGGCCGGTGTCCCTTCACGACCAGGCGATCGAAGAAGGGCGCGTCGCGCACGATCGTCGCCCGGCCGTTGATGCGGAGCGTGTCGCCACGGCCGGGCACGACGAGGATCAGCCCGACGTGCGGGTTCCGCAGCACGTTGTGGAAGCCGTCGGCGCGCCGGTTGCCGGGGCGCTCGGGGATCGCGATGGTCGTGTCGTCGAGCACGTGCACGAAGCCGGAGGGGTCGCCCTTGGGCGAGACGTCGAGGTCGCCGTGCTCGTCGCCGGTCGCGACGAAGGCGAGGGATGCCGCGGCGAGCCATTCGCGGTCGATCCCGCTGAGGCGGTCGCGCGTCTTCTCGGAGGCCGCCTTCGTCGGGGCGCCGAGGATCGCCTCAAGCTCCTCGGCCGTGGTCACGGAGATGCCGCGTTCGCTCATGCGTCCCATCCTGTACCCCGTGCGCGCCGGCGCCTCAGCGGTCAGCCCGTCGCGGCGCGGCGCTCGCCGATGCTCGGCGGGAGCTTGCAGAGGTCGTAGAAGTACCGCGTGGGCGCGGACTCGTCGGTCAGGTCGATGATCACGTTCGTCGAGGCGTGGGGGAGTTCGTCGCCCGCGAGCGTCCAGACCGTGAAGTGCCAGATGCCGCGGACGGCGTCGTTCAGCAGGCGCCGGCCGTCGACGACGAGCACGGCGTCGTCGGCCTCGGCTCCCGCGAGCGTGCCGGCGCGGAACGGATCGACGGTCTCCGCGCGGAGCTCCTCCTCGGAGACGTCGCCGAGCGAGACCCGCACGGCGGGGTGCCCGCGCTCGACGAGCGTCGCCGCGAGGTCGTCGGCGAACCGCGCGGCGGATGCCTCGGAGGCGCCCTCGACCGCGACCAGGCGTCGCCCGCGCCACGAATTGTGCAGGAACTCCTCCGCGACGGACTCGACGAGCGCCCGGCGGTCCTCGGTCACCTGTGCCATGGCGGCCACGCTACGCCGATGCCCGCGCCGCGGCATCCGAGTTCGCAGGACGGCCGTCGATCGACAGGACGTTCCACGCCGGAGGGTCCTGCAGTCCGACGGATCTCCTGTGAACCGGGAGCAGTCCGGGCGTCGCGCGCACCGAGGGAGCGAACCGCGCCGCGGCATCCGATCAGGCCGGCTCGGGCGCAGGTGCCGGCTCGGGCGCGGCCGGCGCATCCGCGTCGGCGGGCGCGAACGCCAGCAGTGGCCGACCCGTCGACGGATGCCGCAGCACGCTCGCCTCCACGCCCCAGACCGCGCGGATGAGCGGCGGGGTGAGCACGTCGGAGGGGTCGCCCGCGGCGACCACGACACCGTTCGCGAGCACGACCACGTGGTCGGCGTACGACGCGGCGAGCGAGAGGTCGTGCAGCGCGGCGAGCACGCTGAGCCCGTCGTCGGCGAGGCGGCGGAGCAGCCCGAGCGTCGCGAGCTGCGCGCGGATGTCGAGGTGGTTCGTGGGCTCGTCGAGGAGGAGCAGCTCGGGCTCCTGCGCGAGCGCGCGCGCGAGGTTCACGCGCTGGCGCTCGCCGCCCGAGAGCTCGTCGTAGCGGCGGCCCGCGAACGCCGTCGCGTCGGCGGCCTCGAGCGCGCGCGCGACGACCTCGCGGTCGCGGGTCGAGTCGCCGCCCCACGCGGACTGGTGAGGGATGCGGCCGAGGCCGACGACGTGCTCGACGCCGAGGGCGTCGGGCGCCTGCGCGTCCTGTTCGACGAGCGCGATGCGCCGGGCGCGCTCGCGTCGCCGCAGCGAGACGAGGTCGTCGCCGTCGAGCGTGAGCGAGGCGACCTCTGGACGTTCGACGCCCGCGAGGAGGTGCAGCAGCGTGGACTTGCCGGCGCCGTTCGGGCCGAGGAGCGCGCCGACCGCGCCGCGCGGCACGGTGATGTCGACGCCGTCGACCACGAGCCGCGACCCGCGCGCGAACGAGACGCGCGAGCCCTCGAGGCCGTTGCCCGGGCGCCCGCCGCTCACGACGTCCTCCGAGCGCGCAGCAGCAGCGCCGCGAACACCGGCCCGCCGACGAGGGCGGTGAGGATCCCGACCGGCAGCTCCCGCGGATCGAACAGCGTGCGGGCTCCCGTGTCGACCCAGACCAAGAACACCGCACCGGCGAGCGCCGACAGCGGCAGCAACGCGCGGTGCCGCGCGCCGACGACGAGCCGCACCGCGTGCGGAAGGACGAGGCCGACGAACCCGATCGCCCCGCTCACCGCGACGAGCGCGCCGGTGAGCAGCGCGGTCGCGACGAGCAGCAGCGCGCGCGTGCGCGGCACGTGGATCCCGAGGGCGGATGCCGCGGTGTCGCCGAACGCGAAGGCGTCGAGCGTGCGCCCGGTCGCGAGCAGCGGCAGCCCGACGATCGCGATCGCGGCGCCCGCGAGGGCCGCGGCCGGCCAGCCGGCGCCGGCGAGCGAGCCGAGCAGCCAGTTGAGGATCTCGCGGTAGCTGTCGGTCGTGGCGCTCCAGAAGATCACGAGGCTCGTCACCGCGCCGAACACGGCCGACACGGCGAGCCCCGCGAGCACGGTCGTGGTCGGGCTGAGCCCGCCGGCCGCGCGCGCGAGCCCGAGCGTCGCGGCGAGGGCAGCGAGGGCGCCCGCGAACGCGGCGACGGGGAGGGCGACGGCCATGCCGAGCACGAGCACGATCACCGCGCCGACCGACGCGCCCGACGAGAGGCCGAGCAGGTAGGGGTCGGCGAGCGGGTTGCGCGTGAGCGCCTGCATGACGACGCCGCAGATCGCGAGTCCGGCGCCGACCGCGGCGGCGGTGAGGACGCGCGGCATGCGCAGCTCCCAGACGATCGCGTCGCGGAGCGGCGACAGCGTCGGCTCGCCGAGCCCCAGGTGCGCGGCGATCGACGCGAGCACGTCGCCGGGCGCGAGCCCGGCCGGCCCGATCGTCACGGCGAGCACGACGGATGCCGCGAGCAGCGCGACGAGCGCGCCGCCGACGCCGACCGCGGTCCAGCCCGATCGTCGAGTCGCAGCCGGAGGCCGCGTATCGAGGCCCCGCCGAGGCTGGGAAGGTCTCGATGCGCCGGCTGCGCCGGCTACTCGACCACCGGGTGTCTGGATCGCCATCAGAGTGCCCCGAGCTGCTCCACGATCGAGGCGACCGCGTCGACGTTGCGGACGCCGGCCTCGGTCGACGGGAAGTCGACGATCACGTAGCGGCCCTGCTGGACCGCGGGCATGGCGGCCGTCGCGGGGTTCGCCTCGAGCTTCTCGATCTTCGCCTCGGCGGTGTTCCACGCGGCGTCGACGAGCACGATCACGTCGGGGTTCGCGTCGACGACGGCCTCCCACGAGAGCGAGGTCCAGGTGTCGTGCACGTCGGCGGCGACGTTCGCCAGGCCCGCGGCCTCCATGATCATCTGCGGCGCGCCGATGCCGGCGCCGACGAACGGCTGGTCGTCGCCCGAGGAGTACCAGAGCGCGGTGAGCCCGTCGTCGCTCGGCTCGATCGCCTCGAGCGCGGCGCGCTGCTCCGCGACGAGGTCGGCCGCGGCATCCGTCGCACCGAAGATCTCGCCCGCCTCCTCGAAGCCGGCGAAGACGCCGTCGAAGGTCAGCGGGTCGGGCATGTAGCCCTCGGCCTTGCACGCGGCGGGCGCGACGTAGGTGTGCACGCCGAGCTGCTCGAGCGTGGCGCGGTCGCCCGCGCCCTCGGCGCTGAGGTTCGACTCCCAGCCGGCGAAGACGAGGTCGGGCTCGGCGGCGAGCGTCGCCTCCTGCGAGGGCACCTTGTCGGAGAGGATCTCGATGCCCGCGGCGGCGTCGGCGAACTCGTCGGGCACGGGTCCGTCGGTGAAGGCGGCGCCGACGACGCGGTCCTCGAGGCCGAGCGCGAGCAGGAGCTCGAGCGTCGACGACTTGATCGTGACGACGCGCTCGGGGGCGGCGTCGAAGGTCACCTCGGTGCCGCAGTTGTCGATCGTGACGGGGAAGCCGGACGCGGCGGCGTCCTGGCCGGCGCTCGCGTCGTCGGAACCGGCGTTCGCCGTCGTGGCGCACGCGGCGAGCAGGGCGACGGATGCCGCGGCGGCGAGCGGCGCGATGACGCGCGCGGCACGGGATCGGGGGTTCGTGAACGTGGACATGGGGCCTCCGGGACGGTGTGCGTTGCGTGATCCGACGAACGTCGGCGACTCGCGGCCCAATCCCGGGCCGGCCCGACCGGTCAATCCGAACCGGCGGTCACTCGTCATCATTCCACGCGGTGGAAGTGGATTCAATACTGGATTCTGGATCCAGAATGGTGCATGATCCAAATCACGGGTGCAGGAATCCACCCGAACCACGCGTCGCAGCGTTCAACGGAAGGACGTCGCATCCATGCAGACGACACCGGTCGAGTTCTACAGCGAGGGAGACCGCCTCGCGGGACTCTGGCGCACACCCGATGAGCCCGGCCCGTACCGGGCCATCGTCCAGGGCCCCGGATGGCTCGGGCTCAAGGACGCCAAGCTCTACGTCCGCTACCACGAGGCCCTCGTGGCCGCCGGCTTCGCCGTGCTGGTCTTCGACTATCGCGGCTTCGGCGACTCCGGCGGCGACCGCGGCATCCTCTCCCCCGCGCGGCAGTTGCAGGACCTCGTCAACGCGGTCAGCTACCTGACCACGCGCGACGACGTCGACCCCGACGCCATCGGCGTCTTCGGCACGGGCGGAACGGGCGGCGGCAACGCCGTGCTCCTCGCCGACGCCGACCCGCGCGTGAAGGCGGCCGTCAGCCAGGTGCCCGTCGCCGACGGCACCGACTGGCTGCACCGCATGCGGCAGGAGCACGAGTGGCTCGCCTTCCTCGCCGGGCTCGAGGAGGACCGACGCCTCCGGGTCACGACCGGCGAGGGGCGCCTGGTGCACCCCCGCGAGGAGATCATGGTCCCGACGCCCGAGCGGCGCGCGACGACGATCAAGGCCGACGTCGACGACCGCATCCCGAGCGCCATCCCGCTCTCGTGCGCGGAGGAGATCCTCGCCTACCGGCCGATCGACGCGGCCGCCCGGCTCACCACGCCCCTCCTCGTCATCGGCGTCGAGGGCGACGCGACCACACCCACCGACCACGCCGAGCGGCTGTACGCCGCCGCGCGCGGCCCCAAGCAGCTCGTCGTGCAGCGGCACACCACGCACTACGCCGCGTACGACCGCTACTGGGAGCAGACCACCCCGCTGATCGTCGACTGGCTCGACCGCTACGTGCGCCCGAGCCACGTCGACGTCCGCACCACCCGCTCGCCCGGCCAGGACGAGCACCTCGAGCGCATGGAGGCACCCCAGTGACCATCGACCTCAGGATCGCCGGCGGCGTCGTCGTGACGCCGTCCGGCCCGACCACCGCCGACCTGCTCGTCGACGACGGCCGGATCGCCGGCCTCGTCGCACCCGGCGTCGCCGTCGACGCCGCCCGCACGATCGACGCGACCGGGCGACTCGTGCTGCCCGGCATGGTCGACGCCCACGTGCACACCCGGGAGCCCGGCTACGAGCACAAGGACGACATCCTCACGACCACGCGGCAGGCGGCCGCCGGCGGCGTGACGACGATCTTCGGCATGCCGAACCTGAACCCGCCGACCGTCGACGTCGAGACGCTGACCGACGTGTTCGAGCGCTACGCGTCGACGTCGATCGTCGACTGGAACCACAACCCGGCGCCGACGAAGTTCGACGACATCGTGCCCATGGCCGAGATGGGCATCAACGCCTACAAGATCTACATGGTCGTCGACACGGGCCGCACCTACCCGCACCCCGCGGGCACCGGCATCCACGACCACGGCCACCTGCTGCAGATCATGGACCGCATCGCCGGCACCGGCAAGCGGTTCATCGTGCACCCGCACGATCAGGCGCTCATGGACTACATCGAGGGCGAGGTGCTCGCCCGCGGCGAGAACACGCCGCAGGGCTACGCCTCGGCGTACGCCGCGCGCGAGGGCGTCATCTGGGACACGGCGATCGACGTGATCCTGCGTCTCGCCGAGGCATCCGGATGCCCCGTGCACATCGCGCACATCCAGACGCGCCGCTCGATCGAGGCCGTGCGTCGCGCGAAGGCCGCCGGCATCGACGTGACGTGCGAGGTGAACCACTGGGCGCCGTTCCTCTCGACCTGGAAGGACGTGGAGACCCTCGGGCCGTACGCGCTGTCGTACTGGGTGCCCGACGACAACCGCGCCGCCATCTGGGAGGGCATGCGCGACGGCACGATCGACATCGCGAGCTCCGACCACGCGCCGCACACGCGCGAGGAGAAGGAGATCGGCTGGACCGAGATGTGGAGCGCCCACACCGGCACTCCGGGCATCCAGTACTACTACGAGCTCATGCTCGACGCCGTGAACCGCGGCGAGTTGACGCTCGATCGCGCGGTCGACATGGTCGCCCGGATCCCGGCCGAGAAGTTCGGGCTGGCCGGCACGAAAGGCACGCTCGAGGTCGGCGCCGACGCTGACATCGTGATCGCCGACATGCAGCACGAGTGGACGATCACGAACGACGACGTGCTCTCGAAGATCGGCTGGACGCCGTATGACGGCCGCACCATCAGCACCCGGATCGAGCGCACCCTCGTGCGCGGCCGGGACGTCTACGCCGACGGCGCCGTCGTCGGCGAGCCCGGATACGGGAAGCTCGCGGCCGCGCCGGCCGACATCTCGGCCGAGACGGCCGGAACGGAAGGGAACTGACATGGCGATGAAATTCGGACTGCTGCTGCCGCACTTCGGCGAGGAGGCGAGCCGCGAGAAGCTGCTCGAGGGCTCGCAGCTCGCCGAGAAGATGGGCTTCGACTCCGTGTGGGTGCGCGACCACCTCGTCTTCGAGCCGCACGGCGAGATGGAGAAGCCGAACCGCACCTTCTACGACGCGCTCACGACGCTCACCGCGATCGGGGCGGTCACCGAGAAGCTCGAGCTCGGCACGGGGTCGCTCATCCCGTTCCGCCACCCGCTCGTCACGGCGCTCATGGCCGGCACGATCACCCAGCTCGTCGGCCCGCGGCTGATCCTGGGCTTCGGCGCCGGCACGTTCGACCACGAGTTCGAGGCGATCGGCTGGGGCGACCTCGACCGCGTCGAGGCGGTCCGCTCCAACGCCGAGATCCTGAAGCGCGTGTTCACCGAGAACGACGTGACCTACGACGACGGCATCTTCTCGTTCGAGAACGTCACGATCGAGCCGAAGCCCGTCGGCGGCCGCGTGCCGTTCTGGTACTGCGGCGCGACCCCGCGCTCGGCGCGGCTCGCGGCCGAGTACGCCGACGGCTGGATGCCCGGCCGCATCTCGCTCGCGACCATGGAGAAGCGCATCGCCAACATGCGCGAGCTGACGGATGCCTCGGGCCGCCCGATGCCGACCGTGTCGGTGATCCCGCCGACCTCCATCGAGGCGACGCGCGAGGAGGCGCTGAAGCACGTGAACATCCCGGGCCTGCTCGCCTGGGCGAACAAGGCGAAGTTCGCCGTCAAGCCGCCCTCGGGTACGTTCGAGACCGTCGAGGACCTGGAGGGCCAGCTCATCGTCGGTGACCCCGACGAGGCGGTCGAGGAACTCAGGAAGTTCGAGGCGATCGGCACCGAGCACCTCGTGTTCGACTTCCGGTTCAAGTTCGACCGCTTCTTCGAGCAGATCGAGCTGCTCGGCACCGAGGTGCTGCCGAAGATGCGCGAGCACGCCGCCGAGCCGGCGCTGACCTGATCGAGGCGCCCCGTGGACATGGGAGAGGGGACTGCGATGACGACCACCATCGAGCCGGCCGAGGACGAGGCATCCGTCTCGTCGCTCATCTCGGTGCGCGGCCTGGGCGTGAGCTACGACGTGGCCAGGACCGGGAAGAAGCTCGTCGCGATCGAGGGCGTCGACCTCGACGTCCGCGAGGGCGAGTTCGTGACCGTGCTCGGCCCGTCGGGCTGCGGCAAGACGACCTTCATGAACGTGATCGCGGGGCTCGTGAAGCCCAGTGCGGGGCAGGTGCTCGTGGCCGGGGAACCGGTCACGGGCCCCGGCCCCGACCGGGCGGTCGTGTTCCAGGACTACGCGCTGCTGCCGTGGCGCACGGTCTTCGACAACGTGAAGTTCGGGCTCGAGATGCAGAAGGGCCTGAAAGGCGACGGATGGCGCGACCGCGTGCAGGAGGCGATCGAGCTCGTCGGGCTCAGCGGGTTCGAGCACTCGTACCCGCGCGAGCTCTCGGGCGGCATGCAGCAGCGCGTGGGCCTCGCCCGCGCGATCGTCGCCGAGCCGCGGATCCTGCTGATGGACGAGCCGCTCGGTGCGGTCGACGCGCTCACGCGCGAGGTCATGCGCGCCGAGATCGAGAAGCTCATCGCGGCGACGGGCAAGACGGTGCTCTTCATCACGCACTCCATCGAGGAGGCGATCCTGCTCGGCGACCGGATCGTGGTGTTCAAGAGCCATCCGGGCGCCATCAAGGAGGTCATCGAGACCGGCCTCGCACGGCCGCGATCGGAGCGCAGCATCCAGAGCGACCCGCGCTTCCTCGAGCTCCGCGACCACCTGTGGGACGCGCTGCAGGGTGAGGCGACCGCCGCGGCGGTGTCGAAGTGAGCACGTTCCTCGCCTCGGGGCCGAACCTCGGTCGCGGCGGCATCGGCGCCTGGCTCGCGGGGCTGAGCGCGCGCGGCAAGGCGCTCGTGCTCGCCGCCGAGGTCGTCGTGATGCTCGTGCTCTGGCAGCTCGTCGTCGGCGTGCTGGGCTGGATCAACCCGGTCTTCTTCCCGCCGCCGTCGGCGATCTGGCAGGGCTTCCTCGAGCTGTGGTCGAGCGGCGTGCTCGCGACGAACGCGCTCGTGTCGCTGCAGGCGTGGCTCACGGGCTTCGCGATCGCGGTCGCGATCGGGATCCCGCTCGGCCTGCTGATGGGCACGTCGCTCCCGGTCGACCGGGTCGTCGGGCCGATCGCGTGGACGATCTACGCGACGCCGACGATCGCCTACCAGCCGCTGGCGAAGGCGTGGTTCGGGTTCGGCATCGGTCCCGTGATCTTCCTCGTCGCGATCAGCGCGGTCTTCCCGATCCTGCTGAACGTCGCGGCGGGCATGCGGACGACGAACCCGTCGATCATCCGGGCCGGCACGGTCTTCGGTGCGAGCCGATTCCAGCTGTACCGGTCGGTGTACCTGCCGTCGACCGTGCCGTTCCTCTTCGCCGGGCTGCGACAGGCGGTCGTGCTCGCGACGATCGGCATGGTCGTCGCCGAGCTCACCGGTTCGGCGCAGGGCATGGGCGCGGTGATCATCCGTGCCGCGAACACCTACCAGACCGACCAGGCGTTCGCGGCGATCGCGCTCGTGGTCGTGTGGAGCGTCGGCATGACGCAGGTGGTGACCCTCGTCGAGCGCTGGGTCGCACCGTGGACGAGGAAGGCACGTCGATGACCGTCACCTCAGCGACCGGGACGAACCGCATCGTCCGTCCGCGCCGCGTCGTCCGCTCCGGCGAGGGCAAGTGGGCGTGGCTGCTCGTCGGCGTCGTCGCCGCCGTCCTGCTGGTCTGGGAGGCCGCGGTGAGCTGGTTGCAGCTCGTGCCCGCGGCGTTCCTGCCGCCGCCCACCGAGATCATCGCGGCGTTCGTGCGACTCCTCGGCGAGCCCGAGTTCTGGCAGGCGTTCGTCTACAGCATGCAGAACCTGCTGATCGGCCTCGCCCTCGCGATCGTCGTCGGCGTGGTCGTCGGCCTCGCGGTCGGCTGGTCGCCGGTGCTGCGCTTCACCGTGGCGCCGTTCCTGTGGCTGCTGTACTCGACGCCGAAGGTGGCGCTCGCGCCGCTCTTCATCCTGATCCTGGGGCTCGGCAACGAGTCGAAGATCGCGCTCGTGTTCCTGCTCGCGGTCTTCCCGATCATCCTGAACACGATGGAGGGTGCGGTCACCGTGAGCCCGTCGCTCGTGAGCGCGGGCCGCGTGTTCGGCGTGAACGGCGTGTACCTCGGCTGGAAGGTGATCTTCCCGGCGACGCTGCCCTACAGCCTGTCGGGCATCCAGCGCGGTGCGGCGCTCGGTTTCACGGGCGAGGTGCTGGGCGAGTTCCTCGGTGGCACGGGCGGCCTCGGCCACCTGCTCGAGTTCGCGGCGTACCAGTTCATGATGGCCGAGGCGATCGCCCTGGTGATCGTCATGGTGATCATCGCGAACCTCACGCTGTGGCTCATCTCGACGCTGCGCCGCCGGCTCGCGCCCTGGTACGACGACCGCAAGATCGTCGGGGCGTCGTAAGGGTCTGGCGCATGCAGAAGCAGATCATCAGGCCCGTCGGCGTCTACCCGCCGACGGCGGACTTCAGCCAGGCCATCCGCGTCTCGGGCGGCGACCTCGTGTTCGTCAGCGGCATCATCGGCATGCGAGCGGATGGCACGATGCCCGCCGACACCCGCGAGCAGGTGGAGCTCGCCTTCGCCAACCTCGCCGCGGTGCTGGATGCCGCGGGCGCGACCCCCGCCGACGTCGTCAAGGTCAACGTGTTCGTCCGCGACGACTTCCGGCTCGTGCGCGACGACGTGCGCGAGATCCGCGCGCGCTACTTCACGCACGACTTCCCCGTGTCGACGCTCGTGCAGGTCGCCGGCTTCGCCGGCCCCGAGTACCGCTTCGAGATCGAGGCGATCGCGGCGGTGCCGTCACGGGCGGATGGCGCGGCTTCCGTTGCTGCGCCCGCCCGCGTGTCGAGCGGCTGACGCGGCATCCGCTCGCCCACAGACCGCCGGCCCCCGTTTCATGCGCGATGACGGGGGCCGGCTGCTGCGTGCGCGGGCCGGGCCGGCACGAGCGGCGACGCCTGACGGGGCGCCCTCATTGCGACGGGCATCGGGCGGGTTATCCGGGACGGCCGCCGCGCGCCGCGGGTCGTCATTTGAGGATGTCGTCACTACTGGCGGGTGCGAAGTCCGTTGCACCCGCCAGAGCTGACGACAACCGCCACCCCCGATCCATGTTCCCGGTCGGTCCACCCGATCCCGCTGCCGCATGGCAATATCCCAACCGACGAGGTCTCGGTGAAGGACCAGCTTGCGGGCGCTGAGCTCTGAGAGCCGGCGATTGCGTCAGTCCTCCGACTCGTCCGGCAGGGTCGGATATCGCCACGAGTGGATCAGGTTCCACCACGCACGGACGGCGAGCCAACTAGCGCCAGCCAGGAGACGAAGTGGAAGGGCCACGGCATCGGACTGCTCCCGAGGGACATCAGGATCAGTGCTCCGGCCGCGAATACGTTGAATGTTGCGCCAACGGCACCTGTCGGGCCCCAGGGGTTGAACGTGTCGGACCAGCAGAACCAGCGGCGCATCAGACTGATCATGAGGGGCCATTCGTCGCGAGACCGACCAGCGCCATGATCAACCAGAACGCTGCAGTAGCGAGCATGAAGAGGATGAGGACATCGGCAACCCGCTTGCCGAATCGTAGGCGCGAGGAGTCGACGCCGCCGTTGATGATCCTGAGGCGGTCGATCAACCAAGCGCGGACTCCTGCGGAGCCGATACCGACCATTCCCCACCAGAATGCGAGGAAGAACATGGCAGTCGTCGGCATCCCGGTCGTTCCTTCTCGATCACCAGCTCGGATCCGGCTTCGAGGAGCTGCAGACGGAAGCGTATCTCCTCGACGACCGATCAGGCCGACCGATGATCAGTGAGGGATCGGCCTCGCCAAGTGGCGAGGCCCTCGAAGTGCGACAGTTAGTTCTTGCCGAAGTTACTCGGCGTGTAAACGCGCCTCAGCCGGAGTCTCCTGCCGAAATGCGCGCCGGTACTTCACGACGAGCCAGATGTTGTGCGCGAAGTTCACCGCGGCGGCGGCGACCAGCATCCAGAACCAAGGCGACAGCGTCTGAGCGAGCACCCAGAAGATGAAGACGAAGAAGGGCGACAGCCCGACCGAGACCCATGCGGAGATGAGTTGATACCGCGGGTCCTTGCCGAGCGCTTTGAACAACTGGTTCAGTGAGGGCGATGTATCCGAGGTCAACGTTCCCTCCATCGGCGGGCGCAAGGGCTGGGTCAGGGACCATCGTAGGTCCCTCACAGACATGCAGAGGGCCCCGCCGATTGGCGAGGTCCTCGAAGTGCGGCAGTTGGTTCTTTGCCGAATTCGCCCAAGCGCTACATGCTCCCCTCGAGGTAATGCCGCAGTGAGGGATCCCTTCGACGCGACATTGCGACTGAAGCTGCAGCGTCCCTGCACGTGTCATCATTTGGTTGACATCCGGGATGTCGGCCGTCAACAATAGGTTGACGATGTGGAGATCAGGTCGAGCGCCAGGAAGCACGGCATCACGGATGCCGACATCCGACACGCCATCCGCCACCCGCGCGTGTACCGCGAAGTCGAGCGTGACGGCGACCCTCAGATCCTCATCATCGGCCCAGCCCAGGACGGGCGGTTCCTCGAGATCGTCGTGGTCCCGGCGGCCGATCCGACCCGGGTCATTCACGCCGACAACCTTCGCCCCAAGTGGTACGACCTGATCTAGGCGGTGACAGCATGACGACAACGAAGAAGAACAGCACGGAGGCGTGGCTCGATGAACTCGAACTCGCCAAGTCGGACATGCGCGATGGAGCGCAGTTGGCGAGGATCGGTGCTGCACTCGACGCGCTCGAGGCGGCAGAACGCGATCTCGCGGACGCGGTCGCGGAGGCGCACGCCGCAGGTGATACATGGGCGGCGATCGGCGCCGTCCTCGGAACCTCCAGGCAAGCCGCCCACCGGAAGTACGCGCCGCTGGCCAACGAGAGCGTGCCGAATGCCGTTGGCCGCAACATCGCCAGCGGGGTTCAGGGACTGAAGAACGTCCGAGCCGGGCGAGGCAAGTCCAAGACGTGATCTGAGACGGCCGAGCACCCGCGCCTCATGCGAAGAAGCGCTGCGCCTTCGCGGACGCCGAGATCGTTGCCCACTTCCTCGTGCCGAGGCCGGAGACGCCCATTGCCGCCTCGACGCCCGACGCCTCCAAGGCGAATCCCTCTCCTCACCTCACAGCTGATGCCAGTGACGTCGATCCGCATGGCCTGTGATGCGATGGGGGGTCAATCAACGACCCGAAGTCATCTCAGCAGGCCGGCTTCGTCGTCGCCTGCATGTCCGGCGCATTCTGGTCGTCGACCTTGCTGAACTCGCCGAAGTACTCCGGAGCATCGGGGTCGCCTGCGATGAACTGCAGGTACATCGTGCCGGTCGGGCTCTCGACCGCATGCCAGAGCAGGCGAAGGTCTCGTCCGTCCGCACAGCTGAGCTCGACGGAGCCGAATCGCTCGCCCTCCCACGTTCCGTGGCCGTCGAGCACGGCCGGAAGATCGGGGGTTTCATCCATCCAGTCGAAGGTCCACGCCGCATCCGACGGAACACCTTCGACGACGGCGGACCCGTCCCGTCTCAGTTCGATCGTGGCCCTGCCATCCGACGACTCACTCGACCAGCGACCGGTCAACTGCGGTGGGGATGCGGATACCGCCGACCGCCAATTCGCCAGGTACCACGCGGTGCCGGCGAGTCCGGTGAGCACGCCGGCAGCAGCCCAGATCCCGATCGTCGCGATGATCGCCGAACGCCCACCCTGACGCGCCCGCCTGATCGACCACACGATCAGGAAGATCAGAAACCCGGCCGCGAAGGGGAAGGTAAGCACGAAGAACACGCCGAACAGCACCCACGAAGGGTACAAGCCTTCGGGCGGGACCGATCGGAATGCACGTGCACCGCGTGAACCGTCGGCTCGGCCGGCCCATACGGGCACCGCCGCCGGGCACGCGACGGGCCCCCGCCGTCATGCGCTGCGGCGAGGGCCCGTCGATCGTGCGGGGGATCGGGTCAGGGGTAGGGGAGGGTCTCCGGGCCGGAGTTGTCGAGGCCGAGGAGCTCCTGCGCCTTCTCGAGGTAGACGAGCTGCGCGGTGTCGAACTCGATGGGCTCGAGGCTCTGCGTCTCGACGGTGGTGTCCCAGGCCTCGGTGTCGAAGTAGAGGTTCTGGCAGGCGAGGTGGCCGTCGAGCACCCAGGGGCTGTCGGAGCCGCGGAGCGCCTCGACGTCGAAGTCGTTCGCCTCGTAGATGTCGAGCACCTCGTCGACGTTGTCCGGGAACTCACCCGGTGCCGGGGCGGTCACGAAGTCGACGGCCTTGAGCGTCGCCCGCAGGAATCGCACGAGCGTGTTCGGGTTCTCCTGCACGTAGCCGCTCCCGGCGACCATGACGTCGTTCGCCCAGTTGCGGAGCGCCTCGACGGGGAACTTCGCGCCGGCCTCCTCCAGCGCGGGGCGGTCGTCGCCGTAGAACGGCTGCAGCGTGATGCGGTCGTTCACGAAGAACTCCGTCCACGATTCCGAGCCGGGGCCGGGGTAGACGACCTCGACGTTCACGCCCTCGAGGTCCCAGCCCTCCTCGGCGAGCACGCGGGCCCGCTGGAACTCGGCCGGGTCGCCGGGCGTGCCGGCGAGGACGATCGACGTGCCCTCGAGGTCCTCGACCGAGTCGATCTCGGGCTGCACGGCGAAGTCGAAGTTCTGCCGGCAGTAGTGCCCGGAGACGAGGTCGACCTCGACGCCGCCGCGGATCGCCTCGATGACGGTACCGGTCGACTCGACGCCGATGTCGGCGCTGCCGGATGCCACGGCCGCGGTCACGTTGTCGGCCGTGATGACCTCGACCGTGAGGCCCTCCTCCTCGTAGTAGCCGAGGTCGGTGGCGAGCACGTACATCGAGTACATGGTGATGTCGGGGAAGGGGATGGCCACCGTGATGTCGGTGTCCTCCGGCTCGCCGGGTTCGCCGTCGGCGAGCTCGACGGGCTCGGTGTCGCTGCCTGCTGCGGGGGCGCCCGCGGCGCAGCCGGTGAGCAGTGCGAACACTGCCAGGCCGGCGGCCGCGGCGAGGCCGGAGCGAGGGATGGATCTGCGCATGACTCTCCATTCTTGGCGGGTTGACTCGCGGTCGGCGTCCCGCGGAGAGCGGAGCCTCTCGCGAATTGCTGGATACCGTATCCAAAACTTGTGCATCTGTCCACGGTTTCCTGACGAACGTCTTCGGGGGACGATGGGTTCGATCTCGGTCTGGACGAACCGGCGCATTTTTGGATACGGTATCCAAAGCGGCGCGGATGCCGCGAGACCGACCGGAAACGAGGCGACCGTGCGTGCAGCCCTCCTCCAGGCCCATGGCCTCGACGGACTCGACGTCGCGCACGTCGACGTTCCCGAGCCGGGCGCGGGCGAGGTGCTCATCCGCGTCGAGTCGGTCGGCGTGAACCAGCTCGACCTCAACGTCATCGCCGGCCACGGCCCTGGTGCCGCCGCGAAGCTCCCACGGGTGCTCGGCATCGACCCCGCCGGGGTGATCGTCGCCGTCGGCGACGGCGTCCCCGAGCAGCGCGTCGGGCAGCACGTCGTCGTCAAGCCCAACATCCCCTGCGGTCGATGCGCCGCGTGCGCCGAGGGCCGCGAATCGACCTGCCCCGCGCAGCGGGTGGTGGGCGTGCATCGCGACGGCGGAGCGGCCGAGTTCGTCGTCGTTCCGTCGGCGGTCGCCTTCGACCGTGCGGGGCTCGCCGCCGAGGTCGCCACGGCGACCGTGCACAGCCTCCCCATCGTCGTCAACGCGTTCGACGCCGCCGGCGTCCGCGCCGGTGATCGCCTCCTGGTCACCGGCGCGGGCGGCGTGCTGGGCCGCGCGGCCCTCGAGTACGCCGTGCACGTCGGCGCCGACGTGACCGCGGCCACGCGGCATCCGCTCGACGACGCGCCCGACGGAGTGCGGGTGCTCGTCACCGGAGCGGGCGCCGACCTGGCCGGAGCGCTGGCTCCCGGCGACCGCTTCGACGCGGTCGTCGACGTGAGCGGCAGCGCCGCGCTCCTCGGACAGGCGATCGCCGCGCTCGGGTGGGGCGGGCGTGCGGCGTTCTGCGCGGCATCCGTCGACACCCGGCTCTCGATCGACGCGCGCGAGTTCTACCTCGCCCGCAAGCGGCTCGTCGGCGTCGCGAGCGCCGACCTCGACCAGGTGCGGCGTGCGCTCGACCTCGTGCGCGCGGGCGCCGTGAGCCCGCGCATCGGCGCGCGCTACCCGCTCGACGACGTGCGGCGCGCGTACCGCGAGTTCCCCACGACGACCCCGGGCAAGGTGATCATCGATGTCCGCTGACCTCATCGACCGACCGCGGCTGCGCGCCTCGCTGCAGCGCGTCGCCGAGCGGACGCGCGCCGACGCGGCATCCGCCCGCATGCGGCCCTGGGTCGCCGCGCGGCTCGAGGGCGACGTCGCGTCGGTCTCCGAGTTCGAGCAGTACGGCACGCACTACTCGTTCCGGTCCGACGAGTCCGCCGAGCGCGGCGGCCACGACTCGGCGCCGAGCCCGATGCGGTACCTGCTCAGCTCGATCGCGTTCTGCGTGCTCGGCTGGGCGGCGAAGACCTGGGCGGCGGCGGATGTCGCGGTCCGCTCGCTCGAGGCCGAGGTGCGCACGTGCCTCGACCTCCGAGGCGAGCACCTCGTCGAGGGCGCGCCGGCGCATCCGCTCTGGTTCGTGGTCGAGCTCCGCATCGACGACGACGCGGCGCCCGAACAGGCCGTGGCGCTGCTGCGCGAAGCGGCGCGGCGGTGCCCGACGACCTCGCTCGTGTCGAAGGCCGTGCCGCTGCACCTCGTGCTCGTGCAGCGCGGCTGGACCGTCCTCGACACGCGCCCCGACGACCTCAGGAACGAGCACCGAGAGGAGCAGACCCGATGAGTCCCGACCAGGGCATGCGCGACCCGGGACGCGCCGCCGGCACGGTCCGCGGCGCGGGCCCGCTCGCGGGCATCCGCGTGATCGAGCTCGGCCAGTACATCTCCGGGCCGTACGCGGCGAAGCTGCTCGCCGACCTCGGCGCCGACGTGGTGAAGGTCGAGTCGCCCGACGGCGACCCGATGCGGCGCTGGGAGGGCCACGGCGCGATGAGCCCGCAGTTCGCCGCGTACAACCGCGGCAAGCGCGCGGTCGTGCTCGACCTGAAGAGCGACGAGGGGCTCGCAGCGCTGCGCGCGCTCGCCGCCGATGCCGACGTGCTGATCGAGAACTTCCGCCCCGGCGTCGCCGACCGCCTCGGCTTCGGACCCGACGCCCTGCACGAGCTGAACCCGCGGCTCGTCACCTGCTCGATCACGGGCTTCGGCCCGAGCGGCCCCTACGCCGCCCGGCCCGCCTACGACACCGTCATCTCGGCGGTCGGCGCGATGTACAGCCAGGTCGTTCCGGCCGACACGCTCCGGCCGCTCGGCCCGGCGTTCTCCGACCTGCTCTCGGGCCTGTCGGCGTCGCAGGCGATTCTCGCGGCGCTGCACGCCCGCGGCGAGCGGCCGAACGGCGAGGGCGAGCACGTCGAGGTGTCGATGGTCGGCTCCCTCATCGACTTCCTCACCGAGGCGGCGGCCACCTACCTCGAGACCGGGCAGGTCGCCGGGCCCGACTCGCGCCCGCGGCGCGCGCAGGCGTACGCGTGCGTCGGCTCCGACGGGAAGGCGTTCGTCATCCACATGTCGGTGCCCGAGAAGTTCTGGACGGGCCTGCTCGACGTGCTCGAGCGCCCCGACCTGGCGAGCGATCCGCGCTTCGCGACCCGCGAGGCGCGCGTCCGCAACTACGACGAGCTCGACGCCGAGCTGAAGGCCATCACCGAGCGGATGCCGCGGCAGCACTGGCTCGACCGGCTCGTCGCGCACGACATCCCGCACGGTCCGTTGAACACCGTCGCCGACCTGTTCGACGACCCGCAGGTCGCCTCGATGGGCCTCGTCGAGGAGATCGAGGGGCCGGATGGCGCGCCACTGCGCGTGCCCGCCCCGAGCACCGTGTTCCACGCCAGCGGACGGCCCGCGCTGCGGGCGGCGCCGCGGCTCGGCGAGGGGAACGCCGACGTGCTGGCTCGCGACGCGGCATCCGTCGCCGCCACCACCGCACCCGAAGGGACCCCCGCATGACCCGCCCCGACGACCTCGTCGCGATCGACGTGCACACGCACCCGCAGACCGAGGAGTTCCTCGCTGCGATGGGCCGGCGGCACCAGCAGATGGCGAAGCACTTCGGGCGCGAGCGGCCCGTCGTGTCGTTCGCCGAGCAGGCCGACCAGTACCGCGAGCGGCGCATGATGGCCGTCATCGTGAACTCCGACTCCGAGACCACGTCGGGGATCAAGGGCGCGCCCAACGACCTGCTCGGTCGCGCGCAGGCCGACCACCCCGACGTGTTCCTCGCCTTCGCGGGCATCGATCCGTGGAAGGGCGAGGCGGCGATCGCCGAGATCCGCCGCATGCACGACGAGTACGGCATCAGGGGCGTGGGCGAGCTCAACCCGTCGCGGCAGAAGTTCCTCGCGAACGACCAGCGGTTCTTCCCGATCTGGGAGACGTGCGCCGAGCTCGGGCTCGTCGTGATGTTCCACTCGGGCTTCCCGGGTGCGGGCGCCGGCACGCCGGGCGGCGGCGGCTACCGGCTCGAGAACGCCAGGCCCGTGCCCTACATCGACGACGTCGCCGCCGAGTTCCCCGAGCTGAAGATCATCAGCGCCCACCCGGCCTGGCCGTGGCACCTCGAGAACCTCGCGATGGTGTGGCACAAGTCGAACGTCTACCTCGACCTGTCGGGGTGGGCGCCGAAGTACCTGCCGCCCGAGGTCGTGCGCTACGCCGACTCGCTCATCACCGACCGCGTGCTGTTCGGCTCGGACTGGCCCGTGATGACCGCCGACCGGTGGATGGACGAGTTCGCCGAGCTGCCCTTCAAGGACGAGTCGCGGCGGAAGATCCTGCTCGACAACGCCCGCGGGCTGTTCGGGATCTGAGGAGCCCGAGACATCCGCTGAGCCGACCCGCGACGCAACGAAAGGAACCCGATGGCCGAGCTCGTGCTCGCTGCGGTCACGCCGCACAACCCGCTGCTGTGGCGCGCCATGACCGACCCCGTGCCCGACGACCTGCGGCCGATCGCGGCGAACTTCGCGCGCATCCGCGAGGCGGTCGCGTCGCACGAGGTCGACGTGCTCGTCGTCATCGGCACCGACCACCTCCGGCAGTTCTTCTACGACAACTCCCCCGCGTTCGCGATCGGCAAGGCCGACGCGTACCACGGCACGTGGGAGAACGAGGTGCGCACGTTTGGGATGGAGTACGCGGAGGTCGTCGGCCACCGCGAGCTCGCCGACCGGATCGCCGGCCGGAGCGTGCAACCCGACGCCATCGACTTCTCGGTGAGCCTCGAGTGGCGCCTCGACCACGCATTCGTGATCCCGCTGCAGTACGTGCGGCCCGAGCTCGACATCCCGGTCGTGCCGATCCACGCGAACGCGTCGATGCCGCCGGTTCCGTCGGTACGCCGGTTCGTCGCGCTGGGGGAGCACCTGCGGCGCTCGATCGATGACTGGGACGCCGACGCGCGGGTTGGGATCCTCACTTCCGGGCACATGGCGAACGACGTCGGCGGCCCCCGCACGTTCGCGGGGTCGCCGGACCCCGAGTTCGACGCGCTCGCCGCCGGATGGATGCGCGACGGCGACCTCGACGGCGCGATCCGGGTCTGCAGCGACGTCGACCGCCTGACCGCGGCCGGCAGCATGACCTCCCAGTTCCTGAACGCGGTCGCGGCGCTCGCGGCGATGGGCGGCCGCGCCGCCGACTTCGTCGACGTGCCCGAGTCGCGCTTCTCCACGAGTCCGTTCTTCCTCTGGAGCACCCGCTGATGAGCGCGTACATGGTCGACAAGTTCATCCGGGCGGTCGAGCTCGGCGACGCGACGGTCGTCGAGTACGTCGCCGACCCGCCCGCGTTCGTCGAGCGCTGGCTCGCGGGCGGCGGCACGCCTGACGGCCCGACCGACGACCGGGTGCTCACCGAGGCCGAGCGGGCCGCGTTCGCCGCGCGCGACTTCGGTGCGCTGTACGCGCTGGGCGCGCATCCGTACCTGCTGTGGCACTTCACCGAGGCCGTGTACGAGCACGAGTACACCGAGGGCTTCGGATGGCGCGAGCTCGTCGAACGCTACCGCGCCGCCGTCGCGCCGCAGGGCCTGGTCGACTACATCCCCTGAGCTGCGCCCCCGTAATCCCCGCGTAAGCGGACGGTAAGCGCACCGTCAGCGCTGCCCCGTCGCCGCTCGCGCGGCTCCGGCATTGACTGCTGGAGGGCCGTCGGAACCGGCGGCCGAACGGAAGGGGAATCTCATGCACACCACACGGATCCGCCCGATCCTCGGGACGGTCGCCGCCGCGGCACTGGCGGTCGGCGGGGTCCTGGCGGGCGCTCCGGCGGCGAACGCCGCGGGCGTCAGCGGACCGGCCTTCTGGGTCGACGGCGCCCAGTACCGCACCGTCGGGACGCCCACCGACTTCTCGGGCACCGGCGCGCCCGCGTCGTCGTTCCAGCCGATCTACGCCTTCCCGGAGGGCACGCAGGCGAACGTCGCCACGGCCGCGCCCGGCGACCCGGGGTACCGGGGCGGTCGCTGGGTCGTCACCGAGGTGCTCCTGCCGAACGGCTACGGTGCGGCGCTCGCCTCGGGCGACCTCGACGACGACGGCGTGCTCGACTCCGACGAGGAGCTGTGGGCCGCGGCCGGCGCGGGCGACCTCGCGCTCGGCGGGGTGCTCCGGTACTTCGAGTGCCCGGTGATCCCGCTGCCTCGCGGCGGCCGCTGAGTCAGCGGTGCCCCGCGGGCGCGGTGCCCGCCGCGGCATCCGCCGCGAGGTCGAGCGCCGCGCCCGCGAGCGCGGCCGACGTGTCGAGGTCGTGCATCCAGAGCGGGGCGGATGCCGCGGCGAACCCGTCGCCGACGAGACCGGGCACGGCCGCGGCATCCGTCTCGTCGACGAGCCAGCCGTCGAGCACGCCGCCCGTCGCGCGCGGGCCGTAGTGCCGCGCGACGGCCGCGGCATCCGTCTCGACGCCGATCGCCGAGAGGCACGCGTCGGCCATGCCCCGCACGACCCGGCCGCCGATGATCGGGGAGACGCCGACGACGGGCGCGGCCGCTGTGGCGAGCGCGTCGCGGATGCCGGGGATCGCGAGGATCGTGCCGATCGACACGACGGGGTTCGAGGGGGCGAGGAGCACCACGTCGGCGTCGGCGATCGCGGCCTCGACGCCAGGCGCGGGTCGAGCGTCGGCGAGGTTGCGTTGCTCGAAGCCGAGCGCGGGTATGGATGCGCGGTAGCGGGTCCACCACTCCTGGAAGTGCAGCTGGTCGCGGCCCGCGGCGTCGGGGTGCGCCGGATCGATGCGCACGTGCGTGTCGACCTCGGTGTCGGTCGCGGGGATCAGTCGCACGCCGAGGCGCCACCGGCGCTGGAGCCGTTCGGCCACCTCGGACGGCGCGAGGCCGTCGCGCAGCCACGACGTGCGCGCGAGGTGCGTGCCGAGGTCGAGGTCGCCGAGCGTGAACCACGGCCAGCCGACGCCCCACTCGCGGAGCTCGGCGGCGACGCGTTCGGACTCGCCGGCGCGACCCCAGCCGCGTTCGGTGTCGTTGACGCCCGCGAGGGCGTAGAGCAGCGAGTCGAAGTCGGGCATGAGCCGCACGCCCGAGAGCCAGAGGTCGTCGCCGGTGTTCACGACGACGCTCACGTCGGCGGCGCTCGCCGGGGTGCCGTCGGCGGCCGGTTCGGCGTCGGGCGCAGCCGGCCATCGGCGCGCGCACTCCTCGCGCACGCCGCGCGCGAACCGCGCGCCACCGACTCCGCCCGCGAGCACCGTGATCTTCACCGTTCCACGCTAGCGCCGCCCGGCGCCGTGGCCGCCGGTCGGCGCGTCGGACGTCGGGCCGTGCGGCGACTGGCGAATGAGAATCCCGGGAGATGCGCGCTCCAGCGCGCCCATCTCCCGGATTCTCATGCGCCAGAAGGCCTGGAATCTCGGGGCGCGGGGGCGCGGGGGCTCGGAGCCAGGGCTGCGCGGGTCCGGCGCGCCGCTTCCGCCTTCCGCGGCCCTCAGGCCTCGCGCACGAGCACGAGCGAGCCCGACGCGCGGCCGGATCGCAGGTCGTCGACCGCGGCATCCGCTCGTTCGAATTCGTAGGGCGTCGCGGTCGGCGCGACGCCGAGGCGCAGCGCGAGCCGCAGGAACTCGTCGCCGTCCGCACGGGTGTTCGCCGTGACGGTCCGCAGGTCGCGCTCGAGGAAGAGGTGGTCGGCGTAGGTCATCGACGGGACGTCGGTCATGTGGATGCCGGCCAGCACGACGGTGCCGCCCCGCATCGTGGCCTCGAGCGCGACGGGCACGAGGTCGCCGGCCGGCGCGAACACGATCGCAGCATCGAGCGGCTCGGGCGCGGCGTCGCGCTCGCCGCCGACGAAGTCCAGTCCGAGCTCGCGGGCGAGCCGCTGGTTCGCCTCGCCACGCGTCATCGCGACGACGCTCGCGCCCCCGGCCATCGCGAGCCGGGCCGTCAGGTGCGCGCTCGAGCCGAAGCCGTACAGCCCGAGCCGCCCGCCCTGCGGCAGGTTCGCGCGGCGGAGCGCGCGGTAGCCGATGATGCCCGCGCAGAGCAGCGGTGCGACCGCGACGGGGTCCGCGTCAGCCGGCAGGGCGTACGCGAACGCCTCGGGCACGGTGGCGAACCGCGCGTAGCCGCCGTCGGCGTCCCAGCCCGTGAACCGCGCATCGGGGCAGAGGTTCTCGCGCCCCGACCGGCACCAGCGGCAGGCGCCGCACGTCGAGCGCAGCCAGGCGATCCCGACGAGGTCGCCGACCGCGGTGCGACGCACGTCGTGTCCGGTCGCGACGACGCGGCCCACGACCTGGTGCCCGGGGACGACCGGGCTGCGGCGCGGCGCGAGCTCGCCGTCGATCACGTGCAGGTCGGTCCGGCACACCCCGCACGCGGCGACCTCGACGACGAGTTCGCCGTCGGCCGGCTCGGGTTCGGGCGGCGTCGATGCGGTGAGGCGTCCGTCGCCTCGCGTCGTCCAGGCATCCATCTCGGTCCCCTCGGCTTCGACTGCCAGCGTGCGACGGATGCCGCGGCGCGCGGGGGACGAAGGTCACCCCGGCCGATGCGCACCTCCCCGCCCGGCCGGCGGCCCTCGGTGCGACACCGCCTGGGCCGGTGTCGCGGGGACCAACGGCCCCGCCGGGCACGGGCGCGGGGCGCATGCTGGAGGCATGTTCCGTGACCGCGCCGACGCGGCGGCCGCCCTGCTGGAGCGGCTCGACGGCTTCCGCGACGAGGACGTCGTCGTCCTCGGGCTGCCGCGCGGCGGCGTGCCGGTCGCGGCGGCGGTGGCCGAGGGGCTCGACGCGCCGCTCGACGTGATCGTCGTCCGGAAGCTCGGCATACCGGGTCAGTCGGAGGTCGCCATGGGCGCCATCGGCGAGGGCGGCGTCCGCGTCGTCGACCACGGGATCGTGCGGCGCGCCCGCGTCTCGGATCGCCGATTCGCCGAGGTCGAACGGCAGGAGCAGCAGACACTCGACCGCCGCGTGGCGCAGCTGCGCGGCGACCGCGCGCCCGAGCCGCTCGGCGGCCGCACGGCGCTCATCGTCGACGACGGCCTCGCGACCGGCGCGACGGCCGAGGCCGCATGCGAGGTCGCCCGCGCTCGCGGTGCGCGTCGCGTCGTGCTCGCGGTTCCGGTCGCGCCGAAGGACGCCGCGGCGCGCGTGCCGTCGGCCGACGCCCTGGTCGCCGTCGAGGTCCCGGACTGGTTCATGGCGGTCGGCCAGGCGTACGCCGATTTCCGCCAGACGACCGACGAGGAGGTCCTCGAGCTGCTCGAGGCGGCACGGGCGCGGAGGTCCGGGAGCGCGTAGCGTGGCCCCATGCCCGACTACGGCCGCCCGATCGAGTTCGGAACGTTCATCACGCCCTCGGCGCTCGAGCCCGAGCACACGGTCGAGCTCGCCATCGCGAGCGAGCTCGCCGGGCTGGAGTTCGTCACGTTCCAGGACCACCCGTACCAGCCGCGATTCCTCGACACGTGGACGCTCATGAGCTGGGTCGGCGCGCGCACGAGTCGCATCCGCATCTCCGCGAACGTGCACAACCTGCTGCTCCGGCCGCCGGCCGTGCTCGCCCGCTCCGCGGCATCCCTCGACCTGCTCACGGGCGGTCGCGTCGCGCTGGGGCTCGGCGCGGGCGGGTTCGCGCCGGCCGCGGTCGCGATGGGCGCACCGAGCCGGACGCCCGCCGAGCAGGTCGGCGCGCTCGGCGAGGCCATCACCGTGATCCGCGAGCTGCAGGACACGGATGCCTCGGGCGGCGTGTTCCTGCACAACACGCACTACCCGATCCGCGGCGCGAAGCGAGGACCCGCCCCAGTGCAGAGGCCGATGCCCATCTGGCTCGGCGTGATGAGACCCAAGGGACTCCGGCTGCTGGGGAGCGCGGCCGACGGGTGGCTGCCGTCGCTCGGCCGGCTCGAGCACGGCGCGGACTCCCTCGATGCGGGGCACGAGATCATCGACGCGGCGGCGCGCGGCGCAGGGCGCGAGCCCCGGAGCATCCGTCGCCTGCTGAACGTCGGGCCCCGCCACTCGGACCCGGAGACCCTCGCCGACCTGGCGACCCGGCACGGCGTCGACACCTTCATCGTCGTCGGGGACGACGAGGCGCTGATCGCGGAGCTCGGCGCGCGCATCGCGCCGGAGACGCGGGCACTGGTCGCCGAGCGGCGGGCCGCGGCCGGCTGACCGGCGGCGCCCGGACCGGCGAGCGCGCAGATCGGGACGTCCGTCCTCTGGACCTGAGGGCCTCCGCGCGCGACGATGGACGCACGGAACCGCACCGGCGCGGGAGGCCCCATGAATTCGGCATCGCCCCAGACCCACCGGACCGTCGCCCTCGTGGGCGCTTCGGGCTCGGGGAAGACCACACTCGCGGAGGCGCTCCTGCATCGCGCCGGCGCGATCCCGCGGACGGGATCCGTCGAGCAGGGGAACACCGTCTGCGACCACGAGCCCGAGGAGATCGCCCGGCACACGAGCCTCGGGCTCTCGCTCGCCCATCTCGATTGGACGGGGCCGGACGGGACGGCGTACACGGTGACGCTCGCGGACACCCCGGGTCATCCGGACTTCGTGGGCGCCGTCGACGCAGCGCTGTCAGTGGCGGACGTCGCGCTCATCACGGTGAGCGCGGTCGACGGCGTGGTCGCCGGGACGCGCGCGGCGTGGGATGCCGCCGCGGCCGCCGGGGTGCCGCATGTCGTGGTGGTCACCCAGGAGGACAAGGCGCGGGCGGACTTCCGGCGCGTGCTCGCGGAGCTGCGCGCCGAGTTCGGCGAGCACCTGTGGGCGCTCGAGCTGCCGATCGGCGAGGAGGCGGCGTTCCGTGCGATCGCCGACGTGCTCAGCGAGGAGGCGCACGTCTACGACGACGACGGGACGCACCACGACGAGCCGCTGCCGCCGGAGGCGGAGGCCGAGGAGCACGCGATGCACGTCGAGGTGACGGAGGACATCGTCTCGCACGACGACGCGCAGCTCGAGGCGTACCTCGAGGGCGACGAGCCGTCGGCGTCGGAGCTCGGGCGGACGTTCGCGCGGGAGGTCGCGGATGGCGAGGCGGTGCCGGTGCTCGTCTGCTCGGGGGTCAACGGGACGGGCGTCGACCGGGTCGCGGACCTCGTCTGCGAACTCACGCCCGCCGCGACCGACCGCGACGGGCGCATCCTCGTCGGCGAGGGGTCGGGCGGGTCGGAGCTGAAGGTCGCGCCGAACGAGGAGGGCGACACGCTCGTGCACGTCTTCCGGACCGTGGCCGACCCGTTCGTCGGCCAGGTGTCGATGCTCAAGGTGCTCTCGGGCACGCTGCGGACCGGCGACAAGCTGCGGAACGCCACGACCGGGGTTGACGAGCGGATCCACGGACTGTTCCGGCTGCGCGGCGCCGAGCACGTGACCGCGGGAACGCTCGCCGCCGGCGAGGTCGGGGCCGTCGCGAAGCTCACGGGGTCGCCGTCGGGATCGCTGCTCTGGTCGCGCGCATCGGGTACCGCCCGACCTGCGGCGACGCCGCCCCGACCGCCCGTGTACGCGGTCGCGCTCGAGCCCGCGTCGCAGTCGGATGACGAGAAGCTGCCCGTCGCGCTCGCGCGACTGACTGCGGAGGACCCGACGCTCGTGGTCGACCGGGCGGGGGACCAGACGGTGCTCCGAGGGCTCGGCGACACGCACGTGGCGGTCGCGGTCGAGCGTCTCGCCCGGATCTTCGGGGTCAAGGTCGAGACCCGTCCGGCGCCCGTCGCGTACCGCGAGACGATCGCGGGCAAGGCCTCGGTCGAGGGCAAGTTGAAGAAGCAATCGGGCGGGCACGGACAGTTCGCGGTGGTGCAGCTCACGGTGTCGCCGCTTCCGCCCGGGGACGGGTTCGAGTTCGTCGACTCGGTCACCGGAGGTGCGGTGCCGCGCCAGTACATCACCGCCGTCGAGAAGGGCGCTCGCGACGCGCTCGCGACGGGTGGACCGCAGGGGCACCCGGTCGTCGACGTGCGGGTGGAGTTGACCGACGGCAAGACGCACTCGGTGGACTCGTCGGACATGGCGTTCCGCACCGCCGCGTCGATCGGCGTGAAGGCGGCGCTCGCCGAGGCCGGGACGGTCCTGCTCGAACCCGTATCGAGCGTGACGGTGACCGTGCCGAACGACCTGCAGGGGGCCGTGCTCACCGACCTGTCGGGCCGTCGTGGTCGCGTGAGTGCGACCGAGGCCGCGAGCGACGGCCGGGCGCGGGTGGTGGCGCACGTGCCCGAGTCCGAGCTCACGCGGTACGTGCTCGACCTGCGCTCGATCACGGCCGGGCAGGCGGAGCTCACGATCACGCCGGACCACTACGCGAAGGCGCCGAGCGCGGCGCGCGCCTGAGCCTGAGCCTGAACGCCTCCCACTCGTACCCGTGCAGCGCCGGCGCGCCCGCTCACGCCGCGGCATCCGTCATCTGCAGTTCGAATCGCGCCCGCCCGCCGAGCCGCGGAACGCGGTCGGGATCGACGTGCGGTGGCGGGATGAACCAGACCGCGTTCGCCTCGGGGCGTATCGACCACCCCTCACGGTGGATCAGGTGGTGGCAGAAGCTGCAGAGGAGGACTCCGTTGGCGAGGTCGGTCGGCCCTGCGTCGCGTTCCCACCAGCGGATGTGGTGCGCCTCGACGTAGCCGACGTTCTGCCCGCAGCACGCGCAGCCGCCGTCGCGCTCGCCGAGGGCGAGCCGTTGGGCACGGGTGAAGAGGCGGGCGGTGCGGCCGAGGTCGAGGGGCAGGCTCGGACCGCCGAGCACCGCGGGGATCAGCTCGGCGTCGGCGGCGAGCCGCCGGGCGGTGGTCGCGGAGATCGGCTGGTCGAGTCCGTCGATGCGAGCATCGCCGAGTCCGGCGACGAGCGTGTCGAGGTCGACGCGCACGACGACGGTGGTCTTCGCGAGCGGCGTCAGGGTCGTCTCGCAGCCGAGCGCGTGGCGTGCGATCGCCGCGAGCGCGTCGGCCTGCAACTGCGGAATCGACCGGCGGTCGTCGACGACGGGGCGCGGTTCGCCGGGCAGCGGGTCGCGTCGCCGGAGCGCGTCGCCGACGAGCGCTTCGACGGCCGCCTTCACGGGCGCCGCAGTCTCGGGGTCGAGCCTGGCGTGCAGGTGCACGACGCCGTGGCGGTCTTCGCGCATCGTGAGCGAGCGCTGCTCGCGCAGCTGCTCTTCGCGCGGTTCCACCCCGTCGGCGTCGAGTCGGGCCTCCGCCTCGCGGATGCCGCGCACGAGCAGCTCGAGCGGCGCACGCTCGGCGAGCTCGGTGAGCGCCGCCTCGGCCACGTCGATCAGGGCGGGATCGGCGCGCAGCGCCACGCGGTCGAGCATCGTCGTGATCGCGGATGCGGCCTCGAGACTGATCGCAGAGCGATCGAGGGCGCCTGCGACGTGCGGCCGCCGCGGTGGCATCCGCCCGCCGACGAAGGTTTCGCGCGTGGCGGTCGCCGAGCCGACGGCGATCAGCCGGGCGGCATCGCCGCGTGACGCCCCGGTCGAAGCGGCGACGAGTCGACCCGCATTGTGGAAGCCCTGCGCCTTCGCCAGGCCGAGTTCGCCGAACTCCGGCCCGGATCGCCGGGCGACCTCTGCGGCGGCGCGCGCGAGCAGCGCATCGACCCCGCGACGCAGCGAGGCCAGCCCATCGGCCGCCCGGACGAGCCCGGGGTCGCTCATCTGCTCGAGTTCGCCCTGCGCGTCGCCCGGGATCGACCCGAACGCCGGCATCGCCTCACCCCACGCCACGCGCAGCGCACCGAGCTCGCGCTCGAGCGTCGCCAGGGGTTCGTCCATGCTTCGATCCTGCACGCACCCTCCGACATTCGGAGTGTCATGGATTCTGCCTCAGACCGGGCATTTTCCTGTGGATGGATCGAGTCCGGCGAGGGCTGTGGAGGACGAGTCGGCGTGATCGCGACGCGGACGGGGGCGCTGAGGACCGCGCCGAATCGCACGGTCATGACCGACGAGCCGACGACCGCAGCCCCCCTCAGTACCCGCCCGCCGCGAGATGCTGCGCCGCCACCGCGAGCGCATCCGCCACGCCCGACGCGTTCTCCCGCACCGCGCCCGCGGTGACCCGCACGTACTCCCGCTCACGGGCAGCCGCGCGCGCCGCCGAAGCCCCGCGCACCGCCGACGCCCCCGCCACCGGCGACCCGTTCGCCGCCGCGAGGAACGGCGTCCCGCCCGCCACCCGGATCCCCGCCGCGGCGAGCTGCACGAGCGTCGACCGCTCCGACTCGACCGGCATCCAGAGGTTGATCCCGTCGGCGTGGATCACCGGCACGCCCCGCGCGCGCAGCGCGTCGCCGAGCGCGCGCTGGCGCGTGTAGTACGCGCGGCGCGCCTCGGCGACGGCGTCGATGGCCGCGCCATCCGTCAGCAGGTCGAGCAGGATCGACTGAAGCATGCGCGACGTCCAGCCGGGCCCGAGCATGCGTCGCGCCATGATGCGCCCGATGAGGTCGCGCGGCCCGCCGACGGCGGCGATGCGCAGGTCGGGGCCGTGCGACTTCGAGAAGCTGCGAACGTGCACCACGCGGTCGGGCAGGTGGGTGCCGAGCGTGACGTCGCCCTCGGTCGAGATGAGTCCGGAGTGGTCGTCCTCGACGACGACGAGGTCGAGCCCGTGCTCGTCGACGGCCGAGCGGATGGCTCCCGCCAGCGCCGCGGCGCGTGACGGCGTCATCGACGCCCCGGTCGGGTTCTGGGCGCGAGGCTGCAGCAGGATGGCCGCCGGCCGGCGCCGCAGCGCGGTGGCGAGCCCCTCGGGAGACATCCCCTGTTCGTCGATCGCGACCGGCACGGCCTCGGCGCCGAGCAGGTCGAGGAGGTCGAGGAACGGCGGGAAGCCGGGATGCTCGACGACGACCCGGTCGCCGAAGCGGACGACCTGGTCGAGCGTGCGCGAGATCGCGTCCAACGCGCCGTCGACGACGACGATCGACTCCGCCTCGCTCGGCCACGAGTCGCGGAGCACGGTGGCTAGTGCCGGGATGACGGGCTCGGCCTGGTAGCTGCCGACGTCGGCGCGTGCCGACACGCGCGAGAGCGCGGGGCCGAGCGGCGGCAGCAGGAGCGGATCGGGTGTCCCTCGCGACAGGTCGAGCCGGACCGGGTCGTCGGGTGCCGCCATCCCGCGCATCCGCACGGCGGGGCCGGCCGCGGCATCCCGTCGCACGAAGCTGCCGGCACGGCCGCGCGACTCGATGAGCCCGGCACGCGCGAGCGCCTGCCACGCCTGGCTGATCGTGGCGGGGCTCACGCCGAGCGAGCCGGCGAGTTCGCGGACGGTGGGCAGGCGGTCGCCCGCCTCGAGCTCGCCGCTGTTCACGAGGCGCGCGAGGTCGGCCGCGATGCCTCGCGGGGTCGTGTCGGCGAAGGGCGCCAACGCCGTCAGCTCGGAGACATCCACTCGAATACCTGATCGCACCATTGCCTCCTCACGAAGCAAGGGACAGGATGTTTAACCACCACGTCACAGAGTGAAACACAAGGGAAATGTTCACGCCGAAGAATAACAGAACGGGTCGCAACCCCGATCTGGCACTCGCCACCGGTCCCCAGCCGGCGACGATTCTCGGCACCACTGCTCGGCGTCCCCGCGCGCACGGCAGGCACTAGCGCACCACGCACCACGCGCCCGGGCCCGCCCGCGGACGGCAACGACGCCGACCGACTCAGGAGGCACCATGACGATCGTTCGAGCGGCCATCACCCAGACCACGTGGACGGGTGACAAGGAGTCGATGCTCGACAAGCACGAGCAGTTCGCCCGCGAGGCCAAGCAGCAGGGCGCCCAGGTGATCTGCTTCCAGGAGCTCTTCTACGGGCCCTACTTCGGCATCACGGAGGACGTGAAGTACTACGACTTCGCCGAGCCGGCCGACGGCCCGATCGTCCAGCGCTTCGCCGCGCTCGCCGAGGAACTCGAGATGGTCATGGTCCTCCCGATCTACGAGGAGGAGCAGCCCGGCGTCTACTACAACACCGCGGTCGTGGTCGACGCCGACGGCACGATCCTCGGCTCGTACCGCAAGCACCACATCCCGAACCTCGACAAGTTCTGGGAGAAGTTCTACTTCCGCCCCGGCAACCTCGGCTACCCCGTCTTCCAGACCGCGGTCGGCCCGATCGGCGTGTACATCTGCTATGACCGGCACTTCCCCGAGGGATGGCGCGAGCTCGGCCTCAACGGCGCGCAGATCGTGTTCAACCCCAACGCGACCAAGCCCGGCCTCTCCAACCGGCTCTGGGAGATCGAGCAGCCTGCGGCGGCCGCCGCGAACGGCTACTTCATCGGCGCCGCGAACCGCGTCGGCCTCGAGGACAACGAGTACGGCGACCTCGCCGTGAACTTCTACGGCAAGAGCCAGTTCGTCGACCCGCAGGGCAACATCGTCGGCGACTACGGCTCGGAGACCTCCGAGGAGGTCGTGGTCCGCGACCTCGACATGGACATGATCCGCCAGGTCCGCAACGCGTGGCAGTTCTACCGCGACCGCCGCCCGGAGTCCTACACGTCCATCCCGAAGCCGTAAGACATCGGTGATCGAGTAGCGAGCGAAGCGAGCGTATCGAGATCACGTCACGAGGTCTCGATACGGCCGCAGGCGGCCTACTCGACCACCGGGAAACAGGAGCAGCAATGGCCACCACCCTCATCTCCGGCGGCACCGTCGTCAGCGCCACCGGTCGCGCCGCGGCCGACGTGCTCGTCGACGGCGAGAAGATCGTCGCCGTCCTCCAGCCCGGTAGCGAACTGCTGGGCACGGATGTCGCGGCATCCGTCGACCGCGTCGTCGACGCCACCGGCAAGTACGTCATCCCGGGCGGCATCGACGCCCACACCCACATGCAGCTGCCGTTCGGCGGCACCGAGGCGTCCGACACGTTCGAGTCGGGCACCATCGCCGCGGCCCACGGCGGCACGACCTCGATCATCGACTTCGCCGTGCAGACCTACGGCCAGCGCATCGAGGACGGATTGGCGGCCTGGCACGAGAAGGCCGGCGGCAACTGCGCGATCGACTACGGCTTCCACCAGATCGTCGGCGACGTCAACGAGGCGTCGATCGAGGCCATGAAGAAGCTGCCCGACGAGGGCGTCTCGAGCTTCAAGCTGTTCATGGCCTACCCGGGCGTCTTCTACTCGGATGACGCGCAGATCCTGAAGGCCATGCAGGTGTCGCGCGACACCGGCATGCTCACGATGATGCACGCCGAGAACGGGCCCGCGATCGACGTGCTCGCGCAGCAGCTCGTCGACCAGGGGAAGACCGACCCGTACTACCACGGCATCGCCCGCGCCTGGGAGATGGAGGAGGAGGCGACCCACCGAGCGATCATGCTCGCCAAGCTCACGGGCGCGCCGCTCTACGTCGTGCACGTCTCTGCCAAGCAGGCCGTCGAGCAGCTCGCGTGGGCGCGCGACAAGGGCCAGAACGTGTACGGCGAGACCTGCCCGCAGTACCTCTACCTCTCGCTCGAGGACCAGCTCGGCGCGAGGAGCGACGAGTGGGGCGCGTTCGAGGGCGCCAAGTGGGTCTGCTCGACGCCGCTCCGCAGCCGCGCCGAGGGCCACCAGGACTCGATGTGGCAGGCGCTGCGCACGAACGACCTGCAGATGGTCTCGACCGACCACTGCCCGTTCTGCATGAAGGACCAGAAGGAGCTCGGCCTCGGCGACTTCCGGAAGATCCCGAACGGCATCGGCTCGATCGAGCACCGGATGGACCTCATGTACCAGGGCGTCGTGACCGGCGAGATCACGCTCGAGCGCTGGGTCGAGCTCACCTCGACCACGCCGGCGCGCATGTTCGGCCTCTACGGCACCAAGGGCGTCATCCAGCCCGGCGCCGACGCCGACATCGTCGTCTACGACCCGAACGGCCACACGTCGATCGGCCTCGACAAGGTGCACCACATGAACATGGACTACTCGGCGTGGGAGGGCTACGAGATCGACGGCAAGGTCGACACGGTCATGAGCCGCGGCAAGGTCGTCGTCGAGGACGACGCCTACGTCGGCGCCAAGGGCGACGGCCGCTACCTCAAGCGCGGCCTGAGCCAGTACCTGATCTGACCAAACGTCCGGCACCGGTGATCGAGTAGGGAGCGAAGCGACCGTATCGAGATCACGTCACGAGGTCTCGATACGCGCTTCGCGCTACTCGACCACCGGGAGGGAAGGGAACACCATGGAATTCGGAGCGGTCCTCCAGACCAACCCCCCGGCATCGCGGACCATCCAGCTCGCGAAGCTCGCCGAGGTGCACGGCTTCAGCCACGTGTGGACGTTCGACTCGCACATCCTGTGGCAGGAGCCCTACGTCATCTACAGCCAGATCCTCGCGCAGACCCAGCGCATCAAGGTCGGCCCGTTCGTGACGAACCCGGCCACGCGCGATTGGACGGTCACGGCGTCCGTCTTCGCGACGCTCAACGAGATGTTCGGCAACCGCACGGTGTGCGGCATCGGCCGCGGCGACTCGGCCGTGCGCGTCACGAACGGCAAGCCGACCACGATGACCGAGCTGCGGGAGTCGATCCACGTGATCCGCGAACTCGGCAACTCTCGTTCGGTCGAGTACCACGGTTCGGAGATCCAGTTCCCGTGGAGCCGGGGATCCGAGCTCGAGGTGTGGGTCGCGGCCTACGGCCCGATGGCGCTCCGCGTGGCGGGCGAAGTGGGCGACGGGTTCATCCTGCAGCTCGCCGACCTCGACATCGCGGAATGGATGATCACGACGGTGCGGAACGCCGCCGAGAAGGTCGGGCGCGACCCGGCATCCGTGAAGTTCTGCGTCGCCGCGCCGATGTACATCGGCGACGACTGGGCGCACATGCGCGACCAGTGCCGCTGGTTCGGCGGGATGGTCGGCAACCACGTCGCCGACATCGTCGCGAAGTACGGCGCGCACGGCACGGTGCCGGATGCGCTCACGGACTACATCCGGGGCCGCCAGGACTACGACTACAACGAGCACGGGCGCGCGGGGAACACCCACACCGAGTTCGTGCCCGACGAGATCGTCGAGCGGTTCTGCGTGCTCGGCTCGGCCGACCAGCACATCCAGAAGCTGAAGGCGCTCGCCGAGCTCGGCGTCGACCAGTTCGCCGGCTACCTCCAGCACGACAACAAGGAGGAGACGCTGCGGGTCTACGGCGAGACCGTGATCCCGGCGCTCTCCGAGCACATCACGGCGAAGCGATGACGGCTCCCGCTGATCGAGTGGCGCCCGCCGCAGGCGGACGCGGTTCGAGATCCCCACGTGGGGGTCTCGGACCGCGCGACGCTTCGCGCCGGGCACCTCGACCGACGGGAAACCGCTGGCGCGCCGTCGTCTGGGGCGTGGTCGGCGTCCTCGCGCTCGCCGTCCTGTGGGAGCTGTACAAGCTCGTCGGCCCCGCCGACGGCTGGCTGGTCGGCGCGCAGGAGGGCGTCACCGGCAGCGGCATTCGCCTGCTCCCGCGCACGAGCGACCAGGCGATGCCGCACACGTGGGACATGGTCGCGCGGGTCATCGAACCCGTGACCCGCGCGCAGGGCGCGCTCCCGCTCGGCGTCGTGGTGCTCCTCGCCGCGCTCACGAGCCTGGGGGTCGCGGCGCTCGGATGGCTCGTGGGCGTCGTCGTGGGCTTCGCGCTCGCGCTCCTCATGCTCGGCTTCCGGATCGCCGAGCGGGCCGTGCTCCCGTTCGTGATCCTCAGCCAGACCGTGCCGCTCATCGCGCTCGCACCGCTCATCCGCAACTGGGGCTCGCGCCTCGAGTTCGGCGCGTTCTCGTGGGAGAGCTGGATGTCGGTCGTGATCATCGCGAGCTACCTCGCGTTCTTCCCGGTCGCGGTCGGCGCCCTGCGGGGCCTGCAGTCGCCGGATGCCGCGCACCTCGACCTCATGCGCAGCTACGCGGCCGGGTGGTGGACCACCCTGTTCCGCCTGAGGCTGCCCGCGAGCGTGCCGTTCCTCATCCCCGCACTGCGGCTCGCCGCCGCGAACGCCGTCGTCGGCACCGTGGTCGCCGAGATCTCGGTCGGCTTCACGGGCGGCATCGGCCGCCTCATCCTCGAGACCGCGGTCGCCGCGTCGAGCGACCCGGCGAAGCCCTGGGCGCCGATCCTCGGCGCGGTGCTGCTCGGCCTCGTCGCGGCAGGCTTCGTCGCCCTCCTCGCCGCCTTCCTCAGCCCGTTCCGCCGACAGGAGACCGTCGCATGAGCAGCCCGACCCCGAGCACGCCCGCCCCCGAGCCGACGCCGCCCGACACGACGAGCGGCGCGACCGCGACCGCCGTCGCCGACGCGACCACGGAGGCCGTCGTCGCCCGCGGCGTCGAGCGCGTCTTCGCGGGTGCGAAGGGTGCGGAGGTCGTCGCGCTCACGGGCATCGAGCTCACGGTGCACGCAGGGGAGTTCGTCTCGCTCATCGGCCCGTCGGGCTGCGGCAAGTCGACCCTGCTCCGCCTCATCGCCGACCTCGACGAGCCGACGGCCGGCGAGATCCGGGTGTTCGGCAGGACCGCGAAGCAGGCCCGCATCGACCAGTCGTACGGCATCGCCTTCCAGCAGGCCGGACTCCTGCCGTGGCGCTCGGTCGCCGCGAACATCGAGCTGCCGCTGCAACTGCACGGGGCGGATGCCGCGACCCGCCGCGCACGCGTCGCCGAGCTGCTCGACCTCGTCGGCCTCGCCGACTTCGCGAAGCACTACCCCGACCAGCTCTCGGGCGGCATGCAGCAGCGCGTCGCGATCGCCCGGTCGCTCGCCGAGCAGCCCAGGCTGCTGCTGATGGACGAGCCGTTCGGCGCGCTCGACGAGATGACGCGCGAGCGCATGCAGACCGAGCTCCTCCGCATCCGCGCGGAGACCGGCGCCGCGGTCGTGTTCGTGACCCACTCGATCCCGGAGGCCGTGTACCTCTCCGACCGCGTCGTCGTGATGTCGCCCCGGCCCGGCCGGATCACCGACGAGATCGACGTGCGCCTCGGCGACGCCGCCGACCGCGGCGAGGACCTGCGCGAGGACGCCGCGTTCTTCGCCGGCGTGACCGCCGTGCGCGAGGCCCTCCACGGCGCGGAGTCCGCACCCGCCGCCGGCGCGGCGAGGGGGGTGGACGTGCGATGACGAGCGCAGCACCCGAGCGCGTCGAGACCCCGCCGCCGCCCGAGGCGGACCCGGCGATCGCGATGCCCGGGCTCGAGGCATCCGCCGCCCCGCGCCGCCGCCGCGCGACCGGCGACGGCCCGCTCGCGCGCTTCGCGAAGCTCGTGCTGCCGCCCGTCGCACTGTTCATCGTGCTCGTGCTGCTCGCCGAGCTCGTCGTCGTCGCGGCCGGCATCCCGCCGTTCGTGCTCGCGAGCCCCTCCGCGATCCTCGACCAGCTCGTCCAGTACGCCCCGCAGGTGCTCGCCGCGACCCTCGCGACCGGCCTCAACGCGCTCATCGGCCTCGTGATCGGCGCGGTCATCGGCGTGCTGCTCGCGATCGCGGCATCCGTCGGCAGGCCCATCGACGGCATGCTCGCGCCGGTCGTCGCCGCGGTCGCGGTCGTGCCGATCGTGGCCCTCGCGCCGGTGTTCTACACGATGTTCGGCTCGACCTCCGAGGTGGCGCGCATCCTGATCGCGTCGATCGCCGCGTTCGTGCCCGTCTTCCTCAATACCCTCCGAGGTCTCCGCCAGGTGCGCCCAGTGCACCGCGACCTCATGAAGTCGTACGCGGCGTCGCCGTCGCAGCTCACGCGGCTCGTCACGATCCCGTCGGCGCTGCCCCACTTCTTCACCGGCCTCCGCATCGCCTCGTCGCTTGCCGTCATCTCCGCGCTCGTCGCCGAGTACTTCGGCGGCCCGCGCCAGGGGCTCGGCTCGGCGATCACGACCGCCGCCGCGTCGAGCGCGTACGCCCGGGCGTGGGCGTTCGTCATCGGCGCCATCCTGCTCGGCCTCGTCTTCTTCGTCCTCACCAGCCTGATCGAGAGGATCGCCTCCCGCCACCGATGACCCCGGCCCCGGTCCGAACCCGGGAACCCTCCAACGCCTCGCCGGCCGACGCCGTCCGGCCCCAGCCACCGGCACCGCCGGTCGGATCCCGCACCACGAGCACCACCACCAAGAGAGGAATGCACATGAAGCGCAACCGGATCCTCGCGGGCGCGGCGGCAGCAGCCGCGACCGCGCTCGTGCTCGCCGGCTGCTCCGGCGGGGGCAGCGACTCGGGCGACGGCGGCGACACCGCCGACGGCGAGCTCACACCCGTGACCCTGCAGCTGCAGTGGCTCACGCAGGCCCAGTTCGGCGGGTACTACCTCGCCGAGGCGAACGGCTACTGGGAGGAGCTCGGCCTCGACGTCGAGATCATCCCGGGCGCGGTCGACATCGTCCCGCAGGACGTGCTGGCCGCCGGCGACGTCGACTTCGCGATCGCCTGGGTGCCGAAGGCGCTCGCCTCGATCGAGGCGGGGGCGAACATCACGAACATCGCGCAGGTCTTCGAGCGCAGCGGCACGCTGCAGGTCGCCTGGGCCGACAGCGGCATCGAGGGTCCGGAGGACCTCTCGGACAAGCAGATCGGCAGCTGGGGCTTCGGCAACGAGTGGGAGCTCTTCGCGGGCCTCACCGAGGTCGATGCATCGGGCTACACGATCGTGCAGCAGAACTTCGACATGAACGCGCTGCTCAACAAGGAGATCGACGCCGCGCAGGCGATGACCTACAACGAGTACGCGCAGCTGCTCGAGGCCGTGAACCCCGAGACGGGCGAGCTCTACCAGCCCGAGGACTTCTCGGTCATCGACTGGAACGAGGTCGGCACCGCCATGCTCCAGGACGCGATCTGGGCGAACTCCGACCGCCTCGCGGACGACCCCGAGTACGCCGAGACCGCGGTCAAGCTCATCCAGGGCGCGATCCTCGGCTGGATCGACCAGCGCGACGACCCGCAGGCCGCGGCCGACGCGGTCACCGCCGCCGGTTCGACGCTCGGCACGAGCCACCAGCTCTGGATGGCCAACGAGATCAACAAGCTGATCTGGCCGTCGTCGAGCGGCATCGGCCACATCAACGAGGACCAGTGGGACGCCACCGTCGAGATGGCCCTCATGACGAAGAACCAGGACGGCGCGCAGGTCATCACGACCGACCCGCCGGAGGGTTCGTACACCAACGAGTACGTCGACGAGGCCATCGCGAACCTCGAGGCCGACGGCGTCGACGTCCTGGGCGAGTCCTACGAGCCCATCGAGGTCACCCTCACCGAGGGCGGCAACTAGTGGCACCTCCGGTGGTCGAGTAGGCGCGCAGCGCCGTATCGAGACCCGTCCAGGATCTCGATACGCGTCCGGCTCCGCCGGGCGCTACTCGATCACCGGGGTTCGGTGCACCATTGAAGAAAGGCGACGACGCTGATGACCGAGAACCTCACCGCCGACCTCGACGCGCTCGCGCGCGAGCTCGACGCTGCACACGTCTTCCACTCCTGGTCGGCGCAGGGCAGTCCGCCGCAGCTCGTCGTCGCGAGCGGTCGCGGCACCAAGGTCTGGGACCACTCCGGCCGCGAGTACCTCGACTTCTCGAGCCAGCTCGTCAACGTCAACATCGGCCACCAGCACCCGGCGGTCGTCTCGGCGATCCGCGAGCAGGCCGAGCTCCTGGCCACGATCGGCCCACCCACCGTGAACCTCGCCCGCGGCGAGGCCGCGAGGCGCATCACCGACCGCGCGCCCGAGGGCATGAACAAGGTGTTCTTCACCAACGGCGGCGCCGACGCGAACGAGAACGCGATCCGGATGGCGCGCCTGCACACCGGCCGCGACAAGGTGCTGTCGACCTACCGCTCGTACCACGGCAACACCGGCGCCGCGATCGTGTCGACGGGCGACTGGCGCCGCATCCCGAACGAGTTCGCGCGCGGGCACGTGCACTTCTTCGGGCCCTTCCTGTACCGCTCCGAGTTCTGGGCGACGACGCCCGAGGAGGAGTCGGAGCGGGCCCTCCGGCACCTGCGGCGCGTGATCGAGGCCGAGGGGCCCTCGACGATCGCGGCCGTGCTGCTCGAGACCGTGCCCGGCACCGCCGGTGTGCTCGTGCCGCCGCCCGGGTACCTCGCGGGCGTCCGCGAACTCTGCGACCGGCACGGCATCCTGCTGATCCTCGACGAGGTCATGTGCGGCTTCGGCCGCACCGGGCGCTGGTTCGCGTTCGACGGCTACGACGTGAAGCCCGACCTCATCAGCTTCGCGAAGGGCGTGAACTCGGGCTACGTGCCCGTGGGCGGCGTCGTGATCTCCGACGAGATCGCCGCCGACTTCGACGAGCAGGTCTTCCCCGGAGGGCTCACCTACTCGGGCCACCCGCTCGCGATGGCCTCGATCGTCGGCGCGCTCGACGCCATGGAGTCCGAGGGCATCGTCGACCACGCTCGCCGCGTCGGCGCCGAGGCGATCGCCCCGGCCCTCACCGAGCTCGCCGAGAAGCACGCCGTGATCGGCGAGGTGCGCGGCGAAGGCGTCTTCTGGGCGCTCGACCTCGTCGCCGACCCCGAGACGCGCGAGCCGCTGCCCGCCGCCGAGGTCGGCCGCATCAAGGGGGCGATCGTCGAGCGCGGCCTGCTCCCGTTCGTCGCCGAGAACCGCATCCACGTCGTGCCGCCCTGCGTGGTCACGGCCGAGGAGGTCGAGCAGGCCACCGCGATCTACGACGAGGTGCTCGGCACCGTCGCCGTGTGAGACGGATGCCGCGGCATCCGTCCGGGGCGCCGCGGCAGCCACCACCCTACGAAACGACCCGGACACTCGATTCGGAAGGAACGAGACCATGACCGACACCCAGACCGCCCCCAGCGCCGAGGGCACCGCGACCGCCGAGATGGTGGAGCACTGGATCGACGGCGCGCCCGTCTCCGGCGCCTCCGAGCGCACCGGACCCGTCTACAACCCCGCGCACGGCATCGAGCAGCGACGCGTGCGCTTCGCCTCGACCGAGGACGTGGACCTCGCCGTCGAGGCCGCCGCCCGCGCGTTCCCCGCGTGGCGCGACGCGTCGATCGCCAAGCGCCAGCAGATCATGTTCCGCTTCCGCGAGCTGCTCGCGTCGCGGACCGACGAGCTCGCCGCGATCCTCACGAGCGAGCACGGCAAGGTGACCGCCGACGCGCTCGGCGAGATCGCCCGCGGCCTCGAGGTCGTCGAGCTCGCCTGCGGGATGCCCGCCTACACGAAGGGCGAGTACTCCGAGAACGTCTCGACCGGCATCGACGTCTACTCGCTGCGGCAGCCGCTCGGCGTCGTCGGCATCATCAGCCCGTTCAACTTCCCCGCGATGGTGCCGCTGTGGTTCTTCCCCCTCGCGATCGCGACGGGCAACACGGTCGTGCTCAAGCCGTCCGAGAAGGACCCGTCGGCCTCGGTGTGGCTCGCGCGCCTCTTCCAGGAGGCGGGCCTGCCCGACGGCGTGCTGAACGTCGTGCACGGCGACAAGGTCGCGGTCGACGCCCTGCTCGAGCACCCGACCGTCCGCTCGATCTCGTTCGTCGGGTCGACCCCGATCGCGCGATACATCTACGCGACGGCGACCGCGAACGGCAAGCGCGTCCAGGCCCTCGGCGGCGCGAAGAACCACATGCTCGTGCTGCCCGACGCCGACCTCGACCTCGCCGCCGACGCCGCCGTCAACGCGGGCTTCGGCTCGGCGGGCGAGCGCTGCATGGCGATCTCCGCGGTCGTCGCGGTCGATTCGATCGCCGACGAGCTCGTCGCGAAGATCGGCGAGCGGATGTCGCGGCTCGTCACCGGCGACGGCACCCGCGGGTGCGACATGGGTCCGCTCATCACGCGCGAGCACCGCGACAAGGTGGCCGGGTACCTCGACGTGGCCGGAGCGGACGGGGCATCCGTCGTCGTGGACGGCCGCGACCCCGACGTGAACGGAGAACCCGACGGCTTCTGGATGGGACCGACGCTCATCGACCACGTGCCGACGTCGTCGGCCGTGTACCGCGACGAGATCTTCGGCCCGGTGCTCTCGGTCGTGCGCGTCGACGGCTACGAGGACGGCGTCGACCTGATCAACTCCTCGCGCTACGGCAACGGCACGGCGATCTTCACCAACGACGGCGGCGCCGCGCGGCGCTTCCAGCGCGAGGTGACGGTCGGCATGATCGGCATCAACGTGCCGATCCCCGTGCCCGTGGCCTACCACTCGTTCGGCGGCTGGAAGGACTCGCTGTTCGGCGACGCCAAGGCCTACGGCCCGCGCGGCTTCGATTTCTTCACGCAGGAGAAGGCGATCACGTCGCGCTGGCTCGACCCGAGCCACGGCGGGCTGAACCTGGGCTTCCCCCAGCACGACTGAGCGGCGCCCGCTGCCGCGCCGCCGCGCAACCGAGGGCGATTTCTGCGGTGGAGGTGGTGCTCTTCCTGCACTCCACCGCAGAAATCGCCCTCAGGCGCGCTCGGGCGCGGGCGGGCGCGGCGACCACGCCGGCGCGCCGAGGTCGCGCGAGATGCTCCGCGCGGCGTCGCGGAGGGCGGCGACGACGGAGTCCGGGGGCGGCCAGTCGGTCGAGGGCATGACGACCGCGACCGCGGCGACCACGTCGCCGTCCTCCGAGCAGACCGGTGCGGCGACGGATGACTCGCCGATGACGGCTTCCTCGTTCTCGAAACCGAGCGCCTCCCTGCGGACCTGCTCGAGCCCGGCCCGTACCCGCTCCGGGTCGGTGACGGTGTCGGCCGTGAGCGCCGCCAGCGGGCGGGAGAGCGCGTCCGCCGCGTGCGCGGCATCGTACGCGAGCAGCACCTTCCCGAGCGCCGACGCGTGACTCGGGATCGTCAGGCCGGTCTCCGGCATCTGTTCCGTGCCGTCGGGGCGCCGGTCGTGGTGGATGACGATGACCTCGCCGAAGAGCTCGGCTCCCAGTCTGGTGGCGAGGCCGGTGCGGCTGGAGAGCTCGTGCATCCAGCGCATCGAGCGCGCCCGCACGTCGAGCGTGTCGAGGTAGACGCTCGACAGCTTCAGGAGCGCCGGTCCCAGCACGTAGCGATTGCCGTTGGGCTGCTGCGCCACCAGCCCGTGCGCCTGGAGCGACTTCACGATGCCGTGCACGGTCGACGGCGGCAGGTCGAGCGCGGCGGCGAGCTCCGAGATGCCCATGCGGCGCGAGCCCTGCAGGAGCGTGAGGATCTTCACCGCACGGTCGATCGACTGGATCACCGGCTCCCCCTCCTCGTCGCGCCCACCGTGCATCCCCATTCTGTCTGGTTCTTGACAGCGGCGAGCGAAAGGTCCACCATTCAGTATTACCGAAAGCCATTCGACAATACCGAATCGACTGGCGCAACCTCGTTCAAGGGAGAACGCAGATCATGGATGACAACCGGACTTGGCAGCGGCTCGCCGCCGAGTTCCTCGGTACCGCCTTCCTCGTGTTCGTCGGCGTCGGCTCCGTGCCGGCCTTCGCACTGGTGAGGGGCGACGCGCCCTTCGCCCCCGCCGATCTCGGCTTCATCTCGCTCGCCTTCGGCACCATCGTCGTCGCGACGGTGTACGTGTTCGGCTACATCTCGGGCAACCACATCAACCCCGCCGTGACCCTCGCCCTCGCGACGACCGGTAAGTTCGCCTGGCGCGACGTGCCCGGGTACGTGGTCGCGCAGCTGCTGGGCGCGACCGTCGGCGCGTTCGCCATCGTCGGGGCCCTCGGCCCGCAGGCGAGCGAACTCGGCCTCGGCGTGGCGTCCTACGGCGACATCCCGATCTGGCAGGCGTTCACGGCCGAGTTCCTCGGCACCTTCCTCCTGGTCTTCACCGTCTTCGGGGTGATCCACCGCAAGGCGGCCCCCGGATTCGCCGGCCTCGTCATCGGCCTCGTCGTGTTCGCCGCGATCATCCCCGTGGCACCCGCGACGGGCGCGTCCATCAACCCGGCCCGCACCACCGGCCCGATGCTCGTGCAGCAGCTCCTCGGAGGAACGGTGCAGTGGGAGCAGTGGCCGATCTACGTCATCGCCGAGCTCGCGGGCGGCGTCCTCGCCGGCCTCGCGTTCGGCCTGGTCTCCCGCACCCGGGCCGACCGCACCACCCTGACCGAAGCGCTCGTCGAAGAGGAGGCACGCGCATGAAGAAGCTCATCGATGCACCGTCGGAGGTGCTCGCCGGCGCACTGCAGGGCGTCGCGGCGGCCCACCCCGAGCTCGCCGTCGACTTCGCCGGTCGGGTCGTCGCGCGAGCGACGCCGAAGCCCGGCAAGGTCGCGCTGATCTCCGGCGGGGGGTCGGGGCACGAACCGCTGCACAGCGGCTTCGTCGGCCCCGGCATGCTCGACGCCGCCTGCGCCGGCGAGGTCTTCACCTCGCCGACGCCGGACCAGATGCTCGCCGCCGCGCAGGCGGTGAGCACCGGAGCCGGTGCGCTCTTCATCGTGAAGAACTACACGGGCGACGTGCTCAACTTCGAGATGGCCGCCGAACTCGCCGAGGCGGAAGGTATCGCGGTGAAGACCGTCCTCGTCGCCGACGACGTCGCCGTCGAGGACTCGACCTGGACCGCCGGACGTCGCGGGGTCGGCACGACCGTGTTCGTCGAGAAGATCGCCGGCGGTGCCGCGGAGGAGGGGGCCGACCTCGACGCCGTGCACGCCGTCGCGACGCGCGTCGCGGCGAACGGCCGCTCGATGGGCGTGGCCCTCACCAGCGCGACGCTGCCGTCGGTGGGCACGCCGAGCTTCGACCTGCCCGACGACGAGATCGAGATGGGCGTGGGCATCCACGGCGAACCGGGACGCACCCGCGCCCCGCTGGTTCCCGCGTCGGAGATCGCCGAGACACTGGTGTCGGCGATCCTGGCCGACCACGACTTCACCGGGGCGCCGGTGATCGCGATGCTCAGCGGGCTCGGCGGCACACCGCTCATCGAGCTGTACCTGATGTACGGAGCTGTCGCCTCCCTGCTCGAGCAGCGCGGCGTCACCGTCGCCCGAGTGCTCGTGGGTGACTACATCACGAGCCTCGACATGGCCGGCTGCTCCCTCACCCTGCTGCGCGCCGACGACGAGATGCTGCGCCTCTGGGACGCGCCCGTGAGCACCGCGGCACTCCGGTGGGGGGTGTAGGCATGGCGGGCTCCGACGACGGCCGGGTGACGGTGGACGACATCGTGGCGTGGATGCTGCGCTTCGACGAGCGGATCGCCGCCGAGGCTGGGCGGCTGACGGCGCTGGACTCCGCCATCGGCGACGCCGACCACGGCACCAACATCGCCCGTGGCACCGGTGCGGTGCGGAAACGGCTCGCGGACGATCCGCCCGACGACGCCGGCGCACTGCTGAAGTCCTCCGGGATGGCGATCGTGTCGACCGTCGGGGGTGCGAGCGGGTCGCTGTACGGCACGCTGTTCCTCGAGATGGCGAGGTCGGTCGGCCCGACTCCGGAGCTCGACACCGCCGAGCTCGCCGATGCGTTCCGCGCCGGCGTCGCCGGGGTCGTCGCTCGAGGCCGGGCCGAGCCGGGCGACAAGACGATGGTCGACGCGCTCCAGCCGGCCGCCGACGCGCTGAGCGCGGCGGCGGCCGGCGGTCGGCCGATCGTCGAGTCGCTCCGCGAGGCGGCCGCCGCCGCAGCCCTCGGACGCGACGCGACGATTCCGCTCGTCGCGCGCAAGGGCAGGGCGAGCTACCTGGGCGAACGGGGCGCGGATCACCTCGATCCCGGGGCGACCTCGGCCGCGATCCTCGTGCAGGCCCTCGCCGACGCGCGATCGGAACGCGTCGGATGATCGGGCTCGTCGTCGTCTCGCACAGCCCGGGCCTCGCCGAGGCCGCGGTGGAGCTCGGCATGCAGATGGTGCACGGCGATGCGCCGCCGGTGCGCATCGCCGCAGGTTCCGGCGGCCGGTTCGGCACGGATGCGACGGCGGTCGCCGCCGCGATCGACGAGCTCGCCGACGAGGGCGTCCCGGGCGTGCTCGTCGTCACCGACCTCGGCTCGGCCGTGCTCAGCGCCGGACTCGCGCTCGAGCTCCGGGAGTCCACGACCGACGTCGTGGTGGGTGCGGGGCCGTTCGTCGAGGGCATCACTGCGGGCCTCGTGCTTGCGGCGACGGGGGCGCCGCTCGAGGAGGTCGCCCGCGAGTCGGCCGCGGCGCTCGACGCGAAGCGGGGTCAGTCCGATCCGATGGCCGCGTTGCCGCCCGCGCAGCCGGTGGCGGAGCCGGTCGGTCCGGCGCCCGCCGTGGCCGTCGATCCGCGATCGGCGGACGAGGTGGTCGTCAACCCCGAGGGCCTGCACGCCAGGCCCGCGGCGTTGCTCGTCCAGGCGGTCGGCGCATTCGACGCCGTCGTCGACGTGACGAACCTCACGACGGGAACCGGGCCCGTCCCGGCGAGGAGCATGATCGGGCTGATGTCGCTCGGGGCGAAGCAGGGTCACGCCGTGCGGTTCGACGGCAGCGGACCCGACGCCGCCACGGCGGTCGACGCACTGCGCCGCCTGCTCGCCGACGGCTTCGGTGAGATCCCGACCCCGGCCGCCGGCTGACGCGCCCGCGCGCCCGCACGCCCGTCCAAGTGCGGTTTCTGCGCTGGAGGTCGGTTTCGAACCGCACTCCACCGCAGGAACCGCACTCGGACGTGCAGCGAGGGGTGAGCGTCTGCCGCGTCAGCGGGCGGCGAAGGCGGCGATCGCGCGCTGCGCGTGGGGCGTGACGAACGCCTCGGCGATCGTCGCCGCCTCGTCGTCGAGCGAGGCCTGGAACGACCGCGACTGCCCGGCATGAACGAGGCGCTTCGCCTGGCCGAACGCGTGCGTCGCGCCGGCGAGCCATCCGTCGGCGATCTCGCGGGCCCGGGCGTCGAGCGCCTCGGGCGCGACGACCTCCGCGACGAGCCCCCAGTCGAGCGCCTCGGCCGCCGAGAGCGTGCGCGACGTGAGCGTGAGCTCGAGCGCGCGGCGCACGCCGACGGCCTCGGGCAGGAGCGTGCTGACCCCGCAGTCGGGCGTGAGCCCGACGTCGCTGTAGCGGCTGGCGAACGTCGCGCGCTCCGACGCCACGATCACGTCGGCCACGAGCATGAAGCCGAGCCCGCCGCCGGCGACCGGACCCTGGACCGCCGCGACGATCGGCTTCGCGCTCTCGCGCAGCATCCGGTGCCCGTCGTGGATGCGGTCGGCGAGCTCCCGGATGAGCCCGGCGGGCCCCTCGGCGTCGCCGCTCGCGGTCTCGGCCAGCCCGGACATCGCCACCACGTCGCCGCCCGCGCAGAACGCCCGCCCCGCCGCATCGAACAGCACCGCGCCGATGTCGTCGCGCTCCGCGATCTCGTGCGCGAGCGACTGCCATCGATCGATCGCCTCGGGGTCGACGGCGTTGAGCCGGGCCGGGCGGTTCAGCGTCACGTGCGCGAGGCCGTCGCGCACGTCGAACAGGATCACGTCGTCGGGCATGATCGGATGCTACCCCGGCGCCTCCGTGCGCGGCGCCGGGGCGGCATCCTCTCGACTGCCGACTACTGGCGCGACATCGCGACGCGCATGCGCTCGTCGGGGTCGATGTGGTGGTCGTGCGAGTCGTCGCCGATGTCGAGCCGCACCCGGTGGACGCGACCGCGGAACCGGCTCGTGGCGGCCGTGTACTCGCGCGAGACCGTGCTGCCCGACTCGTAGCCGATGTCGGTCGTCTCGTCGGCCGAGAAGATCACCGGCTGGGTCATCTCGACGCGGCCACGGCCGATCTCGGCGCCGTCCACGAGCAGCGTCACGTCGCCGCCCTTGGCGGGACCGCCGCCGTCGTAGGCGAACGACATCACGACCTCGTGCCGGCCGGGCGGCAGGTCCGAGTCCGCGCGGACGGGGAACTCGTGGATGCCGAGGACGTTGTAGACGAACGTCAGCCGTCCGTCGTGGACGTAGACGCTCCAGCCGCCGAAGCGGCCGCCCTGCGCGATGATGACGCCCTCCGCCCCATCATCCGGCACCTCGATGTCGGCGGTCACCGAGAACGACACGTTCTTCATGCTCACGACGCTGTTCTCGGAGAGGCGTCCCATGCCCGGGTAGAACGTCTGGGATCGCCCGCGCACGAGCGTCGGTCGGCCGGCTCGCGCGGGATCGATGCGGTCGCCCGTGCGGTCGTCGATCGGCAGGACGTTGTACTTGACCGCCTCGATGAGCCAGAGCCTCTGGAGTTCGTGCAGCCGCTCGGGCTGCTCCGCCGCGAGGTCGTGGGCCTGGCTGTAGTCGGCCCCGCCGTCGTACAGCTCCCAGACGTCGTCGTCGAGCGCCGGCATGGTCCCGCCGACGATGATCCACGGGGTGCGGTGCTTCGTGACGGCGCTCCAGCCGCGGTGGTAGATGCCCCGGTTGCCGAACATCTCGAAGTACTGCAGGTCGTGCCGCTCGGGAGCGTCGGGGTCGTCGAAGGTGTACAGCATGCTCGTCCCCTCGATCGGCGACTGCTGCACGCCGTTGACCATCGTCGGCTCGGGCAGGCCCGCGGCCTCGAGCACCGTCGGAGCGACGTCGATGCAGTGCGCGAACTGGCTGCGGAGCCCTCCGCGCTCGGCGATGCCCGCCGGCCAGTGCACGATGGTGCCGTTGCGCGTTCCACCCCAGTGCGAGGCGACCTGCTTCGTCCACTGGAACGGCGTGTCCATGGCCCAGGCCCAGCCGACCGCGTAGTGGTTGTAGGAGCTCGGCGAGCCGAATTCGTCCATCTTGGACCGCATGAACTCGGGCGTCTCGACGGCGGCCATGCCGTTGAAGTTGGCCATCTCGTTGAACGCGCCGTTGACGGTGCCCTCGGCCGACGCGCCGTTGTCGCCGACGATGTAGTAGACCAGCGTGTCCTCGAGCACGCCGAGCTCCTCGATGGCGTCGATCACGCGCCCGACGTGGTGGTCGGTGTGCTCCAGGAAGCCCGCGTAGACCTCCATCTCGCGCTCGAGCACCGGCTTGAGCTCGTCGGGCATGTCGTCCCAGGCGGGGATCTCGTCGTGCCGTGCGGTCAATCCCGCATCGGCCGGGATGATGCCCATGTCCTTCTGCCGCTCGAACGTGCGCTCGCGCTGCGCATCCCATCCGTGTGCGAACGCTCCCGCGTACCGGTCGGCCCACTCCTTCGGCACGTGATGCGGCGCATGGGTCGCGCCCGGCGCGAAGTAGACGAAGAACGGCCGGTCGGGCGTGAGCGACTTCTGGGTGCGGATCCACGAGATCGCGTGGTCGGCGAGGTCCTCGGTGAGGTGGTAGCCCTCCTCGGGCGTCGCGGGCGGGTCGACGGGCGTCGTCCCCTCGTAGAGCGCGGGATCCCACTGGTTGTTCTCGCCGCCGATGAACCCGTAGAACGTCTCGAACCCGCCGCCGGCGGACGGCCACGCATCGAACGGCCCGATGGGCGAGGCCTGCCACACGGGCACCTCGTGGCACTTGCCGAACTGCGCGGTCGCGTAGCCGTTGAGCTTGAGCGTCATCGCCAGCGGCGCCTTGGTGTTCGGGCGGACCGAGCTGTTGCCGGGCGCCGAGGTCGCCGTCTCGGTGATGCTGCCCATGCCGACCGAATGGTGGTTCCGGCCCGTCAGCATCGCCTGCCGAGTCGGCGCGCAGAGCGCGGTCGTGTGGAAGCGGTTGTAGCGCAGTCCGCCGGCGGCGAGGCGCTCCGCGGTCGGCGTCCGGCACGGTCCCCCGAACGCGCTGGACGCGCCGAAGCCGACGTCGTCGAGGAGCACGATGAGCACGTTGGGCGCGCCCTCGGGGGGCAGCAGCGGTTCGATCGGCGGGAAGGACGTGTCGGGGTCCTTGGCGTCGTAGGTCGTGAGCGTCGGTGACGGCCGATCGGGGATCGGCAGCATCGTGCGTGCGTGGCGGTCAGGTCGCATGAGATCCCCCTGGAAGCGTCCGTTCTCGGCCCGCGCGCCGGAGGCGCCGGCCGTGCACACGGTAGCCAACGCGATCGGCCGCCGAATCACCCGGTTCGGGTGATGCCGCGACCGGGTGCGGCGACGACCCTGAGGAGTGGTGGGGGTTCGCACCGACGGCGACGCACGGAAGCAGAGGGCTGATCGACATGACCGAGCAAGATCTGGACGAACTGGGACCGGTCGATTTCCTGGTCATCGAGTTCCCGGCAGGGCACTCGTCGTTCACCGGCGAGATCGCCGACGAGCTCCTGAACCTGGTCGAGGCCGGCACGATCCGGCTCATCGACGCGATCGTCCTCACCAAGGACGAGGACGGCGTCGTCGACGCGATGGAGCTGTCGGACGCGGGGGAGCTCGGCGCGCTCATCGAGCTCGAGGCGCAGCTGGCCGAGCTCCTGGCGGCCGACGACGTGGCCAACCTGGCCAATGCGATGGATCCGGGCAGTGTCGCGGGCGTGCTCGTCTACGAGAACCTCTGGGCGGCCCCGTTCGCGGCCGCCGCGCGCCGCGCGGGCGGCCGGCTGATCGCCAACGGCAGGATCCCGACGCAGGACATCATCGCCTCACTCGAGGCGGATGAGGAGCTCGAGGAGACGGGAGTCTGAGATGCCGCTGAGACCAGCACGAGTCGGACGGGTCGGCGTGGTCCGAGCACCCGTGGCGAAGGCCGCGGTGGTCGGTGCCGCGGTGCGACCCGGCCCAGCCCCCGTGGCGAAGGCCGCGGTGGTCGGTGCCGCGGTGACCCCCGGTCGCCGTCGCCGCATCTAGCCGCCGCACCCGAGAGTCGAGGCTCCCGCCCGACGAACGGCAGCACCGTCATCCGGAGGGCGAGATGAGCGTCGAACGGTTCGACATCGTGGTCCGGGGTGAACTCGCCCCGATGATCGTGGAGGAGTTCGTCGGCTTCGAGGTGGTGCCCGGCCATCCGGGCTCGACCCGCCTGCTCGGGACCGTCCCCGACCAGGCGAGGCTCGTCGGACTGCTCGACCTGCTCCGCGGCTTCGACGTCGAGATCGAGTCGGTCACGCACGTGCCCGGTCGGGACGACTGACGGGATCCAGCAGGCCGAGTTCGCGGGCCCGGGCGATCGCCGCGCTCCGGCCGGAGACCCCGAGCTTGCGGTAGATGTGCGCCGTGTGCGTCTTCAGCGTGTTCACGGAGACGAAGCACTGCTTCGCCAGCTCCGCATTCGTCGAGTGATCGGGGAGGAACGCGAGGATCTCCAGTTCGCGGGTCGTGAGCGGTTCCGCCAGCTCCGCGTTCGCGCCTGGGGTCGACGAGCCGTCGCGACGTCTCGCGAGGTCTGCGGCCACGCCGCCGTGCAAAGGTGTCAGACCGCACGCGAGGTCCAGCACGGTCGGCCCGGCCTCGAGGAACACGGCGACGAGGCCGTGCGGTTCGGCCCGCCCGAGCGCCTCGGCGAGGTGGTCGACGGCCGCAGCGTGCGATCCCGAGATCTCGGCGAGCCAGCCGAGCAGGATCGACCGGCGGATGTCGCTGAGCGGCGAGTCCGATGCGGGACCCGGCCGGTCGAGGTCGCGGTCGAGCATCCGCCGTGCCGCGCCGGGATCGCCGACGGCGAGCGCTGCGGCGATTGCCTCGAATGCGACGGCGGGCCCGACGGGAGTCGGATCGGCGCTGCGGCGGAGCGCCTCGTCGGCGCGGCCGGAGCGCCGCAGGACGCTGAGGTGCAGCGCACGGAGCCGGTCGAGGATCGCGGGGGCGGGGCCGGCGCCGGGATTGCGACCCTCGGCGGACCGGTCGCCGCTCCGAGCGAGGTCGGCTGCGGCCAGGGCGTCGTCGAAGCGACCCTCCGCGGCCGCGATCACGCCGTGCACGTATCGACCCAGCCAGAGCAGCTGCGATCGCCTGTTCGCCTCGGCGCGGACGATCCCGGCGCGCAGGTGGACTGCGGCGACCGCCGGCGCCCCGCGCTCGACGTCGACGAGTGCGCGGGCCAGGTAGGCGTCGGCGATCACCGGATGGTCGAGCAGCGCACCGGCCGATGCGGCGTCGATCGCCTCAGCGGCGAGGAGTTCGGCCTCGGCCGCCCGGCCGTTCCAGATCCGCAGGAGTGCCGACGATCCGAGCATCCCGACCCGGAAGGGCGGATACGCGATGCCCTCGGTCTCGAGCGAGCGCGACATCCACGTCTCGGCCTCGTCGAGGTCGCCCGAGAGGAAATGCGAGCGCCCCCTCGACCCGACCGCGAGGGTGGTCATCAGCTCCGGGCTCGTGAGCCGCATCAGGTCGGGAAGCGCCGCGTCGGGGTGTTCGTCCCTGAGTGCGAGCGCGCGATCGGCCGCCCGGATCGCCTCCTCGGGCCGGGCGTTCCACTGCGTGGTGGCCGACATCCAGGTCTCTGCGACGATGCGATGACCGATCGTCGCGTGAGGGTCGCCCGCGACGCGGCCGAGCATGCCGACGGCCCTGGCCGGTTCCCCCTCCATGCCTACCAGGATGCCGAGCTCGAGCGCGACGTCGAGCCGGTCGGCCCACTCGGTCTCGGGCACCGAGGTGATCCACCGGATCACGGTTCGCATCTCGCCGCGTTCGAAGACGTCGCTCCCCCGAGTCATGATCGCGTCGAGTGCGCGCGCCCAGTCCCGCGCTCGAAGCAGGTACTCGACGGCGGGCGAGACCTCGCCGCGATCGAGGTGGAAGTCCGCTGCGCGGCTCAACAGGCGCTGCTCCCCCTCCGGCACCTCGGTGCGCAGCCGGTACCGCAGGAATTCGCGGAAGAGATGGTGGAACCGGTACCGCCTCCGGTGGGGATCGAGCGCCACGAGGAACATGGATTCGTCCTCGAAGCGCTCGAGCAGGCGCTGCCCGTCGGTCCGCTCCAGCACGTGGTCGACGAGGTCCGCCGTCATGGCGTCCAGGGGCGACATCCGCAGCAGGAGGTCGCGGTCCCGTTCGGGCACCGCGTCGAGGACCTCCTCGGTGAGGTAGTCGGCGATCAGGCGATCGCTCCCCGCGATGCCGGCGACGAACGCATCGGATGCCTCGGCCTCGCCGGTGTACTTGAGCGTGAGCCCCGCCAGCTGGAGCCCGGCCGCCCAGCCCTCGGTGCGGGCGACGATCGGCTCGACGGTCGTGGCGGGCAGGTCGCGGCGAGCGATCCGCCGCAGCAGTTGCGCGGATTCGGGCCGGGTCAGCGCGAGATCGCGCTGCCGGAGTTCGAGCATCCGGTCGCGCAGCCGGAGGCTGCTCCAGGCGATCGGCGGATCGACCCGGGTCGAGAGCACGAGGTGCGCGGCCGGCGGGAGCAGAGCGGCGAGTCGCCCGAGATCGGCGAGGAGCCGCGTGTTCGAGAGGTGGTGGAGGTCGTCCAGCACCACGACGGTCGGCGGGTAGGTCTCGAGTTCGAGCGCCAGCGCCTCGAGCAGGGGAGTCCCGATCCCCCCGGCGTGGAGGGCCGTGAGGTGGCCGAGTCGGGCTGTGGCGGGTCTCACCGTCGCCAGTGCGGCGACCAGGCGACGACCGAATCGCACCGGGTCGTCGTCGTTCGCGTCGACGTCGATCGTGAGCGTCACGACGTCGTCCCGCTGGGCCCGCCACTGTTCGAGCAGCACGGACTTCCCTGCGCCGGCGGGTGCGACGATGAGGGTGAGCGGGCGCGTCAGCGCCCCGTCGAGTCTGTCCCTGAGCGCCGGCCGGTCGACCATGACCTCGGATGACGGTTGCTCGAGCACGTTGCCCCCTACCGACTGCGCAGCACGATGTCGCGCTCAGTCTTCCACCGGCTCGCGGGGCGGCGCCATGCCGAAGTGCCCGCGCGAGGCCGGGCAACGCCGGCGTGGATCATCCGAACGGGGTGATGCGGCGCTCGTCGCCGCGCCGGTACGTTCCGAGCGACGGGCGCGACCCGCACCCCGTGACCGAAAGGATCGCCGTCATGAGCGTCTGGGACTTCTTCGTCTGGCTCTTCTGGATCTACGTCCTGTTCGCCTGCATCTGGATCTTCATCAGCGTGTTCGTCGACATCTTCCGCGACCATGCCCTGAACGGCTGGGGCAAGGCGCTGTGGGTCCTGTTCCTGGTCTTCCTGCCGTTCCTGGCCGCGTTCATCTACCTGATCGCCCGCGGACGCGGGATGGCCGAGCGCAACGCCGCCCGGTCGCAGGCGGTTCAGGCCGAAGCGAACGACTACATCCGATCGGTCGCGAACTCGGGTGCGAGCTCGGCGGCGGGCGAGATCGAGTCGGCCAAGCGGCTCCTGGACGCCGGAACGATCAGCCAGGCCGAGTTCGATGCGCTGAAGGCGAAGGCACTCTCCGGCGCCTGACCTGCGGTCGCGCCATTCGGGCGGGGTCCTCGTCGAGCAGGCCCCGCCCAGTGCTGCGTCACCGTCAGGACGATGGCGCAGACGGCTGGTCGCGACTGGCGGCCTCGTACGACCGCTCGAGCCGTGCGGCCCGGTCGACGAGCACCTCGAGCACGGTCCGCACGGCGAGCCGCTCCGCGACATCCGGCCGCACGAGCGCGAAGATCTGGCGGACCGACGCGACGCCGCGGAGCGGCTTCAGCACGATGCCCTCCGGGACCGCGCCCGAGGTGTAGCGCGGCACGAAGGCGATGCCGAGGCCGGCCGCGATGAACGCCTCGATGATGCGCATGTCGCTGAAGCGCTGGCTCACCTCGACGCGCCGCCCGCCCGCCTGCTCGATCGCGTGCAGGATCCGTTCGAACGGGAAGCCGGGCGGCACGCCGAGCCAGGTCTCCTCGACGAGGTCGGCGGGCGTCACGTGCGCGCGGCCCGCGAGCCGGTGGTCGGCGGGCAGGCCGATGTCGAGCGGCTCGGTCAGGAGCGGGAGCGCGCGGAGGCCGCGACCTCCCCAGGGGAGCTCGCCGGGCATGGTGTGCGCGAGCACGATGTCGTACTCGTTGGTGAGGTCGGGGAACTCGGCGAGTTCGGGGTCGAGGTCGGTGGCCCGCACGACCAGGCCCGCGACCGACCGGAGGTCGGCGAGCACCTGCGGCAGGAGCGTCGCACCCACGGTGGGGAAGGTCAGCAGCGTGACCTCGCCGCTCGGGTGGTTGCGGAACTGGTCCCAGAGCGCCGAGGCGCGCTCGAGGGCGACCGCCACCTCGGTCGCGCTGCGCGCGAGCGCGTGCCCGGCGCTCGTCAGCACGACCCCGCGCCCGCTGCGCTCGGTGAGCGGCATGCCCGCCTCGCGCTCGAGCACCTTGAGCTGCTGGGACACCGCCGAGGGGGTGCGACCGGTCGCCTCGGCGACGGCGGTCACGCTGCCGCGTTCGGCGAGTTCGCGGAGCAGGTCGAGACGGCGCACATCCATGTAGCGATGCTACATCATCAGTGTAGTTTCGTGAGATTGTGCTGAACGGTTTGAAGGTGCACAATGGTTCATGTCGGACACGTGCAAGGGCGCACCGAGTCGCCCGACATTCCAACGAACTCTCGAAAGGAACCGCCGTGTTCACCGTCTTCGCCATGCTCGCCGCCGCCTCGATCGCCGGCATCGTCAGCTCCTTCGTCGTCACCGCGCGCGACGGTTACCGTCGCCAGCCGCGCGAGACCTTCGCGCGCACCGTCTAGGCCGCGCGTCGCGGGGCCGTCAGGGCTCCGAGCAGGGCCGTCGTGCGGGGGAGGGACACCCCGCAGGGCGGCCCTTCGCATGTCCGGGACCGGTCGTCCGCCCCGGTCGACGCGCGTCGTCGCGCGTCGCGTCGACCCCTCGACATCCGATCGCGTCCGGGGATAGCGTGACCGCACCGCCGGGGCGCCGGGCGCCCGCCCGTGCACCGCGCTCCGCCGCGAACCCGAGGAGCGAACGGATGCCGACGACCCCGACGACCCCGACGCCGCCCGAGCCCCGCGAGACCGAGCGATCCCCGGGCGACGCCGCGCTGATCCGCACGTTCCTGCTCGGTCTCGCCGAGGGGCTGACGGCCTCGGCGGAGTCCACCGACCGCATCCGTGCCGAGATCGTCGACATCGCCCACGCCTACGGGGTCGACGAGGTCGACGTCGTCGTGCTCCCGACGATCGCGCTCGTCCAGACCGGCCAGGGCGAGACCGGCCGCGTCTCGCTCACCTCGGTCCGCGCCTCGTTCCGGTTCGACCAGATCGCCGCGATGGCCGCCCTGGTCCGGCAGGCGCGATCCGCCGCGATCGGCCCCGCCGACGGCATCCGTCGACTCAACGAGATCGGCGCCATGCCGCCGACCCGCCACTGGTTCATGCGGACGATGGGCCACGCCCTCCTCACCGCCGGCCTCGCGCTGCTCCTCGCCCCGAGCTGGCAGGCCGCCGTCGTCGGCTTCGGGCTCGGCGTCATCATCGGCGTCGCGAAGCTGACCCGCTCGCAGACGCTCTCGCTCGTCCTGCCGGTCGCGGCCTCGTTCGTCTGCGCCGTGATCGTGTTCCTCCTCGCACCCGTCGTCGAGATCGGCGACCCGCTGCGCGTGCTGATCGCGCCGCTGGCGACCTTCCTCCCGGGCGCGCTGCTCACCACCGGGGTCCGCGAGCTCGCCGCCGGGCAGATGGTCGCCGGGTCCTCGCGGCTCGGCGCGGGCATCGTCCAGCTCGCGCTGCTCGCGTTCGGCATCCTCGCCGCGGGGACCGTCGTGGGGATCGGCGACGACGGGTACGTCCCGCGCGAGGTGCAGCAGACCCTCCCGTGGTGGGTCGCCGGGATCGGGCTCGTGCTCTACGGGGTCGGCGTGTACCTGCACTTCGCCGCGCCGGGCCGTTCCTACGCCTGGGTGATCCTCGCCCTCGTCGTCGCGTACGGCGGGCAGCAGCTCGGCGCGCTCCTCCTCGGCGCACCGGTCAGCGGCTTCGTCGGTGCGCTCGTGGTCACGCCGCTCGTGCTCTGGATCGAGGACCTGCCGCGCGGCGTGCCCTCGCAGATCGCCTTCCTCCCGGCGTTCTGGGTCCTCGTCCCCGGCGCTGCCGGGCTCATCGGCGTGACGGAGGGCGCGGTCGAGGAGTCGGCCGGCGTCGACGACGTCGCCGCCGCCTTCGTCACGGTCATGTCGATCGCGCTCGGCGTGTTCATCGGCTCGGCGATCTACCGGTTCCTCCGGCGGAGTGCGGCGGGCATCGCCGAGTTCCACGTCGACCTCCCGTCGGTGCTCGGCCCGTCGGAGGACTCCGTGCTCTCGAGGATCGCGGACGCGGCCCCGAAGCCGCGCCGGCGCGACCCCGAGTCCTGATCGGGCCGGTGCGGACGCGATCGCGCGTCGCACCGCGGGACCCTCGGCGCCGCATCGTACGGTGTGCGCAGGCCAGCCACGCGAGGGGGACGGATGTCGGACGTCGACGAGCGGGCCGTCCTGCGTCGATTCCTGCTCGGCCTCGCCGAGGGGATGAACGCCGCGGGGGAGGCGGTCGACCGGATCGGCGACACGGTGGATGCCGTCGCGCGCGCCTACGGGCAGGACGACACCGACTTCGTCGTGCTGCCGACGGTCATCATCGTCCAGGTCGGCGGCGCCGAGGATGGGCGGGTCGCCATCCGCTCGGTGCGGGCGAACTTCCGGTTCGACCAGATCGCCGCGCTGTACCGGCTGATCGAGGAGGCCCGACGTGCGACGGTGGCTCCGGCCGCCGGCATCCGGCGCCTCAACGAGATCGGCGCGATGCGTCCGAGGCACGGATGGCTCGTCAGGACGCTCGGGCACGCGATCCTGACCACGGGGCTCGCGCTCCTACTGGCCCCGACGGTCGAGGGCGCGGTCGTCGCGTTCGCGCTGGGCGCGTTCGTCGGCCTCGCCAAGCTGGTCCGGTCGCCGACGCTCCAGCTCGTGTTCCCGGTGTTCGCGGCGTTCGCGTGCGCGCTGTGCGTCTTCCTGCTCGCCGAGTACATCGAGATCGGCGATCCGATCCGGCTCCTCATCGCCCCGCTCGCCACGTTCCTCCCGGGCGGGGTGCTGACCACCGCGACGATGGAGCTGGCCGCCGGGCAGATGATCGCCGGCGCCGCGCGCCTCGTGTTCGGGATGGTCCAGCTCGCGCTGCTCTCGTTCGGCATCCTCGCGGCCGGCACCGTGGTGGGCGTCTCGAGCTCGACCTACGTGCCGCTCGAGCCGACGTCGGGGCTGTCGTGGTGGGTCGCCCCGGCCGGCGTCGTCCTGTTCGCCATCGGGAACTACCTGCACTTCTCCTCGCCGCCGTCGACGTTCGGCTGGGTGCTGCTCGCGGTCGGGGTCGCCTACGCGGGCCAGGCGGCGGGCACCGTGCTCGTGGGTGCGACGGTCAGCGGCTTCATCGGCGCGCTGGCGATGACGCCGGTGGTGCTGTGGATCGCGGGCCTGCGGCGCGGCGCCCCGGCGCAGCTGACGTTCCTGCCCGCGTTCTGGATCCTGGTCCCGGGGGCGGCCGGGCTCGTCGGCCTGACCGAGGCCGTGGGCACGGCGGCCGGTCTCGAGGACTTCGCGACCGCGCTGACCGCGGTCATGTCGATCGCGCTCGGCGTCCTCATCGGCACGGCGCTGTACCGCGTCGTGCACCACGGCGCCGAGGAGATCGCGCAGTTCCACGTGGACATGCCGGCGGTGCTGCAGGACGAGGACGCACCGCTCTGGGCGCGCCTCGTCCCGGGCACGCCGCGGTCGTTCTGGGGCGGCGGTCGGCGGCGGAGATCGCGCCCGGGCGAGGTCGCCGGAGCGGTTCCCGAGACATCCGCACGTTCCTCTCAGGCGGTGGAGTCTTAGAGTATTCGGGTGACTTCCCGGAATCCCCAGTCCGCCGAGGCCCGCCGACAGCTCATCGAGTTCATCTCGAGCGACGCGGTGTTCCACGGCGACTTCACGCTGACCAGCGGCAAGAAGGCGTCGTACTACGTCGACCTCCGCAAGGTGAGCCTCGACCACCGCGTCGCGCCGCTCATCGGCCAGGTGATGATCGACCTCATCGCCGACGTTCCGGACGTCGCCGCGGTCGGCGGCATGACGATGGGCGCCGACCCGATCGCGACCGCCGTGCTGCACCAGGGCGCCGCGCGCGGCCTGGCGTACGACGCGTTCGTCGTCCGCAAGGAGCCGAAGGACCACGGCCGCGGCAAGCAGGTCGAGGGGCCGGATGTCGCGGGCAAGCGCGTCATCGTGCTGGAAGACACCTCGACCACGGGCGGTTCGCCGCTCAAGGCCATCGAGGCGCTCCGCGCCGTCGGTGCCGAGATCGCGGCCGTCGCGGTCGTCGTCGACCGCGACACGGGCGCACGCGAGGTCATCGAAGCCGCGGGGGTGCCCTACCTCGCGGCCATCGGCTTGAAGGATCTGGGATTGTCATGAACGAACGCGACGGACGCTACGACGCGAACGGATTCGACGACGACACCGACTGGCTGATGAGCCAGCTCGGCAGCGGCCGCCGACCCGATCTCGAGGGCCGCCAGCGCCCGCAGCAGCCCGTCGCACCCGCTCCCGAGCCGCCGCGCGTGGAGTCCGCGCCGCCGTCGCGGCCCCGTCGTCGCAGCGAGGAGTCGCTCGACTGGTTCTCGGTCGCCGAGCCCCCGCCGGCCGACGACGCGCCGACCCGGGCGCTGCCCGTCGTCGGCGAGCCGATCGAGCGCACCGCACCCGGCCCCGTCGACGCACCGGCCGCGCCCGCCTGGAACCAGCCCTCCTGGAACGCGCCGGCGTGGAGCAGCGCGCCCCCGGAGCCGCCGCGCATCGCGGAGCCGCCGGTCGACGACCGGCTGGCGTCGGTCGAGCCGCCCGTCGGCGGCATCGTGCCGCCCGCGTTCACGCGGCAGCCCGAGCCCGAGCAGCCCCCGGGGCCCGTGACCCCGCCCGCGAACTTCGCACTGACCTGGGGCGAGTCGCAGGAGGGGCAGGCACTGGACACCGAGGAGGGGCTCCGCGCCGCCTTCCGCCAGCTCGCCGATCCCGCGAACACGCCGCCCGCCGTCCGGCAGCCCGAACCCGGCCCCGAGCCGGAGGCGGAGCAGCCCGGGGGCGGGTCGCCGTTCGCCGGATTCACTCCTCCGCCGGTCGCGCGTCGCTCCTTCACGCCCGTGTCGCCGTCGGCGCCGGGCTCGCCCGACGACTTCGCCGACGAACTCTGGTCGGCACTCCACGAGGGCGACGAGCCCGCAGGTTCCGAGCAGGACACCTACGCCGACCAGCCGGCGTACGACGAGCGCGGCGGGCAGGGCGCCTACGCCGAGCAGGGCGCGTACGCCGAGCAGGGCGCGTACGAGCGCGCCGCGGCCTACGACCGCCGGCCGTACGAGCAGGGCGGGTACGAGCCGGCGTGGGCGGATGACGCCGGCTACGCCGACCCCGCCGCGCCGGGCGAGCCCGCGGGCCCCGGAGCGGTCGACGCCGGGCCGGCCGGGTACGTCCAGGACTTCGCCGCCCGCGGCGGCGGCTACGACGGCGACTCCGGCCGGGGCGACGACCGTGGCTACGGCGACGGGTTCGACCACCGGGGCTACGACCGCGACGGGTTCGATCACCAGGGCTACGACCGCGACGGCTACGACCGTGACGGTTACGACCGGCAGGGGTACGCCCGGCCGGCCTACGACGCCCCCGCCTACGGCGCGAACGACGGCTACGACGGGTACGGGTACGACGACGGCGAGGACCCGCGCGGTGCCCTCGACCCGAACGCGTTCGCCGCCGACGGCTTCGGCGCCCCGGCCGACGGCGACGCCGACGCCGGCGGATTCGGCCCCGACGCCTACGCGGACACGCGGGCGTACGGCGACGAGCCCTTCGGCGCGCACGACGAGGCATCCGCCCACGAGGACGGGTACGACCTGCGCGAGCTCTGGCGCCAGGACGACGGAGCGCAGCCCGGCGGAGCGTGGTCCGACGATCCGGGTGACTGGCGCGAGGGCGTCGGGGATCCGGCCGCCGACGCGGGCGACGACGTGCGCTGGTACGCGGACGACCTCGCGGAGCGTCGTCGCACCCCCGAGGCCGACCAGCCGCCGGCCGACGCCCCGTCGCACGACGACCCGTGGAGCGACGACGAGTCGCCCCGGGCCCGGGAGTTCGCGCAGGCGGGCTACCTCTGGAACCTGACGCCGGACCCCGACGGTCGCGACCCGAAGGTCCCGGTCGAGGACGCCGCCGACGACGAGCCCATCGCGAGTCCGCGCCGCGGGTCCGCGACGCCGGTCGTCGCCGACGAGGTCGACGACGATCCGTTCGCCTTCGGCGCCCGCGACGAGCGCGCCGCCGACGTCGACCAGCCGGCCTTCGCGGACCCGCCCGCGTTCGACGACCCGTGGGGGGCGTACGACACGGACGAGCGGACGACCGAGCGCACGGGGCGCCCCGGTCAGGAGCCGGACGGTGCCGGCGACGACGGCCTCGCCGCGCTCTTCGGCGGTGCGGGCTTCGGCGCGACCGGGCCGATGTCGGTGGTCGAGGCATCCGCCCAGGCCGACGTCGAGCGGGCGCCGGCGCGCGAGGCCGGGTACGGCTACGACGCTCCTGCACGCGACCCCTTCGGACGCGACGACCGCGGAGGGTGGGACGACGGCTACGGCGCCTCGCGCGCGGCGCAGCCGCGACCCGGCGACGACGACCGGGGCGGCTACCGCGCGACGCCGGCCACGCGCACCGACGACGACGGCACCGGCCGCTCGCCGGTGAAGCTCCTGACCTGGGTGGCCGGCGGGCTCGCGCTCGTCGTGCTCATCGTCGCCGTCGTGGCGTTCGGCACGCGTTTCCTCGCGCCGGGCGACGCGGGAACGGCCGCGCCCGTGGCGACCGAGGAGCCCGTCGCGGCGCCGACCGCGCCGCAGCCGGCCGGCGTGCACTCGTGGCAGGCGCTGTACGGCACCGAGTGCCTCGAGCCCTTCGAGTCGGCGTGGGCCGACGAGTTCACGGTCGTGGACTGCGCGAGCCCGCACACGGCGCAGCTCGCCTACCGCGGCACGTTCGCGGGCGACGAGGCGACCGAGTTCCCGGGCGAGGAGGCGCTGGCGACGCAGTCGCGGGAGCTCTGCGCCGCCGAGGGGATCATCGACGTCGAGGCCGCGCGCGGCGTCGGCGACCTGCAGATGCTCACGGCGTTCCCCGCGACTGCCGAGCAGTGGGACGCCGGCCAGCGCACCTACTACTGCTTCGTCGAGCAGGTGAGCGGGGAGCCGCTCACGGTGAGCCTCGCGGGGGCCGGGCCCGCCGCGTGAGCCGGCTCGTCGTCCTCGGCTCGGTGAACGTCGACGCGACGAGCTACGTCGACGCCTTCCCGGGGCCCGGGGAGACGATCCACTCGCGCGACCATCGGGTCGCGCTCGGCGGCAAGGGCGCGAACCAGGCGATCGCCGCGCACCTCTGCGGAGCGGACGTCGAGTTCGTCGCCCGCCTCGGCGACGACGCCGCGGCCGACGTCGCGCGCTCGGCGTTCGCCCGGTTCGGGCTCGCGACGGAGGCCGTCGCGACCGTCGCGGGCACGCCGACAGGCGTCGCGCAGATCACCGTGGCCGCGTCGGGCGAGAACACGATCGTGGTCACCGCCGGCGCGAACGCGGCGATCGACACCGTCGTCGTCGCCGCCGAACGCGATCGCATCGCCGCGGCCGACCTCGCCCTCACGCAGGGCGAGCTGCCCGTCGCGGTCATCGAGGCGTTCGCCGACGCATGCGACGAGGTCGGCACCCGCTTCGTGCTGAACCTCGCTCCGCCCGTCGCCGTCGCCGCCGGGGCCGTGGCGATCGCCGACCCGCTCGTCGTCAACGTGCACGAGGCCCGCGCGGTCGGCATCGGCGCGGACCTCGCCGACGACGCGCCCGCCGCGGCGTGGCGGGACGCCGCGGCATCCGTCGTCGGCGACCTCGCCCGCTCGGTCGTGGTGACGCTCGGCGCGCGCGGCGCGGTCGCGGCCGACGCCGACGGCGCGTGGGCCGTGGCGGCGCCCGAGGTCGACGCGGTCGACACGACGGGGGCGGGGGATGCCGCGACCGGCGCGCTCGCCGCGATGCTCGCCGAGGGACGCGCCCTGCCGGACGCCGTGCGCGTCGCCGTGGCCGCGGGGGCGATCGCCGTGCGGTCGCGCGGCACCGTGGACTCGTACGCCGGGCGCGCCGCCGTGCTCGCCCTCGCCGAACGGACGGGACTCGCATGACCGTTCCCGTGATCGTCGACTGCGACCCGGGCCACGACGACGTCTTCGCACTCTGGCTCGCGGCCGGCCACCCGGCGCTCGACCTGCTCGCCGTGACCACCGTGGGCGGCAACGTGCCGCTCGAGCACACGAGCCGCAACGCGCGCGTCGCGCTCTCCGTCGCCGGCGTGACCGACGTCCCCGTCGCGGCCGGCGCTCCCGGCCCGCTCGCGCGCGAGCTGTCGACCGCCGAGTGGATCCACGGCGCGAACGGCCTCGGCGGCCCCGAGCTGCCCGACCCCGATGCGGGCCCGTCGCCGGTGCCGCTCGACCCGCGCGCTGCGACCGAGCTCATCGCCGACACGCTCGCCGCGGCATCCGAGCCCGTCGCGATCATCGCGACCGGACCCATCACGAACGTCGCCGTGCTGCTCCGCGACCGCCCCGACCTCGCACGGCGGATCCGCGAGGTCGTCTGGATGGGCGGCTCGACCGAACGCGGCAACGCCACGCCGTACGCCGAGTTCAACGCGTGGGTCGACCCGGAGGCGCTGGACCTCGTGCTGCGGAGCGGCGTCCGCTTCACCATGGTCGGGCTGAACGTCACGCACCGGGCACTCGTGACGAGCCGGGTGCGCGATCGCCTCGCCGCGATCGGAACCCGCACCGCGGGCTTCGGCGACGAACTGCTCGAGTTCTTCTGCCGGACCAACGACGAGGTGTTCGGGATGCCCGACGGGCCGCTCCACGACCCGGTCGCGGTCGCCGTGCTCGCCGACCCCGGCTCGGTCGAGGTCGTGCGCACGCGGCTCGACGTCGAGCTGGTCGGTTCGGAGACCCTCGGCGCGACGAGCGTCGACCTCGACGGCATGCTGGGGCGCGAGCCGAACGCGTTCGTCGCGATGGACGTCGACGTCGATCGTTTCTGGGCGGGCGTCGAGGCCGCCGTGGCACGGTTGGCCTGAGGGGGCGCGCATGGACTGGACGTTCTGGGTGGCCGGCGTCGTCATCGTCGGCCTCGTGATCGTGACGCAGGTCTTCCTCCACGAGAGCCGCTGGTCACGCCGGCCGCGCGAGGAGGAGCCGCCGATCGACGCCGACGCGTCCGGGGACGACGCTCCCGAAGCGGCACCGTCCGACCCGCCGTCGAACGGGGAGGCCGACGACGACCGGTCGCGCTGACCACGGCCGCGCCGACCACGGCCGCGCGGGCTACGCTCGTCGGGTGACTTCCCGCGACGGCGCGATCCGATCGGCGCGCATGGAGCTGACCGCGCTCGTCGGCGACGAGGACCTGCGCGACCTGTGGCGCGCGGCGCGCCCGCCGATCGATCCCGAGGCCGCCCGGGCCGCCGCCGTGCTCATCCTCTTCGGCGTGCTCGACGGCCTGCCGAGCGACCACGAGGCGCAGGCGGCGGCGGTCTCTCGCGACCTCGACGTGCTGCTGCTCGCGCGAGCCGACACCCTGCGATCCCACGCCGGCCAGATCGCGTTCCCGGGCGGTCGCGTCGAACCGGGCGACGCCGACGTCGTCGCCGCGGCGCTCCGCGAGGCGCGCGAGGAGACCGGCCTCGACCCGGCGGGCGTCCAGGTGCTCGGCGAGCTCGATCCGATCCCGCTCGCCTACTCGCGGCACCTCGTGACGCCCGTGCTCGGCTGGTGGGCGCAACCGAGCCCCGTGCACGCGGTCGACGTGGCCGAGTCCTCAGCCGTCTTCCGGACCCCCGTCGCCGACCTGCTCGACCCGGGGAACCGGCGCACGACGGTGCTCCGGCGCGACGGCGAGGAGTGGCGCGGGCCCGGATTCCTCGTCACGTCGGGCGGCGCCGACCGCCTGGTCTGGGGCTTCACCGCGATGGTGCTCGACGTGATGTTCGACGCGCTCGCCTGGACCGAGCCGTGGGACCGCGGCCGCGAGATCGACCTGGCCTGAGAGGTCAGAGGTCGGACTCGACGGGTTCGCGCGAGACGAGCTCGGACACGCCGGAGAGGATCTCGTCGGGGCGGAAGGGGTACTTCTCGATCTCGCGCTGGTCGCTGATGCCGGTGAGCACGAGGACGGTGTGCAGTCCCGCCTCGATGCCCGCGACGATGTCGGTGTCCATGCGGTCGCCGATCATCGCGGTGTGCTCGGAGTGCGCGCCGATCTTGTTCAGCGCCGACCGGAACATCATCGGGTTCGGCTTGCCGACGACGTACGGCTCCCGGCCCGAGGCCTTCGTGATGAGCGCCGCGATGGCGCCCGTCGCCGGCAGCGGACCGTCGGCGCTCGGCCCCGTGGCATCCGGGTTGGTGACGATGAATCGGGCACCCGCGCCGATCAGCCGGATCGCCTTCGTGATCGCGTCGAACGAGTAGTTGCGGGTCTCGCCGACGACCACGAAGTCGGGGTCGGTCTCGGTCATGATGAAGCCGGCCTCGTGCAGCGCGGTCAGGATGCCGGCCTCGCCGATGACGAAGGCCGAGCCGCCCGGCACCTGCTGCTTGAGGAAGTCGGCGGTCGCGAGCGCCGAGGTCCAGATGCGCTCCTCGGGCACGTTCAGGCCGGAGGCGCGGAGCCTGGCCGACAGGTCGCGGGCCGTGAAGATCGAGTTGTTGGTGAGCACGAGGTAGGGCGTGCCCGAGTCCTCCCACTGCTGCAGCAGGTCGGACGCGCCGGGGAGGGCGTGGTTCTCGTGCACCAGCACGCCGTCCATGTCGGTGAGCCAGGCCTCGACCTCTTCGCGTTTCGCCATGCGCACAGCCTAGGCCGCGTGCGTCACGGCGCGATGAACGGCGGATGCCGCGCGCGCGACGCGCGCCGAGCGCCGCCGCGGACGCCAGCGCATGAGATTCCGCCCCATGGGTCGGCTGGCCGGCCTGTGCACCGGATTCTCATGCACGGGTGCACGGCGTCACGGGTGCAGCAGCTCCTCCCAGTTCTCGGGCACGCTGCCGGCCGGGCCGGGGCACGCCTGGTCCTCGGGGCGCCACCGCGGCGGCGCGAGCGGCACGCGCCGCGCTCCGCGCTCCGCGGCGTAGTCCCAGAACCACTCCTCGCCGGGCTCGAACGAGGCCGCGACCGTGTGGCCCGTCGCCTCGGCGTGCCGGCGCGCGTGCTGGCCGGGCGACGCGTCGCAGCACCCGATGTTCCCGCACTCGGCGCAGCGGCGCAGGTGCCACCACCAGCCGCCGAGGTCGAGGCACTCGCTGCACCCGGTGCCGGACGGCGGGGGCGCGAGGACGGGCTCGGCGCCAGGCGTCGGCTCCGACCCGGGCGCCGACGACGACGCTGCTGCCGCGCTCATGCGTACACCTCCGTCGTCGCGAGCGCCCGATGGACCGATGCCACCGCGCTCGACCCCTCGCCGACCGCGGCGGCCACGCGTTTCATCGACCCGCGCCGCACGTCGCCGGCGGCGAACACGCGCGGCACCGAGGTCTCGAAGGGCAGCGGCATCCGCCCCGCCGAGCGCCACGCGTCGCCCAGGGCGAGCACGTCGGCGCCCGTGTGGACGAACCCGTCGTCGTCGCGTTCGAGGTCGGCGAGCCAGTCGGTCGCCGGCACCGCGCCGATGAAGCAGAACAGCGCCCGGCAGTCGACGGTCTCGTCGACGGCTCCGGTCAGCGTCACGCGTGCGAGCGTGTCGTCGCCGTGCAGCGCGGAGACCTGGGTGCCGGTGTGCACGTCGATCCGCGGGTCCTCGCGGATCCGGTCGACGAGGTAGCTCGACATCCGGTCCGCGAGCTCGCCGGAGCGCACGACGAGCCGCACGCGGCATCCGCCCTGGGCCAGCGCGAGCGCGGCCTGCCCGGCCGAGTTCGCGCCGCCGATGACGACCACGTCCGATCCGGACGCCTGGCGCACCTCGAGCGCGGTCGCGGCGTGGTGGATGCCGGCGCCCTCGAACTCGTCCCAGCGCGCGATCGGCAGCCCGCGATAGGCGACGCCGGTCGTGACGATGACCGCGCGGGCGCGCACGATCGCCCCGTCGGCGAGCAGCAGGCGGTGGACGCCGCCCTCGGGGTCGAGCTTCACGACCGGGCACGGCGAGGCGATGCGGACGCCGAACTTGAACGCCTGCAGCGAGGCCTGCGAGGTGAGGGCGTCGCCGCTCACGCCGAACGGGAAGCCGAGGTAGTTCTCGATCCGCGACGTCGTCGCCGACTGCCCGCCGGGCGCGACCGCGTCGAGCAGCACGGTCTGCAGCCCTTCCGACGCGCCGTAGATCGCGGCGGCGAGGCCCGCCGGCCCCGCGCCGACGACGGCGAGGTCGAACTCGGTGTCGTCCTCGGCCGTGTACGCGAGCCCGAGCATCTCGGCGATCTGCCCGGGCGTCGCGTTGCGGATGATCTCGCCCTGCACGATGGCGACCGGCAGGTCGTCGCGCGTGTAGCCGTGCGACCAGATGTCGTGCGACAGGTCCGGGTCGTCGACGTCGATCCAGGTGTGCACGAGCTCGAGGCGGTCGGCGTAGCGTCGCAGCGCCTGCGACTCGGGGCTCTGCGAGCCGACGAGCTTCAGGGTCCAGGCGGCGGGGCCGTGCCGGAGCATCTCGCGGCGCGCCCAGAGCGTGCGCAGCATGAGGTCGCAGAGCTCGTCGTCGTCGGCCATCATCTTCTGCAGTGCGTCGTGGTCGATCCGGAGCACTCGCCCCGGCACGGTCACGCGCGCAGTGAGGAAGGCGCGCTGGCCGTTCAGCAGCCCGAGCTCGCCCACGAACGTGCGCGGGCCCAATCGGGCCAACTGCGTCTCCTCGGTCCACCACAGGGCCTCGCGCACGACCTCGACCTCGCCGGTCTCGACGAGGATCAGGTCGTACGAGCGGTCGCCCGCCTTGAAGAGGACATCGCCCTCGGCGACGTCATGCGGCACGCCGTAGCGTCTGAGTCGCGACCACTGCGCATCAGTGAGTTCCGGGGTGATCTTCTCGACGGCACCGCCCATCCCCCCATCCTCGCGGACGGAAGGCGCTTCCGGGAGGGGGTTCAGCGACTGCTCAGGCCGTGATCCAGATCCCGGCCGCGGCGGCGCGCGGGATCGCGTGGGCGGCCCCGTCGAGCGCGACGCCGACGGCGGCGGGCGACGCGGCATCCGTCACGCGCAGTTCGCGGCCCGGACCGACCCCGGCCGCCTCGAGTTCGCGCAGCACCGCGGGGTCGCGATCGCTGATCCGGATGACGCGGCCCACGTGCCCCGTCGGGGCCTCGTCGAGGCGCACGGCGGGCTCGCTCACGAGCGTGCCGTCGGCGCGGGGGATCGCGTCGCCGTGCGGATCGCGCTCGGGACGGCCGAGCCGGACGTCGATCGCCTCGAGCAGCCGGTCGGAGAGCGCGTGCTCGAGCACCTCGGCCTCGTCGTGCACCTCGTCCCACGCGTAGCCCATCTCGCGGACGAGCCAGGTCTCGATGAGGCGGTGGCGGCGCACGACCGCGAGCGCGTGGGCGCGCCCGGCATCCGTCAACCGGATCGCGCCGTAGGGCACGTGCTGCACGAGCCCCTGCGAGGCCATCTTCTTCACCATCTCGGTGACCGACGAGGGGGCGACGCCGAGCGCGGCGGCGAGCCCGGACGGCGTGATCGCCTCGGGCTGCCACTCGGTGTGGCCGTAGATCGTCTTGAGGTAGTCCTCGACGGCGGGGCTGCTGGTCGCGGGCATCGGCCCCACCATACCCGCGTCCGGTCGGCGCGGTGTCGACGCGATCGGATGGCTCGGGGTTGACCGAGCCCCCGTTCGGGGGTAGCGTCGCTCGGGCACGGAAAGCGCTATCCCAAACGGGGTGGCTCAATCCCACGACGGGCCCTACGCCCAGCAAAGGATTCGACGATGAATCTCGGACACCATCCGTTCCGCGCAGCCCTGGCGGTCGCCGCCGCCGGGTGCCTGATCGCCGGCGTCGCGCAGGCCGCGAACGCCGCACCGCCCGACGCGGGCCCGCCCGCCGGCACCCCGCAGCTCGAGGCGCTCGACCGCGGCCTCGTGGCCGTCTCGACCGACGAGGGCGTGTTCCTCTCGTGGCGCCTGCTCGGCTCCGTGGCCACGGGGTCCACCGCCACCGGCATGGCCGGGCCCGACTTCGCCGTCTACCGCGACGGCGAGCGGATCGCGACCGTCTCCGACAGCACGAACCTCCTCGACGAGGAGGGCTCGGCCACGGCCGAGTACGCGGTCGCGCCGATCGTGAACGGCGTCGAGCTCGAGGCGAGCGCCGCGGCATCCGCCTGGGCCGACGGCTACTACGACCTGCCGCTGCAGAAGCCCGCCGACGGCGTGACGCCGGTCGGCGAGGCCTTCACCTACTCGGCGAACGACGCCACCGTCGCCGACGTCGACGGCGACGGCGCGTACGAGTTCCAGGTCAAGTGGGACCCGTCGAACTCGAAGGACGTGTCGCAGAAGGGCTACACGGGCACCGTCTACCTCGACACGTACGAGCTCGACGGCACGCTGCTGAACCGCATCGACCTCGGCGTGAACATCCGCGCCGGAGCCCACTACACGCAGTTCATGACCTACGACTTCGACGGCGACGGCCGTGCCGAGACGATGCTGAAGACCGCGCCCGGCACGAAGTCGATCACCTACGACGCCGACGGCTCGGTCGCCGCCGAGGCGTTCGTCACGATGCCCGAGGCGGATGTCGCGGCCGGATACGCCCACGACGACGACTACCGCATGAGCGCCGACGACTACCGCGACCACCTGGTCGAGATGTTCCAGGGCTGGAGCGAGCACCCCGAGGTGGTCGCAGGGAACTGGCCCGCGACGATCGAGGAGGCGCTCGGCATCCCCGTCGCGCACGAGTACCCGCTGAGCGAGCAGGCCGCAGAGGAGCTCGTCGACCACTTCATCGACGTCTACGCGCCGAGCCGCAGCAGCCGGAACGACCTCACGACCTTCGAGGGCTTCATCGTCGACGGCCCCGAGTACCTCACGGTCTTCGACGGCGCGACCGGCGAGGAGCTGCAGACGATCCCCTACAAGCCGGGCCGCGGCGACGACGGCCTCATGTGGGGCGACTACGCCATGAGCCGCATCGAGCCCGGCAACCGGGTCGACCGGTTCCTCGCGGGCGTCGCCTACCTCGACGGCGAGCACCCGTCGGCGGTCTTCGCGCGCGGCTACTACACGCGCACCACGATGGTCGCGTACGACTGGGACGGCGAGGCGCTGCAGGAGCGCTTCTTCGTCGACTCCGGCCACGCGCCGATGTCGAACCCGTTCAACGACGCGCCGCACGGCGTCGACGGCACCGACCCCGAGTACGGCGGCATCACGACGCAGGGCTTCCACTCGTTGAGCGCGGCCGACGTCGACGGCGACGGGAAGCACGAGATCGTCTACGGCGCCGCCACGATCGACGACGACGGCAGCGTGCTCTACAGCTCGTACGACGTCCTGCCCGAGGGCAGCGCCGCACCCGGCGAGCTCGCACGCCTCGGCCACGGCGACGCCATGCACGTGACCGACATCGACCCGAACCGCCCGGGCCAGGAGATCTGGACCGTGCACGAGGGCGGCACCTGGGCGCCGTACGGCTCGGTCATGCGCGACGCCGCCACCGGCGAGATCCTGTTCGGCGCCTACTCGGGTCGCGACACGGGTCGCGGCATGATCGGCGACGTGCGGGCGGATGTCGCGGGCACCGAGGTGTGGGCGAGCATGCCCGGCGGCACCGACGCGAGCGGCCTGCTCTCGACCGAGGGCGACATCCTGTCGGCGGCGACGCCCGGCACCAACATGTCGATCCGCTGGGCGGCCGACCTCACGACGCAGATCGTGAACGGCAGCGGCAACGCGACGCCGACGATCGACGACTGGACCCGCGGGACGCTGCTCACCGCGGAGGGCACGCGCACCAACAACGGCACGAAGGGCACCCCGTCGCTCGTCGCCGACGTCCTCGGCGACTGGCGCGAGGAGCTCCTCGTCCGCACCGTCGACTCGAACGCGCTGCGCATCTTCACGAGCACCGAGGTCACCGGGCACAAGCTCACGACCCTGATGCACGACCCGCAGTACCGTGCCGAGGTCGCCCGCCAGAACACGACGTACAACCAGCCGTCGTACACCTCGTACTACCTGGCGAGCGACATGGACTTCGCGAACGTGCCCGTGCTGACGGCCCCGTCGACGCCGGTCGGCCCGAAGTTCAAGGACCGCCCCGGCACCGACCACGACGAGGTGCAGATCCCGCACGACCCGGCGTTCGCGTACTCCATCGACGGCGAGCTCGTGGAGAAGGGCAAGTTCGACGCCGACGGCGAGGTCACGGTCGTGGCCGTGCCCAAGGCCTGGGTGTCGATCGCCGACGGCGCCGACGCCGAGTGGACGGTCGTGTTCGACGACTGAGCCCGTGATGCGTGACGGATGCCGCGTGCTGCGCGCCGCGGCATCCGTCGCCGCCCGACGACCCCGCCCCGGGGGCGCGATCCGTGCCGCGCTCCCGGGGCGGTTCCGCGTCAGGCGGGCTGGCGTTCCGCCGCGGCGGACCTCGCGGCCGCGGCCCGACGCCGACGGGCGGCGACCAGGCTCCGACCGATGACGCCGTGCCGCGGCGCGAAGAGGTACACGAGCGCGAACACGACGCCCATCGTCAGCACGACCATGCCGCCTGACGCCGCGTCGAGGTAGTAGCTGGCGTAGATGCCGACGATCGCGCAGCCCGCGGCGATGGCCGGCGAGATCACGAGCATCCGCGCGAACCGGTCGGTCAGCAGGTACGCCGTCGCTCCCGGGATGATGACCATGGCGACGACGAGCACGACGCCGACGGCCTGCAGCGCCACGACGACCGTGAGCGCGAGGAGTGCGAGCAGCAGCGCGCCGAGGACCTTCGGGTTCAGCCCGATCGCGTGGGCATGCGTGGGGTCGAACGCGTAGAGCGTCAGGTCGCGGCGCTTGAGCACCAGGACCACGAGCGTGAACGCCCCGAGCACGAGCACCTGCACGAGGTCGGCCGCGCTCACGCCGAGCAGGTTGCCGAACAGGATGTGCCCGAGGTCGGTCTGGCTCGGCACGACCGAGATGAGCACCAGGCCGAGCGCGAAGAGGGTGGTGAAGACCACGCCGATGGCGGCGTCCTCCTTCACGCGGCTCGTCGACCGGACGAGGAAGATCAGCGCGACCGCGCCGAGCCCGAACACGAGCGCTCCGACCGCGAACGGCGTGCCCATCAGGTACGCGATGACGACGCCCGGCAGCACCGCGTGCGAGACCGCGTCGCCCATGAGCGACCAGCCGATCAGCACGAGCCAGCAGCTGAGCACCCCGCACACGATCGCCGCGGTGATCGTGACGAGGAACGCGCGCTGCATGAAGTCGTAGCCGAGCGGTTCGAGCAGCAGGTCGAGGAGCATCTCAGTCGCCTCCGTCGGTCGGCCGCCCGGTCGCGAGGTCGAGCCCGAACGCCCGAGCGAGCTGCTCGGGCCGGAGCGCCTCGTCGGGCGTGCCGTGCAGCAGCACGCGACGCAGGAGCAGGATCGCCTCGTCGGCGAGCCGAGGCAGCGCCTCGAGGTCGTGGGACGACACGAGCACGGTCGCGCCGCCGTCGGCGAGCTCGCGCAGGAGGTCGGTGATCGTCGCCTCGCTGCGCTTGTCGACGCCCGCGAACGGCTCGTCGAGCAGGAGCAGGTCGGCGCCCTGCGCGAGCCCGCGCGCGACGAAGGCGCGCTTGCGCTGGCCGCCGGAGAGCGCGCCGATGCGACGGTCGGCGAGGTCGGCGAGCTCGACGCGATCGAGCGCCTCGGCGACGGCCTCTCGGTCGGCCCGCCGCGGCCGCCGCGTGAAGCCCTGGAACCCGTACCGGCCCATCATCACCACGTCGTGCACGCTCAGCGGGAACGACCAGTCGACCTCCTCGCTCTGCGGCACGTAGCCGACGACGCCCGCCCGTCGCGCCTGCCGGGGCGACCGGCCGCCGATCGAGACGCCGCCCCGGTCGGGGCGGACGTTGCCCATGATCGCCTTGAAGAGCGTCGACTTGCCCGACCCGTTCATGCCGACGAGTCCGCAGATCGTTCCGCGCCCGAGCGTCAGGCTCACGTCGTCGAGCGCGAGCACGTCGCCGTAGTGCACGGTGATCCCGCGCACCTCGAGCGCCGGCCCGTCCGTCGAGGGGCGGCGAGCGGATGTCGCGGGGCCGCTCATCGCGCGCCTCCGGTGAGCGCCTCGGTGATGACCTCCGTGTCATGGCGGAGCAGGTCGAGGTAGGTGGGCACCGGGCCGTCGGGCTCGGAGAGCGAGTCGACGTAGAGGACGCCGCCGAACGCGGCATCCGTCGCCTCGACCACCTGCTGCATGGCCTCGTCGGAGACGGTCGACTCGCAGAACACCGCGGGCACGCGCTGCTCGTCGATGAACTCGATGGTCTCGGCGACCTGCTGCGGCGTCGCCTGCTGCTCGGCGTTCACGGCCCAGAGGTACTGCTCGGTGAGGTCCGCGTCGCGCGCGAGGTACGAGAAGGCGCCCTCGCAGGTCACGAGCGCCCGCTCGTTCGCCGGCAGGGCCGAGAGCTCGGCGACCAGCTCGTCGTGCACGGCCTGGAGCTCGGCCCGGTAGGCCTCGCCGTTCGCGGCGTAGTCGTCGGCGTGCGCCGGGTCGAGCTCGGAGAAGGCGTCGACCATGTTGTCGACGTAGACCTGCGTGTTCAGCGCCGACATCCACGCGTGGGGGTTGGGAAGTCCCTCCGCCTCACCGTCGGCGATCGACATCACCTCGACGCCGTCGCTCACGACCACGTGCGGCACGTCGAGGTCGGCGACGAACCGTTCGAACCACGCCTCGAGGTTGAGGCCGTTGTCGAGGATGAGGTCGGCCTGCGACGCGCGACGCAGGTCGCCCGGGGTCGGCTCGTAGCCGTGGATCTCGGCACCGACCTTGGTGATCGACTCGACGCGCAGGTGCTCGCCCGCGACCTCCTCCGCGATGTCGGCGAGCACCGTGAAGGTCGTGAGCACGACCGGGCGGCCGTCTCCCTGCCCGTTCGCGGGCACCCCCGAGCACCCGCTCAGGGCGAGGGCGGCGGCGATCAGGGTCGTGGCGACGACGGCACGTTTCGGCATACCGAAATCGTAGCGGTTTTTCGGCGCACCGAAAGCCGGTCGTGGCATGTCCCCGGGACGGGGCGGCTAGCGTGGTCGCGTGGACGTCGAGCGAGCGGATGACGCGGGGACCGAGCCGCGGCCGGATGCCGCGTCGGCCGAGCCGCACGCCGGCGCGACGTCGCCGGACGCCTCCGACGAGCACGCCGAGCCCTTGCTCCCGCTGCACGGGGTCGGCCCCTGGCCCGGCGGTCGCATCGCCTGGCCCGACGACCCGCGCTTGGACCCGGAACTGCTCGAGCGCGGCGACCGCCGGAACGTCGTGGACCGCTACCGCTACTGGACGCTCGAGGCGATCGTGGCCGACCTCGACACCCGGCGGCATCCGTTCCACGTCGCGATCGAGAACTGGCAGCACGACCTCAACATCGGCTCGATCGTGCGCACGGCGAACGCGTTCGCGGCCGAGACCGTCCACATCATCGGTCGTCGCCGGTGGAACCGTCGCGGCGCCATGGTCACCGACCGCTACCAGCACCTCATGCACCACCCCGACGTCGCCGGCTTCACGGCGTGGGCGGATGCCGCGGGCCTCCCGGTCGTCGCCGTCGACAACGTCGAGGGCTCCGAGCCGGTCGACCTCGTCGAGCTGCCCGAGCGGTGCGTGCTGCTCTTCGGGCAGGAGGGGCCGGGGCTGAGCGACGAGGCGCTCGCCGCCGCCGATCGCGTGGTCGAGATCACGCAGTACGGGTCGACGCGATCGATCAACGCGAGCGCCGCGGCTGCGATCGTCATGCACGAGTGGGCGCGGCGGCACGCCCGGCACTGACGCGGATCGGTTGGCCGCGCGGACAAGAGCGGCCTAGCATCGGAGGATGGCCACCCGACTGGACCCCGCCGAGCGCCGCGAGCAGATCATCGCGGCGACCCTGCGACTCGTCGCCCGCGACGGCTTCGCGCGCGTCACGCTCCGCGACGTCGCCGCGGAGGTGGGCGTCGTCCACGGGCTGATCCGCCACTACTTCGCCACCCGCGAGCAGCTCGTCGCCGCCGCGTTCGACGCCGCGGTGCTCGCCGAGGCCGCGGAGGACGAGGAGCTCGCGACCCGGCTCGAGCCGATCCCCGCGCTCGCCGACTGGCTCTCGACCACCCCGCGCGACCACTACTTCGTCTGGATCGACGCGTGGAGCGAGGCGCCCCGCAACCCGGAGCTGCACGCATCGCTCACGCGCCACCACCGCGAGTCCGACGCCCGCCTCGCGGGCATCATCCGTCGCATCGTCGCCGCCGGCGACGGCACGAGCGCCGACCCCGAGGCCGATGCGCGCACGCTCACCGCCCTGATCGACGGCGTCGCCGTGCAGCACCACGCGCTCGGCCTCATCGACGAGGCGGAGGCCGATCGCATCGCCTTCCGCATCGCCGAGGGGCGGCTCGGGCTCGAACCCGGCGTCCTCGTGCGCGCGCGGGCGACGCCCGACCGCAGCCGCTGGGCCGTCACACACTGACGAGGACGAAGGCCGCGCGGCCGTCGTGCGTGTCGCCGCGGCGCGGCGCGGCAACGGGATGACACTGGTCCCGTGCCGATCATCGACAACGCCGTGTACCGCGACGGGCGCCGTGTCGCGACGCCGGCATCGCTCGAGGAGACCTTCGAGACCCGGGAGCGTCACGGCGGCGGGTTCGCGTGGATCGGCCTGTACCGACCGACCGACGCGGAGCTCGACGCCGTGGCCGCCGAGTTCGGGCTGCACCACCTCGCGGTCGAGGACGCCCGGAAGGGGCACCAGCGCCCGAAGCTCGAGCGCTACGGCCAGACGCTCTTCGCCGTGCTGAAGCCGGCCCGCTACCTCGACGACGTCGAGCAGGTGGAGTTCGGCGAACTGCACGTCTTCGTCGGGCCGGGCTTCGCCATCACCATCCGCCACGCCGAGTCACCCGACCTCGCGCGCGTTCGCCGCCGCCTGGAGGGCGCGCCCGAACTGCTCGCCCGCGGTCCGGAGGCCGTGCTGTACGCCGTGATCGACGAGGTCGTCGACGAGTACGGCCCCGTCGTGTCGGGCCTCGAGAACGACATCGACGAGATCGAGCAGCAGCTCTTCGACGGCGACCCCGCGGTCACCCGACGGATCTACGACCTCGCCGCCGAGGTCATGGACTTCCAGCGGGCGACGAAGCCCATCGTCGGCATCCTCGAGGCGCTCGAGCGCGGATTCGAGAAGTACGGTGTCGACCTCGAACTGCAGCGGTACCTGCGCGACGCCGACGACCACGTGCTCAGGATCGTCGACCGCGGCGAGTCGTTCCGCCAGCTCCTGCAGAACGCGCTCGCTGTGCACTCGACGCTCGTCACGCAACGCCAGAACGAGGAGATGCAGCGGCTCACCGAGACGAGCCTCCGGCAGAGCGAGGAGGTGAAGAAGATCTCCAGCTGGGCGGCGATCATCTTCGCGCCGACGCTCATCGCCTCGATCTACGGGATGAACTTCCGGTACATGCCCGAACTCGAGACCCCGCTCGGCTACCCCCTCTCCCTGGTCGGCATGGCCGTGTTCGCCGCGGTGCTCTACGTGGTCTTCAAGCGCCGCAACTGGATGTAGGCGTAGCGTGTCCGCATGACCGAGATCACCGACGATCTTCCCGCCCGCCTCCTGCACGAGGAGCACGCCGGATGGCGCGCCATCCTCGACGGCCACGGGGGCGAGCACTACGCCCGCGCCATGACCCGCGACGCCGTCATGATCGTCGAGGGGGCCGTGCTCGGCCGCGACGACGTGATCGCGGCGTTCCGCGAGTCGCCGCCGTGGGACGCGTACGAGATCCACGAGCCGGCGATCGTCCGGCTCGGCGACCGGGCGGGGATCCTCGCGTACCGCGCGGTCGCGCGCCGCGGCGACGACGTCGCCGACCTCCGGATGTCGACGACCTACCTCTACGCCGATGGCGCGTGGCACGTCGCCGCGCACCAGCAGACGCCGGCGTAGCGGCATCCGCACCGCCGTCGCCGACGGCTACTGGAGCGCGGAGGTGAGCCGTGCGATGCCGTCGAGGAACGTCGCCGATGCGGGCTCGCGGTTCCACTCCTCGAGTGTGAGCTCGCGCCCGAGCTCTCGGTACCGGGCCTCGACGGCGCGCATGTCGGAGACGAAGGAGGCGCCCCGCACCAGCAGCGTGACCTCGAAGTTCAGCGCGAACGAGCGGATGTCCATGTTGCTCGAACCGATCACGGCGACGTCGTCGTCGATCGAGAGGTGCTTCGCGTGCAGGATGAACGGACCCGGGTACAGCCAGATCCGCACGCCGGCCGTGAGGAGCGCGCGGTAGTAGGAGCGCTGGGCGTGCCAGACCCCGCCCTGGTCGCCGATCTCCGAGACGAACAGCTGCACGTCGAGCCCCCGCAGCTTCGCGGACGTGATCGCGTAGACCATGGCCTCGTCGGGCACGAAGTACGGGCTCGTGATGATGACCCGCTCCTGCGCCGAGTTCACCAGGGTGAGGAACTGCCGCAGGTTGTTCTCGCTCTCGAAGGCCGGGCCGCTCGGCACCACCTGGCAGTCGAGCGCGTCGGGCGAGGTGTCGACCGGCAGGTCGATCGCGCGCACGTTGGCGTCCTCGCCCAGCACCTCGCCGGTCTCGGCGTACCAGTCGGACCGGAAGACCGCGTTGAGCTCCGCGACGGCCGGACCCGTGACCCGGGCCACGAGCTCCTGCCACTTCAGGCCCCGCTTCAGGTTCTTCGGCGAGTCGTAGCTGCGGTCGATGAGGTTCTGCGAGCCCATGTGCCCGACGACGCCGTCGACGACGACGATCTTGCGGTGGTTGCGGAGGTCGGGCCGCTGCCACTCGCCCTTGAACGGGCGGACGGGCAGGAGGTAGTGCCACTCGACGCCGATCCGGTCGAGCTCCTCGATCGTCGCCTTGTGCAGCGGGACCTTCGACGAGGCGATGTGGTCCATCAGCAGCCGCACGTGAACGCCGCGGCGGACGGCGTCCTCCATCGCCGCGAAGAAGCCCCGGGTGGTGTCGTCGAGCGCGACGATGAAGAACTCGACGTGCACGAACCGCGTCGCGGTCGCGATGTCCGCCGCCATCGCGTCGATCGAGCCCTGGTAGTCGTCGATCAGGGTCGCGCGGTTGCCCGAGGTCGCCGGCAGGCCCGTGAGCCGGGTGTTCTGCTCGACGGCCCGGTCGAACCACGCGGGCCACGACGCGTGGTCGGCCACGAGGTCGACCTCGGCAGCGCGCTCGGCGATCATCCGGTCGGCCTCGTCCTGGCGTGCCATCCGCTGCTTCGGCAGCCGGATGTTGCCGATCAGCAGGTACAGCAGGATGCCGACGAACGGGATGAGGAAGATGGCGAGCAGCCACGCCATCGCGGCGGTCGGCTTCCGTTCGCGGGGGATGATGATGAGCGCCGTGATGCGGATCGCCAGGTCGACGAGGATCACGAGACCCCCGACGACCGCCGCCCACTCGCCCCCGCTCACGGAGTCACCTCGACAGCACCCATACGATCGCCCCCATCCACGAGTCCTGATGGTGATCGTATTGGTGCGAGGGGGTCCCGCGTCAGTCCATGTCGGGAGCGATCGGTGGGCCCTCGGCGAGCGACGCGATCCCGTCGAGGATCCGAGCGAGCCCGAAGCGCCACGCGTGCTCGTCGTCGCGCGCCGAGCCGTGCTCCTCGCCGGCGGCGGCGCCGATCGACGTGGCCAATGGGAAACGCTCGGGGACGACGTGCTCCGCGAGCGCCGGGCCCGCCTCCTGCCACCAGTCCGCGTCGGGCGCGCTCGCCGCGACGGCCGACACGGCGGAGGACCGCGCGAAGTCGACGATCAGGGTCAGGCAGGCGTCCGTGTCGACCGGAGGAAGGCCGAGTCGATCGAGCGCGCGGAGCTCGCGCTCGTACTTGGTGATCGCACCCGGTCCGACGGGCATGGGGTCGGGCCCGCCCGCCGCCAGCCAGGCGTGCTCGAGGAGGACGGCGCGATTGTCGTCCGCCAGCCGCTCGAGCCGCTCGCGCCAGTCGTCGATCCGGTCGTAGTCGGCATGCCGCATCGCGGCCAGCACTCGATCGGACATCAGCGCGAGCAGGGCCGTCTTGTCGGGCACGTGGGCGTAGAGCGACATGGGCCCGGTCCCGAGACGTGCCGCGACCGCCCGCATCGTCACGGCGGCGAGGCCGTCGGCGTCGGCGATCGCGATGCCCGCGGCGACGAGGTCGTCGACGGAGATCCGGGCCGGGCGGCCCCGGGCGGGAGCCACCGGAATCTCATGGCGCCAGAGGAGGCGGATGAGCTCGGGAATATCGCGGGACATGTGCGCATTGTACCGAATTAACGTACGTTGTACGTGAAGGGAGAATCATGCACATCACCGCGACCGCGCTCTCGCTCAACGTCCCCGACGTCGACGCATCGAGCGGCTTCCTCCAGGAGCACTTCGGATTCGAGGTCGCCATGTCGGCCGACGGCTTCGCCTCGCTCACGAGGCCCGACTCGGGGGTGAACGTCATCTTCCTGCGGGCGGGGCTGCCGAGCTTCAAGCCCGCCACGCATCGCGAGCCGGCGGGGCCGGGCCTGCTCGTCGTGTTCGTGGTCGACGACATCGACGCCGAATGGGCCCGTCTGCGCCACCTCATCCCCATCGCCACGCCGATCGAGACCGAGCCGTGGGGCGAGCGCTACTTCCAGGTGCTCGACCCGAACGGCATCGTCATCCAGCTGGTCCAGTGGGTGGATGTCCCCGAGGCGGCGATCGCGGGCTGAGCCGATCTGCCCGTAGACGACGCGACCCCCGCACCGATCCGGATGCAGGGGTCGCGTCGTGGGAGCGCGCGCCTCAGTCGGTGCCGAGGTCGAACGCGGCGGCCTCGTTCGCGGCATCCGTCGCCGCATCGAGCGCGGTCTCGGCCTCGCCCTCGAGGATCTCGGCCGCCCGCCCCGCGGCGATCTCGCCGACGAGCTGGGCGGTCGCACCGCCGACGATGCCGAGTGCGGCGTACTGCTCGAGGCGCGCCCGCGAGTCGGCGATGTCGAGGTTGCGCATGGTGAGCTGGCCGATGCGGTCCTCCGGCCCGAAGGCCTGGTCGCCGACGCGCTCCATCGAGAGCTTGTCGGGATGGTAGCTGAGGGCCGGGCCCTCGGTGTTCAGGATCGTGTAGTCGTCGCCGCGACGCAGGCGGAGCGTGACCTCGCCGGTCACGGCCGAGCCGACCCAGCGCTGGATGGACTCGCGCAGCATGAGGGACTGCGGGTCGAGCCAGCGGCCCTCGTACATGAGGCGGCCGAGGCGGCGACCCTCGTTGTGGTAGTTCGCGACCGTGTCCTCGTTGTGCACGGCGTTGAGCAGCCGCTCGTACGTGACGTGCAGCAGGGCCATGCCGGGCGCCTCGTAGATGCCGCGCGACTTCGCCTCGATGATGCGGTTCTCGATCTGGTCGCTCATGCCGAGGCCGTGGCGGCCGCCGATCCGGTTCGCCTCGAGCACGAGCTCGACCGGGTCGTCGAACTCGACGCCGTTCAGGGCGACGGGGCGGCCCTGGTCGAAGCGGACCGAGACATCCTCGGCGGGGATCGCGACCGACTCGTCCCAGAAGCGGACGCCCATGATCGGCTCGACGATCGTGACGCCCGCGTCGAGGTCCTCCAGCTTCTTGGCCTCGTGCGTCGCGCCCCAGATGTTCGCGTCGGTCGAGTACGCCTTCTCGACGGAGGCGCGGTAGGGCAGGTCGCGAGCCTGCATCCACTCGCTCATCTCCGTGCGGCCGCCGAGTTCGGTGACGAAGGCGCTGTCGAGCCACGGCTTGTAGATGCGGAGGCGCGGGTTGGCCATCAGGCCGTAGCGGTAGAACCGCTCGATGTCGTTGCCCTTGTAGGTCGAGCCGTCGCCCCAGATGTCGACGCCGTCCTCCATCATCGCGCGCACGAGCATGGTGCCCGTGACCGCGCGGCCGAGCGGCGTGGTGTTGAAGTAGGTCTTCCCGCCCGAGCGGATGTGGAACGCGCCGCACTGCAGGGCGACGAGGCCCTCCTCGACGAGCGCGGTCTTCACGTCGACGAGCCGGCTGATCTCGGCGCCGTACTCGACGGCGCGGCCGGGGACGGCCTCGACGTCGGGCTCGTCGGGCTGGCCGAGGTCGGCGGTGTACGTGCAGGGCACGGCACCCTTCTCGCGCATCCAGGCGACCGCCACGGAGGTGTCGAGACCCCCGGAGAAGGCGATGCCGACGCGCTCGCCGACGGGAAGGCTCGAGAGGACTTTCGACATGCCGACAAGCCTACTTGCGCGCGTGCGCGCGAGACGACGCGGCCGCCGGGCAAGGGCTATCCCCCGGACGGGGGACACCGGTAGGCTCGCCGGACCGGCCGCGCGGCCCTACACCGACGCCGCCGTTCGTCGCATCCACTGGACACGCCGGTCCGACGGCCCATGCTGCCGTCGGTGCACCACTCCACGCACATCGAACGGAGACAGGATGAGGAACCACAAGGTGATCGGCGCGGCATCCGCCGTCGCCCTGGCCGTGGGCCTGGTCGGGACGGCGGCCGCCGTGCCCGCCGCCGCGGTCGGCCCGGAGAGCACCTACCTCGTGCTCGCGCCGCAGGGCGCGAACACGAAGGCCGCGGAGAAGCGCGTCGCGGCCGCGGGCGGCACCGTCGTCGCGAACTACGGCCAGATCGGCGTGCTCGTCGTGTCGTCGACGAACACCGCGTTCGAGACGTCGGTCGTGGGCGCCGGCGTGCAGTCCGTCGCGTCGACCGACGGGCTCGGCACGACGCTCATCGAGGACGAGATCCTCGAGACGGTCGACTCGGCGTCGGTCGAGGCGTCCGGCGACCCCACGGCGGAGCCCCTCTGGGCCAACCAGTGGGACATGGAGCAGATCGACGTCCCCGAGGCGCACGCGATCACGACCGGCGACCCGTCGGTCGTCGTCGGCGTCCTGGACTCCGGCATCGACTACACGCACCCCGACCTCGCCTCGCAGGTCGCGTTCGACCAGAGCGCCTCGTGCCTCGGCGGCGTCGTCGACACCGACCCGGCCGCGTGGAAGAACACGACCTCGTCGCACGGCACGCACGTCGCCGGCACGATCGCCGCGGCGATCAACGGCGTGGGCATCGCGGGCGTCGCGCCCGGCGTGAAGGTCGCCTCGGTCAAGGTCGTGAGCGACGAGGGCTTCATCTACCCCGAGGCCGCGATCTGCGCCTACCTCTGGGCCGCCGACCACGGCATGCCGATCACGAACAACAGCTATTACATCGACCCGTGGGAGTTCAACTGCGTGAACGACCCGCGCCAGCGCCCGGTCTGGCAGGCCGTGCAGCGCGCGCTGAGCTACTCGCAGTCGAAGGGCACGCTGACCGTCGCGTCGGCCGGCAACAGCAACGTCGACCTGCAGCACAAGTTCATCGACGACGGCAGCCCGAACGACGGCAGCGGCGAGGTCGAGACCCGCGAGGTCAACGGCGCGTGCCGCGACCTGCCCGCCGAGGCGCCCGGAGTCGTGACGGTCTCGGCCGTCGGCCCGACCGAGCAGAAGAGCTACTACTCCTCCTACGGCCAGGGCGTCGTCGACGTCACGGCTCCGGGCGGCGACACGCGTATCCGCACCGGCGGGGCGTCGTCGACGATCACCGACGCGGTGCTCTCGACCGTCCCGGGCGGCTGGGGCTGGTCGCAGGGCACCTCGATGGCCGGCCCGCACGCGGCCGGCGTCGCGGCGCTCGCGATCTCGGCGCACCCCGACATGAAGGTGGGGCAGCTCGCCTCGTTCCTCGAGCGCACGGCGACCGCGCTGGAGTGCCCGGAGGGCGTCTACGAGCCGCGTCCGGGCTACCCGGCGACCTGCACGGGCGGCGAGCGCAACGGCTTCTACGGGGCCGGCAACGTCAACGCCTTCAACGTCGTCCAGTGACGCGCTGAGCGATCGACCGAGAGGGGTCGGGCCTTCGGGCCCGGCCCCTCTCGCGTGTCCCGCCGACCGTTGCGAACCCGGTGCCGTGTGCCGGTGCCGGCGCGGATGCCGCGGCGTAGGCTCGGGCGCATGCACGCCGCTGCCGGATCCGCCGCGCCGTCGCCGCGCGACGGGTACTCGGCCGAGCAGGTCCGCGCGGCCGAGCGCCCGCTCCTCGCGGCGGGCGAACCGCTCATGCAGCGGGCCGCCGCGGCGCTCGCCGACGAGGTGTCGCGGGTGCTCGCCGAGCGCCTCCCACGGCGCCGGGTGATGCCGCTCGCGCCGAGTGATACCGCGAGACCGGCATCATTCGGCGGAAGCGACAGCACTCGAGCGGGTGACGAGACGACGGATGGCGCGCGGCCGCCGCTCGTGATCGTCATCGCCGGATCGGGCGACAACGGCGGCGACGCGCTCTTCGCGGGTGCGCACCTGGCGGCGCGCGGCGCCGACGTCCGGATCGTCGCGGTCGGCTCGCGCCTGCACGAGGCCGGCGCGGAGGCCGCGCACGCCGCGGGCGCCCGCGACCTCGACCCCGGGCCCGCCGGTGACCCGAGCGAGTTCGACGAGGCGGTCCGCACGGCCGACGTGCTGGTCGACGGCATCCTCGGGATCGGCGCGGCGGCGACCCCCGCGCTGCGGGGCCTGGCGCGCGAGGTCGTGGTGCGCGTGCGCGCGGGGCTCGGACCGGAGTGGGTCGCGCGTGCGGGGCGCGGCACGCGGCATCCGCTCGTCGTCGCGGTCGACCTGCCGAGCGGGATCTCGCCCGACGACGGCAGCGTGCCCGACCCGACGGTGCTGCCCGCCGACGTGACCGTGACGATGGGTGCCGTGAAGGCCGGGCTGCTGTCCGGCCCCGCGGTCGAGCTCGTCGGCCGCGTGGTGCTCGTCGACCTCGGACTCGGTCCGGCGCTCGCCGGGGTGCAGCCGGTCGTGACGGGCGGACGACGGCACGACCTGCCCTGAAGGCCGCGGACCGGCGACCACCGACCGCCGATGGCGCCCTCCCGGGCCGCCGGAACCCCATGCGTTACGGTTGAGTGTGACTCAGGATCAGACCCCACCGGAGGCAGAGGCGGTGCTCGCCGACGAACCAGAGGTCAGGCAGGCGCTCAGCGAGGCCGACCGGGCGTCGGTCGCCGGAGTCGTCGCCGACCACCCGTCCTCGCCCCTCGCCTGGGCCGAGCTCGCCGACCTCGCCGACTCCGAGGGACGCGCGCTCGACGCGTTCGCCTACGCCGTCGTCGCCGTCGACCTCGCGCGCGGTTCGCTCGAGGCATCCGGATGGCGCGCCGGCGAGCCGGTGCCCTGGTCGGAGGAGTCGAACCGCTCCTACCTCCGCGCGCTCGACGCCGAGCGCAGGGCGGCAGCGCGGCTCGGGCTCGACGCGCGCGCCGCGCGCGCGGCATCCGACCTCGAGGACGCCGACGCCGAGGCGCCCGCCCGCATCGCCTCCGAGTTCACGCCCACGCAGGTCATCAGCGTCATCACGGATCCCCTGCCGCCCCTGCCGTCGCCCGAGGCGACGGACGGCGACCCGTCCGACGAATCCGCCGCGCCGGGTGCGGCACGAGAGGACTGACATGCCCGCGGTCGTGCTGATCGGAGCACAGTGGGGCGACGAGGGCAAGGGCAAGGCGACCGACCTGCTCTCCTCGCGCCTCGACTACGTGGTCAAGTTCAACGGCGGCAACAACGCGGGGCACACCGTCGTCGTCGGCGACGAGAAGTACGCCCTGCACCTGCTGCCCTCCGGCATCCTCACGCCCGGCGTCACGCCGGTGATCGCGAACGGCGTCGTCGTCGACATCGAGGTGCTCTTCGAGGAGATCGAGGGCCTCGAGTCGCGCGGCGTCGACACCTCGCAGCTGAAGATCTCGGCGAACGCGCACGTGATCACGCAGTACCACCGCACGCTCGACAAGGTCACCGAGCGCTTTCTCGGCAAGCGCCAGATCGGCACGACCGGCCGTGGCATCGGCCCGAGCTACGCCGACAAGATCAACCGGGTCGGCATCCGCATGCAGGACCTCTTCGACGAGAACATCCTGCGGCAGAAGGTCGAGGGCGCCCTCGACCAGAAGAACCACCTGCTCGTGAAGGTCTACAACCGCCGCGCGATCGGCGTCGACGAGATCGTCGACGACCTGCTCGGCTACGTCGACCGGCTCCGACCCATGGTCACCGACACGTCGCTGCTGCTGCACCGCGCGCTCGAGGCCGGCGAGACGGTGCTCTTCGAGGGCGGCCAGGCCACCATGCTCGACGTCGACCACGGCACCTACCCGTTCGTCACGTCGTCGAACGCGACGAGCGGCGGCGCCGTGACCGGCTCCGGCATCGCGCCGAACCGCATCGACCGCGTCATCGGCATCGTGAAGGCGTACACGACCCGCGTCGGCTCGGGCCCGTTCCCGACCGAGCTCTTCGACGAGTGGGGCGAGTTCCTCGCCGACAAGGGGCACGAGTTCGGCACCACCACGGGTCGTCGCCGCCGAACCGGATGGTACGACGCGCCCATCGCCCGCTACACCGCGCGGGTCAACGGCGTGACCGACTTCGTGCTCACCAAGCTCGACGTGCTGACGGGCATCGACCGCATCCCGGTCGCGGTCGCGTACGACGTCGACGGCGTGATCATGGAGGAGGTCCCGGTCTCGCAGTCCGACTTCCACCACGCCAAGCCCGTCTACGAGGAGTTCCCCGGGTGGACCGAGGACATCTCGGGCGCGCGGTCGTTCGACGACCTCCCCCCGAACGCGCAGAGCTACGTGCGCGAGCTCGAGGCGATGTCGGGCGCCCGCTTCTCGGCGATCGGCGTCGGCCCCGGCCGCGACGAGATCGTCCAGCTGCACGACCTGCTCGACTAGGCGGCGAGCGAGCCGGCGACGGAGCGCGGCGCCGCGGCGCCGACACGACGAGGGGCGGATGCCAGGCGCTTTCTGCCGGTCGTTGCAACACCTTGCCTGTTAGGTGC
>NZ_WODA01000005.1 GCF_009729855.1 Agromyces luteolus | reverse complement strand
AGATGGCCCCAGAAATGACAGATGTCTCGCGACATATGAGACATATGTCGCGAGACATCACATTGGCGGAGGATGGGGGATTCGAACCCCCGAGGGCTTTCACCCAACACGCTTTCCAAGCGTGCGCCATAGGCCACTAGGCGAATCCTCCTGGGACCCCTCACGCACCCGCCAGAGCCCGGTTACCCTTGCTGCGTTTCCGCCCTGGGGGAGTTGGCCTGGATGGCGCCACGTGAGGAGCCTCGGACAGTCTACCCGAGGGAACGCGCGCGTCGAACCGCGAGGTACTCGTCGAACGCCTCGCGGCTCGATCGCTCCGGCGAGTAGCCGAGCACGCGCTTGAGGCGCGCGTTGTCGAGCACCGGCCGGTAGCGGAGGAAGCCGACGCGTTCCGGACCGTGCACCGTGAGCCGGAGGGCGCGGCCGACGCGCAGCACCGCAGTGAGGAGTCCCGCGGACACGGTGACGGTGGGCTTGCCGAGGGCGTCCGCGATCTCGGTCACGGTGACGCGCCCGTCGCCGGCGACGTTGAACGCGCCGGTGACCTCGCCGGTCGCGCCGCGCACGATCGCGCCGACCACGTCGTCGACCCAGACGAAGACGAACGGGCTCTCCGAGCCGGCGATCCGGAGGATGCGCCTCGCCTCCCACAGCGCCGTGATCTGGTTCGCGACGGTGGGCCCCAGGATCGTGCCGATCCGGAGCACGACCTGGCCGAGCTCGGGGTGCCGGGTGCGGTAGTCGGTGAGCAGCTCCTCGACGAGCCGCTTGTGGCGGGAGTAGCTGAACTCCTCGTTGCCCCGGATCGGGTCGTCCTCGGTCAGCCACTCGGGGCTGTCGGCGTGGTAGCCGTAGGCGGCGCCCGACGAGGACACCACGATGCGGCGGACGCCGTGCGCGACGGCGGCGTCGAGCACGTTGCGGGTGCCCTCCACGTCGACGCGGTACTCCACGTCCTCGCTCAGCCCGCCGGGGTTCACGATGGCGGCGAGGTGCACGATCGTGTCGATGTCGTGCCGTTCGACGACGGCGGCGACGGCCGCGGCATCCGTCACGTCGCACGCCTCGACGACGACGCCGTCGGGTACGGATGCCGCGGGCTCCCGCACGTCGCCCGAGACGACGAGTTCGACCTCCGGGTCCCAGGCGAGCGCGCGGACCGCGTTCGAGCCGAGGAACCCGCTGCCGCCGGTGACGAGGATGCGCCGGCTCACGACGTCGCCCCTGAGGCGGTCGCAGGACCGGATGCGCCTTCGGTCGCGGCGTCGCCGTCCGCGTCGCCGCCGGCCGCGGCATCCGCCCGCCTGGTGCGTCGCGCCCACACCGTCGCGAGCGCGAGCCCCGCGATGATGTCCCAGATGCCCCACCAGCCGGCGACGATCGCCATGCCGCCGATGCCGCCGAAGAACGAGAAGACGAGGCCGAGACCGAGGCCGGCGTTGCGGATGCCGACCTCAAACGTGATCGCCTTGCGGTCGCGCACGCCGAGTCCGCCGATGCGGGCGCTCGCGTAGCCGAGGCCGAGCGCGATCGCGTCGTGGAGGAACACGGCGAGGAGCACGACGCCGATGTAGGCCATGAAGATCGTCCAGTTGCCCACGAGCGCGGCGACGATGAAGCCGACGAGTGCGAGCAGGCTGATCCAGCGTGCGTACGGCTGCACGCGGGCCGCGAAGCGCGGCCAGACGGCGCGGATGACGAAGCCGACGATGAACGGCAGCCCGATGATGAGGAAGATGTCGAGCAGCATCTGCCAGCCGTCGAGGCTGACGGCCCGCACGAGCTCCGAGGCCTTCGGGTGGATGCCGCCCCAGAACGCGATGCTGAGCGGCAGCACGAAGATGTAGATCACGTTCGCGACCGCGGTCATCGACACCGACAGCGCGACGTTGCCGCGGGCGCGGTAGGTCAGCACCTGCGAGATGTTGCCGGGCGGGCAGGCGGCGACGAGCAGCATTCCGAGCGCGACCGACGCCTGCACGTCGAGCAGCAGGGTGAGCCCGAAGGTGACCGCGGGCAGCAGGACGACCTGCGCGAGGAGCGCGATGACCATCGCCTTGGGCGCCCGCGCGACGGCGCGGAAGTCGGCCGGCGAGGTGTCGAGCGCGATGCCGAACATGATGAAGCCGAGCACGACGTTGAGGGCGATCATCGAGCCGGGCGCGAAGTTGAGGACGACGTCGTCGATGTTCATGCGCGCGTGCCCGCCTTCCGGGCGTCGGTCGCGGGCGCGACGGACGCCGTGGGGGCGGCGGATGCCACGGGCGTGACGGATGCCGCGGGCGCGGGCAGCGTGCGCAGCAGGCGCTTCACCGTGCGGCGGTAGGCGTCCTTGTTCACGTAGTACGACATGCGGTCGAGCCCGAGGTAGCGGTATCCGCCGGTGAGGTCGGGCCACGGCTTCGCGGCCGCGACGCGGAAGCGGGACGCGGCATCCGGCACGTCTCGCGCGGCCGCGAGGTACGCCGCGATGAGCTCGGCCTGCTCGTAGCGGCCCTGCCAGCCGATGCCCGAGGCCTCGACCATGCCGAGCACGAACAGGCCGTTGAAGCTCGGCGGGAAGACGTTGAGGTAGAGCTCGGGTGCCGCCTGCGACCAGTTGAGGTGGGCGCGCTCGACGAACGGGTAGTCCAGCCGGTAGCCGGTCGCGAGCACGACGAGGTCGTAGTCGGCGGCGCTGCCGTCGGCGAATCGCACGGTCGAGCCGTCGAACCGGTCGATGTCGCCGACGACGCGGAGGTCGCCCTGGCCGAGGTGGTTCAGGATCAGCGTGTTCACGATCGGGTGCGACTCGTAGATCCGGTAGTCGGGCTTCGGGAAGCCGAACCGCACGGGGTCGCCCGTGAAGGCGCGCAGCACGCGCGTGTCGACGAACTGCTTGAGGCGCGCGGGCAGCGGCCGCCCCTGGTTGAGGGTGTCGCTCGGCCGCCCGAACAGGTACCGGGGCACGAAGTAGTAGCCGCGACGTACGGACAGGTCGACGGATGCCGCGTGGTGGACCGCGTCGACCGCGATGTCGCAGCCCGAGTTGCCCGCGCCGATGATGAGGACGCGCTTGCCCTCGAACACCTTCGGCGACTTGTATGCGCTCGTGTGCATGAGCTCGCCCGCGAACTCGCCGCGGAAGCTCGGCACGTTCGGCTCGGCGAGCGTGCCGTTGGCGAGGATCACGGCCGGATGCTCGGTCGTGGTGCACGTGCCGTCCGCGTCGACGGCGGTCACGCGCCATCCGCTCGCCCCGGTCGCATCGCCGTCGACCGGTTCGACCGCGGTGACCCTCGTGTCGAACCGTATGTGCTCGCGCAGGCCGTACGCGTCGGCGTACTCGCGGAAGTAGCGGTGCAGCTCGCGGTGGCCGGGGTAGTCGGCGGTCGAGTCCATCGGGAACTCGGCGAACTCGGTCGTCGTGCGCGACGAGATGAGGTGCGCCGACTCGTACATGGTCGAGCGCGGGTTGTCGATGTTCCAGAGGCCGCCCACGTCGGGGCCGGCCTCGAAGCCGATGAAGGGGATGCCGGCGCGACTGAGCGCGCGGGCACCGGCGAGACCTGATGGGCCCGCTCCGATGAGGGCGATGGGGTTCACGGGTGTTCCTGGTGCGTTGGCGGCGTCGTCGGGGCCGACGCCGGCTCGGGTCCGAACAGCATAAGCGAACGGTGCTCGGGTTCCGGAACCGGCGCGGGCCGCGGGGTCCACGCGCCTGCGCCGCCGAGACCCGCCTCGGTAGGCTGGCCGGGTGGCGCACAGCATCTACATCTGCTCCGCCGAGGGGAACACCGGGAAGTCGACGGTGGCGCTCGGGACGCTCGACACCCTGAGCCGACGGGCGACCCGAGTGGGCGTCTTCCGCCCGATCGCGCGCTCCACCGAGGAGCGCGACTACGTGCTCGAGCTGCTGCTCGCCCACGACGGCGTCATCGAGCTCGGCTACGACGAGTCGATCGGCGTCACCTACGACGACGTCCACTCCGATCCCGAGGCCGCGCTCGCCACGATCGTCCGGCGGTTCAAGGCCATCGAGGCGCGGTGCGACGTGGTCGTCGTCATCGGGTCCGACTACACCGACGTCGGCAGTCCGACGGAACTCGCGTTCAACGCGCGCATCGCGGCGAACCTCGGTGCGCCCGTGCTCCTCGTCGTCGGGGGTCGCGTGACGCAGGGGCGCGGGGCGAGCGAACGCCTCGGGTACACGGACGCCCGGACTCCCGATGAGCTCGCCCAGATCACCGAGCTCGCCGTCGAGGAGCTCGAGCGCGAGCACGCCTCGCTCCTCGGCGTGGTCGCGAACCGGGCGGACCCCGATCGGCTCGACTCGATCGTCGATGCCGTGCGCTCCGCGTCGAGCGCGATCGGCGGCCCCGAGGCATCCGTCTCGGTCTGGGCGATCCCGGAGGACCAGTACCTCGTCGCGCCGTCCATGCGCTCGGTCATGCGGGCGGTCGGCGGGGAGCTCTACGCGGGCGATCCCGAACTGCTCGAGCGCGAGGCGCTGGGCGTCGTGGTGGCCGCGATGTCGATGGAGAACGTGCTCGCCTGGCTCACCGAGGGCGCCGTCGTGGTCGTGCCCGGCGACCGCAGCGAGGTGCTCCTCGGCGTGCTCACCGCGCACGCCTCGGCGACCTTCCCGTCGATCGCGGGCATCGTGCTGAACGGCGGGTTCCCGGTCTCCGAGACCGTCGAGCGGCTGATCGAGGGCCTGAAGTCGGGACTGCCGATCATCCGCACCGAGCTCAGCAGCTACGACACCGCGCTCGCGATCACGCAGACCCGCGGCAAGCTCGCCGCGGAGTCGCAGCGCAAGCGCGACACCGCGCTGGCGCTCTTCGAGAAGCACGTCGACGGGGTCGAGCTGCTCGACCGCCTCGACGTGGCCCGCACCGACGTCGTCACGCCGCTCATGTTCGAGTACGGCCTGCTCGCCCGGGCACGCGAGGCGCGCAAGCACATCGTGCTGCCCGAGGGCTACGACGACCGCATCCTGCGCGCCGCGGCGACCCTGCTCGCACGCGACGTCGCCGACCTCACGATCCTCGGCGAGGAGATCGAGATCCGCTCGCGCGCGATCGGGCTCGGCCTCGACATCTCCCGGGCGACGGTGCTCTCGAACCACGACCACGTGCTCGTCTACCGCTTCGCCGACGAGTACCAGCGACGCCGCGCGCACAAGGGCGTGACCCTCGAGCAGGCCCGCGACACCGTGCAGGACGTCTCGTACTTCGGCACGATGATGGTCGAACTCGGGCTCGCCGACGGCATGGTCTCCGGGGCGATGCACACGACGGCGCACACCATCCGCCCGGCCTTCGAGGTCATCAAGACCAAGCCCGACGTCGACGTCGTCTCGAGCGTGTTCCTCATGGCGCTCGCCGATCGCGTGCTCGTCTACGGCGACTGCGCGGTCGTCCCCGACCCGACCGCCGAGCAGCTGGCCGACATCGCGATCTCGTCGGCGCAGACCGCGGCGCGGTTCGGCATCGAGCCGCGCGTGGCGATGCTGTCGTACTCCACCGGCGAATCGGGGTCGGGGGCGGATGTCGACAAGGTGCGTCGCGCGACCGCGCTCGTGCGCGAGCGCGCTCCCGAACTGCCGGTCGAGGGGCCGATCCAGTACGACGCGGCCGCGGACGCCGCGGTGGCGCGCACGAAGCTGCCCGGCTCGTCGGTCGCGGGGCGTGCGACGGTGTTCGTCTTCCCCGACCTCAACACTGGCAACAACACGTACAAGGCGGTGCAGCGCTCGGCGGGCGCGGTCGCGATCGGGCCGGTGCTGCAGGGCCTCAGGAAGCCGGTGAACGACCTCTCGCGGGGCGCGCTCGTGCAGGACATCGTGAACACGGTCGCGATCACGGCGATCCAGGCGGCGTCGTGAGCGCCGCCGGTGGTCGAGTAGCACGCGAAGCGCGCGCCGCCGCCGGTGGTCGAGTAGCACGCGAAGCGCGCGTATCGAGACCCGGGAGCCGCGCATGAGCGTCGTCCTCGTCGTCAACTCCGGGTCGTCGTCGCTGAAGTACCAGCTCGTGGACGTCGCCGCCGGCGAGCCGCTCGCGTCGGGCCTCGTCGAGCGCATCGGCGCCGGGGTCGGTCGCGCGACCCACACGGATGCCGCGGGCCGCGTGTCGCGCGAGGAGGCGCCGGTCGCCGACCACCACGCGGCGTTCGCGTGGATGCTGCGGGCCTTCGCCGAGCACGGGCCCTCGCTCGAGGAGTACGCGCCCGTGGCCGTCGGGCACCGGGTGGTGCAGGGCGGCGCGCGATTCTTCGAGCCGACGGTGATCACCGAGCTCGTGAAGATCAACATCGACGAGCTCTCGGTGCTCGCGCCGCTGCACAACCCGGCGAACCTCGCGGGCATCGTGGCGGCGGAGCGCGCCTTCCCGTCGGTGCCGCACGTGGCGGTCTTCGACACCGCGTTCCACCAGACGATGCCGCCCGAGGCGTACCTCTACGCCCTCGACCGCGACCTCGCCGAGAAGCACCGGATCCGCCGGTACGGATTCCACGGCACGTCGCACCGGTACGTCTCGCGGGCTGCTGCGGCGTTCCTCGGCCGGCCGATCGAGGAGCTGAAGCTCATCGTGCTGCACCTCGGCAACGGTGCATCGGCGTGCGCGGTCGACGGCGGGCGCTCCGTCGAGACGAGCATGGGGATGACCCCGCTCGAGGGTCTTGCGATGGGCACGCGCTCGGGCGATCTCGACCCGGCGGTCGTGCTGCACCTGCAGCGGCGCGCGGGGCTCGGGGTCGACGAGGTGGACGACCTGCTGAACAAGCGGAGCGGCATGCTGGGCCTGGGCGGGCACGGCGACATGCGCGACCTGACCGAGGCCGCGGCATCCGGCGACGAGCGGGCGCGCATCGCGCTCGAGGTCTACGCGCACCGCATCCGCTCGTACGTGGGTGCCTACGCCGCGCAGCTCGGCCGGGTCGATGCGATCATCTTCACCGCGGGCGTGGGCGAGAACTCGGCCGAGGTGCGCGCCGGGTCGCTCGCCGGGCTCGAGGGGTTCGGCGTCGAGGTGGATGCCGCGCGCAACGCGGAGCGGTCGGGGGAGGCGCGCCGGATCTCGACGGACGCCTCGCGCACCGCGGTGCTCGTGGTGCCGACGAACGAGGAGCTCGAGATCTCCCGGCAGACGCTCGAGGTCGTCGCGGGCTGAGTCCCGGGAGGGCTCGGCGTCGCGAAGGCATGCCGTATTTCACAAGATCTCTTGTACAAGATGTCTTGTGGATCTAGGCTGGCGGCATGACCGACGCCGAACGACCGCCTGCCGAGTCGAGCGTGCACCTGCACGACCCCGGACCGATGCGCGCGATGGCGCATCCCATGCGCCTGCGGATCATCGGCCTGCTGCGCATGGAGGGGCCCGCCACCGTCGGCATGCTCTCGGCGAAGACGGGCGAGTCGGCGGGGTCGGTCAGCTACCACATGGCCACCCTCGCCAAGCACGGCTTCGTCGAGGAGGCGCCCGAGCTCGCCCGCGACCGCCGCGAGCGCTGGTGGCGGGCCGTGCACGAGATGACGAGCTGGAACACCGTCGACGTCATCGACGACCCGGTGCGGCACGCGGCATCCGACGCCCTGCGCCGAACCGTGCTCGAGAGCTATCACCGCGAACTGCTCGCCGCGCTCGACGCCGAGGCGGCGCTCGAGCCCGAGTGGATCGCTCCGACCGATTCGTCCGACGGCGCGGCGCATCTCACCCTCGAGGAGTTCCAGGAGCTCTCGGCCGACCTCGCAGCCGTCCGCGACAAGTGGTGGGCGCGCCGCGGCGAGCCCGCGGAGGGCACGCGGCTCGTGCGGTGGATGACCCACGTCTTCCCGAGGAACGACGTGTGAGCGCGGCATCCGCCCCGGCCGAGCCGATCGCGCCCACCGTCGCCGGTCGGCGCCGTCGGCTGCCGCTCGTCGCGCTGTTCGCCGCGCAGCTCTTCTCGCTCGGCGGCAACGCGATCGCGATCGTCGCCGTGCCGCTCATCGTCCTGCAGCAGACCGGTTCGCCGCTCGCCGCGGGGGTCGCGGGCATCTTCGCGACGGTGCCGCTCGTCATCGGCGGTGCGCTGGGCGGCGTCCTCGTCGACCGGTTCGGCTACCGCGCGTCGAGCATCGCAGCGGATGTCGCGAGCGGCGTCACCGTGCTCGCGATCCCGCTGCTCGACGCCGCGGGCCTGCTCTCGTTCCCGATCCTCCTCGCGCTCGTGTTCCTCGGCGGCCTCCTCGACCCTCCGGGCGACACCGCGAAGACCGTGCTCATGCCCGAGCTGGCCGCGCTCGCGCGCACGTCGCTCGCCCGCGCCGCGGGCGCCCAGTCGGCCGTGCAGCGCACCGCGACCATGATCGGCGCCGGCACGGCCGGAGCGCTCGTCGCCCTCGCGGGGCCGATGACGGCGCTCGTGGCGGACGCTGCCGGCTTCGCGGTCTCCGCCGTCCTCGTGGCGCTCCTCGTGCCGTCGCGCGCGCGGCTCGCCGTGGCGCTCGGCTCCGAGCCGGCCGCGGGGTCGGGCGCTGCGTCGTCGGCCGACCAGCCGGCACCCTCGGGTTCCAGCGCCGCCGAGAGCGCGGCCGGCTTCGTCGCCGGCATCCGCTTCATCGCGAAGACGCCGCTCGCGCTCGCCGTCGTCCTCCTCGTGACCCTCACGAACGCGATCGACGCGGCGGGCATGACGGTGCTCAAGCCCGTGTACGCCTCGCAGGTGCTGGGCGACCCGGCGTCGCTGGGGTTCATGATCGGATGCTTCGCCGCCGGCGCCCTCACCGGCTCGACCGTGTTCGGGCTGGTCGGCCACCGCGCCTCCGGGCGAGTCATGTTCGCCGCGTGCTTCGTGCTCGCGGGCGCGCCGCCCTACGCGGCGATGGCGCTCGGCGTGCCCGTCGAGGTGCTGTTCGTCGTGCTCGCGCTGTCGGGCCTCGCCGCGGGTGCGCTCAACCCGATGATCTCGACGGCGCTATTCGGGGTCGTGCCCGACGGCATGCGGGCCCGCGTGTTCGGCGCGATCACCTCCGGCGTCGCGGCGTCCATGCCCATCGGGGCGTTCGCCGCGGGCGCGGCCGTCGATGCGTTCGGGTTCGTCCCGGTCGTCGCCGGCGCCGCCGTGCTCTACCTCGTGCTGGGCGCGAGCCCGCTCGTGCTGCGGGCGTTCGACGGGCTCTCGGACGCGCGCCGCGCCGGGGTCGTCGCCGATGCGCCGGCCGCGGCATCCGTCGCCCATGCGTCGGGGACCGAGGGGGTCGCGGGCGACATCGCGGTCGAGCCGCGACGGTGAACTCGCGTCAGCGCACGAGGCGCGCGCAGTCGATGCAGAGCGTGGCCGTGGGCCGCGCCTCGAGGCGCGCGACCGTGATCTTGTTGCCGCAGCGCTCGCAGACGCCGTAGGTGCCCTCGTCGATCCGGGCGAGCGCCCGGTCGACGTCGGTGAGCTCGTGCTCGACGTCGTGCAGCACCGCGGTGCGCTGCGACCACTCCTGGCTCATGGTCGGCCCGTCGGGGTCGTGCTCGTCGTCGACCGACGTGTCGGATCTGGCCTCGCGAACCGCGGTGATCCCCTCGCTCTGCTCGGCGAGGCGTTCCTCGGCCTCGCGCCGTTCCGCGAGCAGGAGCTCTCGGAACCGCTCGAGCTGCGCGGCTGTGCTGACCCCCGTCGTCACGTGACCACCTCCGTCGTCGTGCACCGGGCGGTGGGATGGCGCGTCCGCGCCGATGCGGTCCACCGATCCTATGCCAGCCCACCGACGTCGCGGCCGGGTCGAACGGCCCGGCGGGGGCGAACTCTGCCAGAGACGACAGCGGAAAGCGCTCCCCCAAAACAGGTGTATGTGAGGCGGGTCTCCGTTTGGATAGCCTGCATCAGCGGCCTCGGTTCGGGGCCGCTGACGTGTGCAGGGGGAGAGCATGGTGGATCGGCGCGGAATCCGTTCGGCGAAGGGAAGAGCGGGGCTTCCGCCGCGTAGTGGGGTCCGCTCCGCGCTCGCGTTGCTCATCGGCGCAGCACTCACCCTCACCTCTGCGCCGGTCGCGTTCGCGGACTCCCGGGCCGGAGCGTCCGGCCGAGACACCACCACGTCCGTGATGGCCTCGGCAGCGGTTGCAGAGCCGGCGGTCGACATGACGGGTGTGCAGGTGGGGACGATGCCCACGAGTCGAGCGGACGCCGCCGCAACTGCACCGGCCACCGTGACCCTCTCCGGAACGATCGTCGATCTGAGCGGCGAACCGGTGCCAGGGGTCGAGGTCCACGCCGGGTACACCTACCACGAACTGCCGATCGCCACCTCTGTCACGGCGTCGGACGGCTCGTTCACGATGCCCGTGACCACGGAGTGGGAGTTCCCGTTCCAGGTCGGTGATGCCGACGCCCTCGGGCTGGTCGGCGGGTTCCTGGCGGTCGACGGCACGCTCATCGACGGGTACGAGACGATGCGCCGGTTCGAAGCAGTTCCGGGCTACGTGGACCTCGGAGACATTCAACTTCGGCAGGGTCACGAAGTCGGTGGCACGGTCACCGTCGCCGGATTGCCCACAGGAGCGACGACTGAGGCACGGCTGCTGTTCTCCCCTGGTGGTGCCGATTACACCTACCGCGAGGAGCTCATCCGGATCGGGAACGGAGCGAACCCCTGGTCGATCGTGCTGCCGGATGGCGAATTCGGTATCCGTCTGAGTGCGTCGTCGCATGCCATCTTCACGTATCCCTCGAGTGGAGAAGGCCCGGTGGAGGTCGACGGGGCTGCCGTCTCCGACGTCGACTTCACCGTGGAGATGTCGGGGCGCACGATCACAGGAACGGTCGTCGACGTCGACGGACTCACCGTCGGCGGCGCCCATGTCAGCCTCGCCCCAGTGGATTTCGACGGACAGCACCATTGGACGACCACCGCAGATGACGGGACCTACGCTCTCGGGGGCGTTCGACCGGACACGTATCGACTGAGCTTCTCGTTCCAGAACGGCCCGACGACCTACTGGGATGGTGCGGCCTCGTATGAGGAGGCCGATCCGATCGTCATCCTCGACTCGACTCCGAACCTCACCGGCTACGACGCCGTGGTCTACCGCGGCGCGAGCGTGACCGGGACCTCCACGGGACCGGATGGCACTCCTCGAAGCGGCGATGTCGTCACGGCCTACCGCAACGGCACCATGCAGTCGACGGCGTACACGTTGTCGGACGGCACCTTCACCTTCACCGGCCTTCCCGCCGGCGACTACTCGTTCACGATGGAGCAGGGCGGTTGGGGCGGACTCCTCCAGTACTTCGACGGTGCGACAACGGCCGAGGAAGCCACGGTGGTCCCGCTGGCCGAGGGCGTGGACGTCGACGGCGTGGACTTCGTCTCCAGGAAGGGCGCCTCGATCGCAGGCATCGTCGCACTGGGCGACGGGACCCCGGTCGAGGGCGCTGTTGTCCGTGCCTTCGCGGCGAACGACCAGGACTCGCCCATCGCAGAGGCGAAGACCGACGCGTCGGGCGCCTACGAGATCGACGAACTGAACGCCAACAACTACGCGCTGGCCGTCTCCGGCGGCACGCCGCTCATCGTTTCCCGATGGTTCGGCGGTACGGGCGCACGCTCGGATGCGACGGCGATCAGCTTGGGTGCCGAGGACTCCGCGGCGGCGGACTTCGAGGTCGATCTCGGTGCGACGATTCGGGGCACGGTGATCCTGCCGGAAGGTGAGTCCTACGCATCCCTCCTTGCGTGGGAGACGACGTCCTCTGCCGATTCGCTGTGGATCGGACTCTCCAGCGACGAGCCGGGCGCTGAGATCGAGTGGGCCTTGCCTGGATTGCCCGCGGGCATGTGGAGGGTTTCTGCGAGTTCAGGGAACGCTTGGGTGGAAACGGCGGACATCCCCCTCGCGGCTGGCGACGAGGTCGCCGGGATCGTCATCGACCTCAGCGGGCCTGCGCAACTGTCGGGTGATGTGACCCTGAAGGGCGAACCGGACGTCTCACTCGCCGGACGGGTCACCCTCCTCGACGCGGCGGAAGAATCAGTCGCAGAAGACTGGATCGACTCGGGGCGCTATTCGTTCTCGAAGGTCGCCCCCGGTGTCTACACCATGGTGGTGCAGGCCGAGGACTGGAATGGCGGCGTCACCCGGATCGCCCAGACCGAGGTCGAGATCCCGTCCGAGGGCTCCCCGCCCGTGGGCCTCGATGTCGAGGTCGAGCCTGGAATTCCGGTCGGAGGTCGGGTGTTCGATGCCGCGACGGGCTCGCCCGTCTCGGGGGCGAACCTCGACTGGAATCGCGAGACGGGCATCGGTTGGCTCTGGTCTCATGGTTGGGGCTATGGAGCGACGACCGGAGAGTTCGAGCTCACGGTCGACGATCCCGGCATCGTGGAACTGTCGGCCTCGGCAGAGTTCCAGGACTATTCCGGAACGTCGATCGACGTCGACGTTCCCGAGCCCGGGGTCGAGGGCCTCGAGATCGGGTTGACGAAGGGCGCGAGTGTCTCCGGCCGGGTGGTCTCGGACAACAATGGCGTTCCGCTGTCGAACGTGTCCGTCGAACTGGTCGACGAGGACGGGTCGTGGCGCTACTCCGGCTACACCGATTCGGACGGCCGCTACACCGTGCACGGCGTGCTCGCCGGGACCTATCGCGTCGAGTTCACGAACTACTCGGGCCTGTACGTCTCGGAGTGGTTCGATGACCAGCCCTCGTCCGAGACGGCTGCCGAGATCACGGTCGGAAGCGAACCCCTGTCGGGCATCGACGCGGCCCTGTCGCTCGGATCGGTGATCACCGGCACGGTGACGGGCCCCGAGGGGGCACCGATTCCATGGGCGGAGGTCGGGCTCGCGGTGCCGCCCACCCCGGTCGAGGCATTCTTCGGCTTCGTGGCCGAGGTCTTCGGTGCCGAGCCCACGATCGGACGGCTTCTCGACGTCACGGCCACCACTGACGAGAACGGTGCGTTCCGCTTCCCGGCGGTGCCCGCCGGTCAGTACGCGATCTACGTCCGCGAGAGCGGGCACCGAACCACGTGGTACGACGGCAAGTCGACCCTCGACACCGCGGATCTCGTGACGACCAGCACGGGCGGTGTCGCCACGGTCCCGCTGACGGCCGAGCTGCTCGGTGAGGGCGAGACCTCCCTCGCTCCCGAGCAGACGCTCACGAGCGAGTTCGCGGTCACGCTGCATCCGGATGACACGTCCGCCGCCGAAGGCGAATGGGTCGAGTTGCGCGCCGCGGCCTCCGGCAGCCCGGTGCCGTCGATCGAGTGGGAACGTCGTGCACCCGGCGGCGAGTGGGAATCGCTCGGCCTGGGCGACGTCTACCTCGGTTTCGCGGCCGAGCTCGCGTTGGACGGGTACGAGTATCGGGCGGTGTTCACGCAGGGTGGCGCCACCCTGACGTCGGACGCGGCCACGCTGACGGTCCGTGCCGCGCCGACGGTCCCGGACGCACCTGCCGCTCCCACCGTTGGTGATATCACGAGCAGCGGCGCGACGATCAGCTGGATGTCGCCGCCGGACAACGGAGCCGCGATCAGCGGCTATTCGGTACGACTGTTCGATGCAGGCTCCGACGTGCCGATCCGCACCCTCGAACTGGGTGCGACGACGCAGCAGGTCATCGGCGGCCTGGTCGCCGCGACCGACTACGACGTCGAGGTGACCGCGCGCAACGCCGTCGGTTCCAGCGACGCGTCGGCCCGCACCGCCTTCACGACCGCCGACGCCCCGCCCCTGCCGGACGAACCCGGTCCGCCGACCGGAGTCGTCGCGGTGGCCGGCGACCGCGCCGCCGAGGTGTCGTGGGCCGCACCGGCGGATGACGGCGGCTCGCCGATCACGGGCTACACGGTGACCGCATCGCCGGGCGGCGTGACCGCCACTGCTGGAGCGGGTGCGACGAGCGTCATGGTCGGGGGTCTCGTGAACGGCACGGCGTACACCTTCGTGGTGAAGGCGACGAACGCCGTCGGCGACTCGTCGGCCTCCGCGCCGAGTGCGCCGGTGACGCCCGAGGGAGCCACCGAGCCGGTCGACCCGGTCGTCGAGCGTCTGTGGGGTGCGACTCGTTTCGAGACGGCGGCGAACATCTCGGCGGCGAACTTCGAGCCGGGTGTGTCGGTGGTATACGTGGCGAGTGGACTGGGCTTCCCGGACGCGTTGGCGGGTGCGCCGGTGGCCGGTGCGAACGATGCGCCGGTGCTG
>NZ_WODA01000004.1 GCF_009729855.1 Agromyces luteolus | reverse complement strand
GCACCTAACAGGCAAGGTGTTGCAACGACCGGCAGAAAGCGCCTGGCATCCGCCCCTCGTCGTCGTCGCGCGCACGCGCGAGCTCGGCGGGGTCGTGCGCCGTGAAGGAGATTCGCGCGGGCGCGCCGGGGGACTGCGGCGCGTCGAGCGGAATCTCCTGATGCGTGCACGCGGGGCGGCGGAGCGGGGCGGCGGAGCGGGGCGGCGGCGGAGGGGTGCGGCGAAGGGGATCGCGAGCGCTTGGCCGAACGGGTCGTTAGCGCTAACATTGGGGATTGTTAGCGCTAACGAACCCCAGTGGAGACGCACGACGATGAGCGAGACCATGACCACGGATGCCGCGCGCGCGGCGATCCTCGAGGGGCGCACGTCGCTCGGCATCGAGTTCGGTTCGACCCGCATCAAGGCCTGCCTGGTCGGGCCCGATCCGACCGAGGTGCTGGCCGTCGGCAGCCACGAGTGGGAGAACGAGTTCGTCGACCGGCGCTGGACCTACTCGCTCGAGTCGGTCTGGTCGGGCCTGCAGGCCGCGTACGCCGACCTCGTCGCCGACCTCCGTCGGCGCCACGACGTCGTGCCCGAGACGTTCGGTGCGATCGGCGTCTCGGCGATGATGCACGGCTACCTCGCGTTCGACGCCGACGGCGAGCTCCTCGTGCCGTTCCGCACCTGGCGGAACACGTCGACCGGCCCGGCCTCCGCGGAGCTCAGCGAGCGGTTCGGTCTCAACATCCCGCTGCGGTGGTCGATCGCGCACCTGCACCAGGCGGTCCTCGACGAGGAGCCGCACGTGCCCGAGATCGCGAGCGTCACGACCCTCGCCGGCTACGTGCACTGGAAGCTGACCGGTCGCAACGTGCTCGGCGTCGGCGACGCGTCCGGCATGTGCCCGATCGACTCGGCGACGAACGACTACGACGCGACGCTCATCGCCGCCTACGACGAGCTCGTCGCCTCGCGGGCGCCGGGCCTGAAGGTCGCCGAGCTGCTGCCTGAGGTGCTGCCCGCGGGCCGCGTCGCGGGCTCGCTCACCGAGGCCGGCGCGGCGCTCCTCGATCCGACGGGCGCGCTCCGCGCCGGCATCCCGTTCTGCCCGCCCGAGGGCGACGCCGGCACGGGCATGGTCGCGACGAACGCGGTCGCGCCGCGCACCGGCAACGTCAGTGCGGGCACGAGCATCTTCGCGATGGTCGTGCTGGAGCATCCGCTCGCGAACGCCCACGACGAGCTCGACCTCGTGACGACGCCTGCGGGCGATCCTGTCGCGATGGTGCACTGCAACAACGGCGCGAGCGAGCTCGCGGCGTGGGCGGGCGTCTTCGGGCGGTTCGCGGCGGCCGCGGGCGTCGAGCTCGACGGCGACGCGGTGTTCGGCGCGCTGTTCCGCGAGGCGCTCGAGGGCGAGGCGGATGCCGGCGGGCTGCTGGCCTACAACCAGTTGGCGGGCGAGCCCATCGCCGGGCTCGAGGAGGGGCGGCCGATGGTCGTCCGAACGCCCGACAGCCGGCTCACGCTCGCGAACCTCATGCGCGCGCAGATCTACGGCGTGTACGGCACGCTCGCGCTCGGCATGCGCGTGCTGCACGACGAGGGCGTCGGCCTCGACCGCATGACCGCCCACGGCGGCATCTTCCGCACCGCGGGGGTCGCGCAGCGCTTCCTCGCGGGCGCGCTCGACGCGCCCGTCGCGGTCGGCGAGACCGCATCCGAGGGCGGCGCGTGGGGCATCGCGGTGCTCGCCGCGTACCTCGCGCACACCGACGAGGCCGACCTCGGCACGTACCTCGACCAGCGCGTCTTCGCGGGCGCGGCGATCGACGTCGCCGAGCCCGACCCGACGGATGTCGCCGGCTTCGCCGCCTACCTCGACCGCTACGCGGCGGGCCTTGCCGCCGAGGCGGCCGCCGTCGCGGCGCTCTGACCCGCGCCCCGAGGCATCCGCCAACCGCACTCGAATCCAGCACCAGAAGGACACGCACATGACCCGCACCCCGCTCACCACCTCGCTCGACGGCTACGAGGTCTGGTTCCTCACCGGGAGCCAGCACCTGTACGGCCCGGAGACCCTCGCGCAGGTCGCCGACCAGTCGCGCACCATCGCCGAGGCGCTCGATGCGGCATCCGACGTGCCCGTGAAGGTCGTGTGGAAGCCGGTGCTCACCGACTCGGCCGCGATCAGGCAGGTCGCCCTCGAGGCCAACGCCGCGCCGAACGTGATCGGCGTGATCGCCTGGATGCACACCTTCAGCCCCGCGAAGATGTGGATCGCCGGCCTCGACGCGCTGCAGAAGCCGCTCGTGCACCTGCACACGCAGGCGAACGTCGAGTTGCCGTACGCCGAGATCGACTTCGACTTCATGAACCTGAACCAGGCCGCGCACGGCGACCGCGAGTTCGGGTACATCCAGACCCGGCTCGGCGTGCCGCGGAAGACGATCGTCGGGCACGCCTCCGACCCGCGCGTGCAGCGCGAGCTCGGCACGTGGCAGCGTGCGGCGGCCGGCCTCGCGGCATCCCGCAGCCTGAAGCTCGCGCGCTTCGGCGACAACATGCGCTACGTCGCCGTCACCGAGGGCGACAAGACCGAGGCCGAGCTGCGGTTCGGCGTGCAGGTCAACACGTGGGGCGTGAACGAGCTCGCCGACGCCGTGCACGCGGCATCCGATACCGACATCGACGCACTCGTCGCCGTCTACGAGGCGGAGTACGACGTCGCGCCGGAGCTGCGGCGCGGCGGCGACCGGCACGAGTCGCTGCGGTACGGCGCCGCGATCGAGATCGGGCTGCGCTCGTTCCTCGAGGAGGGCGGCTTCGGCGCCTTCACGACGTCGTTCGAAGACCTGGGGGCGCTTCGCCAGCTTCCCGGACTCGCGGTGCAGCGCCTGCAGGCCGAGGGCTACGGCTTCGGTGCCGAGGGCGACTGGAAGACCGCGATCCTCGTACGCGTCGCGAACGTCATGGGCGCGGGCCTGCCCGGCGGTGCGACGCTCATGGAGGACTACACCTACGACATGACGCCCGGCGACGAGCTGATCCTCGGCGCGCACATGCTCGAGGTGGCGCCGTCGATCACGACCGCTCGACCGAGCCTCGAGATCCACCCGCTCGGCATCGGCGGCAAGGAGGACCCGGTGCGCCTGGTCTTCACCGCCGACCCCGGCCCCGCCGTCGTCGTCGCGCTCTCCGACATGCGCGACCGGTTCCGCCTCACCGCGAACGTCGTCGAGAACGTCGCGCCGCGCGAGGCCCTGCCGAAGCTCCCCGTCGGCCGCGCGATCTGGAAGCCCGCCCCCGACTTCCAGACCTCGGCCGCCGCGTGGCTCACCGCCGGCGCCGCCCACCACACGGTCATGTCGACCGCGGTCGGCGTCGAGGTGTTCCGCGACTTCGCCGAGATGGCCGGCGTTGAGCTGCTCGTCATCGACGAGTCCACCGACCTGCGCGAGTTCGGGCGCGAAGTACGGTGGAACCAGGCCTACTACCGACTGGCGCAGGGCCTCTGAAGGAGGGCCCCATGAGCAGGGCGGATGCCTCGGCGCGGGTCGGCGACGACCCGGTCGGGGCGTCCGCGGCGGGTGTGCCGACGGGGGCGGATGTCTCGGGCTCGGATGTCTCGGGCTCGGATGCCTCGGGGCCGCATGCCTCGGGGTCGGATGCCTCGGGCTCGCCATCGGCGCCCGGGTCGGCGGGCGTGCCGACCATGTTCGACGTCGCACGGCACGCGGGCGTCTCGCACCAGACCGTCTCGCGCGTGCTCAACGACCTGCCCGGCGTGGCCGCCGCGACCCGGGAGCGCGTGCGCGAGTCGATCGCGGCGCTGAACTACACGCCGTCGCCGACGGCCCGGGCCATGGCCCAGCGCAGGTCGGGTTCGATCGGGCTGATCCAGGCCGGACGCCCCGACTACGGCCCCTCGAGCGCCGCGCTCGGGTTCAACGAGGCGGCCCGCGAGGCGGGGTACGCGGTCAGCCAGGCGAGCATGCGCACGCTCGACGCCGACGTGCTCACGCAGGCCGTGCACCGGCTCGTGCTGCAGCGGGTCGAGGCGATCGTCCTCATCTCGGGCGAGCGCGAGGGCATCGACGTGCTGCGCGGCATCGACGCGGGCGTGCCCGTCGTGGCCGTGGCATCCGAGCCCGAACCGGGCCTGCACCGCGTCTCGTTCGAGCAGGCGGCGGGCGCCCGCCTCGCGACGGAGCACCTCATCGGGCTCGGGCACCGGCGCATCGCGCACGTCGCGGGCCCCGCCGACTCGATGGACGCCGCCGAGCGCCGCCGCGGCTTCGCCGCCGCGCTGGAGGCGCACGGGCTCGAGGTGCGCGATCCCATCGTGGGGGACTGGCTCGCGGCATCCGGCCACGCGGCGGGCCGACGCCTGCTCGCCGACCGGTGGGCGACCGCCGTGTTCGTCGGCAACGACCAGATGTCGCTCGGCCTGCTGCACGCCTGCCACGAGGCCGGCGTCGCGGTGCCCGACGAGCTCAGCGTCGTCGGGTTCGACGACATCCCCGAGGCCGCGTTCTTCACGCCGCCGCTCACGACCGTGCGGCAGGACTTCGACTCGCTCGGCCGCGACATCATGGCCACCGTCGCCGACGTGCTGCGCGACGAGGCGGCGGCGCCCGACCGCACCTCGCGGGTTCCCGAACTCGTGGTGCGCGCGAGCACGGCGCCGCCGCGCGGCTGACTGCTCGTGCCGCACGCGCCTGCCGTACGCTCCTGCCGGATGAGAATCCGGGGGACGAGCGCTCGTGCGGGGCTGAGGGCCGGATTCTCATGCGGTGGCGTTGCACCGGCCGCGCGGCATCCGTTCGTCAGGCTGCGCCGTAGTCGGGCAGCTGCTGCAGCGTCCAGCGGTTGCCGTCGGGATCGCGCAGCGAGATGAAGCGGCCCCACGCCTGCTCGTCGACTCCCTCGGCCTCGACGCCCTTGGCCCGCAACTCGGCGAGCACCGCGTCGGCGTCGGCGATGACGACCTGGATGACGTCGAGCGACCCCGGCTCGAGCGTGTTGCCGAGGCCTTCGCCGAAGGCGATCGAGCAGGCCGAGCCGGGCGGGGTGAGCTGCACGAAGCGCAGGTCGTCGCTCACGCGCTGGTCGTGGTCGGCGTTGAAGCCGAGCTTGTCGACGTAGAACGCCTTCGCCCGGTCGACGTCGGTCACGGGCACGTGGATGAGCTCGATCTTCCAGTCCATGGTGGTCCTCCTGTTCGGGCCGGGCCGGGGATGCCCCGGCTGGGCTGACGCGATCAGTGTCGCGCACCATGCGGCCAGTTCCTGTCCGGAATGCGCAGGGCGTCGAACTCGCGCCGGCCCGTGGTCGGAGATTCTGAGTGGCGCGCCGTGCGCGTCCGGCGTGTCGCGAGGATCGTCCGACGACCGGCTGCCGAGGGCGCGCGCCGCGACCGCCCGCCGGACCACCCCCGGTGGGAGGATGGACCCCATGACCACGCTCAACATCACCGGGGATGCCGCTGCCGACGACCTGCTGGGCAGCGACGCGTTCGCACTGCTCACGGGCATGCTGCTCGACCAGCAGGTCGCGATGGAGACGGCGTTCGCCGGGCCGGCGAAGATCCGCGACCGCGTGGGCACGATCGAGCCCGCGGAGATCGCGGCGGTCGACCCGGAGCGGTTCGTCGATGCGTTCAAGCAGCCTCCGGCCGTGCACCGCTACCCGGGCTCGATGGCCGGGCGCGTGCAGGCGCTCGCCGCGGCCGTGCGCGACGACTGGGGCGGCGACGCCGCCGCGATCTGGACGCAGGGCGACCCCGACGGCGCCGAGGTCCTGAAGCGACTGAAGGCGCTGCCGGGCTTCGGCGAGCAGAAGGCGAAGATCTTCCTGGCGCTGCTCGGCAAGCAATGCGGGCTCGAGGCGAGCGGATGGCGCGCCGCCGCCGGACACTACGGCGACGAGGGGTCGTACTCCTCGGTGGCCGACATCGTCGACCCGGAGTCGCTCGCGAAGGTCCGCGCCACGAAGCAGGCCGCCAAGGCGGCGGCGAAGGCCGCGAAGCAGTAGGCGGCGGCTGCCGCATCGTGCGGCTGCGCACCGGGTGCGCGATTCGGCGACCCCCGCGCGGTCGCGCGCGTGCGCGCTCGTCGCGAATCCGCGCACTCGGCGGGTCGGCGTTCGTCCGCCTCGGGGCCCCGCGACCGCCCGTACGCGCCACGCGCGCGCGGTCGCGACGAGCAGTCCGGTCGACTCGCGAACCCGCGCCGCATGGCGTGCGCGTGGAAGATGAGCGATCACATCGGGTCTGGGCGGTCGTGGCACGCGAACGGATCGACGGCGATGGCGCAGCGCGATTCATTGCTTGATCAGGCAATCTCAGTCCGACCGGTGGCACCGTGACGCCGTGATGCATCCGTTATCGAAATCACACTTGTGAGCGCTCACTTGTGAGCGCTAACATTCCAAACGCGGCCCGAATGAACCGGCCGCCCGGCGCACCGAGACTCCGCAGCAGCCCAGACGCCGGCAGTGAACAAGGAGGTTCCAGCTGATGAAGAAGCTCATCGGCATCGCCGCCGCCACCGGCGCGATGCTCCTCGCCCTCACCGGATGCGCCACCAGCGGCGACGCCGCGGCCGAGGGTCCCAAGCCGCTCGACGAACTCGTGGTCGGATTCGCCCAGGTCGGCGCCGAGTCGGGTTGGCGCACGGCCAACACGAAGGACATCCAGGCGTCCTTCGAGGAGGCGGGCATCGAGCTCAAGTTCTCCGACGCGCAGCAGAAGCAGGAGAACCAGATCAAGGCGATCCGCTCGTACATCCAGCAGCAGGTCGACGTCATCGCGTTCTCGCCCGTCGTCGAGACCGGCTGGGACGCCGTGCTCAACGAGGCGAAGGCCGCCGGCATCCCCGTGGTGCTCACCGACCGCGCGGTCGACTCGCAGGACGACTCGCTCTACGTGAGCTTCCTCGGCTCCGACTTCGTCGAGGAGGGCGAGAAGGCCGGCCAGTGGGTGCTCGACGAGTACGCCGACGCGTCCGAGCCGGTGCAGATCATCCAGCTCGAGGGCACGACGGGCGCCGCGCCCGCGATCGACCGCGCCGAGGGCTTCGCCGAGGTCATCTCCGCGAACCCGAACCTCGAGGTCGTCGCCAGCCAGACGGGCGACTTCACCCGTGCGGGGGGCAAGCAGGTGACCGAGGCGCTGCTGAAGTCGAACCCCGACGTCGACCTCATCTACGCGCACAACGACGACATGGGCCTCGGTGCGATCGAGGCGATCGAGGCCGCCGGCCTGGAGCCGGGCGTCGACATCAAGATCGTCACGGTCGACGCGGTGAAGGACGGCATGCAGGCCCTCGCCGACGGCAAGATCAACTTCATCGTCGAGTGCTCGCCGCTCCTCGGGGCGCAGCTCGTCGACATCGTGAAGCAGATCAACGACGGTGAGACGCCCGAGAAGCGCATCATCACCGAGGAGACGACCTTCACGCAGGAAGAGGCGATCGAGGCCCTGCCCGCTCGCCAGTACTGACCCGGTCCGGCGGGCGCCAGCGGCGCCCGCCGGCCGGCCCGGGTGCGCGGTCGTCCATGCCGCGCACCCGTACACTTCGTCCCACCCGCGCCGCCAGCGGCGCATGAGCCGAGCGGATGGAAGCATCCGCTCGCGGACTCGATGGAGAGCACCGTGACCCAGCAGACCGAACCCGCCGCACCGGCACAGGGAGCGCCACCGGCGACGGCGACCGCACCGGCGCCGGTCGTCGAGATGCGCGGCATCTCGATCGGCTTCCCGGGCGTGAAGGCCCTGGACGCCGTCGACTTCCGCATGTTCCCCGGCGAGGTGCACTCGCTCATGGGCGAGAACGGCGCGGGCAAGTCGACCCTCATCAAGGCGCTGACCGGCGTCTACGGCATCGACGCCGGCACGATCACGCTCGCGGGCGAACGGGTCTCGTTCGCGGGGCCCGCGCAGGCGCAGGCCGCGGGCATCTCCACGGTGTACCAGGAGGTCAACCTCCTCCCGAACCTCTCCGTGGCCGAGAACATCATGCTGGGCCGGGAGCCCCGCCGCTTCGGCGGCATCGACTGGCGCGCGATGCGCCGCCGCTCGGCCGAGCTGCTCGCGGGCCTCGGGCTCGACGTCGACCCGTGGTCGCTCCTCGGCGACCACTCGCTCGCCGTGCAGCAGCTCATCGCGATCGCGCGCGCGATCGACGTGAACGCGAAGGTCCTGATCCTCGACGAGCCGACGTCGAGCCTCGACGCCGACGAGGTCGCCGAGCTCTTCCGCGTCATCCGCTCGCTGAAGGACCAGGGCGTCGCCATCCTCTTCGTCTCGCACTTCCTCGACCAGGTGTACGAGATCTGCGACCGCCTCACGGTGCTCCGCAACGGCCAGCTCGTGGGCGAGTACCTCGTCGACGAGCTGCTGCGCATCGACCTCGTGCAGAAGATGATCGGCAAGGAGCTCACCGCACTCGACGACCTCGAGCACCGGGCGCACGCCGCGGTCGTCGACGAGACGGATGCCGCGACCTTCGTCTCGGCGACGAAGCTCGGTCGCCGGGGCGCGATCGAGCCGGCCGACCTGCCGATCGCGGTCGGCGAGGTCGTCGGCCTCGCGGGCCTGCTCGGCTCGGGTCGCACCGAGCTCGCGCGCCTGCTCGGCGGCATCGACCGCGCCGACACGGGCGAACTCGCGATCCACGGCGAGCACGTGCGGCTGCGCTCCCCGCGTCAGGCCATCTCGAAGCGCATCGCGTTCTCGTCGGAGAACCGCCGCGACGAGGGCATCGTCGGCGAGCTCACCGTGCGCGACAACATCGTGCTCGCGCTGCAGGCCGATCGGGGCTGGTTCCGGCCGATCCCGAAGAAGAAGCAGGACGAGCTCGCGCAGTCCTACATCCAGGCCCTCAACATCCGACCCGGCAACCCCGACGCGCTCGTGCGCAACCTGTCGGGCGGCAACCAGCAGAAGGTGCTGCTCGCCAGGTGGCTCGCGATCGCACCCCGCCTGCTGATCCTCGACGAGCCCACGCGCGGCATCGACATCGGGGCGAAGGCCGAGATTCAGAAGCTCGTCTTCAACCTCGCCGAGAACGGCATGAGCGTGCTGTTCATCTCGGCCGAGCTCGAGGAGGTGCTGCGGCTCAGCCACCGGGTCGTGGTCCTGCGCGACCGGAACGTCGTCGCCGACCTCGAGAACGACGGGTTGACGGTCGACTCGCTGCTCGCGCTCATCGCCGACGGGCGCGTCGCCTCCGACGACGAGGCGCTCGACGAGCGCGCGCCGGCCGTCGCGGTCGCCGCCGTCGGTTCGGGCGCCGGCCGCGAGGCATCCGCCCCCGCCGGCTCGGTCGCCGACGCCGGCCCCACCGCCCCCACCACCCCGACCACCGAAGGAGACCGCTCGTGAGCGCGCTCGCCAAGATGGCGTCGAGCCGGCTGTTCTGGCCGGTCGTGATGCTGCTCGTGCTGTTCGCGATCAACCTGGTCGCGTTCCCCGGGTTCTTCGAGATCACGGTCCGCGACGGGCAGCTGTTCGGCAGCCTCATCGACATCCTGCGCAACGGCGCGCCGACCCTGATCATCGCCGTCGGCATGACGCTCGTGATCGCGACGCGCGGCATCGACCTCTCGGTCGGCGCGGTCGCCGCGATCTCGGGCGCCGTGGCGTGCTCGATCATCCTCGGCTCGCCCGACCCGGGCAGCCTCGCGACCGTGGCGGTCGCAGTGACCGTCGCACTGCTCATCTCGCTCGTGCTCGGCGTGTGGAACGGGTTCCTCGTCGCCGTGCTCGGCATCCAGCCGATCATCGCGACGCTCATCCTCATGACCGCGGGGCGCGGCGTGGCGATGCTCATCACCGAGGGGCAGATCCTCACGGTGAACAGCCCGCCGTTCAAGTTCCTCGGCTCGGGGTTCTGGCTCGGCGTGCCGATCGCGGTGATCATCGCGGCGGTCGTGTTCGGGCTCGCGGCCCTCCTCACGCGGCGCACCGCGCTCGGCATGTTCATCGAGTCCGTCGGCATCAACCCCGAGGCCAGCCGCCAGGCGGGCGTGCGGGCGCGCGGGCTGCTCTTCGCGGTCTACACGTTCTGCGCGCTCTGCGCGGCGATCGCGGGGCTCATCCTCACCGCGAACACCGCGGCGGCCGACGCCAACAACACGGGCCTCTTCATCGAGCTCGACGCGATCCTCGCGGTCGTCATCGGCGGCACGTCGCTCGCGGGCGGACGGTATTCGCTCGTCGGAACGCTCGTCGGCGCGCTCGTCATCCAGACGCTCGTGACCACGGTCTACACGGTCGGCATCCCGCCGATCGCGACCATGGTGTTCAAGGCCGCGGTCGTCACGATCGTGTGCCTGCTGCAGTCGCCCACCACCGCCGAGGCGCTGAGCGGGTTCCGACGACGCCTCGCCGTCCGATCCGGGAAGGGGGTCGCCGCATCATGACGAAGCTCCTCGAGGCGCCCACGACGAACCACCCGCCGCGCCCGCGCCGGGGCACCGGCCCCGCCAGAACCGCCCCGACGGGCCGAGGCCGCCGGCGCCCGCTCGCCGCGGCGCTCGGCGTGCTCACCAGCCCGAAGTACGGACCCGTCACGGTCACCGGCCTGCTGTTCGTCGCGATCTTCGTGATCGGCGGCTTCCGCTACCGCGGGTTCTTCTCCGGCCAGGTGTTCCTCAACCTGTTCGTCGACAACGCCTACCTCATCGTGCTCGCGGTCGGCATGACCTTCGTGATCCTCACGGGCGGCATCGACCTGTCGGTCGGCGCGGTCGTCGCGCTGTCGGGCATGATCGCCGCGAGCCTGTTGCAGACCGGATGGTCGCCGGGCGTCGTGATCCCGCTGATCCTCGTGCTCACGAGCATCCTGGGCCTTCTCGTCGGCCTGATGATCCACGTGTTCAAGGTGCAGCCGTTCATCGCGACGCTCGCGGCGATGTTCCTCGCGCGCGGCCTCTGCTACGTGATCAGCCAGTCGTCGATCTCGATCACCGACCCGACGTTCATCCAGCTCGCGGTCTCGCGTATCCCGCTCGGCGCCGGCCTGTCGATCACGCCGAGCGTGATCATCGCGCTCGTCGTCGTGGGCATCGCGGTCTGGGTGCTGCACGGCACGCGGTTCGGCCGCACGGTCTACGCGATCGGCGGCGGCGAGCAGTCGGGCCTGCTGATGGGCCTGCCGGTCGCGCGCACCAAGGTGCTCGTCTACGTGATCTCGGGCTTCTGCTCGGGCCTCGCGGGCGTGCTGTTCACCTTCTACACGCTCTCGGGCTACCCGCTCACGGCGATCGGCACCGAGCTCGACGCGATCGCCGCGGTCGTGATCGGCGGCACCCTGCTCACCGGCGGCTACGGGTTCGTGCTCGGCTCGGTGCTCGGCGTCCTGGTGCTCGGCGTGATCCAGACGATCATCACCTTCGAGGGCACGCTCTCGTCGTGGTGGACGAAGATCTTCATCGGCGCGCTGCTGCTCGTGTTCATCATCCTGCAGAAGGTGCTCACGGCCAGGCGACGATGAGCGGCGACGGAGGGCGGCCCCCGCTCGCGGGGGTCCGTCCTCCCCGCACCGGGCGGCGGCGGATGGGATGATGGCGGGGAACGAGCGCGCCGCAGGCGCGGGGCAGGGAGCCGGTCGGAGAGTGAGCGACGACGAGAAGGCCAGGGCCGCGACGATCTTCGACGTGGCCAGGCTCGCCGGCGTGTCCCACCAGACCGTCTCGCGCGTGCTCAACGACCTGCCGAACGTGCGGCCCGCCACGCGGGCCCGCGTCGAGCAGGCCATCAAGCAGCTGCGCTACGTGCCGTCGCCGGCCGCGCGGGCGCTCGTCACGCGTCGCACCCGCACGCTCGGGCTCATCGTGACCGGCGCCCCCGACTACGGCCCCTCGAGCACCGCGCTGCACTTCAACGAGGCCGCGCGCGATGCGCGCTACTCGGTCATCACGGCGAGCATGCTCGAGACGGATGCCGCGAGCCTGCGCTCCACGGCCGAACTCCTGGTGCGCCAGAACGTCGAGGCGATCGTGCTCATCGCCGCGCAGCGCGCGGCGCTCGACGCGCTCGACGGCATCGAGCTCGGCGTGCCCGTCGTGGCCGTGGCATCCGAGGACCGGGGCTCGATGCACCGCGTCTGGCTCGACCAGTACGCGGGCGCGCGCCTCGCCGTCGGGCACCTCATCGAGCTCGGCCACCGCGAGATCCGGCACGTGAGCGGGCCGACCAACGCGATGGACGGCGCCGAGCGGGTGCGCGGCTGGGCCGCCGAACTCGGCGAGCACGGCCTGCCCGCCCGCGAGCCGCTCGTCGGCGACTGGTCGCCCGGCAGCGGCTACGTGCACGGTCGCACCCTCGCCGAGGACCGCGAGATGACCGCCGTGTTCGTCTCCAACGACCAGATGGCGCTCGGCGTGATCCACGCGCTCGCCGAGGCGGGGCGCTCGGTGCCGGGCGACGTGAGCGTCGTCGGCTTCGACGACATCCCCGAGGCGGAGTTCTTCGCGCCGCCGCTCACGACCGTCCGGCAGGACTTCGTCGAGCTCGGCCGCGACGCCATGGCCGGCGTGCTCGCCGTGCTCGGCGACGACGACCGGATGCCCGCGCCGCGCGTGCCCGACCTCATCGTGCGCGCGAGCACGGCGCCGCTCGGCGACGCGGCACCCTCGGCGCCCTCCTCCGCGTCGTCGAAGTCGGGCTCCCGTGCTGCCGTCTCCTCCTGACCTCCGCGCCGGTTTCGCGCTCGGCGCTGCGCCGACGCTCGTCGCCGTCTGGAACTCGCACATGAGAATCCGGGCGATGCCCGCGCACGCGAGGCCGTAGGCCGGATTCTCATGCGCCCGAGACGATCCGGCCGAGCGGCAGTCCGGGCGGCGTCGCACGGTCCGCCGCCCAAGACTCGTGCATGACGATCCGGGTGGTGCGGGCTGGTGCCGGCCCCAATGCCGGATTCTCATGCACCGGGTAACGACGCGGGCGGAGCGCAATCTCCGGATTTGTGAGCGCTCACTCCGAGGCATCCGCTCGTCATGAAATCTCGCTGAACAGGGGTCTGGCGCGCAACAGCGGATGCTGTTAGCGTTCACAATTGTGAGCGCTAACAGACGGCTCACGCGTGCTCCATCACTTACTCCCGACGAAGAGAGCGAGGACGGTCGATGACGACCCGAGCCACGCGCGGCCCACGTTCGCCGCGCCCTGCACGAGAGCCCGGTGCCGCGCGCCGAGGCATCCGGACCGCGAGGCTGCCGATCTCCGGCGCCGTCGCGGTCGCCCTGATCGCGCCGCTCGGGGCGATCACCATGGCGTCGTCCGCCGTCGCCGAGACCCCGGTCGAGGCCGCAGCGGCCGGCATCGTGATCCCCAACCTCGACGACGTGCGCGGCAACCTCACGCTGCCCGCGACGGGCGAGGGCGGCGCCGAGGTCGACTGGGCGACGAGCGACCCCGGGGTCATCACGACCGACGGAGTCGTGACGCGCCCGGCGACGGGCGACGACCCGGTCGCGGTCACGCTCACCGCGACCGCGACGCTTGACGGCGAGACGGCGACGCACGACTACGCCGCGACCGTCCTGCCGCTGCCCGAGTCCGAGCCGTACTCGGCCTACTTCTTCCCGCACTTCGTCGGGGAGTCGACCGCCGACGGCGAGGAGATCTACTTCGCGGCCAGCGTCGGGAACGACCCCGAGTCGTGGATGAGCCTCAACGACGGCGAGTCGGTGCTCGCCTCGACGCTCGGCGAGCAGGGCCTGCGCGACCCCTTCCTCATCAGGAGCCCCGAGGGCGACCGCTTCTTCCTCATCGCGACCGACCTGAAGATCTACGGCGGCGGCAACTTCGGCGACGCGCAGGAGACCGGCAGCCGCTCGATCATGGTCTGGGAGTCGACCGACCTCGTGAACTGGTCCGACCAGCGCGAGGTCGTCGTCGCCCCCGAGAACGCCGGCAACACCTGGGCGCCCGAGGCACACTGGGATGCCGCGGCGGGGGAGTACGTCGTCTACTGGGCGTCGGCGCTCTACCCGGCCGACCTGCCGCCCGAGCAGCGCGACATCTCCACGAGCTACCAGCGCATGATGGTCGCCACGACGCGCGACTTCGTCACGTTCTCCGAGCCGCAGGTCTGGATCGACGAGCCGCAGGGCGCCGGTCGCGGCATGATCGACTCGACCATCGCCGAGGAGGACGGCGTCTACTACCGCCTCACCAAGGACGAGTCGTACATGGGCATGCGCCAGGAGCGCTCGACCGAGCTCCGGCTCACGCAGGGCGTGACCGACGGCGACGGCTGGGAGCTCATGGCCGAGCGCGTCGGGTTCGGCGAGCCGAACCCGTGGGGCGGCGCGTTCACCGGCGGCGAGGGTCCGTCGATGTTCGAGAGCAACACGGATGACACGTGGTACCTTCTGCAGGACCAGCCGTCGTACCACGGCGGCGAGGGCTACATGCTCTTCGAGACGAACGACCTCGCGAGCGCCGCGTGGACCGCGGTGCCCGACGCCGAGCTCCCCGAGAGCCCGCGCCACGGCACGGTCATCCCCGTAACGGCGAGCGAGTACCAGCGCCTCCTCGAGACCTACCAGGCCGACGCGCTCGCCGAGGGCGTCACGGTCGCGCCGTCCGAGGTCGCGCTCGCCCCCGGCGAGACGCGGCAGCTCGAGGCATCCGTCACGCCCGTCACCGCGGAGGACCGCACCGTCGCCTGGGGCTCGGGCGACGAGTCGGTCGCCACAGTCGACGCCGACGGCATCGTGACCGCGGTCGGCGACGGCACCGCGACGATCACGGCGAGCTCGACCCGCGGCACCTCCGGCGAGGCGACCGTGACGGTCGCGACACCCGCGGCGCCCGAACTGCCCGACGACGCCTGGATCGACGAGTTCGACGACGAGACGCTCGACGACCGGTGGAGCATCGTCTCCGAGATCCCGAGCGCGTGGTCGCTGACCGAGAACCCGGGTTCGCTCACGATCCAGTCGCAGCGGGGCGACACGTACCAGGGCGACAACACGGCCGACAACGTGTTCCTCGTCGACGTGCCCGTCGGCGACTTCACCGCGTACACGTCGGTGACGGGCGCGGTCGCGCGCGACTTCCAGGGCGCCGGCCTCATCGCCATGGCGGGCTTCGACGACTACGTCCGCGCGGGCCTCACCAACGTGAGCTTCGCGCCGGGCGGCCCGACCGTCATCGAGAACGGCGTGGAGGAGAACGCGGTCTACCGCTCGACGTTCACCGCCCGCCCCGGCTCGACGCACGAGTACCTGCGCGTGCAGCGCACGGGCGACGAGATCGTGACGAGCTACTGGACCGGGTTCGAGTGGGCCGAGGCCGCACGGGCGACCGTCGGTTTCGACGTCACCCGCATCGGGCTCTACGCGCTCGCCGCGGGCAGCGCGCCGAGCCACGAGGCGACGTTCGACTACCTCGCGATCGTCGAGCCCGAGGGCGCCGACCTGGTTCCCGAGGGCGCGTTCACGCTCACCCGCGACGCCGACGCGAGCCACCTCGCCGAAGACGGGGACGCGGGCGACGGCGACGCGACCATCCGGTTCGTGGAGGACCGCCCGTTCGCCGAGCTCGCGTTCACGGCGGAGGAGCTCGCCGGCGAGGCATCCGCTCGCCCCATCGCCCTTCGCGAGCAGGGCGGCGACCGGCCGGTCGTCGTCCGCGACGGGCGCGTCGCGTTCGGCGGCGAGGGCGACGAGCCCACGGCGTTCCGCCTGACCGACGTGGGCGGCGGCAAGGTCGCGCTGCGCACGGCCGACGGCGCGGGGTACGCGGGCGTCGACGCCGACGGCCGGCTCGTGATCGGGGAGGCGGCGGATGCCGCGCGACTCGAGATCGTGCCGGTCGAGATCGCCGAGCACTCGATCGAGATCGACACGGCGGCCGAGCGCACCGAGATGAGCGACGACCTGTACGGCATCTTCTACGAGGACATCAACTACGCCGCCGACGGCGGGCTCTACGCGGAGCTCGTGCGGAACCGGTCCTTCGAGTTCTCGACGGCCGACAACGCGTCGTTCAACGGCCTCACCGCGTGGCAGAAGGTCGAGCGCGGCGCCGCCGGTTCGATCGCGGTCGGCAGCGACCGAGCCCGCTGGCTGAACGACTCGAACCGCGCGTCGCTCACGGTGACGGCGGGCGGCCCGGGCGTCGGCGTGCGCAACCTCGGGTACAACCGCGGCGTCGCCGTGGAGGAGGGGGAGAGCTACGACTTCTCGGTGTGGACCCGGTCGGCGACCGCGCAGCAGCTGACCGTCGCGATCGAGAACGCCGACGGCACGGAGCAGTTCGCGCTCGGCACCGTCTCGATCGCGGGCGACGACACCTGGCGCCAGGTCGAGGTGCGGCTCACCGCGAACGCGACCACCGACGCCGGCCGCCTGGTCGTCCTCACGGGCGGGGCGGGAACGGTGCAGCTCGACATGGTCTCGCTGTTCCCGGTCGACACGTGGGTCGGGCCGGTGAACGGCAAGAGCCCGCTCCGCAAGGACCTCGCCGAGAAGGTGGCGGAGCTCGAGCCGAGCTTCCTCCGCTTCCCCGGCGGGTGCGTCACCAACGTCGGCACGTTCGACACTTACCTCGAGTCCGACGGCCAGGACCGCCGGCGCACCTACCAGTGGAAGGAGACCATCGGACCGGTCGAGGAGCGCCCGACCAACTGGAACTTCTGGGGCTACAACCAGTCGTACGGCATCGGCTACCTCGAGTACATGGAGTGGGCCGAGGACCTCGGCGCAACACCGCTTCCCGTGGTGTCGGTCGGGGCGAACGGGTGCGGCAGCAACATCCCGGAAATGACGGATGACGCGCGCATTGATCGCTGGGTGCAGGACACGGTCGACCTGATCGAGTTCGCCACGGGCGACGCCGAGACGACCGAATGGGGCGCGAAGCGCGCCGAGCTGGGACATCCGGAGCCCTTCGACCTGCGTTACATCGGCCTCGGCAACGAGGAGAACACCGACACGTTCCAGGCGAACTTCCCGAGGTTCCGCGACGCGATCGAGGCCGCCCACCCCGAGATCACGATCATCTCGAACTCGGGGCCGGATGACACGGGCGCGCGCTTCGACGAACTGTGGGAGTTCAACCGGGCGCAGGGCGTCGACATGGTCGACGAGCACTACTACAACGACCCGACCTGGTTCCTCCAGAACTCGGAGCGCTACGACGCGTACGACCGCGAGGGACCGCACGTGTTCCTCGGCGAGTACGCCTCGCGCGGCAACACGTTCGGCAACGCGCTCGCCGAGGCCGCCTACATGACGGGCCTCGAGCGCAACTCCGACCTCGTGGAGCTCGCGTCGTACGCACCGATGTTCGCCAACGAGGACCACGTGCAGTGGGCGCCCGACATGATGTGGTTCGACAACGACGAGTCGTGGGGCTCGGTGAACTACTACACGCAGCAGATGTTCATGACGAACGTCGGCGACGAGGTGGTTCCGTCGACCCATTCCGAGGCGGATGCCGCGAACGACCTCGACGGCGGGGTCTTCCTGTCCACGTGGGCGACGAGCGCGGCGTACGACGACGTGCGGGTCACCTCGAATGCGAGCGGCGACGAGTTGTACTCGCAGTCGTTCGACGCCGGATCGGACTGGTCGCCCGTGGCGGGCAGCTGGGCCGTGCAGGGCGGCGAGTACGTGCAGTCGTCGACGTCGGTCACCGACGCCCGGTCGCTCATGCCCGACGCCTACGCGCAGGACTGGTCGAACTACACGCTCGAACTCGACGCGCGCAAGCTCGCCGGGTCGGAGGGCTTCCTCGTCGGCTTCGCCGCCGGCGGCGCGAACGACTACTACTGGTGGAACCTCGGCGGGTGGAACAACAGCCGGCAGGCCCTCCAGCACGCATCGGGTGGCGGCGCGAACGAGGTCGCCGCGGTCGAGGGCCACTCGATCCAGACCGGGCGCGACTACCACGTGACGGTGGTCGTGGATGGCTCGACCATCTCGCTCTACCTCGACGGCGAGCTGCAGCTCACCTACACCGAGCCGAGCGCGAAGGGCCTCTACCAGGTCGTCACGCACGACGAGGAGACCGGCGACACCGTGCTGAAGGTCGTGAACCCGACGGGCGCCACCGCGCGCACGGCGGTGTCGGTGACCGGCGGCATGGTCGTCGACGACGAGGTCGCGGTGACCGAGATGGTCGGCGCGCCGGGCGACGTGAACACGAAGGCCGAACCGGAGCACCTCGTCCCGGTCGACCGCTCGTGGAGCGGCGGCGGGAACGAGTTCACGTACGACTTCCCGGCGTACTCGATCACGTTCCTCACGCTCGCCGAGCACGTGCCGACCTGCGAGGTCTCCTACGTGGTCGAGGGCAACTCGAAGAAGGCGTTCGACGCGACGCTCACCCTCTCCAACGTCGGCGACGAGCCGATCGACGGATGGGAGCTCGGCTTCGAGTTCGACGGTTCGCAGACGGTCCGCAACGGCCGTGACGCGTTCTGGTCGCAGGACGGCTCATCGGTCACCGCGACGAACCTGCCGTGGAACGGTCGCATCGAGCCTGGCTCGAGCATCGAGGTCGGGTTCAACGGACGCGTGAACGGGGGTGACAACACGGCGCCGAGCGCGTTCACGCTGAACGGCGAGCTCTGCGCGGCCGGCTGACGCCGCGGCATCCGCTCACCTGATCGGGGGCGTCGCCCGCTTCGGCGGGCGGCGCCCTCCGTCGTGTTCACCGGCCCCGACGGAGTGTCCCGAGCGGCTCATGTGCATCGCCGTGCACATGAGCCGAATCGCACGGTCCACCGCCTGAGGCTCGTGCATGAGAATCCGGGCGATGCAGGCTTGGGAGGGCCTGACGCTCGGATCCTCATGCACCCGGATGGCGCGGGGTGCGCGCCTCGGGTCGCGTGCATGAAGGGGATGGCGCGGGGCACCCGAGCGCCCCGCACTCAGCGCTCAGCGAGCGCCGCGCGCTCAGCGCGCGACGTGCGCGTCGAGGAAGTCGGCGATCGCCGCCGCCATCGTCTCCGGCTGCCACGAGTGCTGCACCGCGGGCACCGTGCCGCGCGATGCGTTCGGCATCGCGGCGACGATGGCCTCCGCCGCCGGCGCCATCTCGGCTGGGGCGTCCTCCTCGCCGACGAGCACCAGCGTGGGCGCCTGGATCGACCCGAACAGCTCGGCGTGCGGCGCGGACTGGGCCCAGGCGAGGGACTCGGCATCCGCTTCGAGGCTCGGGCCGATGCGCACCATGAGGGGCCAGGCCGGGGTGCCCTTGGCCTGCTCGAGCCACTCGGGCGGCATGTCCTTCATGAAGTACTCGACGACCGCGTCGGGGTCGTCGCCCGCGACGCGTTCGCGGATGCCGGCGAGGAACTCCTCGCCCTCCGGCCCCTGCTCGGCGCCGATCGGCACCTCGAAGCCGACGATCGCGGTCACGGGCAGCCCGTGCGCCGCGGCCGCGAGCGCGATCGCCCCGCCCGACGAGTTGCCGAAGAGGGCGACGCCCTCGCCGAGCTCGTGGATGCGCTGGAGCTCCGCGACGATGGCGCGGAGGTCGGCGAGCGTCTCGTGCAGGCCCATCGGCACGTCGTGGGCGCTCTCGCCGCGTCCGCGCCGGTCGTAGTTGACGACCGTGTAGCCGCGCCTGGCGAGGAGCGTCGCGAGCTGCTTCGTGGTCGGGTCGAAGGCGCGGAACTGGAACGCTCCGCCGACGAGGATCACCGGAGGGCCCTCGCCCTCGCGGTCGTAGGCGATCGAGGCGCCGTCGTGCGAGATCACGGTGTGCGACATGCGGTCCTTCCTTCGCAGGGCGGTCTGCGTCGGCTACTGGTCCGCCGTCAGGCTAGCCCGGTCGGGGCGCTGCGCGGTAGGGGGCGCGGATGGCGCGGTCGCGGAAACGCCGTACCGCGCCAGGAAGACGTCGATCGCCGCGACCACGTCGTCGGCGTCCGGATCGGACTCCAGGAGGACGGCGTTGAGCGGCGCGCCGACGACCAGCCAGGTCAACTGCTCGGCGGCCGCGGCGGGGTCGGGAACGTCGAGCCGCCCGTCTCGCGCGATGCGCTCCAGTGCGTCGGCCAACGTCGCGATGTTCGCCCGCCAGCTCTCATCGAGGTAGGTGGCGGCGACCTCGGGCTGCGTCGGCGCCTCGCTGATGACGAGCCGCCGCATCGCCACCACCGACGGGTGCAGGATCGACCTGCGCAGGGACCCGCCCCATTCGATCAGGCCCTCGCGGATGTCGCGGCTCGCGACCAGGCGATCGATCGCCGGCCGCATCGCTCCCCGGCCCGCGGCCGCCCAGTCGGTGACGACCGCGGCGTAGAGGGCGTCCTTCGACGGATGCTCCCGGTACAGCGAGGACTTCGAGATCTTCGCGCGCGCGGCCACCTCGTCCATCGAGGTCCCCGCGAAGCCGCGCTCGAGGAACACCTCGCGCGCGACCGCGAGCAGCGCGGTCCCGGTGCGTCCGGAGGGTCGACCTCGCCGCGGCACGCGTGCATCCATGGCTCGATATTAGTACTTGACCGTACTGATCACCGCGCGTAACGTATTAGTACCGCACAGTACTAAGGGGTTGACATGGTCGTCCTCGGGGTCGCGATCGCGACCGTCGCGTCCTTCATCGCGAGCGCCGCCCTGTACGCCGTGCCGCGCGTCGCCGCGGTGGTCGCCAGCGCGAGCACCCCGCGGCCCGGCATCCCGGTCCCCATGCAGATGGCGGCGGTGCTCCTGCGCAGCCTCCTCGTCGCCGCGCTCGTCGCCGGGTTGCTGATCGCCGCGGGCTGGTCTGGCGCCGCGGCCGGCGCGGTGCTCGGGCTCGCGCTCGCCGTGCTCCCCGCGGTGCTGCTCATGGGCGCCGTCATCCACGAGAACGTGCCCATCCCCGTCGCCGCGATCCACCTGCTCGACTGGGCGATCAAGCTCGTCCTGATCGGGGCGATCGTCGGCGTCTTCGCCTGACCGTCGCAGGACCACGACCTGGAGGAACCATGACCGCGACCGGACCGCTCGACATCACCTTCACCGCGACGCTCGGCAAGGTGCGCGAGGGCGACACCTGGACCTGCGTCCAGCTCCCCGACTCCGCACGCATCTTCGGCACCCGCGGGCTCGTCAAGGTCGCCGGCACCGTCGACGGCAAGCCGTTCCGGGGTGCCTTCATGGCGCTCGGCGACGGCACGCACAAGCTGCCGATCACCGCCGCGATCCGCTGGGCGATCGGCAAGGCCGACGGCGACGACGTCACGATTCACCTCGCCGAGCGGCTGGGCTGAGCGTCGGAGCGCGCGCCGCGCGCTGATCGGCGCGGGTCCTGCCACGACGCGCCGTGGCATCCGTCGCCGGAATGTCGGTGGGTGGTGGCAGCATTACAGCCGGACGCCACCAGATGTTGTGGTCGGCGGGCCGATGAGGGCCAGATGTCGGGTCGGGGGAGCCGGTATGTCGCGTGAAGCCGTCGCCAGCGGGGGTCGTGGCATCGTCGCGAGGGCGGTGCGGATGCCTCGAGCCGGCGTGGTGCGCGGGCGACACGCCGACGACACGCCCGACATCCATTCACAGGCCAGCTCTGCACAGATGAGCAGGCCTGTGGAGAACCCGAATCCGAACCGCGGAAATCCGCCGATCAGACCGGCTTCGGCCTGTGAGTGAACGGTGGAGAACGCGGTGGAAAACTACACGGATGTAACTACATCATCTTGTGGTCGTGCATTTGCCCAGACACAAGATGTAGTATCGAAGAGTTGAAGCAACACCGGGGGAACGGCTCCTCCAGGAGCCAGAGAAGAGGGGTCACAGAGATGACGGTCACGGTCTACACCAAGCCTTCCTGCGTCCAGTGCAATGCCACGTACCGCGCCCTCGACAGCAAGGGCATCGAGTACGAGGTGCTCGACGTCTCGCAGGACGAGACCGCCCTCGCCGCCGTCAAGGAGCTCGGCTACCTGCAGGCCCCGGTCGTCATCACCGACGAGGGGCACTGGTCGGGCTTCCGCCCCGACAAGATCGACGAGCTGGCCTCTCGGCTGGCGTAGCGGGGTCTCGTACGCCAGGTCTCGATACGCCGGTCTCGATACGCGCGCTTCGCGTGCTACTCGACCACCAGCACTCGACCACCGGCCACGGGGGCGTGACATGACGAACCTCATCTACTTCTCGAGCGTGTCGGGCAACACCGCGCGCTTCATCGACAAGCTCGGCCGGCCGGCGGCGCGCATCCCGCTCCATGCGAAGGATGCCGCGCTCGTCGCCGACGAGCCCTACGTCCTCGTGGTCCCGACCTACGGGGGAGGGGACGGCAAGGGCGCCGTGCCCAAGCAGGTCATCAGGTTCCTGAACGACCCGCACAACCGCGCACTCATCCGCGGCGTGATCGCCGCCGGAAACACCAACTTCGGGGCGGCCTACGGCCTCGCGGGCGACATCGTCGCCGCGAAGTGCCATGTGCCGCACCTCTACCGCTTCGAAGTATTCGGAACACCAGACGACGTTCGCGCCGTCGACGAGGGATTGGACGCATTTTGGTCAACGCAGCAGCAGGCGCCGCAGGCGACAGTGGCGTAGCGGTCATCGACGCACCGCGCTCGAGCAACTCGGGGATGGACTACCACGCCCTGAACGCGATGCTGAACCTCTACAGTGCCGACGGGAAGATCCAGTTCGAGAAGGACAAGGAGGCGGCGCGGGAGTACTTCCTCCAGCACGTCAACCAGAACACGGTCTTCTTCCACTCGCTGAAGGAGCGGCTCGACTACCTCGTCGAGAAGGAGTACTACGAGCCCGAGACGCTCGGCATGTACTCGTTCGAGTTCATCCAGCAGCTCAACGACCTGGCGTACTCGAAGAAGTTCCGCTTCGAGACCTTCCTCGGCGCGTTCAAGTACTACACGAGCTACACGCTGAAGACCTTCGACGGCAAGCGGTACCTCGAGCGCTTCGAGGACCGGGTCGTGATGACCGCGCTCGGCCTCGCGCAGGGCGACGAGCAGCTCGCGACCGAGCTCGTGGAGGAGATCATCTCCGGCCGCTTCCAGCCGGCGACGCCGACGTTCCTCAACACGGGCAAGGCGCAGCGCGGCGAGCTCGTCTCGTGCTTCCTGCTCCGCATCGAAGACAACATGGAGTCCATCTCGCGGGGCATCAACTCGTCGCTCCAGCTGTCGAAGCGCGGCGGCGGCGTGGCACTCCTGCTCAGCAACATCCGCGAGTCGGGTGCGCCCATCAAGCAGATCGAGAACCAGTCGTCGGGCATCATCCCCGTGATGAAGCTCCTCGAGGACTCGTTCTCGTACGCCAACCAGCTCGGCGCGCGCCAGGGCGCCGGCGCCGTGTACCTGTCGGCGCACCACCCCGACATCATGCGGTTCCTCGACACCAAGCGCGAGAACGCCGACGAGAAGATCCGCATCAAGACGCTCTCCCTCGGCGTCGTCGTGCCCGACATCACGTTCGAGCTCGCGAAGAACAACGAGGACATGTACCTCTTCTCGCCGTACGACGTCGAGCGCGTCTACGGCAAGCCGTTCGGCGACGTGCCGATCACCGAGAACTACCGCGCCATGGTCGACGACCCGCGCATCAAGAAGACGAAGATCAACGCGCGCGAGTTCTTCCAGACGATCGCCGAGATCCAGTTCGAGTCGGGCTACCCCTACATCGTGTTCGAGGACACGGTGAACAAGGCCAACCCGATCAAGGGCCGGATCAACATGTCGAACCTGTGCTCCGAGATCCTCCAGGTCAACACGCCGACGACCTACAACGAAGACCTGTCGTACGCCCAGATCGGCAAGGACATCTCGTGCAACCTCGGGTCGATGAACATCGCGCTGTCGATGGACTCGCCCGACCTCGGCAAGACGGTGGAGACCGCCATCCGCGGCCTCACCGCCGTCTCGAACATGTCGCACATCTCGTCGGTGCGGTCCGTCGAAGACGGCAACGACAAGTCGCACGCCATCGGCCTCGGGCAGATGAACCTGCACGGCTACCTCGCCCGCGAGCGCATCCACTACGGCAGCGAGGAGGGCATCGACTTCACGAACATCTACTTCTATACGGTGCTCTTCCACGCGCTGCGCGCGTCGAACCAGATCGCGATCGAGCGCGGCGAGGCCTTCGACGGCTTCGCCGACTCGAAGTACGCGTCGGGCGAGTTCTTCGACAAGTACACGGATGCCGCGTGGGTGCCGCAGACCGCACGGGTCATCGAGCTCTTCGCCGACGCCGGCGTGCACATCCCGACGCAGCACGACTGGCAGGAGCTGAAGGCTTCCATCCAGGAGCACGGCATCTACAACCAGAACCTGCAGGCGGTGCCGCCGACCGGCTCGATCTCGTACATCAACAACTCGACGTCGTCGATCCACCCGATCGCGTCGAAGATCGAGATCCGCAAGGAAGGCAAGCTCGGCCGCGTCTACTACCCGGCGCCGTTCATGACGAACGACAACCTCGAGTACTACGAGGACGCGTACGAGATCGGCTACGAGAAGGTCATCGACACCTACGCCGCGGCGACGCAGCACGTCGACCAGGGCCTCTCGCTCACGCTGTTCTTCAAGGACACCGCGACGACCCGCGACATCAACAAGGCCCAGATCTACGCCTGGCGCAAGGGCATCAAGACGATCTACTACATCCGGCTGCGTCAGCAGGCGCTCGAGGGCACAGAGCTGGAAATGTGCGTCTCGTGCACACTATGAGCATTTCTCACGTTCCGGTGGTCGAGTTGCACCGGCGAAGCCGGAGCGTATCGAGACCCCATATCGAGACCGACTCCTGAAGATAAGGACAGAACGGATGACTCTCACCGACCCGGTGAACTCGGCCACCAACGACCCGGCCCACGTCGCGCCGGTCAAGCTGGTCAGCCACGTCAACGCCATCAACTGGAACCGCATCCAGGACGACAAGGACCTCGAGGTCTGGAACCGCCTGGTCAACAACTTCTGGCTGCCCGAGAAGGTGCCGCTGTCGAACGACGTGCAGTCGTGGAACCAGCTGACCCCCGAAGAGCAGACCACGACGATGCGGGTGTTCACCGGCCTCACGCTGCTCGACACCATCCAGGGCACGGTCGGCGCGGTCTCGCTCATCCCCGACTCGCTGACCCCGCACGAGGAGGCGGTGTACACGAACATCGCGTTCATGGAGTCGGTGCACGCGAAGAGCTACTCGTCGATCTTCTCGACGCTCTGCTCGACGAAGGACATCGACGAGGCGTTCCGCTGGTCGGTCGAGAACGAGCACCTGCAGAAGAAGGCCTCCATCGTGATGGAGTACTACCGAGGTGACGAGCCCCTGAAGCGTAAGGTCGCCTCGACGCTGCTCGAGTCGTTCCTCTTCTACTCGGGCTTCTACCTGCCGATGCACTGGTCGTCGCGCGCGAAGCTCACCAACACGGCCGACCTCATCCGCCTCATCATCCGCGACGAGGCCGTGCACGGCTACTACATCGGCTACAAGTTCCAGCGAGGACTCGAGCTGGTCGACCAGGCCAAGCGCGACGAGATCAAGGACTACACGTTCTCGCTGCTCTACGAGCTCTACGACAACGAGGTGCAGTACACGCAGAGCCTCTACGACGGTCTCGGCCTCACGGAAGACGTCAAGAAATTCCTGCACTACAACGCCAACAAGGCACTCATGAACCTGGGCTACGAGTCGATGTTCCCCTCCTCGGTCACCGACGTGAACCCGGCGATCCTCGCCTCGCTCTCGCCGAACGCCGACGAGAACCACGACTTCTTCTCGGGGTCGGGCTCGTCGTACGTGATCGGCAAGGCGGTCAACACGGAGGACGAGGACTGGGACTTCTAGTCAACTCATATAGGGACGCTCGGCATCGGCCGCGCTGGCTCACGACCAGGCGTCTCACAAAATCAGCTAATGCGGGTTCGACCCCCGTCATCTCCACTCCATTGGGATGTAGTTCAAAGGCAGAACAGCTGACTGCTTACGACGATACGTTGCGTGTCGCGACCGAATCGTTGGGAGATGAAATCAGCACTTGATCGCGCGCGGCCGCGCGATGTCGGCGGCGCACGATAGAAAGGCTGGGGGACACCCGACGTCGAATAGAGGGTTCATGAGCTACAGGAACAAGACCTACGTCGCCTTCGCGAGCGAGGACATTAGGTCCTATCGCCTCATGGAGGCATGGCGCGAGAACAAGAACATCGATTTCAACTTCTACGACGCGCACGACCTCTTCATCTCCCGCGATACAAGCCGGCCCGAGACGATCAAACGCAATCTTCGAGAGCGGATGAAGAACGCCAAGCAGATCGTGTTGCTGGGCAGCTCAGATGCGAACCGGAAGGGATCCGACGGGTTGTCCTTCCTCGCTCATGAGGTCAAAGTACTGATGGAGTTCAACTTGCCGGTCGTGGTGGCCAATCTGGACGGGGATCGGGGCATCGATCGAAGCTTCATCCCGAGACCGCTCCTTGACGCGGACTACTACACGGTTTCAGTGTCATTCCAGCCCGCGATCATCAAGTACGCACTGGATTACTACGCCCCGAATTTCGCAGGTAGCGACAGGACCGGTCCGCACTACTACGAGGCGGACACATACACGAAGCTTGGCCTCTAGTGGAGTCGGTTGTTCGCGACCTCCGCACGCGACGGTTCTGGAAACTGTTCGCGACACATGCGTTCGCTGGCTTTGGTGTTCTCGCAGTCGTGGCCGGCGTGGTTGTGCTGTTCGTGCCAGATCTCTTCGAGACGAATGGGTGGATGGCCCCGTGCGGTCTCGCCGCCTCTGCTATCTATGGGTTCGCCCGCGCCTGGCCTCGGCCGATCGAGACACAGTATCGCGCACCGTCGACCATCATACGGCTAGTGCGGGGCGACCTGCTGGAGCAGCCTGATTCGCATTTGGTCATCGGCGTCAGCGACACATTCGACACCGCTTCCCCTTACATCGCGACGAGCAGCGTTCAAGGCCAGTTTCTTCAGCGCGTGTATGGCAACGACATTGCGAAGCTAGACGAGGACATCGAAACCCAACTCGCCACAGCAACTCCAATCGGAACCATCGCCGGAAAGTTGGGGAAGAGCGTCCGTTACCCTCTAGGCACGACGATCGCGTTGCGGTCAAACGCGCGACGGTATTTCCTCGTGGCGTATACGCTGATGGACGCAAAGAGCACTGCCTCAACAACGACAGATGGCGTGTGGAATAGCCTCAGCGAACTGTGGAAGGTCGTTCGGAGCGAGAGCAACGGTGGTCGTGTGTGCATCCCAATGATCGGTGGAGGGCAATCAAAGCTTTCGCCCGTCCTGCCCTCGGTGGATTCAGTGCGCTTCATCGCGCTCTCATTCATTCTCGCGTCGAGAACTCAGAAGGTTTGCGATGAACTTGTAATTGTCGCGCCGCCGAAGCAATACGACGCTCTCGACCACCTGGAGATTCAAGCTTTCCTCAACTCGCTTAGGCCCTCGCGATGAACGGGTCGATCAGCCTCCCACACGAGGAGCGGTGTGCCTTCTGCGACTACTTGAGTGGCAATCGGCCGTACACCGTGCTGTGGCGAGAGAAGCGAGTAGCTGTGCTCGTAACGCGCGAACAACGCGGGGTCGGCCACGTGCTGGTGATTCCGACGCGGCATATCCCTACTTTGCTGGACCTTGCGGACTGGGAGGCGCGGGACCTAATGATTGCGATCCGCGACGCCGCGCGCACAATCGATTTGACCTTCGAGCGCCCGGGAATAGCCGTCTGGCAGAACAATGGCAAGTCCGCCCGCCAAGCGATCCCACACCTTCACTTCCACGTTGCCGGGACACTTCCTGGGGGTGGAACGGACTTTAGTGAAGTGGATGAACTTGCAGTCGAGCTGACCGACGAGATCGGTCGTACTCTGGCGCCATCGGTGCCTCCTCGGCCCGAAGTGCAGCGTCGCGTAACGGCCCGGCTGACTTGAGTCTGCGGAATGGCGTCGTGCAGCATGAGACGGGCAACGATGTGCGCCCGCCGCTCGGTTCAATCAACTAGGAGCAGGTCGGGAAGATCCTCGAGTCGTGTGGTGATGCGGGCCTTCAGGTGCTGCTGATGACGCGTCAAGATTGAGCCCCATTTCTTCTCTGTAACTACGACGTCGCAGTACGCGGCAGCCGGAGCAAGTCCAGTCAAGTCGCCGAGATCGCCCAATTCCCATTTGAATCGCTCGTTCTCGTGTGCAGACATGCGCATTCGCGTTAGGGCCGCCTTGGATGGCATCGAATACACGATCCTTTCGACATCGTCGCGAGATTCGGGCATCACCGCCGGCAGGCCATTCTCTGCGGCGAGTTCGTTGACTGCGTTCAGCGCGTGAGATCCCTCCTCGTACATGACGATGTCGCGGCCACGCTGCGGAGAGTGACCGGCCGCCGAAATGCGAGCGGTGATGGCCCGTTCACCATCAAGTTGCGCTTGGTTCCACTTATCTGACGGGCGTTCGATGCCATTTGAAGGCAGCCTCTCCGCGGGGCCCGTTATCAGAGATTCCTCGAAGTAGTTGTCAACAGCGTCGCGTCCATATGCAGCGACTGCGCGCCGTTCGACCTCCTCCGAAGAGAAGTAGTTCATCCATGGAATTCCGAAAGCATGCTTCAGCCCGATTCCGAAGACCTGAGGCTCGGGCGGCGCAGGCAGAGAGTGCCAGGCGGCGAGGGCGATCGCGGCTTCGGGTCGCAGCAGCTCGTTGATCCCTGACATCGCATGACTTCGCGATAGCTGATGCATCACCGTGCCGAGTTCTTGTCGAGAGCGCGGATCACCGCGCTTGAGTGTCTCCTCGTAGCGCGCCGCCGAGAGCGGAAACGAAGCCAGACCGTTCTCGCTCGCATATCGGACGAGGTCGTAGACATCTCGTCGAGACTGCGACGTCTCGATGCCCATCGCCACGCGCGCGAGCGCGACCCAATGCAGCTGGTCAAGGTAAATACGCTTCATGTCGATCAGTAGCACTATGCACCCAAGCGCCGACACTCCCGCGACCGACGTCCGCCCCGGAACCCCGTCTGGATGCGGTGCTTGAGTTGTTCCGGTCGGCCCCACGCGTATGCAGCACGTTCCGCTGCCGTGTAAGCGCCCTCGGGCGCCATTCCAGTGTGGCTTCCTCCCCGATCGAGCTGTCGCCGTGCGATCAGGCGCACCTCGCGTCGTGTCGACTCGTTCAGCCGCCGCCCACCGCCATCCCAGCGCCGGTGAGCACCAGCCTCTCGTTGGTGGCGAACGCCTCGCTGTCGCGCAATTGCTTGATTAGAGGGTCGGGTTCGGCCGCATCGCTGTGACCGAAGACACTGCGGAAGTCGCGGTCACGCCGAACTGATCCGACTCGAGGCGTTGGACGCGCCGCAGCAGTCGTGGCACGTTTGCGATGGCTGTGGATGGCCGTGCAGATGCGGGAGGAACCCATGCCGAGAGCGGGCGGAATCCGCGCGGACTGCCGGTCCCGAGGACTACCGTGAGAATGTGTCCGCTCCTGCGACCGACGCGACTGACGCACGAGCCGCTCACGCCGACGGCGTGGAGCGCCTGTTGGAGAGCTACCGGGCCCTGCCCGCGGCGGCGACGGTGCGGCTGGCCAAGCCGACGTCGAACCTGTTCCGGTCGCGTGACCGGGTCGAGGCGCGGGGCCTGGACACGTCGGGGCTGACGCAGGTCATCGCGGTCGACGCGGAGGCACGGACGGCCGACGTGGCCGGCATGTGCACGTACGAGGATCTCGTCGCGGCGACGCTGCCCCACGGGTTGGCGCCGCTGGTGGTGCCGCAGCTGAAGACCATCACGCTCGGGGGCGCGGTGACGGGGCTCGGGATCGAGTCGACGTCGTTCCGCAATGGGCTGCCGCACGAGTCGGTGCTCGAGCTCGACATCCTCACCGGCGCCGGCGAGATCGTGACCGCCTCGCCGACGGCGCACGCCGACCTGTTCCACGCGTTCCCGAACTCGTACGGCACGCTCGGCTACGCCGTACGCCTGCGCATCGAGCTGGAGCCCGTCCAGCCGTACGTCGCGCTCACGCACCTGCGGTTCCACGCCCTCGCCGACCTCGTCGCCGCGATGGACCGCATCGTCGAGACCGGCGCCCTCGACGACGGCACCCGCGTCGACTACCTCGACGGGGTCGTCTTCAGCGCCGACGAGAGCTACCTCTGCGTGGGCGTGCAGACCGCGGCATCCGGCCCGACCAGCGACTACACCGGCCAGCGCATCTTCTACCGCTCCATCCAGCATGCGGACGGCGCGACGCACGACCGGCTCACGATCCACGACTACCTGTGGCGGTGGGACACCGACTGGTTCTGGTGCTCGCAGGCGTTCGGCGCGCAGCATCCGCTCGTTCGCCGGCTCTGGCCGCGGCGCTACCGACGCAGCAGCGCGTACTGGAAGCTCATGAAGCTCGAACGGCGGTACGACATCGGAAACCGCATCGAACGGTTGCGCGGCCGGCCGCCGCGCGAGCGCGTGATCCAGGACGTCGAGATCCCGATCGAGCGGACCGCGGAGTTCCTCGACTGGTTCCTCGCCGAGGTGCCGATCGAGCCGATCTGGCTGTGCCCGCTGCGACCGCGCTACGACACCGACTGGCCGCTGTACCCGCTCGAGCCGCACCGCACCTACGTGAACGTCGGCTTCTGGTCGACCGTGCCGGTCGGCTCGAGCGAGGGCGCGACGAACCGGCGGATCGAGCACAAGGTCGGCGAGCTCGACGGGCACAAGTCGCTGTACTCCGACGCCTTCTACCCGCGCGACGAGTTCGACGCGCTCTACGGCGGCGACGCCTACCGCGCCGCGAAGCGGCGGTACGACCCCGACTCACGGCTCCTCGACCTCTACGCGAAGGCGGTGCAACGACGATGACGACGTTCAAGGAGCGCGGGCCCAAGTCGGCGACGGATGCCACGAAAGCGGATGCCACGACGGCGGATGCCGCGCCGAAGCCGGATGCCTCGGGCCGGCTCACCCTCGCCGAGATCCTGGAGCTCGTCGCCGGCGGGCAGCTCCCGCTGCGGTTCACCGCCTACGACGGCAGCTCGGCGGGCCCGCCCGACGCCCCGCTCGGCATCGAGCTGAAGACGCCGCGCGGCACGACCTACCTCGCCACCGGTCGCGGCGACCTCGGCCTCGCGCGCGCCTACATCGCCGGCGACCTCGAGATCCACGGCGTGCACCCGGGCGACCCCTACGAACTGCTCCGGGCGCTCGCCGACGAACTGGTGTTCCGGATGCCGCCGCCACGCGCCATGGCGCAGATCCTCCGTTCGATCGGCGTCGAGCACCTGCGGCCGGTTGCGCCGCCGCCGGGGGAGGCGCCGCCGCGGTGGCGCCGGGTTGCCACGGGCCGCCGCCACAGCAAGGCCCGCGACGCCGAGGCCATCCACCACCACTACGACGTGTCGAACACCTTCTACGAGTGGGTGCTCGGGTCGTCGATGACCTACACCTGCGCGTGCTACCCGCGCCCCGAGGCATCCCTCGACGAAGCCCAGGAGAACAAGTACCGGCTCGTCTTCGAGAAGCTGCGGCTCACGCCGGGCGACCGGCTGCTCGACGTGGGCTGCGGGTGGGGCGGCATGGTGCGCTACGCGGCGCGCCGCGGCATCCGTGTCGTCGGCGTCACGCTGTCGGAGGAGCAGGCCACGTGGGCGCAGCGCGCCATCGCCGAGGAGGGCCTGGGCGAGCTCGCCGAGGTGCGCCACGGCGACTACCGCGACATCGCCGACACCGGGTTCGACGCGGTGTCGTCGATCGGGCTGCTCGAGCACATCGGGGTGCGCAACTACGCGAAGTACTTCCGCTTCCTGCAGTCGCGGCTGCGCCCCGGCGGGCTGCTGCTCAACCACTGCATCACCCGCCCCGACAACCGGTCCGAACCCTCGACGCACGGCTTCATCGACCGCTACGTCTTCCCCGACGGCGAGCTCACCGGATCCGGGCGCATCATCACCGAAGCGCAGGATGTCGGCCTCGAGGTGCTGCACGAGGAGAACCTGCGCCCGCACTACGCGCTGACGCTGCGTGACTGGTGCGCCAACCTCGTCGAGCACTGGGACGAGGCGGTCGCCGAGGTCGGCCTGCCGACCGCGAAGGTGTGGGGGCTCTACATGGCCGGATCGCGGCTCCAGTTCGAGCGGGGCGGCATCCAGTTGCACCAGGTGCTGGCGGTGAAGCCCGACGAGCGTGGGGGCGTGGGCGAGCTGCCGCTGCGGCCGTGGTGGACGGCGTAGGCAGCCGCACGACCGACCATCGCATCCGAGGAAGGAGCACCCCGTGGACCTCGCCGACCTTCTCGACGCGCTCAATGCGCGACAGACCATCCTCGGCGGCTCGCCGCTGCACGCGATCATGCACCGGACGAGCCAGGAGGCCCTCCGGATCACCGGCGAACTCAACGCCGGCTACCACGACCCCGTGCGCGTTCGAGAGCTCATCGGCGACCTCATCGGGAAGCCCGTCGACGAGACCGTGACCGTGTTCCCGCCGTTCCGCTCGGACTTCGGCAAGAACATCACGCTCGGCAAGCGGATCTTCATCAACTCCGGGTGCAGCTTCCAAGACCAGGGAGGGGTCGTCATCGGCGACGACTGCCTGATCGGGCACAACGTCGTGATCGCGACGCTGAACCACGACATGGACCCCGACAAGCGAGCCGACATGCACCCGGCGCCGGTCGTGATCGGGCGCAACGTGTGGATCGGGGCGAACGCGACCGTGCTCGCCGGGGTGACGATCGGTGAGAACGCCGTCGTCGCGGCCGCGGCGGTCGTCACGAAGGATGTGCCCGCGAATGCGGTCGTCGTGGGCGCGCCGGCGCGCGTCGTCCGCACCCTCACGCCGAAGTCGGACCAGTAGTCGCGTCCATCCGCTGTCGCGTCGGAGCGCGGACGACCGTGGGGGAGTGGGCGGGCTTCCGCCGGGGCCGTGGTGGACGGCGTAGGCGTCAGCGACGCACGAGGTACGCCTCGATGCGGTCGAACGCGCCGACCCAGGCCTGGGAGGCGAAGAAGTCGCGGATCTCGGGCGTCGGGAAGCCCGACTGCACGACGCTCATGAGCGTGCCGCCGTCGACGGGCTCGAAGGTGACGACGATGTGCGTGGTCAGCGTCTGCCCGCTCGGGTCGCTGCCACTCGACTCGGTGACGAGCCGATGCGGGCGGTCGATCTCGAGGAACACCTGCTCCTCGCGGAAGAGCGTGTCGCGGTCGGGTCCCCACACGGCGACCTGGCGACCGCCGACGCGCAGGTCGACCTCGATCTCGACGACGCCCGGCTCCTCGTCGAGGATCGAGAACCAGATCTTCTGCTTCTCGGCGTCGGTGTAGGCGTCGAAGACCTCCTCGGGCGTCGCGGGAAGCGTGCGCGAGGCGCGCAACTCGAGGGTCTCGGTGGTGGTGTCGGCGGCGGTGCCGCCCGGGTGCTCGGTCATGATGCGTCCTGTCCGGTGTCGTTCCGCGTGCCGTCGCGGAGGGTGAAGTAGGCCTCGAGGCCGTCGAGACGGCGCTCCCAGAGGCGCTGGTAGAAGGAGATCCACGCCATGGCGTCGTCCAATCGCTCGGCGCCCAGCCGGCACTGCCGGGTGCGTCCGACCTTCTCGGTAGTGGCGAGCCCGGCGTCGACGAGCACGTCGACGTGCTTGCGGATGCCGGTGAGGGTCATCCCCGCGGACTCGGCCAGTTCGCTGATCGTGGCGGGCCCGTCGCCGAGCCGCACCAAGATGTCGCGTCGGGTGGTGTCGGCGAGAGCGGCGAACGCCCGGTCGAGCACCTCATGTTGAACCATGTGGTTCAGTGTATAACACTGAACCGAAAAGTTCAATATCGCGGAATCGGATCCATCCGTCAGCGGTCGGGTGCGGTCCAGGCGCTTCGCTCCGACGAGGTCCGCTAGTCCGGCGAGTCTTGGGCCAGGAGGCGCCGGACCCATTCTTCGTGATTGTCGAGGTCGAACTGAGCGAGTGTCAGACTCTCGTCGATCCACTCTTCCGACACGGTCGCCGTCTCTTCCTGGGAGGGCGTGAGGTCGGGCTCATTGACGCTCGTCACACCCAGCCAGACCGGCAGCGCCTGTGTGTCGAGAATGATGCTGACCAGCTTGAGCTCGATCTCGAGTGCCTTCTGGGCGTCGGGGGAAAGCGCGTCCCATTCGATCCGGCGGCTCGCGTCATGCCCGGGTGCGGGGATGAACGGAGGTGCGTCTGCAGAGCGGGATCGGATGGTTCGTCCGATCAGCTCAGCGCGCTGGATGATGGCTTGCTGGGCTTCGTTCCACCTCTCTGCGCGCGGCAGAGCGTCCTGCATGTCCTCCAGCGCCTGCTGCGCGGCATCGAGCTTCTCGGCTTCTGCTTCGGCTTCCTTCCGGAGCTTTCGGCCCTTCCAGACGAGCACTCCACCGATGGCCAGAAGCGCGGGCAAGGCGACGATGCCGGTCAGGACCGCCGCGCCGCCCGCTACGCCCATGCGCCCGACTGCGAGCGAACCATTTCCGAGCCACGCGAGCGTGGTGCTGGAGGCAGCCGCGCCGGAGAGCGACGCGATCGCAGCCCCGGTCGATGCAGTCCCGGCGGCCGAGAGGGCGACGAGCACGCCGGCCGCGGTTCCTGAACCCGGCCCACCTCCGGCGCCCGCGCCTGCCGCGCTCTCGGTCATCGCCTTCAGGACGCTCGCCTCCGTCTGTCCCCTCAGTTGCCGGATCTCGCCCTCGAGCGATCCTGCCGTCTCGTCGGTCGCCCCGGCATCTTCGGTATCGAGCCGCAGTCGCCAGTCGAGCCTCGCGGCGGTCTCGAGGAACGGCAGGACGAATCCATTGCACGCTCGCTCAAGCGTGCGCTCGGAGTTGCGGATCTGGAACGTGACCCGTTCGGTGAGCAGGTTCGACGATGCGATGATCTGTGCTCGCCGGGCCTCGTTCTCGATGTAGATCGGCCCGGCCATGGCACGGGCGAAGACGCCGGGGCGCGAGAGCGCCGCGAGCGCTCGCTCCGTCTCCTCCTCGAGTTCTGCCTCCGTATGTCCGAGCGCGTCCAAGAGACGTTGGCGGTACCGACCGGTCGGGTCGGTCTTACCGGACTCGATGCGGGAAATCGCCACGGCGGCGCTCTTCGGGCTCTCGTCGCTTCCATATCCGGCGATTCGCCCCAGCTCCTGCTGGCCCTTGCCGTTGGCGCGTCGCCACTCCCGCCCCCACGCCTTCAGTACCGATGCCTGCGCGGTCAGGCGGGGTTTCGGATCTGCGCGCGCGGTCGCCACTATTGACACCTACCCTAACCTCGTGCCTATACTCGGGCTAACGGGGGGCTAACTTAGCACCCGTATGAGCCCACTCTATAGGGAGATCATCATGACTATGAGTGCACTGCCGGCGTGGTCGGAGCGGTCGGAGCAGGACACGGCTTCGTCCGGGACGGGGACCGGAACGAGCGAGCCGCACTACGACGCGCGCCCTCGCAACGGCAGCAACCCCTGGCTGATGCTGTTCCCCCTCGGCGCCGCAGCGGCGGTCTCGGCCGCTGTTCTGCTGCGGCGACCGGCCGTGCGCAAGGCGGCCGGCGAGGTTGTCCGGGATCCCGAGGTGCGTGATGTGTGCAGGGAGGCCGGCGAGCGCGCATACCGCGTGATCGCCGCATCTTGGCGCCGGCATGGCGGTCCGGAAGGATTGGCCGAGACCTTCCTGCGCTGACTTCGCCAGCGACGACGGCCGAAGCGCGAGGGAGCAGACCCCCGGATGGCGCAGAGCTCGGCGCCGTGCCATCCGCTGTCGCCGTCTCGGCCTCTCGTTCGGGCCGGGCAATCATCGCTCAGCGCCACCCCAGCGCCGGCGCGACGTGCGTCAGGATCGACTCGAGGACGTGCGCGTTGTAGTCGACGCCGAGCTGGTTCGGCACGGTGAGCAGCAGGGTGTCGGCGGCGGTGATCGCCTCGTCCTCGCGCAACTGCTCGATCAGGGCGTCGGGTTCGTCGGCGTAGCTGCGGCCGAAGACGGCGCGGAAGTCGTCGATCACGCCGAACTGGTCGGACCGGTCGCCGCCGCCGACGAAGTACGCGCGGTCCAGGTCGTTCACGATGGCGAAGATCGAGCGGCTCACCGAGACGCGCGGCTCGCGCTCGTGCCCCGCTTCGGCCCAGGCGGCGCGGTACGCCTCGATCTGCTTGCGCTGCTGCACGTGGAAGGGCTCGCCCGACTCGTCCTCCTTGAGCGTCGAGCTCATGAGGTTCATTCCCTGCTCGGCCGCCCACACGGCGGTCGCGTCGGAGCCGGCGCCCCACCAGATGCGGTCGCGCAGGCCGGGCGACTGCGGCTGGATGCCGAGCGGCCCCGGGTGCGGGTTCGGGAACATCGGGCGCGGGTTCGGCTCGGCGAAACGCGCGCCGTCGATGACCTGCAGGAACACCCCGGTGTTGTTGCGGGCGACATCCGCCATGGTCGAGCCATCCGGCGCCTCATAGCCGAAATAGCGGTAGCCGTCGATGACCTGCTCGGGCGACCCGCGCGAGACGCCGAGCTGCAGCCGACCGCCCGCGATGAGGTCGGCGGCGCCGGCATCCTCGGCCATGTACAGGGGATTCTCGTAGCGCATGTCGATCACGCCCGTGCCGAGCTCGATGCGACTCGTCTTCGCGCCCGCCGCCGCGAGGAGGGGGAACGGGCTCGCGAGCTGGTTCGCGTAGTGGTGCACGCGGAAGTACGCGCCGTCGGCGCCGACCTCCTCAGCCGCGACCGCCAGGTCGATCGACTGCAGCAGCACGTCGGACGCCGATCGCGTCTGCGAGCCGTGAGAGTTCGACCAGTGGCCGAACGAGAGGAACCCGATGCGCTTCATACTGGGATCCAACGTCTGGCGCCGCGGGGCATTCCGAGCGCGGTGCTCCCGTGGATCCGCAGCCCGCGTCGGTCCGCGGGCCCGGTCGCGTGATACCGGTTCGTCAGTCCGAGGTCGCGGCCTCGCGCGGCGGGTTGAACATGAACTCGAGGCGGATGCCGTTGTCGTCCTCGACGAAGGCGGCGTAGTAGCGATCGTTGAAGCGCGGGAACGGCTTCGGCCCGCTCACGGCCGTCCAGCCGGCATCCATGGCGATCCGGTGCAGACGGTCGACCTCGGCGCGCGACTTGATGGGGAAGGCCAGGTGCTGCCATCCGACGCGGCCGTGGCGGTGCGGCCCCGTGCCCGGTTCGCGGGCGGAGAAGAGGATCAGCTCCTCCTCGCCGAGGTACCAGGAGACGCCGTTGTCGGCGTCCTGCCGGGTGCAGCCGAGGGCGTGCATCACGGGGTCGAACTGGGCGATCGAGCGGGGGAGGTCATCGACGGTGATGCCGATGTGGTCGAAGAGGGGCACCGGGACATCCTATGGAGTGGTGCCACCCGCACGCCCACGGACCTGAGGCGGGACGTCGCGCGGGACGAGTGAGACCGACCCGCGCGTCCCGCCCGCCGGGGCGACGCTGCGGGGCGGCCCCGCCAAACCGCATGAGAATCCGCGATTCAGCGACTCTCCGGGCCCTGAGCCGCGGATTCTCATGCGCAGGCCCGCGACGGCCAGCATCCGCCGACCGGTCGACTCGATCTGCGTAACCCCCCTTGACATCCGACGGCCCCGCTTGCGAGTGTAGAACGGTCAACAAAGTGTAGATCGATCTACGGATCGATGCCTCGAGGAAGAGGGATACCCACCATGAAGTTGCCCATCACCCCACGACACGTGCGTGATCGTGAAACGAATCAATCCGCGAGGGCGGTGACCGCACCGACATCCGCTCGACGTCGCAGGGGCGTGGTCGCGGCGCTCGCGGCATCCGCTCTCGCCGTACCCGCGCTGTTCACGGTCGCGGCACCGGCGGCCGCGGAGGAGGTCGACTGTTCGACCGTGCCGTGGATGGACACGTCGCTGACCGCCGCAGAGCGGGCGGACGCGCTGCTCGACGCGAGCAGCCAGCACCAGAAGTACCGCTGGCTCGTCGAGCAGCCGGCGAACAGCCCCACCCGCACCTCGTGGAACCCCGCGTTCCCCGGTGAGGCCAACGTGGTCTACCCGGCGCAGCTGCCGTGCACGCCCGTCGTCATCTACGCCAACGGCCCCGACGGCGTGTACCTCTCGGCGGGAACCACCGCGTGGCCCGGCCCGATCGCCGTGGCCGCGACCTGGAACCTCGAGCTCGGCGAGGAGAAGGCGATCGCACACGGCAGCGAGTCGTTCGACAAGCGCAGCGCCGTCATCCTCGGGCCGGGCATCGCCTCGGGGCGCACGCCGCTCTCGGGCCGCGGCTCGGAGTACTTCGGGGAGGACCCCGTGCTCTCGGGCCTCATGGCCGCTGCGAACGTGCGCGGGCTCGAGGACGGCAACCCCGAGAAGCCGATCATCGCGAACCTGAAGCACTACGTCGCGAACGAGCAGGAGGAGGCGCGCGAGGAGAGCTCGTCGAACATGGACGAGCGCACTTTCAAGCAGATCTACGACCTGCCGTACGAGATCGCCGTCCGCGAGAGCGACCCCGGCAGCCTCATGTGCTCGTACAACCAGGTCAACGGCGTGTACGCGTGCGAGAACGACATCCTCACGACGAGCCTGCGGCAGGACTACCCGTTCGAGGGCTACGTCATGAGCGACTTCGGGTCGGTGCACTCGACCGCCCCGTCGCTCAACGCCGGTCTCGACCAGGAGCTGAACCGACCGATCTGGTTCAGCCCCGCTCGACTCGACGCTGCGCTCGCCGCGGGTGAGATCACGCAGGAGCGGATCGACGAAGCCGCCTTCCGCGTCGTGCACTCGTACATCGCCGGCGGACTCTTCGACCACCCGGTGCCGGCCACGCCCGTCGCGAACGTGTCGACGCCCGAGCACAAGGCGCTCGCCAAGGAGATCGCCGAGCAGAGCACCGTGCTGCTGAAGAACGACGGCGTGCTGCCGCTCGCCGAGGGCGACCTGACCGTCGCCGTCATCGGCCAGACCGCGTCCAGCACACCGACCGATGGCGTGAGCGCCAAGACCGGCTGCGCGTGGGACTTCCCGTTCGGCCCTCCCGGAAATCAAGCGCTGAACTGCAACGCGATCGTGGACCCGCTGACCGCGCTCACTGAGCGCGTCGGTGACGCCGGCGGATCCGTCGTCTACGACAACGGCGCCGACCCGGCGCAGGCAGCGGATGTCGCGGCGGCGGCGGATGTCGCCATCGTGTTCGGTCACTACACCATGGGCGAGACCCAGGACCTGCCCGACCTGCGACTCGACGGCAACGGCGACGAGCTGATCGAGGCCGTGGCCGCCTCGGCGCCGAAGACGGTCGCCGTGCTCAACGCGGGCTCGGCGGTCGAGATGCCGTGGATCGACGACGTCGACGCCGTGTTCCACGCCTGGCACTCGGGCGAGCAGTTCGGCCCGGCGCTCGCCGGTCTCGTCTACGGCGACGTGAACCCGTCGGGCAAGCTCCCGATGACGTTCCCGGTGTCGGTCGACGACACCCCGACGGCGGGCTCCGAGGCCCAGTACCCCGGCATCGCCGACGCCGAGGGCATCCTCCAGGTCGACTACAGCGAGGGCCTCAAGGTCGGCTACCGCTGGTACGAGGCCGAGGGCATCGAGCCGCTGTTCGAGTTCGGCCACGGGCTCAGCTACACCGAGTTCGCGTACGACAAGGTCAACGTCACCCCGACGTCGACCTCGGGCGACAAGGAGATCCGCGTGCGGTTCCGCCTTACCAACACCGGTGACGTCGCGGGCACCGAGGTCGCGCAGGTCTACCTCGAGCTGCCGAGCTCGACCGGCGAGCCCTCGAAGCGCCTCATCGGGTGGGAGCGCGTGACGCTCCAGCCCGGCGAGCACCGCAACGTGCAGGTGACCCTGTCGGCCGACGACCTCGCCGACCTGCACCTGCTCGAGTACTGGGACACCGAGGCCGGCGACTGGGCGACCGCAGCCGGCACCTACGAGGTGACCGTCGGCGGTTCGGTCGACGCGGATGCCGCGGCATCCTTCGCCGTGAAGTAGGAGGGAACACAGAAGAAGTGCCGGTGCGGCGGAAGCCGCACCGGCACTTCTGTGCTGCGAAGAGCTGCGTCAGCCGACGGCGGCGCTCGGCTCGATCGACGGGACCTCGGCGACGCGGACGGCGGTGGCCGCGATGCGGTGCCGTCCCGGCCCGAGCCGGTCGGACACGAGAGCCTCGCCGTCGACGGTCACCTCGGAGGCATCCGTCACCGGCAGGTCGAGCAGCGCCTCGGCGCCGTAGGGGACCTCGAGGTCGATCGCGAGGTCGCCGTCGGTCAGCTTCCAGTCGATCGCGACCGGCCCGAGCCGCGACTCGACCGAGGCGCGGGCCCAGGGGATCGACGCGGTCGGGCGCGGCGCCACGACGATGCGGCGGTAGCCGGGGCGCTCGGTCGTCGGGGCGATGCCCGCGACGTAGCGGTAGATCCAGTCGACGACCGCGCCGTAGGCGTAGTGGTTGAACGAGATCATGCCCGAGCTGTCGCCCGTGGCCATCTCGCCCGAGTGGATGCTGCCGTCGGGGCCGATCGCGTCCCAGCGCTCCCAGACCGTCGTCGCGCCCATCTCCACCTGGTACAGCCACGAGGGCGGTGCCTGGCGGAGCAGCATCAGGTACGCCTCCTCGACGTGACCCGAGTGCACGAGCGCGAAGAGCACGAGCGGCGTGCCGAGGAAGCCCGTCGCGATGCGGCCGTGCTCGGCGCGGACGTTCCGGGCGAGCGACTCGCCGATGCGCTCGCGCTCGGCGGCGGGGGCGATCTCGAACTCAAGGGAGATCGCGGCGCCGGTCTGCGTCTCGACGGCGGCGTCGCCCCACTCGGCCCAGGTGGCGCGCGCGACGCGGTCGGCGAGCTGCGAGGCGGCATCCGCTCGCGCAGGGTCGCCCACGAGGCGTTCGGCGTCGGCCAGCAGGCGGGCGCTCCGCGCGAAGAACGCGTTGGCCACGAAGTCCGACGAGACCTTGGCCTTCCACGGCTGGTCGCCCGGCGCATCCGGGTCGAGCCAGTCGCCGAACTGGAACTCGGTGGGCAGCAGCCCGCGCTCGCCCGCGCGGCGCTCGAGGCTGTCGACGAAACGCCGCATCGAGTCGAGCTGGCGCACGAGCACCTCGTCGCTGCCGTAGGACTCGTAGACGGCCCACGGCACGATGGTCGCGGCATCCGCCCAGCCGGCCCGGCCCATCACGCTGTGCCCGCCGCCGTCGGCCGGGAAGTCGTCGCGCGTCAGGATGTTCGGGACGACCGCGGCGACCGCGCCGTCGGCGTCCTGGTCGAGCTCGACGTCGCGCAGCCAGCTCAGCCAGAACGACTCGACGTCGAAGAGGGTCGACGCGGTCGGCGCGAAGGCCTGGGCGTCGCCGGTCCAGCCGAGGCGCTCGTCTCGCTGCGGGCAGTCGGTCGGCAGCGAGACGAAGTTGTCGCGCTGCGACCACGCGACGTTCGAGTGCAGGAGCCCGAGGCGCGGGTCGGCGCACTCGAAGCTCGACCGGGGCCGGTCGGCGCTCGAGATCGCGACCGCCGTCGCGTCGACGACCTCGGCGCCCGTGACGTCGGCGTACTGGAAGCCGTGGAAGGTGAAGAGCGGCTCGAGCACGCTCTCGCCGTCGTGCGCGAGCACGTACGTGTCGGAGGCGCGCGCGGTGCGAAGCGCCGCGGTGTGCAGGGTGCCGTCGATCTCGAGCACCTCGGCGTGGCGCACGACCACGCGGTCGCCGGCGCGCCCGCGCACGGTGAGCCGGAGCCATCCGGCGATGTTCTGGCCGAGGTCGAGGAAGGTGTGCTCGCCGCGCGGCTGCGCCTCGACCGGCCACTCGCCGACGGTGCGCACGCCGGTCGTGATGCGGGGTTCGACGACCGAGGTGTCGACCGCGACCTCCGCCGCTGCCTCCCACTCGGACGCGTCGAAGCCGGGACGGTCCCAGCCGGCCGGGTCGGCGGCGAGGTCGACGTCGACGCCGTCGTAGAGGCTGGCGAAGCGGATGGCGCCGGTGGAGCGCTGCCAGTCCGGCCCGCTCGCGACGCGGACGTGCGTGCCGTCCGCGCACTCGACGTCGAGCTGGACGAGTGCCGCGATCTCGGCGCCGTAGTGCTCGACCTCGTCCTCCCAGCCGAGCCGGCCGCGGAACCAGCCGTCGCCGAGGAGGGTGCCGAGCACGTTCTCGCCCGCGGTGAGCGCGGAGGTGACGTCCCACGTGCCCAGCACGATGCGGTCGTCGTAGGCCGTCCAACCGGGGGAGAGGTGCTCGCCGAGCACGGGCTCGCCGTTGATGCGGACGTCGCCCACGCCCCAGAACGTCGCGCGGAGGCGTGCGCGGACGGGCTCGGCAGGCAGGGCGAACGTCGTGCGGAGGAGCGTGACCGGGTCGTCGACGCGGGTCGCGCCGCCGATCGGCCGAGCGGTGAGCTCGGCCGGGTCGATCGCCGCCTCGACGACCGCCTCGTCGCTCCAGCCGGACCAGCCGTCGCGGGTCGCGATGCGCACGGCATACCTGCGCTCGTCGCCCGGTGCAAGGTCGCCGCCCGGCGCGAGCACGCCGATCGGGTCGTCGGACACGACGGGCTCGGACAGGCCCCCGGCGTCGCCGTCGGCGTCGCGCCCGGCGCCATCCGACCACCGCACCTGGTAGCCGAGCTGCGGGGCGCCGGCCTCGGCCCGCCACGACAGCCGGAGGCCGCGCCCGGGCACGCCGAGCAGTCCCTCGGGGTACTGGGTGCGCACCGAGTGCACGCGGGCCGACGGATCGGTCACGTCGAGGGATGGCAGCGTCGTGGACATCGAGGTCCTTCCGGGGGAGCGGCCGGCGGGGCCGGCGATGGTTCGAGGGCTATCCGGCGCGCACAGCGCGCGTCGAGGCGCGCGGCTTGAGGGCCGGGGTCACGGAGAAGTGCGTGGGCTCGGTGCGAGCGTCGCGAATGCGTTCGAGCAGCAGGCGGATGGCGCGGTCGCCCATCTCGACACCCGACTGGTCGATGGTCGTCAGCGAGATCGCGGGGTGGCTGGCGATGTCGACGTCGTCGTAGCCGACCACCGAGACATCCGCCGGCGACAGGCCGGCCTCGCCGACCGCGCGGAGGGCGCCGAGAGCCAGTTCGTCGTTGCCGGCGAAGATCGCTGTGGGCCGGTCGTCGTCGAGGAGGGCGAGCGCGTCGAGCCGGGCCGCATCCTCGGTCATGCCCGTGCGCACGACCCGGATCTCGTCGTCGAGACCGGCGGCCCGCATGGCGGCGAGGTACTCCTCGAGCCGGATCGCGTGCGGCGTGCCCGAGCCGGGCTCGGTGACGTCCTCGCTTCGCGTGAGGTGGGCGATGCGGCGGTGGCCGAGCTCGAACAGGTGCGACATCGCGAGGCGCGTGCCCTCGGCGTCGTCGCCCGTCACGGTGTCGTAGTGCTCGGACGGATCGTGGCGGCCGATCATGACGACGGGCATGCGGCTGCCGAGCCGCTCGAGCCACTCGGTCGAGACCAGTGGGGAGATCGCGATGATGCCGTCGACCTGCCGGTCGGCGAGGGCGCCGAGCGCGCGGATGCCCTCGTCGCCGTTCTCGTCGGCGGGCGCGATGATGAGCTGGTACCCGGTGCCCTGCAGTGCGGTCGTGGCACCGGCGACGATCTTCGTGAAGAACGGGTTGCCGATGTGCGGCAGCTCGATGCCGAGCGTGAAGCTCGATCCGCGCATCGCCCGTGCCGCGACGCGCGGACGGTAGTCGAGTGCCTCGATCGCGGCGTTCACGCGCTCGCGCATCGCCGGGCTCACGCCGTAGGCGTTGCGGATGACCTTCGAGACGGCGGCGCGGGAGACACCGGCGTGCCGTGCGACGTCTTCGATGGTCGCTGCTCTCGCGTCGGTCATGCCGCTCTCCTCTCGTCGTCGTCGTCAGGAGCGAACTCGTTGTCACTGTACACGCTCCTGCCGAAAACGGTAGATCGATCTACGCCAACGGCCACATGATGTAGACCGATTTACGACCGAAGTGTGTAGATCGGTTGACAAACGCTCGGCACACTCCTAACGTGGCAGGCGCCACAGCACCGAAATCCCTCGGCGCACCCCAACAGCGCAGTTGCTTTACATGGAGGTAAAGAAGATGGTCCCCCGTACGACGCGACGCTCGATCGTCGCCCTGGGCGCAGGCGGTCTCGCCCTGTCGCTCGCACTGGCCGGCTGCAGCGCCGGTGACTCCGACTCCGACGGCGGCGCGGTCGAGCTGTCGTTCCTCGTCGACAACGGCGAGTCGACGGTCTCGACGGCCGAGGCGCTCGCCGAGGCGTTCCACGAAGAGAACCCCGACATCACCATCACCGTCGAGACCCGCCCCCAGGGTGCCGACGGCGACAACGTCGTGAAGACCCGCCTCGCCACCGGTGAGATGGCCGACCTGTTCCAGTACAACTCGGGTTCGCTGCTCCAGGCCCTGAACCCCGACCAGACGCTGGTGAACATCGCCGACGAGGCGTACGTCGACAAGCTCGACGAGAACTTCATCAAGAGCGTCGCGACCGACAACGGCGTCTACGGCGTCCCGATGGGCCAGTCGATGGCCGGCGCGATGCTCTACAACAAGGACATCTACGCCGACCTCGGGCTGGAGATCCCCGAGAGCTGGGACGACTTCATCGCCAACAGCGAGGCGATCAAGGAGGCCGGTGTCGCCGCCCCGATCGTGCAGACCTACGGCGACACCTGGACCTCGCAGCTGTTCGTGCTCGGCGACTTCAACAACGTGCTCGCCGAGAACCCCGACTGGGCCGAGGAGTACACGAACAACGAGGCGAAGTACGTCGACCAGCCGGCGTTCGCGGGCTTCGAGCACCTGCAGGAGGCGTACGAGGCGGGACTCTTCAACGAGGACTTCGCGTCGGCGACCTACGCCGACGGCGTCTCCATGGTCGCCACGGGCGAGGGCGCGCACTACCCGATGCTCACGTTCGCGGCCTCCCAGCTGGCGACCACGAATCCCGAGGCCACCGACACCGTCGGCTCGTTCCCGATCCCGGGCGACGACGCGTCGACGTTCGGCCTGACCGTCTGGATGCCGACCTACACGGTCTTCGTCCCGCAGTCGACCGAGGGCGAGAAGCTCGACGCCGCGAAGCAGTTCCTCGAGTTCCTGACGACGCCCGAGGCCTGCGACATCCAGTCCGAGGCCAACGCCCCGCAGGGTCCGTTCGTCGTCGAGGGCTGCGAGCTGCCGGACGACGTGCCGGCTATGGTCTCCGACCTGCAGGAGTACTTCGACGCGGGCCAGACCAACCTGGCGCTCGAGTTCCTCTCGCCCATCAAGGGACCGGCCCTGGAGCAGATCACGGTCGCCGTGGGCTCCGGCATCACCTCGGCTGCTGACGGCGCCGCCCAGTACGACGAGGATGTCAAGAAGCAGGCCCAGCAGCTCGGCATCGAGGGCTGGTAGGCCGTACCACTCAACTGCGGGGCCGGGCCGCGCCCGGCCCCGCAGCCATATCCGGGAGATCCACCATGACCACCGCGACGGCCACCGGCCGCACCGCCACGGGCAGGACGGCGACGTCGCCTCCGAAGCCCGGCAGGCGGAAGCCCATGAAGAGCCCCTACCCGACCTGGTTCTTCATCCCCGCCGGCGTCTTCTACGTCGTGCTGTTCCTCGTCCCGACGATCGCGTCGTTCTACTTCTCGCTGACGCGGTGGACGCTGTTCGACGTCGAGTTCATCGGCTTCGACAACTTCATCCGGTTCTTCCAGGAGCCGCAGCTCGTCACGGGCTTCATCAACACCTTCATCTACGCGTTCCTGACCTCGGGCGCGAAGGTCGTCTTCGGCCTCCTCTTCGGCGTGCTGCTCAGTTCGCAGATCATCGGCCGCGGCTTCCTCCGCGCCACGATCTTCTTCCCCGTGCTCGTCAGCACGATCGGCGTCGGCATCCTCTTCAAGGTCCTCATGGATCCCTTCGACGGCCCGATCAACGAGTCGCTCGCGGTCCTCGGCATCGAGGGTCCGGCGTGGCTCACCGACCCCTCGATCGCGCTGCTCTCGGTCGCCCTCGTCGACATCTGGAAGGGCGTCGGGCTCGCCACGCTCATCTACATCGCGGGCATGGTCGCGATCCCGCAGGAGTACTACGAGGCCGCGAAGGTCGACGGAGCCGGCGCCTGGAACAACTTCCGGCACATCACGCTGCCGCTGCTCCGTCCGGCGACGGTCACGGTCGTGCTGCTCTCGCTCATCGGCGGCCTGCGCTCGTTCGACCTCATCTGGGCGATGACGGGCGGCGGCCCCGGCTTCACGAGCGACGTGCTCGCCTCGGTCATCTACAAGCAGTACCAGGCCGGGTTCTTCGGCCTCTCCACCGCGGGCAACGTCGTGCTGTTCCTCGTCGTGGCCGCGATCATCTTCCCGCTCTCGTGGTGGCTCAACCGCAAGGAGGCCGACCAATGAGGAACGTCGCATGGAAGTGGGGCGGCGGCTCGGTCGCCATCCTCGTCGCGATCGTGATCTTCATCGTCCCGTTCACGTTCATCGTCTTCACCGCGGGAAAGACCCAGGCCGAAGCCTCGTTCCTCGAGTTCAGCTGGCCGACCGAGTGGGTGTTCTTCGAGAACATCGTCACGGTGCTGCAGAACCGGGACTGGCTGCTCGTCCGCGCCTTCTTCAACAGCACGGTCCTCACCGTCGGCGCCGTCGCGATCATGGTCGTGCTCGGCGCGATGGTCGGCTACGTCCTGCAGCGGCGGAAGTCGCGCTGGAACCCGCTCGTGAACACGCTCGTGCTCGCGGGGCTGATCATCCCGCCGGCCGTCGTGCCGACCATCTGGGTGCTGCAGGGCCTGGGCCTCTTCAAGACGCTCATCGGCCTCATCGCGGTGCACGTCGCCTTCGGGCTCTCGTTCTGCATCCTGCTCTTCCGGGCGTTCGTCGCGACCATCCCGCGCGAGCTCGACGAGGCGGCGATCATCGACGGCGCCGGACCGGTCAAGCTGTTCTTCCGCGTGATCTTCCCGCTGCTGCGCTCGGTCATCGTGACCGTCATCGTCGTGCAGGCCGTGTTCGTCTTCAACGACTTCACGTACGCGCTGTACTTCCTGCCGGGCGACGAGAACGCGACCGTGCAGCTGACGACGTTCAACTACATCTCGCAGTCGGTGAGCTCGTTCAACCTGCTCTTCGCCGACGTGCTGCTCATCACCATCCCGCCGCTGATCATGTACATCTTCTTCCAGCGGCAGATCGTCGCCGGCATGACCTCCGGCGCCGTGAAGGGCTGACGGATGCCGCAGCAGCCGCCGCGCTCGATCGACGAGCTGCGGCGGTGGGTCCGGACCCGCTCGCCGCAGCCCTTCGACGACGCCGACGTGGTGCCGCGCGCGGCCGACCGCGCGTGGGCGTACGGGCGCGACCAGTACGAGCTGGCGCTGCTCGGCCGGCTGGTCGACGACGGATTCGCGGCGAACCGGCACGTGCACTACCCGCGCAACCACGGCCGGCCCGCGCAGCACGTGCGGTTCCGGGCGGTCACGACTGCGGCCGTGCTGGTGACGGTCCGCGTCGCGGGGCGCGCCGAGGTCTCCGTGCGAGCGGATGCCGCGGGGCCGGCCTCCCTCGCGACCGGGGTCGTCGTCGTCGGCGACGACCTCCGGTTCGAGGTGCCGGTCGTGGGCACCGTCGTCGAGTTCCACGTCGTGGCGCGCACCGGCGACGCGCCGGCGCTCGGCATCCCTGCCGCTGCGGCGCTCGCCGACTGGGCGGCGTCGGTCGACGACGGCCCGTGGGAATCGATCGCGCTCCGCCCCGGCGGCGAGCGGCCCCCGCACCTCGAGGCACCCGGTCACGTCGAGGTCGCCGTGGCCCGGCGCCCGGACGGGCTCTACGACGCCGGTGCGCCGCTCCTCGGCACCCCGGTCCTCCCGCGCGGCCCGCAGCCGGTCGTCGGCAGCGGCGAGAGCGAGGCCGAGGCGCTCGCCGAGGAGACCGATCGCGAGACGCGCCACGACGTGATCCGCGTCGAGGAGGGGTGGGCCACGAGGCATCCGCTCGGCTTCAGGTACCTCTCGATCGGGGCGGATGCCGCGCCCCCCGAGGTGCGCGTGCGCGCCGAGGTGACGCCGATCGCGCGCCCCGGGGCGTTCGCGTGCTCCGACGACCGGCTCACCCGGGTCTGGGCGGCGGCGCAGTACACGCTCCGGGTCTGCGACCAGGGGCTGATGATCGACGGGATCAAGCGCGACCGCATGCCGTGGGCCGGCGACCAGGCGCTCAGCACCCTCGCCAACGCGTTCGCACTCGGCGACGGCGGAGTCGTCGCCGACGGGCTCGTGGCGCTCGGCCGCCCGGACCACGGGTACGTCAACGGCATCGCCGACTACTCGCTGTGGTGGGTCGTCAATGCCGACCTGTACGTGCGGTACTTCGGCGATCGCGGGTTCGCCGAGCGCGAGGCGGCGCACGTCGACGCGTTCGTCGCCGACCTCGCCCGGTTCGCCGACGATCGCGGCGTCTTCCGGCCCGAGGCGCAGCGCGGCGGATTCGTCGACTCCGGCCCGGGCTCGGTGTTCCTCGACTGGGGGCTCGCGATCGAGCACGGCCGCGACCCGGTGGCGCTGCAGATGCTGTGGTGCTGGGCGCTCCGCAGCGCGGCCCGGCTGCTCGATCGCGTCGAGCACGCGGGCGCGGCGCGATGGAGCGCGCTTGCCGACCTCGTCGAGTCCACCGTGCGGTCGAGCGGATGGCTCGCCGAGACCGACCGCTGGGCCGACTACCTCGGAGCGGATGCCACGACCTCCTCGCCCGCTCCCTACGCGAACTTCCTCGCCGTGCTCGCGGGGCTCCACTCCGACGGCGTGCCAGACGGGGTCGCGTCCTCGATCCGCACCGGCACGGCCGGCACGCCGTTCATGACCGCATTCCGGCTCCGCGCGAGGCTCGCCGCGGGCGAGCACGACGCGGTGCTCGAGGAGATCGAACGGATCTGGGGTGCCATGCTCGACGCCGGCCCGGGCACCTTCTGGGAGGAGGGGCCGTCGGGCGGCGACGACCTGGCCATGTACGGGCGGCCGTTCGGGCGTAGCCTCTGCCACGCCTGGTCGGCCGGGCCCGCCGCGCTCATTCCGGAGGCGGTGCTCGGACTGCGGCCGCTCGACGACGGCTGGACGCGCTTCGAGGTCGAGCCGCGGCTCGGCGGCCTCGAGTGGGCGTCGGCGGTCGTGCCGACCCCGCTCGGCGACCTGTTCGTGCATGCCGACGCGGAGGGCGTGACGGTGCAGGTTCCTGCCGGTGCGACGCTCGTGCGTGGCGAGCGGGTCGAGGTCGGGCCCGCGGTGGTCGAGTTTGGAGCTATCCCACAGCGCTGAGCACTCTTCATCGAGATTTCCTCAATCTTTGTGCCAGAGTTCCGGCGGCCGGATCCCCGGAGGCACTACAACGTCCTCAACCCGAACTCGTCGCAGTGCAACTGGGGGGTTCTCATGCGTTGGGTGTGGTTCAGGGTCGCCGCCGCGATCGTCGCGGGTTCGGGCGTCCTCGCCGGACTGCTGGTCAACATCGATCGCGCGGCGCGCGACGGCCAGGATCTCGGCCTCGTGCTGGCGAACTACTTCAGCATGTTCACGATCGTGTCGTCGATCCTCAGCATCGTCGTGCTGTCGATCGCGGCGCACTGGATGCGCCGGCACCGCGGCACCTCGCCCGAGCCCGTCGGCATCGCGCTGGCGATCGCCGCGGTCACCGGGCCGGTGATCCTGCTCGGCGTCGTGTTCAACGTTCTGCTGCGAGGCGAGCCGGCCGCGATCGCCGCGACCGACCCGCTCTGGGTCGCGAACCTGGACTCGTGGGCCACCGAGACGCTCCACGTCGTGCTTCCGCTCTACTTCATGCTCGACCTGCTGTTCGCCACGAGGCGTCGCGGGCTCCCGTGGCGGTCGCTCGCGGTGATCGTCAGCTACCCGCTCGTCTGGACGGTCTACACGATGATCCGCGGCGAACTCGTGCCGAACCCCGACGGCAGCGCGGAGTGGTGGTACCCGTACGGGTTCCTCGACCCGCACATCGCCGGCTACGACTCGTCGTTCGCGTACATCGGCGGCATCCTCTTCGCGTTCCTGCTGCTCGGCGTCTCGATCATCGGCATCGGCCGGTATCGCGCGCGCCACGCCGAAGCCCACGACGGATTGGCGGCGCACCTCGCAGCCCTTCCTCGCGTGATCCTCGCCCGCATCCGGTCGGGGCGCCGCCCGTCCGGGCCGTCGGTGGGGTGACGGGGCAGGTCACTCCACGAGCTTCCCGGCCGTCGACACCTCGCGCTCCATGAGTGCCGCGATCTCGTCGGGGATCGGCGGGATCGACTCGCGGGTCACGCCCGTGGACGGCGACCACACGAGGTTGACCTGCAGCGAGGCATCCGTCTCGGGGTGGTCGCTGCGGTTGTGGCATCCGCGGGTCTCGCGACGCTCGAGCGCGGCCTCGAGCGTCGCGCGGGCGGCCATCGCTGCCGACTTCAGGTCGAATGCGTGGGCGAGGTCCTGGTAGCCGGCGAGGTCGGGGTGCACGCCGATGTCGGCCATGCGGGCCTCGATCGCGTCGAGCTCGGCGAGGCCGGCGAGCAGGCCCTGCTCGTCGCGCACGACGCCGGCGTGCTCGGTCATGGTGTTCCGGATGGCGCGCTGCAGGGCGCGCACGTTCTCCGCGCCATCCGCGGCCAGCAGGTCGTCGATCTCGGCGCGCGCCGCCCGGACCGCGGACGCCGAACGCCGCTGCGCGTCGAGCCCGGCCGAGTAGGCCGCAGCGGCCTGTCCGACGATGCGTCCGAACACGAGCAGCTCGATGAGCGAGTTGCCGCCGAGCCGGTTGGCGCCGTGCAGGCCCGACGAGGCCTCGCCGATCGCGTACAGCCCCGGGACATCCGTGCCGTGGTCGTCGGGGCGCACCCAGACGCCGCCCATCGAGTAGTGCGCGGTGGGCGCGATCTCGATCGGCTCCCTGGTGATGTCGCGCATCTGCAGCTCGAGCATGGTCTGGTAGACGCGGGGGAGGCGCTGCATGATCGTCTCGCGCGGGAGGTGCGAGATATCGAGCCAGACACCCCCGTTGGGCGTGCCGCGGCCTTCCTTGATCTCGGTGTACGCCGCCAGGGCGACGCGGTCGCGCGTCGAGAGCTCCATGCGCTCGGGGTCGTACTTCGCCATGAAGCGCTCGCCGAGGGCGTTGGTGAGGATGCCGCCTTCGCCTCGCGCCGCCTCGCTGATGAGGGTTCCCGCGGCGCTCTCGGGCTCGATGATGCCCGACGGGTGGAACTGCACGAGCTCGGGGTCGCGCACGCGGCCGCCGGCCTCGACGGCGAGGCGCCACGAGTCGCCCGTGTTCTCGTCGCGACGCGAGGAGGTGCGCCGCCAGATGCGGTTGTGGCCGCCGGCGGCGAGGATCACGGCGTCGGCGTGGATGAGGTAGCGGGTGCCGTCCTCGAGGTCGAAGCCGTAGGCGCCGAAGACCGCGCCGTCGTCGTTCACGAGGATGCGCGTGACGTAGACCGTGTCGAGGATCGGCACGCCGAGCTGCGCGGCGCGGTTGACGAGGGTGCGCTGGATCTCGAGGCCCGTGTAGTCGCCCGCGAACGCGGTGCGGCGGTAGGTGTGCGCGCCGAAGAAGCGCTGCGAGATGCGGCCGTCCTCCTCGCGGGCGAACGGCATGCCGTAGCGCTCGAGGTCCTGGATGCCGCGGGCCGCGCCCTTGGTGACCGTCTCGACCGTGCGCGGGTCGGCGAGGAGGTAACTCTCCTTCAGGGTGTCGGCGGCGTGCTGCTGCCAGCTGTCGTCGGCGTCCATGGTGGCGAGCGCGGCGTTGATGCCGCCCGCCGCGAGCGAGGTGTGGGCGTCGGACTTCGCGCGCTTGCCCAGCGCGAGCACGTCGACGCCCGCCTCGGCGAGCTCGATCGCGGCGCGCAGGCCCGAGCCGCCCGTGCCGATGACGAGGACGGTGGTGGAGATCTGGCGTTCCGAAGCAGTCATGCGCTCCACGCTAGGTCGGCCGGTTACATCCGTCCAATGCATCTTCGGCGTGATATCGATGCGTGTAGGCTATCGACATGAATCTCGAGCAGCTCCGGTCGTTCGTCGAGGTCGCGCGGTTCGGCAACTTCACGCGCGCCGCCGAGGAGCTCTACCTCGCGCAGCCGTCGCTCAGCCGCCAGATCGCGGCGCTCGAGCATGACCTCGGCGCCGAGCTGTTCCACCGCGCCCGGGGCGGCTCGACGCTCACGGTCGCGGGCGAGTCGCTGCTGCCCCTCGCCAGGCGCATGCTCGCCGACGCCGAATCGGTGCGCCGCGAACTCGCCGAGCTCGCCGGCCTCGAGCGAGGCCGCGTGCGCCTCGGCGCCACCCCGACCCTCTGCATCAGCCTCGTCGCCGAGGTGCTCAGCGCGTTCCACGCGGAGCATCCGGCCATCGAACTGCACCTCTCGGAGCAGGGATCGCGCGGCCTCCTCGACGAACTCGCGGGCGGCGAGCTCGACCTCGCGCTCGTGACGACGACGGATGCCACGGCCCCGGGCCGCGTCACCGTGACGCCGCTGCTCGTCGAGGAGCTCGTGGTCGTGTCATCCGCCGCAGCACCGCCGGTGACCGACCGCGAGACGATCTCGCTCGCCGAGGTCGCGCGGCTGCCGCAGATCGTCTTCAGCTCGACCTACGACCTGCGGGCGGCGACGGATGCCGCCTTCCGCGTTGCGTCGCTCGCACCCGAGGTCGTGCTCGAAGGCGCCGAGATGGATGCCGTGCTGCGCTTCGTCGAGCGCGGACTCGGCGTCGCGATCGTGCCGGCGCTCGTGCTCATCGACCGCCCGAGGCTCCGGGCGGTGCGGCTCGCCGAGCGCGCGCTCGACCGGACGATCAGCCTGGCGATGCCGGCGGATGTCGCGCCGACGGCCGCGGTCGAGGTCATGCGTCGCACGATCGCCGCGGAGGCGACGGCCTTCGCGGCGCGGGCGGGGGAGACGATGCGGGTCGCGGGTCCAGTGTCCGCCGACTGATGATCGACGTCAGGCCACGAGCCCGTACGCCGACGCGGTCGCGACGAGGTTGGACGCGGCGTGCACGACGATGGACGGTGCGGTGCGGCGAGTCGCCATGGCGAGGGCGCCGAGCACGATCCCGGAGAGGAACGTGGCCGCAGCAAGCGCGACGCCGTTGACGCCGGCGAAGGCCTGCGGCAGGTGGAGCGAGGCGAACAGCAGTGCGGTGAGCACGATGGCCGCGTTCGTGGCACGGAAGCTGCGCGTCTGATCGGGATCCGGCCCGTCGAACCACCGCTTCAGCGACGGCTGGAGCATGCCCCGGAAGACGACCTCCTCGATGAACGGGGCCGCGACGACCGCGAGCACGACGGTCGGCAGCCAGATCATCGGATCGGGTGAGGGGAACACGTTCGAGTCGAGCCCGCCGGGATCGCCGAACATCAGCAGCGCGACGTACACGGCGAACGGTTCGAGGAACCAGATCGCCGCGAACGCGACGGGGATCCCCAGGAGGTCGATCCACCGGAACGACAGGCCGTAGTCGCGGATCAGGCTGCCGGTGCCCCACCTCCGAGACACGAACACGATCCAGCCGACGACGAGCACCGGCATGGCGAGGCTCAGGGCCAGCCAGACCGGGTAGGTCAGCCACTCCACGGGCAGCAACGCCGGCCCGAAGATGCCGACGACGAAGATCCCCACGCCCGCGAGGGCATGAAGAAGACCCCACCGACGGGTCGGCGGGGCCGCGGATGCGGGAGCGGTGATGACGTCTATGCCGCCGACTGTATCCGACTCGACGCGGCTCGACGACACGCCATCGGCAGGGTGCGCGAGGCTCAGCCGGATGCCCCGCCGTCGGCGCGGCCCAGCGCGGCGATGAGCAGCTCGGCCGAGCGTCGGGCATCGGGGTCGACCGTCGACACCGACGCGATGTCGTTGAGGAAGACGTTGTGCAGCGCGCTCGCCACGATTCCGTAGGCGACGGTGCGGCGGAGGCCCGGGTCGGCATCCGGGTGCTCGGCGGCGAGCATCGCGGCGATCCGCCGATGCGTCCCCTCGTACGCGGTGGTCAGGACCTCGGCGATCACGGTGTCGGTGCGCGCCGCCTCGACCAGGCCGATGACGACGGCGTTCTCGGTGCCGGCGGCCGCGAACGACTCGCTGAAGAGGAAGTCGACGGCGGATGCCACGGTGTCGACCTCGGCGGGGAGGACGGACTCGCCGTCGGTGCCGTCGTAGAAGAACCGGCGCGCGCTCTCGCGGAGGAGCTCCTCGCGATTGCCGACGAAGTGGCGCACATGGCCGCGCGACATGCCGACCTCTGTCGCGATGCGGTCGAGGCTCGCGCCCGCGATGCCGTGCTCGCCGATCGTGCGGATGGTCGCCGCCACGATCTGGCGTCTCCGCTCGTCGGCGACGGAAGGTCGCGCCATCCTCGTCTCCCTCCTGTGTCCGCGTCTCGGCGGCCCCGCTCGGGCGCGCCGGCTCGCACCGGCTCGTCGCCTCGCACGATAGCCGACGCGGACGTCCGGCTCGGCTCGCCGGCGTCGAGCCGATCGTCCCACATTTCGGAGTTTATTGTCTAGTCGGCCTTGACTAACAACGTGGTTTCGACCTAGCGTGGCGTCCACCCCGAACCCGGGACACCCACTCCAGGAGGTATCCGTGCCCGAGATCGTCCACGTCGGACCGGCGCCCGCCAGTCCGCTCGCCCGAGAGGTCGGCGTGCGCATGCGCGACGGCGTGCGGCTCGCGACCGACGTCTACCTGCCGGGGGCGCCGGGCACCCCGGAGACGGGCGCGGGCGACACGATCCTCATCCGGCTGCCCTACGACAAGAGCGGCGAGTACACGTTCATCCCGCTCATCGCGGAGTACTTCACCGCACGGGGCTACCGGGTCGTCGCGCAGGACGTCCGCGGCAAGTTCCGCTCCGAAGGCGACGCGCTGCTCTTCGTCAACGAGGTCGACGACGGCTACGACACCATCGAGTGGATCACGCACCAGCCCTGGTCGAACGGGCGCGTGGCGATGTGGGGCGACAGCTACTACGGCTACACGCAGTGGGCGGCCGTCGCGTCGCAGCATCCGGCCCTGAAGGCGATCGCGCCGCGCGTGACCGGCACCCAGCTCGGCGAGCCCGTCCGGCCCCGGCCGGGGGAGCGCACGCGGCCGGTCGAGTGGGCGATCACCTACCTCTACCCGGTCACCTACTTCCACTCGCGCGACGCGTACTTCTGGGAACTCGATGCCACCGAGCGCCCGTACAGCGCGCAGGTCGAGCGCGTCCTCGACGAGCTCGGCTCCCGGTCGATCTCGTACGACCAGTGGTACCCGCGCGCGGTCCACCTGCCGCGCTTCCCGGTCGCGAGCCCGTTCGACGCCCGCCCGGTGCCGACGCTGCACACCATCGGGTGGTGGGACAACTGCGCACCGCTGTCGTGGGCGGACGTCGCCGAGATCGAGCAGCGTCCGTCGTGGGCGCTCAACCACTTCCTGCGCATCGAGTCGATGGACCACGAGGCGTACTACCTCGACGACGCCGAGGAGGACCGCGTCGAGGAGCGCACCGAGGACCAGCTCCGCGCCGAGCTCCCGCGCATGCTCGAGCCGGCGCTCGAGTTCTTCGAGGTGTTCGTGCGCGGCAACGGCTCGGCGGGCGACATCCCGCGCGTGAGCTGGAACCTCGCCGGCACCGAGGGCATGCGAGCGGATGCCGCGTGGCCGCCGCCGGGCGCGCGCACGCGCTCGTGGTACGCGGCGCCCGGCACGGGCGGCGACGGTCGCGGGCGTCTCGAGCCCGATGCGCCGACGACCGAGACGACGGTCGAGTGGACCCACGACCCGGCCGACCCCGTCCCCTCGAGCGTGCCGAACGCGTTCGCCTTCCTGCTGCACCGACCCGACGAGGCGCCCATCGGCGCCCGCGACGACGTCCTCGTGTTCGACGCCGAGCCGGCGACCGACGACCTCGATCTCACCGGGCCGGTGCGCGTCGCCGCGCGCGTGGCGTCCGACGGCCCGGTGATGGACGTGTTCGTCCGGCTCCTCGACGTCGCGCCCGACGGCACGGCGCTCCGCATCGCCCGCGGTCAGGTTCAGGTGACGGATGCCACGGCCCCCGCCGACGTCGACATCGACCTCGGCCAGCTGGGCTACCGGCTGTGCGCCGGCCACCGGCTGCGCGTGCACGTGTCGAGCAGCGACTCGCCCGAGTTCATCGCCCAGCCCGGCACGGGCGAGGAGCCCTGGGGGGCTCGCGAGACCGTGCCCAACCGCCAGCGCCTCCTGCTCGGCGGGAGCCATCCGTTCCGACTCGACCTGACCGTCGCCCCCACCTCCGAAGGAGCACCCGCATGAAGCAGCCCGAGCTCGAGTTCGCCTTCGAGATCCGCGTCGACGTCGATCGGTGGATTCCGATCGGCCGCAGCGCCGACGAGGACCTGACGTTCACGCCCATCACCGGCGGCACCGTCGCCGGACCGATGCTCACCGGCACCGTCCTGCCGTACGGCGGCGACTGGGCCGTGGAGCGGAGCCGCACCTCGCAGCTCGAGGCGCGCTACCTGCTGCGCGCCGACGACGGCGCGGTCATCGACATCCTCAACCGCGGGTACTTCCGCGCCTCCGAGGAGGTCGTGGCCCGGCTCGTCGCGGGCGAGAACGTCCCCGAGGAGGAGTACTACTTCCGCACCGCGCCGGTCTTCCAGACGGATGCCCCGGCCCACCGTTGGCTCGCCGAGCACCAGTTCGTCGGGCTCGCGCGCGACGAGGACGGCCAGGTGTGCGTGCGCGTCTTCGTCGTGCGCTGAGCGACCGAACGGCCTCGAACCGCACCCCAGCCCTGCATCACCCGACCCGGCACCCGCACCGCCCGCCCCGCACCATCCGACCCCCGAGAGGAATCGCCATGAGAACCACCGGCATCACCACCGCCGCGCTCGCGGCCGGGACCGTGCTCCTGCTGCTCAGCGGCTGCACGGCCCGAGACGCCGAACCCGTCCCGACCTCCGCGGCCCCCGTCGACGAGTCGTCGCTCGTCGCCGCCCTGCCCGACGCCACGACCGAGGTCGACGAGGTCACCTGGGGGCTCGTCGAGGGCGAGCCCCGCACGCTCGACCCCGCCGCCGAGTACAGCTTCGTCATCCCGAACCTGTGCGAGAGCCTGCTGCAGCTGCAGCCCGACTTCACCGTCGAGCCCGGCCTCGCCACGAGCGCCGAGTGGGTCGACCCGACGACGTTCGTCATCGACCTGCGCGAGGGCGTGACGTTCTGGGACGGCACGCCGCTGACGCCCGCCGACGTCGTGTTCAGCATGGAGCGCAACCGCGTCGAGTCGTCGCCGTGGTTCCCCGCCTTCGTGCTCGTCGACACCATCGAGCAGACCGGCGACCACCAGGTCACCGTCAGCTTCACGGCCCCCGACTCGACGTTCCGCGACGCGCTCTCGAGCGCGGCCGGCGCCGTCGTGAACGCCGCCCAGGCCCAGCAGGCCGGCGATGCGTTCGGCACCGCGAGCGGCGACATCCTGTGCACCGGCCCGTACGAACTGGCCGACTGGACGCCCGGCACCGAGATCGTCACCACCGCGAACGCCGACTACTGGGGCGGGGCGCCGCTCACCGAGACCCTGCGCTACGTCTTCGTGCCCGACGGCACGACGCTCACGACCGCCCTGCTCGAGGGCGAGATCGACGGCGCGTTCAACGTCGCCCCCGGCAGCCGCTCGGTGTTCGAGTCGTCGGACGAGGGACGGCTCGTGCTCGGCCCGTCGACCGCCTCGTTCTCGTTCGGGCCGACCCGGTCGACCGGTGCGGGCGCGAACCCCGACATCCGCCGGGCCCTGAGCCTCGCGATCGACCGCGAGCAGTACGTGCAGACCGTGCTCAGCGGACTCGGCGCGCCGCAGAAGACCTTCACCCCGCCCTTCGCCTGGGACGGCATGGAGGCGGCCGACCAGTACACCGACGCCTACGCGGCCCTGCCCGACGTCGAATTCGACCTCGAAGCCGCGACGGCGCTCGTCGAGGAGTCGGGCGAGGACCTCTCCGTGCCGCTCGTGGTCGCGATCCCGGCGGGCGCGAAGGAACTCGCGCAGACCGCGGCGATCATCCAGGCCGCCGGAGCGCAGCTCGGGCTCACCGTCGAGATCGACGAGCGCCAGCCCGCCGACTTCACCGAGATCTTCTTCGACCCGGCGGCGCGCGAGAGCATCGACTTCGTGGCGACCGCGGGCTACCTCGACAGCCCGGGCGTGCTGGGGTACGCGCAGCAGTTCCTGCTGCCGCCCGACCTCGGCGGGTTCTTCAACTGGAGCGAGTACTCGAACGAGGCGGTCACCGGCGAGCTCCAGGTCGCGCGCACGACGCTCGACCCCGCGGCATCCGCCGACGCGTTCATCGCCGCGCAGGAGGTCTTCGCACCCGACCAGCTGCAGGTGACGCTGGCCGGCGCATACCACCTCACGTTCCTGAACGACGGGCTCACCGGCGTCACGACCTCGGTCGCGGCGTACAGCAGCCCCTGGGCGCTCCACCTCGGGGCCGAGTGATGCGACGACGCTGGACGGGACGGGAGCGGACATGAATCCACGTGTGCTGGCGCAACTCGCCAGGCAGCTGGGGAGCCTCGCGCTCACACTGTTCCTGTCCAGCGTCGTCATCTTCTGCGCCGTGCTGCTCACACCCGGCGACCCGGTCTCGGCGTTCGCCGGCGGGACGCGGCCGACGCCCGACATGATCGCGGCGATCCGCGCCGAGCACCACCTCGACGACCCCGTGTGGCTGCAGTACCTCCACTGGGCGGGCGGCGTGCTCACGGGCGACCTCGGCACCTCGTACGTCTACCGGACCGACGTCGTCGACCTGATCGCCCCGCGCGTCGGGATCACGGTGCTCCTCGTCGCCTACGCGGTGGTGCTCATCGCGGTCTTCGGCGTCGGCTCGGGCATCGTCGCGGCGACGCGCGGGCGGATCGCCGACCGGGCCGTGCTCATGGCCACGTCGATCGGCATGGCGCTCCCGACGTTCGTCGTGGCGATCCTCCTGATCTGGATCTTCGCGCGGGTGCTCGGCTGGTTCCCCGTGTACGGCGCGGGCGAGGGATTCCTCGACCAGCTGTACCACCTCACCCTGCCGGCGATCTCGCTCGCGGTGCTCTACATCGCCTACCTCAGCCGGATCACGCGCGGCGCGGTCGTCTCCCAGCTGCACTCGGAGCACGTCGAGACGGCGCGCGTCCGCGGCATCCCCCGAGCACGGATCTTCCGTCGGCACGTGTTCCTCAACGCGTCGCCGCAGATCCTCGCGGTCTCCGGTGCGACCGTCGCGGGCCTGTTCGCCGTGTCGGCCATCGCCGAGCAGGCGTTCGGCATCGGCGGACTCGGCTCGCTGCTGACCGAGGCCGCCGCACGCAAGGACGTCCCCGTCGTGCAGGTCATCTCGCTGCTGCTCGTCGTCGTGTTCGTCGTGCTCAACGCGATCGCCGACGTCGCGATCGCGATCATCGACCCCGACAGCGTCAAGCCCGGGAGGACCGCATGAGCGTCGCCCAACTCGCCGGCGGACGCGTGTCCACGGTGCTCCGCCGCGCGGCGACGCGCGACCCCCTCGTCGTCACCGCGTCGATCGTGATGCTCGGCATCGCGGTCATGGCGGTCTTCGGCCCGGCCCTCGCACCCTACGACCCCGACGCCCTCTACGTCGGCCCGATCTCCGGCCCGCCGACGCTCGCCCACCCGTTCGGGACCGACGACCTCGGGCGCGACATCCTCTCCCGCGTCCTCGTCGGCGCCGGGCCGAGCGTCCTCGGCCCGATCGTCGTCGTGACGATCTCGAGCGTGCTCGGCGCCGCGATCGCGATCGGCGCAGCCTGGTTCGGCGGCGCCGTCGACGCGGTGTCGTCGCGGCTCATCGAGGTGCTGTTCGCGATCCCCGGGCTCGTGCTCGCGGTGCTCGCGGTCGCGATGTTCGGCAAGGGGCTCCTCGCACCCGCGGTCGCGCTCTCGATCGCGTACCTGCCGCTCGTCGCCCGGCTGATCCGCGCGCTCGCGCGGCAGGAACTCGCCAAGCCCTACGTCGCGGCGCTCCGCGTGCAGGGCGTGGGCGGCGGCGCGATCTGCTTCCGCCACCTGGTGCCCGCCCTCCTTCCCGCGCTCTTCGCGCAGGCCACCGTCGGGTTCGGGTACGCCATGCTCGACCTCGCCGCGATCTCGTTCCTGGGCCTCGGCGCGCAGCCGCCGGCATCCGACTGGGGCGTGATGATCGCGAGCGGGCAGCCCGCGCTGCTGACGGGCGCACCCGAGCAGGCCGTGATCCCCGCGGCGTTCGTCGTGATCACCGTGCTCGCCGTGAACATCCTCGGCGCGCGCGTGACCGCCTGGGCAGAAGGAGGAGACCGATGACCGCGCCCATGCACGGCCCCGTGATCGCACCCGTGCTCGAACTCGACCGGCTCGCCGTGCGCGCCGCGATCGACGGCGAGACGCGCACGCTCGTGCACGACTGCACGATCCGGGTCGCGCCGGGCGAGGCGGTCGGCCTCGTGGGCGAGTCGGGCTCGGGCAAGACCCTGTCGGCCAGGGCCGTGGCCGGGCTGCTGCCCGAGGGCTTCTCGACCGGCGGCGCCATCCGCATCGAGGGCGAGGACCTCGCCGCGCTCTCGCCGTCGCGGCTCCGCGACCTCCGCGCTCGACGGATCGGCATGGTGTTCCAGTCGCCGCGTGCGCACCTGAACCCGCTGCGGACGATCGGCGACTTCATGACCGAGGCCCTCGTCTCCGTCGCCGGCGCGAAGCCCGATGCGGCCGCCGCGCGGGCCGCCGACCTGCTCGCGGAGGTCGGCATCCCCGACCCCGCCAGGCTCCTCCGCCAGCGGCCCGGCGAGCTGTCGGGCGGCCTGCTGCAGCGCGTGATGATCGCGTCGACCCTCGCCATGGATCCGCGGATCCTGCTGGCGGACGAGATCACGACCGCGCTCGACGTCACCACGCAGGAGGAGGTGATGGCCGTCATCGCCGACCTCCGGCGGCACCGCGACCTCGCGATGCTCTTCATCACGCACGACCTCGCGCTCGCCGGTGCCGTCTGCGACCGCGTCGCCGTGATGCAGCACGGTCGGGTGATCGAGACGCTGCGCGCGTCGACGATGCGGTCGGATGCCTCGGAGCCGTACACGAAGCGCCTGATGGCGGCCGCACTGCCCGAGGAGGAGCGCGGCGCCGGGGCGAACGCGACGACCGGCCCGGCCGCGCCCGTCCTCGCCGTGGAGGACCTGCGCAAGGTGTTCGCCGTGCGTTCGGAGCGGGGCTTCGGCACCGACCGGTTCACCGCCGTCGACGGCGTCGGGTTCGAGCTGCGCGCCGGGTCCGCGCTCGGCATCGTCGGCGAGAGCGGCTCGGGCAAGTCGACGACGGCGCGCATCGTCTGCGGCCTCGAGACGGCGGATGCGGGCACCGTCGCCGTGATGGGCGACGACTGGTCGCGGCCCGCACGAGGTGCGGCCGAGCGCCGGCGCCGCGCCCGGGTCGCGCAGATGGTGTTCCAGGACCCGTACCAGTCGCTCGACCGGCGGAGGACCGTCGGCCAGACCCTCGCCGAGGCGATCGGCGTGCACCGGCCCGGGCTGCGGCGCGCGGAGCTGCGGGACCGCGTCGAAGCGCTGCTCGGTGCGGTGCGGCTCGACGTCGCGCTCGCCGAACGGCGCCCGCGTGCCCTCTCGGGCGGCCAGCTGCAGCGCGTCGCGATCGCCCGCGCGCTCGCCGCGGAGCCCGAGATCCTCGTGCTCGACGAGGCCGTCTCGGCGCTCGACGTGACGACGCAGGTCGAGATCCTGACACTGCTCGACGGCATCCGCCGCGAGACCGGGGTCGCGCTGCTGATGATCTCGCACGACCTCGAGACCGTCCGTCGGCTCTGCGACCGCGTCGTCGTCATGCGCGCGGGCGTCGTCGTCGAGCAGGGCGCGATCGCCGAGGTGCTCGACCGGCCGCAGGCCGAGTACACGCGGACGCTCCTCGATTCGATCCCGCGTGAGGGCTGGGTGCCGCGTCGGCGCCTGACCGCCCGGACGACCCCGCTTCCCACCGTCGCGACCGCCGCGACGCGTACCATCCGTCAAGGAGACCTGCATGAATGAGAGACCGCTCTGGCGCTGCGACGCCCGCGAACTGGCCCGCCTGTTCCACTCGGGGGCGGTCGCCGCCGTCGAGATCGTCGACGCCCATCTCGCGCGGATCGCCGAGGTGAACCCCGCCGTGGGCGCCGCCACCGTCGTCTTCGACGACCGGGCGCGCGCACTCGCGGCCGCGCTCGACCGCCGTCGCGCAGCCGGGGAAGCGCTCGGTCCGCTCGCGGCCGTGCCGTTCACCGTCAAGGAGAACATCGACCTCACCTGGTCGGCGTCGACGCACGGCTGGACGTTCCTCGCCGAGGCCGTTCCGCCTGTCGATGCGACGATGGTGCGGCGCCTGCTCGACGCCGACGCCATCCCGATCGCGCGCGGCAACATGCCCGACTTCGGGCTGAGGTGGGACACCGACAACGACCTCTTCGGCCGCACCCGCAACCCGTGGGACCCCGATCGCGTCCCGGGCGGATCGAGCGGCGGCGACGCCGTCGCGGTGGCCACCGGCATGGCGCCGCTCGGCCTCGGGAACGACTACGGCGGCTCGCTCCGGCTCCCGGCGTACGCCGCCGGCGTCTGCGCGCTCCGACCGTCGGCCGGACGCATCCCCGCACCGACCGCGGCCGACGAGCCGGTCTCGCTGACCCTGGCGCACTTCGCGGTGAACGGGCCCATCGCGCGCTCGGTCGACGACCTCGACCTCGCGTTCTCGCTGATGCACGGTGCCGACGACCGCGATCCGCTGGCCGTCACCATCCCGCACCCGTCGTCGTACGACGGCCCGCGTCGAGCGGCGGTCGTGCGCGACCCGCTCGGCTGGGGTGTGGATCCCGAGGTCGCGGCGGCCGTGAACCGCGCCGCCGGAGCGCTCGCCGACGCCGGGTGGGAGCTGGTCGAGGCCGAGCCGCCGCTGCTCGAGGAGGCCGCGACGAGCTGGCGGCAGCTCTCGTCGACCGAGATGGTCGGGGCGTTCCGGCCGGGCGGGCTGCCGGCGCCGCTCAGCGAGGGGTCGACGCGCTACTTCCTCGACAACGCGAGCGAGACGCACCTGCTCGAGACCGTCGAGGAGTACGCGGGCGCCTGGGCCCGACGCGTGCAGGTCGCGGCCGCCTGGGAGGCCTTCCAGGCCGAGTACCCGATCGTGCTCGGGCCGGTCTCCGCGCGCCGCATGCCGCGGATCGGCTTCGACCTGTCGGGACCGGCGGCGACGACGCAGCTCTGGCGCGACCACCGGCTGCTCGTCGCCGTGAACTTCCTCGGCCTGCCGTCGGTCGCGGTGCCGACCGGGCTCGACGACGACGGACTGCCGACCGGCGTGCAGCTCATCGCCGGACGCAACCGCGACCATGCGGCGCTGGCCGCCGCGCGCGACGTCGAGGCGCGCTTCGGCGCGCTCACCCCGGTCGACGTGCGCGAGCGCGTCGCCGCCGACTGACCGTCGGGAGACCGCGAGAGGCCCGTCCCCGATTTCGGGGGCGGGCCTCGCGGGCGTCCGGGATCAGGTCACGCGGTACGCGGTGTACCGGACGGCGTCGGCGTCGCGGATGCAGGACGCGACGAACACCGACCGCTGCAGGTCCGCCAGGTGCGGGGCGGAGGTCTCGACCGTGACGGCGGTGCGGAAGTAGTACGCCGAGGGGTCGACCGGCTCGCCGCGGAGCAGGGACTCGAGCACGGCCGGCTCGCCCGAGCGCACGCCGGCGACCTGGAGGTAGAGCAGGTCGCCGGTGTCGGTGCGCGCGGAGTAGCGTCCGTCGATCTCGAGCGTGCCGTCGGGTCGCACGAGCTGCCAGTCGGCGCCGCCGGGCAGGATCTCGCCGGTGATCGAGCCGGTGATCCGTCCGCCGGTGATCGAGATGACCCGCCGGTGGCCGGCACGGGTCGCGCCGTAGTCGTCGACCGCGCCGACGTGGACGACGACGTCGAAGGCCGCCTCGAGCGCGGGCACCGTGGGAGCGGCACGGTCGGTCACGCTCGCTCCTCCGTCACCGTGGTCTCGGCGGGGCCGTCGCCATGCCGGAGCTCGACCAGGACGTCGCGCAGCCGCTCGAGCGCGGGGAGTGCGGCGTCGAGGGCTTCGAGGTCGTCGACGGGCAGGGCGGATGCCGCGTCCGCGACGATCGCGGCCGAGGCCCGGTCGAAGCGCACGAACAGGTCGAGGGCGTGGGCGGATGCCACCACGTCGACGCCGCGTCCGTCGCCGGCCCGCGGGGTGCGGGCGACGAGGCCGTCGCGTTCCATGCGGTTCAGCAGGTTGCTGACGGTCGGGCGGCCGAGGCCGAGCGACTCGGCGAGTTCGCTCGGCGACAGGGTCGCACCGCGGGGGAGCGCGCGGATGACCTCGATCTGCGCGTCGGGCAGGTCGGGCAGTCCCTCGCGGCGGCGTGCGGCGCCGAGGAGGGCGCGCCGGAGCGGGGAGATGACGGCGGCGAGCCGGGCGGCGTCGAAGCTCATGAGGTCGCCTGCGTCGCGGACGGCCGTCGGGCGGCGGCCTCGACGGTCATCGAGGCCCGCGTGTTGAGCACGTCGGGGTGGAAGCCCGCTGCGCGCTTGTAGGCGGCGGCGATCTCCGCGAGTTCGTCTGCGGGGATCACGTCGTGGATGTCGGCGAAGCCCTCGGGTGCGCGTTCGTACGCGAGCTGCATCACCCGCTCGGGGCCGGTCTGCCGGGTCATCTCGAGCAGCTTCGCGGTCGCCGGACGTCGGTCGGCCTCGTAGGCGTCGAGCGCTGCGGCGATGGTCGGCGCGGTCGCGAGGTGGAACGCGAGGATGCGCGCGTCGAGGATGGCCTGCGACCCGCCGTTCGAGCCGTTCGGGTACATGGCGTGGGCCGCGTCGCCGATGAGGGTGGTGCGGCCGAAGGTCCACTGCGGCAGGGCGTCGCGGTCGACCATCGGGTACTCGAGGATCTCGTCGGCGGCCGCGATCGCGGCGGGCACGTCGAGCCAGTCGAACCGCCAGCCGCGGAACAGCTCGACGATCGGCGCCGGGTCGACTGCGCGGTTCCAGTCGGCGTCGGGCGAGCCCTCGCCGCGACGCTCGGCGATGAAGTTCACCCGCTGCCGGCCCTCCGCGTCGGGCGCGCCCAGCGGGTAGGCGACGAACTTCTGGTCGCCGTCGCCGGCCATGATCATGGTCCGCCCGTCGAGGTAGCCCGGGATCACCGCGGTGCCGCGCCACAGGGTCAGCCCGCTCCACGGCGGCGCGCCCTCGGCGGGGTAGCGGATGGCGCGCAGCGCCGAGTGGATGCCGTCGGCGCCGACCACGACGTCGCCCGTGGCATCCACGTCGCCGGTTTCCGTCTCGAAGGTCGCGGTAGCGGCATCCGCGCCCTCGGACACACCCACCAGGCGGTGCCCGGTCTCGATCACGTCGCCCAGCCGCTCGCGCACCAGGTCGACCAGGGCGAGCTGCAGGCGGCCGCGGTGCACCGAGAGCTGCGGCCACCGGTATCCCGCGTCGAGCCCGCGCGGTTCGGACCAGATCGGCTGACCGTGCCGGTTGTAGTACGCCAGCCGCGACGGCGCGACGCCGAGGGCCTCGATGCGGTCGGCGACGCCGAGCTCGGTGAGCTCGCGCACCGCGTGCGGCAGCAGGTTGATGCCGACCCCGAGACCGCGGATCTCGGGGGCGCGCTCGAAGATGCGGAGGTCGCGGATGCCGGCGGCCTCGAGGCTGAGGGCCGTGGCGAGCCCGGCGATACCGGCTCCGACGATGACGACGTTCACGGTGCTGTGCTCCTGACTGCGCGACCACGTCGGCGCGCAAGAAGTAGTTTTGCATGTGAACTATCGATGTGTCCAGTGCCCGGTCGAGCCGCCGCGCCGCCGCGGCGTACCTGGACCGTGACCGAGCTCAGCCGGCGTCCGCTCGCATGCCCGACGAGCCGAGCACCCGCTCGACGGTCAGCTCGAGCACGATCCGGTTCGGGTTCGGGCGCGGCTGCCGGTACCGCGCCGCGTAGAGTTCGACGGCGAACGCGACCGACCCGGGATCGCTCAGGATGCGGACCGGGCCCTCGAAGCTGATCCACCTCGCGCCGTCCACGGTGTTCACGCTCGCGCGGCCGCTGCGCTCGGCGTTCACGAACTTCTGCGAGCCGCGACTCCCGATCACGCGGACGATGCCGTCGAGGTAGGTGATGCCGACCGGAACCGAGTGGATCCGGCCGTCGCGGCCGAGCGTCGAGAGCGTCGCGAGGTGGCGCTCGGCGAGGAACGCGCGTGCCGCATCGGTGATCACCGGCCCACCCCTCGTGCTCGCGTGCATGGTCGACGCACCAGTCTGCCAGCCTGAGGCCGATGGCCGGGCCTGCACACGAGCGGATGCCGCGGGGCGGGCGCCCCGCGGCATCCGTCGCCTCGGGGGCCGCCGAACCGCCGGCGGCCGACCGCGACCGCGCGCCTACTCGCGGATGAACGAGACTTCGAGGCCTTCGAAGCCGCCCGTCGACCACCAGCGGGTCGCGCTCACGCGGTCGAGGTAGGTGCGGTAGCGCGGGTTGCGCTCCCAGGTCGTGCCCTGGGCGACGTCGGCCGAGCTCTTCACGAGCGCCTTCGCCTGCGCGACCATCGAGTACGTGCCGCCCGAACCGGCCGGCGAGTCCCAGATGTCGCGCTTGAGGTTCGGGCCGCTGCCCGTTCCGGCGCCGGAGCGCTTCGTCGCCGACGCGGTGACGGCGAGGGTCGAGAAGTCGATGCGATCGCCGTTCACGAGGTAATCCCAGCGCACGTACTCGGCCCGGTCCCCGGTGATGGCGGCACCGTACAGGTCGAGGATCGAGACGCCGTTGACGCCGATCACCTCGCCCCGACGCGTGGCGCGGTCGTAGACGAGCGCCGTCGTCTCGTCGACGCCGACGACGAGATCGTGCCCGGTCTCGTCGGCGAGGGCGATCATGCGCGCCTGTCGGCCCCACGTGCCGAAGTGGCTGTCGAGCAGCCCTTCGGTGAAGAAGGCGAAGCCGCCGAACGGCGAGTATGTGAGGTCGTCCGCTCCGACGCCGGTGCCGGCATAGGCCCCGTAGCGCCAGGCCTCGTACGACTCGCCGCCGGTGACCATGTCTGCGCCGTTCTGGATGGTGAGCCCGGCGCTCGAGCCCGCCACCACGCCGCCGGCGTCGAGGACGGACCGGACGGCGCCGAGCACGGGGGTGTCGACGCAGTCCGTGAACGCGTCGCCCGCCGCGGGGGCGCAGTCGAGGAGCGTCTCGACGTAGCGCGACTGGTCGCCGCCGGAGAAGAATACGCCCGTCGAGGCTCGCACCTGGTCGGCGACGGTGGTGCTGTACGCGTTGCCGGGAACGTAGGGGTCGCCCGCGTAGTTCGTCTCGATGTCGATCGGCACGAGGTAGGCGTCGGCTCCGTACTGCTCGAAGAGGTCGCCGTAGTAGAGCCCGTTCGCGGCGGCGTTGCTCTGCGCGGGGTCGCCGGCCTCGGCCGCCGTGGCGGCGGGGACGGATGCGGCGGTGACCACCGCGATGCGCGCACGGGCCGGTCCGGACCCGTCGGGGTCGGCGTCGGCGACGATGCGCTGCAGGATCTGCGCGTTCTCGTTCAGCGCACCGCCGATCAGAATGAGGTTGCCCTCGGCGCCCGCGGCGTGCGCGGGGCCGGTGCCCAGCATGAAGGGGAGCAGGATGGTGCCCGCGGCGATGGTCGCCGCCGTCCGTGGTGTGCGCATGGCACTCCTCTCGTCGTTGAGATTGAGTGGGCTCACGTTACAACCTGCGTTACAGAACGTCTATGCGGAATCTGTATTACATGGATTGGAAGTATCGTCGGCGGTGAAATCGCGCGCCAGGTTCTGCATTCACGCACTGAAACTGCGTCGGGCTGCGCACGATTGCATCTCGTTTGCGCATGAGTCGCAGCTCGCGCACAATCGTTCCCGACCAGATCGGAGCAGCATGACCGAGCGAACCATCCTTTCGTCGCCCACGACGATGCACGAGGTGTCCGAGCACACCACGGATCTCGTGGAGCTCGTGCTCCGCTACGCGCGCGACCGGATCCTGTCGATCGACACCCCGCTCGACCAGTCGATTCCGCCCGTCGACCTGGCACGCCTCGCAGGGCGCAGCATCGACGAGCACGGGATCGGAGCGGAGCGCGCCCTCGCGCGATTCGAGCACGTCCTCGCGCCCGCGTGCATCACCACCGACCATCCGCAGTACCTCTCCTTCATCCCGACCGCGCCGACGAAGGCGGCGGTGGCCTTCGACCTCGTGGTGTCGGCGAGCGCGCTCTACGGAGGATCGTGGCTCGAAGGAGCCGGCGCCGTGTACGCCGAGAACGAGGTGCTCTCGTGGCTCGCGGCCGAGTTCGGCCTGCCCGCCACGGCGGGCGGCGTCTTCGTGCAGGGCGGCACACTCGGCAACCTCTCCGCGCTCGTCGCCGCGCGCGAGCGCGCCCGCGCTGCGCTCGCGCAGTCGGGCGCCGAACCTCCTCGTCGCTGGATCGTCGTGTGCAGCGCCGAGGCGCACTCGTCCATCGCCTCGGCGGCGCGCGTCATGGACGTGGACGTCGTCGCCGTCCCGGCCGGCGAGGACGGCATGCTCCGGGGTGCGGCCGTCCGGGCCGCGATCGAGGAGCACGGGGCATCCGTCTTCGCGGTCGTCGCCACCGCCGGGTCGACGAACTTCGGCATCGTCGACGACCTCGCCTCGATCGCCGCGCTGAAGGACGAGTTCGACGTCTGGCTCCATGTCGACGGCGCGTACGGGCTCGCGGGCATGCTCTCGCCCGCCGCGCGGCACCGCTTCGCCGGCGTCGAGCGGGCGGACTCGGTCATCGTCGACCCCCACAAGTGGTTGTTCGCCCCGTTCGACGCCTGCGCGCTGATCTACCGCGACCCCGAGGCCGGCCGGCGCGCCCACACCCAGCACGCCGAGTACCTCGACACGCTGACCGAGACCAGCGAATGGAGCCCCTCGGACTACGCCGCGCACCTCACGCGACGGGCGCGGGGCCTGCCGCTCTGGTTCTCGCTCGCGACCCACGGCGCGGCCGCCTATCGCGAGGCGGTGACGGCGTCCATCCGCCTCGCCCACGACATCGCCCGGGAGATCGATCGTCGCGAGGGATTCCGGCTCGTCCGCGAACCGCAGCTGTCGGTCGTGGTGTTCGAGCGCGAGGGATGGACGAAGGCGGACTACGCCAGGTGGTCGACGCGCCTGCTCGACGAACAGCACGCGTTCGTCACTCCCAGCTCGCACGGCGGACGGCCCAACACGCGCTTCGCGATCGTGAACCCGCGGACCACCTTCGACCAGCTCACGGCCATCCTCGACACGATGGCGTGATCGCGCACGATGTCGTGTCGCTCGGCGAGTCGCGCCATCACGAGGCCCCGGATGTCACGCCTTCGGGTGCCACGGCCGTGACACCCCCGTGCCCTACTGTCATCCCATGGGCACGACGGCGTCTGCGTACCTCACCGGCTTCGGCCGGTACCTTCCGGGAGATCCGGTCGACAACGACGGCATCGTGGCGCGCCTCGGGGGCGACGACCCGGTGACCGCCCGCATCCGCGGCATGATCCTCGAGCAGAACGGCATCCGGCAGCGGCACTACGCGCTCGACGACGACGGCGAGCCCACCGAGCTGAACGAGGAGCTCGCGGTCAAGGCGCTCCGCGCGGCGCTCGACGACCGCGGCATCCGCCCCGACGACCTGCGCATGCTGGCGACCGCGACGACGATCGGCGACGTGCTCGTGCCCGGCTTCGCGTCGATGGTGCACGGGCGGCTCGGCGGCGGGCCCATGCAGCTGCTGTCGGCGTCGGGCGTGTGCGCCTCGAGCCTGCAGGCGCTCGACGCGGCCGTGAGCAAGGTGAAGCTCGGCGAGCACCCGCGCGTCGCGGTCGTCGGGTCCGAGCTCGCGAGTCGCAGCCTCCGGCAGCGCCGGTTCGACGGCATCCGCGCGGGCATGGACTCCCACTTCCTCCGCTGGATGCTCTCCGACGGAGCGGGCGCCGTGGTCGTCGAGTTCCAGCCCCACCCCGGCCGGCCCTCGCTCCGCGTCGACTGGGTGCGCCACGTCTCGCTCGCGCACGAGCACGACGTCTGCATGCGTGCCGGGATGGACGGGATCGAACCCGAGATCGGGCGCACCTGGCAGGACGTCCGGATCGGCGACGCCGAGGCATCCGGCATGTTCGTGCTCCGGCAGGACGTGAGCGTGCTCGACGACCTCGCCGGCGCGGGCCTCCGCGAGTTCGAGCAGCTCGTCGACATCGGTCTCGTCGACGTGAGCCACCTCGACCACGTCGTCTGCCACTACAGCACGAACGCGTTCCGCGACCTCGCCTTCGACGGACTCCGCAAGCGCATCCCGACGCTCGACACCGACCGCTGGTTCTCGAATCTCGAGACCTGCGGCAACACGGGCGCCGCCAGCATCTTCATCGCCCTCGAGGAGGCGTGGCGCACCGGCCGGTTCGCGCCCGGCGAGACGATCCTGCTCGCCGTCCCCGAATCGGGGCGCTTCTCGTTCGCCTTCGCCCACCTCACCGTGGTCGCCCCACCCGATCAGCAAGGAGCCTCGACATGACGACCGACACGACGACGCCCGCGCCCGCCGAGGCCGAGACCACGACGACGGATGCCTCGGGCGCGGCCTCGCCCGACGGCCCCGCCGCACTCTCCGACCGCCTCGCCGACGTGTGGGTCGAGCTCGAGGAGCGGCTCGACCGGGTGCCGATCCTCCGCGCGCTCGACGAGGGCACCGTGACGATCGACGACTACAGGCGGCTGCTCTTCAACCTGCGCCAGCAGGTCGTCGACGGCTCGCCGTGGATCAGCCGCGCGGCATCCAACTTCGACATCGACCACTTCACGCTGCGCGCGGCGGCGATCAAGCACGCGGAGGAGGAGCACCGCGACTACCTCATGCTCGAGCGCGACTACGTCGCGATCGGCGGGTCGCTCGACGAGCTCCGCGCCGGGCGCAAGAACCTCGGCTCCGAGGCGCTGTCGGGCTACATGTTCACCTACGCCGACCGGCCGAACCCGGTCGGGCTGCTCGGCGCGATGTTCATCATCGAGGGGCTCGGCGCCAAGCGCGCCGCGGGCTGGGCCGCGCGGTTCCAGGAGGTGCTCGGGCTCGCCGACAACCAGGTGCACTTCATGCAGTACCACCAGGAGGCCGACGGGGCGCACACCGGTGACCTCGAGGCGATCCTCGACTCGGGCATCATCGACGACGCGGCCGCCGACGAGATCGTGCGCTGCGCCGAGGTCGTCGCGCGGCTCTACGCGCTGCAGCTCGAAGAGCTGGACCACTGAGGTGTCGAAGGTGCCGAGCCTGCCGAAGGTGCCGAGCCTGCCGAAGGTGCCGAAGGTGCAGGTGCCGCGGGTCCCCGAATACGTCCGCTCCGATCCGAGCATGTGGCAGGCGGTCTACGCCGACCCGTCGGTGCCGCTCGACCGAGCGCTCGTGCGGCAGATCATCAACGACCAGCGCCGGTTGTCGCGCCGCTGGCTCTACCCGATCGCGCGGATCGTCTCGCGCGTGCTCGTCGCGCTCATCTCGATCGTCAAGCGCGTGCTGCCGTTCCGGTGGATGCCGCTGCACACCATGGACGTCCTGTGCGTGTGGTTCCTCCGCCGGTTCGTCTCGCCCGACGCCGTCGACCTGCTGATCCGGCACTTCGTCGTCGAGACGAACCTCGTGAACTTCATCATCCGGAACACCCCGGTCGACATGGAGCCCGTGACGCTCCGGCCCGAGGCCCTTTCCGGGCTCGGCGACCAGGCGGTCGTGGAGCACGACGTCAACGTCTACGACGTGCTCATCGCGCTCGACGACGTGCCGCTGGTGAAGCCCGAGACGCTCGACTTCTCGCAGCTCGACGTGCCGCCGCTCGACGCCGAGCGCGGCCGTCGCCGCTTGCTGCGCCTCGACATCCAGACCGCGCTCTGCTTCATGAACATCCCGTTCTCGATGGCGCTCACGGTCGAGGAGTACCGCCGCGCGGTGCACTCCATCCGCTTCGACGACTCGTTCCTCGAGATCCTCGCGCTCGTCACCGACGACGACACCTTCCGCCACTGGAAGCTCGCGGGCATGAGCCTCTGGATGGACTCCAACGTCGACGTGCCGCGCATGGTCTACCGGCACGCCCTCGTGTGCGAGTACGCGCACGCCCGGCTGGTGAAGCTCGCGGGCGGCGCGTACCCCCGCGACACCGCGGCCGCGTTCGACTGACGCTGCGCGCTCGGCCCGACCTCGGCGCCTCCCTCGGCACCCCGGGCACGCGCATGAGAATCCGGCTGACGGCGTCCTGGCGGGCGCCGAAGCCCGGATTCTCATGCACGAGCCTTCCGGGGTGGGCCGCCCTCCGTCCGGCCGCATGAGAATCCGGTCGATGGTGCCCGGTTGGGACGCATCGGCCGGATTCTCATGCGAATTCAGCTGGGCGAGGAACTACGCCGCCTTGCGCCGGTAGATGCGCATGGCGAGCACGAACGCGACCGCCATGATGCCGACGAGCCACGCGAGCGCGACCCAGATGTCGGTGCCGACGGGCTGGCCGGCGAAGAGCGCGCGCGTCGTGTCGACGATCGAGGTGACCGGCTGGTTCTCGGCGAACCAGGCGACGGGCCCCGGCATCGAGTCGGTCGGCACGAAGGCCGAGCTGATGAACGGCAGGAAGATCAGCGGGTAGCTGAACGCGCTCGCGCCGTCGACGGTCTTCGCCGAGAGGCCCGCGATCACGGCGATCCAGGTCAGCGCGAGCGTGAACAGGACCAGGATGCCGATCACCGCGAGCCACGCGCCCACCGATGCGCCGGTGCGGAAGCCCATGATGAAGGCGACTCCCACGACGATCGCGACCGACACGAGGTTGGCGACGAGCGAGGTGAGCACATGGCCCCAGAGCACGCTCGACCTCGCGATCGGCATCGACTGGAAGCGCTGGAAGATGCCGCCCTGCAGGTCGAGGAACAGCCGGTAGGCCGTGTAGGCCACGCCCGACGCGATCGTGATGAGCAGGATGCCGGGGAGCATGTAGTCGATGTACGACTCCGTGCCGCCGGTCTGGATGGCGCCGCCGAACACGTACACGAACAGCAGCATCAGGGCGATCGGCGTGACCGCCGTGGTGATGATCGTGTCGGGACTGCGGACGATGTGGGTCAGCGACCGCGCCGTGAGGACGCGAGTGTCGCTGAGGACGTGGGTGGTCATCGTGACTCCTTGGTTGATGGCGCGGCGGGGGCGGTGGGCACGGATGCCGCGGGCTCGCCTGCCTGGGCCGGCTCGCCGACCAGGGCGAGGAAGACCTCCTCGAGGCTCGGCTGCTTCTCGACGTACTCGACCTTCGCGGCCGGCAGCAGCCGCTTGAGTTCGGCGAGCGTGCCGTTCCGGATGATCACGCCCTCGTGCAGGATCGCGATCCGGTCGGCGAGCTGCTCGGCCTCGTCGAGGTACTGGGTGGTCAGCAGGACGGTGGTGCCGCCATCCGCCAGGGCCTTGACGGTCTGCCAGACCTCGATGCGCGCCTGCGGGTCGAGCCCGGTCGTCGGCTCGTCGAGGAACACGACCGGCGGGTCGCCGATCAGGCTCATCGCGATGTCGAGGCGCCGGCGCATGCCGCCCGAGTACGTCGCCGCCCGGCGGTCGCCGGCGTCGGTCAGCGAGAAACGCGCGAGCAGGTCGTCGGCGATGCGCCCCGGGTCCTTCTGGTGGCGGAGCCGCGCGACGAGCACGAGGTTCTCGCGGCCCGTGAGCACCTCGTCGACCGCCGCGAACTGCCCGGTGAGGCTGATCGAGCGGCGCACGTCGCCGGGGGAGTCCGCGACATCGAACCCCTCGACGGTGGCGGTGCCGGCGTCGGACTTCATCAGCGTCGACAGGATGTTCACGAGCGTCGTCTTGCCGGCGCCGTTCGAGCCGAGCAGGGCGAAGATGCTGCCCTTCGCCACGTCGAAGTCGACGGCCTTCAACACCTGGAGGTCCTTGAACGACTTCTCGACGCCCTGCACGCGGATGGCCGGTGCGGCCGGTGCGCCTGGCCGCGAAGCGGCGGGTTGCGTTGCGGTGGTCATCGCTCGTCCTTCCCCTCGAGTTCCTCGATGGTCCTGGTCAGTCGGTTGCGCTCCTTGTCGATCCAGCGCTTTCCGACGTAGGCCTCGGTGAAGGCCTCGGCGAAGGCGACCGGGTCGTCGCCGACGATGTCGCTCACGGGCGTCTCGTCGGCCGCCGCGCGCTCCCAGAGGTCGGCGAAGTCGCCGAGCATCGTGACGAGGGTGTCGCCGTCGGTGATGCCCCCGTTGACCATGAAGTACCGCTCGAACGCCTTCGCGGCGGCGGCGTAGGGCTCGGGGAGCGCGGCGACGCGCGCCTTGTACTGCCGGTACTGCTTCTTCTGCTCGAGCGAACCCGTGAGCGCTTCGATCCACTTCGCGGCCATGGTCACTTCTCCTCTTCGTGGGACTGGTGTGATTCGGGGAGCTCGTCGGCTCCGGGGAACTGCTGGAGGTCGTGGAGCTGTTCGATGCGTGCGGCGAGGAAGCTCCACGTGCTCCAGAACTCGTCGAGCGAGTCGCGGCCCCGGGCGTTCAGGGAGTACACCTTGCGCGGTGGCCCCTTCTCGGACGGCACCTTCTCGACGTCGACGAGCCCGCGCTGCTCGATGCGCACGAGCAGGGCGTAGATGGTGCCCTCGGCGATGTCGGTGAAGCCCTGCTCGCGCAGCCACGAGGTGATCTCGTAGCCGTACGCCGGCCTGCCGGACAGGATCGCCAGGACGATGCCCTCGAGCGTGCCCTTCAGCATCTCGGTCGCCTGCTTGCCCATCGCCGCTCCTCGACTATTCAGTGTTGCTGAGTACCGGTACATAGTAAGCATGAGTACCGGTAGATAGCAACACTGAATACCGAATCGGTGACGGATGCCCCGGGGCCGGATGCCCCAGGGCCGGATGCCCCAGGGCCGGATGCCTCGCCGCCGGACGTACGGCACCTTCTCAGGCGGAGGCCCGCGGTCCGCGAGTAGCCTGAACGGGCGGGTCGCGGCGCGATGCTCCGGCACACGGCGACGAGGCCGACCCGGCGGGCACGTACGACGATCCACCGCCCGAACGGAGCTGCGACCGATGACCTGGGACGACGACGAATCCGCCGGCGATCGCCGGCGCGATCCGGGTCGGCGCGCGTCCGGGCGCGAGATCCTGCTCCAGGTCGCGGGCTACGTCGGCCTCGTGACCGCGGTCGTCGTCCTGGTGGTCGGCGCGGTCGTCGCCGTGACCGTCTGGGGTGTCGCGGCGAAGCCCGGCGGGTTCGCCGCGCCGTCGGCATCGGGGCGCGGTGCGCCGCTCCCGCCGGTGAGCGCGGCACCGGCCGACGGGGGAACCGAGGTCGGCGCGCAGGTCGAGGCGGCCGACGACCCGAACGAGTTGACCGGGTCCGAGGTCGCGCCCCTCGTGGAGCCGGAGGCCGAGGCCGCACCCGTCGTCGAGGGCGACTGGCTGTCGGTCGTGTCCGACGCCACGGGCATCCCCGCCCGTGCGCTGTCGGCCTATGCGCTCGCACACATCTCGATCGCCGCGGAGGAGCCCACGTGCGGCGTCGACTGGACGACGATCGCGGCGATCGGCGCGGTCGAGTCGGGGCACGGCAGCCACGGCGACTCGGTGCTCGGCGCCGACGGGCTGGTCCAGCCGAAGATCCTCGGCCCGGCGCTCGACGGCGACGGGGTGGCCGCCATCCACGACACCGACGGCGGCGCCCTCGACGGCGACGTGACCTGGGACCGCGCGGTCGGGCCGATGCAGTTCATCCCCTCGACCTGGGCGCAGTGGGGCGCCGACGCGAACGGCGACGGCGTCGCCGACCCGAGCCAGATCGACGACGCCGCGTACGCCGCCGCCCGCTACCTGTGCGCGTCGGGCCCGATGACCACGCCGGAGGGCTGGCGTGCGGCCGTCTTCTCGTACAACCACCTCGACTCGTACGTCGACAAGGTGGCGCGCATAGCGAACGGCTACGCCGACGCGCTCGGCTAGCGTCGGCGCGAGTGGCGCCTCAGCGCCCGCGCGCCGCGACCACGTCCGCGGCGCTCAGCGTCCGCGCGTAGTCCTCCTTCAGCACCGCCAGGTGGAACCAGGCCTCCGTGTGGCTGACGCCGGGGAGGGCTCGGATGCGCTCGAGGCTCGCGTAGAGGGCGCCGGCCGACGGTTCGACGAGCGTCATGATCACGTCGAAGCGTCCGAGCGACCGCGCCGCGAAGTCGACGCCCCGCCAGGCGCGGATCGCGTCGATCACCGTGTCGTCGTCGCCGGCGAGGTTGAGGCCGACGCCGAGCGAGAGCTGCCGCTGCGCGAGCCCGCGCGCCTCGACGGCGCTGATCTTGATGACGCCGCTCGACACGAGCCGCTCGACCCGGGTCGCGACGGCCGAGGGAGACAGGCGCACGACCTCCCCGAGCGTGCGGAAGCTCGCGCGTCCGTCGCGCTGCAGCTGTTCGATCAGCGCGGCGTCGGTCGCGTCGATGCGGATGCCGCCGCGATAGTCCGAGACGAAGAACCCCTTGATCACGGTCGAGTAGATGAGCGTGTTGATGTCGACGACCCGGGGCAGCGCGCGGATCTGCGCCAGGAGCTGGTGGAGCGCGGGCATCGAGCCGACGCGGATCTCGGTCACGAGGTCGTGCACGCCGCCGACCGCCGAGACGAGGACGGTCTCGTCGAGGGCGCGCAGGTGCTCGGCCACGGGCCCGGCGCCGCCGTCGGTGCGGATGGAGACGTGCGCGAGCACGTGCTGCCCGAGGAACTCCGGATCGACCGCGGCGACGACGCGCACGGTCTCGTCCGCGAGCATCGCGCGCAACCGCGCGGAGACTGCGGCGCGCGACTGGCCGAGGGCGGCCGCCAGGTCGTGGATGCTCGCGCGACCGTCGTCCTGCAGGGCCCGGACGAGGTCGGCGTCGAAGTTCACCATGCCGGCCCCGATTCGCCGAGATACCGTCGATCGCTCGCACAGGTGGACATATCCGCAGTCTAGACACTTCGAGAGAGGACGCGAAGCGTCGAATGCGCGCGTTCGAGCGCAGAACTCCAGCGGATGCAACAGTCCGCTGGAGTTCCGCAGTTGCCGCGCCCGGCATCCGCTCGTAGCATCCAACGCGTCGCCCCGCCGAATCGGCACCGCCCGAACGGCACCCAACCCACCCATCCGCAAAGGAGCGGTCATGACCTCAACGCACAGCCGAGCCAGGCGCGCCGGCGTCGCGGCGTTCGTCGGCACCACGATCGAGTGGTACGACTTCTACGTCTACGCCACCGCGGCGGCCCTCGTCTTCGGGCCGCTCTTCTTCCCGAGCGAGGATCCGCTCGCCGAGACCGCGGCCGCGTTCGCCACGTTCGCCATCGCGTTCCTCGTCCGGCCGTTCGGCGGCATCCTGTTCGGTCACATCGGCGACAAGCTCGGCCGCCGCGTCTCGCTCGTCATCACGCTGCTCCTCATGGGCGTCGCGACCGTGCTCGTCGGCTGCCTCCCGACCTACGAGACCATCGGCATCATGGCGCCGATCCTGCTGATCCTGCTGCGGGCGCTGCAGGGCCTCGCGGTCGGCGGCGAGTGGGGCGGCGCGGTGCTCATGAGCGTCGAGCACGCCCCCGAGAAGTCGAAGACGTTCTACGGCGGCTTCACGCAGCTCGGCAACCCCGCCGGCGCGTTGCTCGCCTCGGGCGTGTTCGCGATCATGTCCCGCTTCGGCGACGACTTCATCCTGAACGGCGGATGGCGCATCCCGTTCCTGCTCTCGATCGTCCTCATCGGCGTCGGCCTCTGGGTGCGGTACCGGGTCGAGGAGTCGCCCGTGTTCGAGCAGAAGATCGAGGGCCGCAAGCAGTCGATGCCGCTCGCGTTCGCGCTGCGGAACAACTGGAGGCCGATCCTCCTCGGCATCGGCCTGCTGCCGATCTCGACGGGCGGCTACTACCTCGCCACGACCTTCGCCACGGCCTACGCCACGGGCGAGCCGATCTCGATCAACGCGCAGGTCATCCTCGACGCGATGACGATCGCCTCCTTCATCGAGTTCGTCGTGACCCTGCCCGTCGCCTGGCTCGGCGACAAGTGGGGCCGGAAGAACATCATGTACCTCGGCCTGCTGACCTCGGTCCTGACGTTCGCGCCGTTCATGCTGATCCTGCCGGGTCGAGTCGAGCCGCTCATCTTCCTGTTCGCCTCGCTCGTCCGCATCGCGATGAGCGCGACCTACGCGCCGATCGCCGCGATCCTCGCGCAGATGTTCCGGCCGCAGGCCCGGTACACCTCGATCGCGCTGTCGTACGGCGTCGGTGCGGCGATCTGGGCCGGCTTCTCGCCGTGGTTCGCGACGCAGCTCATCGCGTGGACGGGCGACATCTGGTCGGTCATCGCCATGTTCACCGGCATGGCCGTGCTCGCCGCGATCTGCACGAGGCTCGCGCCGCAGCACTCCGACGAGGCGCCCGCGACGGCGTCGTTCACCGCCCGCACCGACACCACGGGGATCCGCCAGCCATGAGGAAACTCGCCGCCTTCGACCGGCCCGACCAGGCCGCACCCCGGATCATCACGGCACGCGCCATCCACGCCGTCGACGACGCGTCGACCACGGCCACGGCGATGCTGCTCGACCGCGGACGCATCCTCGCCATCGGCTCGACGGCCGACTGCGAGGCCGCGGCCGGCGCCGCCGGGCTGGCGCCCGAGCGCGTCGACCTCGGCGACGCGGTCGTGGTCCCCGGGTTCGTCGACGCCCACGCGCATCCGCTCATGTACGGGCAGATGATGACCTGGGTCGACTGCGGGCCGGCGAAGGCGGCGAGCATCCCCGAGATCGTGGCACTGCTGACGGATGCCGCGGCCGGCCTTCCCGCCGGGCGCCCGGTGCGGGGCTACGGGTACGAGCACCGCAACCTCGCCGAGGGGCGGCACCCGACGCGGTTCGAGCTCGACGCGGTCGCGACCGACCGCGAGGTGTACCTCATGAACGCCTCCGGCCACGGCGGCGTCGTGAACTCCTTCACGCTCGAGCAGGGCGGCGTCGACCGCGAGACGCCCAACCCTCCCGGCGGCGAGTTCTTCCGCGACGCCGACGGTGAGCTCACGGGCGAGCTGTCGGATGCCGCGTGCAACATCCTCACGGGCGTGCACGGCGTGAACGTCGGCCACCACGGCCCGAACTTCCACCTCGCCGACGAGCCCGAGGAGCACCTCCGCCAGCTCGACGCCGCGACGCAGCGGTTCCTCGCGGGCGGCGTCACCACGATCGGCGACGCGCAGGTGTCGCGCCGCGAGTTCGATATGTACCTGCGGCTCGCCGAGGTGGGCCGGCTCGAGCTGCGCGTCTCGATGTACCTGCTCTCGCACCTGCTCGACGATGCCCTCGAGATGGGGCTCGTCGGCCAGTTCGGCAACGCCCACCTGAGCTTCGCGGGCATCAAGTTCTACGCCGACGGCACGCTCGGCGGATGGACCGCGTACTTCCCCGACGGCTACGTCGGCGACCCGTGCCGCACCGGACAGCTCTACCACGAGCCCGCCGCGTACGCGGAGCTCATCCGCAAGGCGCACGCCGCCGGACTGCAGACCGCGACGCACGCGCAGTCGCCGACCGCGATCGAGATGGTCGTCTCGGCGATCGAGGCCGCCCTCGCGGAGCGGCCCGACGACGACGCGCGTCACCGCATCGAGCACTGCGGCCTGCCGAGCGGCGAGCAGATCGAGCGGATGGCGGCAGCCGGCATCCGCCCGGTGAACCAGCCGCAGCACTACTACAACTGGGGCGAGGGCGTCGAGGACGCGATCGGCACCCCGGGCGAGCGGTTCAACCCGCTCGGCGAGTTCGAGCGCGCGGGCGTGCCCATGACGATCTCGTCGGACGCGCCCGTCGCCGACCCGATCCCGCTCGAGGCGATCCAGGCCGCCGTGACGCGGGTGACCCGCCGCGGCAATTCGCTGGGGCCCGACGACCTGCGGATCTCGGCGCTCGTCGCGCTGCGCGCGCACACCTACGAGGGCGCCGTCTCGATCGGGCGCGAGGACGACCTCGGCTCGCTCGAGGTCGGCAAGTACGCCGACTTCGCGGTGCTCGCGGGCGACCCGCTGACGGTCGAGCCCGAGCGGATCGCGGAGATCGCGGTGCTCCAGACCTGGGTCGGGGGCGAACCGCGGTACGTGCTGGAGAACGCACCGACGGCGGCGCTGAAGGAGGCGGTCCCGGTATGAACGAGGCGATGGCGATCATGGACGATGCACGCGACGACACGGCCGAGCGATACGCCGACACCGCGGGACGGGCGGTCCTCGAGACCATCCGCGCCTACGGCGTGACGACGATCTTCGGCATCCCGGGCACGCACAACCTCGAGTTCTACCGGCCGCTCGCCGACCTCGGCATCCACGCCGTGACTAACCGGCACGAGCAGGGCTCCGGCTACGGGGCGGACGGCTGGGCGCAGCAGACGGGACTGCCCGGGGTCGTGATCACGACCTCCGGACCGGCCCTGCAGAACGCGATGAGCGCGATCGGCACCGCGTTCTGCGAGTCGCGACCGCTCCTCGTCCTCTCCCCGGGCGTCCCGCTCGGCGACGAGTTCCGCGACGTCGGCACGCTGCACGAGACGAAGGACGCCTCGGCCATGGTCGGCGCCATCGCCGAGTGGTCGCGCCGGGTGACGAGTGCCGTCGAGGCCGTCGAGGCCGTGCACGACGCGTTCGAGCTGTTCCGCACCGGGCGCCCGCGCCCGGTCCACATCGAGATCCCGCTCGACGTGCTCGAGGCGCCGGCCGATGTGCCCGCCGACGCGCGGGCGGCGCGCCCGGCGCCCGCACCGGAGCGCGGCGAGGCTGCGGCGGTCCGTTCGGCCGCCGACCTGCTCGCCGGAGCCGAGTCGCCGGTCATCATCGCCGGCGGCGGAGCGACGCGCGCCGTGCGCGAGGTCACCGCGCTCGCCGAACGCCTCGGCGCCCCGGTGCTGACCACGCTGAACGGCAAGGGCGCGCTCGACGAGCACCACTCGCTCTCCCTCGGCTCGAACCTCCGGCTCGCCGCGGCCCGTGAGGTCGCCGAGTCCGCCGACGTGCTCGTCGTCATCGGCTCCAAGCTCGGCGAGGCCGAGCTGTGGGCGCCGCGACTCGAAGCGCGCGGACGGGTCATCCGCATCGACCGCTCGGCGGCCCAGCTTCACAAGAACCTCGAGGCGACCGTCGGCATCGTCGGCGACACCGCCGCGGTGCTCGGCGAGCTGCTCGCCGCGCTGCCCGATGACGCACGCCCTGCGCCCGACCTCGCCGTGGCCCGCCGGGCGATCGCCGATGAGGTCCGGGCGACCGCTCCCGGCGACGTCGCGCTCGCCGAGCGCATCGCCGACGCGCTGCCCGCCGACGCGATCGTCGCGGGGGACTCGTCGCAGATCGTCTACCTCGCACTCGCCAACGTGCTCCGCCGGTCGAGCCCCCACTCGCTGCTCTACACGCCGACCTACGCGACGCTCGGCTACGGCCTGCCCGCCGCGATCGGCGCGCGCGTCGCCGCGCCGCACCGCCCGGTGGTCGCCGTGCTCGGCGACGGCGCGCTCATGTTCGCCGTCAACGAGCTGATGACCGCGGTCGAGCAGCGCCTCGACCTGACGATCGTGTGCGTCGACAACGGCGGCTACGCCGAGATCAAGCAGAACGAGCTCGACCGCGGCATCCACCCGATCGGCGTCGACCTGGCACAGCCCGACTGGGCCGCCCTCGCGACCGCCTTCGGCGCGACCGGGGTGCGCGTCGACGACGTCGACCGGCTCGGCGACGCGATCCGCGACGCGATCGCCGCTGGCGGCGTCCGGCTCGTGCACGCCCGGCAGCCGCGCGGCTGACCTCGCGCCCACCAGACCTCCGACTCCCGCACTTCGAAAGGACTCGAGATGCACGCCTCGAACCCCGAGCACCCGGATGCTGCGGCATCCGCCCCGACCGCCGCACCCGCCGCCGCGCCCGTCGGCCCCGTCGACGCCAGCCGCGTGCCGCGCTTCGCGGGCATTGCCACGTTCGCGCGCCTCCCGCGCCTGGAGGACGTGCCGCGCGCCGACATCGCGGTCGTCGGCGTGCCGTTCGACAGCGGCGTGAGCTACCGCCCTGGTGCGCGCTTCGGCCCCGCGCACGTGCGCGAGGCCTCCCGCCTGCTGCGGCCGTACAACCCCGCGCAGGACGTCTCGCCGTTCGCGACCCAGCAGGTGGCGGATGCCGGCGACCTCGCCGTGAACCCGTTCGACATCGACGAGGCCGTGGCCGACGTCGAGGCCGGCGCCCGGGCGCTCGACGACCGAGCCGACCGCCTGGTCGTGATCGGCGGCGACCACACGATCGCCCTGCCGCTGCTCCGTGCGGTGCACGCGAAGCACGGTCCGGTCGCCGTGCTCCACTTCGACGCGCACCTCGACACGTGGGACACCTACTTCGGCGCCCCCGTGACGCACGGCACGCCCTTCCGGCGCGCGTCGGAGGAGGGCCTCATCGACCTCACCGCGAGCATGCACGTCGGCACGCGCGGGCCGCTCTACGGCGTCGAGGACCTCGCCGACGACGAGCGGCTCGGCTTCGCGATCGCCACGAGCGAGGACATCGAGGAGCACGGCGTCGCCGCGGTGATCGAGCGGATCCGCGCGCGCATCGGCGACGCACCGCTCTACATCTCGATCGACATCGACGTGCTCGACCCCGCCCACGCGCCCGGCACCGGCACCCCGGAGGCCGGCGGCCTCACGAGCCGCGAGCTGCTGCGCATCCTCCGCGCGCTCGCCGACAAGCGCATCGTCGGCGCCGACGTCGTCGAGGTCGCTCCGGCCTACGACCACGCGCAGCTGACGGCCGTCGCCGCGTCGCACGTCGCGTACGAGCTGATCAGCGCGATGGCGCCGCGCGGCTGACGCCGGCTCTGAGAACCGGTCGGGCGCCGCCCGGCCGCCCGGCCGCCCGGCCGCCCGTGAGAGACTGCCGCGATGACCGCCGACATCGAGCTCGCACGCATCGACGGCGGCACCGTCGCGATGCACGACGCGCGCCGGAAGCTGCGGTGGAGCGTCGAGCTCGAGCCGTTCGAGATCGGCGTGTACCCGGTCACGCAGGAGCAGCTCGCCGAGCTGCTCGGCGAGTCGGCGACGCACCCGCGCCGGCCCGCCACGGGCGTGAGCTGGCTGCGCGCCATCCGCTTCTGCAACGCCGCGTCGGAGTGGGAAGGGCTCGACCCGGCGTACACCTTCGACGGCGAGGACGTCACCTGGCATGTCGACGCCGACGGGTTCCGCCTGCCGACCGAGGCCGAGTGGGAGTTCGCCTGCCGCGCCGGCTCGACCACGCCGCACTACGGCCCGCTCGACGAGATCGCGTGGACGGCCGCCGACGGCGTGACCGCCCCGCAGGACGTCGGCGGCAAGCTGCCGAACCTCAACGGCCTGTTCGACACCCTCGGCAACGTGTGGGAGTGGTGCTGGGACCTGCTCGATGCGGCGCGCTACGACGAGTACCGCGTGTTCCGCGGCGGCGGGTTCGCCGACGACGCCTGGAGCGTGCGAGCGTCGGTGCGCCGTGGAGGAGCGCCGCGCATGCACCACGAGGACGTCGGTTTCCGGGTCGCGCGCGGCGGGTTCGAGGCGACGGATGCCGCGCAGGGCTGGTCCGCGGCGGCCGACCTCGAGCGCGCGGCGATCGACGCCCCGCTGCCGCCGGGCTGGACGCCGCGGCGCTGACGTGGGGTCGCTACGGCAGCTGCAGCGCGGTGTCGCCGAGCACGACGGAGGCGACCGTCAGGATGGCGCCGGCGGCGATGACCAGCGCGCCCATGACGAGCACGAGCGCGGTGCCGAAGAGCGTGGCCTTCGATTCCTCCCGTAGCGGACGTGAGGTCTCGGCGGTGTTCGAGGTCATCGTTGCTCCTGCGGCTCGTGGGTGCGGCGGACGAGTGGACGTCGCACCCGATCGTATCGACCGGGGGCGAGCGCCGCGCGGTTCGGGCGGCGGGACGTCGACGCGAGGGTCGCCCAGAAGTCCGCAGGAACCTCGCGGACACTCCCGGCGCCGCCGGGCCCATGCTGATCCCGCAGCCTGGGTCGTGCTCCGGCCCCGGTCAGAGCGCCCGGATGTAGCAGAGCATGCGGTAGTCCTCGCCCGGCTCGATGTTCACGAATCCGTGCCGCTCGTAGAAGCGCCGGGTGTCGACGTCGACCTCGTCGACGTTGATGTGCATCTCGATCGCGTCGCGCTCGCGCACCGCGTCGAGCGCCGCGATGAGCAGCCGGGTGCCGATGCCCTGATCGCGCAGCTCCGGCCGCACGTACAGTTCCTCGAGCTGCGCGAGCGGGCCGATGCCGTACGGGGTCGGGCGTAGCGTGAGGTAGGCGAAACCCACAGGCTCCGGCCCCTCGGCCAGGAGGACGACGACGTCGGGCCGCGTCAGCAGGTCGCGGAAGCGCGACCCGAACGCCTCGGCCGACGGCGTCGGCGACTCGAACTCGGTGTTGAAGTCGAACAGCAGCCGGCCGGTGACGTCGGCATCCGCCACCGTCGCGCGCCGAACCTCGAACCTCTCGGGCGGCCCCATGGCGCGAGCGTAGCCGAGCCCGGCGGATGCCGCGTGCGGCACGTCGCCGGGGCATCCGCTCGTGCAGATGGGTGGGGACCGCCCTTCGCGAGTCGATCCCGGACGACGACTCGGCGAACGCGTGACGGCGCCACCTGTCAGGTACGGCGAGCGTAGTGTTCGCGCATGGCGGGGTAGTACTGCTCGAACCGCACGGTGCCGGGATCTGCATCGTCCAGGGCGGCAGCGAGTCGGTCGAGGTAGTACTCCCAGCCCGGACCCATGCTGGAGGGGTCGTCCTCGCCGAGGACCTGGCTGAAGGTGAGCACGGTCGAGCCGTCGACGTGGGCGAGATCGAATCGCACGTGCCATCGCTGCTCGCCCACTCGAGTGTCCGCCGCGAACCGGTGCGGAGGGTTGCACTCGCGGATGCGGAATTCCTCGCCCTCGATGTCGTCCCCCTCAGCGGTCATGAAGAAGGTCACGGCTCCGGTCGAGGGTTCGCCTTCCCAGCGCCCGATCCATCGCTCGAGTCGTTCGGATTCCGTCATCGCGGCCCAGACCGCGCCGATCGGAGCTCGGAAGCGGCGCACGAGGCGAACCTCCGGGCCGAGCGGGCCCTGCGTGGTGGACCCGGTGGGGGTCGGCGACGTCTGCTCGGTCATGCGATCTCCTGTCCTCGGTGCGGTTCTGCTGCCGTGTCGCGGGTGGTTCTCCGGACCTCGAGATCGAGAGCGGCGAACGCCTCGCTGGGAATCGGGGGCTGCTCGAGCACATCGAGGAACCGCCTCACCACGGCCAGCGCCTCGCGGCGCAGTCGGTAGTGGCGGAGGCGACCGACGGGCTCGACCTCGACGAGGCCGGATTCCAACAGCAGTCCAAGGTGCTTGCTGACGGCTGGGCGACTCATCGGCAGTCCGGCCGCGAGGTCGCCGGCAGAGCGCGGGCCGCCGGCCAGTCGCTCCAGCAACCGTCGGCGCGTGGCGTCGGCGAGCGCGTGGAAGGCATCCATGAGACAAAGCGTAACCATTCGGTTACGCTTTGTGAAGCCCACGGTCAGCCGCGCTGCGACGAGAAGAATGCCGCGATGTCGCCTGCCAGCACGTCGGGAACCTCGAGCGAGGCGAAGTGTCCGCCCTCGGGGAAGCGGCTCCAGTGCACGATGGCGTCGTTGTCGCGCTCGGCGAAGACCCGGATGGTCTGGAAGTCGTCGGCGAACACGGCGACGCCGGTCGGTGCGTGGTTGACGGCCGGCGCCGGCTCGTCCTGCGCGTTCTCGAAGTAGGCGCGGCTCATGCCGGCGGCCGAGTTGGTGAACCAGGCGATGCTCACGGCCGTGAGGATCGCGTCGAGCGGCACCTTCGACGTGCCGTTGCCGAACGACTCGAACAGCTCGCTGTAGGCGAGCAGTCCGACCGGCGAGTCGCTGAGGGCGGCCGCGATCGTCTGCGGGCGCGACGCGTTCATGGTGTTGTAGCCGCCGACCTTCTGGAACCACTGCAGGTGCTCGAGGGCGGCGTAGTCGGCCGGCTCGAGCCGCTCGAACTCGCTCGGGTCGCCCGAGGGGAACGAGAACAGCTGCAGCACGTGCAGCCCGAGGAAGCCGTCGGGCTCGAGGAGGCCGAGCTCGCGGGCGACCATCGCGCCGTTGTCGGATCCGTGCACGCCGTACCGCTCGTATCCGAGCCGGCGCATGAGCGTGTCGTACGCGCGGGCGACGCGGCGGGTCGTCCACCCCGACTCGCGCACCGGGTTCGAGAAGCCGAACCCCGGGGCATCCGGGATCACGAGCGTGAAGGCGTCCTCGGCCCGGCCGCCGTGCGCGACCGGGTCGACGAGGCGGTCGATGAGGTCGAGGTAGTCGGCGGATGACCCGGGGTAGGTGTGCGCGAGCAGGAGCGGCGTCGCCTCAGGGTGCGGCGACACGACGTGCAGGAAGTGGATCGGCTGGCCGTCGATCTCGGTGATGAAGTTCGGCACGGCGTTGATCCGGGCCTCGACGGCGCGCCAGTCGAAGGACTTCCACTGCTCGACGGCCCCCTGCAGGTAGTGGTTCGGGGTGCCGGTGGTCCAGTCGTCGGCGGGCGCGGGCTGCGGCATGCGCGTGCGGGCGAGGCGGTCGGCGAGGTCATCGAGGTCGGCCTGCGGCACGGCGACGGTGAAGGGGCGGATGTCGGTGAGTTCGGTCTGCGATGCGCTGGTGGTGTTCATGTCTCCGACGGTACGGTCGATAGCGGAAAGGATCGTTCCTGATGAGCGAAGTCCGCACGCACCGATTCACGAGGGGGCCGTCGTGACCGACACCGCTGGCCGCCTGCTGGCCCTCCTCGGCCTCCTGCAGTCGCGGCCGAGCTGGTCGGGCACCGAACTCGCCGAGCGGCTCGGTGTCACGACCCGCACCATCCGGAACGACGTCGAGCGCCTCCGCGGCCTCGACTATCCGATCGAGGCGACCCGCGGCTCGCTCGGCGGCTACCGTCTCGGCGCGGGCGGACGCCTGCCACCGCTGCTCCTCGACGACGAGGAGGCGGTCGCCGTGGCGATCGGCCTGCGCGCGGCCACCGGCGTCGCGGGCGTGGGCGAGTCGAGCCGACGAGCGCTCGCGAAGCTCGAGCAGGTGCTGCCGGCCCGTCTTCGGCCGACCGTGGAGGCGATGGCGACGGTCGTCGACCGCGCGCCCGAGAACAACGACACGGATGCCCCCGACCCCGAGGTCGACCCCGATGTGCTGCGTGCGATCGCGACCGCCATCCGCTCGGTCGAGTGGCTGCGCTTCGACTACGACGACGCGCCACGGCTCGTCGAGCCGTACCGGCTGCTCGCGTGGCTGCGGCGCTGGTACCTCGTCGCACGCGATCCGGAGTCGGGGGAATGGGACGTCTTCCGCGCCGACCGCATGCGCCCGCGGATGCCGACCCGGCGCCGCTTCGAACCTCGGCTCGTGCCCGGCGGCGACTACACCGCGTTCACGATGCGGCAGGTCGCGGTGAGCGGATGGAACGTGCACGCGCGCCTGCGGATCGCGGCTGCGGCATCCGCGGTCCTGGATCGCATCCACCCCGCCGTCGGCATCGTCGAGGAGGTCTCCGCCGCCGAGTCGATCCTCGTCACGGGCGCGGACAGCCTCGACACCGTCGCGGCGTACATCGGCATGCTCGGCATGGACTTCACGGTCGAGTCGCCGCCGGAGCTCCGCGACCTGCTCCGCGTCTACGCGGAGCGGTACGTGCGGGCGGCGGTCGGCAGGTGAGATGCGCAACGCCGGTCGACGCGAAGTGCGCGGTAGATGAGGCGGGAAGACTACTCGTGGGCCGGATCGTTCTGGAGTCGGAGTGCGACCCACAGGCCGCAGCGTCGACAGATGCAGACGTCTTCGGCCAGTTCGTGGAGGCGACGTCGGGGCAGGGTGCGGCCGCAGCAGGCGCACCTGGCGGTCGGGTCGTCAGGCATGCGAGCGGATCACTTCCTCGAGCTGGGCTCGGGTCGGGTGCCCGGCGATCCCGTCCGGCGTGACGTAGACGCGGCAGGCGTGCGCATTCTCGCTCTGGTCGGAGGCGAACGGGTCGGTCCCGTCGACGAGGATGGTCGGCGAACCCGCGAAACGGGTGTCGACGGCCGGTTCGCCGGGATCGATCACGCTCGCGGTGATCAGGACGTCGTGGTGGCCCGTTGCGTCGAGCACCTCGCGGAGCAGACGCAGCGTCTGCTCCCAGTTCGGGCAGTCGGCCAGATGCAGCAGCTCGACCCGGATGCCGCGGTCCGACAGCCTGCTCTCCGGCGAGATCCGGGGCTCAGTGGTGGTCATGGCCGTCCTCCTGCCCCTGGTCCGTTTCGAGGATCATCCCGACGGAGGTCGCGCACGTGTCGCCCTTCCACGCCTCGATGCCCTCGCGGACGGCGAAGACGACGATGACCAGCCCGGCGATCGGATCGGCCCACCACCAGCCGAAGAGGCTGTTCAGCAGCAGCCCGAGGAGCACGGCAGCGGACAGGTAGGCGCAGATCAGCGTCTGCTTCGAGTCCGCGACGGCGGTCGCCGAGCCGAGCTCACGCCCGGCACGACGCTCGGCGAGCGAGAGCAGCGGCATCACCGCGGCGCTGACCGCGGTCAGGACCAGCCCCACCGTGCTGTGCTCGGGCCGGACCACACCGCCGAGTGCGAGCAGGGAGGTCACGGTCACGTAGGCAGCGAGGGCGAAGAACGCGATCGCGATGACCCGCAGCGTGCCCTGCTCCCACCGTTCCGGGTCGCGCCGCGTGAACTGCCAGGCGACCGCGGCGGCGGAAAGCACCTCGATCATCGAGTCCAGCCCGAACCCGATCAGCGCGACCGACGACGCGATCGACCCGGCCGTGATCGCGACGACCGCCTCGATCACGTTGTAGCCGATCGTCGCCGCGACGATCAACCGGATGCGACGGTGCAGCACCATCCGGCGGGCGTCGGTGACGGGCGCGGTCGAGGTCATCAGCAGGTGCACCCCGCCCCGTCGCAGCAGTCCGGATCGACGACCAGCACCAGGCGCAGCAGGTCGTCCAACGCGGTGGCGAGATGCGGGTCCGCGAGCCGGTACCAGGTTCGACGACCGTCGGGCGTCGATTCCACCAGCCCGCACCCGCGAAGGCAGGCGAGCTGGTTCGACATCACCTGCCGGGACACCCCCAACGCGTCGGCGAGGTCCGACGGGTGCGCGCGTCCGTCCCGCAATGCCAGCAGGATGTTCGAGCGGGTCGGATCCGACAGTGCATGCCCGAGCCGGGCGAGCGCAGCGGTATGGGTGACGGTCGCGGTCGCACTGGTCATGGGTCAACAGTACAGAGAGTCATGAATTAACGGCACCGTGTATCGACGTGGCGTGCACCCTGAAACGGGGCCAAGTCGCTCCGGCGCAACCCGACGTACTGCGATCGCGGTACCCGAAGATCGGGCGAACGGAGGACGCGCCATCCGCCCGCACCGCGTTGACTCGGAGCACGGTCGCCGCACTCGGCGATCGCCCCGCCGAGAGGAGCACGATGTCCACCCCAGTCCTGCGCGTCGAGGACCTGCACCGGTCCTACGGCCGCGGCCCGACCCGCTTCGAGGCGCTGAAGGGCGTCGACGTCGAGGTGCGCGCCGGCGAGTCGCTCGCGATCGTCGGCAAGTCCGGTTCGGGCAAGTCGACGCTGATGCACCTGCTCGCGCTGCTCGACCGTCCGACCTCCGGAAGCGTGGAGCTCAACGGCGTGCCCGCCGATCGGCTCCGCGGCCGCGAGCTCAACCGGGTGCGGAACGAGACCTTCGGGTTCGTCTTCCAGCAGTTCTTCCTCACGCCGAGCGCGACGGTGCTCGAGAACGTCATCCTCCCGCTGAAGATCGCCGGCGTCGGGCGGGCCGAGCGCAAGCGCCGCGGCATGGCCGTGCTCGAGCAACTCGATCTCGCCGACAAGGCGAAGAACAGGGCGATCGACCTGTCCGGCGGGCAGAAGCAGCGCGTGGTCATCGCGAGGGCGCTCGTCAACGACCCGCAGGTGATCTTCGCCGACGAGCCGACCGGCAACCTCGATACGACGACCGGCGCCGCGGTCGAGGACCTCCTCTTCGGGCTGAACCGCGAGCGCGGCATCACGCTCGTGGTCGTCACGCACGACGAGGAGCTCGCCTCGCGCTGCGATCGGCGGATCACGGTGCGCGACGGCCGGATCGAGGCATCCGCCACCGCCGCGACCACCGCGTCGGGCACCGGGACAACCGCCGAACCCGGCCGCCCGGCCGAGGAGGTGGCCGCATGAAGCCCGCCGACGTCGTCGGCTCGGCCGTCGCGAACACCTTCCGGTCGAAGACCCGCACCATCCTCACCGTGCTCGCGATCTTCATCGGCGCGTTCACGCTCACGATCACGACCGGCCTCGGCACCGGGATCAACCGCTACATCGACCAGACCGTCGCCGAGATCGGCGCCGAGGACGTGATGACGGTCGCGCACCAGGCCGAGGAGACGACGGACGACGGCCCGCGCGAGTACGACCCGGACGCCGTCACGGCCTCCGGCCTCGGCGCCGACGGACCCGGCGGCGGCCAGACCATCGACCCGATCACCGACGACGACCTCGTGACGATCGCGGCGATCGACGGCGTCGAGTCCGTCGAACCGCTCAAGCAGGTGTCGGTCGACTACGTCCAGCACGACGACGGCACCCGCTACGAGGTCTCGGTGGGCTCGTTCATCCCCGGCATGGAGCTCGTGCTCGCCTCGGGCGAGCAGCCCGACGCCGACGCGGCAGAGCCGCAGGTCGCGATCCCGGTCGACTTCGTCGAGCCGCTCGGGTTCGCCTCGCAGGGCGACGCGCTCGGCGGCGAGGTCGCGTTCGGGGTGACGGATGCCACGGGCGCCGAGCACGTCGTCACGGCCGAGGTCGTCGGCGTCTCCGAGTCCGGCCTCATCGGCACCGGGAACAGCGTCTCGCCGAACACCGCGCTCACCGACGAGCTCTACGCCGTGCAGGCGACGGGTGCGACCGGGCAGGCCGACGTCTACGGCTCGGCGGTCGTCACGTTCGACCCCGAACTCGGCGAGCCGGCGACGCAGGCGCTGAAGGACGACCTCGACGAGGCCGGCTTCACGGCGACCACGGTCGAGGATCAGATCGGCGCGTTCCAGTCGGTCATCGACGGCATTGTGCTCGTGCTCAACGCGTTCGCCGTGATCGCCCTGCTCGCCGCAGGATTCGGCATCGTGAACACGCTGCTCATGTCGGTGCAGGAACGCACCCGCGAGATCGGCCTGATGAAGGCCATGGGCATGGGCTCGGGCAAGGTGTTCGGGCTGTTCAGCACCGAGGCCACGTTCATGGGGTTCCTCGGCTCAGCCGTGGGCGTCGTGCTCGGCATGGTCGCCGGGACGGCCGTCGGCGACGCGCTCGCGACCACGATGTTCGCCGACCTCCCGGGCCTGACGCTCATCGCGTTCGACCCGGTCTCGGTCGCGTCGATCGTCGTGCTGGTGATGGCGATCGCCTTCCTCGCCGGCACGATCCCGGCCGGGCGCGCCGCCCGGCAGGACCCCATCGAGTCGCTCCGGTACGAGTAGGAGACGGCGCGGTGGATGAGCGGATGGGTCGGGCATGGGGGTGCCCGGCCCATCCGCGACGACGGGGATGCGCGAGGATCGAGGCATGAGCGACGAGGACCGCGGGCGGGTCGCACCCGACCGGATGGCGGCGCGACGCGCCGCGCCCGCGTGGGTGTGGGACGTCGTCGTCGTGCTCGTCGCGATCGCGTGGGCATGCGCGCCGTATCGCGGGCCGACGCCCGAGTTCCTCGCCGTGGAGGCGCCGGCGGCCTTCGCGCTCGCGCTCGCACAGGCCCCCGTGCTGCTGCTGCGGCGCCGCCTGCCGCTCGTCACGTACGGCGTGGTGTGGGCGCTGATGGCCGCCGGCACCCTCGTCGTCGGCAGCGCCATGCCGTTCGTCGTGCCCGCGGCGATCGCCGCGTACGCGATGTCGAAGCGGGCTCCTCGGCGCCGGGTGCTGATCACGGTGCTGACCTCGATCGTCCTCCTCGTCGGCGTCGAGCTCATCGCGGGCGCGGGCGACGGATTCGACCCGCGGTTGATCCCCGTTCCAGCGCTGCTCGCGTTCGCCGCGGCGGCGGGGGATGCCACGCGCTCGCGCCGCGCCTACGTGGCTGCGCTCGCCGAGCGGGCCGAGCGTGCCGAGGCGACGCGCGAGTCGGAGGCACGCCGTCGCGTCGCCGAGGAGCGGCTGCGCATCGCGCGCGACCTGCACGACGCCGTCGCCCACCAGATCGCGGTCATCAACCTGCAGTCGAGCGTCGCCGAGCGGGCGATCGCCGAGGGCCGTGAGCCCGACCTGCCGCGCGCCCGCGAGTCCGTCGCGACGGCGGCGCGCGCCGCGCGCGAGGTGCTCGGCGAGATCGGCGACCTGCTCTCGACGCTGCGCACGGAGTCCGACGACGCGACGCCGTCGGCCCCGCCGGCCGGCCTCGCCGACCTGGGGCGGATGGTCGACGACTTCGCGGTGACCGGACTCGGCGTGACCGTTCGCCACGAGGTCGCGTCCGACGCGGGCGACGTGCCGACGGCCGTGGATCGCTCGGCCTACCTCGTGCTGCGCGAGGCGCTCACGAACGCGAGCAAGCACGGCGCCGACGGTCGCGCCCACGCGCTCATCGAGCAGGATGCCTCGACGCTCGCGATCACCGTCACCAACGCCACGGCGCCGGGCGCGCCGCGCGATACGGGCACGCCCGCCGCGCCGGGGCGTCCGGCGGGCGGACACGGCCTGCTCGGCCTGCGCGAACGGGTCGCCGCCGTGCGGGGCACGCTCGTGACCGGCGCCGACGCCGGCGTGTTCCGGCTGCGCGCCGAGTTCCCCGTCGGGCCGCGAGAGGTTCCCGAGTCGACGGATGCCACGGGACGGGAGGGCGGACGATGACCGCCCGGGTCCTCGTGGTCGACGACCAGCCGCTCATCCGCCAGGCGGTGGCCGCACTGCTCGGGGCGGAGCCGACCCTCGAGGTCGTCGGCGAGGCCGCCGACGGGAACGAGGCGCTCGACCTCGTCCGCGAACTCCGGCCCGACGTCGTGCTCATGGACATCCGGATGCCGGGGCTCGACGGCATCGAGGCGACGCGGCGGATCGGCGCGGACCCGGAGCTCGCCGACGTGCGGGTGCTGATCCTGACCACGTTCGAGGAGGACGAGAACGTCGTGCGCGCGCTGCACGCCGGCGCTTCGGGCTTCATCGGCAAGGGCACCGACCCCGACGCGCTCGTCGAGGCGGTGCACACGGTGCACGCGGGGGAGTAGCTGCTGTCGCCATCCGCCACCCGCGTGCTCATCGAGCGCTACGTGCGACCCGGCCCGGTGCCCGCGCCGACCGCGACCTCAGCGCTCGGCACGGCGCTCGCGTCGCTCACCGAACGCGAACGCGAGGTGCTCGTGCTGGTCGCCGGCGGCCTGTCGAACGACGACCTCGCCGAGCGGCTGGTCATCTCGCGCCACACCGCGAAGACGCACGTGAATCGCGTGATGGCCAAGCTCGGAGCGCACGATCGCGCGCAGCTCGTGATCGCGGCCTACGAAGCGGGGCTCGTCCGGCCCGGCGGCGGATCGGACGGGGGCGCGAGTGGCGCCTGACGAGCGGGCGGCTCAGTCGCTCGCGGCCGCGCGCTGCGCGACGATCGCCGCGGCGATGCGGCCGATGAGGTCGATCGGGAGTTCGGCGCGGTGCGGGAGGTTCACCGTGTCCGTGGCGCTCCGGAGCGGCGCGACCTCGGACTCGAGCGGCCCGGGCAGCGTCGGCACGGGGTAGAGGCCGATGTGGTGCTTCCATCCGGCGAAGTGGATGGCGTAGCGGCCGCCGAGCATGACGGCGGCGATGCCGTAGCGGATCCTCTCCTCCACCGGCGGCGGGACCTCGGCGACGATCGCAGCCCGCACCTGCCGGAGGCGATCCGCGACGTCGTCGGGGAACGACGCGATGTACTCGTCCACCGTCTGGGCTGTCATGCGGTCATGCTCGCACCGCTCGGCGTGATGCGCCAGAGCGACGAATCCACGGTGCCGAGGTGGCGCTCGCCGACCCGGACGAGCGGGCCGTGCGGCACCGGACCGGGGTGCGCCAACCTGCGAATTCGCGCCCACCCCTGCCGTTTCCGGCCGACGTGGCGTAGATTGCGATATATCGCGTCGAGTCACGCTATATCGCGTGTTCCTCGGCACGGGTCCGCAGCGACGACGCGACGGGGAGGGGCGGCGCATGAACTCGGATGGGCGCGGAGGAGTCCGCGCGAGCCGACGGGGGAGTCGGACATGAGCGGCCTCGAGGTCGTGCTCGCGGCGCTCGGCATCATCGTGCTGCTCGGGATCGCGAGCTTCGTCGCGCTCGTGCTCATCGTGCGGCACGTCTACCGGCGCATCCGCTACAGCCGTCGGGTCGACGGCGCACTCATGCGCGGTCGGGCCAAGGTGAGTCGCGGCCCGCAGCGCACCATCCTCGACCTCAGGGTGCGGCTCGACGACGCGCTCGCGAGCGGTCAGGCGGCCGTCGACCTCGCGGCGAAGGGGCCCGGGCCACGCGGCGAGTTCCCCGGCATCTTCCGGCGCATCTGCGAGGAGGGCGCCTCGCTCGACGCGCAGCTGCGCCTGATGGAGAGCGAGATCGACCGCGGCGTCCTGACCGCCGAGCTCCCCGCCGCCGAGGAGCGGGTCGGCCAGGTCGAGGCGCTCGTCCGACGCATCCGGTCGGCCGTGGCATCCGCCCTCGCCGGAGCGAGCGACGACGGCCTCACGGGCCTCCGCGCCGACGTCGACCGCGAGGTCGCCGCGCTGCGCGCGGGCGTCGAGGAACTCCATGCGCTCAGCCTGCGCGACACTGCCGCCGACCCGATCCGGCAGCCCACGACCTCCACGGTCCGCGACCCCGCGGCCGTGCACGACAGCTCACCCGTTCGAGACAAGGGGAACCGACCATGAGCGACAACACCTCCCGGATGCGCACGATCTTCCGGAGCAAGACCACCAAGGCCCTCGACCGGATCGAGGACCCGCGCGACACGCTCGACGACAGCTACGACCAGCAGGTCAAGCTGCTGCACGAGGTGCGGCGCGCCGTCGCCGAGGTGGCGACCGCGAAGAAGCGCATCGAGCTGCAGGGGCAGGAGATGGGCGGGCGCTACCAGCGCCTCGGCGTGCAGGCGCGGGACGCGCTGACGCAGGGCCACGAGGACCTCGCGCGTGCCGCGCTCGAGCGACGGGCGCTCCTTGAAGGTGAGGTGGCGAAGCTGCAGGCGCAGTACACGTCGCTCGACAAGCAGGCGTCGCAGCTCCAGGAGCGCGAGCGGCGGCTGACCGACCAGATCGCCGCGTTCCGCGTCGAGAAGGAGACCATCAAGGCCACCTACACCGCGTCGGCCGCGCAGGTGCGCGCGAACGAGGCGGTCGCCGGGCTCAGCGCGAACATCGACGACATCGGCACGAGCCTCGACCGGGCGCGCGACCGCGTGGCGCAGATGCAGGCGCGTGCGGCGGCCACCGACGAGCTGCTCTCGAGCGGCGTGCTGAAGGACCTCACCGCGGCGCCCGACGCCGACATCGAGCGGCAGCTGGCCGCGATCACGGCGCAGGCCGAGGTCGAGCGGCGCCTGCAGTCGATGCGGGATGCCACGGGCTCGGAGCCGGCCGGCGCGGGCGACCGCGTGGACCAGGGCCCCGACGGGTGGTTGAGCATCGGGCAGGGGCCGACGACCTGAGCGGACCCCGCTCACGGCCCCGATCTCAGGATGACCCGGCCGCGCGGCCGTTCGCTTCGGCCGCCGCTCGAGCCGCCTCCGCGGCCCGCTCAACCCACTTCGGCGTCGCCCCGTACTGCTGGAACGGCACGAGCTGCCCGGCCGCACTGTGCTCGACGAGCTGCGACATCCGTCGCTCGCGCGTGGCCTCCTGCTTCGCCGACATGATCCAGTACGCGACCAGCTTGCGGTAGCTCGGCGTCGCGACCTCCCAGAACGCGGATGCCGCGGCATCCGCCTCGAGCATGCGCGTGAACTCCGGCGGGAGCGCCTCCTCGGGGTTCTCGAACGAGTAGATCGCCGAGCGGTCGTCGCTGCGGCGCTCGTACGCGGCGATGCCCGCGGGGCGCATGCGGCCCTCGGCGGTGAGGCGCTCGACGTGCGCGATGTTCACGGCGGACCAGTTGCTCTTCGGCTTGCGCGGGGTCCAGCGCTGGCGTCGCGCGACGTCGTCGATGCGCTGCGACACGGAGTCGATCCAGCCGAAGCAGAGTGCCTCGGGCACGGCCTCCTCCCACGTCAGCCCGCGCTCGGGCGCGCCCTTCTTGTAGAGGCCCATCCACAGCTCGGTCTCGGTCTCGTGGTTGGCCTCGAGCCACGCGCGGAACTCCTCGGGGCCGGAGAAGAACAGGGCCGGCCGCTCGGGCGTGCCGCCCGGTGTGCCGATGGAGCCGCTCATGCGTCGAGTCTGGCAGGGGCCACCGACGTCGCGGAGTACGAGGGCGACCTGGCCGACCGAACGCGCTGGGACGTCGTGGCGCGCGCCGATCGTCCGCCGAGGCATCCGCTCAACGGGCAATTCGTCCCGACTACTTTTGACATCGTTGACGCGAAAGTTGCCCGGCCGGTAGACAGAGCGCACGCTCGACCCGGTCCGCGCCCGCAGGCCGGGTCGGGCGGTCGGAGTGGGGGCGACGGCGATCCGTGCACCCCTGCCGGCGACGGCTCCATCTCAGGGTCACCGCAACGAGGGGGAAGACATCGATGTCCACGATCAGACGCAGGGTGCTCGGGGGGTCGGCGGCGTTCGCCGCGCTCGCCGGGCTCGTCCTCACCAGCATGACGCCCATCAGTCCGGCGAGCGGCACCGAGCCGCTGCCGGAGCTCGTCCGAGACGCCGGTGACGAGGTCGCCGTCGTCGAGGTGATCGTCGCCGACTCCGCCGAGCTCGACCGCCTGGTCGGCACCGGCGTCGACCTCGACCACGCCGCGCACGCCAACCCCGACGGCACGATCACGGCGCACGCCGTGATCAGCGACGGTGAAGCGGACGCACTGCGCGCCCGCGGATTCGCGGTCGGGAAGTCCGTGCACGACGAGGACGACACCGAGGCCGTGCTCGCCGAGCGCGACGCGACCATCGCCGAGGCCGTCGCCGCGAACGAGGAGTTCGCCGAGGCGGCCGAGGCGGCGGAGGTCTCCGACGTGAGGATCATCCGCGCCGACTACTACACGTCGTTCGGCGTCGGCTACCTCTCCGTCGAGGCCAAGTGGGCCGACGGCCAGACGAACTCGTCGCAGCTCACGGTCGCCCGTGACAGCGGCCCCGGCACCGAGATCGGCTCGGGCGGCACGCAGAACATCAGCCGCTTCGTCGACGCGGGCGTCTACCTGTACCACCGCGGTGCCGCGGTCGTCGAGACGCGACCCGACACCATCCGCATCACGAGCCCGAGCGGCGACACCGCGACGGCGAAGGTCGAGGACTGGCTCCCGCTCGACGGCGACGACGCGTACGGGCCGAACTACCAGAGCGACTTCATCACGTCGTACCTCACGCCGACCGAGCTCTACGACCGGGTCAAGGCGCTCGCGGCGGAGTTCCCGCAGCTCGCCGAGATCGTCCAGCTGCCGTACGAGACGAACGGCTACCGCCGTCTCGCGCAGGCGCTGCTCGGAACCTCGACGGCGAACCGGGTCGGCATCGACTCCGTCGCGTGGGGCCACGAGGGCGGCAACGACCTGAGCGTCGCGTTCGTCGACCCCGGGGCCGCGGACTCCCCGCTCTCGGTGTCCGTCACGGGTGACGACATCACGGTGTCGCTCGCGACCGATGCGTCCGGCGCGATCACGAGCACCGCGGCGCAGGTCGTCGCGGCGATCAACGCCGCGCCCGCGGCATCCGCCCTGGTCACCGCCTACACCTACCGCGGCAACAGCGGTTCGGGCGTCGTCTCGGCGGCCTCGGCCGACCTCACCGACGGGCTCTCGGCGCCCGAGACCGTCTCGCGCGACCCGCACCCGGTGTACGCGATCCGCGTCGGCAAGACCCGCGACGGGTCGAAGCCGGGCGTGCTCGCCTACGCGCAGGAGCACGCGCGCGAGTGGGTGCCGCCGCTCGTCACGATCGAGACGGCGGAGCGACTGCTGCGCAACTACGCGCAGGACGCCGAGACGAAGAAGCTCGTGAACGCGCTCGACATCTGGATCGTCCCGTCGGTCAACCCCGACGGCGGCCACTACTCGTTCTACGACTTCAACTCGCAGCGCAAGAACATGACGAACCACTGCCCGCTGACCGGCAGCGCCGACTTCAACGCGCGGAACAGCTGGGGCGTCGACAACAACCGCAACTACGACACCTACAGCCTCTTCGACGGGTACGACGGCGCGTCGACCTCGTGCACGAGCGGCACCTACGCCGGTCCGAGCGAGCTCAGCGAGCCCGAGAGCTCGAACATCGACTGGATCGCGGGGGAGAACCCGAACATCAGGTTCGCGATGAACCTGCACAGCTCGGGCAACTACTTCATGTGGTCGCCCGGCGCGTACGCGCTGCCCGGTCGGGTGTCGGCCCCGCGGCCGACCCTCGAGGAGGAGTCGTACTTCTGGGGCGCCTCGGCGCGGATCCTCTCCGAGATCAAGCGGTACCGCGGGCTGTCCGTGACGCCGGCCCGCACGGGCCCGATCGCCGACGTGCTGTACTCCGCGGCCGGCAACTCGGGTGACCTGCTCTGGTACAAGCACGGGATCTACGCGTGGAACTTCGAGGTCGGCACGCAGTTCCAGCCGCCGTTCGAGAACGAGAACCCGACGGGCGCCTCGGCGCACGCCGAGTCGCAGGAGTTCGCGAACGGACTCGTCGAACTCATGCGGGTCGCCCGCGACTTCGAGACCGACGACAAGCGTCCGTCGAGCAAGGTCGTCGTCTCGGCGAGCGCCGAGCCCGGCATGGTCGACGTGATGTTCGACACCTCGGAGCCGGCGGCCGTGTTCTACACGATCGACGGGTCGAAGCCCACCTACGCGTCGACGCTGTACGCCTCGGCCGGCGTGCGCGAGGGCGCCGAGACGATCACAGTGCCCGCGGGCACCAGGATCAACTGGTTCTCGGTCGACTCGGCGGGCAACGTCGAGCGGAACTACAAGCCGGACGGCAGCGGGACGAACTTCAGCTCGACGACCGTCAGGGCGTCGAGCTGACCCCAGCCGACCCGAACCGGCCGCGGCCGCGGTGTCCCGAGCGGATGCCGCGGCCGCGGTCGTCCTGCGGCCGATGCCTCGTCAGCCCGACTTCGCGGCCGCCTTGATGCGGCGCTTCGCGCCCTTCTCGACGAGCACCGGCACGAAGTCGCGGACGGGCCGGCCGTCGAACGCGCGATGCTCCTCGTCGACGATGCGTCGGATCTCGTCGCGGTCGAGGTCGGGGAACTTCTTCGACAGCCGGTCGACGACCTCGTCGACGCTGCGCTGCTCGTTGTCGTCGCGCGACCCGTCCTGCGTGGAACCCATGCGCCGAGTCTGGTTCGACGGGCAGGGAAACGCAATCCGGCGACGCCGGTGGCACGGATGTGCGGCGCCCGTGTTCACCGGTGCGTCACCCGCGCCGCCTAGCGTGACATCCTGACGTGGAGTGCACCGGCGGCGGCCGGGGAGGGCGAGGCACGGTGACGGACACCCCCGGTCGGATCAGCAGGTCGGCGCTCGCGCCGGAGCCGCGGACGCTGCTCGACGTGCTGCGCGAGACCACGGCGCGCTCGCCCGAGGCATCCGCCATCGAGGACGACCGCGGGGCGCTCAGTTACCGCGAGCTCGTGGCCCGGGTCGACGTCATCGCCGCCCGGCTGCACGAGGTCGGCGTGCGCGGGGGCGACCGCGTGGGCGTGCGCATGTCCTCGGGCTCCCGCGAGCTCTACCTCGCGATCCTCGGCGTGCTCGCCGCGGGGGCCGCCTACGTCCCCGTCGACGCCGACGATCCGGACGAACGTGCAGCCCTGGTGTTCTCCGAGGCGCTGGTCAGCGGCATCCTCACCGATTCGGGCTACGTCACGTCGACCGGTGTCGAGGCGCCGCGCGAGGTCGTGACGGATGCCGCGACCCACCCGAGCACGGCCGCGACGCCGGTGATCCCGCCGCCCGCGCCCGCCGACGACGCGTGGATCATCTTCACGTCGGGCTCGACCGGCACGCCCAAGGGCGTCGCCGTGTCGCACCGCTCGGCCGCCGCGTTCGTCGACGCCGAGGCGCGGCTCTTCCTGCAGGACGAGCCGATCACCGTCGACGACCGCGTGCTCGCGGGCCTCTCGGTCGCGTTCGACGCGTCGTGCGAGGAGATGTGGCTCGCCTGGCGGCACGGCGCGTGCCTCGTTCCCGCCCCGCGGTCGCTCGTGCGCAGCGGCATGGACCTCGGGCCGTGGCTCGCGGCCCGACGCATCACCGTCGTCTCGACCGTGCCGACGCTCGCGGCGCTGTGGCCGGCGGACGCGCTCGACAGCGTGCGGATGCTCATCTTCGGCGGCGAGGCGTGCCCGCCCGAGCTCATCGCACGGCTCGCGGTCGAGGGCCGCGAGGTCTGGAACACGTACGGGCCCACCGAGGCGACGGTCGTGGCCACCGCGGCGATGCTGGGGCCCGGCGACCCGGTGCGCATCGGCGTGCCGCTCGACGGCTGGGACGTCGCGGTCGTCGACGCCGAGGGGGCGCCCGTGGCCGACGGCGAGGTCGGCGAGCTGGTCATCGGCGGCGTCGGGCTGGCCCGCTACCTCGATCCCGCGAAGGACGCCGAGAAGTACGCCCCGATGCCCTCGCTCGGCTGGGACCGCGCGTACCGCAGCGGCGACCTCGTCCGCTTCGACCGGGCGGGGCTCTTCTACCAGGGACGCGCAGACGACCAGGTCAAGGTGGGCGGACGCCGCATCGAGCTCGGCGAGATCGAGGCCGCGCTGCAGGATCTCCCGGGCGTCTCGGGCGCTGCCGCGGCCGTGCGTCGCAGCGCCGCCGGGAACGACGTGCTGGTCGGGTACCTCGCCGTCGCCGAGGGCGCCGGGTTCGACCGGCGCGCCGCCGTGGCGCGCCTCCGCGAGGAGCTGCCCGCGGCGCTCGTGCCGCTTCTCGCCGTCGTCGACGAGCTGCCCGTCCGCACGTCGGGCAAGGTCGACCGCGCCGCGCTGCCGTGGCCGGTCGAGGAGGCGTCGGCCGATGACGCCGACGCGCGCACCGAGGCCGAGCTCGACCCGGTGGCGCACCAGCTCGCCGGCGACTGGCGGTCGGTGCTGGGCCTGACCGTCGAGGAGGCCGACGACGACTTCTTCGACCTCGGCGGCGGGTCGCTCGCGGCCGCGCAGCTCGTGTCGCTCGTTCGCGCCCGGCACCCCGACTTCACGGTCGCCGACGTCTACGCGCACCCGCGGTTCGGGTCGATGGCGGCCGCGCTCGCCGAACGCGCGGACACCGCCTCCGCGGCATCCACGCACACCGTCCCGCGCACGCCGCGTCGGATGCAGCTCCTGCAGACCCTGCTCGGCGTGCCGCTGTTCGTGCTGGGCGGCATCCGCTGGCTGCTCTACGCGCTGACGGCGAGCGCGATCCTGCGGCCGCTCGGCGGGTACGACGTGCTGCCCGAGGTCTCGGTGCCCTGGCTCGTCGTCGGGCTCGTGCTGTTCGTGACCCCGTGGGGGCGGATGGCGATCGCCGTCGTCGTCGCGCGGATCACGCTCGCCGGACTGCGGCCCGGGGACTACCCGCGCGGCGGCTCGGTGCACCTGAGGCTCTGGCTCGCGGAGCAGGTCGCCCACCAGGTCGGCGCCGCGAGCCTCGCGGGAGCGCCGTGGATCAGCTACTACGCCCGCGCGCTCGGCGCGCGCATCGGTCCCGGCGTCGACCTGCACGCGCTGCCGCCGGTGACCGGCATGCTGCGCATCGGCACCGGCGCGTCGGTGGAGCCCGAGGTCGACCTCGCCGGCTACTGGATCGACGGCGACCTCGTGCGGATCGGCGAGATCCGGGTCGGCGCGGGCAGCTCGATCGGAGCGCGCAGCTCGCTCATGCCGGGCGCGCGGATCGGCAAGCGCGCCACCGTCGCACCGGGCTCCGCGGTGTTCGGGCGAGTGCCGGCCGGTCAGGACTGGGCGGGATCGCCCGCCGTGCGGGTCGGCAAGTCCGACGCGTGGTGGCCGGAGGAGCGCCCGCCGCAGCGCACGCGATGGGTGTTCGCGTACGCCCTCTCGTCGCTCCTCGTCTCGTTGCTGCCCATCGCGGCGTTCGTCGCGGCGGGATGGGTCGTGGCCGTCGCGATCCGCGGCGCCGAGACGTTCGCCGACCTCGCGCTCCGGAGCGCCGCGGCGCTCGTTCCCGCGACGCTCGTCGCCGGCGTGGTGCTCGTGCTCCTCGTCGTCGTGTCGGTGCGGCTGCTCGGCGTCGGCCTCGCCGAGGGCGTCTTCCCCGTGCGCAGCCGCGTCGGGTGGCAGGCGTGGTCGATCGAGCGGCTGCTCGACCTCGCGCGCGTGATCCTCTTCCCGATCTACTCGAGCCTGTTCACGCCGATCTGGCTGCGCATGCTCGGCGCCGACGTCGGGCGCGACGTCGAGGCATCCACGGTGCTCTTGCTGCCCGGCATGACGCGCATCGCCGACGGTGCGTTCCTCGCCGACGACACGCTCGTCGCGCCCTACGAGCTCGGCGGCGGCTACGTGCGCATCGCGCACGTCGAGATCGGCGCGCGCGCGTTCCTCGGCAACTCGGGCATGGCGGGCGGCGGCAAGCGCGTGCCGAAGGACGGGCTCGTCGCCGTGCTCTCGGTCGCGCCGCGCAAGGCGAAGGCGGGCACCTCGTGGCTCGGCTCGCCTCCGGTGAAGCTCCGACGGCACGCACAGGAGGTCGAGGCCCGGCGCACGTTCTCTCCGCCGTACGCGCTGCGCTGGGCACGTGCGCTCTGGGAGTTCCTGCGCATCGTGCCCGTGATCGCGACGTGCGGCATCGGGCTCGGCGTGCTCGTGGGCCTCGCCTGGCTCGTCGACGCGCTCGGCGTCGGCTGGGCCATCCTGCTCAGCGGGCCGCTCATGCTCGTCGCGGGCGCCGTCGCCGCCGCGCTCAGCACCGCCGCGAAGTGGGTGCTGCTCGGTCGCATCCGCTCGGGGGAGCATCCGCTCTGGTCGTCGTTCATCTGGCGGAGCGAGGTGTCGGACACGTTCACCGAGATGGTCGCCGCGCCCTGGTTCGCCTCCGCGGCGGCGGGCACGCCCGCGCTCGTGGTCTGGCTGCGAAGCATCGGCGCCCGGATCGGCTCGGGCGTGTGGATCGACAGCTACTGGCTCCCGGAGGCCGACCTCGTGACGCTGGGCGACGCGTCCACCGTGAATCGCGGATGCGTCGTGCAGACGCACCTCTTCCATGATCGAATCATGAGCATGGACGAGGTCGAGATCGAACGGGGCGGCACGCTCGGGCCGCACAGCGTCATCCTGCCCGCGGCGGGGATCGGCGAGGACGCGACCGTCGGCCCGGCCTCACTCGTCATGCGCGGCGAGACGGTCCCCGCGGGCAGCCGCTGGAGCGGCAACCCGATCGGGCCGTGGCGCGCCGTGGTCGTCGGCGACTACCGGCGCGAGAACGCCTGATGGGCTCCGACCGCGCTCCCGGCGCCGCGGCGCCGCACGTCTACCTGCCCCGCTCGGGCTCGACCGACTTCTCGGTCCTGCACTACGACCTCGACCTGCGCTACCGGGTCGCCACGAACCGCCTCGACGCCCGCGCGACGCTGCGGGTGAGGGCGGATGTCGCGCTCCGCTCGATCCACCTCGACCTCGTGCACCTCAGGGCCAAGCGGGTCAAGGTCGACGGTGCCCGGCCGAACCGGTGGACGCAGTCGCAGACCCACCTCACGGTGACACCGTCCGGGCCGGTCGCCGCGGGCGACGAGTTCGAGGTCGAGGTCCAGTACGACGGCATGCCGCGGCCGCGCCGCTCGCGCTGGGGCGCCATCGGCTGGGAGGAACTCGACGACGGGGTGCTCGTCGCCGCCCAGCCGTCCGGCGCGCCGACGTGGTTCCCGTGCAACGACCGGCCCGCCGACAAGGCGACCTACCGGATCCGGATCACGACCGAGGAGGCGTACACGGTGCTCGCCACGGGCGAGCTCGTCGACCACGTCGTCGGCCGCGGCACGGGCACCTGGACGTACGAGGAGCAGGCGCCGACCTCGACGTACCTCGCGACCGTCCAGATCGGGCGCTACACGATGGAACCGCGCCGATCCGCGGGAATCGACTGGACACTCGCGTACCCCGTGGCGATCGCGCGCCGCGTGCTGCACGACTTCGCCCCGGTCGGCCGCATGCTCGAGGTCTTCCAGGAGCTGTTCGGACCGTACCCGTTCCCGACGTACACCGTCGTCGTCACCGAGGACCCGCTCGAGATCCCGCTCGAGTCGCAGGGCATGGCGACGTTCGGCTCGAGCCACGCCGACGGGCGGAGCGGATCGGAGCGGCTGATCGCGCACGAGCTCGCGCACCAGTGGTTCGGCAACAGCGTCGGCGTCGCGCACTGGGGCGACATCTGGCTCAACGAGGGCTTCGCGTGCTACGCGGAGTGGCTGTGGTCGGAGGCGGCGGGGCACGCGAAGGCCGACACGCTCGCGCACCGCGCGCACGCGATGCTCTCACGGCTGCCGCGCGACCTCGTGCTCGGCGATCCCGGGCCCGACCTGATGTTCGACGACCGCGTCTACAAGCGCGGCGCATGCCTGCTGCACGCGCTCCGGCTCGCGATGGGCGACGAGGCGTTCTTCGCGCTGCTGCGCGGCTGGACCTCGGCGCGACGCCACGGCGTGGCGTCCACCGCCGACTTCCGCGAGTTCGCCGCCGGGTTCACGGATGCCGCGCTGGACGACCTGTTCGACGCGTGGCTCCTCGCACCGAGCCTGCCTCGCCTGCCGGCGCGCTGAGTCCCGCGGGCGCGGGACCCTCGGCGGCGGCGGCCCCCTCCGCCCACGCGACGGCGACGACGCAGCCCGAGCGATCGCGCCGCACCCGGAGCCGGTAGCGCGCGTCGCGATCGGCGACCCGGCCCCGACGACGGCCGACGCCGAGCACGACCTCGCTCGGGTCGACCCGCAGCCCCCGGCCGTCCGCCTTGAGGATCGCCTCGACGGCGGTCCAGTCGGCGAGCGGTGCGAGGCTCCGACGGCCGAGCACGTCGCGGACGGCGGCCAGTCTGGCCGGGGCGGTGGAGCGCGGCTCGGCGTCGACGCCGACGGGCACCGCGGCGGCGACCGCGAACGCCACGCCCGCGGCGTGCGCGATCGACACGTGCACGGGTGCGGATGCCCCGACGACGACGGGACGGCCGTGCGGCCCGCCGCAGGCCGGGCACACGGCGTCGACGATGAGGTCGTCGGACGTCGACCCGGTCCAGCGCGCGGCCGCGAGGAGGGCGGCGGCGCGCCCGGCGAGCAACCGTCCGGCGTCGTCCGGCCGCGCGGCGACGAGCCGGGCCCGGTCGCTCGGCCCGAGCCGCTCGCGCGTCGCCACCGGCGCCGCTCCGTGGGCGACGGTCGCGAGCGAATACGCGGTGCCGCTCGCGATGACCCGGCCGATCCCCATGGGCCGAGTCTGAACCGGGCCGCGAGGCCCGTCAAACGCGGCGGGGCGAAGGGCTGCGGCACGCGGCATCCGGTCGTATCGTGGCCCCATGTCCGACACCGCCATGCCCGACGCCATCCGGGCGTTCGTCGACACCACGAACGCCGGCGACTCCGAGGGGTTCGTCGCCGCGTTCACCGACGACGCGTACCTCAACGACTGGGGCCGCGAGTTCCACGGCCGCGACGGCGTCGCGAGCTGGAACGAGACAGACAACATCGGCAAGCGATCGCACTTCGACGTGCACGGCATCAGGGCGGGGCGGATGCCGGAGCAGTACCTGCTCACCCTGACCGTGTCCGGCGACGGCTACAACGGGCCGGGCACCTTCACGTTCGACCTGCGCGACGGGCTGATCGCGCGGTTCCTCATCGCGTAGCGCGTCCGTTAGGCTGCGGCGCGTGCGTCGAGGCACCGCGCAGGGGAGGGCCATGTCGGAGGAAGCGAACGGGTCCGCTCGTCGTCCGGTGCAGGAGCGCGCGGTGCGCACGCAGGCCGCGATCCTGGATGCCGCGGTGCAGGTGCTCGCCGAGGAGGGCTACGCCGCGGCGACGACGGTGCGCGTCCAGGAGCGGGCCGGCGTCTCGCGCGGCCGGCTGCTGCACCACTTCCGTTCGCGCAACGAACTGCTCGTCGCCGCGGTGCACCACCTCGCGGCGGCGCGGCTCGACGAGCTGCTGGTCGAGGTCGATCTGCCAGAGGAGCCCGGCGCGCGCATCGACGCCGCGATCGGGGCGATGTGGTCGTCGAACGGGCAGCCGGTCTACCTCGCCTCGCTCGAGCTCTGGCTCGCGGCCCGCCACGACGAGGGCCTCCGCGAGGCGCTGCTGCCGACCGAGCGGCGGATGGGCGGCATCCTGCTCGAGATCCAGCAGCGGCTCTTCGGGCCGGAGCTGTCGGCCCGGCCGGCGTTCGCCCCGCTGATGGAGCTGCTCGTCACGAGCATGCGCGGCACCGCGATGACGTACGCGATCACGGGCGCCGACCCGGCGAGCGAGCCGAACCTCGCGCTGTGGCGCGCGCTCGCGCGCGAGCAGCTGCTCGGCGGCTGAGCCGGGGCCGGGTGGGCCGGCGCGCGGGCGCGGCGGGCCGGTGGGGCGGGCCGGGCCGGTGGGCACTCCGGCCACCTCGCGCGCGAAAGCAGGATGAGACGCGGCATCCGGCCGGTATCGCGCCTTTCGGGCCGCTCATCCTGCGAACTCGACCCGGTGCTCCGGCCACCTCGCGCGCGAAAACAGGATGAGACGCGGCATCCGGTCGGTGGGGCACCTCTCGGGCCGCTCATCCTGCGAACTCGACCGAACCAAAAAAGTCAGACTTGACTGTTCTGCGATCACTGATCAGAATGTCGTCGTACCGACCCGGCCGCCGCCGGGCTGATCCGCGAAGGAGCGATCGACGATGAGGATCCTCGTCCTGGTGAAGGACGTTCCCGACACCTACGGCGACCGGCGGCTCGACCTCGAGACCGGACTCGCCGACCGCGAGGCGGGCGAGCGCGTCGTCGACGAGATCGGCGAGCGCGCCCTCGAGGTCGCTCTGCGCCACGCCGACGAGCACCCGGACACCGAGGTCGTCGCCGTGACGATGGGCGCCGGGCCCGCGGCATCCGGCCTGCGCAAGGCGCTCGCGATGGGTGCTGCACGCGCCGTGCACGTGGTCGACGAGGCGCTGCTCGGCGCCGACCTCGTGCTCACGGCCGAGGTCCTCGCGGCGGCCGCGCGCCGCACGGGATTCGACCTCGTGATCGCGGGCGACCAGTCGACCGACGGCTCGGGCGGGGTCGTCCCCGCGATGATCGCCGAGTTCCTCGACGTGGCGCAGGCCACGCGCCTCGAGTCCGTCGAGATCGCCGACGGCACGGTCGCCGGCGTTCGCGCGACCGACGGCGGCACTGCGCGCGTGACGGCCGAACTGCCCGCCGTGATCTCGATCACCGAGCGCCTGCCCGACCCGCGCTTCGCGAACTTCAAGGGCATCATGGCGGCGAAGAAGAAGCCGCTCGAGACGCTCTCGCTCGCCGACCTCGACCTCGACCTCGACCGAGCGGATGCCACGACCGCGCGCTCGATCATGATCGCGATCTCGGAGCGCCCGCCCCGGTCGGGCGGCACGAAGATCACCGACGAGGGCGACGCCGGCGAGCAGCTCGCCGCATTCCTCGTCGAGCACCGTCTCGTCGAGGACCGGCTCGCCTGATGGAGACCCCGATGCCCGAACAGCCCGACACCACGATCCTCGTCCTCCTCGACACGACGCTCGACGGCGGCCTCGCGCCGACCGCGACCGGCCTCCTCGGCGCTGCGGCCGGCGTCGGCACGCCGATCGCGCTCGTGATCGCACCGGCCTCCGGCGACGGCGATGCGCTGGCGGTTGCCGCGGCCCGCCTCGGCGCGATGCGCGTACTCGTCGCACGTCCCGACGACCCGTCGCAGCTCGCCGTTCCCGCGGTCGACGCGCTCGCCGCGGCGACGGAGCTGGTCCGCCCCGACGCGGTGCTCGTGTCGCACTCGATCGAGGGTCGTGAGGTCGCCGCCCGCTTCGCGGCGCGCACCCGCTCGGGTCTCGCGGTCGACGCGGTCGCGGTCTCGCGCGACGACGAGGGCGTGGTCGCGCACCACTCGGTCTACGGCGGCGCGTACGACGTGGCGTCGGCCGTCACCTTCGGCGCGCCCGTCATCACGGTCCGCATCGGCGCGATCGACACCCGGGCGGAAGCGCAGCCGCCGCGGTCCGAGCCGCTCGCGGTCGCGGCATCCGGCCGCCGTGCGGCCACCGTCGAGTCGGTCGAGGCGCGCATCGTCGAGACCGGACGCCCCGAGCTGCGCGGCGCCGCGAAGGTCGTCTCGGGCGGGCGCGGCCTCGGCTCCGAGGAGCGGTTCGCGCTCGTCGAGCAGCTCGCCGATGCGCTGGGCGCCGCCGTCGGCGCCTCCCGCGCGGCCGTCGACGCGGGCTTCGTGCCGCAGAGCCAGCAGGTCGGGCAGACCGGCGTCTCGGTCTCGCCGCAGCTCTACGTCGCGCTCGGCATCTCGGGCGCCATCCAGCATCGCGCCGGCATGCAGACGGCGAAGACGATCGTCGCGATCAACACCGACGCCGACGCCCCGATCTTCGAGATCGCGGACTTCGGCATCGTGGGCGACGTCTTCGAGGTCGTGCCGCAGCTCATCACCGCCCTCGAGACGAGGAAGGTGCTCGCGTGACCACGACCCGGACGCCCGTCCGGCGGGGACTGCCCCGTCGCGCAGGCGGAGAGCCGTGGCCGCCGTCGAGCTTCGAGCCCGAGAGCGCGGCGGTGGCAATGGCGGTCGCGGCGGCGAGCGAGGCGATGACGGATGCTGTGGCGGCGGTGATCACGTCCGCCGCACCCGCACTGCCGGTCGGCCCGATCGCCGACGTCGGAGTCGTCCCGGGCGTCCGCGACGCGCAGGACCCGGTCCCCGCTGCGGTCGACGCGGTACCGACGAGCGCACGGGCGCTCCGCCGCGGCCTCCCGCGCCGCGCGGGCGCCGAGCCGTGGCCGCCGGCGGGCTTCGCGCCCGCTGACGCGGTGCCCGAGGCGGTGGCCTCCGCCGAGCCGGATCAGCCGCTGGTCGGTGCCGCGTCCGTCGCGCCCACGGCAGCCGAGCCCGCCGCACCGGCGCCCGCCCCCGCCGCACCGCCCGTCGCCGCGGCATCCGCCACCGCCACGACGACCCCGGCCCCCGCGCCGCCCGCGGCCCCCGACGCATCCGCCCCCGCCCGCCCCTGGGCTCGCTGGGCGCTCGCCGCCGTCGGCCTCGTCCTTCTCGCCGTCGCCGTCGTGCTCGTCGCCCGCTGGATGCGCACGCTCGACGGCGTGCGGGCGTTCCTCGCCGCCTATCCGGGCGAGGCGCCCATGCCCGCGGACGCGCCCGTCGGCTTCCCGGCGTGGCTGGCGTGGCAGCACTTCTTCAACGTGTTCCTCATGCTGCTGATCGTGCGGTCGGGCTGGCAGGTGCGCCGCGAACGGCGGCCCGCCGCGTACTGGACCCCGCGCTGGAACCCGGCGCGCAAGATCAGCCTGAACCTCTGGTTCCACCAGTCGCTCGACCTGCTCTGGCTCGTCAACGGCGTCGCGTTCGTGATCCTGCTCTTCGCGACCGGGCAGTGGATGCGGATCGTGCCGACGAGCTGGGAGGTCATCCCGAACGCGATCTCGGCCGCACTGCAGTACGCCTCGCTCGACTGGCCGACCGAGAACGGCTGGGCGCACTACAACGGCCTGCAGCAGCTCGCCTACTTCGCGACGGTGTTCGTCGCGGCGCCGCTCGCGGCGATCACGGGCGTGCGGATGTCGGGACTCTGGCCCGCACGCGCGACGACGCTGAGCCGCATCTACCCGGTCGAGGTCGCGCGCGCGATCCACTTCCCCGTGATGCTGTACTTCGTCGCGTTCGTCGTCGTGCACGTCGCGCTCGTGCTCGCGACCGGCGCGCTCCGCAACCTCAACCACATGTACGGCGGCCAGGACGCCGTGAACTGGGTCGGCTTCGCCGTGTTCGCGGGGTCGCTCCTCGTCATCGCCGCCGCGTGGGTCGCCGCACGGCCGCTCGTGCTCGCGCCCATCGCGGGCCTGTTCGGACGGGTGAGCAACCGATGAGCGTGCACGAGACCGAGCAGGCGCCCGAGACCGAGCCCGAGGTCGACGCCGGCCCGCACCTGTCGTCGGAGCCCGACGGCCGCGACGTCGTCGCGACGGCGGCCGAGGCATCCGCCCTCGCCTCGCCGCCGCTGCTCGTGCTCGACACCGTCGCCCGCCACCTCGACGAGCACGGCATCGGCGCGGGCCCGATCGAGTGGGCTCGCATCGGCGACGGGCAGTCGAACGTGACGTTCCTGCTCCGCCGAGGCGACGCCGAGGTCGTGCTGCGACGCGGGCCGCGCCCGCCGCTGCCGCCGTCGGCGCACGACATGCTGCGCGAGGCGCGCATCCAGCGACTGCTGCACGCCGAGGGCTACCCGGTCGCCGAGATCCTCTCGACGTGCGAGGACACGGAGCCGCTCGGCGTGCCGTTCTACGTCATGGGCTACCTGCGCGGCGACGTCGTCACCGACTCGCTGCCCGGACGGTTCGACGATCCGGCGCAGCGCGCGCGGTTGGCGGATGCCGCGGTCGAGGCGCTCGCCCGACTGCACGCGATCGACGTCACGACCGGCCCGCTCAGCGGGTTCGGCCGTCCCGACGGCTACCTCGGGCGCCAGGTGTCGCGGTTCCGGGGGTTGTGGGGCACGGTCTCGCGGCGGGAGCTGCCGCTCGTCGACGCGGTCGCCGACCGGCTCGCCGCCGCGCTGCCGGCGACGGCGCGCCCGGCGCTCGTGCACGGAGACTTCCGCCTCGGCAACCTCATGTTCACGGCCGACGCGACGCCGACGGTCGGCGCCGTGCTCGACTGGGAGATGTCGACGCTCGGCGACCCGCTCGCCGACCTCGGCTACCTCGCGGCCACGTGGAGCGAGCCCGGCTCGCCTGCGACCACCATGGAGCTCTCGCCCGTGACCCGGCTCGACGGCTTCCCCGACCGGGCCGGCCTCGTCGAGCGCTACGCGCGGCTCACGGGCGCCGACGCCGGCGCGCTGCCCTGGTACCAGGCACTCGCGCTCTGGAAGTCCGCGATCTTCAGCGAGGCGATCTACACGCGCTGGCGCGCGGGCGAGCGGCCGGACGACACGACGTTCGCGCCGCAGCTCGAGGCGGGCGTGCCGCAGTTGCTCGAGGTGGCATCCGGCTATCTCGATCTTGTGCCGAGGGTCACCTCGGCGTAGTGTGAACCAAGATTCACTTCTTGGTTCGGTTCATTCAACGACGAAGGGACGGCCGTGACACTCATCGCCGACGGGCCCACCGCCACACAACTCACCACCACCGACCCGCGCGACGGCTCGGCCATCGCGACCTACCCGGTCGCCGGGCCCGCCGACGTCGACCGTGCCGTCGCCTCCGCGGCGAACGTCGCCACCTGGTGGCGCGAGCAGGGCTTCGCCGGGCGCAGGAAGCTCCTCCAGGCATGGAAGGCCGAGATCGCCTCGGACGCCCGCGAACTCGCGTCGGTCATTTCGCGCGAGACGGGCAAGACGCCGGATGACGCGCTGCTCGAGGTCGTGCTCACCCTCACGCACCTCGACTGGGCGTCCAAGAACGCCGGAAAGGTGCTCCGCCGCCGCAAGGTCGCCGCGGGCCTCGCCAACTACAACCAGGCCGCGAGCGTCGGCTACGAGCCGTTCGGCGTCGTCGGCGTCATCGGCCCGTGGAACTACCCGTTCTACACGCCCATGGGGTCGATCGGGTACGCGCTCTCGGCCGGCAACGTGGTGGTGTTCAAGCCCAGCGAGCTCACGCCCGCCACCGCCAAGTGGATCGAGGAGGCCTGGAACCGCGTCGCCCCCGACCGGCCCGTGCTCCAGGTCGTGGTCGGCGACGGTGCGACGGGCGAGGCGCTCGCGTCATCCGCCGTCGACAAGGTCGCCTTCACGGGCTCGCCCGGCACGGCCCGCAAGGTCATGGCCGCGGCCGCGCGAAACCTCACCCCGATCGTGGTCGAGGCCGGCGGCAAGGACGCCATGATCGTCACGCGGCAGGCCGACCTCGACGCGGCCGTCGGCTTCGCCGTGTTCGGCGGCATGGGCAACGCCGGCCAGACCTGCGCGGGCGTCGAGCGCGTCTACGTCGAGGCGCCCGTCTACGACGCGTTCATGCAGAAGCTGGTCGCTTCCGCGGCCCGCCTGCAGCCCGGCCCCGAGGCATCCGCCAGCTACGGACCGATGACGCTCGCCCGCCAGTCCGAGGTCATCTCGTCGCAGATCGCCGGCGCGCTCGAGCGAGGCGCGACCGCCGTGCTCGGCGGCGCCGACTCGGTGAAGGACGGCTACGTGGGCCCGGTGATCCTCACCGGCGTGCCGGACGACTGCGCCGTCGTGCAGGAGGAGACGTTCGGTCCTGTGCTCGTGGTCGACCTCGTGAAGGACGTCGACGAGGCGATCGCCAAGTCGAACGCCACCGAGTACGGCCTCTCCGCGTCGGTCTTCACCAAGGATCACCACGCCGGCCTCGAGATCGCCGAGCGCCTGCGGTGCGGCGCCGTGAGCATCAACTCGGTGCTCGGGTTCGGCGGCATCCCCGGGCTGCCGTTCGGCGGCCGCGGCGAGTCGGGCTTCGGCCGCATCCACGGCGCCGACGGGCTGCGCGAATTCAGCGTGGCGAAGTCGATCGCCGTGCAGAAGAGCAAGGCGTTCATCGACCTGCTCACCATGGACCGTTCGGAGCGCGACATGCACCTCGCGGAGCGGATGCTGCACATGCTGCACGCCAAGGGGAAGAAGGGCTGACGAGGTCGCACCCCGCCGACGCGGTCGCCCGACGGGCGGCCGCGTCGGCGTGTTGGCGGGGCCTCAGCCGTGGGTCCAGGGGTACCGGCGGGTCGTGCGGTGGCGATCCGGCGACTACGCCGGCGCGTCGCGCACGCCGAGCGCGGCCCGCACGATCGCCGCGACCCGGGCGCGCGTCGACGGCGCGTTGTCGAAGTGCACGATCCGGCCGATGTCGACCACGACGTTGAGGCCCGCGTGCACGCGCACGCGTGCCGCGCTCGTCGACAGGTCGGGTCGGGCCGTGCGCAGCAGCGACACCCACTCGTCGACGTGCCGGCGCTGGATGCCGCGGAGGCGCTCCTGCTCGGCGTCGGGCAGCGCGCCCACGTCGGAGAAGTAGACGCTCATCAGCTCGCGGTGCGTGAAGCTGTGCGCCACGTAGGCGTCGACCAGGCGGTGCAGGGCCTCGTCGGGGGATGCCGCGCCCTCGAGCGCGTCGGCGGTCGTGGCGTTCAGGCGCTCCGACGCGCGGACGCAGGCCTCGAGCAGCAGTTCGGACTTGCTCTCGAAGTACCGGTAGAACCCTGACGGCGTGAGCCCGACCGCGGCGCTGATGTCCTCGATGCCGGTGTCGTGGTAGCCGTCGCGATGGAACAGCGCGAGCGCCTCGCGCACGATGAGCTCGCGCTTGGACGAGCTCGGGATGCCCGCGGCATCCGTCTCGGCACCGCGGTCGGGTCGGGGGAGGTGACTCGCGGCCACATCGTCGGCGCACTCGAGGAGGAGGTCGGCGAGCGTGCGGCGGGCCAGGCTCACGTGGTGCGAGGTGATGCTCGCGACCACGCTGAGCGCCGCCGCGGCGAGCAGGCGCGCGTCGTCGTCGGGCAGGCCCGGCCGCATGCGCTCGAGCGGTCGCCGCACGCGGCCCGCGAGCTCGGCGAACTCGTCCTGCAACTGCCGGCGGTCGTCGGGCTCGAGGTATCGGCCCTCCCAGCGGTAGAGCCCGCCGGTCAGCCGGTTGTCTATGGTCGTCTCGACGATGGCCGAGACGATCGCGTCGTACTCGGCCCTCGCGGTCCCGGCGTCGCCGGCGTCGTCGGCGTGCTCGGCGACGAGCTCGTCGGTCGCCTCGATCAGGCCGTGCGCGAGCCGGTTCGCCGCGTCGAGGAAGAGCGCGTACTTGTTCGGGAAGTGCCGGTAGAGCGCCGGGGCGGAGATGCCGACGGCCGCGGCGACCTCGCCCAGGCTGACCTGGTGGAACCCGCGCTCGGAGAACAGGGTCGCGGCGGCCATGGCGATCTGCTGGCGCCGGTCCTTCGGCCTGAGCCGGCGAACCCCTGCGTCCGCGGTCGGCGCCCCCATCGTGCCCATCACCACAGGCTATCGCAGGCCCGGCCTCCGGGCGCCGTGAACGAGCGTTCACAAGTCGTGTGAATTGAAATTAACAAAATCCGTGACATCCGGCTCGCGGCGAGGCATACTGGCATCACCTGAGCCATCGGGCCCGAACCCGGCGGCGGTACAGCGAAGTACGGAAGGGATCCCCGAATGAGCACCGAAGCCCCCGTCATCCCGCGGTCGGCACGTCGCAACCACTGGATGAACCAGGTCGCGATCCACGCGTCGAACCAGCCCGACGGCCTCGCCTTCCGCTACCTGGGTCGCGACTGGACCTGGTCGCAGGTCCACGACCGCGTCACGCACCTCGCGGCCGCGCTGCGTCGCCGCGGGGTCGCAGAAGGCGACCGGGTGCTGCTGCTGACGCTGAACAGCCCCGAGGTCGTCGAGACGGTCTTCGCGGTCAACACGCTCGGCGCGATCGCGGTGCCGATCAACATCCGGCTCACGCCGCCCGAGATCGCGTACATCGTCGACGACGCCGACGCCTCGGTGATCGTCGTCGACGCGCCGCTCGCGCCGGTCGTGGGCGTCGTCGGGCAGTTCACCTCGCGCATCGAACGCGTCATCGTGCTCGGCACCCAGGCCGGCGAGGGGCAGGAAGCCCTGGAGGACCTGATCGCGGAGGACCTCGACGGGTTCCAGGCGCCCGACATCCCCGAGGATGCCACGGCGCTCATCATGTACACCTCGGGCACGACCGGTCGCCCGAAGGGCGCGATGCTCGACCACATCAACCTCTACGCCCAGGCGATCACCTGCATCCGGGCGAACGGCGTCGTCGACGAGTCCGACATCGCGTTCATGACCGCGCCGCTGTTCCACATCGCCGGCCTCGGCTCGATCGCGCCGAACTTCATCATCGGCATCCCGACGATCATCCACCCGCTCGGGGCGTTCGATCCCGCCGCGATCGTCGACGCGTGGGAGAAGGAGCGCGCGACCATCGTCTTCAACGTGCCGCAGCAGTGGCAGGCGATCTGCGCCCTGCCGGGCATCAAGGACCGCGACCTCGCGCTCCGCATCATCAGCTGGGGCGCCGCGCCCGCAAGCGACACGCTGCTCCGGCAGATGGAGGAGACGTTCCCGGACGCCCTGAACACCGCAGTCTTCGGCCAGACCGAGATGTCGCCGATCACGTGCGTGCTCCGCGGGCCCGACTCGCTGCGGAAGCTCGGCTCCGTCGGCAAGCCGATCCCGACCATCCAGACGCGCGTCGTCGACGACGACATGAACGACGTCGCTCCGGGCCAGGTCGGCGAGATCATCTACCGCGGCCCGACCATGATGAAGGGCTACTGGCGCAAGCCGGCCGAGACGGCCGAGGCCTTCGAGGGCGGCTGGTTCCACTCGGGCGACCTCGTCCGCCAGGACGAGGAGGGCTTCGTCTGGGTCGTCGACCGCAAGAAGGACATGATCATCTCGGGCGGCGAGAACGTCTACTGCGCCGAGGTCGAGAACGTGCTCGCGTCGCACCCGCACGTGGCCGACGTCGCCGTCTACGGACGCGCGGACGAGCGCTGGGGCGAGGTGCCCGTCGCGGCGGTCGTGCTCGTGCCCGGGACCGAGCTCACCGTCGAGGGGCTCGGCGTGTTCCTCGCCGACAAGCTCGCGCGGTTCAAGCAGCCCAAGCACGTCGTGGTCATGGAGGTCCTGCCGCGGAACGCGGGCGGCAAGGTGAACAAGGTCGCGTTGCGCGCCGCGGACCGAGAGCCCGCGCAGGTCTAGGGCCATGACCGCGGCAGTGGCCGCGCTCGTCCGCGAGCGCGGCGGATCCGTCACGCTCTCGGACGTGACCCTCCGAGCGCCCGGCGACGAGGAGATCACCGTACGGGTGATGGCCTCGGGCGTGTGCCCGACCGACATGTTCGGCATCGACGGCGGCGCCGGCGACCGGTTCCCCGCGGTGTTCGGGCACGAGGGCGCCGGGGTCGTGGAGGCGGTCGGCGCGGGCGTGGAGACACTCCGGCCCGGCGACCGCGTCGCGCTCGGCTTCGCGTCGTGCCGCGAGTGCGCCGCCTGCCTCGACGGGCACCCCGCGTACTGCGCGCTCTTCGCGGCCCTGAACCAGGCTGCGCCCGTCGACGTCGTCGAGGCGGGGGAGCCGGTGACGACGGGCTGGATGGGCCAGTCGGCCTGGTCGACCCACGTCGTCGTCCTCGCGTCGAGCGCGGTCGCGATCGGCGAGGACGTGCCGTGGGCCGTGGCCGCGACGCTCGGCTGCGGCGTGCTGACGGGCGCCGGCGCCATCCTGAACGTGCTGCGCCCCGGGCCCGCGGACTCGCTCCTCGTCATCGGAGCCGGAACCACCGGCCTCGCGGCGGTCATGGCGGCGCGGCACCGCGGGCTCGCCCGGATCGTCGTGAGCGACCCGATCCCGGCGCGTCGAGAGCTCGCGCTCGAGCTCGGGGCGACCGAGGCCCACTCGCCCGACGCGCTCGACGCGGCGCTCCGGGGTCGCCCGCAGTTCGAGGCGGTGCTCGACACCGTCGGCTCGCAGGACGCCGTCGACGTCGCGCTCGGCGCGCTCGCGGCACGCGGCACGTGCGCGACGGTGGCCCTCAAGCCCGGATCGAACCGGGTCACGGTCGCGCAGTCGAAGCTGCTCCGGGGTCGCACGATCACTGGCGTCATCGAGGGCGACGCCGACATCGCGCGCGACCTGACGATGCTCGAGGCGATGTGGCGGGCCGGGCGCCTGCCCGTCGAGCAGCTGATCTCGCCCTACGAGTTCGCCGACGTCGACGCCGCGGTCGGCGCCGCGCGCAGCGGGCGTTCGATCAAGCCGGTGCTGCGGATGTCGCGTGCCGACGCCGACGGCGAGGTGGATCGGCGGACGACCCCGCCGCGCTCACCGTGCGACCTGCTCGTCCGGCTGCTGTCGGGTCGGGTCCCGGAGGGCGACCTCCCCGCCCTGTGGCGGTCGCTCCCCGCCGTCGAGCCGGCAGACCTGCGCGGGCTCTGGCGCGGCACTGGCCTCAGCACGGGTCACGCCGCCCACCGCCTGCTCACGCGCAGCCGGTGGTACGGCAAGCTGTTCCGCTCCGACGACGACGTCGCCCCCATCGTCTGCGAGACGGATGCCGGCAGCCTGGCGGCCGACCCCGCCATGGCGAAGGGCGGAGCGAGCCTTCGCCGGATGTCCCACGACGGCCTCGTCACGGCCGCGATGGCCTACGACGGGCAGCCGATCATCGACTGCTTCGTGCGGCTCTCACCCGACGCCGTGCTCGGCGTCATGACCGGTCGCGGCACCGCCGACGCGGGCCGCAGCTACTACTTCGTGCTCGAACGGGACGATGACCGCGACGTCGCGATCGCCGAACCCGCCTGAGCCGATCCGGGCCGGGTGGACGCACCGACCACCCGACCCGTACCACCCGCGCACCCTGCACCGCGCACCCGCGCGGCCATCGTGCAGATCGGAGGAGATTCGGTGCGACACGCCTGCGCCAGGCCCGAGTGGGCGGCGTGTCGGGGCGAAACTCCTCCGCAGTGAACGCCCTGCGCGCGGCTCAGGCGCCGCGGAGCCCGCCGCCCGCGCGATGCACGGCCAGGACCGGCACGGCGGCGTTGCGCGACAGGCGCGTGAGCGAGACGGCGAGCTCGGCGACATCCGCGGCCCGGATCATCTCGGACGCCGGGATCTCGTCGTGCTTCCACGCGGCCATGTCGGTGTCGACGTAGCCGGGGCAGATCGCGGTGGCGCTGACGCCGTTCGCGCCCTCCTCGGCGCACAGCGCCTCGCACAGCGAGACGACCGCGGCCTTGGTGGCGCTGTACGCGGCGAGCCCGGGCTCGGCCATGAGGCCCGCGAGCGAGGCAATGGCGATGACGCGTGCGCCGCGCGGGTCGGATGCCGCGGTCTCGCGCAGCAGCGGCAGCGCCGACGAGAGCAGCGCGAACGTGCCGCGGACGTTCAGCGTGTAGTGCTTGTCGACGCGGCGGAGCGGCGTCTCGGCGATGCGGCTGCCGTGCCCCATTCCGGCGTTCATGACGAGCGCGTCGAGGCGCCCCCACCGCTGCTCGTGCGCGGCGAGCAGCCGGTCGAGGTCGTCGGGCTCCGAGGCGTCGGCGGCGACCGCGATCACGTGCGCGCCCGAGGCGGCGAGCTCGGCGGCCGCGGCCTCGAGCGGTTCGGGCGAGCGCGCGGAGAGCGTGAGGGCGAAGCCGTCGGCCGCGAGCGCGCGGGCGATCTCGAGGCCGATGCCGCGCGAGCCGCCCGTGATGAGGGCCGCGCGGGGTGCGGCGGTGCCGGCGTCGGCGCGAGCCGGGGCGTCATCGTGCGAGGTCATGGCGAAGTCCCTTCCCGTGCGCGCTCACGGCGCGCTTGGCGATCGACCAGCGATGCGTCTCGCTCGATCCGTCGTAGATGCGGAACGGGCGCACCTCGCGCCAGTACCGCGAGAGCAGCAGTTCGTCGGAGACGCCCTGGCCGCCCGCGAGCTGCACCGCGCGGTCGACGATGCGCCCGACGGCCTCGGCCACGAAGGTCTTCGCGATCGACGAGGCCGTGCCGGCGTCGGCTCCGGCGGCATCGCCGGCGTCGAGCACGCGCGCGGTCTCGCGCACGACCGCGCGTGACGCCGCGAGGTCGATCTCGTTGTCGGCGAGATGCTGCTGCGTGAGGCCGAGATCGGCCAGGCGCGCACCGAATCCCCGCCGGTCCGACACGTGGGCGAGTGCGAGGTCCTGTGCGCGGCCGGCGAGTCCGAGCCAGCGCATGCAGTGCGTCAAGCGGGCGGGCGCGAGGCGAACCTGCGCCGCCGCGAACCCGCCGTCGACCTCGCCCAGGACGGCGTCGTCGGGGACGAGGCATCCGTCGAACCGCAGCAGGCTGTGCCCGCCGTAGAGGCCGGCGTCGATCGTGTGCACGTCGCGCACGAGCTCCATGCCCGCGGCGCCGCCCTCGACGAGGAACATCGTCGCGCCGCCCGCCTCACCGGGTTCGCCCGAGGTGCGCGCGAGCACGATCACGACGCCCGCATCGCGCGCGCCGGTGATGAACCACTTCTCGCCCGAGATGCGCCACCCGCCCGGCACCTTCTCGGCCGTCGTCGCGAGCGCGCGGGGGTCGCTGCCCGCCCCGGGGGGCGGCTCGGTCATCGCGAACGCGGAGTGGATCTCGCCGGCGGCGAGCGGGCGGAGCCAGCGTTCCTGCTGATCGGGCGATGCGGCGTGGAGCAGCAGGTGCATGTTGCCCTCGTCGGGCGCCTGGATGTTCAGGGCGAGCGGGCCGAACAGCGAGTACCCGGCGGCCTCGAACACGGCGGCCTGGTCGAGCGCGGTGAGCCCGTGCCCGCCCCACTCGGCGGGGAGGTGGGGGACCAGGAGGCCCGCCGCGCGGGCGGCGGCGCGCAGCCCGTCGCGGAGTTCGCGGTCACGGGCGTCGACGCCCCCGCCGTGGCCGGAGCCCTCGACGTGGTGGTGGGCGACGCCGCGTGCGGCCTCCTCGACGGGGATCACCTCGTCGCGGACGAAGTCGCGCACGCGGTGCACGAGTCGGTCGATGCTGGGCGGCTCGTGGTCCATTCGCTTCCTCGCGACTCCGGGGTGCCGGCGGCGCGGCATCCGTCTTCTCATCGGGATTAGAAAATCCGTCGCCCCGATTCTGCGGCAGATTCGAGCGCCGGGCAAGCGTCTCCGACCACATTTTCTAATCCAGTGTAGAAAATGAGGGCGGATGGACGTACACTCGACCTGCACGGGGAACACCCACGAGATCGAGGGAGATCGAGACATGCCCCAGACGTCTCTCCAGGCGGCGGACCGCGTCCGCACCGTCTACGAGGAGGAGCACGAGCAGTTCCGCGAGATGGTGCGCGACTTCGTCGAGCGCTACGCCCGCCCGAACGCCGAGCGGTGGGAGGCGGAGGGCAAGGTCGACCGCTGGCTGTTCGAGAAGGCCGCCGAGACCGGCATCCTGGGCTTCACCGTCCCCGAGGAGTTCGGCGGCGGCGGCACCGACGACTTCCGCTTCAACGCGGTCATGGGGGAGGAACTCGCCCGCAATCCGGTCTCCGACGGCATGGCCGGCATCGCGCTCTCGAACGACATCGTGATCCCGTACTTCCTCGAGCTCACCGACGACGAGCAGAAGCGCCGCTGGCTGCCCGGCATCGCCGCCGGCACCCTCATCACGGCCGTCGCGATGACCGAGCCCGGCACGGGCAGCGACCTCGCCGGCATCCGCACCAGCGCGGTGCGCGACGGCGACCACTACGTCGTCAACGGCAGCAAGATCTTCATCTCGAACGGGCAGAACGCCGACCTCGTGGTCACCGCGGTCCGCACCGGGTCCGACCCGCACAAGGGCCTCAGCCTCCTCGTCATCGAGGCCGACACCCCGGGCTTCTCGCGCGGCCGCAACCTCGACAAGGTCGGCCTGCACGCGCAGGACACCAGCGAGCTCGTCTTCGAGAACGTCCGGGTGCCCGCCGCGAACCTCCTCGGCGCCGAGGGCCAGGGCTTCCTGGGCCTCATGCGCAACCTCCCGCAGGAGCGCCTCTCGATCGCGGCCGCCGCGGCCGCCTCGAGCGAGGGCGTCATCGAGCGCGCGATGACCTACGTGAAGGAGCGGCAGGCGTTCGGCCGTCCGGTCGCCACGTTCCAGAACACCCGGTTCGAGCTCGCCGACATGTTCACGGCGACGCAGGTGAGCCGGGCCTACATCGACCAGTGCATCGCGCGCCACTCGCGCGGCGAGCTCTCGGCAGAGGATGCCGCGGCCGCGAAGTACTGGACGACCGAGCAGTACGTGCAGATCGTCAATCGCTGCCTGCAGCTGTACGGCGGCTACGGCTACATGCGCGAGTACCGGATCGCGCGCGACTACGAGGACGCGCGGATCACGACCATCTACGGCGGCACGACCGAGATCATGAAGGAGATCGTCGGTCGGAGCCTGGGCCTGTGAACGGAAGGAACGACGTGGGCGAGGCATACATCTACGACGCCGTGCGCACCCCCCGCGGGAAGAACCGCGGCGGGGCGCTGCACGGGACCAAGCCGGTCGACCTCGTGGTCGGCCTGATCGACGCGCTCCTCGAGCGCAACCCCGGGCTCGACCCGGCGGCGGTCGACGACATCGTGCTCGGCGTCGTCTCGCCGATCGGCGAGCAGGGCGGCGACATCGCGCGCACCGCGGCGCTCGTCGCAGGGCTGCCCGAATCGGTCGCGGGCGTGCAGCTCAACCGCTTCTGCGCGTCCGGCCTCGAGGCCGTGAACACCGCGGCGCAGAAGGTCGCATCAGGGTTCGAGGACCTGATCCTCGCCGGCGGCGTCGAGTCGATGTCGCGTGTGCCGATCGGTTCCGACGGCGGCGCGTACGTGCAGGACCCGACGACGAACTACGACCTCTACTTCGTGCCGCAGGGCATCGGCGCCGACCTCATCGCGACGATCGAGGGCTTCAGCCGCGAGGAGGTCGACGCGTTCGCGACCGAGTCGCAGCGACGGGCCGAGGCGGCGTGGGAGCAGGGCTTCTTCTCCGGCTCGGTCGTCCCCGTGACGGACCAGAACGGCGTGACGCTTCTCGACACCGACGAGCACCGCCGCCCGGGTTCGACCGTCGAGTCGCTCGGCGCGCTCCAGCCGGCCTTCGCCGGCGTCGGTGACCAGGCCGGCTACGACGCGGTCGCGCTGCAGAAGTACCACGCGGTCGAGCGCGTCTCGCACGTGCACACCGCGGGCAACTCGTCGGGCATCGTCGACGGCGCCGCGCTCCTCGTCATCGGATCGAAGGAGGTGGGCGAGCGCTTCGGCCTCACGCCGCGCGCCCGCATCGTGGCGACCGCGGTCACCGGCTCGGAGCCCACCATCATGCTCACCGGCCCGACCCCCGCCACGCGCAAGGCGCTCGATAAGGCGGGGCTGGATGTCTCCGACATCGACCTCTTCGAACTGAACGAGGCGTTCGCGTCGGTCGTCATGAAATGGATGAAGGACCTCGACATCCCGCACGAGAAGGTCAACGTCAACGGCGGCGCGATCGCGATGGGCCACCCGCTCGGCGCGACGGGCGCGATGATCCTCGGCACGCTCCTCGACGAGCTGGAGCGCCGGGACCGGCGGCGCGGGCTCGCGACGCTCTGCGTCGGCGCGGGCATGGGCATCGCCACGATCATCGAGCGGGTGTGAGGAAGAGGGACATGAGCAGCATCGCACTGGACACCGAGACCGCCGAGACCGAGGTCTACACCGGCTACGCGTGGGAGCGCGACGAGGACGGCATCGTCACCGTGACGATGGACGACCCCGACAGCAGCGTGAACACGATGAACGCCCACTTCACCGCGGCGCTCGAGGCGACCGTCGACCGGCTCGAGGCCGAGCGCGACGACATCACGGGCGTGATCCTCGCCTCGGCGAAGAGGAGCTGGTTCGCCGGCGGCGACCTCAACCTCCTCCGCGCCGCCGACCCGGCGAAGTCGGCCGAGGAGACCGCGCACATCGACCGGGTCAAGCACCTCATGCGCCGGCTCGAGGTCGTCGGCAAGCCGGTCGTAGCGGCCCTCAACGGCACCGCCCTCGGCGGCGGCTACGAGGTCGCACTGCTCGCCCACCACCGCATCGCGGTCGACGCGAAGGGCGTGCAGTTCGGCGTGCCCGAGGTCTCGCTCGGACTGCTGCCCGGCGGCGGCGGCATCACGCGCCTCGTCCGCATGCTCGGTCTGCAGCGCGCGCTCTCCGAGGTGATCCTGCCGGCGACGAAGTTCTCGCCGTCCGACGCGCTCGCCGTGGGCCTCGTCGACGAGCTCGTCTCGTCGCCCGACGAGCTCGACGCGGCCGCGCGCGCCTGGATCGCCGCGAACCCCGCCCCGGCGAAGCCGTGGGACGAGAAGGGCTTCAAACTCCCCGGCGGTGCGCCGACCTCGCCCGGCGTCGCCGGGATGCTCGCCGCGATGCCCGCCATGCTGCGCAAGCAGCTGAAGGGCGCGCCGCTGCCCGCGCCCCGCGCGGCGATGGCCGCCGCCGTCGAGGGCGCCTACGTCGACTTCGAGACCGCCTCGAAGGTCGAGACCCGCTACCTCGTCGAGCTCACGCACGGGCAGGTCGCGAAGAACATGATCAAGGCGTTCTTCTTCGACCTGCAGCACATCAACGCGGGCGGCAGCCGCCCCGACGGGTACCCGAAGTTCGCCGCGCGCAAGGTCGGCGTCATCGGCGCGGGCATGATGGGCGCCGCGATCGCGTACGTGTCGGCGAAGGCCGGCATCGAGGTCGTGCTGAAGGATGTCTCGCTCGAGGCCGCCGAGAAGGGCAAGGACTACTCCCGGGCCCTCGAGGAGAAGGCGCTCGCGCGCGGGAAGACCACGGCCGAGCGCAGCGCCGAGCTGCTGTCGCGGATCACCGCGACCGCCGACCCGGCCGACTTCGCGGGCGTCGACTTCGTCATCGAGGCGGTCTTCGAGTCCGTGGCCGTGAAGCAGGGCGTGTTCCAGGAGATCCAGGACATCGTCGAACCCGACGCCGTCCTCGGCTCCAACACCTCGACGCTGCCGATCACGCTGCTCTCCGAGGGCGTGACGCGCACCGACGACTTCATCGGCATCCACTTCTTCTCACCGGTCGACAAGATGCCGCTCGTCGAGATCGTCCGAGGGAGGAACACGAGCGACGAGGTGCTCGCGAAGACCTTCGACTACGTCCAGCAGATCCGGAAGACCCCGATCGTCGTCAACGACCAGCGCGGGTTCTTCACCTCGCGCGTGATCGGCGAGGTCATGGCCGAGGCGGTCGCTGCCGTCGGCGAGGGCGTCGAGCCGGCGTCCGTCGAGCAGGCGGCGCTCCAGGCGGGCTACCCGGCCGGCGCGCTGCAGCTCTTCGACGAGCTCACGCTGTCGCTCACGCAGAAGATCCGCCACGAGACCGAGGCGGCGGTGCTCGCCGAGGGCGGCGAGGTCCGCACTCACCCGTCGCACGCCGTGATCGACTGGATGGTCGACGACGTGCAGCGGCCGGGTCGTCGGGCCGGGCAGGGCTTCTACGACTACGACGAGAACGGCAGGCGCGTCGGCATCTGGCCGGGCCTGCGGGAGAAGTACGAGTCGGGCTCGACGGTGCTCCCGCTGAAGGACCTGCAGGAGCGCATGCTCTTCGCCGAGGCGATCGACACGGTCCGCTGCCTCGACTCCGGAGTGCTCACGAGCGTGCCCGACGCGAACATCGGCTCGATCTACGGCATCGGCTTCCCGGCCTGGACGGGCGGCGTGCTGCAGTACGTGAACCAGTACGAGGGCGGGCTGCCCGGCTTCGTCGCACGCTGCTACGAGCTTGCGGCGGCGTACGGCGACCGGTTCCTGCCGCCGGCCTCGCTCGTCGCGAAGGCCGAATCCGGCGAGACCTACGAGTAGGAGGCGCAACGTGCTCTCGAACAGGTTCACCGAGGCGCTCGGCATCGAGCACCCGATCGTCCAGGGCGGCATGATGTGGGTGGGCCGCGCGGAGCTCGCGGCGGCCGTGTCCGAGGCGGGCGGCCTCGGCATCATCACCGCGCTCACGCAGCCGACCCCGGCCGACCTGGTGAAGGAGGTGGAGCGCGCCCGGCGGCTCACCGACAAGCCGATCGGCGTGAACCTCACGATCCTGCCGTCGATCAACCCGCCGCCGTACGACGAGTACCGCCGGGCGATCGTCGACGCCGGCGTCACGATCGTGGAGACCGCGGGCTCGAGCCCCGAGCCGCACATGGAGATGTTCCAGCAGCACGGCATCCGGGTCATCCACAAGTGCACGAGCGTGCGGCACGCGCTGAAGGCCGAACGGCTCGGCGTGACCGCCGTGTCGATCGACGGCTTCGAGTGCGCCGGCCACCCCGGCGAGGACGACGTCCCCGGACTCGTCCTCATCCCGGCCGCGGCCGACGCGCTGACGATCCCGTTCATCGCCTCGGGCGGGTTCGCCGACGGGCGCGGCCTCGCGGCCGCGCTCGCGCTCGGCGCCGACGGCGTGAACATGGGCTCGCGGTTCATGTGCACGGTCGAGTCGCCCATCTCCGACACCGTGAAGCAACGGATCGTCGACGCCACCGAGCTCGACACCAACCTCATCTTCCGCAGCCTCCGCAACACGGCGCGCGTCGCCAAGAACGCGGTGAGCGACGAGGTCGTCGAGATCCTCGCGAACGGCGGGCGGTTCCCCGACGTGCAGCCGCTCGTCGCCGGTGCCCGCGGCCGGAAGGTCTTCGAGGAGGGAGACCTCGACGCCGGGATCTGGACGGTCGGACTCGTCCAGGGCCTCATCCGCGACATCCCGACGGCGGGCGAGGTGGTGCGCCGCACGGTCGCCGACGCGGAGGAGGTGCTCCGGAGCCGGCTCTCGCTCTTCGGCGAGCCGGTCGGGGCGATGTCCTAGCCGCGGCCCCCGGCGGCAGGGCGACGGCGCCGGCGACCTACGCGGTCGCCGGCGCCATCCCGTACCTGACCATGTCCTGCGTCGCGCGCACGAGGTCGTCGAGCGTACGGTGCCGCGGGTTCCACCACTCCGCCGCCCAGTTCATCGCGCCGAGCAGGAGCATGCGCGTCACCGTGATGTCGAGATCGGAGCGGAGTTGCCCGGCGTCCATCGCGGCCGTGAACAGGTCGCGCCAGAGGCGCGCGTACGCGGCCTCCTCGGCGGCGGCCTTCGCCCGAAGCCCTTCGGGCACCTGGTTGGCGTTGCGGATCGACGCGGTCGTGTAGTCGGAGATGAGCAGCTCGTAGCGCAGGTGCGCCTCCACGGCCGTCAGGATGCGGTCGAGCGGCGACGTCTCGGCGGGGAGCGCCTCGAGCTCGGCGACGACGTGCGCGTGCACGCGGGCCGCGCCGACCCACATGACCTCCTCGATGAGCTCGTCACGCGAGGCGAAGTGGTAGTAGATCGTCGGCGCCTGCAACTGCGCGTGCGCGGCGACGTCGGCGAGCCGTGTTCCGGCATAGCCCTTGCGGCTCAGCACGTGCGCCGCGGCGTCGAGGATGCGCTCGCGCGTGCGCGCCGACTTGCTCGTCGGCGCCTCGGCCGCGCGGCGCTCCGTCGTCTCCGCCATGATTTCGAATTCTAGTTAGATTCCATGCGCTTGCACAGCGCGACGCGACGGCGCACACTGCATCCATGACCACTGAGGCCGATGAACAGCAGGCCGTCGAGCACGTCGTCGCCCGCCTGCTGGAGCGCTTCCCCTCCCTCACCGAGGGCCACATCCACGTCATCGTCGACGAGGAGCACCACCGGTTCGACGGTCGACCGGTCCGCGACTTCGTCCCCGTGCTCGTCGAGCGCGCGGCGCGCAAGCGCCTCTCGACGGAGGCGCCGAGCGTGCACCTCGAGCCGGACGCCGCCGAGCTCGCCGCGGCCGACGAGGTGCGCCGGACGGACGGAGCCGAGGCCGATCCGATGGAGGTGACCCGACGCGGCGATGCGGAAGGGGGCGACTTCCTCTTCGGCGACCTGGGCGGCCGGAGGGCCTGAGCCCGACGGGACCTTCCGCCGGTGGCGCCGGGCCGTCCGACGTACGATGGCGGGACCACGCCCGACCACGAACGGGAGGCGCCATGGTCCAGGTCCGCGTCCTCGGGATCGCGCTCGACGCCGCCCGGCAGCACATCGTCCTGCTGAAACCGCTCGGCGAGGAGTCGGCCGAAGGGCGCGTGCTGCCGATCTGGATCGGCGAGCAGGAGGCGACCTCCATCCTCATCGCGCTGGGCGGGGACCACGCCCCGCGGCCGCTCACGCACGACCTGCTCGTCACCCTCATCGAGGCGGTCGGCGGCAACCTGGAGCGCATCGACGTGACCCGCATCGAGGAGGGCACGTTCTACGCGGAGCTCACGCTGGTCACGCCCACGGGCCCGCTCGTGATCGACTCGCGACCGTCCGACGCCATCGGCATGGCGGTGCGCATCGACGCGCCGCTCTTCGTCGCCGACGCGGTCATGGATGACGCGGGGATCCCTGCCGAGATGGTCGAGCACCACGACAGCGAGGACGAGGAGAAGCTCGAGGAGTTCAAGAAGTTCCTCGACGACGTCGACCCGGAGGACTTCCAGGGCTGATCGGCCCGAGCGCGTGACACGACGCGCCCGCGCACTCCAGACTGTGAGGCACCGTCTTCACGAAGGAGTGATCAATGGGTCCACTGACGACGATCGGCTTGCCGGTCGCCTTGGGCGTCATCATGTTCGGCCTCGGCCTCAGCCTGACCCCGCGCGACTTCGCGCGGGTCGCGACGCAGCCGAAGGCGGTGATCGTCGCCCTCGCCTGCCAGCTGCTCCTGCTGCCGGCCGCCTGCTTCGGGCTCGTGCTCCTCTTCGACCTGCCGCCGGTGCTCGCGGTCGGCATGATGCTGCTCGCCGCGTCGCCGGGCGGGACGACCGCGAACCTGTACTCGCACCTGTTCCGCGGCGACGTCGCCCTGAACATCTCGCTGACGGCGCTCAACTCGGTGATCGCCGTGTTCACGCTGCCCCTCATCGCGAACCTCTCGATCGCGTACTTCCTCCCCGGCGACGACGGGCTCGGCCTCCAGCTCGCGAAGACGATCGAGGTGTTCGCGATCGTGCTGCTCCCCGTCGTCGCGGGCATGCTGGTGCGTCGCTGGAAGCCCGCGTTCGCGGACCGGATGGATCGCCCGGTCCGGATCGCCTCGATCGTGATCCTCGTCGTCGTGATCGCGGGTGCGATCGCCTCGAACCTCGAACTGCTCGTCGACAACTTCGGCCGGCTCGCGGGCATCACGGTGCTCTTCTGCCTGCTGAGCCTCGGGATCGGCTACCTCGTGCCGAGGCTCCTGCGGGTGGAGCGGCGCCAGGCGATCGCGAGCTCGTTCGAGATCGGCATCCACAACGCGACCCTCGCGATCGTCATCGCGCAGACCGTGATCGGCAGCGTCGAGATGAGCCTGCCCGCCGCGGTGTACGGCGTGCTCATGTTCTTCGTCGCGCTCGGCTTCGGCTTCCTGATCCGGGGCAGGGGGGCGGATGCCGCGGCCGCGCCGGCCACGGCGACCGCGACGGCCGACGGGGCGGACGAGCCCGGGCCACGCCGCGCCCGCTCGTAGCATGGGCGGGTGAGCGTGCTGTGGATCGTCGCCGGGGTCGTCCTCATGGTGGTCGGGCTCGATGAGGTCTTCCACACCGTGCTGCATCCGACCGGGCGCGGGCGCCTCTCGCATCTCGCCGCCCGCTCGACGTGGGCGCTGACCTCTCGACTCGGCCGGCGCGGACGCACCGTCGCCGGGCCGGTCGCCGCGGTGGCGGTCGTCACGGTCTGGGCTGCGCTCCAGGTCGTGGGCTGGGCGCTCGTGTACCTGCCGTTCGTCCCGGACGGGTTCGAGTACAACCCGGGCATCGACGTGCAGGCGTACCCGGCGATCGTCGAGGCGTTCTACTTCTCGACCGTGAGCATGTCCACCCTGGGGCTCGGCGACGTCTACCCGACCGATCCGTGGCTGCGGGTGTTCGCTCCGCTGCAGGGGCTGATCGGCTTCGCCCTGCTCACCGCCGCGGTCGCCTGGTTCCTCCAGCTCTACCCGGACCTCGGCCGTCGGCGCACCCTCGCGCTCCGCATCGCGCTCATCCAGCGGGCCGACACCGCCGGTCACCTCCTCAACATGGAGTCGGCCACCTCGAGCGGACTGCTCGACTCGCTCACCGCCGACCTCGCCCAGTCGCGAGTGGACGTGTGGCAGAACTCCGAGTCGCACTACTTCACCGAGGCGGAGGAGACGACCTCGCTCGCCGCGCAACTGCCGTACGCCCTGCACCTGGCCAGGCTCGCCCGGCGCTCGTCGGACCGGACCGTCCGCAACAGCGGGCAGATGCTCGAGGAGGCGATCGACGACTTCGCCGAGGTGCTCCGCGACCGCTTCATGCGGACCGGGGGCGACACCGAGGCGATCCTGCGCGAGTACGCGAAGCAGCACCGCCAGCGCCCGACCTTCGATGAGGCGATGCGGTGATGCTGTGATGCGGTGATGCGTGTAGCATGGATGCATGCGGACGACGCTCGAGCTGGATGACCGGATGCTTCGCGCCGCGCGCGCGCTGGCCGAACGGCAAGGCGTCTCACTGGGTGCCGCGGTCTCCGACCTGGCATTGCGGGGGCTCGAGGTCGGTGGGAGCGCGGCAGGCGCGACTGGGGCGGCACCGGCGGGGTTCCCCCTGATTCCGATCGGTCCCATCGACCACGTCATCACCGACGACATCGTGGCCGAGTTCCGCGACGAGGCATGACCGGGCCCGCGACGTTCCTGCTCGACGCGAACGTGCTGCTCGCGCTCGCCTCGACGCAGCACGTGCACCACGGAGCCGCGCATCGCTGGTTCGGCGAGGTCACCGCCTGGGCGACCACCCCGATCACCGAGACGGCGTTCGTCCGGTTGGTGTCCAACCCCGCGGTGGTCGGGGCCGAGGTCCCTCCGAACCAGGCCGTCGCCCTGCTACAGCGCCTCTGCGAGTGGCCCGGTCATCGCTTCATCGCCGACGATGCGCGGCTGGTCGGCGCGACGATCGACCGCGTCGCGATGATCGGTCATCGTCAGGTCACGGACTTCCATCTCGTCGCCCTCGCGGCACGCAATTCGACGATGCTTGCGACGTTCGACGCGAAGCTGTCCGCCGCACTCTCCGACGACGACCGGCGGCACCTGCACCTCGTCGCCCCATGAACGCCAGGCGCGGCAGAATGGCCGACATGGATGCCGCGTTCCCCACCCTGACCGACATGCCCGCGCCGCAGTTCGTCATGTCGGGGGAGGGGCGCCGCATCGCGACGTACTCGTGGGGCGAGGAGGACGCGCCGACCGTACTGTGCGTGCACGGGTTCGCGTCGAGCTGCCGCGACAACTGGGTGAGCACCGGCTGGGTGCGGGACCTGCTGCGAGCCGGGTATCGCGTGCTCGGCGTCGACCAGCGCGGCCACGGGGCGAGCGACACGCCGCACGAGGCATCCGCCTACGGCATGGACGCGTTCGTCGACGACCTCGTGACGGTCCTCGACACCTACCTCGTCGACACCGTGCGCTACGTCGGGTACTCGCTCGGCGCCCGCGTCGGCTGGCAGGCCGCCGTGCAGGTGCCCCAGCGCATCGAGCGCGCGGTGCTCGGCGGCATCCCCGACGGCCGGCCGCTCGCCCGCATGCAGATCGAGCAGGCGCGCGCGTACGCCGAGCACCGCACGCCCGTCGACGATCCGGTCACCCGGAACTACGTGACGCTCGCCGAGCGTGTCGCCGGCAACGACCTGCTCGCGCTCGTCGCGCTCGCCGAGGGCATGCGGGCGGGCGATGCCGACCCCGACCCGACGAACCCGCCGCCGCAGCCGATCCTCTTCGCGACCGGCACCGAGGACGCGATCATCGAGCAGTCGCGCGCGCTCGCCACGGCGACGCCGAGCGGGTCGTTCGCAGAGATCCCGGGCCGACACCACTTCAACGCGCCGGGCTCGAGGGAGTTCCGGCGCGCGGCGATCAGGTTCCTCGCGGGCTGAGCCCTGGCGGACTGAGCCCTGGCGGGCTGAGCCCTGTCGGACTGAGCCCTGTCGGCCTGAGCCCTCGCGGGCCGAGCCCTCTCGGCCCGACCCCAGCGGTGAGCCGCGGCGCCTCAGCCCTCGGTCTCGAAGTAGAGGTGCGTGTGCAGCCGGCAGCGCGGGTTGAACGCCGCGCGGCACTCGGGGCACGCGTCGACCTCGAGGTAGGTCGCGATCGGCAGTTCGGCACCGCAGGCGCCGCAGAGGATGGCGCGCGCGTCGCGCTCGCCGAGCGGCCACTGCCGGGCCGGATGCCCTGCGGCCTCCTCGTGGCACAGGTGGCACGGGTAGTACTCGCCGCAGCACGCGAAGCGGATCGCGACGATGTCGACGTCGGTGCGGTAGTGCACGCAGCGGGTCTCGTCGTCGACGACCGCGCCGAGCACGCGGGGTCGTGCGGGCGGGCCGTCGTGCGTCATGCCCTCCATCATCGCCGACGACGCGCGTCGAGGTGCCGGAGGGCTCAGCCCCGGAACACCAGGATCGGCAGCAGCACGAACGCCGACCAGAACAGTCCGGCGACGAGCAGGGTGCCCGTGAGCGCCACGAGCGCCAGGCCCCACGGACGCGCGCGCAGGGCGCCTGCGACCAGCACGCCCGCTCCGAGCACGAGTTCGATCCACCACCACACGCCGCTGGTGGTGTCGGCGACGACGGTGAGCCCGTACACGCCCTCGCCGACGAGCACGCCGGCGAGCACCGACGTTCCGAGCACGAGTTGCATGCCGCGCCGCCGCATCGCGTGCGCCGCGCACCCGATCACCGGGCCCGCGAGCGCGCCGATGATCGCCCAGGTCGTGGGGTCGAATGCGATGCCGCGCCACCCGGATGCCACGGCGTAGCCGAGCGTCAGCGCGACGAATCCGCCGGCGCCCGCGACGGCCGCCTCGGGGTAGCCGCGCGCGAGGAGCAGGACGAGGATCGCGGTCGGGACCGTCCAGCCGCCGGCCGAGTTCGCCAGCGACGCCGTCTCCGGGGGGAGCACCAACTGACCCCACGAGGTCAGCCCGCCGAGCACGAACGCGATCGCGGCGACCAGCAGGATGCGTCGGGCGGCGGCGAACCACGGATGGCGGGGCGCACGGGCCGTGGCCGGGGGCGCCGCGCCGCCGGGCGCCATGCCGCCGGGCGCGACGGCGTGGGGTGCGCCCGCACCGGGGATCGGGACGGGAGTCGGACCCGCGCGTCGTGCCATGACAGGCACGGTAGACGCGATCGGCCGGCCCCGCGTCATCCGCTCGGGTGACTCGCAGGAGGTCGTGACCGCACCGTGACCGTGCCCGCGGCGCCCCGGCGCCCGGTGCAGGAACCCGCCCCGGCACCCGCGCCCCGCCCCGCCGCGTTCAGGCCCGGAACAGGAGCAGCGTCGTCAGGTACGCGAGGTAGGCGACGACGAACACCGCGCCCTCGATCCGCTGCATCCGCCGACCGGTGAGGAAGACCGGGATGCACGCGACGGTCGCCGCCACCATGACCGGCAGGTCGATCGTGAGGATCCCCCGGTCGACGCCGATGCCGTCGGCCGGGATCAGGCTCGTGATGCCGAAGATGAACAGGATGTTGAACACGCTGCTGCCGAGGAGGTTGCCCACGGCGATGTCGCGCTCGCGTCGGATGGTCGCGACGATCGCGGTCACGAGCTCGGGCGACGAGGTGCCGATCGCGACGATCGTCAGGCCGATGATCGAGACCGGCACGCCGAAGCCCGCGGCGAGCGCGACCGCACCGTCGACGAGCCAGTCGGCGCCGACGACGACGATGGCGATGCCGGCGACGAGCAGGACCGCGTCGCGCACGGTGCGGGTGCGGGCCGCGGCCGCGGCCACGCGAGCCCGCTGCTCGCCGAACTCCCGTGCGAACTCGGTGCGGGCGGCGAGGCCCTCCCGGCGCGCCGCGCGCACGATGACGGTCGTGTAGACCACCCCGAGCACCACGAGCAGGGCGCCGTCGAAGCGCGTGACGACGCCGTCGGCGCAGAGCAGCAGCAGCGTCACCGCGGCGACCACCATCGCCGGGAGGTCGAGCCGGATCGCGTGCGACCGCAGGGTGAGCGGGCGGATGAGCGCGGCGATCCCGAGGATGAGCAGCAGGTTCAGCGTGTTCGTCCCGACGATGTTGCCGAGGGCGAGCGAGCCGCTGCCCTGCGCGGCCGCGTCGATGCCGATCGCGAGTTCCGGTGCGCTCGTGCCGATCGAGACCACGGTGACGCCGATGACCATCGGCGAGACGCCGAGCCGTGCAGCGAGGCGCGTGCCGCTGCGCACGAGCAGTTCGGCGCCGCCGACGAGCGCGAGCAGGCCCGCGACGAGCAGCACGGAGTCGCCCATCCCGCTCCCTCCGCCGCTCGTCGGTTCGCCGGTCCGTCCGTTCGACAGTAGGGCCTTTCGCAGCGAATCCGCAGGTGCGCGGGCGGTGCCGGCGCCTACCGTCGGAAGCATGGACGGGAGCGGGCGCGACGACGCCGACGCTCGCGCGGGGCACGCGCGGTGGAGTCCGCTGCGTCGTCGCCGCGACGAGCCGCCGGCCTGGACGCGCGCGCTCGCCGAGGGCGAGGACGCCGGGCTGTTCGGCCCGGGAAGCGCCGTGTGGGCGGTCAACGGCGCGCTGCCGACTCTGGTCGCCGGCATCCGCGCACTGCTCCTCCAGACCCTCCACCCGGGCGCGATGGCGGGCGTGCACGACCACTCGCGCTACCGCGAGGACCCGCTCGGACGCCTCGACGGCACCGTGCGGTGGGTCGCGACGACGACGTTCGGCGACCGGCGCGCGGCGGCGGCCGCGTGCGCCGCGGTGTCGCGACTGCACGAGCGGGTCACGGGCACCTACGTCGACGCTCGCGGGGCGGTCCGCGAGTACGCGGCCAACGACGAGGACCTCCTGCGGTGGGTGCACGACGCGTTCACCGAGGCGTTCATCGGCGCGCACGAGCGGTGGGGCGGGCCGATCCCGGGCGGCGCCGACGCGTACGTCCGCGAGTGGGCGGAGGTGGGCCGGCTCATGGGCGTGCGCGAACCGCCGACCTCGCTCGCCGGGCTCCGCGCGGAGCTCGACGGCTTCCTCGCCGACGCCCGGCCGGACGAGCGCGTCGCCGAGGCGGTGCGCTTCCTCCGCCGACCGGGCCTGCCCGGCGTCGTCGGCCGGATCTACCCGATCCTGTTCGGCGGCGCCGTCGCCTCCCTCGGCGCGCGCGAGCGCGACCTGCTCGGGCTGAGGCGGCCGTGGTGGCCGGCGGTCACGCTCACGCGCGTCGTGCTCGCGATCGGCGTGCGCCGGTTCGGGCGGATGTCGCCGAGCGAGCGCAACGCGCGGGCGCGCCTCGCACGGCTCGCGGGCGCGTCGGAGCCGGCGTCGCGCGCCTGAGCCCGCCGGGTCAGGGTCATCCCTGTTGCCGGGGCGGTCGCGGATCGCTAGTTTCGGCCTTAGCACGGCAGCATCATGCGATCCAGCCTTGTCGAGGAGGCCTGCGATGCTCTCCACCCACAACGTGCCCGCCGTCCAGGCACCCGATCGCCGCCTCCTGCGCGCGTTCGCGTTCGATCCCATGAGCTCGCGGCTGAGCGGCCAGTTCCTCACGGTCGACATCCCGTTCGAGGTCGGCCTCAGGCCCGGCCCCGACGGCGAACTCGTCCAGGTCGTCGACTACGACGCGACGCGGCGCCGCTGGTACCACCCGGTCGACCTCGATGATCCGCCGGTGCTCGCCCAGGACGGCCTCCGGCCGTCCGAGAGCGACCCGCGTTCGCACCAGCAGATCGTCTACGCGATCACGATGAGCGTCATCGAGCGCTTCCAGCGCTTCACGGGGCGGCGGTTCCGGTGGCGCGGCGACGACCGGCTCCGGCTCGTGCCGCACGCGTTCTACGGGCGCAACGCCTACTTCGACCCCGATCGCCGCGCGGTGCTGTTCGGCTACTACCGCGCCGACGAGACCGACACGCAGGCGAGCCTGCCGCACCAGCTCATGTTCACGTGCCTCTCGGTCGACATCATCGCCCACGAGGTCACGCACGCGATCGTGCACCGGATGCGGCCGCTCTTCACGATCGCGACGAACTCCGACGTGTTCGCGTTCCACGAGGCGTTCGCCGACCTCGTCGCGCTGTTCCACCACTTCCTCTTCACCGACATCGTCGAGGACTTCGTGGCCGGTTCGCGCAGCGAGCTGTCGGATGCCACGGCCCTGCTCTCGCTCGCCGACGAGTTCGGCCGGTCCACCGGGCGCGGCGGCCCGTTGCGATCGGCGGTCGGCTCGGCGCCCGACCCGGCGGACTTCCACGCCGCGCGCGAGCCGCACCGCCGGGGCGCGATCTTCGTGGCGGCCGTGTTCGACGCGTACCTCGCCACGTACCGGTCGCAGATCGCCGATCTCCGGCGGCTCGCTACCGGCGGCTCGGGCGTGCTGGGCGACGGCGAGCTCTCGCCCGACCTCGTCCACCGCATCGCCGCGGAGGCCGTGAAGAACGCCGACCGGATCCTCGGCATGGTGGTCCGGGGCTTCGACTACCTGCCGGCGGTCGACGTCACGTTCGGCGACGTCGTGCGCGCCGTGATCACGGCCGATCGCGACCTGTTCCCCGACGACCGGATCAACCTCCGCGGCCACCTCGTCGAGGCGCTCCGCCGCCGCGGGATCTTCCCGCCGGGGGTCGTCTCGCTCGCCGACCAGGCGCTGCTCTGGCGCCGGCCGACCGTGCCGCTCAGCCTCACCGCGGGCGAGGCGACGGTCGACCTCGGGCAGCTGATCCTCGACTCGACGATCAAGCTCGACCCGGGGGCGTCCTCGGTCACCGCGGCCGGCAACGCGGCCCGCGAGCGATCCAAGGCCGTGTACGCGCAGACCGTGGGCTGGGCCAAGGCGCATGCCGTCGAGCTCGGCCTCGACCCGGATGCCGGGCGGATCCGGGTGCTCGGCATGCACGTCGGGTTCCAGAGCGCCGCCGACGGGCAGCCCCACCCGAGGATCTTCATCCAGATCGTGCAGCGACGCGAGGACCTCGAGTCCGGCGCCGACCGGGACACGCGCACCCAGCTGCACGCGGCCTGCACGGTCATCGCGAACGTCGACGGCAGCGTCGCCTGGCTGGTGCCGAAGCCGCTGCCGTACACGCGCCCGTCCTCGTTCTCGAAGCTGCCGGAGACCCTGCGCGTGCACGGGCGCGAGCAGCACGCGGCGGGCGTCGCCCGCCTCGAGGCGATCCACGACTGGTTCGACGAGGTCGAGGACGGCGACCCGCTCGCGATCTGGCTCGACGAGCCCGCGGTCGGGCGGCTGACGTTCGCGAGCCTGCACGCACCCGAGGAGGACTGAGCCATGTCCGAGGCGACCGTCACGATCCGGATGTACAACCCCGGCTTCGGCGACTGCTTCCTGGTGACCGTGGCCGACGACGACGCCAGGTGGCGCATGCTCGTCGACTGCGGCGTGCACAGCCACGGCCGGGCCCGCGTCGGCGACGTGCCGCGTCGCATCGGCGACGTGGTCGGCGCCGTGATCTCGCAGCTGACGGACGAGAGCGACGACGGGATGCCGCGCCTCGACGTCGTCGCCGCGTCCCACCGCCACTCCGACCACGTGTCGGGGTTCGCCGACGACGCGTGGTCCGCGGTCGACGTCGGCGAGGTGTGGGTGCCGTTCGTCGAGGACGAGCAGGACTCCGACGCGATCGGCCTGCGCCACGGGCTCACGGCCGCCGCGACGGCGCTCCAGGGCCTCGTCGAGCAGGCCGCCGACGGGCGTCCCGTCGACTCGCTCGGACGGTCGATGGCGCTCGCGCTCGACTTCGCCGTGAACTCCGGGCCGAACCTCGCCGCGGCGACGCGGCTCGTCGACGGCGGGTTCAAGGGCGGCGCCGACCACCACGAGGTGCGATTCCTCCCGAGGCCCGACGCGGCGGAGAACCGCGTCGAGCTGCCGGTCGAGGGCGCGGTCGTCCATGTCCTCGGTCCGAGCCGCGATCCGGAGTACCTCAAGCGGATGGACCCGCCCGCCGCCGTGCACTGGCTCGAGGAGGCGGCCGCCGAGCTCGGCCGCGACGAGGAGTACGACATCTTCGACCGCATGTACGAGGTCCCGCGCGACGAGGTCTCGGCCCGGATCCCCGTCCAGCTCGTCCGGGCGCGGAACGCGATGCGGCTCGCCCAGCTCGCGCTCGACCAGGGGGCGCTGCTGCGCGCGGCGTCCGTGCTCGAACGCTCGGTGAACAACACGAGCCTCTTCTTCGTGCTCGACGTGCGGGGCACCCGGTTCGTCTTCGTCGGCGACTCGCAGCAGGGCGCCTGGGAGCACGTGCTCGACGACCCGGCCTCGCGGGCCCTCGTGACTGGCGCAGCGTTCTACAAGGTCGGCCACCACGGCTCGCACAACGCGACGCCCAAGCCGGTGGCGCGCGAGCTCATCCGCACCGGCGGCGTCGCGATGGTCCCGGTCGGCACCGTGAAGGCGTGGCAGGACAGCATCCCGAAGACGGAGATCCTCGAAGCGCTGCACGAGAGCGGGGCGCACGTGATCCGCGCGGACGACCCGGAGGCGGGCGCGGGCGACGACGACCTCGACCTCCACGTGGGCCCCGACGGGCTCTGGAGCGAGGTGCGCTTCCGCGTCGCCTGACGCGGCCGGACGCGGGTCAGGTCGGCCGCAGGGTCGCCCAGTCGTCGTCGACCCACGTCGCGTCGGCCGGCAGCCGCGGCCGGTAGTCGGTCGCCGCCATGCGGTCGCGCACGCTCGCGTGCACGCGGACACCGGCCGGGATCGGGCGGCGACGTGGGACGAGCAGGCTCCAGGCCGCGCTGTTGCGGTGCGCCGCGCCGGCGGCGTGGGCGTCCGAGAACCCCTCGAACGCCTTCGCCGTGCGCTTCGCGTCGACCTTCAGGCCGTGGTCGATCGCACCGTCGAGCACCCACTTCAGCGCGATGGTCGAGAGCTTCGGGTCGTCGGCGAAGGTGCCGCCGACATCCGAGTGGATGCCGGCGAACCACGCCTCCTCGAGCGTCTCGGGGGCCTTGGTGCGCACCTCGTACTCGCGGAACGGGCGTCGCCGCTCATCGATCGAGATCGCGTGGCGGATGTGCCGGGCGTTCGGCAGCTGCCGCGTGTAGGGCCAGTCGGGTGCGACGCGCACGACGCCGAGGGCCTTCACGGTGTCCCACAGCCCGAGGTACTCGATCGGGATCGTGCTGCGCCCGTCGACCTGCTGGGCGAAGAGCCGCGAGAACCGGTGGATCTCGTCCCACGGGATCCGCCCCTCGCCGCCGCGCCGGGCGTACTTCGCGACCGCGTACTGGAGCTGGTTCTCCGAGCCCGGCCGCATGAGCCCGATGAGCCGGAGCATCCCGGTCAGCGCACGGGCCGTGAACGCGCCGCGGCTGAACCCGAACACGAAGATCCGGTCGCCGGGCTGCCAGGTCCGCATGAGCCACGCGTACGCCTCGCCGAGGTTCTCGCGCATGCCGGCGCCGTAGATCAGTCCGCCGAGTCGGGACAGCCCGCGCGCGAGCGGCGTCCACGCGCCGGGCGAGGCGAACGTGCCGACGCCGGGGTCGTAGTACGCCACCTGGACGGCCTCGTCCGAGAGGTCGAGCAGGTCGTAGACCCGCACGCAGTTCGAGTCGGCCTCGCCCTTCACCTGGCCGGCGGTCCCGTCCAGGCAGAGCACCAGATTCCGCGCCATGTTCGCGTCCCCCCGGACGACCGGCCCCCGCCGCTGCGCCCGATCGTCACGGTACTCCCCGCCGCGGCAGCGGCGGAAGCACCGATCGGCGAGCCCGTTAGGCCGAGGCGGGCCGAGCGGATGCCGCGTCCGCGCCGAGGCCCCAGAACGCGCCCGACAGGCCGACCTCGGCGAAGTACGCGCGCGCCTCGGACGGCTCGCGCCGCACGTAGGGCGAGCCGAGGCGTCCGTCGTACCAGTGGGCCGCCAGCCGCCAGAGCGTGGCGAGGTCGAAGACCGACCCGCGAGGGTTCCCGGTCGAGCGGAGCCAGTCCTCGACGCAGCGCTCGTCGCAGAATATCCGCTGGTGGCCGCACGTGTGCACGACGTCGTCCCAGATGTGCGAGGTCGGCACGAGGAAGTGCGCGACCTGGTCGCCGGCGGGCGGTCCCTCGGCGTCCACGACCCACGCGTGCGGCGTGCCGCAGGCGGGGCAGGTCGTCGCGACGAGCACCTCGTCGACGTCGGGGAGGAGGTTCGGGATCGCGAACGAGTCCCACGCGCAGCCGCCCCACCAGAGCGTGCGGTCGCCCATGACGGAGAACCCCAGGTTGATGCTCGCGAACGGGTGGGCCATCACGATCCGCCCCGCGTCGTCGAGCACGACGTGCCGCTCCGCGGCGAGCGTCGCGAGCGCGCGGTCGACGCCCGCGGCATCCGTCTTCGCGATCTCGGCGAGCGCATCGCGCGAGGGGACGATGCCGTCGGCGGCGAAGCCGTGGTACACGGCGAGCCGCACCCGCTCGGCCTCGTCGGCGTGCCCGTCGTCGTCGATCCCGTGCGCGTGCATGCGTGCAGGGTACGCCGCGCCGCTGCGCGCATGCGGCCCCCGAACGGGGTCGCGGGACCGATGGCCCGGCTTCCGCGCGAGGGGCCGCCTAGCATCGGGCGCGACGGCCGGCCCGGGCCGCGGGCACCGCACGAACGGAGGGGCGCACCATGAAGATCGTCGTCGTCGGAGGGGTCGCGGGCGGGGCGTCGGTCGCGGCACGCGCACGCCGCCTCGACGAGTTCGCCGAGATCGTCGTGCTCGAGCGCGGCGACTACGTCTCGTTCGCGAACTGCGGCCTGCCGTACCACATCGGCGAGGTCATCACCGATCGCAGCCGCCTCCTGCTGCAGACGCCGGAGAGCCTGCACGAGTCGCTCGCGATCGACGTGCGCGTCGGCGCCGAGGTCACCGCGCTCGACCGCACCGCGAAGACCGTCACCGTGCGCGAGACCGCGACCGAGCGCGAGTACGTCGAGTCCTACGACCGGCTCGCGCTCTGCCCGGGCGCCGACCCGCTCCGGCCGCCGCTGCCGGGCATCGACCTGCCCGGCGTGCACGTGCTGCGGAACGTCACGGACATGGACGAGATCAAGGCCCAGCTCGACGAGGCGCTCGCGGCCGCGGCATCCGCCCCCGGACGAAGCGGTGCGGGCCGGACCGGCGCACCGGTGAAGGCCGTCGTCATCGGCGCCGGCTACATCGGCGTGGAGATGGCCGAGAACCTCCAGCACCGCGGCGCGTCGGTCACGATCGTCGAGCTCGCCGACCAGATCCTGCCGCCGCTCGACAAGGAGGTCTCGGTGCCCGTCGAGCAGCACCTGCGCAGCCGCGGGGTCGAGCTCTTCCTCTCGACCGGTGCGGCGGCGTTCTCGGAACGCGCCGGCGGCGGGCTCACCGTCGAGCTCACGAACACCCGGTTCGTCGACGCCGACCTCGTGATCCTGTCGGCCGGCGTGCGGCCGAACGTGGGCCTGGCGGCGGATGCCGGCCTCGAGCTCGGGCCGCGCGGCGGCATCCGCGTCGACACGCACATGCGCACGTCGGACCCGTCGATCTGGGCGGCGGGCGACGCCGTCGAGACGCCGCACACGGTGCTCCCCGGCTCGTGGATCACGCCGCTCGCCGGCCCGGCGAACCGCGAGGCGCGCGTCGCGGCGGAGAACATCTGCGGCCACGACACCGAGTACCGCTCGACGCAGGGCACGTCGATCGTCAAGGTGTTCGACATGGTGGCGGGCGGCACGGGGGCGACCGAGCGCCAGCTGGTCGCGGAGGGCATCGAGCACCGCGCGATCCACATCCACCCGTCGGGCCACGCTGGCTACTACCCGGGCACGGCGCAGATGCACCTGAAGCTGCTGTTCTCGCCGGTCGACGGTCGCATCCTCGGCGCGCAGGTCGCCGGGTTCGACGGCGTCGACAAGCGGCTCGACGTGCTCGCCACGGTGATCCGACTCGGGGGCACCGTGCACGACCTCGAGGAGCTCGAGCTCGCGTACGCGCCGCCGTTCGGATCGGCGAAGGACCCGGTCAACATGGCGGGGTTCGTCGCGGGCAACGTGCTGCGGGGCGACCTCGTGCTCTGGTACGCGAGCGACTGGCCGGCGGCGGTCGAGGGCGCGCGGCTCGTCGACGTGCGGACGCCGGAGGAGTTCGGGATCTGGCACATCCCGGGCGCCGAGAACGTGCCGCTCGCGACGCTGCGCGCCGCGAGCGGGGAGTGGGACCGGTCGGTGCCGGTCCGCCTGTACTGCGCGGTCGGGTTCCGCAGCTACCTCGCGTACCGGCTGCTCGTGCAGCGCGGCTTCGCGGATGTCGCGACGCTGTCGGGCGGCTCGAACACCTTCCGCTTCCGGCACGAGGTCGAGCCCGCGTCGACCGTCGCGCCGCCGCCCGAGATCGCGTACGCGGAGGCCGTCGACCTCATCGCCGCGACGAAGGGGACCGGCAGGTCGGTCGACCTCGACTGCACGGGTCTCGCGTGCCCGGGTCCGATCATGCGGCTCTCGGCGACCATGGGCGACCTGGCCGCGGGCGACGAGGTCGTCGTGCGCGTCTCCGACCCGGGGTTCGTCAGCGACGGCCCGGCCTGGGCGGCGAGTCACGGGCACGAGGTGCTGTCGATGACGCCCGACGGGCCGGGCTTCGTCGCGGCCTTCCGCAAGGGCGGCGCCGTGGCATCCGGAACCACCGCGGTCGTCGAACGGAGGAACCAGACCTCGTTCGTCGTCTTCTCGGGCGACCTCGACAAGATGCTCGCCGCGTTCATCATCGCGAACGGCGCCCTCGCGATGGGGCAGCGGGTCTCGATGTTCTTCACGTTCTGGGGCCTGAACGCGCTGCGACGCGAGCACGCGCCGAAGCGCGACCACGGCGCGCTTGAGCGGATGATGGGCATGATGATGCCCTCCGGGCCCGACCGGCTGCCGCTCTCGCAGATGAACATGGCCGGCGCCGGACCGGCGATGATCAAGCACGTGATGAAGGAGCACGACGTGCAGTCGGTGCCCGAGCTGATGACCGCGGCGCGCGAGGGCGGGGCGCGGCTCATCGCGTGCACGATGACGATGGACCTCCTCGGCATCGCCGAGACCGACCTGATGGAGGACATCGAGTTCGGGGGCGTCGCGACCTTCCTCGGCGAGGCGGAGAAGTCCGGGACGACGCTCTTCATCTGACGGGCGGCGGCGGCGTACCCGGCGGCGACCGGTCGGCGAACCCGGCGGCGACCCCCGAACGGGGTCCGGAGAGCATTCCCCGTGTTCTCCCGCGTTCGGGGCATCCGCCCCTAGCATTGGCGCATGAGTGCGCCAGCCTCCGCACCCGACACCACGACGAGCGCCGCCCGTCGCAAGGTGCGCCTGCGCCGCGGCTCGAGCGACCGGTCGGCGGCCGCGCTGCTGCTCGCGGGCACGGTCCTGGCGATCGTCTGGGCGAACTCGCCCTGGGGCTGGACGTACGAGGCGTTCTGGGAGACGGAGCTCGAGGTCGGACTGGGCGGATGGCAGTTGCACGCCACGCTCCACGACGTCGTGAACGACGGGCTCATGACCCTGTTCTTCTTCGTCGTGGGCCTCGAGGTCAAGCGGGAGTTCACGATCGGCGAGCTCACCGATCGGTCGCGTGCGATCGTGCCGATCGTCGCCGCCGTCGCCGGCCTCGTGATCCCCGCCCTGCTCTTCGTGGTCATCGCGCTCCCCTCCGGCGAGGTCGGCGCGTGGGGCGTCGTGATCTCGACCGACACGGCGTTCCTGCTCGGGGCGCTCGCGATCATCGGCCCGCCCTTCCCCGCCCGGCTCCGCACGTTCCTCCTGACGCTCGCCGTGGTCGATGATGTCGGCGCGCTGCTCGCGATCGGCATCTTCTACAACTCCGGGCTCGACCTCGTGCCGCTCGCGGTCGCCGCCGTGCTCATGGTGGCGATCGCGCTCGTCCGCTACCTGCGCGCCGGGCGCGGCCTCGCCTACGGGGTGCTCGGCATCGGGCTCTGGATCGCGATCGCCATGGCCGGCATCCACCCGACGCTCGCCGGGGTCGCGGTCGCACTGCTCATCCCGGTGTTCCCGCCGCGCCGCACCGAGGTCGAGCGGACCGAGGAGCTCACGCGCGCGTTCCGCGAGTCGCCGAGCGCCCAGTACGCGGCGGCCGTCAACCGGAGCCTCCGCGAGTCGCTGTCGATCAACGACCGGCTGCAGGCCGAGTGGGGGCCGTACATCGCGTTCCTCGTGCTGCCGATCTTCGCGCTCGCGAACGCGGGCGTGCACCTCGACGGCGAGACGCTCGCGGCGGCGTTCACCTCGCCGCTCACGTGGGCGATCATCGCGGGCCTCGTCGTCGGCAAGTTCGTCGGCATCACGGCCGCGACCGCGATCGTGCGCGCGACCGGCATGGGCAGGCTCGCGCCGGGGCTCGGGATGCCGCGCGTCGCCGGCGGTGCCGCGCTGTCGGGCATCGGGTTCACGATCTCGCTGTTCATCGTGGGGATCGCGCTCGCCGACGGGGAGTCGCAGGACCACGGGCGCGTGGGCGTCCTCACGGCCTCGCTCATCGCCTTCGGCCTCGGCTGGGCGATCTTCGCCATCGCCGACCGCCTCGACCCGCCGAAGGCGGTGGGCAAGGTGCTCGCGAGGCCGTTCGACCCCGCGCGCGACCACTACCGCGGCCGCCCCGACGCCCCCTACCAGATCGTCGAGTACGGCGACTTCGAGTGCCCGTTCTGCTCTCGCGCGACGGGCTCGATCGACCAGGTCCTCCGCCGGTTCGGCGACGAGGTGTGCTGGGTGTGGCGTCACCTGCCGCTCGAGGGCGTGCATCCGCACGCCAAGCTCGCGGCCCAGGCGTACGAGGCGGCGGCGCTGCAGGGCCGCTTCCTCGACATGTCGCGCACGCTCTTCCAGCACCAGGACGCGCTCGAGAGCGACGACCTCGTCCGGTACGCGGAGGAGCTCGGCCTCGACGTCCCGAGGTTCCTCGCGGACCTGCGATCGCCGGCGGTCGTGCGCCGCGTCGAGGACGACCAGATCGACGCCGAGATGATGGACCTGCACTCGACGCCGACCTTCTTCGTCAACGGGCGCCGCCACATCGGGCCGTGGGACTCGCGCAGCCTGATCCGGTCGCTCGAGGCGTCGGTCGCGTCGCCCCCGGAGACCGCGGACGAGCGCTGACGGGCGACGAGTGCTGACGGCCGACGAGCGCTGCCCGGCTCAGCCTGCGGCCGTGCGGTGCCGGGAGACGCCGACGACCACGAGCGCGGCGCCGATCGCGGCGTAGACGAGGAGGGCGACGAGGTCGCCCCAGCCGGCGCCCACGCCGAGGCCCGCGAGGAGCAGGCTGTGGCCGGGACCGGTCGGGACGAGGTTCGCGGCGCTCGAGATCGCGGCGGGCACCGTCGAGGAGACCCCGGCCGCGAGGCCGATCACCCCGGCGACGACGGCCGCCGTCCGGCCGGGGCCGCCGAAGCCGGCCGCGAGGCCGTGGTTCACGAGCGCGAACACCGTGCCGATGACGACCGCGGCCGCGGCGAATCCCGTGCGGGCGAGGGGGTCGGCGTCGAGCGCGGGCTGCAGCGCGAGGCCGACGATGAGGCCCTGTGCGGCGCCGAGCGCCGCGCCGGGCCAGATCGAGCGGCCCGCGATCGAGACGGTCGACGCGGACGTGAGCAGGCGGCGTCGCGGCACCGCGCGGCGCGCGAGGGCGAGCACGATCGCACCGACCCAGAGCGCGAACGTCGCGAACAGCGGCACCGACTGCGTCCCGCTCGCGGGCACCGAGACGTCGGTGCGGGTCGGCTGCGCGACCACCGAGGACAGGGTCGTGATGTCGGAGTCCGAGTACGTCGGGATCTGCTCGACCGCCTCGGCGAGGCCGTCGGCGAGCTGGGAGGCTCCGGACGAGGTCTCCTCGGCTCCGGAGGCGACCTCCTGCGCGCCCGAGTTCACCTGCTCGCCGCCCGCCGCGCTCTCGGCCGCGCCCGCCGCCACCTCGTTCGCACCCGCCGCCGACGCGTCGGCCCCCGCCACGAGGCCGGGCATGCCGGCCGCGAGCTCGGCGTTGCCCGCCGCGACCTGGTCGGCGCCGGCGGCCAGCGCGTCGGCGTCGCCGTCGACCGCCTGGACGCGCCCGAGCACGCTCCGGCCGCGCTCGCACACGGGCCCCGGGCGCACGGCGCACAGGTCGTCGACGACCCGGGCGACGTCCGCCGTCACCCCGTCGAGCGCCGCGGCGATGGCGTCGAGCGCCGCCGCGACCTGCGCCGAGCCGGCCGCGAGCTGCGCGGTGTCGGACGGCAGGGACTGCACCGAGGCGTCGAGCTGGGCGAGGCCCGCGGCGAGCGAGGCCGCCCCGGCGTCGAGCGAGTCGAGCCCGGACGCGAGCTGCGACGTGCCGTCGGCGAGCGAGCCGGCGCCGCTCGCGAGCGACGACGCGCCCGACGCCAGTTCGGCGGCGCCGTCGGCCGCCTGGCCGATCTGCTCGTTGATCGTGTTGAAGCCCTGGTAGACGTTGCCGAGGTAGCGCTCCGTGAGCTGGGAGTTGAACGTCGCGACGGCGGCCTGCGTGATGACCTCGGTGAGCGCCGGGTCGAGGTACGCCGACGCCGGCGTCGTCTGCACGTGCAGCGTCGCGTGGACGGCATCGGCCGCCGGGCCGGAGATGGACGTCGCGTTCGCGGAGAACGACGGCGGGATCGTGAGCACGGCGGCGTAGCGCCCGTCGCGGAGGCCCGCCGCGGCATCCTGGTCGTTCGTCAGGATCCACGTGAAGTTCGGGCCGCTCGGTGCCGGCGTCGCGGTCGCGTCAGGCCCGGGGTCGTCGGGTGCGCCCTCGCCCGCGATCCCGCCGATGAGCCCGGCGGCGAACTCGCGACCGAGCGGCACGGTCTGCCCGTTCAGCTGCACCGGCTGGTCGTCGTTGACCACGGCCGCGGTGACCCGGTCGAAGTCGCTCACGGGCGCGGCGAGCCCCCAGGCGAGGAGCCCGGCGACCGCGAGCGGCAGGAGCAGCACCCCGACGATCCCGAGGACCCCCAGTCGCTCGGCGCCCTCCGCCGACGAGAACGTCGGGTCGGTCACGTCGTCGTCCCCGTCGTCGCCGCCTCCCGGGCGGGTCGAGCGGATGCCGCGGGCTCGAGCACCGTCCGGCCGAGCCCGTGCGGCAGCACCGCGTCGGCCGTCGACGCGAGCTCGCACGAGACGAGCACGGTGAGCGGGCGGCCCGTCCGGCGTTCCGCGCCGCGCGCGGCGCCGGTGAGCACCTCGGCGAGCTCGTCGCGCGCGGCCGGGTCGGCGAGGAGGTCGATGCCGTCGATCGCGAGCAGCTCGGGGCCGTCGGCCGCGGCATCCACCACGGCGGCGATCGGGTCGGGCACGCTTGCGACCTCGACGACCGCGCTCCTCGCCCGCACGCTGCGCGCGCGCACGGGCAGGACCAGCCCGACGCACTTGAGGCGTCCGTCGACGACCGGGCGCCGGCCCGTGAGCGCGAGCAGCACCGCGCGGCGCTCCTCGGGGGTCGCGCCGGCGACGACGAGCGCCTCGCCCGCGGGCACGCGCACGTCGAGCCCGACGAGGCGCGGCTCGCGCCGGACCGCGACGCCCTCGCCGACGATCGCGTGCGTGTCGCCCGGCTCGGGCCAGTCGGCCAGCTCGTCCTCGCGCGCGAGCCCCTCGCCCTCGACATCGAAGTGGGGGAGCACCCGGTCGAGGCCCGCGGGGAACCACCACGCGTGCCGCCCGAACCAGGCGAGGACGGCCGGCGTCAGCGTCATCCGCACGATGAACGCGTCGATCGCGACGCCGGTCGCGAGCCCGAACGCGATGGGCTGCATCGACGCCTCGCCGTTCAGGATGAAGCCGCCGAAGACCGTGAACATGATGATGCCGGCGGCCGTGACGACGCGGGCCGATGCGTGGAAGCCGCGCTCGATGGCCGGGCGCGGTTCGCCGTGCTTCAGGAAGTCCTCGCGCATGCGGCTGACGAGGAAGACCTCGTAGTCCATCGCGAGCCCGAAGAGCACGCCCATCACGATGATCGGCATGAAGCTCGTGACGGACCCGACCGATTCGACGTTCAGCGGGCCGGCGAGGACCCCGTCGACGAAGACGAGGCTCGTGAGGCCGAACGCGGCCCCGATCGAGAGCACGTACCCGAGCGCGGCCGTGACGGGCACCACGATCGAGCGGAACACCATCGCGAGGAGCACGAGCGAGAGCCCGACGACGAGCAGCCCGAACGGCAGCAGCGCGCCGCCGAGCCGCTCCGAGATGTCGACGCCGAGCGCCGTGTAGCCGGTCACCGAGAGGTCGACGGCGTAGTCCGCGAGGAATGCGTCGTGCATCCCGCGGAGCCGGTGCACGAGCTGCTCCGTCTGCTCGGAGTCCGGTGCGCCGTCGGGGATCACCTGGATCACCGCGGTGTCGCCCGTCTCGTTCGGCGTCGCGAGGGGCACGGCCGCGACGCCCTGCACGTCGGCGACCTCGGCGGCGATGTCGTCGACGAGGTCGACCGGGTCGGTGCTCTGGATCACGGAACCCGTGAGGATGAGCGGCCCGTTCGCGCCCGCGCCGAAGTGCTCGGCGATGAGGTCGTAGGTGACCCGCCCCGGGGCGCCCTCGGGGAGTGATCCCGAGTCGGGCAGGGCGAGCCGCAGGTTCGCGGCGGGCATCGCCGCGAGCGCGAGCAGCGCGGTGATGAGCACCACCGTGACCGGGGGCCAGCGGATGGCGGCCCGCACCCAGTGCCCGAAGAATCCGCCGGGCCTGGCCTGGCGTTCCGGTTCGTCGGGTGCCGGTTCGTCGGATACCGGTTCGTCGGGGGCCGGCGCGTCGGATGTCCCGGACGCGGCGTCCGCGGACGCGGCATCCGTGCCGTCGGTCGCCGCCGGTTCGTCCTCCTCGTCGTCCGGTCCCGTCTCGCGCGCCTCGTGCCCCGGTCGGTATCGCTTCGGGACGACGTGCCAGCCCGCGAACGACAGCAGGGCCGGCGTGAGCGTGAGCGCGACGAGTGCGGCCGTCGCGACGGCGAGCGCCGCCGAGAGCCCCGTGATCGTGAGGAACGGGATGCGGGCGACGGAGAGCCCCAGCAGCGCGATGATCACGGTCGTCGCCGCGAACATGACCGCCGAGCCCGCGGTCGCGACCGCACGCGGCGCCGACTCGTCGGGCGGCATCCCGCGCTTCACCTGGTCCTGGTGGCGGGAGACGATGAAGAGCGAGTAGTCGACCCCGACCGCGAGCCCGAGCATCACGGCGAGCAGCGGTGCGGTCGAGGTGATCGTGAGCCAGCGCGTCGCGGTGAGCACGACGGCGACCGCGGCGCCGACGCCGACGAGGGCGGTCGTGATCGGCATGCCCGCGGCGACGAGGGAGCCGAACGTCACGATCAGGACGACGAGCGCGATGAGGATGCTCGTGAGCTCGCTGATGCCGATGCCGGGGTTCACCTGCGAGTAGAGCGAGCCGCCCACGGCCACCTGCGACCCGTCAGGGAGCGCGCCCTGGAGCGTCGTGCCCTCGGCCTGCAGCGCGTCCGACGTCGAGGGCAGCACGTCGACGGTGCCGACCGAGAGCTGGATCGTGACGAGGACCGCGGACGAGTCGGAGGCGATGTCGGCCGACGACCCGCCGTCGTACGGCGAGCTCACCCCCGAGACCTGGGGGATCGCCTCGATCGCCGTGATCGCGTCCTCGACCGCCGACTCGAAGTCGTCGTCGGTGACGTCGCCGCCCTCGGGTGCGACCGCGATGAGCTGCGCCGAGGTGCCCGAGAACTGCGGGAAAGTGCGGGCGAGGGCGTCGAGGGCGTCCTGCGACTCGGTGCCCGGGAACGCGTAGGTGTTGTTCGTGCCGGTGCCGACGAGCCCGGCGATCGTGAACAGCACGGCGAGCACGCCGACCCACACGAGCACGACGAGGATGCGGGCGCGATAGGCCCAACGTCCGAGCGCGTGCAGTGCCGAGGACATGTCTCACACTCCCCCCGAAGTGGAGTTGATCACCCCTCAACATATGGCGGGCCGCCCGATGGCCGCAACGGACCCGGGGCGGCCCGGATCGGCCGGGGGCCCGCGGAGCGGGTAGGGTGGCACGTCGGCCCGCGGCATCCCGGGCCGGATCCCGGCCCTCCCGGCCGTGCGCGACGGGGCGCTCCCACGACACCCACCGGCTCGAACCGAGCCATGCCGATCGGAGACCCATGTCATCGCCCCAGCGACCCGCCGCCGCCCGCGACCGCGTGCGCGACCAGCCGTCGGTGCTCACCGCGCTCCGCACGCCCCGCCTGCTCACCCGGGAGGTGCTCGCGGGGCTCGTCGTCGCCCTCGCGCTGATCCCCGAGGCGATCTCGTTCTCGATCATCGCGGGCGTCGACCCGCGGGTCGGGCTCTTCTCGTCGTTCGTGATGGCCGTCTCGATCGCGTTCCTCGGCGGTCGCCCGGCGATGATCAGCGCGGCGACGGGCGCCGTGGCGCTCGTCATCGCACCGGTCGCGCGCGACTACGGCATGGACTACTTCATCGCGACGGTGATCCTCGCGGGGGTGTTCCAGCTCGTGCTCGGCGCCCTCGGGGTCGCGAAGCTCATGCGCTTCATCCCGCGGAGCGTCATGGTCGGGTTCGTCAACTCCCTCGCCATCCTCATCTTCGCCGCGCAGCTGCCGCACCTCGTCGGGGTGCCGTGGCTCGTCTACCCGCTCGTGGTCGCCGGACTCGTCATCATGGTCGGCGTCCCGAGGCTCACGAAGGCGGTGCCCGCGCCGCTCATCGCGATCGTCGTGCTCACGGTGGTCGTGGTGGCGGCCGGCTGGCAGGTGCCGACCGTCGGCGACGAGGGCGAACTGCCCGAGAGCCTGCCCGAGCTCTTCATCCCGAACGTGCCGCTCACGTGGGAGACCTTCGCGACGATCGCGCCGTTCGCGCTGGCGATGGCGCTCGTCGGACTCCTCGAGTCGCTCATGACGGCGAAGCTCGTCGACGACATCACCGACACCCGCTCGGGCAAGACGCGCGAGGCGCTGGGCCAGGGCGTCGCCAACATGCTCTCCGGCCTCTTCGGCGGCATGGGCGGCTGCGCGATGATCGGCCAGACCATGATCAACGTGAAGGTGTCGGGCGCGCGCACGCGCATCTCGACGTTCCTCGCCGGCGTGTTCCTGCTGATCCTCGTGGTCGGGCTCGGCGACCTCGTCGCGATCATCCCGATGGCGGCGCTCGTCGCGGTCATGGTCATGGTCTCGGTCGCGACCTTCGACTGGCACTCGGTCCGCTGGTCGACGCTGAGGCGGATGCCGAAGTCGGAGACGACCGTCATGGTCGCGACCGTCGTCGTGGTCGTCGCCACGCACAACCTCGCGATCGGCGTGATCGTCGGCGTGCTCGTGGCGATGGTCGCGTTCGCCCGCCGTGTCGCGCACTTCGCGACCGTGGCCCGCCGGGTCGCGCTCGACGAGCCCGTGCCGACCGCCTACTACCGGGTCGACGGCGAGCTCTTCTTCGCCTCGTCGAACGACCTCACCACGCAGTTCGAGTACGCCGACGACCCGGAGCGGATCGTGATCGACCTGTCGCGCTCGCACATCTGGGACGCCTCGACCGTGGCGGCGCTCGACGCGATCACGACGAAGTACGACCACCACGGCAAGCGAGTGGTCATCGAGGGGCTGAACGAGGCGAGCTCGGCCATGCACGCCCGCCTGGCCGGGCAGCTCGGCGCCGGGCACTGACGTCCGGCGGCGCCGCCGCCGGGACGCGAAGACGACGAGGGGCGGATGCCACGCGGTGCCCCTTCTAACGATCGCTGCAACACCTCGGATTTCGGGGAGTTGCAGCGATCGTGG
>NZ_WODA01000003.1 GCF_009729855.1 Agromyces luteolus | reverse complement strand
TGGGGTCCCGAGTGAGACCGCGGCGGAGCTGGAGCGGTTGAAGCCGGCGAAGATCGTGATCCTCGGTGGTGAGGCCGTCGTGTCGAAGGACGTGGCCACGCAGCTCGAAGCGTTCCTCGACTAGCCTCGCGCACGGATCGCGCGCGCCCGGCTCGGGCGTCGGGGGCGGTGACTACGATTGACGCGTGGTCACCGCCCTCTATCGCCGCTACCGGCCCGAGACCTTCGCCGAGATGATCGGCCAGTCGCAGGTCACCGAGCCGCTCATGACCGCGCTGCGCACCGATCGGGTCAACCACGCCTACCTCTTCTCCGGCCCGCGCGGGTGCGGCAAGACGACGTCGGCGCGCATCCTCGCGCGATGCCTGAACTGCGCCGAGGGGCCGACCGACACGCCCTGCGGCGTGTGCCCGAGCTGCGTCGAGCTGTCGCGCGCCGGCGGCGGGTCGCTCGACGTCGTCGAGATCGACGCGGCGAGCCACAACGGCGTCGACGACGCCCGCGACCTGCGCGAGCGCGCGGTGTTCGCCCCGGCCCGCGACCGCTTCAAGATCTTCATCCTCGACGAGGCGCACATGGTGACGCCGCAGGGCTTCAACGCGCTGCTGAAGCTGGTGGAGGAGCCGCCGGAGCACGTGAAGTTCATCTTCGCGACCACCGAGCCCGACAAGGTGCTCGGCACCATCCGCTCGCGCACCCACCACTACCCGTTCCGGCTGGTCCCGCCCGCGCCGATGCTCGACTACGTCCAGAAGCTCTGCGACGAGGAGGGCGTGCAGGTCGAACCCGGCGTGCTCTCGCTCGTCGTCCGGGCCGGCGGCGGCTCGCCGCGTGACACGCTGTCGCTGCTCGACCAGCTCATCGCCGGCTCCGAGGGGTCGACGGTCGGCTACGAGCGCGCGGTCGCACTGCTCGGCTACACGCACGGCGCGCTGCTCGACGACGTCGTGGAATCGATCGGGGCCGCCGACGCGGCGCGCGCCTTCGCCGCCGCCGACCGCGTCATGCAGACCGGCCAGGACCCGCGACGCTTCGTGGAGGACCTGCTCGAGCGGCTGCGCGACCTCATCGTCGTCGCCGCGACCACCCCCGAGGCCGCCGCCGCGGTGCTCCGGGGCGTGCCGGCCGACGAGCTCGCGCGCATGGCGACCCAGGCGTCGGTCTTCGGCGCCGCCGAGCTCTCCCGCGTCGCCGACCTCGTCAACCAGACCCTCACCGAGATGACCGGCGCCACCTCGCCGCGCCTGCACCTGGAGCTCATGCTCGCTCGCGTACTCGTGCCGTCGAGCGACGAGACCGAGCGGGGCGCGCTCGCGCGCGTCGAACGGCTCGAGCGGCGTGTCGGCGTGACGGATGCCTCGGGCGACGGCGCCGCGCCGGCGCCGAGTGCGGCACCCACGAGCGCTCCAGCTGCGGCAGCGGTTGCTCCCGAGGTGCGGGCTGCCCCGGAGAAGCCCGTCGCGGAGCGTCCGGCATCGACGGCCCCGCCGAAGTGGGAGACGCCGGCCACGGAGCCGACCACGGCGGCAGCGCGTGCGGCCGGCCCGGCGGCCGCCGCGCCGCAGGCGTCCATCGGGTCGTCCGACGCTCCCGCGGCGGAACCGACTCGCCCGGTCGGCCCGGTCACCGTCGAGCAGATGCGCGACGCGTGGCCCGAGGTGCTGTCGTCGCTCCAGCGCACGAAGCGCAGCGCCTGGATGGTCGCGTTCACGGCCCAGGTGCTCGACTACCGAGACGACGACGTGCTCGTGCTCGGCTTCCCCAGCGAGTCCGACATGGGCAGCTTCCGGTCCGGTCCGCCGGGTCAGAGCGTCGGCGACCTGCTCCGCGCGGCCATCGCAGAGGTGCTCGGCGTTCGGGTCAAGTTCCTCGCACGAGTGGTGTCCGCCGGAGGGGGAGCCGACCGAGGGCCCGCCGCGCCGCCGTCGGCGGGCTCGCCGGCGGGAGACGGCGGTCGGGCGCCGGCCGCCCCGGCGTCTCCTCCGCCCGCAGCCGCGACGCGCCCCGAGGGAACGACCGGCGCTCCCGCGCCCGCGCAGAACGCTCCCGCGCCCGCCCAGAATGCTCCCGCTCCCCGCTCCGCCGCGGGCAGCACGTCGAGCCCCGCGACCCCGGTCGCCTCGGGCGGCCCGGTCGACTCCTGGGCGACCGTCGCCATCCCGGCGTCGGATCCGGCGGTGGCCGGGGCAGAAGCGACGACCGACGCGGCATCCGCCCCCGCAGCGCGATCGGCAGCGCGCACCGCCGTCGCGGAGCGGCCCGCGCCGCCCGCACCGGCCTCGTCGCCGACCGTCGCCGATGACGACGTGCCGCCGCTCGACGACGCCGATGCGCCTCCGCTCGAACCGGAGCCCGACGATGCCCCGGGACTCGAGGGCGATGCGCACGGTGGCCCGTCCACCGCACCGGCCCCTCGCGGCGGCGCGGCCGCCCGCGGCGGCACGGCCCCCCGCGGCGCGGCCGCCCGCGGCGGCGCTCGGGCGCCGTCCCGCTCCGGGCAGGGCGCGCCGGGAGGCGCCGCCCCGTCCATCCAGCGCTACGGCGAGGCGGTCGTGCGCGACCTCCTCGGCGCCACCTTCCTCGAAGAGGTCGAGGCGCCGCAGACCCGTTTCGGCGAGCGGGGGTAACGCGTGTACGAGGGCATCGTCCAGGAACTCATCGACGAACTCGGCCGCCTCCCCGGCATCGGCCCCAAGTCGGCGCAGCGCATCGCGTTCCACATCGTGCAGACCGAGCAGTTCGACGTCTCGCGCCTCGCCGAGATCCTCATCGAAGTGCGCGACAAGGTGAAGTTCTGCGAGATCTGCGGCAACGTCGCCGAGCAGTCGACGTGCTCGATCTGCCGCGACCCGCGGCGCGACGCGAGCCTCATCTGCGTCGTCGAGGAGGCGAAGGACGTCGTCGCGATCGAGCGCACGCGCGAGTTCCGGGGCCTGTACCACGTGCTCGGCGGCGCCATCAGCCCCATCGACGGCATCGGCCCCGACGAGCTGCGCATCCGCCAACTGATGCAGCGCCTGGCCGACGGCACCGTGTCCGAGGTCATCATCGCGACCGACCCCAACCTCGAGGGCGAAGCCACCGCGACCTACCTCAGCCGCCTGCTCACGACCCTCGAGATCCGCGTCACGCGCCTCGCGTCGGGCCTGCCCGTCGGCGGCGACCTCGAGTACGCCGACGAGGTCACCCTCGGCCGCGCCTTCGAGGGCCGGCGCGTCGTCGGCTGACCGAGCGGCACGTCCGATTCGCAGGAGACTCCGCGACCTGCAGGACGGTCCGGAAGGGATCGTCCTGTGCTTCGCGGAATCTCCGGTCACGTAGACCGGTTCCCGCCGCTGCACCACTCGTTGACCTCGTCGGTGGCCGGCGGTAGAACGGACCCCATGAGCGCAGGAACCGAATGGGTCGCCGGGTACGTCCGGGCCTGGGAGTCGAACGACGCCGACGACATCGCCGCCCTCTTCACCGACGACGCGGTGTACGAGTTCAGCCCCGACGACCCCGACGCGCTCCGCGGCCGCGAGGCGATCATCGCCGGATGGCTCGACTCGCGCGACGAACCCGGCGACTGGCACTTCGACTGGGAGGTGCTCACCGAAACCGACGACCTCGTCGTCGTGCAGGGCCGCACCGACTACCCGGCCGCCAAGCTCTACGACAACCTCTGGGTCATCCGCCTCTCACGCGACGGCCGGGCCTCGCGGTTCACGGAGTGGTACATGGAGCGCGACCGCTAGCGCAGCACCTCGACGAGCACGACCCAGGCGATCACGATCGCGACGACCACCGCGAGGATCGCACCGGCCGCCATCGCGCCCATCCCCGCCTCGGTGAGGCCCGCGACCACCAGGACCGCACCGACGAGGTACGCGCCGACGGGCAGCAGCCCGAGGAGCGACCGCGCGACCCGGAGGCCCGCTCGTCCGTAGTGCTCCCGGCCGACCGCGCGCATCGCCACCACCTGGAAGGCGCCGGCGAGGAGCGCGGCGACGCCGACCTCGAGGCCGTACGCGACCGATGACTGGCCGGGAACGAGGCCGAGGGCGCTCGCCACCAGTGCGAGCACCAGCGCGGCGATCGCTGCGCCGGCCCTCGCAGGCAGCGCAGCCGACGACATGATCTCGCGGATGTTCACCGACATCGCGACGATCAGCAGTCCGGCCAGGGCCGCCGTCGCCCCCGCCATCGCGACGTTGAAGTCCGTCCAAGCCTCGAGCGCGTCCGCCATGTCCGCACTGTAGTCCCGCCGTCACATGGCCGGGCGCGTATGCGGCCCGCCGTATGATGGACCTTCCGGTGCCGGGTGAACGTTTCCCCGGCCCAGACACCCCCGGGAGCGCCCACGTGAGCTTGATCGTGCAGAAGTACGGCGGATCGTCCGTCGCCGATGCGGAGAGCATCAAGCGGGTCGCGAAGCGCATCGTCGAGGCCCGCAGGGCGGGCAACGACGTCGTCGTCGCGGTCTCCGCGATGGGCGACACGACCGACGAGCTCATGGACCTCGCCAACGAGGTCACCCCGATCCAGGCTCCGCGCGAGCTCGACATGCTGCTGTCCTCGGGCGAGCGCATCTCGATGGCGCTGCTCGCGATGGCCATCAAGAGCCTCGGCCACGACGCCCGGTCGTTCACCGGCAGCCAGGCCGGCATGATCACCGACTCCGTGCACGGCGCCGCGCGCATCGTCGACGTCACGCCGGTGCGCCTCCGCGAGGCCCTCGACGAGGGCGCGGTGGTCATCGTCGCCGGGTTCCAGGGCTTCAGCCGCGAGTCGCGCGACATCACGACCCTCGGCCGCGGCGGCAGCGACACCACGGCGGTCGCGCTCGCGGCGGCGCTCGACGCCGACGTCTGCGAGATCTATACCGACGTCGACGGCGTGTTCACCTCCGACCCGCGCATCGTCACCAAGGCGCACAAGCTCGACCGCATCACGAGCGAGGAGATGCTCGAGCTCGCCGGTTCCGGCGCCAAGGTGCTGCACATCCGCGCCGTCGAGTACGCGCGCCGCCACGGCGTCACGCTGCACGTGCGCTCGTCGTTCAACAACAGCGAGGGGACGATCGTCTACGACCCCGAGCGTCTTCCCGAAGGAGGAGCTGTGGAAGAGTCCGTCATCGCCGGCGTCGCCGTCGACCTCGGCCAGGTCAAGATCACCGTCGTCGGCGTGCCCGACGTGCCGGGCGCCGCCGCCAAGATCTTCAAGATCGTCGCGAGGACCAACGCGAACGTCGACATGATCGTCCAGAACGTCTCGGCCGCCGCGACCGGGCGCACCGACATCTCGTTCACGGTGCCGAAGTCCGACGGCGAGAAGGCGCTCACGGCCCTCTCCGACGCGCAGGAGTCGCTCGGCTTCGAGTCGCTGCAGTACGACGACCAGATCGGAAAGCTCTCGCTCGTGGGCGCCGCGATGCGCTCGGCCGCCGGCATCTCGGCTCGACTGTTCGAGGCGCTCTACGAGGCGGGCATCAACATCGAGATGATCTCGACGAGCGAGATCCGCATCTCGGTCGTCACGCGCGCCGACAGCGTCAACGCCGCCGCACGCGCGGTCCACACCGCGTTCGACCTCGACGGCGACGACGACGCGGTCGTCTACGCCGGAACCGGTCGCTGACGCGCCGAAGCAGAGCGGATGCCGCGCCGCGGCGCCGCACGCGCCATCCGCCCGCACCGCCCCACGCGCCATCCACCTGCACCGCCCCGCACGCGCCATCCACCGGCACCGCAGCCGCCGCACCGCCACCGCCGCACCGCCGCGACATCCTGCCGCATTTGTATGACGATCGCGCCAACGTAGGACGATCGGATCGACTTCCGTCCTACATTCCAGCGGTCGTCCTACAGACTTGATACAGAACCATCGATGAGGAACGAGCACATGAGCACTGGAGTGAACATCGGCGTCGTCGGCGCCACCGGACAGGTCGGCGCGGTCGTGCGCCGCCTCCTCGAGGAGCGCGACTTCCCGGTCGCATCGATCCGCTACTTCGCCTCGGCACGGTCGGCCGGCACGACGCTGCCGTTCAAGGGCGAGGACATCCTCGTCGAGGACGCCTCGACCGCCGACCCGACGGGTCTCGACATCGCGATCTTCTCCGCGGGCGCCACGCTCTCGAAGGCGCAGGCACCCCGCTTCGCCGCCGCGGGCGTCACCGTCATCGACAACTCCAGCGGCTGGCGCATGGACCCCGAGGTCCCGCTCGTCGTGAGCGAGGTGAACCCGCACGCCATCGACGAGGCGAAGAAGGGCATCATCGCCAACCCGAACTGCACGACGATGGCCGCGATGCCGGTGCTCAAGGTGCTGCACGACGAGGCGGGCCTCGAGCGGCTCATGGTCTCGACGTACCAGGCCGTCTCGGGCGCGGGGCTCGCCGGCGGCGAGGAGCTGCTCGAGCAGGCACGCGCCGCGGTCGCGCAGGACGCGATCGCGCTCGTGCACGACGGCGGCGCCGTGACCATGCCCGAGCCGGCGAAGTTCCCGCGCCCGATCGCCTTCGACGTGATCCCGCTCGCGGGCTCGATCGTCGACGACGGCGACCTCGAGACCGACGAGGAGAAGAAGCTGCGCAACGAGAGCCGCAAGATCCTCGAGCTTCCCGGGCTGCGCGTCGCAGGCACGTGCGTCCGCGTCCCGGTATTCACGGGCCACTCGCTCTCGATCCACGCCGAGTTCGCGAACGCGATCACGCCCGAGCGCGCGACCGAGCTGCTGGCGGATGCCCCGGGCGTCGCGCTCAGCGACATCCCCACGCCGCTCCAGGCCGCGGGCACCGACCCGAGCTACGTCGGCCGCATCCGCCAGGACCAGTCGGCGCCCGAGGGCAGGGGCCTCGTGCTCTTCGTCTCGAACGACAACCTGCGCAAGGGCGCGGCCCTCAACGCCGTGCAGATCGCGGAGCTCGTCGCGGCGAAACTGCCGGCGTCGGTCTGACCGATTCGATCGAACGAGACCCGGTCGCCGTGAGGCGGCCGGGTCTCGTCGCGTCCGCCCATCACCGCCCGAGGTCGAGCCGCGCCGCGACGTCCTGGTGGGCGAGCCGCCGCAGCGCGAGGACCACGGGCTCGTACAGGGCCGTGCCGAGCACCGTGTACTCGACGGCGGCGCGCGGCTCCGCCGGCATCCGCTCGAGGTCGTAGGCGGCGAGCTCGCGCAGCGAGCGCCCGTAGGCGAGCAGGCGCTCGGGGCTGATCGGCAGGCCCGCATCCTCGGCGGCCGCGAGCGCGGCCTCGAGCTGCGCGACGGCGGGGAAGCGCGGGTCGTAGACCTGGCCGAGCGCCTCGAGTGCGGCGCGGGCGTGCGGGTACGGGTCCGGGTCGCCGGCGGCGGCCGCGTCGGTCGACGGGGGGAGCGCGCCGACGGCGCGGCCGAGCGTCGCGTAGAGGTCGTCGCCCGGGTCGTCGACGAGGGCGAGGATCGTTCGCGCCTGCTGGACGCTGAGCCCGACGGGCCCGGTGAGCGCCCGGATGAGGCGGAGCCTGCGCAGGTGCGAGTCGTCGTAGGTCGCCTGCGTGGCCGACGTCGCGACGCCGGCGTGCAGCAGCCCCTCGCGCAGGTAGTACTTGATCGTCGCGACCGCGACGCCCGAGGCGTGGGCGAGACCGGAGATGCGCATGCGGACTCCTTGCATTGGATAGTCACACTCTCTAGTATTAGAGAGTATCGCTATCCAATCATGACACCGACCCCGGAGGGCTGCGCCATGCCGTCGCCGATCGACACCATCCTCATCGGAGCGCTCCTGCTCGCACTCGTGACCGTCGAGAGCGGCGGATGGTTCCTCACCCGCGTCTCGCGCGGCCTCGCGCCGGCCAACGCGCTCCAGCAGTCGTTCTTCCGCGCCGGGCACGCGCACGCCGGCGTGCTGCTCATCCTCTCGGTCGTGATCCTCGTCGTCCTCCCCGCCGCAGCGCTCGAGGGCGGATGGCTGTGGGTCGCCCGCCTCGGCGTCCCGGTCGCGGCGCTCCTCATGCCCGCGGGCTTCTTCCTCTCCGTGCTCGGGCGCGATCCCCAGAAGCCGGGCCGCGCCATCCTGCTGCTCTGGCTCGGCGCCGCGACGCTGACGATCGGGCTCCTCACGGCCGGCGTCGGCCTCGTCGCCGGCGGCGTCCAGGCGCTCTGACGAGCCGCCGACCGCGCGACCGGGCTGGTCAGCGCGTACATCCGACGGTGACGGGCTGGTCATCGCGTCCATCCGACCGCCCATACACTGGAACGCGTGAATTCCGAGGACACCGTCGACGTCGTGCTGATCGGCGGGGGCATCATGAGCGCCACGCTCGGCTCCCTGATCTCGAGGCTGCAGCCCGATTGGAGCATCCGGCTCTACGAGCGCCTCGGTCGCGTCGCCCAGGAGTCCTCGAACCCGTGGAACAACGCCGGCACCGGTCACGCCGCCCTCTGCGAGCTGAACTACATGCCCGAGGCCGCCGACGGCACCGTGAGCGCCGAGAAGGCCGTCTCGATCAACGAGCAGTTCCAGGTCAGCCGCCAGTACTGGGCGCACCTCGTCGAGTCGGGCGCGCTGTCCGAGCCGAACAGCTTCATCAACTCCACCCCGCACATGACGTTCGTGCGCGGCAAGAGCAACATCGAGTACCTGAAGAAGCGCGTCGACGCGCTCGACGGCGAGCCGCTGTTCGCCGGCCTGGAGTACTCGGATGACCTCGACACCATCGCGGAGTGGGCGCCGCTGCTCGCCAAGAAGCGCAACCCCAGGGCGAGGATCGCCGCCACGCGCATCGAGTCGGGCACCGACGTCGACTACGGCGCGCTCACGGTCCAGATGCTCCGCGACATCGAGTCGCGCGGCGCCGAGATCCGCACCGACCACCAGGTCACGTGGCTGAAGCGCCAGAAGGACGGCACCTGGAAGCTGCGCATCCGCAACCTCGTCGGCAACACCCCCGAGACCGTGCGGGCGCGGTTCGTGTTCGTCGGCGCGGGCGGCGGCGCGCTCTCGCTCCTCCAGCACTCCGGCATCCCCGAGATCAAGGGCTACGGCGGCTTCCCGATCTCCGGGCAGTTCCTGCGGACCACCAACCCGAAGGTCGTGGCCCAGCACCAGGCGAAGGTCTACGGCAAGGCCGCCGTCGGCGCCCCGCCCATGTCGGTGCCGCACCTCGACACGCGCGTCGTCGACGGCGAGACCTCGCTGCTGTTCGGGCCGTACGCGGGATTCACGCCGAAGTTCCTCAAGTCGAGCACGTGGTTCGACCTGCCGTTCTCGATCCGCCTGCACAACCTCGTCCCGATGCTGCAGGTCGGCCTGCGGAACTTCGACCTCGTGCGGTACCTCGTCTCCGAGCTGCTCGCCTCGCGCGACAAGAAAATGAAGGCGCTCCGCGAGTTCATGCCGACCGCCAAGTCCGAGGACTGGGAGCTCATCACGGCCGGCCAGCGCGTGCAGGTCATGAAGAAGGACCCGAAGAGGGGCGGCGTGCTCCAGTTCGGCACCGAGGTGATCAGCGGGGCGGATGGCTCGATCGCCGGCCTCCTCGGCGCCTCGCCCGGTGCATCGACCGCCGTGCCGATCATGCTCGAGGTCATGCAGAAGTGCTTCCCCGACCGCATGGCCGAGTGGGAGCCGAAGCTCCGCGAGATGATCCCGTCGTACGGCACGACGCTCTCCGACGACCCGGATGCCGCGGCGGCCTCGCTCGCGCGGACCGCGGCCGCGCTGCAGATCACGGCCTGATCCGACCCCGGTGGTCGAGCAGGACGCGCAGCGCCCGTATCGAGACCCCGCCCCCTGATCCGACCCGGTGGTCGAGTAGGACGCGGAGCGCCCGTATCGAGACCCCGCCCCCGAGGCATCCGCCCTTCTCAAGCGCCCCGCGGTCTGCTACTGTCGACGGCGCTATGAAGTGAGTACATCCCACCGTCCCGCGCCCGAGGCGCCGTCGACACCGGGGTGTGCGCTCCAGCACTGATCGCGACCGTGTTCGCGCTCGCCTCGACGACGGCACATGCCCGGCGGGATCCACCTCGCTCCCGGGCCGTCGTCGCCGCTCTCGCGCGACGACCGCCGGTCGACGCGGTCGTCCGTGCTCGCCGAAGCGCGCGGGCGCCCGCCCACGGCCCGGGGGCATCTCGCGAAGGGATCCCTTCCACATGCCTGTGACCGTCACCCATTCCACCCATCTCAGCGGCGACCTCCTCTCCGTCGCCTTCGGCGACCGCCGTGTCGTCGCCGACCTCGGCCTCGCCGTCGCCCCGGGCCACCGGCTCGGGCTCATCGGCGAGAACGGCGCCGGCAAGTCCACGCTCCTCCGCCTGCTGGGCGGCGACGAGCTCCCCGGCGCCGAGACGCAGGGCCGGATCGTGCGACCCCTCCGGACGCGGCTGCTCTCGCAGGAGCTGCCGTTCGCACCGGGCGATCGCGTCGACGACGTGATCGACGCGGCCATCGCCGAGGTCCGTGCGATCGAACGCGAGCTCGACGCCGCGGCGCGCGCGCTCGCCGACGACGCGAGCGACGCCGGCGTCGACCGATCCCCGGACGTCGCGGCGGAGCGCTTCGCCCGTGCCCTCGACGCCGCCGAGCGCGCCGACGTCTGGTCCGTCGAGCGACGGCGCGACGAGCTCCTCGACGGACTCGGAGTCGGCGGCCTCGGCCGCCGCCGTCGGATCGACGAGCTGTCCGGCGGGCAGCGCAGCCGATTCGCGCTCGCGGCCCTGCTCCTGTCGGCGCCCGAGGCGCTGCTGCTCGACGAGCCGACGAACCACCTCGACGACGACGCCGCCGCATTCCTGGAGGAGCGACTGCGCGCCTGGCGGGGCCCGGTCGCGTTCGCCAGTCACGACCGCGAGTTCCTCGACCGGGTGGCCACCGGGCTGCTCGACCTCGATCCGGGCCGAGGCGGGGCGGTCGCGCTCGCACGCGCGGGCTCGGGTGCGTCCGTCTCCGCCGGACGGGACGCGGCGCTCGCGGCATCCGCCGGCACCGCCTTCGGCGGCTCGTTCACCGACTACCTCGCGGTGCGCGCCGATGAGCGCGAGCGCTGGCGCCGCCAGCACGAGCAGGAGCAGTCCGAGCTGAGGCGGCTGCGGCTCGCGGTCGCCGAGACCGCACGGACCGTGGCACACGGGCGAGCCGCGACCGACAACGACAAGTTCCTCAAGCACTTCAAGCGCGAGGGCGTCGAGCAGGCGGTCTCACGACGGGTGCGGAACGCGGAGGTCCGGCTCGGCGAGCTGGAGCGCACGCAGGTCGCGCGTCCGCCGGCGCCGCTCGCCTTCTCGGGGATCCCCGCGGGGGCGAACGCGCTGCCCGAGGAGTCCGGGCTGCTCCTGCACCTGTCGGACGTCTCGGTGCGCGGTCGGCTCGACGTCCCCGCGCTCCGGGTGACGCCGGGGACACGGCTGCTCGTGACCGGCGCGAACGGGGCGGGCAAGTCGACGCTCCTCGCCGTGCTGGCCGGACGCCTCGAGGCGGACGACGGCACCGTGCATCGTCGCCGGGGGCTCCGCGTCGGCCTGCTGGAGCAGGACGTGCGGTTCACCGATCCGGATGCCTCGCCGCGCGCGATCTACGCCCGGACCGTGGGGGAGCGGCGCGCCGAGCGGGTCCCGCTCGACGGCCTCGGGCTCTTCTCGCCGCGCGACCTGGACCGCCCCGTCGGACGACTCTCGGTCGGTCAGCAGCGACGGCTCGCGCTCGCGCTCGTCATCGCCGCGCCGCCGCACGTGTTCCTCCTCGACGAGCCGACGAACCACCTCTCGCTGACCCTCGCGGGCGAACTCGAGGACGCGCTCGGAGGCTTCCCGGGCGCGGTGGTCGTCGCCAGCCACGACCGATGGCTCCGGCGCCGCTGGGAGGGGGAGGAGCTCGAGCTCGGCGCGCTCGGCGCGCTCGGTGCGGCCGAGGCATCCGTCGTCATCGGTTCGTCGGGCGCGCCGACGACTCAGGCGGGGAGACGCGCGCCGCGAGGACCACGATGAGCGCGCCGATGCCGGCGCCGACGCCGTTCGCCACCACGTCGCGGAGGTCGAACGTGCGCTCGGGGAGGTAGCGCGCCTGGGCGATCTCGGCGGCGAGGCTCGCGGCAGACGCGAGCACCGTCGCCGAGATCACCAGGTGGAGTCGCTGGCGCCGGAACCACGCCGCCCACAGCGCGCCGAACGGGAGGAACAGGACGGCGTTCAGTCCCGACTGGACGAGGGGGTAGCGGATGCCGGCGGGCATCCCCATCCGCGCGAGCAGGTCGATGATCCCGTCGACCCGGATCAGCCCGCCCTCGCCGTCGACGTGCACGGGCCAGAAGAGCACGGTCCACAGGCCGATGCCGTAGGCGATGCCGACGATGACGAGGACCAGGCGCCGCCAGGCGAGCGCGCGCGGCGTCGGGCCCGGGGCGGATGGCGCGGTCCAGCGCGCCGCGTCAGGGTCCGGGCTCCGGGGCATCGCCACAGCGTAGCCGCGAGACGTTGCGGCGACGTGTCGGCCGGCGGTGCGTCCGCTTGCGCGAACATCGAACGTATGTTCGAATGAGGCCATGCGGTGGAACGGCCAGGAACTCGGCGTCGAGCAGCAGGGCACGCTGCCGGGCCTGGCCAGGTTGAACAACCTCGTGCGGTCGGTGCAGACCCCCGAGTTCGCCGGCCTGACCTTCCACGAGGTGCTCGCGAAGTCGGCGCTGAACCGGGTGCCGGGGCAGTCCTACGTGCCGTTCGGATGGACCATCAACCCGTATCGCGGCTGCAGTCACGCGTGCGTCTACTGCCTGGATCCGAGTACGCGGATCACGATGGCGGACGGATCGGTGCGCGCCCTGCGCGATGTCGAACCCGGCGACACGGTGGTCGGTACGGTGGCGCGCGACGGGTACCGCCGCTATGCGCCATCGAAGGTGCTGGCAAAGTGGTCGACGCGAAAGCGCGCCTACCGGATCACCTTGGCTGACGGCACGACGCTCGTGGCGAGTGGAGATCACCGCTTCTTGACCGAACGCGGGTGGAAGCACGTCACCGGCGCGATGCAGGGTGCGAATCGTCGTCCCTATCTCACCACCGGCAATTCGCTCATCGGGTTCGGTAGTGGAACTCCGCGGCCGGACGTCGAGCCGACGGAGGAATATCGTCTGGGCTACCTGACCGGGATGATTCGCGGCGATGGGATGCTGCTCGAACGAGATTATCCGCGTACCGGGAGGCCGGGTCAGTCCTACCGCGCGTATCGCTTCCGTCTTGCGCTGGCGGATGCCGAGGCACTCGATCGGAGTCGCGAGTACTTGCTCGGGTTCGGAGTGGCGACCTCTACGTTCGAATTCTCGACGGGGAGTACGACGAGACGCCCGATGAGGGCGATTCGGACGAGCCGTCGGGCCGACCATTCGCGGATCACCGAGCTCATCGAGTGGCCGGCCGACTCGAGCGGAGCCTGGCACGCCGGATTCCTCGCCGGCATCTTCGATGCCGAGGGGTCGAATTCGCGTGGCACCCTCCGAATCTCCAACAACGACATCCGCATGATCGACGCGACGGTGACGTCGCTCGAGACGTTCGGGTTCGATGCCGTGGTGGAGGGTCCGGCGACGAACGGTGTTCGAAGTGTTCGCCTACGCGGAGGAGTGGCGGCTCGACAGCGATTCTTCGAAATCGCCGACCCAGCGATCCTCCGCAAGCGCTCGATCCTCGGAGCGATGGTCAAGACGCACGCTGATCTGCGCGTCGTCGCCGTCGAACCGCTCGGCACCGAGATCGAGATGCTCGACATCACGACGAGCACCGAGGACTTCGTCGCGAACGGCGTGGTCAGCCACAATTGCTTTGCTCGGCCCACCCACGAGTACCTCGACCTGAGCGCGGGCAACGACTTCGACCGGGAGTTGGTCGTGAAGGTCAACGTGGCCGAGGTGCTCCGGCGCGAGCTCGCCCGGCCCTCGTGGCGGCACGAACCCGTCGCGCTCGGCACGAACACCGACCCCTACCAACGCGCAGAGGGCCGCTACGCGCTCATGCCGGGCATCATCGAGGCGCTGGCCGGCAGCGGCACGCCGTTCAGCGTGCTGACGAAGGGCACGCTCCTCCGCCGCGACCTGCCGTTGCTGGCCGGCGCCCGCGAGCACGTGTCGGTCGATCTCGCGATGTCGATCGCGGTGTACGACGACGAACTGCAGCGCTCGATCGAACCCGGCACGCCGACCACGGCGGCGCGGCTCGCGACCGTGAGGGCGGTGCGCGACGCCGGGTTCGACTGCACCGTGTTCCTGATGCCGATCCTCCCGTTCCTCACCGACACGAGGGCGCACCTCGACGACGCCCTGCGCCGCGCGAAGGAGGCCGGTGCGACGAGCGTCGTGTACTCCGCCCTCCACCTGCGCGGTTCCGTCAAACCGTGGTTCTTCGCGTGGCTCGCGCGCGAGCATCCGGAGCTCGTTCCGAAGTACCGAGCGATGTTCCCCGGAACCGCGGCGTACGCACCGAAGGAGTACCGCGCGTGGCTCGCCGAGCGCATCCGGCCGCTCATGCGCGCGCACCGTCTGGAGCGCGGTCGGGAGGACGTCGTCACCGGCGGCGTGCGGTCCCGTGCCGCCGATCGGTCGTCCGGGCCTCCCGTGGTGGAGGCCGCAGCACCTGCGATGCTGTTCTGAGGTCGCGATGCCGTCGACTGGGTCGATCGACCGCCGAACTGCGATAATCCGGCCAGTGCCGTTTCCCCGACGGCCGGATCGGAGCACACATGACCCTGGGCCTGCCCGAGCACCTCGCGAAGGCGTCCCTGAGCCGGGCGCTCGCGAGCGCCGGGCACGCGGCGGGCGCGGTGTGCCTCGCGTCGGCCATGGTCATCGCGGTCGCGTCGATCGTCGTCGAGCCCGTGGGGGAGATCGGGCCGGACCGGCAGGCGGCGATCGCGGCCTTCGTGCTGGTCGGGGTCCAGGCCGCGCTCTTCGCGCTCGTGGCATTTCATCCGAGCGTGACCCTCACGGTGGTGTACCTGCTCGGCGGCACGGCGGTCGTGTACGGGCTGACCGTGCTCGTGATGGCCCCGGGCAACGGCTTCGAGACGACGAACAACGCACTGCTCGCCATGCCCCGGACCGCGCTGCTCCTCGTCGGCGGCGCCGGCGTCGGTTCCCGGATCGCGATCGCCTGGGCGACGCTCGGCTGGGGCCTCGGCGAGGCGGCCGCATTCCTCGGCGCGACGGCCGCCGGCGCCGCCTGGGCTCCCAACGCCGCAGCCGCCGCCGCGCTCGGCATCGTGGTGATCACACGGGTCTACGACGCGATGACGCGCAGCGACGCCCGCCGCGAGACCGCGCTGCACCGGGCCAGCCAGCAGACCCGCGAGCTCGTCATCCGCCACGACTACGAGCTGCGCGCGATCGCCCGCCTGCACGACACGGCGCTGAGCCACCTCGTCGCGATCGCCGCGTCCGGCTCCGGGCCGGTCGACGAGCGGCTGCGCACCGCCATCAGCCACGACCTCTCGCTCATCGTCGGGCGCGACTGGGCGACGGAGCACGCGGAGGAGGCCGAGGCATCCGGAGCGCGCACCGGGCCGGGGGGTGCGAACGCGGCCGCCGGCGCGTCGCTCGGGACGCGCGACGGATCCGCGCACGCGGAGGGTGATCCGCTCCGTGCCGGCCGAGGCGGGCCGACGACCACCGTCGCGGCCCCGACGGGTACCGCGCCACTCGCCGACGCGTTCGGGGTCGCGCGCGACGCCGGCCTGGCGGTGAACGTGTCGGGTGCCCCGGACGTCCTCGCCGCGGTCGGTCCCCGGCGCCGCGCCGCGATCGAGGCCGCGGTCGCGCAGTGCCTCATGAACGTCGCCAGGCACGCCGGCGTCGACGACGTCGAAGTCGCGCTCGGTCGTGCCGACGGCGAGGTCACGATCGTGGTCGTCGACGACGGTCGCGGATTCGACCCTGAGCGCGTCCCCGACGATCGCATCGGCCTCCGCACCTCCATCAGGGGCCGGATCGAGCAGGAGGGCGGTCGCGCGCGGATCTGGTCGCGCCCGGGCGTCGGCACCACCGTCATGCTCGCGGTGCCGGAGGGCGGCGAATGAGCACCGCACTCCGCCTCACGCAGCAGGAGGTCGACCCGATCGGCGGCGTCGCGGCGGCCCCGCTCGTGCTCATCGGCTCGATCCTCTCCGCGGCGACGTCGATCGGACTGACCGCCTGGCACTGGAGCGAGGTCGGATCGCCGGTCGCCGCGTTCGCCGGAATCCTGTTCGTGGTCGCCGCGGGCGCCGTGGCGACGGTGTCGGCGCTCCCGGCGCGGGCGCCGTTCACCGTCGACCGGCTCTGGTTCGCGGTCGCGCTGGCGGTCGGCGCCGCGATCGCGGAGTACGTGAGCACGGTCGGCGCGAACCGGTACCTGTACGACGACTACGGGCCGCTCGTCGTGGGCGTGCTGATCCTCTCACTCGCGCCGTTCAGCACCTGGATCTCGCTGCTCGCGGCCGGCACGGTGGCCGCGGCCGTCCTCGCGATCCTCGCGATCGGTTCGGCCGGGGCGAGCGCGACGCAGGCCAACGCCGCCGCGCTCATCGCCGTGAACTCGGTCGCGGTGCTCGCCCTCTCCGCTGCGGGGGCGGCGTACTCGGCGACCATCGTGCGCGAGAGCCTCGCGTGGCAGCGCGAGGCGAACGCGATCGCGCTCGAGCGCGACGGCGGCGTCCGCGCCGGCATCGTCCGCTCCGTGCAGCAGGGCCGCGTGTCGGTGCTGAGCAGGGAGGTGCTGCCCTTCCTCGCGGCCGTGATGAGCGCCGAGCGGATCAGCGTGGCCGACGCCGACCGGGCCCGCGAACTCGCGGAGATGCTCCGCCGCGCGCTGAAGGCAGGGATCGAGTCCACCTGGCTCGACGACCTCGCCTCGTCCATCGGGGCGGCACGCCAGGTGCCGATCGCCGTGGACGATCCCGCCGCCACGGCGGCGCGGCTCCGCAGCGAGCAGCGACCGCCGCTCACCGCCCTGCTGTCCTGGCTGAGCAGCGCCGAGCGTTCGGAGTCGATCCGGATCGCGGTCGCAGCGGAGGGCGGCGGCGAGATCGTGCGCATCGACGTCGTGGCCGCCGCGGGGAGCGCGTCCCCGTCACGGCGGGAGGTCGAGCGGTTCCTCGCGGTGGCGCGTGCGGTCGGAGTGCGCGGCGATCTCGAGATCACGCGAGAGAATGTGCGGGTGGAGTTCCGATATGACGCCTGAGCCCGACGCCGACGAGGTCGTCAGGGTCGCGATCCTCGACGACCACGCCGTCATCGTCGACGGCATCGCCAGTTGGATCGCCGAGCACGCGCCCGACCTGCGCGTCGTCGTCCGCACGACGCTGTGGCTCGACCTCATCCGCCATCCCGACTTCCCCGTCGACCTCGTGCTCATGGACCTCCAGCTCGGCGACTCGGTCTCCATCGAGTCGCGGATCCGCGCCTGTCGGGCCGCCGGCGCGATCGTCGTCGTGGTGACGGCGCTCGACGACGACGCGTCGCGCGAGCGCTGCCTCGCCGCCGGTGCGGATGCCTTCGTCTCGAAGACCCTGCCGGTGGAGGACGTGATGGCGGCGGCGAGGCGTGCGCTGCGGGGCGAGCGGGTGCCGAGGGCATCGAACCGTCCGTCCGGCTCCGCCGACGCGGCCGATGCGGGGCTCGCGGTCGCCGCCCCGCCCGAGGCCGCGCTGAGCGCCGCGGAGCGGCGCGCCGTCGGGCTCTACGTGCAGGGGATGTCGACCGCCGACGTCGCCGCGACCATGGACGTCGGCTACGAGACCGCGAAGACCTACCTCCGCCGGGCTCGCGACAAGTACGCCAGGGTCGGCCGGCCGGCCGGCCGACGGGCCGAATTGATCCGCCGGGCGGCGGAGGACGGGATGCTCGAGTAGTGGCCAAGCTCTACTTCCGGTACGGCGCGATGAACTCGGGCAAGTCGACCGCGCTGCTCCAGGCCGCCTTCAACTACGAGGAGCGCGGGCATCGGGTGCTGCTCGCGAAGCCGGCGGTCGACACCAAGGGCGACCGCGACATCGTCTCGAGGCTGGGCGTGGTGCGCGAGGTCGACTTCACGATCGCGCCCGACGACCAGGTGCTCGACGTGTTCCAGCGGCACCGCACCCCGGTGATCGAGACGCACGGGCGCGACGTGAGCTGCCTGCTGGTCGACGAGGCGCAGTTCCTCACGGGCGATCAGGTCGACGACCTGCTGCGGATCGCACTGCTCGACGACATCCCGGTCCTCGCCTACGGAATCCGAACCGACTTCCAGACCGTCGCGTTCGGCGGCAGCAGGCGCCTCCTCGAGGTCGCCCACAGCCTCGAGGAGCTCAAGACGATCTGCCGATGCGGCAGGAAGGCGATCTTCAACGGCCGCCGGGTCGGCGGCCGGTACATCTTCGACGGCGACCAGGTCGCGATCGACGGCGCCGAGGTGGCGTACGAGTCGCTCTGCGGCGTCTGCTACCTGCAGGAGAGCGGTGGGCGGCTCCGCGGCCGCCACGGCGGACCCGGCGACGGAGTCGCCCCACTTCGGGGGTGACTTGAGGTCGTCCTCACAAAGGAGGACCGACGCGCGTTAGCCTGTCCATGTCCGTCGACCCGAACGACGGACGCTCGGGGGCCGTCATCGGGGTCCGAGCCACAGCGGCGGAGGTGATCGATGACCCTCGCACGGCACGCCACGGAGACGAGTCCTGCCGAGGCGGTCGAGGAGTGGCAACGCGCCTACGCCCGACGACTCCTCGTCACCGACCTCGTCGTGATCGTCTTCGCCGTGTACGGATCGCAGTTCATCCGCTTCGGCACCACCGGTACCTCGCTCCGCATCCCCGGCCTCGACGGCGACGCCGACTACCTGCTGAGCTACGCGCTCGTGTCGGCGCTCCTCGCCGCCGGCTGGTTCGTCTCGCTCGCCGTCTTCGCCACGCGCGACCGCACGATCATCGGCGCGGGGACGGCCGAGTACCGGCGCATCGCCGACGCGAGCATCCGGGTCTTCGCTGTGCTCGCGATCGGCGCGTTCCTGCTCCGTTCCGAGGTCGGACGCGCGTACGTGCTCGTCGCCCTCCCGCTCGGCCTCGCACTGCTCATGACCGGCCGGTGGGCGTGGCGGAAGTGGCTGCTGCGCCAGCGTGCGGCCGGGCGCTTCCTGCACCGCGCCATCCTCATGGGCGAGCGCCAGAAGTCGGTCCACGTCGCCGAGCAGATCGCGCGCGACGGCGTCTCGGGCATCCTGATCGTCGGCGCCCTCACCGAGCACGGCGAGTCGTCCCGTGAACTCGCGCCGGGAATCCCGGTGCTCGGCGCGTATGACGCGATCGACGAGGCGTTGCGCGACGCCCGAGCCGACACGGTGGTCTTCACCGGTGCCGACACGATCGATCCGCGCGGCATGCGCGAACTCGGGTGGCAGCTCGAGGCGACCGCGACCAACCTGGTGGTTGCGCCGGCGTTGACGGATGTCGCGGGCCCGCGCATCCACGCCCGGCCGGTGGCGGGCCTCCCGCTCATCCAGGTGGACTACCCGGAGTTCACCGGTCGCAAGTACGCGGCCAAGCGCGCCTTCGACCTCGTCGTGGCCACGATCGCGCTCATCGTCCTCAGCCCGGTGTTCCTCACGATCGCCGTGCTCGTCCGCCGTGACAGCCCTGGGCCCGCGCTGTACTCGCAGGAGCGGGTGGGGCTGAACGGCGCCCGGTTCCGCATGCTGAAGTTCCGCTCGATGGTGGTGGATGCGGAGGCGCAGCTGCCGACCCTCCTCGACCGCACCGACGGCAACGGCGTGCTCTTCAAGATGCGCGCCGACCCGCGGGTCACCCGGATCGGCGCGATCCTCCGGCGGTACAGCCTCGACGAGCTGCCCCAGTTCGTCAACGTCCTGCGGGGCGAGATGTCGCTCGTCGGCCCGAGGCCGCCACTGGCGTCCGAGGTCGAGCGGTACGACGAGTGGGCGCGGCGTCGGCTGCTCGTGCGCCCGGGGATCACGGGCCTGTGGCAGACGCAGGGTCGCTCCGACCTGTCGTGGGACGACAGCGTCCGGCTCGACCTCTACTACGTCGAGAACTGGTCGCTGACCGGTGACGTCATCATCCTCTACCGCACCGCGCGAGCGGTCCTCCGGGCGCAGGGCGCCTACTGATGCCGTGTCGGGATCGTGATCCGGTTCCGGGTCGGATCCCGGCCGGTCGCGTCTACGATGGTGCTTCGTGACGACACCCGAGTTCGTGCTCGCCCCCGAGCGGCAGCATCGCAGCTCCGGCGGCAGCAGCCGACGCCGGAAGCGTCGTCGTCGCATCATCTTCCACTCCATCTTCTGGCCGCTGCTCGCGATCATCATCGTCGGCGGCGGACTCTCGGCGTGGTGGCTCGCGACCAGCGCACTCGCGGTGCGTGACGACCTCGAGACCGCTCGGGTCCAGGTCGTCGCCTTCCAGAAGGCCGCCGACGAGCGCCGGTTCGACGAGCTCCAGCCGATCGCCGACGAGCTGTCGGTCGCCGCGTCCAGCGCGGCCGCGCCGACGGCGAACCCGGTGTGGCGCATGGCGGAATGGGTGCCGGGGGTCGGAGAGAACGTCCGCGCCGTGCGCATCATCGCCGAGGGCGTCGACGACGTGTCGGAGCAGGTGGTCCAGCCCGCCAGCGGCCTCGTCGGCGAGTTCGGGATCTCCCGTGACGACAGCGGCGCGCTCGACCTCGAGCCGCTGCGCTCGGCCACCGACATCGCGGCCGACGCCCAGGTCATCCTCGACGGGCTCGAGGCCGACCTGGCGGGCATCGACACCGACGCGACGATCGCGCCGGTCTCCGACGCCGTGAACCAGTTCGGCCAGGTCGTCGCGAGTGCCCAGGGCACGCTGCCGGGGATCAACGCCGCGCTCGCCGGCGCGGGTGCGATGCTCGGCATCGACGGTCCGCAGACCGTGCTCCTCGCGTTCGAGAACAACGCCGAGGCGACCGCGCTCGGCGGCGGACCCGCGGCCCAGACGCTGCTCAGCGTCGACGACGGCACCGTGAAGATCGACCGCCAGGTCTCGAGCACCGAACTCGACACGCAGGCGCCGATCGGCACCCCGATCGACGAGAGCGCCGACCAGCTCTACAACGACATCCTGCGCACCGAGATCAACGCGACGACCAGCCGCCCCGACTTCCCGACCGCGGCGGCCCTCCTCCGCTCGCGCTGGGACCGCGACCTCGGCATCACGCCGAACACCGTGGTCATGACCGATCCCATCGCGGTGTCCCGCATCCTCGAGGTGACCGGGCCGGTGACCCTCCCGGGCGGCGAGCAGCTCACCAGCGACAACGTCGTGTCGAAGTTGCTCAACGAGATCTACTTCCGCTACCCGGAGGGCGGGCCGGAGTCGGACGCGTACTTCGCCGCGGCATCCGCGGCGATGTTCGACAAGATGATGGCCGGCGACTACGACATCTGGCAGATGGCGCAGGCGCTCATCGACGTGACGAACTCGGGCAGCCTCATGATGTGGACCGAGAAGGAGCCGACGCAGCAGCTCTTCGAGGGCTCCCGCCTCGACGGCACGCTGCCGCAGACGAACCTCGGCGCGACCGTCCTCGGCGTCTACTTCCGCGACCGGTCGATCTCGAAGATCGACTACTACCTGCACACCGCGGCGAAGGTGACGACCGACACGTGCACCCCCGAGGCCCCGACCTACACCGTCGAGGTCACGCTGCGCATGGACATCCCGGCCGACCTGCAGTTCTCGCTGCCGGAGTACATCGACTCCCGCGAGCCGGGCGCGTACCGCACGGAGGTCTTCCTGTACGGCCCCGCCGGCGGCTCGACGACCGAGGTGGCCGTTCCGAATCCCGCCAACGGTGCGACGACGGGCCCCTCCGTGACCGACCTCGGCCGCCCGGCGGAGAAGTTCACGGTCGACATGGTCAACGGCCAGACCGCGGTGGTGCGGGCGACCTTCGCGGGCACGCCCGACGATGCTCCGGTCGAGGTGCGGACCACGCCGATGATCAACCGCACGGCGGTGGAGGTCGTCGAGGCTACCTGCGGCTGAGCATGCGGCGGCGGCGCAGCATCGCTGCAGGCGGCAGCGACTATCCTGTGACTGCACTCGATGTCGCCGACCCGGCCGTCGAGTGCCTGCATGACACCATCGCGCTCGCGAAGGCGGCGCCCGCCGTGCGCGCGATCCCCACTGGAAGGACCCCATGAAGATCTCGGTCATCGGCTGCGGCTACCTCGGCGCAGTCCACGCGTCGGCGATGGCGGAACTCGGCCACGACGTGATCGGCGTCGACGTCGACGAGCGCAAGATCGCCGAACTCGCCGCCGGACGTCCGCCGTTCTTCGAGCCGGGCCTTCCCGAGATCCTGACCTCCGCGACCGCCTCGGGGCGGCTGCGCTTCAGCACCGACATGGCGGATGCCGCGGGCGCCGAGGTGCACTTCCTGGCGGTGGGCACGCCCCAGACGGCGGGGAGCCACGCCGCCGACCTCCGCTTCGTCGACGCCGCGTTCGAGAGCCTCCTCCCGCACCTCGCCGACGGCGCGCTCGTCGTGGGCAAGAGCACGGTGCCGGTGGGCACGGCCACGCGCCTCGCGGAGCGGCTCGCCGAGGCGGCACCGCACGCGACCCTGGCGTGGAACCCGGAGTTCCTCCGCGAGGGCTTCGCCGTGAAGGACACGATCGAGCCCGACCGCCTCGTCTACGGCGTCGCCGACGACGCTGCGGCCGCGACGCTCGACGAGATCTACCGTGCCGCGCTCGACGCGGGCACCCCGCGCATCGCCACCGACTACGCGACGGCGGAACTCGTCAAGGTCGCCGCCAACGCGTTCCTCGCGACCAAGATCAGCTTCATCAACGCCATGGCCGAGATCGCCGAGGCGACGGGGGCGGATGTCACGCAGCTCGCGGACGCGATCGGCCACGACGCGCGCATCGGCCGCCGGTTCCTCAACGCGGGCGTCGGCTTCGGCGGCGGCTGCCTTCCCAAGGACATCCGCGCCTTCTCGGCGCGCGCCGAGGAGCTCGGGCGCGGCGAGGCCGTCGCGTTCCTCAAGGAGGTCGACGCGATCAACCTGCGACGCCGTCAGCGGGTCGTCGACCTGGCCGTGGAGGCCATGGGAGGTTCGGTGAACGAGCGCCGCGTCGCGGTCCTCGGCGTCACGTTCAAGCCCGACTCCGACGACGTGCGCGACTCGCCCGCCCTCGACGTCGCGGTGCAGCTCAAGGGCCTCGGAGCCGAGGTCGTCGCGACCGACCCCGAGGGGCTCGACAACGCCAGGCTGCGGCATCCGCAGCTCGCCTACGAGCCCTCGACCACCGAGGCGCTCCGTGACGCCGACCTCGTCGTCCTCGTCACCGAATGGGGCGAGTACCGGGGCCTCGACCCCGCCGCGGTGCGTGACCTCGTCGCGAACCCGGCCGTGATCGACGGTCGCAACGTGCTCGACCCGGCGTCCTGGCGCGCCGCCGGCTGGACCTACCACGGCCTCGGCCGCCCCTGACGAGACGCTGATCGGGCCGCATGCCAGAGGACGCCGACTCCCGCATCGCGGCCCGACGGCGCCCGGCGTCGCGCATCGCGGGCGTGGATGCGGCTCGCGGCATCGCGCTCATCGGCATGTTCGTGGCGCACGTGGCGCCCGCCGTGGCATCCGCTCAGGTCACCGACCTCATCGCGATCGCCGATGAGCGGCCGCGCCTGCTCTTCGCCCTGACCGCCGGCGTCGGCCTGGGGCTGATCACCGGCGCCACCCGCCCGCGGACGGACGACCGCGCAGAACTCCGACGCCAGGTCGCGATCCGTGCCGCCATCCTCCTCGCGATCGGCCTGTTCGCGATCGCGGTGCTGCGCCCGCTCGTGGTCGTGATCCTCGACGTGTACGGCATCGCCTTCCTCGTCATGGTGCCGCTGCTGTTCATCCCCGCGCGCGCGGCGCTCGCGGCCGGCGCAGCGCTGCTCGCCGTCGCGCCGGCGGTCGCCGCCCTCGCGGAGCGCGACCCGACCCTCCAGGCTGCGGCGACCGGCGAACTCGGGATCGTCGTCGAGTGGCTCCTCACGGGCTCGTACCCCGTGATCATCTGGGTGCCGGTGATGCTCATCGGACTAGGACTCGCGCGATCCGACGTCGCGGCGACCGCCACCGTCCGCCGGTACGCCCTCGCCGGCGTGCTCGCGGCGTCGACGTGCCTCCCGCTGGCCGCCGCGATGCCGGAGAACCAGGTGCTCGGGGCCGACCCCGCCGCCGACTGGATGATCCCGGCGCGTGCGTCCCTGGAGACGGTCGGGAACGTCGGGGTCGGGCTCGCCGTCCTCGCCGGCACGATCGCGCTGACCGCGCTCGCGGTGCCGCGGGTTCGCCGCGTCGCGTCGACGCTGCTGTCGCCCATCACCGCGATGGGCACGATGCCGCTGACGATCTACACGGGCCAGCTCGTCGTCCTGTCGATGTCGAAGCGGGTCGGCCCCGGCGGCGTCGCAACGGATGACTCGTGGCCGCTGCTTGTCGGCCTGATCGTCGGTTCGATGGTGTTCGCCTGGCTCTGGCGGCGCTACGTCGGACGAGGGCCGCTCGAGATGCTCCTGAGAGCCGCGAGCGGGCGGGATCGGAGCTTCGACACGCCCGGCGGTTCCCGCGGCCGCGAGGCGAGCGCAGGGGACGTCTGAGCCTCGGAGAGCGGGGCCGGGGGCGGGGTGGCCGCCGTGCGAGGCATCCGCTGCCTCTCGGGCGCACCCGAACCCGTCGCGGAGACGACGGAAGCCCCTCCCGAAGGAGGGGCTTCACGATGGTCGGGGTGACAGGATTTGAACCTGCGACCTCTTCGTCCCGAACGAAGCGCGCTACCAAGCTGCGCCACACCCCGGTGGCCCGTGGGCCTCAACAAGGATAGCGGATATTTCCGGTGCCGCTGACCACCGGCGGGCCGCGCGGAGGGCGCGCGCCGGCGGTCAGCGGGCGGCGGTCAACGTGAGCAGCGTCGCCTCGGGCGGGCACGCGAAGCGCACGGGTGCGAAGATCGACGTGCCGAGTCCGGCGGACACGTTGAGGAACGCCGAGCGCAGGCCGTGGCGCCACACGCTCAGCCCGCTCGCCTGCCTGCGGGGGATGTCGCAGTTGGCGACCAGGGCGCCGTAGCCGGGCACGCAGACCTGTCCGCCGTGCGTGTGGCCGGCGAGGATGAGCTGCGCGCCGTGCGTCACGAACGAGTTGAGCACCCGCTGGTACGGCGCGTGCGTGACCCCGACCGTGACGGTCGGCCTGGGTGCGGCCGCGGTCGGTCGATCGGGCCACTCGTCGTCGCCGAGCGGGTCCTCCGAACGGAGGTCGTCGATCGCGGCGGTGATCAGGTCGAGTCGGTCGTACCCGCGATGCGGGTCGTCGACGCCGAAGAACTCGAGGTGCGTGCCGCGGAGGTCGAGGCTGGTCGCCGCATTGTCGATGTCGGTCCAGCCGAGCTCGGCGAAGAAGTCGTGGAGCGCCTTCGTGTCGAGTCGCTTGGCCCGGGCGACCTGCCCCGACGGACCGCCGAAGTAGCCGAACGGGTTCTTCACGACCGGGCCGAAGTAGTCGTTCGAGCCGTTGACGAAGACCCCGGGTACGCCCCGGAACGGCGCGAACGCCCGTCGGATGCCCTCGATGCCGCGTTCGTGCCCGAGGTTGTCACCCGTGTTGACGACGAGGTCGGGCTCCAGCGCCGCGAGCGCGGCGACCCACTCCTGCTTCGAGGTCTGCCACGGTGCCATGTGCAGGTCGGAGACGTGCAGGACCCGGATCGGTGCGGAGCCGGCCGGGAGGACCGGGACGTCGACCCGGCGGAGCGTCCACCGCGTCCGCTCGACGAGGCTGCCCCACCCCAGTGCGGCGAGCGCCGCCACGCCGACCGCCGAGGCGATCCACGTGGCGGCGCCGGAGGCTCGGGGACTCACCCGTCGTTGCCCCCGCCGTCGTTCCCGCCGGGTGGCGTCTGGCCTCCGACCGAGAGCCTGCCCACCAGGATCGTGATGCGATCACCGGACTTCGCCTGCGCTCCCGCGTCGGGCGACTGCGAGATCACGACGCCGTCCTGGGTCGGGTCGCTCGTGTCCTCCTCGCGGACCTGGACCTTGAAGCCGGCATCCCTCAGCGTCGACTCGGCCGAGTCGCGGTCCATGCCGCGCACGTCGGGGACGCCCGACACCTTGCCGTTCGAGATGAGGACCCGGACGAGCGAACCGCGGCCGGCCTGGCCGGACGGGTCGGTGCCCGCGACCATGCCCTTGGGCTGGTCGCTGTCGACCTCGGGGCCCTGCTCGAACTGGAAGCCCGCGGCCTCGATCGCCTGCTTCGCGGCGTCGACGCTGAGGCCCGCCACGTTCGGGATGTCGACGAGGACCTGCTTGAAGTACTCGGCCTTCGGCTCGGTGAACGCGCCGCCGCCGTACTTGTTGTCGGCGACCGTCATGATCGCGCTCCAGATGCGGTGACGCGCGGACGCGCCGTAGCCGCTCGCGAAGTCGATCGAGCGCAGGCTCGTGCGGTTGTCGCCGCCCGTGACGTTGCCGACCCAGACCGCCGTGGCGACCTCCTTGCTGGCGCCGTTCATCCAGGTGTCGAACGCGTAGTCGGTGGTACCCGTCTTGCCGATGTGCGGCACGCCGGTGCCCGTGTTCGACTGCGACGCCGTACCGCCGTTGAAGGTCTGCTGCATCGCGTACTGCATGGCGTGCGCGACATCCGCGGTCACCGACTGGGTGCACGTGGACGTCGGCGGGGCGATCTCCTCGCCGTCGGACGCGACGATCCGGTCGATCGCGATGGGCGTGCAGGTCTTGCCGTCGTTCGCGATGCCGGCGAAGCCGGCCGCCATCGTGACCGGCGCGATCTCCTGCGTGCCGAGCACGTCGGAGGGGTACATCGTCAGGTCGCCGCCGTCGGCGCGGTGCATGCCGAAGGCCTGCGCGGTCTTCTTGATGTTGCAGAGGTCCATCTGCTGGGCCATGGCCATGAAGCTCGAGTTCACCGACCACTTGGTCGCCTCGACGGCGTTGTTCGCGGTGGTCGAGTCGTCGTTGTTGGGCTCGTAGGAACCGACGAAGTCGCCCTCGCAGGAGTTGGTGAAGTGGGTGAACGCGCGCTTGGAGCCGTTGAACGACTCGAGCAGCGAGTGGCCCTCGTTCAGCCACTCGGCGAGCGTCCAGACCTTGTACGTCGAACCGGGCTGGAAGCCGCTCGAGCCGCCGTAGTCCTGGTCGGTGCTGTAGTTGACGGCCGAGTACTCGTTGCTGCTCTCGAGCACCTCGGGGTCGGCCGAGTACTTCTTGTTCTGGGCCATCGCGAGGATCCGGCCGGTGCCGGGCTCGACGCTCACGGCCACCGAGCCCACGTCGAAGCGCGGGTCGGTGAACGGGATGTTCTCGGCGATCGCGGTCTCGGCGCGGTTCTGGAGGTCGAGGTCGAGCGTGGTGTAGATCTTCAGGCCGCGCTGCTGCAGCAGCACGGAGCCCTCGTTGACGTCTTCGGTCTCGGGGAGGTCGTACTGGTTGCGGATCACGTTCGCGACGTAATCGCAGAAGTACGCGGAGCCCTGGGCGGTCTGGCAGCCCGTGCTCGGCTCGGTGATCTTGGGGGCGACGGGTTCGGCGATCGCCGCGTCGTGCTCCTCCTGCGTGATCTTCCCGTACTCGAGCATCTCGTCGATGATGTAGTCGCGCCGCTGCTTGTTGGCGGCGTAGGGCACCGTCTCGTCGCCCACGACCGTGTTCGCGCCGTTCTCCTCGCTGTCGGGTCGATCGAGGCGGAACTTCTCGGGGTGGTTGACGATCGCGATCAGGCTCGCCGCCTGCGGGAGCGTGAGGTCCTTCGCGCTGGTGCCGAAGTAGTACGACGCGGCCGACTCGATGCCGTACACGCGTCCGCCGAAGGCGGCGATGTTGAGGTAGCCGAGGAGGATCTCGTCCTTCGTGGACTCCTTCTCGAGCGCGATCGCGTAGCGCATCTCCTTGAGCTTGCGCTCCGCCGAGACCTCGGTGGCCTCGGCGTACGCCGCGTCCTTCTCCTCCTCGGTCAGCGCCGCGTTCACGCCGTTGTTGATGAGCACGTTCTTGACGTACTGCTGCGTGATCGAGGAACCGCCCTGGACGTCGCGTCCGGTCACGGTGCTGACCGCACCGCGGACCGTGCCCTGGATGTCGATGCCGCCGTGCTCGTAGAACCGCGGGTCCTCACCGGCGACCGCGGCATCCTTCGCGTACTGGCTGATCGCGTCCCACGCGACCTCCTCGCGGTTCTCGTCGAAGAACGAGGCGAGGAGCGCCTCCGACCCGTCGGAACGGGTCGCGTAGATGTCGGTCTTCTCCGAGAGCGCACCGATCTTGAGGTACGCGGGGAGGTTCTCGAACATGTTGATGCTGTTGTTCGCGGCCATGCCCGTGACGGCGAGCGCAGGGGTCACCGCGGCGGTCACGAGGATGCCGGCGAGTGCGCTCATGCCGACGAAGCCGAGGACGCCGGTGGCGACATCGCTCATGGGTTTTTGGGCAGACATAGAGTGGAGCCTAACTGAGGAAGGCTGGCAAAATCCGGCATGCCGAGGGGCCGCAGCGCCCACGGCCGGCTCGAGCCTCAGGATAGCCGCCCGTTCCGACACCGAGGAGACGCCATGCCCGCATGGGAGTACATCACCACCCCGCTGCTCATCCACAACACCGCCGCGATCCTGAACAACTGGGGCTCCGAGGGCTGGGAGCTGGTGCAGATCGTGCAGGGTCCCGAGGGCGGGCTCGTCGCCTACCTGAAGCGTCCCGTCGGCGGGGAGTCGTCGGCTGCGGCATCCGCCGGCCAGGCCGCGGCCGCTCAGGCCGCCAAGCAGTTCGAGGGCGACGCCTGATGGGCGCCGTCGAGGACCGCCTGGCCGAGCTCGGCGTCGAGCTTCCGGCCGTCGCGGCACCCGTCGCCGCCTACGTCCCCGCCGTGGTCACGGGCAACCTCCTCTTCACGTCGGGCCAGCTGCCGTTCGTCGCGGGCGCCCTGCCCGCGAACGGCAAGGTGGGCGACGGCCACGGCCTCGTGCCCGCCGATGACGCGAAGGCGTACGCGCGGCTGTGCGCGCTGAACGCCCTCGCCGCGGTGAAGGCCGAGCTCGGCTCGCTCGAGCGGGTCACGCGCGTGGTCAAGGTCGTCGGATTCGTGGCATCCGACCCCGCCTTCACCGGTCAGCCGGGCGTGATCAACGGCGCGTCCGAGTTCATCGGCGAGGTGTTCGGGGATGCCGGTCGGCACGCGCGTTCGGCCGTCGGCGTCGCCGTGCTCCCCCTCGACGCGCCCGTCGAGGTCGAGCTCGTCGTCGAGTTCGCGTAGCTCGTCGCGGGCCCCGCACCCGGGCCCGGCGCTCGGCGCCCGCGCCCGCTCCGTGTCGGCCCGCGCGTTCGCCGAGGTCGGATGCCGCGGCCGGAACCTCCGGCCGCGGCATCCGCTCGTCGGGGAGGCGTGTCGGCGAGTCCGCCAGGATGGACGTAGGCCGGACGCCGTCCTGTAGGCCGAGCCTCGGTTGGAGCGACCTGCATTCCGACCCGAGTCCTACGAAGCGAGCCCGATCCGGCGCCGTCCGAAGTCGCAGTGCGACTCGTCCTCCCGCGCAGCGGTCGCCGCCGCTCGGCTCACAGGCGCCGACCGGCCGAACCGTTCCCACGCGGGCGGTTCGCGAGGCTCGTCGACATGACCGTTCGTGCCGAAGACCTCCTGCGTGTGCGATCAGCCCTCGGCGAGTGGAAGATCGCCCATCGGGTCCAGCTCCGCAATGCGGCCGTCTCGCCGCGGCTCGTGCGCGGAGCTCTGCAGGCCGGGATCATTCGTCAGGTCCGACGCGACTGGTTTGCCGACACCGAGTGCAGCGATGCGGTCGTGCACGCGGTCCACGCGGGGGCGACGCTCGCGTGCGTGTCAGCGGCGCCGGTCCATGGGCTGTGGGATCTCGAGGTGCCGGAACTCCACCTGTGCGCCGCGCACAACACACCGCGAATCCTCCGCGACGCGCGGAGCGCGCTGGGCACCGGGCATCGCGAACTCGTCGTGCACTGGACGAGGAGACCCGAGCCGACGCTCGCTCCGAGGGTGCGGGCGGTGATCGTCCCGCTCAAGCGGACCTTGGCCCAGATCGCCGAGTGCCGGCCTCTGGAGGACGCCGTCGCCGTCGTCGACTCCGCGCTGAGGCGGAGGAAGATCGGACTCGACGAACTCCGCCAGGCCGCGGTCGGCCGAACCCGACTCGCGCACGTCCTCACGTACTCGAACGCGCTCGCGGACTCGGGCCTCGAGTCGATCGCTCGGGTGAGACTGGCACTCCGCGGCGTCGACATGGTGCCGCAGGTCGAGCTCGATGGGCACCCCCGTCGACGGACTCATCGGCACACGGCTCGTCATCCAACTCGATGGATACGGTCCGCACTCCTCGCGCGCGCAGCGCAATCGCGACCTCGAGCAGGATGAGCGATTGCGGCGGAGCGGATACATCGTGCTGCGATTCAGCGGGGACCAGGTGCGGTGGAAGTGGCCGATGATCGAGGCCGCTGTCCTCGAGATCGTCGCCGCCGGCAGGCACCTTGCCGCGGTTCCGCGACGGAGATCGGCTCGACCGACGGAAGCGAGCAGGGCCGCCGGATGATTCAGCGGCGGGTTCGTAGGCCGAAGCATCGTTCGTAGGCCGGACGCCCGGAACCGCGTCCTACAAACGGCGATGACGGCCTACGAACGTCAGTCCGCGCACCAACCGAACGACGACGGTGCGCAATCTGACGCGGTCGTCGGGCCCGAGACGACGGATGCCGCGGCCGGAACTCCGGCCGCGGCATCCGCTGTTCGAACGGGTCAGCGCACCTGGGCGCTGATGACCTCCATGATCGACGTGTCGGCGAGGGTCGTCGTGTCGCCGACCTCGCGGCCCTCGGCGAGGTCGCGCAGCAGGCGCCGCATGATCTTGCCCGAGCGCGTCTTCGGCAGCTCGTTGACGATGAAGACCTGCCGCGGGCGTGCGATCGCGCCGATCTGGGTGGCGACGTGCTTGCGCAGCTCTTCGCTGGCCTCGAACGGGTCGGTCGCGTGCGAGACCTGGCTGGCCTTGAGGATCACGAACGCGACCACGGCCTGGCCAGTGGTCTCGTCGGAGGCGCCGACGACGGCGGCCTCGGCGGTCCACGGGTGGGCGACGAGCGACGACTCGATCTCGGCGGTCGACAGGCGGTGGCCCGAGACGTTCATGACGTCGTCGACGCGGCCGAGCAGCCAGATGTCGCCGTCCTCGTCGCGGCGGGCGCCGTCGCCGGCGAAGTACTTGTCGCCGAACTTCTCCCAGTAGGTCTCCTTGAACCGCTCCGGGTCGCCCCAGATGCCGCGCAGCATCGACGGCCACGGCTCGGTCGCCACGAGCAGCCCCCCGCCCTCGCCCTCGACCGCGGTGCCGTCGTCGTCGAGGATGTCGATCGAGATGCCCGGCACGGGTACCTGCGCCGAGCCCGGCTTCAGGTCGGTGACGCCCGGCAGTGCCGAGATCATGATCGCGCCGGTCTCGGTCTGCCACCACGTGTCGACGACCGGGATGGAGCCGCCGCCGATGACGTGGCGGTACCAGATCCACGCCTCGGGGTTGATCGGCTCGCCGACCGAGCCGAGCAGCCGCAGCGTGCGCAGGTTGAACTCGTGCGGGATCTGCCGGCCGAGCTTCATGAACGAGCGGATGGCGGTCGGCGCCGTGTACAGGATTGTGACGCCGTACTTCTCGACGATCTCCCACCAGCGACCCGGGTGCGGCGTGTCGGGCGTGCCCTCGTAGAGCACCTGGGTCGCGCCGTTGGCGAGCGGGCCGTACACGACGTAGGAGTGCCCGGTGATCCAGCCGACGTCGGCCGTGCACCAGTACACGTCGCGCTCGGGGTGCAGGTCGAACACGTTCCGGTGCGTGAACGCCGCCTGCGTGAGGTAGCCGCCCGAGGTGTGCAGGATGCCCTTCGGCTTCCCGGTCGTGCCGGAGGTGTAGAGGATGAAGAGCGGATGCTCCGCCTCGAACCCTTTCGCCTCGTGCTCGTTCGACGCGGTCGCGACCGTCTCGTGCCACCAGAGGTCGCGGTCGGCGTTCCAGTCGACCTCGTTCTCGCCGCGCCTGACGACGAGCACGTTGCGCACGGTGCCGCCCTCGGCCTTGCCGAGTGCCTCGTCCACCACGGGCTTCAGTGGGAACACGCGACCCTTGCGGTAGCCGCCATCCGCTGTGATGACGACGGATGCCTCGGCATCGTCGATGCGCGACGCGAGGCTGTCTGCGCTGAACCCGCCGAAGACGACCGAATGGATGGCGCCGATGCGCGCGCAGGCGAGCATGGCGACGACGGCCTCGGGGATCATGGGGAGGTAGATCGCGACGCGATCCTGCTCGCCGACCCCGAGGTCGGTCAGCGTGTTGGCCGCGCGCTTGACCTCGTCGGTCAGCTCGGCGTACGTGATGTCGCGGGAGTCGCCGGGCTCGCCCTCCCAGTGGATGGCGACGCGGTCGCCGAGGCCGGCCTCGACGTGCCGGTCGAGGCAGTTGACGGCGACGTTGAGCTCACCGTCGTCGAACCACTTCGCGAACGGCGGGTTCGTCCAGTCGAGCGTGCGGGTGAAGGGCTTCTCCCACTGGAGCAGCGTGCGGGCCTGGTCGGCCCAGAACTCGAGCCGGTCTGCGCGAGCGGCGTCGTAGAGGCCCTCGTCGGCGACGGCCTGGGCGGCGAACTCGGGACTCGGGCGGAAGCGCCGGATCTCCTCGAGCGCGTGATCGATCTGCGCGTTCATAGTGGTGCGATCGCTCCTTCGCGAAGTGTTCAGATGACGGGTCGCCTGCCCCACACAGCACCATAGCGCCCGCTCCCCGATGTTTCGCTGCGTGTGTCGCGCATGGAAGGGCCCTGCGGGGCGTACGCTGGGCTGGCGCGAGGGGGCGCGACGGGGCAGGCGTGCAGCCGCTCGAGCCGTTCGTCTCCCGGTGCTCGACCCCCGCGGGGTGCGGAAACCGTCGCTCGCGGTCCGTTTCACCCTCGATTTCCGTCGACATCCGACCAGTCACTGGAGGATCTCGCAGAGATTTCTGTGCGTCCGCACAAATGAGGACAAAAAGTACTTGCGCATGGATCTCCAGCCCATACACTGATGTACGCCCGAACAACTTCGATTCGAGGCCTGCAGCGCTCGCGATTCCCCCCAATCCGTGCGCTGCCGAGGCGGCACCTGTTCCCCCCAATGGGTGCCGCCCCCTTCTTTTAACGCGGCATCCGATGCCGATCGCGCGAGCTCTCCTCCACAACGGCGTGGTGGGGAGCTCGTCTCGTTTCCGCCGTCTCCCGCCGGGAGCCGCTCCGGCACCCGCCTAGCGTCGTGCCCATGCCCGCAGCGTTCGTCCCCGTCCCCTCGTGGGAGAGCGCGGCCGCGCTCGCGTGGGCGCCGCCCGGCTCGAGCGCGGCCGCGCTCGCGTGGGCGCCGCCCGGCTCCGAGCGGATGCATCCGGGAGGCGAGGGGCCGGCAGGCGCGCCGGGTGCTCTCCGAGCGGTGGAGGCGATCGCGCCGGACGTCACCGCGCTCGGCCCCCTCGCGCCGTTCGCCTCGGATCCCGGCGTGACCGACCTCTTCGTGAACGGCGAGCGCGGGCTCTGGATCGATCGGGGCCTCGGACCGGAGCACCACGGCGGATGGCGCGCCGACGAGGGCGAGGTCCGCGCGCTCGCGGTGCACCTCATCGCCAGAGGCGGTCGGCACATCGACGAGGCGACGCCCGCGGTCGACGTCCGCCTCGGCGACGGCATCCGGGTGCATGCGGTGCTCCCGCCGCTGTCGGTCTCCGGCACGCTCCTGTCGGTCCGGGTGCCGCGCGCCGCGGGGTCGAGGCTCGGTGCGCTGGCCCGCAGCGGCATGTTCGACGGGGAGCAGGAGCGTCGGTTGCGCGACGCGGTGACGCAGCGGCGGAACCTCCTCATCACCGGCGCGGGCGGGACGGGCAAGACGACGCTCCTCGGCGCGCTCCTCGCGGAGGCGCCGCCCGGCGATCGCATCGTGCTGCTCGAGGACGTGTCGGAACTCCGGCCTGCGCATCCGCACGTCGTGTCGCTCGAGGCCCGGCAGGCGAACCTCGAGGGCTCCGGGCGCATCGGGCTCGACGTGCTCCTCCGCGAGGCGCTCCGGATGCGGCCGGACCGCCTGGTCGTGGGGGAGTGCCGCGGCCCCGAGCTGCGCGACCTCCTCTCGGCGCTGAACACCGGGCACGACGGCGGGGCCGGCACGCTCCACGCGAACTCGTTGGCCGACGTGCCGGCGCGACTCGAGGCGCTCGGCGCCACGACCGGCATGACCGCCCGGGCGGTCGCGCGTCAGGCGGTGAGCGCGTTCGACGTGATCGTCCACCTGGAGCGCATCGACGGCCGACGGCGCGTGGCCGGCATCGGCGGGTTGCGTCTCGAGGGCGACCGGTTGGAGGTCGAGGCGTGCTGACGCTCCGGATGCCCGTCGTGCCGGCACGGATCCTCGGCCGGCGGCGCGCGGACGACTCGGTCGGTCCCGACCGGGTCGCGGGGATCGCCGAGCGGATGGCCGCGCTGCTGACGGCCGGGCTCGCTCCCGCGACGGCGTGGGCCGCGCTCGACGGATCGACGAACGACGCGGACGGGTCGGCTCGGCCCGCCGCCGCCGCCGCCGACGATGCCGATTCCGCCGATGCCGCGCTGATCGCCCGCGCGGCGCGGGCCGCTGCCGAGGGGAAGCCGGTCGCCGAGGCGATCGGCGCGGCCGGGGCTGCGGGTGCCGCACCCGCGTGGGCGGTGCTCGCGACGGCGTGGTCGGTCGCGGATGCCTCGGGCGCGCCGCTCGCGCGTTGCCTCACGATGATCGCCGCGAGCCTGCGCGACGAGGCCCAGCTCCGCCGGGAGGCCGCCGCACTCCTCGCCGGTCCGGCGGCGAGCGCCCGACTGGTGGCGGCGCTGCCACTGATCGCCGTCGCCTTCGGCGCCCTGCTCGGATTCGACACGCTCGGCGTGCTCCTCGGCGGGCCGATCGGGCTCGCCTGCCTCGTGACCGGATCGGCACTGCTCTGGTGCGGGGCGAGGTGGAACCGGGCGCTCATCCGGCGGGCCGCGGTCGCGCACCCCGCCGCGGGGCTCGAACTCGAGCTGCTCGCGATGGCCCTCTCGAGCGGCGCGTCGGTCGCGAGGGCCGAGCGCATCGTGCTGGAGGCGTCGGCCAGGCACCTTCCCGGATCGATGACGCCCGGAGCGGCGAGTTCCGTGGTCGCGCTCGCCGAGCGCGCCGGCGCACCCGTCGCGGAGCTGCTCCGCGCCGAGGCGGCCCGCATCCGGGGCGCAGCCCGCGCCGAGGGCGCCGCGCGCGCCGCGAGGCTGGGGGTCCGACTGATGCTGCCGCTCGGCTGCTGCGTGCTTCCGGCGTTCGTGCTGCTCGGCGTCGCCCCGCTCATGTTCTCCGTCGTCACGGGCACGCTCGGCGGTGCCGTGTGACGACGTCCCGACTCGTGCCACCGTCGCCGCCGCGTGCGGCTGAGAGAAGGAGTACCCGATGCACCAGTCACGATCCACCGGTGGGCCGTCCCCCGAACGCCGCGCGCTCGGCGCGGCCCGTCGAGGCCTCACGGCGATCGCCCGTCGGCTCGCGGGCGACCGCGGCGCCGCCACCGCCGAGTACGCCGTCGCGACGATGGCCGCCGTCGGCTTCGCCGGGCTCCTCGTCGTCATCCTCCGCGGCGACGAGGTCCGCGGCATCCTCACCGATCTCGTGCGGAATGCGCTCACGGTCGGCTGACCCCGAGCGGGGCAGCGTGACGGCGGAGTTCGCCGTCGCGCTGCCCGCGATCGCCCTCGTGCTGGCCGCCGCGCTCGCCTCGGTGCACGCGGTGGCGCTGCAGGTCCGTCTCGCGGATGCCGCGGCCGACGCGGCCCGAGCGCTGGGTCGCGGCGAGACCGTGGAGGTGGCGGCCGGGATCGCGGGGCGGCACGTCGGCGGGGCGAGCCTCGCGGTCGCCGAGGACGGCGAGTTCGTCTGCGCGACGCTGTCGGCGAGCCCGGGCGGCGTGCTCGCGGCGATCGCACTCCGCGCGGAGTCGTGCGCGATGCGGGGCGGGCTGTGACGGTCCCCGCGCCGACCGGGTCGTGGCGGGCGGGCGGGTCCGACGACGAATCGGGGGCGGCGACGGTCGTCGCCGTGGCGATCCTCGGCGCGGTCGTGGCGCTGGCCATCGGGGTGACGGGTGTGCTCGGGGCATCCGTCGCATCGCAGTCGGCCGCGAACGCGGCGGACGCGTCCGCGCTCGCTGCGGCCGACGCGCTGAGCGGCGCCGTCGCGGGCGAACCATGCGCGCTGGCGGGCGACCTCGCGCGTCGCAACGGCGCGACGCTCGTCGGGTGCCGGGTCGAGGGCGCCGTCGCGGTCGTGTCGGTCGCGGTCGCCCACGGTCCGCTCCGGGCCACGGGGTCGGCACGCGCCGGTCCGCCGGGCTGGGACAGGTGAGACGTCGCTGAGCGCTCACCCGCACCGTTCACGCCCGGCCCGCCGTGTCCCGCGCGTGAGCGCGAGTCGTGTATACACAGATCGGAGTGCGCCGCGCACGATCGCTGCAAACAAGCCGGGATGCTCACCCGCACTTGCAGCGCAGGCGGCGTCCGTGTATACATGAGTCGTCGCCGACGAAGACGGGAGGAACAGCATGCGAGCAGGGGAGCGGGCGTACGACACCCTCCGCGGCGAGATCCTCGACGGCGTGCTCGGCCCGGGCACCGTGCTCCAGGAGGTCGAGCAGTCGGTGCGCCTCGGCGTCAGCCGCACGCCCGTGCGCGAGGCGCTGCGCCGCCTCGCCGCCGACGGCCTCGTCGAGCCGACCGCGCGCGGCACCATCGTGACCGCGATCTCCCGCGCCGACATCGTCGCGCTCTACGAACTCCGCGAGGCGCTCGAGGCTCGCGCGGCCGGCCTCGCGGCGAGACGACGAGCGGATGCCCCGTTCCTCGCGATCCGCGACCGCCTCCACGACGCTCCCCGACTCCTCGCCGAGGGCGAGGCCGGACTCACGCGCTACTTCGAGATCGTCGACGACCTCGACCGGGCCATCGACGAGGCGGCCGCGAACCCGTTCCTCGGCAGCGCGCTCCGGAGCGTCCAGCTCCACTCGGCGCGCATCCGCCGCCTGTCGCGGCACAACCCCGACCGCCTCCGAGCCGCGGCCGGGGAGCACGAGCTCATCGTCGACGCGATCATCGCGGGCGACGCCGAGCTGGCCTCGCACGCGACCCATGTGCACCTGCACCGGAGCCTGACCAACGCGCTCGCGAGTGCGCCCGACGACGACGTCGCCGCGCCGCCCGGCGCCGACGACGGGTCGCGCGTCGCGTGAGCGCGGCATCCGCTCGCCCCCACGACCGCCCGGTCGACACGGGCCCGCCCCGCCGGTCCGCACCGGGCCCGCAGGCAACCTGAACGAACGAAGCGAACACCGAACCGAAAGGCCGAACCGTGCAGCTCCACCACGTGCGCGTCCACCGGAGCGAGGAGAACCTCGCCCGTCCCGACCAGCTCGCCTGGAAGATCGCCGAGGTCGCCGCCGACCCGGTCGAGGTCACCGACGAGGTCGCGGAGATGGTCGTCAACCGCGTCATCGACAACGCCTCGGTCGCCGCGGCATCCCTCACTCGCGACCCGATCATCGCGGCCCGCTCGCAGGCGACCGCGCACCCGGTGTCGGTCGGCGGCGAGGGCGCGACCGTGTTCGGACTCGAGCCCGCGCGCCGCACGAGCCCCGAGTGGGCCGCGTGGGCGAACGGCGTCGCCGTGCGCGAACTCGACTTCCACGACACGTTCCTCGCGGCCGAGTACTCGCACCCGGGCGACAACATCCCCGCGATCGTCGCGGTCGCCCAGCACCTCGCCTCGCAGCGCGGACTCACCGGTCGCGACGTCGTGCGCGGCATCGCCACGGGCTACGAGATCCAGGTCGACCTCGTGAAGGCCATCTCGCTGCACAGGCACAAGATCGACCACGTCGCCCACCTCGGCCCGTCGGCCGCCGCGGGCATCGGCACGCTCCTCGGCCTCGACCCCGAGACGATCTTCCAGGCCATCGGCCAGGCGCTGCACACGACCACCGCGACCCGCCAGTCGCGCAAGGGCGAGATCTCGACGTGGAAGGCGCACGCGCCGGCCTTCGCCGGGAAGATGGCCGTCGAGGCCGTGGACCGCGCGATGCGCGGGCAGACGAGCCCCGTGCCGATCTACGAGGGCGAGGACGGCGTGATCGCCTGGCTCCTCGACGGTCCCGACGCGAGCTACGAGGTGCCGCTGCCCGAGCAGGGCGAGGCGAAGCGCGCCATCCTCGACACCTACACCAAGGAGCACTCGGCCGAGTACCAGGCGCAGGCCCTCATCGACCTCGCGCGCAAGCTCAACCGCGAGCACCCCGAGCTCGTCGCCGACCCGTCGCGCATCGCGAGCGTCGTCATCCACACGTCGCACCACACGCACCATGTGATCGGCTCGGGCGCGAACGACCCGCAGAAGTACGACCCGACCGCGTCGCGCGAGACGCTCGACCACTCGATCCCGTACATCTTCACCGTCGCCCTGCAGGACGGCACCTGGCACCACGTCGACTCGTACGCGCCGGAGCGCGCGGGCCGACCCGACACCGTCGCGCTGTGGCGCACGGTCACGACGGTCGAGGACCCGGAGTGGACGCGTCGCTACCACTCGCTCGACATCGCCGAGAAGGCGTTCGGCGGCCGCGTCGAGATCACGCTGACGGATGGCTCGACCATCGTCGACGAGATCGCCGTCGCCGATGCGCACCCGCTCGGCGCCCGGCCGTTCGGCCGTGAGCAGTACGTCGAGAAGTTCCGCACGCTGGCCGACGGCGTCCTCGAGGCGGCCGAGATCGAGCGCTTCCTCGACGTCGCCCAGCGCCTGCCCGAGCTCGGCCCCGACGAGCTCGGCCGGCTCACGATCATCGCCGCACCCGGCGTGCTCGCCCAGTTCGAGACGCCCCGCGGCATCTTCTAGGAGGACCCATGCTGTACGCCCAGACCACCCCGGCCGACAAGCGCGCGGGCTTCCGCGAGCGCCTCGCGAGCGGCGAGCTGCTGCGCTTCCCCGGCGCGTTCAACCCGCTCTCGGCCCGGCTCATCGAGCGCAAGGGCTTCGACGGCGTCTACATCTCGGGCGCCGTGCTCTCCGCCGACCTCGGCCTGCCCGACATCGGGCTGACGACCCTCACCGAGGTCGCGGGCCGGGCGAAGCAGATCGCGCGGATGACGGAGCTGCCCGCGATCGTCGACGCCGACACCGGCTTCGGCGAGCCCATGAACGTCGCCCGCACCGTGCAGGAGATGGAGGACGCGGGCCTCGCCGGCCTCCACATCGAGGACCAGATCAACCCCAAGCGGTGCGGCCACCTCGACGGCAAGCAGGTCGTCGACGAGCACACGGCGCTGCAGCGCATCCGGGCGGCCGTCGACGCCCGGCGCGACCCGAACTTCCTCGTCATGGCGCGCACCGACATCGCCGCGGTCGACGGCCTCGACGCGGCGATCGACCGCGCCAAGGCGCTCGTCGACGCGGGCGCCGACGCGATCTTCCCCGAGGCGATGCGCTCGCTCGAGGAGTTCGCGGCCATGCGCGCCGCCGTCGACGTGCCGCTGCTGGCCAACATGACCGAATTCGGCAAGAGCGAGCTCTTCACCGTGCAGCAGCTCGCCGACGTCGGCATGAACCTCGTGATCTGGCCGGTCTCGCTCCTCCGCCTCGCGATGGGCGCCGCCGAGCGCGGCCTCGACCAGTTGACGGATGCCGGTGCCCTCACCGGCCTCCTCCCGCAGATGCAGCACCGGGCCGACCTCTACGAGCTCATCGACTACGAGGGCTACAACCACTTCGACACCTCCATCTTCAACTTCACGGTCGCGCGCTGACGCGCGACCTGAGAGGAGCACGACATGACCGACACGATGACCGCCCCGGCGTCCGTGCCCGAGATCCGCAAGGGTCTCGCGGGCGTCGTGGTCGACACGACCGCGATCTCGAAGGTGAACCCCGAGACGAACTCGCTGCTCTACCGCGGGTACCCGGTGCAGCAGCTCGCCGCGACCAAGCGCTTCGAGGAGGTCGCCTACCTGCTCTGGCACGGCGAGCTGCCGGATGCCGCGCAGCTCGCGGAGTTCCGGGCCACCGAGCGTGCCGGCCGTGCGCTGCAGCCGAACGTGAAGTCCGCGATCGACCTGCTGCCGACGACCGCGCACCCGATGGACGTCGTGCGCACTGCCGTGAGCGTGATCGGCGCCTCCGACCCGACCACCGACGACGCGAGCCGCGAGGCGAACCTCGCCAAGTCGATGGCGCTCTTCGCGGCACTTCCCGCGATCGTCGCCTACGACCAGCGTCGCCGGCGCGGTGGGGAGCCCGTGCCGCCGCGCGACGACCTCGACTACTCCGCGAACTTCCTCCACATGTCGTTCGGCGAGGTCCCGGACCAGGTCGTCGTCGACGCGTTCGACGTGTCGATGATCCTCTACGCGGAGCACTCCTTCAACGCGTCGACCTTCACGGCCCGAGTCATCACCTCGACACTCTCCGACCTGTACTCCGCGGTCACCGGCGCCATCGGCGCGCTCAAGGGCCCGCTGCACGGCGGCGCGAACGAGGCCGTGATGCGGATCTTCGACGAGATCGGGGAGGCGGAGAACGTCGTGCCGTGGCTCGACGCCGCGCTCGCCGAGAAGCGCAAGATCATGGGCTTCGGCCACCGCGTGTACAAGAACGGCGACTCGCGCGTGCCGACCATGAAGGCGTCGCTCGACACGCTCATCTCGCACTACGACCGGCCCGACCTCGCCGAGCTGTACGACACGCTCTCGGGCGAGTTCGTCGAGCGCAAGGGCATCCACCCGAACCTCGACTACCCCTCGGGCCCCGCCTACCACCTCATGGGATACGACACCGAGACGTTCACGCCGCTCTTCGTCGCCTCACGGGTCACGGGCTGGACCGCGCACATCATCGAGCAGGCCGCGTCGAACGCGCTCATCCGGCCGCTGTCGCACTACGACGGCGTCGACGAGCGACACGTGTAGCCGCGACGGCACGCGCGCCTGAGGCGTGGCGCACCGACGTGGTGCGTCACGCCTCAGGCATCCGCCTCAGTCGAAGACGGTCTCGATGAAGCGGTACTCGACCGCCGACGGCCGGTCGTCGCCCGGTTCGTCGAACTCGAGCCCCGCTCCTCGGGAGTAGATGTAGTGCTTCCCGCCGTCGCCGGGGAAGCTGATCCTCGGCTGCGGATCGCCGGTGTCGAGGAACCCGGTCGAGACCGTCTTCCCCTCGAGTGGTCCGTCGATCAGCTTGGCGGTGTAGGTGCCGGATGACGTGTCCATGCGGCCATTCTCCACTCGTCCTGCACGGCCGCAAGGGACTTTCCTCCCCGCGTCGCACCGCGCCACGAGGGGTGTCCTCACGGTCGATATGTGTATGGTGTGCCATGTCGGCGTCATCCGCCGGCCGATGGCACACCGCTCGGGGGCGCGGCGATGATGTGCGTCCCTCGTTTTTCGTCCATGAGCAAGAGGAGTCCGGTGTCTGGCGCGAAGAAACTCGTGATCGTGGAGTCGCCGACCAAGATGAAGTCGATCGCCCAATACCTCGGCGACGGCTACGAGGTGCTCTCCTCGGTCGGGCACATCCGCGACCTCGTCGAGCCCAAGAACCTGCCGCCCGAGCTGAAGAAGGGCTCGCTCGGCAAGTTCTCCGTCGACGTCGAGAACGGGTTCGAGCCGTACTACGTCGTCTCCGACGCGAAGAAGAAGACGGTCGCCGAACTCAAGCGCGCGCTGAAGGGCGCCGACGAACTCCTGCTCGCCACCGATGAGGACCGCGAGGGCGAGGCCATCGCGTGGCACCTGCTGCAGGAGCTCAAGCCCAAGGTGCCCGTGCGCCGCATGGTCTTCCACGAGATCACGAAGGACGCGATCCTCAAGGCCAAGGACCAGACCCGCGAGCTCGACACCGCGCTCGTCGATGCGCAGGAGACCCGGCGCATCCTCGACCGGCTCTACGGCTACGAGGTCTCGCCGGTGCTCTGGCGCAAGGTCGGGCCCGGGCTGTCGGCCGGCCGCGTGCAGTCGGCGGCGACGCGTCTCGTCGTCGACCGCGAGCGCGAGCGCCTCGCATTCGTGGCCGCCTCCTACTGGGACCTGATCGGCCGGTTCACGAAGGAGTCCTCGTCGTTCGAGGCGCGCCTCGTGCGTGTCGGCGGCGAGCGCATCGCGACCGGTCGCGACTTCGACGACTCGGGCCGGCTGACCGGCAAGGCCGTCGTGCTCGACGAGGCCACCGCGCAGTCCCTCACCGCCGCGCTCCGCGACGACACCGTCGCGCGCCGAGTGAGCCGCGTCGAGTCGAAGCCGTACTCGCGCCGTCCGGCCGCGCCGTTCACGACCTCGACGCTGCAGCAGGAGTCGGCGCGCAAGCTCCGGCTCTCTGCCCGTGACACCATGCGCGTCGCGCAGTCGCTCTACGAGAACGGGTACATCACCTATATGCGCACCGACTCGGTGTCGCTCTCGCAGCAGGCGATCCAGGCCGCGCGCACCCAGGCCGTGAAGCTGTACGGCGCCGACAGCGTGCCCGAGAAGCCCCGCGCCTACGCCGGGAAGTCGAAGAACGCGCAGGAGGCGCACGAGGCCATCCGCCCCTCGGGCGAGGTCTTCCGCACCCCGGCCGAGCTGCAGAGCGTGCTGCGCGGCAGCGAGTTCAAGCTCTACGACCTCATCTGGAAGCGGACGGTCGCCTCGCAGATGGCCGACGCGAAGGGGCAGACCGCGACCGTCACGATCGAGGTCGGTCCGACGGCGACGGATGCCGCCGAGCCCGAGACGCCCACGACCGCCGTCGCCGGCACGATCGCCGAGTTCACCGCGAGCGGCACCGTGATCACCTTCCGCGGCTTCCTCGCCGCGTACGAGGAGAGCCGCGACGAGGAGCGCAACGCCGACGAGACGCCCGGCGAGGCGAAGCTGCCCCAGCTCGCCGAGGGCGAGGCCGTCGGGCTCTCCGAGCTCGAGGCGAAGGGCCACGAGACGAGCCCGCCGCCGCGCTACACCGAGGCGAGCCTCGTCAAGCGACTCGAGGAGCTCGGCATCGGCCGCCCGTCGACGTTCGCCTCGATCATCTCCACGATCCTCGACCGCGGCTATGTCACGCAGCGCGGCCAGGCGCTCGTGCCGAGCTGGGTCGCGTTCTCGGTGGTGCGCCTCCTCGAGGAGCACTTCGGCGACCTCGTCGAGTACGACTTCACGGCCGAGATGGAGGACGACCTCGACCGCATCGCGTCGGGAGAGGCCGACCGCGTCGACTGGCTCAACGAGTTCTACTTCGGCAGCGACCGGCACACGGGCCTCCGTCAGGTCGTCGACAACCTGGGCGACATCGACGCACGCGAGATCAACTCGATCGTGATCGGTCCCGGCGTGACGCTGCGGATCGGCCGATACGGGCCGTACCTCGAGACGGTCGACCCCGAAGCGGCCGCCGACGCGCCGCCGCGGCGCGTGAACCTGCCCGAGGGCCTCGCGCCCGACGAGCTCACGGCCGAGAAGGCGCGCGAGCTCATCGAGGCGCCCGTGCAGACCGACCGCGTGCTCGGCGTGAACCCCGACAACGGCAAGCAGGTCGTCGTGAAGGACGGCCGGTTCGGGCCCTACGTGACCGAGCTCGAGCCCGAGCCCGAGGCGGCCGAGGCATCCGTCGACCCGGCCACGGGCGAGGTCGTCGAGGCGCAGCCGGCGAAGGCCGCGAAGCGCGGCGCCAAGAAGGCCGCAGCGCCGAAGCCGCGCACCGCGTCGCTCTTCAAGAGCATGCAGATCGAGGAGGTCGACCTCGCGACGGCCCTCCAGCTGCTCGACCTCCCGCGCGTCGTGGGTCTCGACCCCGAGTCGGGCGATGAGATCACCGCGCAGAACGGCCGATACGGCCCGTACCTGAAGAAGGGCACCGACACCCGGACCCTCCCGAGCGAGGATGCGATCTTCGACATCGACCTCGCGGGCGCCCAGGAGCTCTTCGCCCAGCCGAAGTACGGCGCGCGCCGCGCGTCGAGCGCGCTGAAGGAGTTCGCCGAGGACCCGGTGAGCGGCAAGCCCATCAAGGTCAAGGACGGCCGCTTCGGCCCCTACGTGACCGACGGCACGACGAACGCCACGATCCCGCGCGCCGAGTCCGTCGAGGACATCACCTTCGAGCGCGCCGTCGAGCTGCTCCAGATCAAGCGCGACAAGGGCCCGGCGCCCGCGCGCGGGAAGCGGACGACCGCCGCGAAGTCGGGCGCGAAGGCGCCGGCGAAGCGCACGAGCACGCGTACGGCGAAGAAGTCCTCGTGAGCCGCGGGCTGTTCCTCACCCTCGAGGGCGGCGACGGATCGGGCAAGACCACCCAGGCGGAGCTGCTCGAGCAGTGGTTCACGGCCGAGGGCCGGACGGTCGTGCGAACGCGCGAGCCCGGCGGCACCGACGTCGGCCTCGAGGTGCGCGAGATCGTGCTGCACCACCGCGGCGACATCGCGCCGCGCGCCGAGGCGCTGCTCTACGCGGCCGACCGCGCCCACCACGTCGCGACGGTCGTGCGACCGGCCCTCGCGCGCGGCGAGGTCGTGGTGCAGGACCGCTACATCGACTCGTCGGTCGCCTACCAGGGCGCCGGGCGCGTGCTCGACGCCCGTGAGGTCCGCTCGATCTCCGAGTGGGCGACCGAAGGGCTCGTCCCCGACCTCACGATCCTCCTCGACCTGCCCTCCGAGGTCGCCCGACGCCGCCTCGACGGTGCGCGCACGCGGTACGACCGCCTCGAGGCCGAGGCGGCGGAGTTCCACGGCAGGGTGCGCGAGGCGTACCTCGCGCTCGCAGCGGCCGAGCCCGACCGTTTCCTCGTCGTCGATGCCGCACTGCCGGTCGACGACATCCACGACAGGATCCGGGCCCGGGTCGAGACGCTCGCGTGAGCGTCGGCGTCGCGCGACCCGAGGCATCCGCTCGGCACACGGTCAGGGGCCTCCCAGCGCTGCTGTCCGCGGCCGAAGGTAGCGTGGAGCCGTGACCGTGTGGAGCGACCTGACGGGCCAGGATGCCGCGATCGCCGTGCTGCGCTCGGCCGCCCGCGCGGCGGCGGACTCGCGCGTCTCGGCCGACATGACCCACTCGTGGCTGATCACGGGCCCGCCCGGATCGGGGCGCTCGAACCTCGCCTACGCGTTCGCCGAGGCGCTGCTCTCCGGTGAGCCCGACGGCGACGAGCGCCTCCGCGCCCAGGTGACGGCGCGCAGCCATCCCGACCTGCACGTGCTCGCGACCGAGGGCGTGATCATCAAGCGCGACGACGTCCGCGACATGGTCAAGCGATCCCACTACGCGCCGTCCGTCGCCCACTATCGCGTCGTCGTCGTCGAGGATGCCGACCGGATGACCGAGCAGACGTCGAACTTCCTGCTGAAGGAGCTCGAGGAGCCGCCGCCGCGCACCGTGTGGATCCTCTGCGCCCCGAGCGAGGCCGACCTGATCCCCACGATCCGCTCGCGCGTGCGGTCGGTCCGACTCCAGGTGCCCGACATCGCGGCCGTCGCCGACCTCCTCGTCCGCCGCGACGGCGTCGATGCCGAGCTCGCCGAACGCGCGGCGCGCGAAGCGCAGAGCCACATCGGCATGGCGCACCGACTCGCCACGAGCGCCGAGGCGCGCGACCGCCGCGACGAGACGCTGCGTCTCGCGCTGCAGGTGAGGTCCACGCCGGGCGCCGTGCTCACGGCCGCACGTCTGCTCGAGATCGCGGGCGACGATGCGAAGGCGATCACCGAACTCCGCGACGCCGAGGAGCGCGAGCACACGCTCCGCTCGCTCGGCGTCGCGCCCGGCCAGGCCGTGCCCGCCGCGCTCCGGTCGCAGCTCCGTGCGCTCGAGGAGGACCAGAAGCGACGCGCGACCCGGAGCCTGCGCGACGGGATCGACCGGATCCTCGTCGACCTCGCATCGCTGTTCCGCGACATCCTCGTGACCCAGCTCGGTGCGGAGGTCGACCTCGTGAACCTCGAGATCGCCGCCGACATCGCCCGCGCCGCGGCATCCGCCACGCCGGCGCAGTCGCTCGCGACGCTCGACGCCATCCAGGAGGCCCGTATCCGCATCGACGCCAACGTCCAGCCCGCGCTCGCGCTCGAGGCGATGCTCGTCTCGGCGATCCGCCGGCCAGAGGCGGCCCGGGGGGTGCGCTCGTGACGGCGGGGGGACGGCTCGTCGCCGCGGCATCCGTGGTGGTGACGTCCGTGCTGCTGCTCGCAGGATGCACGGTGCCCTCCTTCCTCGGCGGCGGGACCGAGCGGTCCGAGCCGACGGGCGAGACCGTCGCCCCCGAGCTCGAGCCGTTCTACTCGCAGGTGCTCGAGTGGGAGCGCTGCGACGACAAGCTGTGCGCGACGGCCACCGCCCCGCTCGATTGGAGCGATCCCGACGCGGGCGAGATCGAGCTGGCGCTGGTCCGCCGGCCGGCGAGCGGCGAGAAGATCGGCTCGCTGCTCGTGAATCCGGGCGGTCCCGGGGTGTCCGGATACGACTACATCGCCGAGTCGATCGACTACGCCGCCGGGCCGCGGCTGCAGGAGCGGTTCGACGTCGTAGGGTTCGACCCGCGCGGCGTCGGAAGGTCGTCGGCCGTCCGGTGCTACGACGCTGCGCAGATGGACGAGTTCCTGTACGGGATCGTTCCAGGGGAGCGGGGCAGCGACGAGTGGATCGCCGAGGTGACCGAGGCGAGTCGCGACTTCGCGGATACCTGTGCCGACGGGACCGGGGACCTGCTCGGCAACATCGACACGGTGAGCGCAGCCCGCGACCTCGACCTGCTCCGCGCAATCCTGGGCGACGAGCGATTGAACTACCTGGGGTACTCCTACGGGACGTTCCTCGGCGCGACCTATGCCGGGCTCTACCCGGAGAAGACGGGTCGGCTCGTCCTCGACGGCGCCATCGACCCGACCACGAGCATCCAAGAGGTCAACATCGCACAGTCGGTCGGTTTCGAGGATGCCCTGAAGGCATATCTCGCAGACTGCCTTGCCGGCGACGACTGCCCGTTCTCCGGTTCGATCGATGACGCCGCCGACGAAGTGGCGCGCCTCCTCGCCTCGGTCCAGGCGAATCCGCTCAGAGCCAGCGACGGCCGGATGCTCGGCGCGGACGCGCTCGTCACGGGGATCGTCTACCCGCTGTACTCTCCCGAGAGCTGGCCGTACCTCAATGAAATGTTCGAGTCGGTGATGTTCGGCGAAGCCGACATCGCGCTCCTCTTCGCCGATCTCTACAACCACCGCGAACCGGACGGCACATACACCGATAACTCGACCGAGGCGTTCCGCACCGTCAACTGCCTCGACTACACCTGGGACGACGACCCGGCGAAGATGCGCGCCGACGCGACGGAACTCGCCGAGGCGGCGCCGATCATCGGTCCGTACTTCGCCTACGGCGACATCGGGTGCGCGCAGTGGCCGGTCGCCAGCGAGGCCGAACGCAGCGCGATCACCGCGGAGGGCGCGGCCCCGATCATGGTGATCGGCACGACCGGCGACCCGGCGACGCCGTACCAGTGGGCCGAGGCGCTCGCCGAGCAGCTCGACTCCGGCTTCCTCGTGAGCTACGACGGCGAGGGGCACACCGCCTACCGCAAGTCGAACGCGTGCATCGACGACACCGTCGAGGACTTCCTCATCGACGGTGCGGTGCCCGCGTCGGACCCGCAGTGCTGACGTGCGAGCGCACGGGGGCCGAGTGGTCATGAGGGCGCCGAAAACCCGCTAACATGGTCTCTCGTGCCGTTCGGTGCGATTCGCAACGGATGCCACGCCGCCTTAGCTCAGTCGGCAGAGCGATTCACTCGTAATGAATAGGTCGAGGGTTCGATTCCCTCAGGCGGCTCCACTCGGAAGGCCCGGACATCGTCCGGGCCTTCCGCCGTTCCCGGTCGCGCCGATCCGGCGCGGGACCGATACGGCGCCGGCCGATCACTCCGCCCGCTCGCCGGGGCGCACGAGTCCCGACTCATAGGCGAGGATCGCGATCTGCACGCGGTCGTGCGCGCCGAGCTTGGCGAGCAGGCGCGACACGTACGTCTTCACGGTCGACTCGCTGAGGAAGAGCGCCGCGCCGATCTCGGCGTTCGACCGTCCGCGCGCGACGAGTCGGATGATCTCGACCTCGCGCTCGGTGAGGTCGAGATCCGGTGGCAGCGCCGCGTCGGGGGAGGGTGCCGCGGCGAACCGCTCGAGCAGGCGCGCCGTCACCGTCGGCGCCAGCATCGCCTCCCCCCGGGCGACGACGCCGACCGCGTGGACCAGGTCCGCGGGCGGCACGTCCTTGAGGAGGAACCCGGAGGCACCCGCGCGCACCGCGGCGAACACGACCTCGTCGAGGTCGAACGTCGTGAGCGCGAGCACGCGGCGCGAGGCGTCCGCCTCGAGGATGCGACGCGTGGCCTCGATGCCGTCCATGACGGGCATCCGGATGTCCATGAGGACGACGTCGGGGCGGAGGTCGGCGGCCGCGTCCACACCGACGGCCCCGTCGGCGGCCTCACCCACGACGTCGAGCCCGGCGCGCTCGAGGATGAGGCGGAAGCCCACGCGGACGAGTTCCTGGTCGTCGACGAGCAGGACGCGGGTCGGGGCGCTGGCCGTCACGAACCCGCCCCGATCGGGAGCGACGCGTGGACGCGCCATCCGCTCGGCCCAGGACCCGCCTCGAGCGTGCCGCCGTACAGCGTCACGCGCTCCCGCATGCCGAGGAGTCCGTGCCCGGCGGCACGATCGGCACCGGCGGCAGCGCCGTCGTCGGTCACCGTGACGTCGACGCGGTCGGCCGAGCGTTCGATCGCGACCGAGGCCGATGCCGCTCGCGCATGTCGACGCACGTTCGTGAGCGACTCCTGCACGACCCGGTAGACGGCGAGCTGCCGACCCGCCGACAGGTCGCTCGTGTCGTCCGCGCGGAAGTCCACGACGAGTCCGGATCCGCGCGCCTGCTCGATCAACTCGGGGATGCGGGCGATGCCCGGCTGCGGAGACAGGGCGTCGTGGTCGTCCTCCCGCAGCAGCTCGACGACGCGGCGGACCTCCGCCAGCGCGTCGGTGCCCGTCGTCCGGATCGCCTCGAGCGCACGGCGGGCGGCGGCCGCATCGACGTCGACGACCTCGGCCGCGGCACCGGCCTGGACCACCATGACGCTCACCGAATGCCCGAGGATGTCGTGCAGCTCCCGGGCGATCCGCGCACGTTCCTCCGCGACCGCGCGGAGGGCGGCCTCACGGGCGTCGGTCTCCGCGGCGATGGCCCGCACCGCGGCATCCGCTGCCCGGCGCTCGGAGACCCGCATGCCGATGCCGATGAGGAAGACCGTGAGGAGCACGCCCCAGTGGAAGAACACCTCGCTCGGACCCTGGAGCTCGGGTACGAACAGGTCGGCGAGGATGACGGCGGCGAACACCGAACCGCAGACGGTCGCCGACGTCCGGACGCCGCCGTGGCGCGCACCCGTGTAGAGGGCGAGCGAGATCGGCAGGAACCCCCCGAAGAACAGCACCTGGGTGTCGCCGCCGGTCGCGACGAAGCACAGGACCCACGTCAGCGGGATGCCGACCAGGGCCAGGGGGACGATCCGGCGGAGCGCCAGCAGGACGGCGCAGACGAGGATGGCGACCGTGCTGAGCACGGGCGAACCGGTTCCCTGCACCGATTCGAACGGCACCCAGACCTCGGCGAGCCCGAGCGCCGCGACGATGGCGGCGACGGCGACGTCCTGGGCGAGATGCCAGCGTGTGCGGCGGTCCACGACCGCAGGCTAGCGCTCCGCACGCCGCCGGGGGAATCACCGTCGGGTGATCGGGGAGTCGACTTCGGATGATCCGCACGGGCCCGGCGACGGATGCCGTCGACAGCGCGGCGCTCGTAGCGTGACCCCGTCGCCGCGGAACGGCCGCGGCCGAACCGAGGGGAACCCAACCATGTCCACGTCCCGTGCACTGCCGTCGGTCCGCCGGGTGCTCGTCGCCGGATCGCTCGTCGCCGCCATCGCCACCGCCGTCGTGGGGATCCTGCTCCAGCCCGAGTTCCCGGACGACCCGGGCGAGTACGTCGAGCTCCTCGCCGGCTCGGCCTCCGCCGCGGCCGGGCTCCAGCTCTTCCTGTGGTCGCAAGTGTTCTGGGCGATCGGCCTGGTCGGGCTCGCCCACTCGGCGAGCCATCGCTCGCCCGTGCTCGCCACGCTCGGCGCGGTCTTCAGCGGGCTCGGCGCGTTCGGCCACGCCGCCTACGGCGGCGCGAGCCTCGTCACGCTCGGCATGGCGCGGTACGCACTCGAGTCGGGCGACCTCGACGCGGCGCAGGCCGCTTTCGCGACCACGCAGGGCGGCGACTTCATCCCGTACCTGCTCGCGGGCCTGGCCGGCACGGTGCTCGGAGTGGTCCTCGTCGCGGTGGCACTCCTGCGCTCCGCCGTCGCGCCGCGGTGGGTGGCCATCGCCCTGCTCGTGTGGACGGTCGTCGAGTTCGTGCTGCCGAACGTCCTCTCGGGCGCCTGGATCACGTATGCGTCGCTCGTGATCGGCGTGATCGCGTTCACCGGCGGAGCGGTGTCGGTGCTGCGCGGCGGATCGGCCGCGTGGACGACGGTGCTTGAGGCCGACGCGGACGAGCGCAATGAGAACCCGGCGGTCGGCGCCGCAGCAGCGCCCTGACCCGCGCGCCCCTCCGGCACGGCCCGCCCCGATCGGAGCCGCCGCCCTGGGAACGCGAAGGGCCCGGACGACGTCCGGGCCCTCCGACGCTGCGTCGCTGCAGGACCTACGAGAGCGGCACCGCGCGGATCGCCGCGGCGTAGGCGACGTAGCCGCTTGCATTGGGGTGGAAGCTGTTGGTGCTGCTCACCCACCGCCAATCGTTGATCCACGGGCTCGAACTGCCGATGCCATGGCCGGCGAAGTCGTCCTCGACGTCGACGAAGACCGCGCCGGCGGAGGTCGCGGCGGCCTCGATCACGTCGTTGAGCACGACCGTCTCGTCGTTCACCTCGTCGGCCCAGGCGTACTTCGGGTTCACGCCGGATCCGTTCTCCCAGAAGAGCAGCGGGTACCCGGCGACGATCACCTTCGCGCCGGGGGCGCGTGCCTGGATCCCGTCGACCACGTTCACGATGCTGTTCGTGAACCCGGGCGATCCGGCGATCGCGGCGCCCGCGGCGATCTTCGACGAGCACGACGATCCGGGGAACACGAAGCAGTTCTGCATGACGTCGGCGAAGCCGACGTCGTTGCCGCCGACGGTGACCGTGACGACCTTCGCCGTGGTCGGGATGATCGCGATCTGGCGGTTGAGCACGTCGGCCGTGTCCCTGCCGGAGCAGGCGGGGAACGCGACGAGCGCCTTGTCCGCATCGCCGTCGAGCAGCTTCGGGTAGCTCTTGGAGCTCGTATAGCAGCTCGTCTCGAGGTAGCTCCCCGCGCCGACGCCGGACGCGAACGAGTCGCCGAGCGCGGCGTACTCGAGCTCCGTCGTGCCGCCGCCACCGCCGCCACCGTTGCCGCCCCCGCCGCCCGGCTTGCCCGGCTTGACGGGCTTCGCCGTCGAGACGGCAGCGGATGCCGCATCTGCGGGCCCGGCGACGGCAGCGCCGAGCACGAGCCCCAGTGCGGCGAGGAGGGCGGCGACCACGAGCGCGATCCGTCGGCGTTCGGCGTGCGAGGTCAGGGTCGTGACCGCTTCGACCTTCGACATGGGTTCGGCCTAGCTCGCCAGCACGAGGAGGATCGCGTCGCGGTAGACGGCCTGACCGGTCGCGGTCGGGTGCAGGAAGGTCAGCGGGTCGAACTGATCGGCACCGAGCCACGGCTCGAGGTCGCCGACCTGATGGCCGACGTACGCGAACGCGAGGCTCGTGTAGTCCACGTTCGCACCGGCACCGGCCGCTCCGTTCGCCGCGGCGCCGATCTGGGCGTCGAGCGCGAGGGTCGCGGCGTTCACGGTGTCGGTCAGCGAGCTCCATCCGCTCACGAACGGGACGGGGTAGTCGGTCACGACGATGCGCGCGTTGGGTGCGCGCTCCGCGATGGCGAGCAGGAGCCCGCCGAGCTGCTGCCCGATGACCCCGGAGATGAGGAGCTGCTGCGCCTCGGCGACGGCCGTCGCACACGCGAGCGAGTCCGGGTCCGGTGCGCAGATCGCGAGGATCTCGCCGACGCCGAGGTCGTTGCCGCCGACGGTCAGCGTCACGAGGGTCGTGCCGCGGTTCACCTTCGAGAGCTGCGTCGCCGCGACATCCGAGATGGTCGCTCCGCTGCACGCGGCCTGGCGGAGCAGGTTCGTCCTCGGCACCGCGTCGAGCAGCACGGGGTAGGCGGCATCCGACCGCAGGCAGGCGTCGAGCGGGATGCCCGCGCCCTGCCCTGCCGCATACGAATCGCCGAGCGAGACGTACTTGTTGACCGGATCGGGTTTGGCCGCGAGGGCGGATGGAGCGGCGCCGAAGAAGACGGCGACGAGGGCGACGGTGGCCCCGGCGATCGAGCCGACGATGCGGCTCCTTCGGTTCGAATGTGCCGACATGGCCGAAACCTAGCGGGAAGTCGAGGGTTCCTGCATATCCCAGAACAGGTGTCATCTGGACGCGCATCTCCGGAACCGCGGCGGAGAGGTCGCCGCTAGGCTGGCGCGCATGACGGCACGACTGCGATGGGGCATCCTCGCGACCGGCGGCATCGCCCGCCAGTTCACCTCCGACCTGCTGCGCAACGACTTCGACGTGCGGGCGGTCGGGTCCAGATCGACGGCGTCCGCGCAGGCGTTCGCCGATGAGTTCGGCATTCCGACGGCGCACGGCAGTTACGACGCGCTCGTCGCCGATCCCGAGCTCGACGCGATCTACATCGCCACGCCGCACCCGTGGCATGCGGCGTCCGCGCTCGCCGCGATCGAGGCGGGCAAGCACGTCCTCGTCGAGAAGCCGTTCACGCTCAACCAGGCCGAGGCTCGGATCGTCGCCGACGCGGCCCGGGCACGGGGCGTGCTCGTGCTCGAGGCGATGTGGACCCGGTACCTGCCGCACATGGTGCGCATCCGGGAGATCATCGCGTCGGGCGCGATCGGCGAGGTGCGCTCGATGATCGCCGACCACACCCAGAAGCTCTCCGACGACCCCCGCCACCGACTGAACGCGCTCGAACTCGGCGGCGGTGCGCTGCTCGACCTGGGCATCTACCCCGTCTCGTTCGCGTGGGACCTGTTCGGCGAGCCCGCCGTCATCCAGTCCACCGCGATCTTCAAGGAGACGGGCGCGGACGCGGAGGTCGCCGTGCAGTTCGGCTACCTCGACGGCCGGATCGCGTCGACGTTCTCCGCGAGCGATGCCCGCGGGCCGAACCGGGCCCTCGTCCTCGGCACCGACGCCAGGATCGAGATCGACGGCGTCTGGTACTCGGCGACGAACTTCCGCGTGATCGGACACGACGACACCGTCATCGAGGAGTTCGCGTCCGACGTGAACGGGCGCGGCATGCACTACCAGGCCGCCGCTCTCGAGCGGCTCGTCGCCGACGGACGGCTCGACGGCGGCGACATCCTGCCGACCGAGGAGTCGGTCGCCATCATGGGCACGCTCGACCGCATCCGCGCCGAGATCGGACTGCGCTACCCGGGCGAGGACTGATCCCCGGCGGTGGCGACGACGTGTCCACCGACGAGGACGTCGCGGCGCTGACACGGCGGCTCGTCGCGATCGATGCGACGAACCCGTCGCTGGTCGCGGGCGGAGCGGGCGAGCGCGAACTCGCCGGCGCCGTCGCGACGTGGCTCGGCGAGCGCGGCTTCGACGTGCGCACGGTCGGCGCCGATGCGTCGCGCCCCAGTGTCCTCGCCCGCCGGCGCGGCGCCGGCGGCGGGCGCACCCTGCTCCTCGCCGGACACCTCGACACGGTCGGCGGTGACGGCGCCGGTGACGGCGCCGGCGATGGCCCCGGCCCCGGTGGCGGGGCGGATGTCGCAGCCCGCGCCGAGCCCGATCGCATCGTGGGTCGCGGCGCCTACGACATGGCCGGGGGACTCGCGGCGGCGATGATCGCGGCCGCTGCGGCGCCCGACGACCTCGCGGGCGACGTCCTTCTGGCGTTCGCCGCCGACGAGGAGTTCGGCTCGCTCGGCATGGAGGAACTCCTCGCGGCGATCGACGCGGACGGCCCCTCCGCTGCTGCCCCGCGGCGACCCGACGGCGCGATCGTGCTCGAGCCGACCGACCTCGAGGTCACGCTCGCCCATCGCGGATTCGCCTGGTACCGCGTCGAGTACGACGGCGTGGCGGCGCACGGCTCGCAGCCCGGCCTCGGGGTCGACGCGATCGATCGCGCACTCGACGGGCTCATCGCCCTGCGCGACCTCGGCGCCGAACTCGACGCACGGCCGAGGCATCTGCTGCTCGGCTCGGGGAGCGTGCGGGTGGCCACCGTCGAGGGCGGGACCGATCCGGCGACGGTCGCCGACCGATGCGTGCTGGTGGTCGAGCGGCGGACCCTGCCCGGCGACGCCGACCCCGGAGCCGAGCTCGCGCGCGTCCTCGCGGCGTCCGCGCCGGATCGCCTCGTCCCGCTCGTCGTCCGGCCCGCGATGGCCGCGTCGGCCGGCTCGCGGATCGCGCGCGCCGTGACGGGTGCCGTCGAGGCCGTCACGGGCGCGCCGCCGGTCCTGCGCAGCGATCCCTGGTGGACCGACGCCGGGCTGATCGCCGAGGCGGGCATTCCCGTCGTGCTCGTCGGGCCCGTCGGCGGCGGCGCCCACGCCGACCTCGAATGGGTCTCGGTCGCGTCGCTCGACACCCTCGTCGAGGTGATCGGCCGGGTCATCGGGGACTTCTGCGGGGAGCCGGCGACCGGGCCATCCGCCCGCTGACGGCGTTCGAGCCGCGTCCGACGGCGCTCGCACTCGGGAGGCGTCCGGACCGCCTCCGTACAATGCCCGGGTGAGCGACGAGAACGAGACGGATGCCGCGGGCCCGAACCCCGCGTCGGGGGAGCCCGGTCCGTCGGGCGACTCCGGGGCACCCGCATCGCCGCGCGACTCCGGCGGGGCCACGTCGCCCGGCCCGCCCCGAGGCATCCGCTCGCTGATCGCCGAGCATCGCGTGATCGCCGCGGTGGCGGCGGTCGCCGCGGTCGGACTGCTCGGCGGCGCCGTCGCGTTCGCTGCGACGATGACGGGCGGCGACGCCTCGCCGACGCCGTCGGCCAGCCCGAGCCCGACGCCGACCGAGACGCCCACGCCGACGCCGACCGCGACGCCGACGCCCACCCAGGAACCGGCCGCGCGCGTCCGCACCTGCTCGGTCGCGGGCCTCGCCGCCGACCCGCGCCTCGTGAACCTGCAGGCGCAGGTCATGAACGCCGAGACCGGCGAGGTGCTCTTCGACCGCGGCGGCCTCACAGCGGCGCGCACGGCGAGCGTCATGAAGGTCGTGACCGCGGCGGCGGCGCTCGCCGTGTTCTCACCCGACGACCGGTTCGCGACGACCGTCGTGAAGGGCTCCGAGCCGGGCTCGGTCGTGCTCGTCGGCGGCGGCGACCTCACGCTCTCGCGCACCGCGACCGGCAACGAGACGGTCTACCCCGGCGCCGCGCACCTCGACGACCTCGCCCGGCAGGTGCGGGCGGCGTGGCACGCCGACCCGTCGAACCCGCCGCTCACCAAGCTCGTACTCGACGCCTCGTACTTCGGCGGCGAGACCTGGCACGCGAGCTGGGCGCCGACCGAGCGCGACCTCGGGTACATGCCGGAGATCACGGCGCTCATGGTCGACGGCGACCGCGACGACCCGTACGCCAACACCTCGCGCCGCGGCGCCGACGCGGTCGGTCGCGCGGGCGACGCCTTCGCCGCCGAGCTCGGCGGCGTCTCGGTGATCGAGCGCGGCACCGCACCCGGCGGCGCGACCGAGCTCGGGCGGGTGTGGTCGCCGACCGTCGCGCAGCTCATCGACAAGTCGCTCGTCGTCTCGGACAACACGGTCGCCGAGATGCTCGCCCGCCAGGTCGCGATCGCGGTCGGCACCGGGAACACGTTCGAGGCGATCGATCCCGCGGTGCGGCAGGCGCTCGAGACGTACGGCATCGCGCGCGGCGGCATCCACGTCGTCGACGGCTCGGGCCTCTCGCCCGACAACGCGGTGCCGCCCGCCTACCTCACTCGGCTGTTCGACGCGGTGGAGGCGCGCGAGGGGAGCCTCGGCGTCATCCGCGACGGGCTCCCGATCGCCGGGCAGCGCGGGTCGCTGTCGTACGCCGACCGGTTCGCGGGCGACAACGCGGTCGCGCACGGTGCGGTGTTCGCGAAGACCGGATGGATCGACACGGGCTACACGCTCGGGGGGATCGTCCACGCCCAGGACGGCACGACCCTGACCTTCGCGATCTACGCACTCGGCGACGTCTCGCAGGTCACGGCGGACGCGAAGGTGGCGATCGACACGCTCACGACCGGGTTCTACCGCTGCGGGGACGAACTCTCGAACGAGTGACCGAGGGCCCGCCGCGGCGTCCGCGAATCGCGACAGAATGGGAGCGGCGGCCGGACGAGCCCCGCCCGAGACCCGAGGAGCGAAGGAGCCGATCATGAGCCGGGCCCTGTTCATCATCGACGTGCAGAACGACTTCACCGAGGGCGGTGCGCTCGGCGTCGAGGGCGGTGCGGCCGTCGCCGAAGGCATCACGGCCTACCTCGCCGAGCACGGCGAACGCTACGACCTGGTCGTTGCCTCCCGCGACTGGCACAATCCCGACGACGACAACGACGGTCACTTCGCGACGGACGCCGAGCCCGACTTCGTCACGACCTGGCCGAAGCACTGCATGGCGGACACGCCCGGCGCCGAGTACCACCCCGCGCTCGACACGAGTGGCGTCCACGTGCACGTCCGCAAGGGCCAGGGGGTGCCCGCGTACTCCATCTTCGAGGGCACGGATGACTCGGGCGCGTCGATCACCGAGGTGCTCGAGCGGCACGGCATCACCGACGTCGACATCGTCGGCCTCGCGACCGACTACTGCGTGCGCGCGAGCGCGCTCGACGCGATCGAGCACGGACGCCACGTGCGCGTGCTCCGCGACCTGGTCGCGGGCGTCGCATCGGAGACGTCCGACGCCGCGATCGCCGAGCTCGGCCATGCCGGAGCGGCCATCGTCGACTCGTCCGAGCTGCCGCCGGGGGAGGTGGTCGAGCGTCCGGAGGCGGACGACGCCGGGTCCGGCGGATCCGAGGACGCCGATCGAGCGGATGCCGCCGGCTCGCCGGCCGACGACGAGGCGGATCGCGCGTGATCGGGCAACCGTCCTCGGCGCCGATGCTGCACGCCGAGGCGCCCGACGGGGTGCTCATCGCGTATCGCGTGCACGGCGACGACGCCGAGGCGGGCCGCCCGCCGGTGCTGCTCGTGCACGGCTTCGCGTCGGACTCGTCGGTGACGTGGGACGGCACGGGGTGGGTGCGCTCGCTCGTCGAGTCGGGGCGCCGCGTGATCACGACCGACCTCCGCGGCCACGGCGCGAGCGACAAGCCGGCCACCGCCGACGCCTACGCGCCGGACCGGCTCGGCGCCGACCTCCTCGCCGTGCTCGACTCGGCCGGCGCAGCGCGCTGCGACGCCGTCGGCTACTCGATGGGCAACCGGGTGATCTCGGCGCTGTGCGAGCTCGCCCCCGACCGGGTGCGTCGCGTCGTGGTCGGCGGTGCGGGACCAACGGAGCTCTTCGCGACGTGGGACGTCGAGGACGCGCGTGCCTACCTCCACGACGGGACGGCGCCGCGGAACCCCGTGATCGCCCAGGTGCTCGGCCCGGCGGTCCGCGCCGGCGCCGACCGCGACGCGCTCCTCGCGTGCATCGAGGGCGTCTCGGGCGCCCCGCTCGCGATCCCCGGCGACATCCCGGTGCTGTTCGTCGCGGGTGAGGAGGACCCGGTGCCGCTCGGAGTCCAGCAGCTCGCGCTCGACTGGGGGAGCGACCTCATCACGATCCGGGGCCGCGACCACGTCTCGACGCTCACCTCGCGGACGTTCAAGGACGCGGCGATCGACTTCCTCGTCTGATCGCCGCTCGGCTCACGCGGCCGTCGCGCGCGCCCGGACGGCGCTCGGCGGTTCGCCGAACTCGGCGCGGAACGCGCGGCTGAAGTGCGCCGCGTCGGCGAAGCCCCAGCGGCCGGCCACCTGGCCGACCGGTCGGTGCGCCGCGAGCGGGTCGAGGAGCTCGCGGCGGCAGCGGTCGAGTCGCCGCGACCGGATCCAGCTCGAGACGGTGAGCCCCTCCTCGTGGAAGATCGCGTGGAGGTGGCGCGTGGAGATGAAGTGCGCCGCGGCGATCGTCGCCGGCGTGAGGTCGGGGTCGCCCAGCCGGTCATCGAGCCAGGCCTGGATGCCGCGCAGCATCGCCCGGTGGGGGCGGTCGGCGTCGCGGGCGACGTCGAGCTCGCGGGCGTAGAGCGTCGACACGAGGTCGACCGCGTTGCGGGCGAGACGGCCGCCGACGGGACCGCCGAGCTGGTCGAGGTCGCCGGCGAGTTCGGCGAGGAAGCGCGCGACGACGCGGCCGAGGCCCTGGTCGCCCGCGATGCGGGCCGCGGTCATGCCCTGCACGGCGTCGGTCGGCAGTTCGAGCATCCGGTGCGGCACCATGAGCACGAGCGTGCTGAAGGCCTCCTCGAAGACGAGCGTGTAGGGCGAGTCGGTGTCGTAGATCGTGAGGTCGCCGGGTCGGAGCACGGCCTCGCGGGAGTCCTGGATGAGCAGGCCCGTGCCGGAGAGCTGGAGCCCGAGCTTGAACGAGCGATGCTCGGACCGTGCGACGAGTTCGGGTGTGCGGTGGATCTCATGCCCGGTGGCCGTGACCACCGAGAGGTGGATGTCGTCGCCGGCCGCCGCGCGGATGTCGCCGCGGAACGCGTCCGGATCGTCCGCGCGCACGCGCAGCGGAACAAAGGACTGCGAGGCGAGCGCGCTGAACTCGGCGAAGTCGAGCGGCAGGGCGGAGGCGTCGATGGCGGGCGCGTCCGAGGCGAGCGCGGGGGAGGCGAGCGCGAGCGCGGGGGAGGGGGAGGATCCGTGGGGCACGGGATGCACCTCATCTCTGGGCGGGACGGCGATGTCCGGGTCGAGAGGAAACTCTACGCTCGTTGAGGGAAATTCGACAGGGGGAGTCTGCGGTCGAGGTCAACCGGCGTACGCTCTCCGACAAGTCCCGGACGTCGGCGCACGGAACCATGGGCCGGAACCGGGCGATGCCGCCGTGGCTCGCCCTCCGTCGACCAAGGGATCCCCAGCCATGACCTCCTCAACGACGACGTCGACGCCCGCGGCGACCGGTGCACTCGGCCACCGGCGTCTCGGCGTGCCATCCGTCACCCTCATGATCATCGCGGCGTCGGCGCCGCTCACCGTCGTCGCCGGCGGCGTGACCACGACCTTCGCCGTGACCGGCGTGATCGGCGTGCCCGTGGGCTTCATCGTGCTCGCCGCGGCGCTCGCGGTGTTCGCGGTCGGCTACGCCGCCATGAGCCGCTACGTCACGAACGCCGGCGCGTTCTACGCCTACATCGCCCAGGGCATCGGGCGGCCCTTCGGCGTGGGGGCCTCGCTCGTCGCGCTGGTGGCCTACAACGCCATGCAGGTCGGCATCTACGGGCTCTTCGGGTTCCAGATGTCGATGTTCCTCGAGGCGAAGCTCGGCATCGTCACGCCGTGGTGGCTGTGGATCTTCGCCTGCATCGCCGTCGTCGGCGCGCTCGGGGTCAACCGGGTGGACCTCTCGGCGAAGGTGCTCGGCATCCTCGTCGCGCTCGAGTTCGCGGCCGTGCTCGTGTTCGACCTCGTCTCGTTCGCGGTCGCGCCCGAGGGCGTGAGCACCGCGGGCATCGAGCCGGCCAACCTGTTCGTGCCGGGTGTCGGCGCGGTGCTCTCGTTCGGCGTCGCCGCGTTCATGGGCTTCGAGTCCGCGGCCATCTACGGCGAGGAGTCGAAGGACCCCAAGCGCACGGTCGCGCGCGCGACCTACGCCGCCGTGGCGATCATCGGCGTGTTCTACGCGTTCAGCGCGTGGGCCTTCACGGTCGGCATCGGGCCGTCGCAGATCGTCGAGGCGTCGGCGACCTACGGCCCCGACCTCATGTTCGTCTTCATGGGCGAGCACGCGCCGGTCATCGTGAGCGACCTCATGCAGGTGCTGTTCCTCACGAGCCTCTTCGCGGCGCTGCAGTCCTTCCACAACGCGGTCGCGCGGTACCTCTTCTCGCTCGGGCGCGAGGGCGTGCTGCACCGCAGCCTCGGTTCGGTGCGTGCCGCCTCACGCGCGCCGTGGGCCGGCTCGGTCGCCCAGAGCGTGATCGCGATCATCGTCACGCTCGGGTTCGTCGTCGCGGGCGAGGTCGTGGGCCTCAAGGCCGACTTCGCGCCGGTCGAGTTCCTCTACCCCGTCCTCACGATGTTCACGTGGCTCACGAACACGGGCGCGATGGGGCTCGTGCTGCTCATGGGCGTCATCGCGATCGCCGTCATCGGGTTCTTCCGCCGCGACCGGCGCGGACTCGGCGCCTGGCCGACGCTCATCGCGCCGGCGATCTCCGCGGTCGTGCTGTTCGCGGTGTTCGTGCTCATCCTGGCGAACTTCAACGTGCTGCTCGGCCAGGCCGAGACCACTGCGGTCACGTTCGTGCTGCCCGCGCTGCTCATCGTCCCCGGCATCGCCGGCGTCGTGTGGGGCCTCGTCATCCGTCGTCGGAACCCGGAGCTCTACGCGCGGGTCGGCCACGGCATCGAGGAGGCCGAGGCGGCGGTCGTCGAGACCCCCGCACACCGAGGGTTCTAGGCGCCGAACCCGGTGGAGAGGCCGGGAGCGGCCATGGCGGCGAGCATGACGGTCATGCTCGCCGCCATGACGCCGTGTCCGATCCCGCCGCGGCCCTCGCGCAGCGCGCGCACCGCGACCCAGGCGCCGAGCCCGATCACCGCGAGCACGGCGAGGCTCTCGGCGGCGAGGAGCGGGGCCGCGTGGAGGTGCGTCTCGACCGACGGGCCGGCGTCGTCGTGGCCTGCGGCGGCCACGAGCCATCCCGTCGCGATGAGCGCGAGGGCGTGGTGCAGGTCGTCGAGCGGGCGAGGGCGGCCGCCGAGGCCGACCGGCCGCGGGCCGCGCTTCGCCCCGCATCCGAGTCCGCGCGACCGGTCCAGGCGCGATCGGATGCCGATCGCGAGGCCCGCGAGGACCAGGATGCCCGCCCAGGCCACGCCCGGCAGGACGCCGGCGAACGCCGTGTCCAGCATGGCCGCGAGCATCGCGATCGCGGCGATCGCGTCCAGCGCCCGGAGCCGTCGACCCCGGGCGAGCGTCGCGCCGGTGCCGGCGAGCGCGCCCGCGAGCATCACTCCGTGTGCGATCTCGACCATTCGTCCCCGAATCTTCCCTGTTCCGGCGAGTCCGGCTATATTACTCGACAAACGTAGAGAAAAACGAGGTGCACCATGACGACGATGTCGACCACCCGAGCCGCTGAGCGGCACCAGTCGCCCGATCAGAGCCGTCCCGCGGCGGACCCGCTGCGCGGTCTCTCGGCCGGCGAGATCGACGCGACGCGCGAGATCCTGGCCGAGGCGGGCCTCCTCGCCGAGCAGACGCGGTTCGTCTACGTCGGGCTCGACGAGCCGGCCAAGCCCGACGTCCTCGCGGAGGTCGAGCTGCCCCGCATCGTCCGGGTCCTGCTGCTCGACCGGGCCACGGGCGCGTCCGCCGACGTCCGCGTGTCGGTCACCGACCGCTCGATCGTCAGCCGGACCGAGATCGACGGCGCGAACGGCCAGGTCCCGATCCTCGACGTCGAGTTCGAGGCGATCTACGACCTGCTGGGCGCCGAGCCCGAGTGGCACGAGGCCCTCGCCAGGCGCGGCATCACGCACGAGCAGGTCGCGCTCGCCCCGCTCTCGGCGGGGGAGTACGGGTTCGAGGCCGAGCGCGGGCGGCGCGTCATCCGCGTGCTCGCCTTCATGCGGAACGACGAGCAGGACCACTGCTGGGCGCACCCGGTCGACGGTCTCTGCGCGTACGTCGACATGATCGAGGGACGCATGTTCGAGCTCGTCGACCACAAGGTCTACGAGATCCCCGCCGAATCGGGGAACTTCGACGACCCCGAGGTGCAGGGCGCGCCGCTCGACACCCTGAAGCCGATCAGCATCACCCAGCCCGAGGGGCCGAGCTTCACCGTCGAGGAGGACCGGGTGAGCTGGGCGAACTGGCGCTTCTCGCTCGCGTTCGACGCGCGCGAGGGGCTCGTGCTCCGCCGCATCCGCTACGTCGACGCCGACCAGGGCGGTGCCGAGCGCGACATCGTCTACCGCGCCTCGATCGCCGAGATGGTGGTGCCCTACGGCGACCCGTCGCCCGCGCGGTTCTGGCAGAACTACTTCGACACCGGCGAGTACGTGTTCGGCCGCTACGCGAACTCGCTGCAGCTCGGCTGCGACTGCCTCGGCGAGATCCAGTACTTCGACGCGACGATCGCCGACGAGTTCGGCCACCCGCGCGTCATCCCGAACGCGATCTGCATGCACGAGGAGGACTTCGGGACCCTCTGGAAGCACACCGACATCTACACAGGGTCGAACGAGGTGCGCCGCCAGCGTCGCCTCGTCATCAGCTTCTTCACCACGGTCGGCAACTACGACTACGGCTTCTACTGGTACCTCTACCTCGACGGCACGATCGAGTGCGAGGCGAAGCTCACCGGCGTGCTCTTCTCATCGGCCTACGACCCCGAGGCGGGCGACCATGCGAGCGAGGTCGCGCCCGGGCTGGGGGCGCCCTACCACCAGCACCTCTTCAGCGCGCGGCTCGACATGATGGTCGACGGCGTCGCGAACGCGGTCGAGGAGGTCGACGCGGTGCGCGTGCCGATGGGGGAGGGCAACCCCTACGGCAACGCCTTCACGAAGCGCACGACGCGCCTGCGCACCGAGGCCGAGGGTGCGCGCGACGCCGACCCCGTCGCCGGCCGGGCCTGGCACATCGTCAACACCGAGAAGCAGAACCGGCTCGGCCGCCCCGTCGCCTACGAGCTGCTCGCGCAGGGCTCGCCGACGCTGCTCGCCGACCCCGACTCGGTCATCGCGAAGCGCGCCGGCTTCACGCGCAAGCACCTCTGGGTCACGCGCTACGACCGGGACGAGCGCTACCCTGCGGGCGACCTCGTGAACCAGAACCCCGGCGGCGACGGCCTCCCGCGCTATACCGAGGCCGACCGCTCGATCGACGGCGAGGACATCGTCCTCTGGCATACCTTCGGCCCCACGCACTTCCCGCGCGTCGAGGACTGGCCGGTCATGCCCGTCGACTACGCGAAGTTCACGCTGAAGCCCTACGGCTTCTTCGGGCGGAACCCCACCCTGAACGTCCCCTCCTCCGAGGCGATGGGCATTGCCTGCCACACGGATGCCGCGGCCGGCGGATGCCACTGCGAGGCCGGGGCGTGCACCTGCTCGGGGCACGGGCACGGGGCCTGACGCCCGGGCGATCGAACGGCGGCGGGCGGATGTCGCGGGGGCGCGGCATCCGCCCGCCGCCGTTCTCCCGGCCGCCCGGTGCGGGCGTCGGACCTGTTGCCATCCCCGACAGGTCTCCACGTCGTTCCGGCTGGGGATGATCCTTCGCGAACACGAGGTGGAAAAGTACCCAGCGGATACCTTTCCACCTCCGTTCTGGACGTGCTCCCGTATGGAACTCGCCAACGTCGCTCGTTGACCGTCCAGCCTGACCGTCCCGCAGCCCATGACGGCCGCCCACATCGTCGGACGATGTGGCGCTCCCGTGCGATCCTTGGACGTGGTTGGTGGAATAGGCCGCTCGGAGGTGGCAATGCGGCGGTCGCACAGGATTCGCGGAACGGGCTCGGCAGCGCGGGTGACTGCCGCGATCACGTGCGGAGGCTGGGTGGTCGCATTCCTCGTCGGCGGAAACGCCGTCGGCTACGACTGGGCGAGCCCAGCCACGTGGTCGATGGTCGTCCTTCCCATTCTGATTTGGGGTCGAAGCGTCTTCTTCGGCATCTACGTCAGCGGTGATCGGCTCAAGATCGTGTCGTGGTTCTGGACGTACCGCCTCCAGGCGTCGAGGATCTCGAAGGTGTCGGTGGCGAACTACAACGGCTACGTGACGATGTGGTCCGGAGGTGGTGGCCTCTACAGCACGAGCGTCTCGATGATCGGCTTCGAGTTCGACTCCGGTCGTGAGCGCTACTTTCCAGCGACTGCGATGCGTGTATCGCGAGCCCGGACGGCGGGCGAAGCGCTGCGTCGCAGGTTGGGCCTTCCTCCGCTTGCGGACGCGGTGTCCTTCCGACGCCTCGCGCGCGGCGAGACCGATCAGGGTTCGGGGAGGGCGTAGGCGGTCACCGGGTCGCGCTTCCCCTTGATCTCCACGTCAGTCAGCGTCCTGGCGTTCAGGGCGTCGGCGCCGTCGAGTGCCTGGTACGTCTCGGCGCTCATGAGGATCGGCGCACCGGCATCCTTGGTCTTCTCCTCCAGCCGAGCGGCGAGATTGACGGCATCCCCCATCACGGTGTACTCGATGCGCTCCCTGCCTCCGATGTTGCCGGCGATGACCGGTCCGGTCGCGATGCCGATCCCCGACCGGAGGTTCGGGAGGCGGTCGAGGGTCTCCTCGTCGTTGAACGCCGCGAGGGCGCGACGCATCCCGATCGCCGTCCTCACAGCACGGTCCGCGTGATCGGTCATGGGGTTCAGCGGCGTGCCGAAGACCGCCATGATCGAGTCCCCGCCGAAGCGGGTGACGACCCCGCCGTGGTCGACGACGACCGACACCATCGCCGTCATGTACCGGTTGATCACCTCGACCAGCCGGGCGGGCGGCATCTGCTCGCTGAGCGTGGTGAAGTCGCGGATGTCCGAGAAGACCACCGTGCAGTCGACGAGCGTGCCGCCGAGGCCGGCCCCGCTCTCCACGGCAGCCTGCGCCACCTCGCTGCTGACGTAGAGGCCGAACAGCTCCCGCAGGCGCTCACCCTGACGCAGTCCGTCCGTCATGACGTTGAACCGCTCGCCCAGGTATCCGAGCTCGTCGTTCGTGGTCACCGCGACCCTCGTGTCGAGCTCGTCGTCCTCCACGCGACCCATCGCCGCCTGCAGGTCCTCGAGCGGCCCCACGATGGCCCGCGCCACGAGGATGGCGGTGATCACACCGGCGAGCAGGCCCACTCCGAGGATGTACAACTGCACCACGACGAGGTTGTCGAGGATCGCCTGCGGGTTCTCCGCGTCGAGCATGGCGCGGGTGCGCGCCTGCGTGAGGACCACGAGCAGGGTCGGCGTAAGGCCGCCGATGAGGGCGAAGGCCAGCAGCAGGCGCCTGCGTACCGAGAGCCGGAAGGCGTGGACGCTGCTCAGGTTCCCGTCCGGGAAGAAGGTCGGGACCTGTTCCCGCCAGATCAGGTCGGTGCCGAAGTAGACGATCGTCGTGCCGACCGCGCCGCCGATGGCGATGCCGACGAAGTTGCCCGGATCGTCGTACAGGATCGAGTGGAAGACCGCGACGACGAGGCTGCCCGCAGCGACCAGCGAGGCCCCGACGAGGGGCCAGATCAGGACCAGGCGGGCGACGTTCGGCGGCAGCTCCGAAGCGGGCGTGCCGGCCTCGATCAGGCGCAGCCACTTCCGGATCGGTCGCCCGAGCCAGATCACCATCGCGATCGCACCGGCGAGGATCGCGACGCCGGCGGCCGCGAACACCACGATGCCCTCGGTCTCGAGCGGCGCGACGGCAGCGTCATCGACCGGGATCGGATCGATCAGCGCGAAGTAGGCGAAGACGATCAGGGCGCCGAAGACGGTCGCCGCCGAGATGAGCGTCGCGACCCTGCGGGAGACTTGTCCTGACGACGTCGGTGAGTTGCTCACACTGCACGCCCCTTCCGCAGCTGGGTACCCGCTCGGCTGGTTCGGGGTCAGCGTAGTACGCGGCCTCGACCCACGACGGTGCACGGTCGGGGCCGGGGTCTAGGCTGTCCCGGTGGACGACGTACTGGACCAGGGGCCGTTCTACCACGGCACGAAGGCCGACCTGCAGGTCGGAGACCTCCTCACGGCGGGGTTCCGCTCGAACTACCGCCCCGAGGTGGTCATGAACCACATCTACTTCACGGCGCTTCCGGATGGCGCCGGCCTCGCGGCCGAACTCGCGGCCGGCGACGGCGCACCGCGCGTCTACGCCGTCGAGCCGACCGGACCGTTCGAGGACGACCCGAACGTCACCGACAAGAAGTTCCCGGGCAACCCGACCCGGTCGTACCGGAGCACCGAGCCGCTGCGCGTCGTCCGCGAGGTCGCCGACTGGACCCGGCTCACGCCGGAGGCGCTCCAGGCGTGGCGCGATCGGCTGGCGGAGCTCGCGGCCGACGAGCGGGGCGAGATCATCAACTGACCCGAGGCGGCGGCGCAGCGGCATCCGTCGTCTGCAGCGGAGAGCGGTCGGCGGTCAACGCAGCAGGTCGAGGTAGCCGTCGAGCGATCGGGTCAGCCGGTCGGCGTCGGCACTCGCCGGCGCGACGACCGCGATGACCTGCACGCCGTCGAGCATCGCCATGAAGTGGTCGACCACGACCGGGATGTCGACGTCGTCGCGGATCTCGCCGAGGCGCTTCGCGTCGGCGAGGTGCCCGCCGATCTCGACGCGCCACTGGTCCATGGTGCGCTCGTGCAGGGCGAGCAGGTCGGGCTCGTTGGCCGCGTACTCCCAGAACGGGATGACGATTCGCGCCTCGAGGATGCGCTCCTCGTCGAGGGGGAAGATCTGCAGCATCAGCTCGCGGAGGGCCGCCATGCCCTCGAGGTCGGCGCGCACGGCCGCGAAGCGCTCGTTCGTGGCGGCGAACACGTGCTCGAACGTCGCCCCGATCAGCTCCTCCTTGTTGCGGAAGTACGGGAAGAGCCCGCCGTTGGCGACACCGGACGCCTTGGCGATCTCGCGCATCGTGGTCGCCCGGAAGCCCTTCTCCGCGATGAGGCGCCAGGTCGCGTGCACGATCTCGAGGCGGCGTGCGTCGTGGTCGACGATCTTCGGCATGGTCCCCTCTCGCGACGCCGCGGCGTCGGGGTCAACGATACGCGCCGTGGCGCGGCGGAATCCGAGGCACGGCGCGACCGCGGCACGGCGAGGGCCGGGAGTGCGATCGCACTCCCGGCCCGTCCCTGCACGCCCCCGCGGACGCTGCCGCGGGTCAGCCGTTGACGACCTGCGGCACGCCGAGCGCCTTGAGGCCCTCGACGCCGAACTCGAGCCCGTAGCCCGACTGCTTCGCGCCGCCGAACGGCGCCATCGGGTGGACCGCGCCGTGCGCGTTGATCCACACCGTGCCGGCCTCGAGGCGCGCGGCGATGCGGCGCGCCTCGTCACGGTCGGCGGACCACACCGAGGCGCCGAGCCCGACCTCGACGCCGTTCGCCATCGCGATCGCCTCGTCGAGGTCGCGGTAGCGGATGATCGGAAGCGCCGGACCGAACTGCTCCTCCTGCACGAGCGGCGAGCGGTCGTCGATGTCGGCCACGAGCGTCGTCGGGTAGAAGTTGCCGGGTTGCGTGCGATCCGGGTCGCCGCCGAGCAGCACTCGCGCGCCGCCGGCCTTCGCCGAGTCCACCAGGCGGTCGACGATGTCGAACTGCTGCCGGTTCTGCAGCGGACCGAGCACGTTCGCCTCGTCGAGCCCGACGCCCATGGGCATCGCGCGCGCGATGTCGACGAGCGCCTCGCACACGGCGTCGTAGACGTCGTCGTGCACGTACAGGCGCTTCAGCGCGGCGCACGTCTGGCCGGTGTTGATGAAGGCGCCCCAGAAGACGCCCTCGGCGATCGCCGTCGGGTCGACGTCCGGGAGCACGATGCCGGCGTCGTTGCCGCCGAGTTCGAGCGTGAGGCGCTTGACCGTGTCGGCCGAGCTGCGGATGATCGCCTTGCCCGTCGCCGTCGATCCGGTGAACATCACCTTCCCGATCGACGGGTGCGATGCCAGCGCCGCGCCGACGTCGCGACCGCCCGAGACGACCTCGACGACGCCCTCGGGCAGCACGCGGTTGATGACCGCGATGAGCGCGAGCACGCTGAGCGGCGTGTACTCGGACGGCTTCACGACGACCGTGTTTCCCATCCGCAATGCTGGCGCGACCTGCCAGACCGTGATCATCTGCGGCCAGTTCCACGGTCCGATCGCGCCGACGACGCCGATCGGGCGGTAGTGCAGCTCGGCGCGCGTCTCGCCGTCGTCGACGACGACCTCCGCGTCGAGCGGTGTCGCCGCGGCGGCCCGCATCCACCCGGATGCCGCGCCGACCTCGAAGCGCGCATTGGGACCGTTGAGCGGCTTGCCCTGCTCGCGCGACAGCACGTGCGCGAGCGCCTCCGCCTCGGCGTCGATCGCATCGGCGGCGAGCAGCAGCAGCTCGCTCCGGCGCTCGTGCCCGAGCGCCGCCCAGGCGGGCTGCGCGGCCTTCGCGCGGACGATCGCACGCTCGAGGTCGTCGACGCTGTGCACCGGGGCGTGTCCGACGAGTCCGCCCGTGGCCGGGTCGAGGATCTCGCGGCGTTCTCCGGTGTGCGGCGTGACCTCGGCGAGCAGGTCGGCCTGCGTGTCCTCGAGGACTGGGATCGGGCTGTTCATGGCACCTCCACGTTGAGTCGGGGTTCCACGGTAGGCAGCGGCCCGGTCGGCGCCGTTGCCGGTGCGCGCGACGCACTTGGACGTGCGCGCACGAAGCGCGGGGGCCGGGACTAGGGTGTCAGGGTGTCCAGTCGTCCCAGCGGATTCGAGTCGAGCGGCTACTGGTACGAGGCCGACGACTCCCGCCTCGGCAGCGTCGACGTGCTCAACCTGCTCCGCCGGTATCGGGCGGCCGACCAGGAAATGCGCCGCCGGACCCGCGACTCGATGGGCATGGGCGAGACCGACCTCCTCGCGCTCCGCTACGTGCTGCGGGCCGAGCGCGAGGGAGAGGTGCTCACGCCCGGCGCGCTCGCCAAGCTGCTCGGCATATCGACGGCCTCGACGACCGTCCTCATCGATCGCCTCGAGCGCAGCGGACACCTCGTGCGCCGGCCGCACCCGACGGATCGCCGCTCGCTCGTCGTCGCGAGCACGACCGACAGCGACGCCGAGGTGCGGGCCACGCTCGGCCGGATGCATCGGGCGATGATCGAGGTCGCGGACGGACTCGACCGGCACGAGCTCGGCGTGGTCGCGCGGTTCCTCGCCGGGATGATCGAGGCGATGGAACTCGTGGACCCGCACCACGATGAGGACGACCCGTCGGTCGGAGACGTCCCGGACGTGTCGCTCACCGTGTCGGACACCGTGCTCCCCGGGAACGAGGACGCCGCCCGGCACCGAGACGGTGCGGGCGGGGACGCGACCTCGACCGGGGCCTGACCGCCGGGCCGCGCACGCGCGACCCGGCGGTGTCGATCAGACGCTCCGGTTGCCGGTGAGCATCCGGACGAGCCAGACGATCACGGCGAGGACGAGCAGGACGATGCCCACCCAGAGCAGGAAGTTCAGCGACTGCACGAAGCCGCCGGTGAACAACAGGATGATGGCGATGATCCCGACGATGATGAGCAGGGTGTTCACGGAAATGCCTTTCTGATCGGCGATGACGCCGTGCGGCGCACGGCGGGTCGGGAACCTTCGGGCCCCGGGGGACGGGTGCCCCCCGGGGACGTCCCCCCGGTCGTGATCGCCCGCGAAGCGGTCGTTCCCTGGTCCGCGACCACGTGACCAGCATTCCGCGGCGAGCGACGGGACGTCCAGCCATTCCGGCGGCGGCCGGATTCCGCTATTGTTCGCGCGCCCGATAGGGCTCGGGGGCGTGCCGTCCCCGCGCGAACGCGCCGGTGCCGCCGGTCAGAGGCCCATCCGGCGGAAGACGCGCTTCACGCCCCCGGGGAGGCGACGGCCGTAGACCCGTCGCATCAGGTACCCGGCGAGCACCGCCTTCTTCCGGGTCGGGAGCGAGCTGCGCCGGACCTCCGCGACCCCGGAACGCCGGAGCGCCGCGACCTGGTCGAGGTCGTGCGGCCAGGTCTTCGAGAGGCTGCCGGCCGTGTAGTGCTTCGTGCAGAGCACCTCCGGGACGCGGACGAACTCGCCGATCAGCGACAGCCCGAGCAGCCACGTCCAGTCGGCCGAGTACTCGCCCTGCTCGTTCGGGTGGATCCCGCCGACTTCCCGGAATGCGGTCGTCCGGAAGAGCCCGCGATTCGGCACCCACCAGAACCCCGGCCGGCTCACCATCACCCGGCCACGCTCGACGGGGGAGTGCAGCCCCTCGAGTTCGTCGAACACGTGGAGCTCGAGGCGGCCGTCGAGTTCGTGCACGTGCATGTCGCTGAACGCGAGCACCGCATGCTCGTTCGCCGCGAGCGCTGCGACGAGTCGTTCCACGTAGGTCGGCGCCACGACGTCGTCGTGGAACGCGAAGAACTGGAGCTCTCCGGCCGCGCGATCCATCAGGTCGTTCGAGTTGCGGAGCCACCCGAGGTTCTCGTCGCGCTCCACGATCCGCGTGCGCGGGTGCCGCTCGGCGAACCGGCGGACGACGTCGAGCGTGTCGTCCGTCGACCGGTCGTCGCCGATCAGGATCTCGAGGTTCGGCCACGTCTGCGCCTCGAGGCTGTCGAGGGTGCGCTGGATGAAGGCCGCGCCGTTGTAGGTCGGCACGAGTGCCGTCACCAGCGGGTTCCACGGGGCCGTGGCATCCGTCGCCCTGATCGCGTCGCTCACCCCGCGATCCCCTCGGCGAGGATCCGCGCGCTCCACGGCGCGGTGGAGTACTTGCCGGTGTCGACCGAATGGTAGGTGCCCAGGCGCCTGACCCCGAACCGATCGCGTCGGTGCAGGTCGGACCTCGGATCGTCGAGCGCGCCCCTGCCCTGCGCGAAGACGAACCCGCCGTGCACGAGCGTCTCCTCGGCGTCGTCGAGGATGCTGCCGATGCCGGGGATGAGCCGGCCGAGGGCGGATCGGACGCGTTCGACGAAGGCTTCGGCGTCGACCCCGGTCGGCAGGGCGGGCACGTCGAGTTCGAGCTCGCCGCCCTCGGCGACGAGGCCCTCGGGATACCACGACAGGTAGAAGTCGCGGTCGGTGTAGTTCTTGACGTCGCCGAACGGGCCGACGGCGACGAGCGCGCTCGCGACCCGCTGGGGAGTGCGGGTCCGGACGAACACGCAGAGCCGGAACCGATGGGTCCACGGCGGCTCCGGGTCGACGCCCGCCGTGACGTCGATCGGCAGCCGGCCGTTCCAGAGCGCGTTGACGACCACGTCGGCGACCTCGTCGTCGCCGTCGGCGGTCCGGATCCGCCAGGCGCCGTCGACGGACCGCAGCGGCTCGGCGCCGACGACCGTCGTGCCGGCCCGAAGCGTCACGCGGGGCTCGTCGGCGACCGAGGCGGCCAGCCGGTCCGCGAACCACCGCGTGTCGACGGATCGCTCGGGGACCCGGAAGCCGGCGACGACGTCGTCGCCGGCGATGGCCGAGAGCTCGTCGGGCGCGAGCTCGGCGACGCGGGCGTCGGACACGTCGACGAGGTACCGGGCCGCGTCGGGATGCCGCCTGACGAGCGCGCCGATCGCCTCGAACTTGCGGCGCATGGTGTCGGCGTCGACGACCGAATCGCGGTGCAGGAGGTAGAGGTCGTCCTCGCGGGTGACGTGCCCGTCGAGCTCGGCGCCGATGAGTTCGCGGGCCCGGTCGCCGAAGACGAGGCTGCCGGGGAGGATGTGCTCGGCCGTCGCGGTCGTCGGATCGGCGCCGTACAGGAACCCGAGGTGGATCTTGCCCTCGTTCCAGCGGCTGGTCGCCGACATCGGGGCGGGCTCCCGATCGATCAGGGTCACGTCGAGCCCGCGGCGGGCGAGCTCGATCGCCGTGGCACTGCCCATGATGCCCGCGCCGAGCACGGCGACGCGTCGCCGCGTCACGAACCGGCCCCGTCGGCGCCCCGGTCGTAGTCGAGGTACTCGCTCCGGTCGTAGCCGCCGTCGGCGAAGACGATGAGCGTCGAGCCGTCGACGAGGTAGGTCTGCTGCGCCCAGACGCCCGCCTCGACGAGGACGGCCGGATGCGCCTCGTCGAGCGTCAGCCGGGACGATGCGCCGCGATGGCGGAACTCCACGTCGATCCGCCCGCTCGCACGGAGGAACACCTGGCGCACGCTGCGATGCGCGTGGCCGCCGCGGACGGCTCCGGCCGGCGCGGTGACGACGAACGTGCGTGCGACGGCGAACCCGAGTTCCGCGAGCTGGAGCGGCGTGAGGGAGCCGCGGTCGTCGACGAATCGCGGGAGCGCGAGCGGCTGGACCGCACCATCGAGCAGCGGCTCGGCGACGTCCCACGCCGCCGCGGGCGCCGCGACGTCGGTCGACTCGGGAACAGGTGCCATGCGCTCCTCCACGGGCGGGGACCGTGCCGGTGCGCGGAAGCGCCGGACCGGGTCTCAGGGGACCGACGATATCCGGTCCGCCCGGTCGGGGACAACGACCGTTCCGCCGCGGGTCGCGACGGCGGTGGGATGCGTCGACCCCGACGCATCCCACCCTGGCGCTCAGAGCGTGTTGCCGAGCTTGAAGCCCTTCTCCTCGTCGCCCATGCGCGTGTACGAGAAGCCGTCGGCGCCGATGGTCACGGCCATCTCGGAGTCGTCGGTCCGCGCGACGACCTCCTTCGGGTTGCCGTCGAGGTCGAGCACGAGCGACGCCTCGGTGTACCACGACGGCACGACGGGGTTGCCCCACCAGTCGCGGCGCTGGTTGTCGTGGACGTCCCAGGTGACCACGGGGTTGTCGGGGTCGCCCGTGTAGTAGTCCTGCGTGTAGATCTCGACGCGGTGGCCGTCGGGGTCGCGGAGGTAGAGGTAGAACGCGTTCGAGACGCCGTGGCGGCCGGGGCCGCGCTCGATCGCGTCCGACATCCGCAGCGCGCCGAGCTTGTCGCAGATGGCGAGGATGTTGTGCTTCTCGTGCGTCGAGAACGCGACGTGGTGCATGCGCGGGCCGTCGCCGCCGGTCATGGCGGTGTCGTGCACCGTGGGCTTCCGCCGCATCCACGCCGCGTAGACGGTGCCGGCCTCGTCCTGGATGTCTTCCGTCACCCGGAAGCCGAGGTCCTGCATGAAGCCGACCGCGCGGGGAACGTCGGGCGTGACCTGGTTGAAGTGGTCGAGGCGCACGAGCGCACCGGGCGTGTAGAGGTCGTAGCGCCACGCGAGCCGCTCGACGTGCTCGACGTCGTGGAAGAACTCGTACGGGAAGCCGAGCGGGTCCTCGACGCGCACGGACTCGCCGATGCCCTTCGTCCAGCCCTCCGTGCGACGCTCGACGCGGCATCCGAGCTCGGTGTAGAACGCGACCGCCTTGTCGAGGTCTTCGGGGGTGCGCACGCGGTAGCTGAACGCGGCGACCGCCGCGACCGGGCCCTTTCGGAGCACCAGGTTGTGGTGGATGAACTCCTCGAGCGAGCGGAGGTAGACGGACTCGTCGTCCTCCTCGGTGACCGTGAGGCCGAGGACCTCCACGTAGAAGTTCCGGCTGGCCTCGAGGTCGGTGACGACGAGCTCCATGTAGGCGCAGCGCAGGATGTCGGGGGCCGGCGCCGACGGCGTCGGGATCGGGTTCTCGCTCCGGATCGGCGCCTCCTGGGAGACGTAGAAGCCGGAGGAGGTGAGGGTCATATCGTCGCGGTTGGTCATGTCAGCGTCCTTGCTCGATGTCGGATGGATCTCGATACGCGCTTCGCGCTACTCGATCACCGGGGCCTTGCCGAAGGTGGGGTTGTGGACCGCCCCGAGGGTGATGTGCACCGCCTGCTGGTCGGTGTAGAAGTCGATCGAGCGGTAGCCGCCCTCGTGCCCGAGACCGGAGGCCTTCACGCCGCCGAACGGCGTGCGAAGGTCGCGCACGTTGTTCGAGTTCAGCCAGACCATGCCGGCCTCGACGGCCTGCGAGAAGTTGTGCGCCCGCTTCAGGTCGTTCGTCCAGATGTACGCGGCGAGGCCGTACCTCACGCCGTTGGCGAGCTCGAGCGCCTCCTCGTCGGTGTCGAACGGCGTGATCGCCACGACCGGGCCGAAGATCTCCTCCTGGAAGATGCGGGCGTCCTTCGCGACGTCCGCGAACACCGTCGGGGCGACGTAGTTGCCCGTCGGCAGGCCCTCGGGGCGGCCGCCGCCGGCGACGAGGCGACCCTCGCCCTTGCCGATCTCGACGTAGCTCATGACCTTGTCGTAGTGCTCGGGGTGCACGAGCGCGCCGACCTCGGTCTTCGGGTCGTGCGGGTCGCCCACGACTACGCGCTTCGCCTGCGCGGCGTACTTCTCGACGAACTCGTCGTAGACCGACCGCTCGACGAGGATGCGGCTGCCGGCGGTGCAGCGCTCGCCGTTCAGCGAGAACACGCCGAAGATCGTCGCGTCGACCGCGGCATCGAGGTCGGCGTCGGCGAAGACCACGGCCGGGCTCTTGCCGCCGAGCTCCATCGAGAGGCCCTTGAGGAACGGTGCGGCGTTGCCGAAGATGATCTGCCCGGTGCGGCTCTCTCCCGTGAACGAGATGAGCGGCACATCCGGATGCTTCACCAGCGCGTCGCCCGCCTCCTCGCCGAGCCCGTTGACGAGGTTGAAGACGCCCTTCGGCAGGCCGGCCTCCTCGAAGATCTCGGCCCACAGCGACGCCGAGAGCGGCGTGAACTCGGCCGGCTTCAGCACGACGGTGTTGCCCGTCGCGATCGCGGGGGCGAGCTTCCACGACTCGAGCATGAAAGGCGTGTTCCACGGCGTGATGAGGCCGGCGACGCCGATCGGCTTGCGGTTGACGTAGTTCACCTGGCGACCGGGCACCTTGTAGGTGTCGTCGGCCTGCGCGACGATCAGGTCGGCGAAGAAGCGGAAGTTCTCGGCCGCGCGTCGCGCCTGGCCGAGCGCCTGCGTGATCGGCAGCCCGGTGTCGAAGGTCTCGAGCTCGGCCAGGCGCGCGTCGCGCGACTCGACGAGGTCGGCGATGCGGTGCAGCACTCGCGAGCGCTCGCGCGGCAGCATCCGCGGCCACGGGCCCTCGGCGAACGCGCGGCGGGCGGCCGCGACGGCGAGGTCGATGTCGGCCTTCTGGCCGGCGGCGGCCTGGACGTAGGTCTCGTTGGACACGGGGTCGAGCACGTCGAAGGTCTCGCCGCCGACCGAGTCGACGAACTCGCCGTCGATGTAGTGACGGATGCGGTCGGGCAGGCCCTCGGGGACGTAGTGGGTCATTCTGGTGGATCCTCTCGGAGTGGTGCTGGGCGGGCGGCGGACGTCGCTGGGCGCCGCAGGATGGTCGGTGAACGGCGGCGTCAGGTGGCGACGGCCTCCGTCGCCGGCGCGCCCGCCGGCTTGTGGTCGGCCTGGTAGGCGAGCACCGCGTCGAGCGTCGCCGTCCGGTGCTGCCGGGCGGCCAGCTCGATCTCGAGCGCGTCGGCGCCCTGCTCGATGAGGTCGACGATGCGCTCGTGCTCCTCGACCGAGGCGCGCGCCCGGCCCGGGACGAAGCTGAACGACGAGTCGCGCAGCACCCGCATGCGGTTCCACCCGCGGTGCACGAGGTCGAGTACGTGCGGGTTCGGGCAGCCCTCGAACAGCACCGCGTGGAACTCGAGGTTGAGCTCGGTGAACCGGTGCGGCTCGAAGTCCTCGAGCGTGCGGCGCATCTCGTCGTTGATCGCCCGCGCGCGGCCGAGCTGCTCGGGCGTGAGGTACGGCGCCGTCAGCGACGTCGCGAAGCCCTCCACGAGCGCGAGCGTCTGCATGGTGTGCAGGTACTCGGTCTCCTTGATGAGCGCGACCTGGGCGCCGACGTTCCGCTCGAAGGTCACGAGCCCTTCGGCTTCGAGGCGACGGATGGCCTCGCGCACGGGCACCACCGACACGTCGAGTTCGCCCGCGATCTGGGCGAGCACGAGCCGGTAGCCCGGCACGTACTGCCCGTCGTCGATGCGCTCCCGGATGAACCGGTACGCCCGCTGCGACTTGCTCTCGACGCTCATCGCGACTCCCCGACCCTGCGCGACGACGCGATCGTCGACGCGACGGATGCCGCGGCCTCCCGTTCGCGCTCGTAGCGCTCGCGCCACGTGCGGTCCATGGGGAACAGCCCGTCGACCGCTTCGCCCTCGGCCACGCGCTCGGCCACCCACGCGTCGGCGGCGTCCTGCTCGGCGGCCTCGGCGGTGACCTCGGCGACGAGGTGCGGCGGGATCACGATGACGCCGTCGCCGTCGCCGACGATCACGTCGCCCGGCTGGACGGCCGCGCCGCCGCAGGCGACCGTCACGTCGGTCTCCCACGGAACGTGGCGTCGGCCGAGCACGCTCGGGTGCGGGCCCTGCGAGAAGACCGGGATGCCGATCTCGGCGACCGCGTCGAAGTCGCGCACGCCGCCGTCGGTCACGATGCCGGCCGCGCCGCGCACCTTCGCCCTGAGGGCGAGCACGTCGCCGACCGTGCCGGTGCCGCGCTCGCCGCGGGCGTCGACGACGAGCACCTCGCCCGCGCCGACCGAGTCGAACGCGCGCTTCTGGGCGTTGTAGCCGCCGCCGTGCGAGGCGAAGAGGTCGGGTCGGGCCGGGATGAACCGGAGCGTCCGCGCGCGGCCGACGATGCGGTCGCCCGGGTGGTTCGCGAACACGCCCTCGATGAAGACGTCGTGGTAGCCGCGCTTGCGGAGCGCGACCGAGAGGGTCGCGACGGCGACGGACGAGAGCCGGGCGCGGAGCGCGTCGGTGAGCTCGAACGGCGGCTCGGCGGCATCCGTCGGCTCGGCTTCGAGCGGCGTCGCCCGGCCCGCGGCGACGGCCGCCGCGAGCGCGTCCTCGGAACCCCAGGCCTCGATGCGCTGCCGGTCGTCGACGGCGGGGAGGGCGCCGACGTCGCCGAACGGCACCTCGCCCTGCGTCACGGTCGTGACCAGGCGGCCCGTCGTGGGAGCGCCGGGGGCGCCGGGGGCGTCGACCTCGACCTCGACGACGTCGCCGGGCACCACGACCGTGGAGCCCGCGGGCGTGCCGGTCAGGATCACGTCGCCGGTCTCGAGCGTGAAGTGCTGCGACAGGTCGGCGACGAGGCGGCCGAAGTCGAAGAGCAGGGTGTCGGAGGTGTCCTCCTGGACGAGTTCGCCGTTCACCCAGGTGCGAACGCGCCAGTCGCCCTGCCCGATGCCCTCGACCGGGACGGCCTCGGGACCGAGCGGCGTGAAGCCCTCTCCGCCCTTCGAGCGGACGTTCGAGCCCTTGTCGGCCGCTCGCAGGTCGTAGACCCCGAGGTCGTTCGCCGCGGTGACGGCGGCGACGTGCGCCCAACCGTCGGCGGGTGAGACGTGACGGGCGGGCTCGCCGATGATGAGCGCGATCTCGCCCTCGAAGGCGAGCAGTTCGGTACCGGCCGGTCGTTCGACCGTGCCTCCCGACTCGGCCAGCGAGCTCTGCGGCTTCAGGAAGTAGCTCGGCTGCGACGGCGTGCGACCGCGCTGCGCCGCGCGCGACGGGTAGTTGAGGTGCACGGCGATGATCTTGCCGGGCTTCGAGATGGCGGTCATGGACTCCCTCGTCTCCTGATATCTGAAATCATATACGATTGGACGTCGATCGGCAATGCGCCGGATGGCGCCGCAGCTCAGTAGCTCTGACGCGCTGCGGATCCGGCGCTCGAGCCGGTCGCGGGCCCGCCGGTTCCGTGCGTCGGCTCGCCCGCGGCATCCGCCGCCCCGTTCGCGCCGATGAAGCGATCGGCGAGAGCCTCCGACGCACGAGCGAGCAGCGCGACATCCGCCCCGACCGCGACGAACGAGGCGCCGGCGTCGAGGTAGCGCTCGGCGTCGGCGGGCACGAAGGCGTTCACGCCGACGGGCACGCCCGCCGCGACGCCCCCGCGGATCGACGCGAGCACCGCCTCGACGACCTCGGGGTGCGACTGCTGCCCGAGGTGCCCCATCGACGCGGCGAGGTCGGCGGGGCCGACGAAGAGGCCGTCGACGCCGGGTGTCGCAGCGATGGCGTCGACGTCGCCGACGGCCGCGGCGGACTCGACCTGCACGAACAGGCTGATCGTCGACGACGCGGTCGCGAGGTAATCGTCGACCCGGTTCCAGCGCGAGGCGCGCGCGAGCGACGAGCCGACCCCGCGCACGCCGCCCGTCGGGTAGCGGACCGCGCGGACGATCCCGGCGGCCTGCTCGGCCGAGTCCACCATCGGCACGAGGAGGTTCTGCACGCCGAGGTCGAGGAACTGCTTGATGACCACCGTGTCGCCGTACGGCACGCGCACGACGGGGGAGACTGGATAGGCCGCGACCGCCTGGAGCTGCGCGAGGATCGACTCGAGGCCGTTGGGGGAGTGCTCCCCGTCGATGAGCACCCAGTCGAGCCCGCTGCCCGCGGCGATCTCGGCGACGAGCGGGCTGCCCGAGCAGACCCACATGCCGACCTGCGGTCGGTCGGCCTCGTCGATGCGCGCGGCGAAGGTGGGCGGCAGGGTCAGGCGAATCGGCACGTGATGCTCCCGAGGTCGTGGTAGTCGGCGTGGACGGTGTCGCCGCGCTCGACCCACATCGGCCGGGTGAAGCTGCCGGCGAGGATGATCTCCCCGACGCCGAGCGACTGGCCGTGCTGGGCGAGCTTGTTCGCGAGCCACGCCACGCCCATGGCGGGGTGGCCGAGCACGGCGCCGGCGACGCCGGACTCCTCGATGGTCTCGTTGCGCGAGAGCAGTGCGCCCACCCAGCGGAGGTCGACGGCGTCGACCTTCACCGGGCGCCCGCCGACGACCATCGCGCCCATCGCGGCGTTGTCGCTGATCGTGTCCACGATGGTGCGGCCGTCGAGCTCGATGTGCGAGTTCAGCACCTCGAGTGCGGGCACGACGTACTCGGTCGCGCGGAGCACGTCGAAGATCGTCGTGTCGGGGCCCTCGAGCGGAGCGCCCAGCACGAACGCGAGCTCGACCTCGATGCGCACGTTCGAGAAGCGGTCGAACTCGATGACCGAGCCCGACTCGTAGACCATGTCGTCGAAGATCACGCCGTAGTCGGGCTCGGTGATGCCCGTGGCGACCTGCATGACCTTCGAGGTGAGCCCGATCTTCCGTCCGACGAGCCTGGCGCCCGCCGACATCCGCCGCTCGGCCCACTCGCGCTGCACGGCGTACGCATCCTCGACGGTCATGCCGGGGTTGCGCGCGGTCAGGAGCGGGACGGTCGTGCGGTCGCGGTCGGCGGCGAAGAGCTCGTCGGCGATCTCACGGATGCGTGACGGGTCTGGCACGTGATCTCCACTTCGTCGTGAGCGTCGCGTCGATCGTATCGATCGCCGCGGCAGCCTGATATCTCAGATCATATACGATCCGGCAGTTCGGTTCGAGGTCGGCGAGCGGATGCCCCGGCCGAACGCTCGCGCGAGGCATCCGCTCCACGGCCCGCGAGCCCGAGGCTCAGGAGTTCACGCGGATGATCTCGTGCTGGTACGGCGCCACGATCCGGTCGGAGACGCGGCAGTCGAGGAGCAGGAAGCGCCGCTCGGCGACGGGCTCGGCCGCCCAGTCCGCGAGCCGGTCGAGGTCGGCGAGCTCGCGCACCACCACGCCCTCGGCGCCGATCGCCGTCGCGAGGCCCGCGAAGTCGACCTCGGGGATGCGCATGGGCGGCTCGGCGAGGCCCTTCCGGCCGTAGAGGTGCACCTCGGCGCCGTACGCGGTGTCGTTCCAGACCACGGCGATGCCGCGACCGGCAGCGGTGCGGACCGCGGTCTCGAGGTCGGCGATCGCCATGAGTCCGCCGCCGTCGCCGGTCGTGAGCACGATCGTCGCATCGGGCTTCGCGGCCGCAGCGCCGGGCACGCTCGGGAATCCGAGGCCGATCGACTGGAACGCGGTGCCGATCATCATCATGCGGTCGGGGGATGCCACGGGCCAGTACATGTTCGCCCACCCGATGAAGTGCCCGCCGTCGGAGACGACCACGCGGTCCTCCGGGAGGAGGTCCGCGAGGCGTGCGGCCACCGAGCGCGGGTCGAGCCGGCCGTCCTCCGGCACGATGCCGACGCCCGGGTCGTGCGCGCGGAGCGGTGCGATCTCGATCGATTCGCGCCATCCCGACGGCTCGGCGCCGAGCGCGGCGAGCTCCTCGACCAGCGCACGGGCGACGAGCGCCGCGTCGCCCTTCACGTAGGCGCCGACGTGCGAGTGCGTCGCGGCCGGCGCGACGTCGACCTGCGCGACGTGCGTGCCCGGGGCGAACAGGACGCCGAAGCGCATCGTGAACTGGTTGAGCGAGGCGCCGAAGACCACCGCGACGTCGGCCTCGCGGATGAGCGCCATCGCGCCCTCGGCACCGAAGCCGCCCGTCACGCCGAGGTCGTAGCGCCCGTCGGGGAAGAGGCCGCGGCCGAGCGAAGTCGACGCGGTGACCGCGCCCGTCGCCGCCGCGAGTTCGCCGAGCGCCTCGCCGGCTCCCGCGAGCCACGCGCCCCGGCCGGCGATCAGCACGGGGCGCCTCGCGTCGGCGAGCGCCCGCGCGAGCGACGCGACCGCGCCCGCGGCGAAGTCGCCGCGCGGAGCGAGCGGTGCGGGCAGGCTCGGCGCGGCGGTCTCCGGCACCGGCCCCGCCTCGAGCGCGGCGACGTCGTACGGGATCGCGAGCACGGTCGGCACCCGGTACGCCAGGGCGTGCTCGATCGCGATGACGGTCGTGGCCGCGGCATCCGCTCGCCCGACGGTGTAGGTGCGGGCGCCGACGCCCGACGCGAGCGCGATCTGGTCGACGCCCCACGGGCGCATCCCTGAGGTCGGCTCGTCGCCGACGACGAGCACGAGCGGCACGTGCGCCTGCACGGCCTCGGCGAGGGCGGTGAGCGTGTTCGTGAATCCCGCGCCGTACGTCGCGGTCGCCGCGGCCAGCCGGTTCGAGGCGCGGAAGTGCGCGTCGGCCGCGACGACGCCGCCGACCTCGTGGCGCACCGCGGTGAAGGTCGCGTCGGTCTCGCGCTCGAGGGCGTCGAGGAACCAGGCGTTGCCGTTGCCCATGACGCCGAAGACGTGGTCGACGTGGGCGGCGAGGGTGCGGGCGACGTGCGCGGAGACGGTGGGCATGGCGGAGCCTTTCGAGACGGTGACGGATGCGTGACTTCCGTATGTGTCTCGCGGGGCCGGCCGCCCGGCCTGCCGCTTCGCGCCCATTTTTCGAGCGCCGGCGCCGCGTCGATCGTGGGGATCGGGCGCCTGGACGAAGCGAGTATATCCCGCCGCGGTCGCCGTCATCCGGGGCGCGCATGGGGCAGGATGGCACGCGTGAAGACGATCCAGCTGCGCCGGTACACGCTCGTCGACGGGGAGTACGACGCCTTCGTGGCGTGGTGGGACGAGTGGATGCCGCGCGTGCGTTCCGAGGCCGGCTTCGCGATCGAGTTCGCCTACGGCATCCGCGACGCGAGCCAGTTCGTGTGGGCCGTGAGCGCGCCGGGCGACGCCGACGCCTTCCGCGCGCTCGAGGCCGAGTACCTCGCCTCCGACGCGCGCGCCGCGGCGTTCGACGGCGTGCCGCAGCGCGTCGCGGTGTACGACATCGCCCTCGTCGACGACCTCGTCGCCTGAGGTGCACAGCGGATGCCGCGGCTCGCCGCCGCGGCATCCGTCGTGCCCGTCACCGGACGTCGTGTACAGCGCCCTCGCAGCACGGTCCTCGCTATGATCTGGTCATCCCCTTGGACAAACCCCGTGGTCGACGCTGCCCACCCGTGAGCGCGACCCGAACAGGCCGACGAGGTCCGACCCGCGGCTGGAAGGAAGAGCCGTGAGCCACGAGTTCGACGCCCGCCGTGAGGATTGGATCGCCCGAGAGGAGCTCGCCGAGCGCATGATCCCGCTCATCGGCGGGTTGTACCGTCGGCACGGGGTCGTCACCTCGATCCACGGCCGGCGGCTCATCAACCGCTCCGCGGTCGAGCTGCTGAAGGCGCACCGCTTCGCCCGCCAGGCCGGCGACGTCGAGCTCGACCTCGCCGACACCATGCGCGTGCTCGAGGCGCTCTCCGAGATCGCGCCCGGCCCCGCCTCGATCGACGTCGCGCGACTCGTCTCGCGGTTCCACGCGGCGCCGGAAGGCACCGACCTCGTCGACTTCCTCCGCTCCGAGCTGGCACCCGTGCTCGTCGACGCGTCGGCCGGCGACGCCGCCGACGATGCCGCGGCATCCGGCACCGACGTCGTGCTCTACGGCTTCGGCCGCATCGGTCGCCTGCTCGCCCGCATCCTCATCGCCCACGCCGGCGGCGGCCAGGGCCTGCGCCTCCGTGCGATCGTCGTGCGCAAGGGTGCCGAGAACGACCTGCAGAAGCGCGCGAGCCTGCTCCGCCGCGACTCGGTGCACGGCCCGTTCCAGGGCACGATCACGGTCGACGAGGAGGCGAACACGATCCTCGCGAACGGCACCCTCATCCAGGTCATCTACTCCGACGACCCCGGCACGATCGACTACACCGCCTACGGCATCTCCGACGCGATCGTCGTCGACAACACGGGCCGCTGGCGCGACGAGGCGGGCCTCAGCCGCCACCTGGAGTCGACCGGCGTGGCGCGGGTGCTCCTCACCGCGCCCGGCAAGGGCGCGATCAAGAACATCGTGCACGGCATCAACCACGTCGACATCGAGACCGGCGACACGATCCTGTCCGCCGCCTCGTGCACGACGAACGCGATCACCCCGGTCCTCGCGGCGATCGACGAGGCGTACGGCGTCGTCCGCGGACACGTCGAGACCGTCCACTCGTTCACGAACGACCAGAACCTCATCGACAACTTCCACAAGGGCGACCGCCGCGGCCGTTCCGCGGTGCTCAACATGGTCATCGCCGAGACCGGCGCCGCGAAGGCCGTGTCCAAGGCGCTCCCGCAGCTCGAGGGCAAGCTCACCGGGTCCGCGATCCGCGTGCCCACGCCCGACGTGAGCCTCGCCATCCTGAACCTGCAGCTCGAGCGCCCGACCGACAAGGCGACGCTGAACGCGTACCTCCGCAAGGTGTCGCTCACCTCGCCGCTGCGCCAGCAGGTCGACTACATCGAGTCTGCCGAGGTGGTCTCGACCGACTTCGTCGGCAGCCACCGCGCCGGCATCGTCGACGGCCTCGCGACCATCGCCGACGGCACCGACGTCGTGCTCTACGTCTGGTACGACAACGAGTACGGCTACTCCTGCCAGGTCGTCCGCGTGATCGAGGCCATGGCGGGCACGCACCCGGTGGTCCTCCCCGAGCGCGAGCCCGTGCGCATCGAGCAGGTCGCCGCGGCGGCCGTCCCCGAGGTCGCCGAGGTCGGCTGAGCGGATGCCGCGGGGCTGGCGCCGCACGGCGGCGGCCCGCCCCGCGCCCGGCCGTCCCGAGAGGGCTCGCCGAGCGCGTGTGAATCCGACGAGCGCGCGTGGAAACGCAATTGCGCTCGACGGATCTGCACGCGCTCGGCGATCGCGCCGCACGGCGGCGGCCACCCCGCGCCCGGCCGTAGGCTGGGGGCATGAGCAGCGAAGCCGTCATCGTCGACGTCGTCCGCACGCCCGTCGGGCGCGGAAAACCAGGGGGCATGCTGAGCGGGGTGCACCCCGTGGACCTCCTCGCGGGCGTGCTCACCGCCATCGTCGACCGCAACGACCTCGACCCCGGTCTCATCGACGACGTGATCGGCGGGTGCGTCAGCCAGATCGGCGAGCAGTCCTACAACGTCACCCGCAACGCGGTGCTCGCGGCCGGGTTCCCCGAGCACGTGCCGGGCACCACGATCGACCGGCAGTGCGGCTCGAGCCAGCAGGCCGCGACCTTCGCCGCGCAGGCGATCATCGCCGGGCAGGCCGACATCGTGATCGCGTGCGGGGTCGAGTCGATGAGCCGGGTGCCGCTCGGCTCGAGCGCCGCGGGCGCCGACCCGTTCGGCACCAGGATGCACGCGCGCTACCCCGAGGGCCTCGTGAGCCAGGGCGTCTCCGCCGAGCTGATCGCCGAGAAGTGGGGCTTCTCGCGGGCGGACCTCGACACGTTCGCCGCCCGTTCCCACGACCTCGCCGCCGCGGCGGGGGAGTCCGGCGCGTTCGCGACAGAGCTCGTGCCCGTGGCAGGCGTCCACCGGCTCGTCGACGAGACCGTCCGGCCGGGCACCTCGGTCGAGTCGCTCGCCGGCCTGAACCCGGCGTTCCGCACCGATCGACTGGCCGAGCGCTTCCCCGACGTGGAGTGGCGCATCACGCCTGGCAACTCCTCGCCGCTCACCGACGGCGCGTCGGCAGCCCTCATCATGAGCGCGGACGCCGCCGAGAAGCTCGGCCTCACTCCTCGGGCGCGCTTCCGCGCGTTCTCGGTCGTCGGCAGCGACCCGCTCTTCATGCTCACGGGCGTGATCCCGGCGACCGCCAAGGTGCTCGAACGCGCCGGCCTCGGCCACGACGACATCGACGCGTACGAGGTCAACGAGGCGTTCGCGTCGGTCCCGCTCGCCTGGCTCGCCGAGACCGGGGCGGATGCCGAGAAGCTCAACCCGCGCGGCGGCGCCATCGCCCTCGGCCACGCGCTCGGCTCGTCGGGCACGCGCCTGCTCACGACGCTCGTGAACCACCTCGAGGCGACCGGCGGCCGCTACGGCCTGCAGACGATGTGCGAGGGCGGCGGCATGGCCAACGCGTACGTCGTCGAGCGCATCTGACCTCAGCCACCCACCACGGAAGGACCCCGATGGAACTCAGCGGAGCATCCGCGATCGTCACCGGCGGCGCATCCGGCCTCGGCCGTGCGACCGCCCAGGCCCTCGTCGACGGCGGCGCGCACGTCGTCCTCGTCGACCTGCCCGGCCCGCGGGGCGAGCAGGCCGCGGCGGAGCTCGGCGAGCGCGCCCGGTTCGTGCCGGCGGACGTCGCCGACGAGGCGCAGGTGGCCGAGGCGATCGCCGCGGCATCCGCCCTCGCGCCCCTTCGGGTCGCGGTGAACTGCGCGGGCATCGTGACCGCGAACCGCACGGTCGGCCGCGACGGGCCGGCGCCGCTCGACGCGTTCGAGCGCACCATCCGGGTGAACCTGATCGGCACGTTCAACGTGATCCGCCTCGCGGCGGCCGCCATGTCCGAGACCGAGCCCGTGTCGGCCGGCGTCGCCGGCGGCCCCGCGACGCTCGAGCGCGGCGTCATCGTGAACACGGCGTCCGTGGCCGCGTTCGACGGGCAGATCGGGCAGGCGGCCTACTCGGCGTCGAAGGCCGGCGTCGCCGGGATGACCCTGCCGATCGCGCGCGACCTGTCGAAGCTGCTGATCCGCGTCGTGACGATCGCGCCGGGCATCTTCGAGACGCCCATGATGGCGGGCATGACCGACGACGTGCGCGCCTCGCTCGAGCAGCAGGTGCCGCACCCGTCGCGGCTCGGGCATCCGAGCGAGTACGCCGCGCTCGTGCGCTCGGTCGTCGCCAACCCGATGCTGAACGGCGAGACGATCCGGCTCGACGGCGCGATCCGCATGCAGCCGAAGTAGGCGCGGCGCGCACGTGCGAGGGGGCGGATGCCGCGGCTCGAGCCTGCGGCATCCGCCCCCGTCGTCGCGCGCGTCGGCACTCGTCGTCAGATGCGGCCGAGGGCGAGCGCCGAACCGCCGCGGCCGCGGACGGTCTTGATCACGCCGTCGATCACGTCCCACACGGTCACGGCGATCACGGCGAACACGATGATCGTCGTCACGACGCCCCCGGCCTCGCCCCACGGCCAGCCGATCACGTCGAGGAACTCGGGGTTGATGAGCTGCCCGGTCGTGAACAGCCACAGCGCGGGCACCGCGAACGCGACGTTGAGGAGCAGGTTGACGACCGCGAGCCACCAGTTCCATCCCCAGGCGTAGATCGCCGACGCGAACACCATCTCGAGCCCGATGATGACGAGGAACCACGGGATCCAGAACGACCACAGCTCGGGGGAGAGCACCGGGACGGGCTCGCCCATCGGCCTCACGATCGGTGCGCCGTAGCCCTGCCAGATGATGACGCCCGCGAACAGCCCGAGGAAGACGAGCGATGCGATGAGATCGCCGAGCCGACCGGGGCGGCCCGTCTCGGGCAGCTCGGGGAGCATGTCGGGGGTCCACGTGAGGTCCGGCGCCCGCGCCGGCGAGCGCTCGAGGATGGCGAAGATCAGGGTCGGCCAGAACCCGAGGTGCACCGCGAGCGCGAAGGCCACCGAGAACGCCTCGGCGAACGACTCGCCGATCGGCGCCTGCGACAGCATCTTCGCGAGCAGCACGGCGCCCGCGGAGATCGGCAGCACGACCGCGTACAGCACCTTCACCAGCCGCCACCAGGTGAGGAAGTAGCGCGGTCCGATGAGCTGGAGCGGGCGGTCGACGTAGCTCGCCGCGACCGCCGCCGGGTCGCCGAGCTCGACGAGGGCCATGCGCTCGGCGTCGGCCGGCGCGCGGCCGGTGCCGACGAGGGCATCGGATGCGTCGCCGATGCGCTCGCGGAGCTCGCGATCGAGGTCGGGGCGCTGCGCCTCGGGCACCGTGCGGGTCGCGGCCCACACGTACCGGTCGGTCAGGGTGGTGGTCGGAGCGTTCATCGTGCGTCTCCCGAGGTGAGCCGGGCGAGGGCCCGGTCGATGTTCTTCCAATCGGCGGTGAGGTCGGCGGCGAGCTGTTCGCCCGGCGCGCTGGTGCGGTAGAACTTGCGGGGCCGGGCCTCGTCGGTGTTCCACTCGCTCGTGAGGAGGCCCTGCTTCTCGAGTCGCCTGAGCAGCGGGTAGAGGGTGTTCGCGTCGACCGTGATGCCGATGCGGTTGAGCGACTCGAGCAGGGCGTATCCGTAGTCGGGCTCGCGCAGCCTCACGAGGCAGCCGAGCACGACCGTGCCGCGCCGCAGTTCCTGCAGGTGGCCGGCAGTCGTGTCATCCATGCTCATGTCTTGCACTGTACTGTGCGTCGCACATTATTGCAATGGGAAAGCTACTCGCCGGCGTGGGCCTCGAGGAAGGCGTAGACCTCGGCGTCATCGACGCCAGGGAAGGTGCCCGAGGGCAGCGGCGAGAGCACGTGGGCGTGCAGCCGCGCGCTCGGCCACGCCTGGCCGGCCCACCGCTCGGCGAGCCCGTCGGGCGCGCGCCGGCAGCACGACTCGTCGGGGCAGGTCGAGGTCGCGCGCAGCGTCGTCTCGCGCCCGCGGAACCACTTCGCCTGGTTGAACGGCACGCCGACCGTGATCGAGAACTCGGAGGCATCCGTTCGCCCGGTCTGCGTCGCGCACCAGAACGTGCCGACGGGCGTGTCGGTGTACTGGTAGTTCTCCGTCGTCCGGTTCGTGTGCTCGAAGGCCGTGCGGGCGCTCCACTTCTTGCACACCCACTGGCCCTCGATCGAGCCCGTGACATCCGTCGGCAGCGGCAGGCCGTCGTTCTCGTACCCCTTGAGCAGGGCGCCGTCGCCGTTCACCCGCAGGAAGTGCACGGTCATGTCGAGCTGGCTCGTCGCGAGGTTCGTGAACCGCAGCGCCGCGGCCTCGTGCGTGACGCCGAACGCGTCGCGGAAGTCCTCGATCGCGAGGCGCTTGTCCTTCTTCGCCTCCTGCAGGAAGGTGACGGATGCCTCCTGCGGCATCAGGCACGCGGCCGCGAAGTAGTTGATCTCGAGGCGCTGCCAGAGGAACTCCACGTAGCTCGCGGGCGGCTCGTGGCCGAGCAGTCGGTGCGCCATGGCCTGCAGCGCCATCGAGCGCAGGCCGTGCCCGCCGGGGATGGAGGCCGGCGGGAGGTAGATGCGCCCGTTCGCGAGGTCCGTGATCGAGCGCGTCGAGTCGGGCAGGTCGTTGACGTAGATGAGCTGGAAGCCGAGCCGCTCGGCCATGACGCTCACCTCGCGATGGGTGAGCGCGCCCTGGCGGTGGCCGGACGCGCGGACCTGCTCCTCGGCGAGCTGCTCGATCTCGGGGAGGTAGTTGCTCCGCGCCCGCATCCGCTCGCGGAGCTCGGTGTTCGCGCGGCGCGCCTCCTCGGGCGTCGCGATCGCCTCGCTCGCGCGACGCTGCAGCTCGTGATGCAGGCCGACGATGGCCTCGAGGGACTCGTCGCTCATGCCCCGGCTCGGCTTCACGTGCGGCAGGCCGAGCGCGGCGTAGAGCGGACTGGACTGCGCGCGGCCGAGCTCGAGCTCGAGCTCGGCACGCCGGCTCGGCGCCTCACGCGAGAGCAGGTCGGCGAGGTCGACCTCGAGGGCGGAGGCGAGGGCGTCGAGCGTCGAGAGCTTCGGCTCGCGCTTGCCGTTCTCGATGAGGGAGAGCTGACTGCCCGCGAGGCCGACCCGGTCGCCCAACTGGTCGAGCGTGAGCCCGAGGTCGGTGCGGTAGTGCCGGATGCGGTGGCCGAGCGTGGCGAGGTCTGGGCTGCCGAGCTTCATGCCTTCAGATTATCGAAAGATCGCGGATTCTTAAGACCCGAAACGGCCTGATGGATGTCGCATCCTCGCCCACACTGGAAACATGCCACCGATCACGGCTGGCTCTCCGAACTCCTCGAAAGGACGACGATGACCATCTCCGACTTCTCGGTCAGCGCCTCCGGACCCGCCTCCGACGCGGAGGACCGCCCGCGCGGCACGACCGACGCGGCGCTGCGCGCCTGGGTCGCCGAGATCGCCGCGATCACCCAGCCCGACGACATCGTCTGGTGCGACGGCTCCAAGCAGGAGGCCGACCAGCTCACGCGCCAGCTCATCTCCGAGGGCAAGCTCATCAAGCTCAACCCCGAATGGCGTCCCAACAGCTACCTCGCCCGCACCGACCCGTCGGACGTCGCGCGCGTCGAGGACCGCACGTTCATCTGCTCGACCTACGAGGAGGACGCGGGGCCCACGAACAACTGGCGCGACCCGCACGCGATGCGCGAGGAGCTCATCGGCGTCTTCACCGGCTCGATGAAGGGCCGCACGATGTACGTCGTGCCGTTCTCGATGGGCCCGCTCGGCGGCGAGATCAGCCAACTCGGCGTCGAGATCACCGACTCGCCCTACGTCGTGCTCTCGATGGGCATCATGACCCGCATGGGCGAGCAGGTGTACCGCCTGATCGAGGCCGGCGAGCCGTGGGTGCGCACCATCCACTCGCTCGGCTACCCCCTCATCGACGGCGTCGGCCACCGGCGCGACGACGTCGAGTGGCCCTGCAACGACACGAAGTACATCGTGCAGTTCCCGGACTCGCGCGAGATCTGGTCGTACGGCTCGGGCTACGGCGGCAACGCGCTGCTGGCGAAGAAGGCGTTCGCGCTCCGCATCGCGAGCGTCATGGCCCGCGACGAGGGATGGCTCGCCGAGCACATGCTCCTCATCAAGGTCACCTCGCCCGAGGGCAAGGCGTACCACATCGCGGCGGCGTTCCCGTCGGCGTGCGGCAAGACGAACCTCGCCATGCTGCGTCCGACGATCCCCGGCTGGAAGGTCGAGACGATCGGCGACGACATCGCGTGGATGCGCCCGGGCGAGGACGGCCGCCTCTACGCGATCAACCCCGAGGCCGGGTTCTTCGGCGTCGCGCCCGGGACGGGCGAGACCACGAACCCGACCGCGGTGCAGACGCTGTGGGGCAACACGATCTTCACGAACGTCGCGCTCCGCCCCGACGGCGACGTCTGGTGGGAGGGCCTGACCGACACGGTGCCGGCCGAGCTCACCGACTGGCAGGGCAACCCGTGGACCCCCGGCTCGGGCCGCCCGGCTGCGCACCCGAACTCGCGCTTCACGGTCGCGGCGGCGCAGTGCCCGCAGATCTCGGACGACTGGGACGCCCACGACGGCGTGCCGATCGACGCGATCCTGTTCGGCGGTCGCCGCGCCACGAACGTCCCGCTCGTCGCGGAGGCACGCTCGTGGAAGCACGGCGTGTTCATGGGCGCCACGATCTCGTCGGAGCAGACGGCCGCAGCCGAGGGCACGGTCGGCGAGCTCCGCCGCGACCCGTTCGCCATGCTCCCGTTCTGCGGGTACAACATGGCCGACTACTGGGGCCACTGGGTCAAGATGGGCCGCGTGCTCGGCGAGAACGCGCCGAAGATCTTCCAGGTCAACTGGTTCCGCAAGGGGCACGACGGGAAGTTCCTCTGGCCGGGCTTCGGCGAGAACTCGCGCGTGATCGAGTGGGTCGTCGGCCGCATCGAGGGCACGGCCGAGGCCGACGAGACGCCGATCGGCAACCTGCCGGCCGAGGGCTCGCTCGACCTCGACGGCATCGAGATCTCCGACGACGCGCTCGCGCAGCTCTTCGAGGTCGACCCGACGACCTGGCTCGCCGAGTGCGACCTCACCGAGGAGTACTTCGGCCAGTTCGGCGACCGGGTGCCCGCTGCACTCCGCGCCGAGCTCTCCAGCCTCCGCTACCACCTGCAGCAGCAGGCGTCGTAGCGGGCCGGCCGCCGGTCGTCGCTCAGGGGTGGGCGACGACCGGCGCACACGCGCGTGGGGGCGCGCGGAAGGCGACGGATGCCGCGGGCGCGGCGCGCACGGGAAGGCGTGTCACGCCCGCGGCATCCGTCGCCGCATCCCCGGCCGGGCCGATCGCCGGCCGGCCGGGTCCGGTGGCGGATCCCGGCGTTCAGCCGATCTGGCCTCGGATCTCGCCGCCCGGGATGTCTCCGGGCAGGTTCGTCACCGGCGCGACGCCGTCGTTCGTGTGCACGTTGACGTAGGTGTTGCCCGAGTCGATCATCTCGACCAGGTCGCTGAGCGAGGCGCCCGCAAGCGGGCCGACGAGGTTCGCCGCCGTGATCGACCCGGTCGCGATCACACCGCTCGTGCGACCGTCGCCCGGTGCCGCCGGACCGAACAGGAACGCGACGACCGCGCCGTTCTGACCGGCGGGTGCGAGGTGGATGTGCGCTGCGACCGGGTTCTGCAGGTTCGCCACGATGAGGCGGTACTCGAGTGCCGTGCCGTCGGCGGACAGCTTGAAGATCGCGGCACCCCTCGCGAGGGAGGCGTTCGTGGGAACCTCCTCACCGGCGCTGAGCTGTGCGGTGTACGTGGTGTCGGCGGCCTGGGCGCCGACGGGTGCGAGCGACGCGGCGACGGCCAGCGTCATCACGGACAGGATTCGGAGCGCGTTCATGGTCGATCTCCTCTGAACGGATATCGGCCGGCATCGGCGTCGGCCGATGCGCGCATTCTCGTCCTCCTCGACCGCGGCCGAAAGTCCCCGTTCCGGTGGAGGCACCTCGGATCGCCGCACGCGGTGCGCGCCACGCGCCGCGCCTCCGCCGCCGTCGCCGGGCACGGGGCTACCGTGACCGCGGAGGGACCATGGAGTTCGGGGCGGTCATCACGCAGGTCGGCGAGTTCATCGACGTCCTCGGCGTCGTCGCGATCGTCCTCGGCGTGCTCTACGCGCTGGCGGATGCCGCGATCCGCCGCATCCGGAACCTCGGCCCGGTCTACACGCGGTTCCGGCGCGTGCTCGGCCGCGGCATCCTCATCGGCCTCGAGCTGCTCGTGGCCGCGGACATCATCCGCACCGTCGCCGTCACGCCGACCATCGAGTCGGTGGCGGTGCTCGGGCTCATCGTGCTCATCCGGACCTTCCTCAGCTGGTCGCTCGCGGTCGAGATCTCGGGCCACTGGCCGTGGCAGAGATCGCGCCTCGCGGCGTCGGGCGACGGCTCGCCGCCGCAGGACGACGCGCAGCCCGCGGACGCCGCACCGCCCGCGAACCCCGAGCGCGTGTAGATCCGTCGAGCGCGTGTGCGGACGCGATTGCGCTCGGCGGATCCACACGCGCTGGGGGACGGGGCGACCGGCGCTCGCGCTGATGGGCGTCGGCATCAGCCGTCGAGTGGCCAGACGGCGGCGACCGAGCGCATCGCGCGGCCTTCCGGCGGGCGCAGGTCGACCAGCGCGACCTGGATGAGCCGGGCGGTGCGGCCCGTCGGCATCGTGCCGCGCGCGGTGTCGGTCACGTGCGGCCGGAAGTCCGATCGCGCTCGGGCAACGTCGACGTCGGCCTCGCGCAGCGCATCGAGGAGACGTGTGCGCATCGCGCCGAGCGGCCCGCCGTCGCGGACGAGCGTGACGGGCACGTCGTGCCGGCGGCCGAACATCGCCCGGGCGAACGCGGTGACCTCGATCGCCCGCCGTCCGTGCAGCACCGGCCCCATGAGGTCGGCGACCCAAGCGGCGCCGTGATCGGTCTCGAACGGTTCGACGACGGTGACGTGCAGCGGCCACGACGACACCGGGAAGCTGCCGCCGACCTCGAGCGGGTCGATCGGCAGCACCACGGCGAAGCGTCCCATGCGGCGAGGCTACGCCGCATGGGACGCCGGTCAGTGTCAGACGCCGGCCTCGCCGAAGAGGTCGAGCAGCGCGTCGGGTGCGAAGCGCACCTCGACCGAGCCCGTCGGTCCGCGGTCGGCGGCGCCGACCCAGAGGCCCGAGCCCTCGTGCACGCGCATCCATCCGTCGCGGAACACGATGTCGGCGCCGACGACGATGCCGATCACGGGCGACTCGCCCGCCCGGACGGCGATCGAGCCCTCGATGTCCTGCTCGGCCTGCGCGTCGACGTCCTCGCGCGCGGTGACGCCGACGAGCGGGCGCAGCGTGGGGGTCGCGAACCCGGGCACGTCGAAGGGGCTTCCGGCCGCGGCATCCGGCACGACGCCGACGTGCACGCTCGTCGAGACGAGCGCGGTCTCCGCGCGGCCGTCGAGCACGAGCCGGCTGCCGACGCGGAAGCGGTAGAACACGCGGCCGTCGACCGGTGCCGTCGGCAGCACGACCGCCGTGACCCAGTTGCGCGTCCAGGCGAGCGGGTCGCCGCCGCGGCTCGGCGGGTCGTAGAGGCTCGCCGTGAGCCGGACCGCGCCGTCGGTGCGCGTGGGCGCGGCGCGGAGCGAGGTGGGGCGGTCGCCGGCCGGGGCGACCGAGCGTGCCTGCTCGAACGCGGGCAGGCGCTGGGTGTCCCACTCGCGCAGCCAGGTCTGGAGGCGTGCGCGGAGGGCGTCGAACGTGGGCTCGGGCGAGGCGGGCGACTCGTCCTCGTCGGTGGCGGGGGCGGCGAGGACCGCGGCGAGGTCGCGCACGGTCGTCGCACCGCGGGCAGCGGTCCTGGGAGCGTCGAGCAAGGTCATGGTGGTCCTCCGGGGTGGATGGCGCGGGCGCGCCGGGAAGCGATGAGGACACCGTACGGACGCCCCGGAGCCCGCGGCATCCGCGCAGGCCCCGGGGCGGGGTGGGGGTCAGCCCTGAATCCGGGGTGGAGGGAACCTCGGGTCCCGGAGCGGCCCGGAGCGGCCCGGAGCGGCTCGGAGCGGCTCGGAGCGGCTCGGCTCCGGTCGCGCGGCTCAGACGAGCAGCTGGTGCTCGGCGAGCTCCCGGTAGAGCGGCACCGACTGGACGAGCTCCTGGTGGGTGCCCTCGCCGATGACCCGGCCGTCCTCCACGACGACGATGCGGTCGGAGTCGACGACCGTGGAGAGCCGGTGAGCGATGACGATGAGCGTGCGCCCTGCCGCGACCGCGTCGATCGCCTCGCGCATCATGCGCTCGTTCACCCCGTCGAGCGACGAGGTCGACTCGTCGAGCAGCAGGATCGGCGGCGCCGCGAGCAACGTGCGGGCGATCGCGAGCCGCTGGCGCTCGCCGCCCGAGAGCATGATGCCGTTCTCGCCGACCTGCGCGTCGAGCCCGGCGGGGTCGCGCTCGAGCACGGACCCGAGGTTGACGGCGTGCAGCACGTGCACGCACTCCGCGTCGGTCGCGTCGGGGCTGCCGAGCCTGAGGTTGTCGCGGATCGTGCCGGCGAGGACGGGTGCGTCCTGCTCGACGTAGCCGATCTGCGCTCGCAGCTCCGCGCGGTCGAGCGTGCGCAGGTCGAGTCCGCCGAGGCGGACGGTGCCGACGCTCGGGTCGTAGAAGCGCTCGATGAGTGCGAGGATCGTCGACTTGCCGGCGCCGGACGGGCCGACGAGCGCGATCCGCCGGCCGCGCGGCACCCGGAAGGAGACGCCGCGGAGCACCGGCTGACGTTCGGTCACGTCGGGTTCGGGCCGGTGCTCGTCGGGCGAGTCGTTGCCGGGGTCGGCCGGGTCGGACGGGCGGGTGAGCGCGTACGCGAAGTGGACGTCGTCGAACTCGACGGCCGCGGCATCCGGCAGCAGGCCCTCGTTGGCCGGGCCGACCATGACGGCGCGCGCGGCGAGCTGCCGGTCGTGCGCGTCCTCGTCGGGCAGGTCGAGGATCTCCTGGATGCGGCCGAGCGCGCCGAGCGCCTGGTTGACCGACGTGATCGCGCCGAACGCCTGGCCGAGCGGCAGGATCATCATGAAGAGGAACAGGATGAAGGCGACGAGGTCGGCGATCGTGATCGCCCCCGAGGCGACGCGGAACCCGCCGACGCCCAGCACGACGAGGAACGACACCTGCATCGCGATGCCGGCGATCGGCACGATGAGCGCCGAGATCCGAGCGACCTTGACGCCCATCTCCCAGGCGCCCTCGGCCTCGGCCTCGACGTCGCGCACCTCGCGCTCGGTCGCGCCGGCGGCGCGGATCGTGCGCACCGAGGTGATGGCGCGCTCGACGGATGCCGCGACGTCGCCGACCTTCGCCTGGGCCGCGTGCGACGCCTCGCGCACGCGCGCGGAGAGCAGGGTCACCGTCGTGATCGCGATCGCGATGACGAGCACCGTCAGGCCGAGCAGCGCCGCGTCGATGACGAGCATCGCGATGAGCGCGCCGACGAAGGTGACCGCGCCGCCGATCGCCTCGACGAGGCCCTGCGTCAGGACGGCCCGGAGCATCGTGGTGTCACTGCCGACCCGGGAGACGAGGTCGCCCGTGCGGCGCGTGTCGAACTCGGCGATCGGCAGGTGGAGGATCTTCGCGACGAGTCGGCGTCGGCTAGAGAGCACGACGCCCTCGCCGGTGCGCTGGAGCAGGTAGTGCTGGTAGCCCGTGATGATCGCGCTCACGACGACGAGCGCGACGAGCAGCCAGACGATGCCGTCGAGCGCGTCGCCGGCCTCGACGATCGTGATGACGCGGCCGACGAGCAGCGGCTGCGCGAGGCTCGCGATCGCGCCGACGACGGAGAGCACGGCGACGAGGATGAGCACCGGTCGGTGCTCGAAGATGAACGGCAGCAGCTGCCGGAACGTCGCGCGGGGCCCGGGCGGGGTGTCGCCGCGGCGCCCGAACGGGTTGCGGCGTGCGGGCCGCGTCGTCGCGGGGGCGCCGTCCGCGGCGGCGCCGGCGGTGCCCGCGTCGGCATCGCGGTCGGGTCGCCGGCCGGCGTCGCGTCGGCCGACGAGCGGGATGCTGCCGGTGCGGGCTGCGCGCTCGGCCGCGCGCTCGGCGGCGCGGGCGGCGGCGCGGGGGCCGGGTGTGGTCTCGGTGTCGCTCATGAGGTCATTCCTTCGCGGCGCGCGGCGGCGGCATCCGTCGTCGGGGGATCGCGGGCCGCATTGCAGCATACGTCGCCCAGCTGGGAGCCTCAGGCCCGCCCGTACTTCTTGTGGACAGCCTGCCTTCCGACCTCGAGCGCGAGCGCGCCCGTCAACCGCGGTCGACGTCGCCGCCCGGCGAGGCGATGACGGATGCCGCGAGCGCGTGCCCTGCGACGCACGACGCCGTGGCATCCGCCCCGGCCATCGCGGCCGCGACGTACCCGGCCGCGAACGCGTCGCCCGCGCCGGTGAGGTCGCGCACCGCGCCGACCGGCGTGACGGACACGCGGGCGATGCGCGCGCCGCCGTCGAACACCTCGGTCGGTGCCGGTCCGTGCTTCACGACGACGCGATCGGCGACGGATGCCGCGACCGGGCCGCCGTCGGCGACGCCGAGCAGCTCGGCCTCGGTCTCGTTCGCGAACAGCACGTCGGGCCGGAGCTCGGCGAACCAGCCGATGACGAGCTCGACGCCCAGGCCCTCGAGGAGTCCGGTTGACGACGCGTCGATCGAGACCCGCGCCCCGCGCTCGCGCGCGAGATCGACCAGGCGGTGCACCTCGCCGCGCATGGGCTCGTGCTCGAAGCCGTAGCTCGGCACGTGCAACCAGGAGATGCCGTCCAGCCAGTCCGCCGGCACGTCGTGCAGTTCCGCAGCCGACGCGCGGTCCGGGAACATCGTGCGCTCGCCGTCGGGCGCGACCAGGAGCACGACGGCGCCCGTGCGTCCCTCGCGCTGGCCGCGCACGTCGACACCGGACGCCGCGAGCGCGGACGCGAGCGCGACTCCCGCGCCGTCGTCGCCGACCCGCCCGATGAACCGGGTGCGCACGTGCGCAGCCGCGTGCGCGGCGACGTTCGCGGCACTTCCGCCGCGCGAACGGAACACCTGCGCCGCGGAATCCGTCGCGGCGCGGATCGGACCGGTCGCCCAGACGACGATGTCCTCGAGCAGGTCCCCGACGACGACGAGGATGCCGGGCCGCTCAGCCGGCGAGCTCACGCGCGATCTCCGCACCGAGGCGCGCGTTGCCGCGATACACCGCGAGGTTCGCCTCGAGGCTGCGGCCGCCGGTGGCGCGCTGGACGAAGTCGAGGAGGAACGGCGTCGTGTCGTGACCGGCGACGCCCGCGGCATCCGCCGCCCTCAGCGCCTCGGCGAGCACCCGCGTGTGGACCTCGGGGTCGAGTTGATCGGACTCCGCGACGGGATTCGCGACGAGCACCGCCGCGCCCAGGCCGAGTTCGTTGCGACCGCGTGCGACCGCCGCCGCCTCCGCCGCGGATTCGACGCGCGCGGGAACGGGGAACCCGGAATCGGCGACGTAGAAGCCCGGGAACCGGTCCGTCCGGTAGCCGAGCACGGTGATGCCGAGCGTCTCGAGCCGCTCGAGCGTCGCACCGACGTCGAGGATCGACTTCACGCCCGCGCTCACGACCACGATCGGCGTCGCGGCGAGCGCGGGCAGGTCGGTCGACTCGTCGAACGTGTCGCTCGCACCGCGATGCACGCCGCCGAGCCCGCCCGTCGAGAACACGCGGATGCCGGCGCGGTGCGCGAGCCACGCCGTCGCCGCGACGGTCGTGCCCGCGTCCAGGCCGGCGGCGCGGGCGACCGGGAGGTCGCGCGTGCTCGCCTTGACGACGCCCTCCGCGGTGCAGAGGCGTTCGATCTCGCGCTCGTCGAGGCCGATGATCGCGGTGCCGCCTACGACGCCGATCGTTGCGGGCTCGACCCCGGCCTCGCGCACGAGCGCCTCCGTCGCGAGCCCGACCTCGAGGTTCCGCGGGCTCGGGAGCCCGTGCGTCAGGATCGTCGATTCGAGCGCGAGGACGGGACGACCGGCGTCGACGGCGTCGCGGACGCGATCGGCGACGCGCAGGGCCGTGGCGGGAGCGGGGGGCATGGCGTCATCGTACGACGGTCGTGGATTCCACGACCGCGAACGGAGCCATGGTCGCCGGCGACGCGGTCGAGCCCGCACGGCCCGGCTCGGAGGAGTCGTCGCGTCGATCGCGGGCGGTGCCCGCCCGGCGAGCGGCCCGCACGGCCGGCCGAGCGCGAACCGCCAGCCACGCTCGGACGCTCACGAGGACGACCACCTCGGTCGCGATCACGACGGCCGTGTTCAGGAGGATGTCGTCCCGCTCGGCGATCCGGACCCAGATCGTCGGCGCGATGACCAGTTCGATCACGAGCCGATGCGCGACGTACGCCTCCAGCGAGTTGCGCCCGAAGGTCGTCAGCATCCCGCCGAGCGCACGATCGAGCCTCGGCCCGACGCGTCGGAACACCAGGAACAGTGCGGCGAACCAGAGGGTGCCGATCACGAGTCGGAACGGAGCCAGGCTCGCCTTGTCCTGGAGCGGGCCGAACCAGGTCCACTCGGCGAGGAACCGCGCCTCGATCCCGCGCATGGCGTCGAGCGCCGGACCGTCGGCGCCGGCGGCGGCGACGAGCAGGTGGTGGTTCCAGAAGATCAGGAACTCCGCCAGCAGCGCGGATGCCACGAACCCGACGACGAGCGCGGTGGCGATCCACGATCGCGCGCGCGCGGGCAGGCGACGCCACGCCCGTGCCAGTTCCGGCCAGCGGCATCCGATCGTCACCCCCATCACGAACAGGAACGACCAGCTGAGGCGCATCGCGTCGGCGTCGTCGAGTGCCGGGGCGAACTGCGCGATCAGCCACGTCACGCCGGTGAGCGCGATCGCGATCCACTCCCTGCGGTGGGCGGCGGCCCAGAGCACCAGCGGCGAACCGAGGACGACGAGTGCGTAGAGCGCGAGGAAGTCCGGCTCGACCCCGGCGGCGGTCCGGAGCGTGACGGCCTCCACGACGGTGCCGGCATCCACCGCGGTGCCCTCGCGCGCCGCGAACATGAGACGGATGCCGGTGAGCGCGACCGCTGCCAGGTAGATCATGAGCGCGCGGCGGACCAAGCGGATCGTCACCGGGCGGAGGCCGTCGCGACGCACCCGCGGGAGGAACACGTATCCCATCACGATGCCCGAGATCGCGCAGAAGCCCTCGGCCGCCGATGCGGGCAACGCGCCGCGCCCGGTCACGACCTCGATCAGGTTGGGCGACAGGTAGAGGTGCGTCACGATGATCAGCGCGACGAAGTAGCCGCGCAGGTGGTCGAACGCGTCGATCCGCGCGCGGCGCGGGGTCTCCCGGCCCGACGTCGACGCCGACGCCGACGCGTCAGCGTCGTGCGGCATGCCCGGACTCGACGTTCTTCCGGAATCCCGCCTTCCACCAGGCGCGATCGAGCTCCCGCTCCATCGCCATCGGGTGCAGTCGGTAGTAGCGGCGGCCGTGGCGGGGCAGCGCGAGCGGCGAGGCGGTGACGCCCAGCGAGTTGTCGTGCATCAGCCCGCCGAGCAGGCGCGCCTGCTCGGCGGTCGGAAGCAGCACGAGTTCGCCCAGGAACGCGAGCGCGACATCGAGTGGGAGCTGGGAGACCGCCGCGGGCATGAGCGAGGATGCCTCCCGGAAGTCCCGGACGAACCGCATGGCGGCTCGCTGGGCCGTGGCGATGAGCGCACCGTCCGCGTCACGCATCCGCTCGTCGCCGAACACGGGTGCGAATCCGCCGTCCTCGTCGCGTCGGACCGTCGCGACGGACGCGTCCACGGGGTTGCCGAACAGCAGCTCGACGACCTCGATCCCGGGCAGGATGCACTCGCGGTGCCACTCGGCCGCCGCCTCCTGCCGGCCGTCGACGAACCCGTGCAGCCAGTCCGCTCCGACGGTCTTCGGGGTCGGGTGGATGCCGAAGTAGAACCCCTCGAGGTCGGGGTTGAGGATCGCCCGGAGCGACGCCTGGATACTGCCCTGCCAGCCGACGTCCACGACGGCCGTCGTCGGCCGGTGCAGTCCGACCGAACGCAGGTAGTCGATGACCGGGCCGCGCTCACGGCCCGCCGCGGCCACGATCTCAGGCTCGAGCGCACGGAAGACCTGGCGCATCCGCGAACCCTCCTCCGGCGCGACGACCGAGCCCGCCCGAAGCCCGACCGATCGCGCGGCGGCGTCGATGCGGTCGGGAGCGATGTCCGGGATGAACCGGGTGACGTACTCGGCGACGCGCAACGGGGCGCCGGTGGCGGCGAGGAAGTCGAGCTCGCTGGGCCGGATGGGCGTCCGGATGCCGGCGAGGTTGACCATGCGGCGCGATGCGTAGACGTAGTCGCTCCGCAGCGCGTCGTCGCCGAGCAGTTCGCGGTACGCGTCGCGGAGCAGCTTGCCCTCCCGCGCGAGGAACGCGAGGCGGTCGATGCCCCTCGCGCGTGCCGCGGCGTGCAGCCACTGCGTGAAGCCGACGAGCACGGGCCCCAGCACGGCGTACCCGAGCTCCGCGGCGGCATCGTCGTCGTGGCGATCCCGGTTCCGCGAGGTGAGCCCCGCGATCAGGCTCCAGCCGTACTCGGTGTGCGTGTGCCGCTCGTTGGCCGCGATGCGGCCGATCGCCTCCGACGGGTGGGCCGAGCCCACGGTGCGGCAGAGTTCGGCACCGCCCGGCAGGTGCAGCGCCTCGAGTCCGGCGCGCCGCGCCATCTCGACATCGCTCACGACGTTGTCCCCGACGTGCAGGATCCGCTCCGCGGGGAACTCGGCCCTGAGCTTCCGGAACGCCGTCCCGTCGTGCTTCGCGATCCGGTCGTATCCGCTGACCACGAGCCGGTCCCAGCCCGAGTATCCACCGGCCGTGAGCGCCTCGGCGATCGCGTCCGGCGGCAGGTACATGTCGCTCACGATGAGGATGCGCGCGCCCGCCGCTCGGGCCGCATCGAACAGCTCCCGTCCGCGCCGGGTGGGTGCGAGCACGGAGAGCTCGGTCGCGATCTCCTCGGCCTGCACCGCCGCCCGCAGCTCCGGCGTCATGCCGAGCGTCGACTCCAGACGGTCGTAGATGTCGTCGATCGTGATGTCGGGACCGATCGAGGGGGTCGCGTAGCACGCGGCCTCGGCGGCGATGCGCGCATCCGTCCACCCGGCATCGAGCCAGAACTCGCCGCCGGCGTTGACGCGGTGCCGGGTCAGGGTGAAGACGTCCGTCGGCCGGAGGAACACCCGATCGAGCAGCGTGTCGAACACGTCGAAGCTGACGATCTCGGCATCCACGACGGTCGTCGGGCGGTGCGCCGCGCTCATCGGCGGGCTCCTCTCGTGCTCGGCATGCGCCTGGCCATCCGGGCGGGCAGTGCGCGCAGGAAGCGGCGCACGCGGAGCTCCAGGCCGACCGCGTCGGCGCCGTGCGCGTGCAGGGCCCGCGAGAGCTCGTCGAACCGCCCCACGAGGTCGCCGGAACGCGTGATGTTCGCGGTCGCCGCCTGCGAGGTGAGGACGGCCGAGTACATGAGTCGGCGCTCGCCGTCGAGCCGCATGGCCTTCGCGGCGAGCTCGGTGCGCGCCCGACCGAGGTTCGCGGCCTCGGCGGCGAGGTCGTGGGTGTGCAGGGTGACGAGCGTGCTGGACGCGTCCAGGACGCCGATCGGCCCGACGTGGAGGAGGCGGAGCCCGAAGTCCCAGTCCGCGGCATGACGGAGATCGGCGTCGAGCATGCCCGCCGCCACGGCCGCGGAGCGACGGAAGACCATCGCCGCGAACGGCGTGCGGTTCTCGACGAGCTGGTCGGAGACGTCGATCGTCTCGCGGTGGCTGCCGACCGCGGGGCGGGCCGAACGGTGCTCGTGCTCGATGCGGTGCCCGTTGAGGGTCCGCTCGACGGTCAGCGCCGTGCGGGCGACGACCGCGGACTGCTCCGGATGCAGCGCGAGGTGGGCCACGGCGGCACCGAGGAACTCCGGATGCCACGACCCCGTTCCGTCCTGGATCGCGATGAACTCGGCGGGCACGGTCGACGCCAGGTCGTTGAATCGGTCGACGTCGTGGAGTCGTCCGCCGGACGCACCCGGTTCACCGGCCTCGAACGTCGTCACGTGGTCCGGGCGGAGCCGCTGCTGGCGGACGCTCGCCGTGGCGCGGGCCGACCGCGAAGCGTCGCCCGTGGCGGCGATGAGCACGTGCACGGAGCCGTCCGCGACCTCCTCGGGAACGGGGCTCGGCTCGTCGGGCGTCGTGGCCTCCGCGTGAGCGATCGTGAGGCGCGCGACCTCGTCGCGAAGGTACTCGGTCGTGCGGTACATGCCCCGGACGAGCTCGGTGTGCGCGAGCCACCTGCGGGACTCGGCGGGCGAGAGGTGCTTCGCCGGCGGCCGGGCGACGGCGGGATGCGCGAGCAGGTCGTCGACGTGTCGTCGCAGGGCGAACCGCTCGCGATGCGATTCGAGTCGGTCGCGCACGAACCGCTGCGCCGCGGCGTGGCCCGATCGCACCTCCCGCGCGATCTCGGCACCCTCGAGGCGGCGTCGGGTCGCCCGGCCGCTGAAGTTGGTCAGGGCCTCCCGCTCGAAGGAGTCGGCGTCGAGCCATCCGTCGCCCCCGAAGTGGTCGTACACGTATGCGGGGACGCCGACGGAGAGCGCGTACTGCACGGTCTTGCCGATCGTGATGACGCCGTCGTAGGACGCGATCAGCTCGGGCGTGACGTCGCGGACCTCGGTCGTCTCGCCGATGACGTCGACGAGGACGCCGGCCCCCTCGAGGAGCGCCGCGGCCTCGAGGACCTCCTGCGGCGGGTGGTTGGAGATCACGGCGATGCGGTGCGGCCCGTCGTCCGGCGCCGCGGCTCGCGGCGGCTCCACCGCATACTCGGTGAACCGACGCGGGACGGGGTTCGGGAAGAGCATCCCGGGCGTCGTGATGCCGAACTCGCGGTGCAGTTCCATCGTCCGCTGCGACACGTAGGACTCGATGTCGGTGAAGGCGTCCTCGATGTCGGCGAGCACCGGAAGCTCGATCTCGACCATCGCCGACATGTGGTGCCAGACGACGGCGGCCCGGGCGTCGCGCTCGGCCAGCCGACGGATCACGGACGGCGGGAGCAGGGAGTGCTGGACCCAGACCAGGTCGTAGTCGATGCCGAAGTCGTCGTACGGGTCGTCCGCCACCCGGAGGTCGCCCGTCTGCGCCAGCGCGGCGAAGCGATCCGCCATCGGCGGGAGGAAGAGGTTGGTGTAGACGTCGACGTGCCAGCCGCGGAGGAGGAACTCCTCGGCGAGTTCGAGCGTGACGAGTTCGGACCCCCTGATCTCGCGCAGGTGGTTCGTGGTGATGAGGATACGGGGCATGCGGGTCTCCTGGCGCAGGAGTGGGCACTGCGAACGGCGGGCGCGCAGGACGGTGGAACGGTGCGGTGGGAGGCCGCTGGGGGGAGGGTCGGGTGGGTAGGGCACCGACAGCATAATCGGGCGGCGGCGCACCGGAGGGCGGTTTCCGGTTCCACCGGATATCGATCCGGTCACGGTGACTGTGTCCGCGTGTGACGGCACCCCGGGACATCCGCCATGCCCCGGCGTATCGTCGCCTGCACGAACCGCCCGACCGAGGAGCACGCCATGTCGCCGCAGCACCCGCACGCCGCCGCCGAGTCCCGCACGGGCCTCGCGATGGGCATGCGCGGCTGCGTCGAGGGCGAGGCGTGCTCGAGCGGGCGACCGGGCCATGGGCTGCACCCGATGCAGGACCGCCTCTCGCGGATCGTCGCGAGCCGGTGGACCGACGCGGTCGTCGTCAGGGCGGCGTCCGACGGGTTCGTCGAGCTCGTCGACCTCGAGGGCGGCGCGCACCGGGTGTGGAACCACGGCGCCCTGACTGGGCGGCTCGCGGCCGGCGACCCGGTCGCGCTGCACCCCGTCTACGGCGTGCTGGCCCGCGGCGACGACCGCTACAGCGTCGCCGCCGTCTGACGCCGACGTCGCCGCCGTCTGACGCCGCCTGACCCACGCGACGCGGCCGCCTGGGCCGCGTCGACGTGATGGGGCGCGCGTCAGCTCGCCGGCATCATCCCCTTCATCGCGCCCATCATCTTCTCCATGGCCATGACCGCCTGGTCGCACGCCATGGCGCACATGCGGCAGTGCTCGCTCATCTCGGCGTGCATCATGCACTCGGCCGAGCACGCGCGGCACATCGTGACGCAGGTCTCCATCATCGACATCATGACCTGCATGTCGTAGCCGGTGGTGCGGAGCATCATCCGCATCATCGTGTCGCACACGTCCGCGCAGTTCGCGCACATCGCGGCGCACCGGCCCATGCCCTCGCCCGCGTCGGCGTCGGCGCACATGAGGCACGCCTGCATGCACGCGGAGAGGGCTTCCATACACTCCTGCATCATCGACATGTCCATGTCCTTCATGGGCATGTCCGACGCCGACATGGCGCCCTTCATCATGTCCATCGTCATGTTCATCCCGCACCTCGCCGTCTCCGAGGCGCCGGGTGTCGGTGCAGCCGGCGCTGCGGCCCGGCGACCCTCTCGAGCCGAATGCTACGCCGCGGGCGACATGGCGAGAAGGGGGTGGAGCCGACCGTCACGAGCACGATACGGGGCGGATGCCGCGGGGCTCGTCGAGCCCGTGGCATCCGCCCCGTTTCGTCGTTGCGTCGGGCCGTCGCTAGAGCGACGCGGCCTCGGCCTCGCCCTCGGCGAGCCGACCGTCGGCCGGCACGCCGGCGGCCTCGTAGTCGACGTCCTTCGTCTCCTTCGAGACGAGGAGCGCCACGAGGGTCAGCACACCCATCGCGGAGAGGTAGATGCCGACCGGCCACGGTTCGCCGCCGGCCGCCGCCCACAGCGCGACCGCGATGAGCGGTGCGACGGCGGCGCCGAGGATCGAGGCGACGTTGTAGGCGATCGCCGATCCCGTGTAGCGCACGTTCGTCGGGAACAGCTCGGGCAGCAGCGCGCCCATCGGGCCGAAGGTCGCGCCCATGAGCATGAACCCGAACACGAGGAACGCCTGCGTGAGCGCGCCCGTGAACTTCGGGTCGAGCTGCGGCATCAGGAACAGGTTGAACGTGAGGCCGAACAGGATGATCGCCGAAGTGACCCAGATGAGCAGGCGCCGACGGCCGATGGAGTCGGCGATCGGACCGGACAGCAGCGTGAAGACGCCGAAGAACACGACGCCGATGATCTGCATGGTCACGAAGTCGGCGTACCCGAAACCGAGGCCCGGGTAGAACTGCGCGGCGAAGGCGCTCGCGTCGAACGCGGTGCCGGATGCCTCTGCGGCGGCCTGCGCGGCCGCGCTCGCGGTCTCGAGGTCGGCGGCCTTCGTGCCGTACGAGAGCGTGAAGTTCGTCATCAGGTAGAAGAGCACGTAGGTGGCGAGCATGAAGAACGTCCCGAGGACGAGCTCGCGCCAGTTGTGCCGGAAGACCGTGCCGAGCGGCAGCTTGCGGATGGCGCCCTTCTCGCTCGCCTTGGTGAAGGCGCTCGACTCGACGAGCCGCAGGCGCACCCAGAGGCCGACGACGACCATGACGGCCGAGAAGAGGAACGGCACGCGCCATCCCCACTCGAAGAACCACTCGCGCGAGGGCGCCGCGAGGTTGATCGCGAGGAACAGGCCGTTGGCGATGATGAAGCCGAGCGGTGCGCCGAGCTGCGGGAACGTGCCGTACCAGGCGCGCTTGCCGGCCGGGGCGTTCTCGGTCGCGACGAGCGCCGCGCCCGACCACTCGCCGCCGAGCGCGAAGCCCTGCGCGAGGCGGAGCACGAGGAGCATGAGCGCCGCGAACCAGCCGATCTGCCCGAACGTCGGCAGGAGCCCGATGAGGAACGTCGCGATGCCCATGACGAGCAGCGACGCGACGAGCGTCGCCTTGCGGCCGTGCTTGTCGCCGAAGTGGCCGAACACGATCGCGCCGATCGGGCGTGCGATCATCGCGGCGCCGAAGACGCCGAACGAGGCGAGGAGCGCCGTGGTCTGGTTGCCGGTGGGGAAGAAGAGGATCGGGAACACGAGGACGGCGGCCGTCGCGTACGCGTAGAAGTCGTAGAACTCGATCGTCGTGCCGACGAGGCTGGCGAGGACGACCCGGCCGCGCGAGTTCACGGGCGCGGCGGGGGTCGTGGCCGGGGCGTCGGCGGGGGACTGGGTTGCGGTCATTGCGGTGCGGGAGACTTCCGATGGGGAGCGAGGCCCTCGCGGGGCGCGTCGATCGGGCGCCGCACCGCGGCGGCCGAGTGGATCCGCTGCTTGTGGCAACCACCACAACCTACGCGGGCGCTCCGCGACGGGACGAACCGGATGCGACGAGCGGCGGCGCTCGTGCGACGAGCGGCGGCGCCGGTGCGATGCGTCGGTCGGTGACGGATGCCGCGCGCTCGCGCGTCACCGTTCGTCGCGGATTTCGACGCCTCGCGGCCATCGCGTAAGGTAAGCCTAACCTTCCGTCGATCCGGCGGACACGACCCCTCCCAACCGGACAGGTGCCATGCCCATGCTGCTGACCAGGACCGAGCCCGCGCTCGACCTGCTCGGCGGCGACCCCGGTGCCCCGGCGCTCGTGACGCCCACGACCCGGATCGACTACGCCGAGCTGCGCGACCGGATCGACGATCGACGCAGGGCGCTCGGCGATGGCCGGCGTCTCGTGTTCCTGTCGGGCGGCAACACCGTCGAGGCCGTCGTCACCTACCTCGCCGCGCTCGCGGGCGGTCACCCCGTGCTGCTCCTGCCGGCCGGCGTCGACGGCGCGGCGCTCGACGCACTCGTCGGCCGGTACGCGCCCGACGTGGTCGTCCGCGCCGACGAGGCCGGGTTCGAGCTGACGGATGCCTCCGGCGGGACGCCCCGCGCGTTCCATCCCGAGCTCGCGCTGCTCGCGAGCACGTCGGGCTCGACGGGCTCGCCGAAGCTCGTGCGGCTGTCGCGGACGAACGTGACGTCGAACGCGCGGAGCATCGCCGACTACCTCGGCCTGACCCCCGACGACCGGGCGGCGACGACGCTGCCGCTCGGCTACTGCTACGGCCTCTCGGTCGTGAACAGCCACCTCGTCACGGGCGCCAGCCTCCTGCTCACCGACCGCTCGATCGTCGAGCCGGCGTTCTGGGACGAGTTCGCGAGCCTCGGCGCGACCTCGTTCGCGGGCGTCCCGTACACGTACGAACTGCTCGAGTCCACCGACTTCGCTCGCCGCGACCTGCCGGACCTCAGGTACGTCACCCAGGCCGGCGGACGCCTCGCGCCCGAGAAGGTGCGCGCCCTCGCCCGCTTCGGGCGGGAGCGCGGCTTCGACCTCTACGTCATGTACGGCCAGACCGAGGCGACCGCCCGCATGGCGTACCTGCCGCCGGCGCTCGCCGAGACGGCCGCGGGCGCCATCGGCGTGCCGATCCCGGGCGGTTCGTTCCGCATCGACGAGTCCGTCCCCGGCGCGGCTGCCGGGGAGGGGGAGCTCGTCTACTCCGGACCCAACGTGATGATGGGCTACGCCGAGTCGCCGGCCGACCTCGCCCGCGGCCCCGAGCTGTCCGAGCTCCGGACGGGCGACCTGGCGCGCCGCCGCGAGGACGGCCTGCTCGAGATCACCGGGCGCCTGAGCCGATTCGTCAAGAGCTTCGGGCTGCGCCTCGACCTCGACCGGATCGAGCGGCTCCTCGCCGCCGACGGACTCGAGGCGCGCGCCGTCGCCCTGGACGAGCGGCTCGTCGGGTTCGTGCGGCACGACCGGTTCGTCGATGCGGCGCGCGACGCGGTGGCCCGGCACACGGGCCTGCCCGTGCACGCGTTCGACGTGCACGCGCTCGCCGAGTTCCCGCGCACCGCGAACGGCAAGCCCGACCACGCGGCGCTCCGCGCCCACGCGACGCTGCTCCGGGCGACGGATGCCCCGGCCGCTCCGTCGTCGCCGGCCGACGCTCCGGTCGCGACACCGGCCGCCTCGGTCGCCGAGCTCCGCGACCTCTACGCCGAGCTCCTCGGCCGGCCGGACGCGACGGAGGACGACAGCTTCGCCTCGCTCGACGGCGACTCGTTGAACTACGTCGAGCTCGCGCTGCGCCTCGAGGAGCGCATCGGCGCGTTGCCCGCCGACTGGCCGAGCCGGAGCATCCGCTCGTTCGCCCCGCCCGCGCTCAGCGCCGAACCCGCCGTCGACGCGCTCGGCTCGTCTCCGGGCGACGAGCCGACGCGGACGCACGCCCAGCGAGCCGCGCTCCCGCCCGCGGCCCCGCGGCGTCGCCGCATCGCTCGGCTCGAGACCTCCGTGGTGCTCCGCGCCGTCGCGATCCTGCTCATCGTCGCGACGCACGCCGACGTCGTGCAGCTGAAGGGCGGCGCGCACCTGCTGCTCGCCGTCGCCGGCTTCAACCTCGCGCGATTCCGGTTCGGCGGTTCCGCAGGCGGGGTCGGCGACGAACGCCCCGAGCGCCGCCGGCGCGTGCGGGGCCTCCTCCGCAGCGCGACGCTCATCGCGGTGCCGGCCGTGCTCTGGATCGGCGGCGTCGCACTCATCGCCCGGACGTACGATCCCGCGACGGTGCTGCTGTCGAACCAGCTCGTACCCGGCGCGACCGCGTGGAGCGAGCAGTGGCAGTTCTGGTTCCTCGAGACGCTCGTGTGGTCGATCGTCGGGCTCGCCGCGCTCTTCGCGGTCCCCGGCGTCACGAGGCTGGAACGGCGCCACCCGTTCGCCTTCGCGCTGGCCGTCCTCGGCATCGCCCTCGTCGTGCGCTACGTCGTCTCGGGCGGCATCACGCCCTCGTCGCCGATGCGCTACGCGCTCCCCGCCATCGCGTGGCTCATCGCGCTCGGCTGGCTCGTCGCCCGCTCGACGACGCTGCCGCGCAAGGCGGCCGCGAGCGCGATCGTCCTCGCGACGGTGCCCGGCTTCTTCGGCGACCCGGTGCGCGAGGGGATCGTCATCGTCGGCCTCGGCGTGCTCATCTGGGTGACGAGCCTGCCGGTGCCCGCCGTGCTCGCCGGCGCGCTCGGCACCGTGGCATCCGCCTCGATGTTCGTCTACCTGACGCACTGGCAGGTGTACCCGCCCATCGAGGAGTGGTCGCCGCCGCTCGCGATCGTCGCCTCGTTCGCCGTCGGCCTCGCCGCCTGGTGGGCGTGGGGCAGGGCGACCGGATGGCTCGGCGCGAGGCGCCGGCGACGGCGGCGTCCGGCGGAGTGACCCGCCGCTCGACGCCGGTGCTCAGCCGCGGATGGCGCGCAGCGTGTTCGCCGTCGCGATCGCGGCCTCGGCCGCCTCCCGGCCCTTGTCCTCCTTGGAGCCCGGCAGGCCCGCGCGGTCGAGGCCCTGCTGCTCGTCGTCGAGGGTCAGCACGCCGAAGCCGACGGGCTTGCCCGTGTCGAGCGCGACCCGTGTGAGGCCGTCGGTCGCGGCCGACGAGACGTACTCGAAATGGGGCGTGCCGCCGCGGATGATGACGCCGAGCGCCACGACCGCGTCGGCGCCGGCCTCGAGGGCCGCCTTCGACACGACGGGCAACTCGAAGCTGCCCGGCACGCGCACCAGCTCGAACGAGGCCCCCGCCGCCTCGAGCGCGCGCGTCGCCCCCGCGATCAGGCCGTCGGAGATCTCGTCGTGCCAGCTCCCGGCGACGATCACGACCTCGAGGCCCTCGCCGTCGACGTCGAGTTCAGGTGATCCGGCTCCGCTCATGATGCATGTCCCTTCAGCAGTTCGTCCGCCGCAGCCTCGGTCAGCTGCCGGTCGTCGATGGCGTGTCCCATACGGGTGCGCTTGGTCTCCAGGTAGCCGGCATTGACCGCGCCGACGCCCACCACGAGCGGGAGTCGGTCGGTGATCCGGATGCCGTGGGCCTCGAGCTGGTGCACCTTCTCGGGGTTGTTGGTGAGCAGCCGCACCCGGTCGACGCCGAGGTCGTCGAGGATCGCGCTCGCCGCGGTGTAGTCGCGCGCGTCGATCGGCAGCCCGAGCGCGACGTTCGCGTCGAGCGTGTCGAGGCCGCCCTCCTGGAGGCGGTAGGCGCGCAGCTTGTTGATGAGGCCGATGCCGCGACCCTCGTGCCCGCGGAGGTACACGACGACTCCGCCGCGATCCGCGATCGTCGAGAGCGCCGCGTCGAGCTGCGGTCCGCACTCGCACTTCAGCGAACCGATCGCCTCGCCGGTCAGGCACTCGGAGTGCACGCGCGTGATCGCGCCGGCGGGATCGTTCGCCGGGTCGCCCGCGATGATCGCCAGGTGGTCGGCACCCGTGTTGCGGTCGCGGTAGGCGCGGACGCGGAACGTGCCGTGCATGGTCGGCAGGTTCGTCTCCACCTCGAACTGCACCCTCGGCGACTCGTCGATGGCCACCGGCGTCTCGCCGGCCGCGAGGTCCTGCCCGCCGTGGCGGTCGCGGAGCCAGTCCACCAGGGCCGCGACCGTCGTCACCGGCAGGCCCTCGCGCTCGCCGAGCTCGATGAGCCCGGGCAGCCGCATCATCTCGCCGTCGTCGGCGACGAGCTCGCCGATCACGCCCACGGGGGAGAGTCCCGCGAGTCGCATGAGGTCGACGGCCGCCTCGGTGTGGCCCGCGCGCTCGCGCACGCCGCCGTCCACCGCGCGGAGCGGGAGGATGTGCCCCGGACGGATCAACGTGTCGGGCGTCGAGTCGGGGTCGGCGAGCACGCGCAGCGTGTGCGCCCGATCGGAGGCCGAGATGCCCGTCGACGTGCGGTCCGCGGCGTCCACCGAGACCGTGTACGCCGTGCCGCGCACGTCCTCGTTCCGCTGGACCATGAGCGGGAGGCCGAGCCGGTCGGCGACCCCGTTCGGCATGGGCGCGCAGAGGTAGCCGCTCGTGTTGCGCACCATCCACGCGATCCACTCGCGGGTCGCGAACTCGGCCGCCATGATCGCGTCGCCCTCGTTCTCGCGCGCCTCGTCGTCGGCCACGATGACCGGCTTGCCGGCACGCAGTGCGTCAAGCACCTCGGGGATCGTGGCGAGGCTCATCGGTGGCCTCCGATCGACGAGGACGCCGGGTCGTCCGCGCGGAACCCCCAGCCCGACTCGCCGGGCTCGGCGAGCGAGGACGGCAGGGCGCGGTGCGCGTCCAGGCGCAGCATCCGCTGCACGTGACGGGCGAGCACGTCGGTCTCGAGGTTCACCCGGTCGCCCGGCTCGAGCGCGCCGAGGGTGGTCGCCGAGAGGGTCTCGGGGATGAGCGAGACCTCGAACCACGAGCCCTCCGGCGGGTCGCCCAGGCCGCTCACCGTGAGCGAGACGCCGTCGACGGCGATCGATCCCTTGTCGACGACGAGCGCGGCGAGCGGCGCCGGCAGCGAGAACCGGACGACGCTCCACGCCTCGCCGGGCGTGACCTGCAGCACCTCGGCCGTGCCGTCGACGTGGCCCTGCACGATGTGCCCGCCGAGCCGATCGCCGATGAGCGCCGCGCGCTCGAGGTTGACGCGGCGGCCGGCCTCGACGGTGTCGAGCGTCGACATCGCGAGCGTCTGCGCCATGACGTCGGCCGTGAAGGTCTCGGCGTCGGCGTCGACGACGGTCAGGCACACGCCCGAGACCGCGATCGAGTCGCCGTGGCGGACGCCCTCCACGACCTTCGGACCGCGCACCGTCACGCGCATGACGTCGGCGGCCGGCTCGGCGCGCGTGACCTCGCCGAGCTCCTCGATGATTCCGGTGAACATTCTCAGACCCTCTCTCGGGTGGGGGTATCGGGGTGCGCGGCCGTGCCCGGCCGGGCGACGACGAGGACGTCGTCGCCGAGTCGCACCAGGTCGGTGAAGTGGAAGCGCTGCGCCTCCGCGATCGTCGCGACGCCGATGTCGCCGATCGCGGTCAGGGGGCCGCCGATCACGGCGGGCGCGAGGTAGACGAGGAGCTCGTCGACGAGGCCGGCGGCGAGGACGGCGCTCGCGAGCGTCGGGCCGCCCTCGACGAAGAGCGAGCGGATGCCTCGCCGCTGCAGCTGCTCGAGGTCGTCGGCGAGATCCGCGCCGGCGAGCGTGATCGGCTCGAGCGGATGCCGCAGCACGGCCGCGCCGGCGGGGATCGCGCGCACGCCGAACACGACCGGGACCGGCTGGTCGTCGAGCAGCGCACCGTCGTCGTCGCGCGCCGTGAGCGCCGGGTCGTCGGCGAGCACGGTGCCCATGCCGACCGCGATCGCGTCGGCGCTCGCCCGGCGACGGTGCACGTCGGCCCGCGCCTCGCGACCGGTGATCCAGCGGCTCGTGCCGTCGGCGGCGCCGACCCGGCCGTCGAGGCTCGACGCCCACTTGAGCGTCACGCGCGGCCGGCGCTCGCGGGTCGCGAAGAGCCAGTCCTCGAGGAACCCCTCGACCTCGTCGGCGAGCACGCCGCGCGAGACGTCGACGCCGGCCTGCTCGAGGGTGCGCGAACCGCCCGCGGAGTGCCGGCCCGGGTCGTCGACGGCGTAGACGACGCGTGCCACGCCGGCGTCGACGAGCGCCTGCGCGCACGGCCCGGTGCGGCCGACGTGGTTGCACGGCTCGAGCGTGACGACGGCCGTCGCGCCGCGTGCGGCGCCCGGTGCGAGCTTCGACAGCGCATCGACCTCGGCGTGCGCCGTGCCCGCACCGCGGTGCCAGCCCTCGGCCAGCACGTCGCCGTCGGGGGAGAGGATCACGCACCCGACGCGCGGGTTCACGCCCCTCGCCGGGCCGCGCTCCGCGAGCTCCAGCGCCCGGCGCATGGTCGCGGCATCCGTCGCCGCGCGCGTGGCCGTGGTCATCGCCTGTCGCCTGCCTTCCAGGCTCCGGGGCGCCCGGGCATCGCCGGACCGGTCGACCACGCGCATGGCGTCGCCGACACGTGCTGCCTCCCATCCGGACTTTCACCGTCGGTTCCGGAATTCCACCGGATCAACCGTCCGCGCGCGACCGGATGGTCACGCGCTCGCGGCTCGCGGACTTTCACCGCCGGTTCGGACTTGCACCGACCCCGGAGCACGTTACGTGTTCGATTCTAGGTCAACGCGTCGATGCCGGAGGTATTCCCCGGCCGGCCGCGACGGCGGCGAGGCCGCCGACCCGCCGGACGCTCAGCGGCAGGCGGTCGAGGCCTGGATCTGGGCGTCGCTCGGCCGACCGTACGCCTCGATGCCCGCGCCCGGAAGGTCGTAGCCCATCCCGATCGCCCAGGCCGTCGCCCACACCTCGTGGTCGCCCGCGAACTCGGGGCCGTCGAAGATGGTCGCGCACTCCTCGCGGAGCACCTGGACGTGCCCGACCTCGTGCACGACGACGGCCTCGGCGTTCTCGTCGAACGACCAGGCCTCCTCGATGCTGTGGGTGAGCGAGATGAGACCCCAGCCCTCGCCGTCGACGTCCTGGAAGAACTCGGCCGTGCCCGAGTAGTACCCGTCGCTCGAGAACCCGCCCACCTCGTACGCCCACGTGACGTCGAACGGGACGTCGAACGAGATCGACCGGGCGAACGCCTCGATCTCGGCGCGGACCGGGAACTCGGCCAGTCGCGCCACCTCGGCGGCGTGCGAGGCGTGCAGCTCGTCCACGGCGGCCGCGAGATCGGCGAATCGGCTCGAGTCGCCGGACGAGGTCGTGGGCGACCGGCGCAGCCCGGCGAGGGCCTCGTCGACGGCGACGCGCGACGCGACGGTCGCCGACGGGCTCTGCTCGACCGCCGCGACCGCGCGTGCCTCGGTGCCGGCGATGAGGGTCTCCGTCGCGTCGGCGATCGCAAGGCTGCCACCGGCGACGACGTCGCGTGCCGCGCCGTAGCGCGCCGCCGCCTCCTCGCGGGAGGGGACGAGGTCGATCATGCTCACGAGGTCGGCGTACCGCTCCCAGGCGGGCGCGAACGACCCCGGATCGCCGAGCGCCGCGATCCCGGGGCTCGAGGGTCGATCGGCGAGGAGCTCGCGGGCCTCGTCGATGCGCGCTTCGAGGTTCGCGCGATCCTCCTCGGCGACGAGGTCGCCGACCGCGATCCCGACGAGGGCGTCGCCGCGGGCGATCGCGCTCTCGGCTCGTTCGGCGGTCTCGCGGTAGTCGGCGGCGGCCTCGTCGTAGGCGGCGTCGGCGGCGGCCCACACGGGCCACGCCTCCGCGTGGACGGCGGTCGCGACGACCTGATGGCCGATCGCCCAGGCCGCGACGACGGCCGCGATCATGCCGGCGGCGGCCAGTCCGCCGATGCGCCGTGGGATGCGCGGCTCCCGGGGCTCGGACGGGACCATGACGAACGGGACCGCGCCCTCCGGGGCCGGCGGGGCGTCGGCGGGCGGACGTCCGTCCCACCCCGTCGAAGTCGGGGTCGGGGTCGCCGTCGTCGTCTCCGGGATGTCGGGGTGGTGCATGCGGTCCTCTCGCGCCGACGATCAGGCAGTCGCGAGGGCCAACCTACCCTGCCGCTCCGGGTTCCGGGATCACGATTCCATCGCGGTGCCGGTCGATCGCTCGGGCGGCGTCCCGACCTCGACGGCGGAATCCTCGACGAGGCGCCGAGCGGTGCCCTCGTCGACGATGAGGTCGGTGATGAGCCCGGCCGCGAGCGCGCCCGTGAGGCCCGGCAGCTTGGCCTGCCCGGAGACCACGCAGATCCGCCGCGGCGCGCGCCGCAGGACGCCGAAGTCGGGGCCCGTGGCCCGCGAGTTGAGCGGGATCCCGTCGGTCGAGCCGTCCGCCCGGTAGAACACGGTGGCGACGTCGCCGACGACGCCGTCGCGCGAGAGCGCCTGGTAGTCGGCGCGCTCGAGGTAGCCGCCCTGGTACACGTGGCTCGGCACCTCGGCGAAGGGGGAGCCGATGCCGAAGATCGCGACGTCCATCGACGCCTGCAGGTCGAGGAGGCGCTTGGTGCTCCGTTCCCGCCAGAACGCCTCCTTCGTGGCCGGATCGTCGAAGAACGCCGGCACGGGGAACTGCTGCACTCGCGCGCCGAACGCGTCGCCGAACCGGCGCAGCAGCTCGGAGGCGTAGAGGATGCCGGTGGTGCGGAGGTTCCCCGCGCCGTTCAGCTGGACGATCTCGGAGTTGTGCGTCGCCTTCGGGGCCAGGTGGCGGCTCATGGCGCTCATGGTCGAGCCCCACGCGACGCCGATGGTCTGGTTCGAGTCGATGAACCGGGTGAGAATCCGTGCAGCGGAGAGCGCCACGCGCTCGAGCCGGTCGACGTCGCTCGCGTGGTCGGGGACCGGCACGACGTGCGCCGAGACCTCGTGGCGCTCGAGGATGTCCTGCTCGAGCCGGCTCGGCAGGTCCAGCGGCGAGTGGATCGAGATCTCGACGAGCCCGGTCGCGCGCGCGTGGCTCAGCAGGCGCGAGACCGAGGATCGCGAGGTGTGCAGCTCCTTCGCGATGGCGTCCATCGTGAGGTCCTGCAGGTAGTACAGGTGCGCCGCGCGCAGCGCGTCCCGCGTCTTCCCGGTCGGCAGCTCGTGCCCTGCCGTCGGGCCCGCGGCATCCGTCACGACCATCTCGTCTCCCCCTGCACGTTTGTTCATTCGGCTTGCAAGCATGTTCATCGCTGCCACGATGTATTCATCCACAGCCGGGGACTCCACGCAACCCGGCGTGACCCAGCTCGAAAGGACAGCGATGTCGCGCACCACGTCGCCGACGACGAACCGCCCCACGCCCGCTCCCGGCTCCCGTGCGGAGATCTCCGCACTGCGCGCCCGGCCCACCGCCGAGGTCGTGATCATCGGCGGCGGCATCAACGGCATCGCCACGTTCCGCGACCTCGCCCTGCAGGGCGTCGACGTCGTGCTCGTCGAGCGCGACGACTTCGTCTCGGGGGCATCCGCCGCCTCGAGCCACATGATCCACGGCGGCATCCGCTACCTCGAGAACGGCGAGTTCCGGCTCGTGCAGGAGTCGGTGCAGGAGCGCAACGGCCTGCTCCGCATCGCGCCGCACTACGTCAAGCCGCTGCGGACGACCGTGCCGATCTTCTCGACGTTCTCCGGGATCCTCTCGGCGCCGCTGCGCTTCCTCACGCACCGGCAGGGCACGCCCACCGAGCGCGGCGCCGCGCTCATCAAGGCCGGCCTCACGATCTACGACGCGTTCTCGCGCGACGGCGGGTCGGTGCCGCGGCACCGCTTCCTCGGCGCGAAGAAATCGCTCGCCGAGCTGCCCGCGCTGAACCCCGAGCTCAAGTACACCGCGACCTACTACGACGCGAGCATGCACGACCCGGAGCGGTTGGCGCTCGACGTGCTGCACGACGGCCTCGCCGCGGGCGCGCACGCGCGTGCCGCCAACCACCTGGAGGCCGTCGGCCTCGGGGCGGGCGGCGTCCGCGTGCGCGACGGGGTGACGGGGGAGGAGTTCGACCTCGCCGCCGACGTCGTCGTCAACACGTCCGGTCCGTGGACCGACCTGACCAACGCGCAGCTCGGCCGCGACACGCGCTTCATGGGCGGCACCAAGGGCTCGCACATCGTGCTCGACAACGACGAGCTCCTCGCGGCCACCGGTGGACGCGAGATCTTCTTCGAGCACTCCGACGGCCGCATCGTGCTGATCTACCCGCTGAAGGGCCGGGTCATGGTCGGCACGACCGACCTGGAGCACGACATGCGGACGCCCGCCGTGTGCACCGAGGAGGAGGTCGACTACTTCTTCGACCTCATCGCGCACGTTTTCCCAGGCATCCCGGTCGACCGTTCGCAGATCGTCTTCCGGTTCTCCGGCGTGCGGCCGCTGCCGCGCCACGACGACACCCAGCCAGGCTTCGTCAGCCGCGACTACCGCATCGAGCGGGCGGATGTCGCGGAGCGGCCCGGCACGGTCCTGATCAGCCTCGTCGGCGGCAAGTGGACCACGTTCCGCGCGCTCGCCGAGCACCTCGCCGACGAGGTCCTCGGCCTCGTCGGCCGCGACCGGGTGCGGTCGACGAAGGGCCTGCCGATCGGCGGCGGCGCCGGATACCCGGCGACGGATGCCGCGCGGCTCGTGTGGGTCGTCGGCCACGGCGACGGCGTGGGCCGCGAGCGGGCCGAGCAGCTGCTCGAGCGGTACGGCACGCGCGCCGAGCAGATCATCGAGGCGATCGAGGATGCCGCGGAGACGCCGCTCGCGGACGCGCCCGGGTACTCCCGCGAGGAGATCGCCTGGCTCGCCGCGAACGAGCGCGTCGTGCACCTCGTCGACGTGGTGCTCCGCCGCACGAGCCTCGCCTTCACCGGCGCCGTCACCGGGCCGCTGCTCGACGAGCTCGCCGACGTCGTCGGCGGCGTGCTCGGCTGGGACGCCGCCGCCCGCGCCGCCGAGGTCGGCGACGCGCGGACCGTGCTCGCCGAGCGCCACGGCGTCGTGCTCGAGGAGCTCGCCGCGCGCTGAATCTGCACGGATGTGCACGCGGATCCGCCGATGATCGGCGGATTCCGCGGGTACGTTTCATCCGGGCCGCTCCGATGCGGCCCACCCAGGCGACCCGCCCCCGGGTCGTCCGGTCCTACCCAGAAAGGTCAACGTGGACAATCTCGGAGTGCTGTTCCTCTCGGAACTCGTCGGCACCGCCATGCTCGTGCTGCTCGGCTGCGGCGTCGTCGCGAACGTCGCCCTGGCGAAGAACAAGGGCTACAACGGCGGGTTCCTCATGGTCAACATCGGCTGGGGCCTCGCGGTCTTCGCCGGCGTCATCGTCGCCTACGCCTCGGGCGCGCACATCAACCCCGCCGTCACCCTGGGGCTCGTCGCCAACGGCGCGACCGAGTTCGGCAACGCGGCGTTCGGCACGACCGTGCCCGTCACGATCGTCAGCGTCCTGACGTTCATCGGCGCGCAGCTGATCGGCGCGATCCTCGGTGCGATCATCGTCTGGCTGGGCTACAAGCAGCACTTCGACGCCGAGCCGGAGAGCGCGACGAAGCTGGCGGTGTTCTCGACCGGTCCCGCCATCCGCTCGTACGGGTGGAACCTCGTGACCGAGATCATCGGCACC
>NZ_WODA01000026.1 GCF_009729855.1 Agromyces luteolus | reverse complement strand
TCGAGACCGGTGCAGCTCGGTGGTCGAGTCGCAGCCGACGGAGGAGGCCGCGTATCGAGACCGCGCACCGGGTCTCGTTGCGCCCGCCGCGCCCGCTACTCGACCACCGGCCGCTCAGCCCCGCAGGGCGAGCGCGAACGGCAGCACGTCGGTCGCGCCCGCGCGGCGGAGCTCGCGCGCGGCGACCGTGAGGGTCCAGCGACTGTCGGCGAGGTCGTCGACGAGCAGCACGCCGCCGGCCGGCACGTCGAGGCCGTCGGCCGAGAAGCGGTTCCAGACGCCCGCGAGCCGGAACGCGCTGTTGCCGCCCGGACCGCCGGTCGGTCCGCCGTCGACGGGGGCGAGTTCGCCGAGGTACGGCAGCCGGCCGACCTCGGCGAGTCCGCGCGCGAGCGAGCCGACGAGTTGCGGTCGTGACCGCGACGGCACGGATGCCACGGCCATGGGCCGCTCGTCCCAGCCCCACTCGGCGAGCACGCGCACGCAGGCGTCGAGCACGCGCCCCGGCAGCGGCGCGTCGGGCGCGTTCGGCGCGAAGAGCTCGCGCAGCGTCGAGCCCCAGCCGAGGTCGGTCAGCCGTGCGAGCGCGCGACCTTCGCCGGCCTGCTCGCCGGGGGCGATGCGCCCCTTCACGGGCACGCCCAGCCGGTCGGCACCGGTCGGCCACGCGCGGCGCGGTTCGATCGGCACGCCCACCCGATCCAGCGCGCTCGCGGCGGCGGCCGCGGCATCCGCATCGACGTCGCCCGGGTACCAGGCGCCCGCGCACCGGTCGCAGCGACCGCAGGGCGCCGCGGTGTCGTCATCGAGGGAGCGCTGGAGGAAGGCCATGCGGCATCCGTCGGTCTGCTCGTACTCGAGCATGTGGCGCTGCTCGGCCTCGCGCTCCTCCGCGATGCGGCGGTAGCGCTCGGCGTCGTAGCTCCACGGCTCGCCGGTCGCGACCCAGCCGCCCTGCACGCGGCGCACCGCACCGTCGACGTCGAGCACCTTGAGCAGCAGCTCGAGCGGCGTGCGGCGGATGTCGACGCGCGCCTCGAGCGCTGGCGTCGACAGCGGCACGTCGGAGAGCTCGTCGATGACGCGGCGGGCGCGCTCCTCGTCGGGCATCGACGCGGTCGCGAAGTAGTGCCAGATCGCCGGATCCTCGCGGCCCGGGAGGAGCAGCACGTCGGCGTTCTCGCTCGCGCGGCCCGCGCGGCCGACCTGCTGGTAGTAGGCGACCGGAGATGAGGGGGCACCGAGGTGCACGACGAAGCCGAGGTCGGGCTTGTCGAAGCCCATGCCGAGCGCGCTCGTCGCGATGAGGGCCTTGACCTCGTTGCGCTTCAGCAGCCCCTCGGACTCCTCGCGCTCCTCCGGATCGGTCTGGCCCGTGTACGCGCGCACGTCGTGGCCGCGCTCGCGCAGCACGCGGGCGGTGTCGACCGCCGCCGAGACGGTGAGCGCGTAGACGATGCCCGAACCCGGGAGGTCGTCGAGGTGGTCGATGAGCCACGCGAGCCGGCCCGTCGAATCGGGCAGTCGGAGGACTCCGAGCCGCAGCGAGGACCGGGCCAGCGGCCCGCGGATCGTGAGCACGTCGGAACCGAGCTGCTCCGCGACATCCGCCACGACCCTGCTGTTCGCGGTCGCGGTCGTCGCGAGCACCGGCACGTCGGCGGGGATCTCGGCGATGAGGTCGCGCAGGCGCCGGTAGTCGGGCCGGAAGTCGTGGCCCCAGTCGCTGATGCAGTGCGCCTCGTCGACCACGAGCATGCCGAGCCGGCGCACGAGCGAGGGCAGCTGCTGCTCGCGGAACGACGGGTTGTTCAGCCGCTCGGGCGAGACGAGCAGCACGTCGACCTCGTCGGCGTCGAGGCGAGCGAGGACCTCCTGCCACTCGTGGGCGTTGGCCGAGTTGATGGTGACCGCGCGCACGCCGGCGCGCTCGGCCGCCGCGACCTGGTCGCGCATGAGCGCGAGGAGCGGCGAGACGAGGATGGTCGGACCGCCGCCCCGACGTCGGAGCAGCAGTGTCGCGACGAAGTACACGGCGGACTTGCCCCATCCGGTTCGCTGCACGACCAGCGCGCGGCGTCGGCCGGCGACGAGCGCCTCGATCGCCTCGAACTGGCCGTCGTGGAACTCGGCGTCGTCGCGGCCCACGAGCGCGCGGAGCGCGGCGAGCGCCTCGGCGCGGAGGTCGGGATCGGGGTCGAGGTCGGAGGCGCGGTCGGCGACGGCGTCGGAGGAGGGCATGCCTCCAGCCTCGCGCATGCGACTGACAGTCGCCGCGAGCGGGGGCGGAACGCTTGACCTGCAAAATGTGAGTCACTAACATTATGCCGTGACCATCGGCACGGACCGGCGACCCTCGAAGCGCGAGCGCACGCTCGCGGCGCTCGTCGAGCACGGCCTCGACCTGTTCGAGCGCCGGGGGTACGACGCGACGACCGTCGCCCAGATCGCGCGGGCGGCGGGCGTCACCGAGATGACGTTCTTCCGGTACTTCCCCGCGAAGGAGCACCTGCTCCTCGACGATCCGTACGACCCGCAGCTCACCGCGGCCATCGCGTCCCAGCCGAGCGATCTCCGGCCGTTCGTGCGCGCGGCACGCGGCATCCGCGCGGCCTGGCGCTCGCTGCCCGAGCCCGAGACGCCGATCATCCGCCGCCGCGTCCGGATCATCGCGCAGACGCCCTCGCTCCGCGGGGCCATGTGGCGGAACACCGGCAACACCGAGCGCGCGATCGTCGAGCAGCTCGTCGCCGACGGCGCGAGCCCCGACGTGGCGCGGGTCGCCGCGGCATCCGTGCTCGCCGCCCTCGTCGCCGGCCTCTTCCTCTGGGCCGAGGAGGAGCGCACCACGCTCGCCGACGCGATCGAGCGGGCCCTCGACGTCATCGAGGCGGACGCATGAGCGCCGCACCCCGGTTCGAGGCCCGCGGCCTCGCCCGCACCTTCCGCGGCGGGGCCGGCGTGCACGGCATCGACCTCGATGTCGCGGCGGGCGAGATCCACGCGCTCGTCGGCCTGAACGGCGCGGGCAAGACCACCCTCATGCGGCTGCTCCTCGGCATGCTGCGACCCGACGCCGGCGCCGTGCGCGTGTGCGGCGTCGACGTGAACCGAGCGGATGCCGCGACCTGGGCACGCGTCGGACAGCTCGTCGAGCACCCGCTCGCCTACGCCGAGCTCACGGGCCGCGCGAACCTCGAGGTCGCGGCGCGGCTGCACGGCCTCGGGCGGGCGCAGCTCGCGGCGGCCGTCGATCGCGCCGTCGAGGAGTTCGACCTCGGTCGGTACGCGGACGTCCGCGCGAGCCGGCTCTCGCTCGGCAACCGCCAGCGCGTCGGCCTCGCGGGCGCGCTGCTGCACGAGCCCGACGCGATCGTGCTCGACGAGCCCACGAACGGGCTCGACCCGGCCGGGGTCATCGTGCTGCGCGAATCGCTGCTGCGCCGCGCGGCGGCGGGCGCCGGCATCCTCGTCTCGAGCCACCACCTCGACGAGGTCGCCCGTGTCGCCGATCGCATCACGGTCGTGAACGACGGCCGGATCATCGGCACGCTCGATCCGGGCGGATTCGACCTCGAGCGCGCGTTCTTCGCGCTCGTGCACGGCGACGACGAGCGGCGGAGGGCCGCGGCATGAGCGCCGCCGGGATCCGCGTGGCCGTCGCCGTCGAGGCGCGCAAGGCGATCGCCTCCCGCGTGATGGCCTCGACCACCGTGCTCCTCGTCGTCGGCGTCGGCGTGCTCGCCCTCGGCATGCTGCTCGCCGCGGCATCCGGCGACGAACAGGTGCTCGCCAAGCTCGGCCCGCTCGCGGGCGTGCCGGGGTGGGCCGGACTCGTGGGCATCGTGCTGCAGATCACCGCGGCGGCAGGGGTGCTCGCGTTCGGCGTCGCCCTCAGCTGGACGTTCGGCCGCGAGTTCGCCGACGGCACGGTCGCGGCGCTGTTCGCGCTGCCGGTGTCACGACCCGCGATCGCGCTCGGCAAGCTCGTGGTCTACCTCGCCTGGTCGGTCGCCGTCGCGGTGGCGCTCACGGGCGTCGTCGCGATCGTCGGGTTCGCGATGGGCTTCGGGGCGACGGATGCCGCGGGCGTCGGTGCGCTCGCCCGCATCCCGGTGCTCGTGGTGCTCTCCGCGCTCATCGCCGTGCCCGCCGGATGGGTCGCGACCATCGGGCGGGGGCTCCTGCCCGGCATCGCCGCGACCGTCGGGATCATCGTCGTCGCGCAGGTCTCGGCGATCGCCGACGTCGGCGCGTGGGTGCCGTTCGTCGCGCCCGCGCTCTGGGCGATCGCGCCCGACGCGGTGCCGGCGGCGGCGCTGCTCGTCGTGCCGACGGTGCCGCTCGCGTTCGGGGCGCTGTGCGCGTTCGCGTGGTCGCGGCTCCAGCTGGACCGGTAGGGGGGAGCGCATCGCCGGCGTCGGGCGCGTGACGGCCGGCCCGCGACATCCGCCGAACTTGACCGCGCTCGCGCGGCCGGTCACGCTGGACCGCATGCCCCACCAGCACCCGCTCCACGCCGACGTCGACGTGCCGTGCCTCTGCTGCGGGAGCGTGCAGCGCTTCCGATTCGCGTCGGCGTCCGACCAGGTGGTCTGCGGTCACTGCCGGTCGCACCTCGGCCACGAGCGGGCGGAGCAGCGCGACCGCGAGCACATCGCGCTGTGGCGCGGCATCCTCGAGGCGCACGATCGCGACGCGCGCGACGCGGCCGCGGAGGCGGCGACCGCCGCGGCGGACTCGGCCGAACTCGTGGCCCGGCTCACCGCGGAGCGGGACCAGCTGCGCGCCGGGGCGATCGACGGCGCCACCGACGTCGGCGCCGCGCTCCAGGACCAGCTCCGCGACGACCGCGTGCGTCGCGCCGAGCGCGCGACCCAGCTCACCGCGAAGCGCGTCGACACCGCGATGGTCGCGCTCTGGCGCCTGCAGGCGTTCCACCACCCCGATCCGCGCAAGCCGGGATCGTGCACCTGCGGGCGCTCACTGCCGTCCTGCGGCGAGAGCCGGATCCTCGAGGGCGTGCGCCAGGAGATGCTCGACTGGGAGCGGCGCAACCTCGAACTGCTGCGGGCGGGCAAGCGGCACGGGCTTCCGCCGGAGCATCCCGACGTCGCCGCGGCCGGCCCGGCGGGCGGTCGCTGAGCGCTGGCGCGGGCGCTGGCGCCGGGTTGTCGTCACGATCGGCGGGTGCCGGGCCGGTGCGACCCGCCGATCGTGACGACGACCCGAACGGGCCGGCGGCCCAGTCGGTCCGGGCGGGCAGGTCAGGTCGCCGCGGCCGCGGCCGCGGCCGCGCCCTCGCCGACCCACGCGATCGCGTCGTCGAGGTGCGCGAGCGGGAACGCCCTGAACTGCCCCGGCACCAGCCCGCCGAACGCGACCGCGATCCCGATGAGCACGTCGCGATCGGTCACGAGGGCCGCGCGGTCCCACAGCGACAGCGGCCGGCCGATGAGCTTCGCATCCTCGACCATCGCGCCGAGCGAGTAATGGTCGAACTCCTCGCCGAGCACGATCACGAAGTCGAGCGTGCCGGTCGTCTCGATCGCGGCATCCATGGCCGGGTCGAGCACCTCGCGATAGTCGGCCGCGGTCACCGTCCCCACCGCGCGGAAGCCGATCACGCCCTCGGGCATGCCGTCGAGCAGTTCGATCATCGTGTCCCCTTCCCCCGGCGCCAGTCTGGCAGCCGTTCGAGGCGGATGTCACGGCTCGCGCGCGAGACGCCGGGTCGTCGTCACGATCGGCGGGTGCCGGGCCGGTGCGAGCCGCCGGTCGTGACGACGACAGGGACGGCGCGGTCGGACGTCAGGGGCGCGGAGCGCCGGCGGGCACCCGCAGGCCGTCGAGCGCGACGGCCACGACGTCGTCGGCGAGCCGCGCGGCATCCTCACGGCCACCGGGCCGGTACCACTCGACGATCGAGTTGATCATGCCGAACAGCAGGCGCTCGACGATGCGCACGTCGATGTCTGAGCGGAGCGACCCCTCGGTCTGCGCCTCCGCGACGAGCGCCGTGACCCGCTTGTCGAACGCGCGCCGACGCGCGAGCGCGCGCCGCTCGACCTCGGTGTTGCCGCGCACGCGCAGCAGCAGCGTCACGTAGGGGAGCTGGTCGACGAGCACCCGCACCGCCCCGCGCAGCACCCGGTCGAGCCGGTCGGCGGCGCTGCCCGCCGCGGCCTCGGTCTCGTCGAGCACGCCCTCGAGCGAGCCCAGTGCCTGGTCGAGCGCGCGGTCGAGGATCTCGTCCTTCGAACTGAAGTGGTGGTAGATCGCCGACTTCGACAGCTTGAGCCGATCGGCGAGCACGCCCATCGAGGTCGCGTCGTAGCCGTACTCGTTGAAGGCGGCGACGGCGACCTCGAGGATGCCCTGCTGGTCGTAGCCCGGGCGGCCTCGTCGGAGCGTGGTATTCGGTGACATCCGCTTCAGTCTCTCAGGGCCGGGTCTCGATACGGCGCTGGCGCGCCTACTCGACCACCGAGGGGGTGCGGCGCCGGCGCGCCTACTCGACCACCGAGGCGGTACGGCGCCGGCGCGCCTACTCGACCACCGAGGCCGCGCATCAGTGCGGCTCGCGCAGGTCGTAGACGCGCTTGTACTTGCCCTCGCTGCGCGGCAGCGTGCCGGGCTCCTCGAGGCGCACGGTCACCGACGAGCCGATGAACTCCTTGATGCGGCCGGCGAGCACGACGGTGGCCGCCCGGCACGCCTCGACCTCGAGGTCGGGGTGGCGCTCGATGCGGACCGTGAGGTCGTCCATGTGCCCGGTGCGCGTGAGCTCGAGGATGAAGTGCGGCGTCAAGTGCTCGATGCCGAGCACGAGCTCCTCGATCTGCGTCGGGAAGAGGTTCACGCCGCGCAGGATGATCATGTCGTCGTTGCGACCGGTGATCTTCTCGATGCGGCGCATGCCGGGGCGCGCGGTGCCGGGCAGCAGGCGCGTGAGGTCGCGCGTGCGGTACCTGATGACCGGGAACGCCTCCTTCGTCAGCGACGTGAAGACGAGCTCGCCCTTCTCACCGTCGGGCAGCGGCTCGCCGGTCTCGCCGTCGATGACCTCGGGCAGGAAGTGGTCCTCCCAGACGTGCGGGCCGTCCTTCGTCTCGATGCACTCGTTGGCGACGCCGGGACCCATGACCTCGCTGAGGCCGAAGATGTCGACGGCGTCGATGCCGAGGCGGTCCTGCAGGCGCTGGCGCATCTCGTTCGTCCACGGCTCGGCGCCGAGGATCGCGGTCTTCAGCGACGTCGAGCGCGGGTCGATGCCCGCCTCCTCCATCGCGTCGGCGATCGTCAGCAGGTAGCTCGGGGTGCACATGATCGCGTCGGGCTCGAAGTCGCGGATGAGCTGGACCTGGCGCGCGGTCTGGCCGCCCGACATCGGGATCACCGTCGCGCCGAGCTTCTCGATCCCGGCGTGAGCGCCGAGGCCGCCCGTGAAGAGGCCGTAGCCGTAGGCGTTGTGCACCTTCATGCCCGGGCGCACGCCCGAGGCGCGCAGGCATCGGGCGACGAGCGTCGCCCAGCGGTCGAGGTCGTCGTGCGTGTACCCGACGACGGTGGGCCGGCCGGTCGTGCCGGACGAGGCGTGGATGCGGGCGACCTGCTCCATCGGCACGGCGAACATGCCGAACGGGTAGGTCTGCCGCAGGTCCTCCTTCGTCGTGAAGGGGAGTATCGCGACATCCGCCAGCGTCTGGATGTCGTCGGGGTGCACACCGTGCTCGTCGAACTTGCGGCGGTAGAGCGGCACGTTCTCATAGGCGTGGCGCACGGTCCACTGCAGCCGCTCGAGCTGGAGCGCCTCGATCTCGGAGCGCGACATGCGCTCCTCGGGGTCGAGCTCGTCGGGCGCGGCGGGCGCGAGCCCCGAGATCGTGGGCTTGGTGCCGGAGGGCTGCGGAAGGGTCGTCGTCGACACGGGAGGTTCCTATCGGTCGTGGTGGTCGCGATACGCGGGCTTCGCCGGCTGCTCGACCACCGAACGTCAGATGGTGCGGTTGGTGGAGATCGAGCGGCCGCGGAACTCGGCGACGGCGTCGCCCTGCTCGTCGACGACCGTGACGTCGTAGAGGCCGGTCCGGCCGCTGCGGGCGCGGCGCACCGCGGTGGCGGTGAGGGTCTGGCCGGCGACCGTGGACTTCAGGAAGGTGATGTCGGCGCCGGCCGCGACGGTGACCCGGTGGTCCTCGTTGCAGGCGATCGCGAAGGCCGTGTCGGCCAGTGTGAAGACGAGCCCGCCGTGGGTGATGGCGAACCCGTTCGTCATGTCCTCCCGTACGCGCATCGAGACGACCGCGTGACCGGGATCGTCGCGTTCGACGACCATGCCGAGCATCGCCGAGGCGAGGTCGCGCTGCATCATCTCGCGGTTGAGGCGATCGGATGCCGCGGCATCCGCCTGCTCATCGGCCGGTCGGTCGCCGCCCTGGCGTTCGGTCGCGACATCCGTCATGCGCTGCTCCTCATCGAGTGCGGGGGAGTCGCCGGCGGCCTTGATTGCCCCGGCGCAGAACCTCAGCATATACTAACTGAACGATCGGTTGGTAAAGTGTTCGCACCGCCCGCCGGTCCCGAGAGCATTGGAGTCGACGATGACCGCACCCGCCGACCTGACCGTGGTCGAGAACGAAGCCGCGCAGGCGCGCTTCGACGACCTCATCGCGCAGGACTCGCGCATCGAGCCGCGCGACTGGATGCCCGACGCGTACCGCAAGACGCTGATCCGCCAGATCAGCCAGCACGCGCACTCCGAGATCATCGGCATGCAGCCCGAGTCGAACTGGATCTCGCGGGCGCCGAGCCTCAAGCGCAAGGCCATCCTCATGGCCAAGGTGCAGGACGAGGCCGGCCACGGGCTCTACCTCTACTCGGCCGCGCAGACGCTCGGCATCGGCCGCGAGGAGATGACGCAGCAGCTCATCGAGGGCCGCGCGCGCTACTCTTCGATCTTCAACTACACGACGCCGACCTGGGCCGACATGGGGGCGATCGGATGGCTCGTCGACGGTGCCGCGATCTGCAACCAGGTGCCGCTCTGCCGCGCGTCGTACGGCCCGTACGGACGCGCGATGGTGCGCATCTGCAAGGAGGAGTCGTTCCACCAGCGGCAGGGCTTCGAGATCCTGCTCGAGCTCATGCAGGGCACCGAGGCGCAGCGCGAGATGGCGCAGGACGCCGTGAACCGCTGGTACTGGCCCTCGCTGATGATGTTCGGGCCGCCCGACGACGAGTCGCCGAACTCCGCGCAGTCGATGGCGTGGAACATCAAGCGCTTCTCCAACGACGACCTGCGCCAGCGCTTCGTCGGCATGCTCGTGCCGCAGGCCGAGGTGCTCGGCGTCACGCTCCCCGATCCGAACCTCGCCTGGAACGAGGCCGAGCAGCGCTACGACATGAGCGAGATCGACTGGCACGAGTTCCACGAGGTGCTCGCCGGTCGCGGCCCCGCCAACGCCGAGCGGCTCCGCCGCCGCCGCGAGGCCCATGAAGAGGGCGCGTGGGTGCGCGAGGCCGCGGCCGAGTACGCCCGCAAGCAGGCCGCGAAGGCCGCGGCCGCCGCATGACGCGGCGCGGCCCCTCCGGGCCGCACCACCACAGGACCCGCGATCCGCGACGGAGCGGACCGAGACGAGGAGACGAGATGAGCACCCCCGGCGAGACCGGCACCGAGGCCTGGCCCCTGTGGGAGGTCTTCGTGCGCGCCAACCGCGGACTGAGCCACGTGCACGTGGGGTCGCTGCACGCGCCCGACGCCGACATGGCCGTGCGCAACGCCCGCGACCTGTACACCCGACGCAACGAGGGCGTGTCGATCTGGGTCGTGCCCGCCGACGCGGTCACGACGAGCGACCCCGACGCGAAGGGCGCGTTCTTCGAGAGCCCCGCGGGCAAGAACTACCGGCACGCGGTGTACTACACGAAGTCCGAAGGGGTGAAGCACCTGTGAGCGGCGAGACGCCCGATCTCGGTGGTCGAGTAGGAGCGGAGCCCCGTATCGAGACCGATCCCCACGGCGACGTCACGGTCGACCGCGTCGCGCTCGCCGAGGAGTTCGCAGGCGAGGCGGCCGGCGCCGGCCACGCGGCATCCGCCGACGTCGCGGCGTACGCGCTCGGCCTCGGCGACGACGCGCTCGTGCTCGCCCAGCGCCTGGGCGACTGGATCACGCGCGCGCCCGAGCTCGAGGAGGACGTCGCGCTCGGCAACATCGCGCTCGACCTGCTCGGCCACGCGCGTTCGCTGCTGCACTACGCGGGCACCCACGACGGCCGCAGCGAGGACGACCTCGCGTACTTCCGCGACGAGCCCGAGTTCCGCAACGCCTGGTTGTTCGAGCAGCCGAACGGCGACTTCGCGCACACCATCGCCCGGCAGCTCGTCGCGTCCACCTACCTCGTCGAGCTCTACCGGCGCGTCGAGGCGTCGACGGATGCCACGCTCGCCGCGATCGCGGCGAAGGCGTCGAAGGAGGTCGACTACCACCGCGACCACGCGATCCAGTGGACCCTCCGCCTCGCGGGCGGCACCGACGAGTCTCGCCGCCGCATGCTCCGCGCGGTCGAGCAGACCTGGCCGTACGTCGACGAGCTGTTCCGCGACGACGAGGTCGTCGCCCGGCTCGTCGACGAGGGCATCGCGCCGCGGCCGTCGTCGCTGCGCGAGCCGTTCGACGCCGTGATCGACCAGGTGTTCGCCGAGGCCGACCTCGCGCGCCCGGAGGGTCGCACCGCGTTCGTCGTCGACGGCCGCGGCCGCGAGGGGAAGCACACCGAGCACCTCGGGCCGCTGCTCGCCGAGATGCAGGTCCTCGCCCGCGCGCACCCGGGGGCGTCCTGGTGACCGGCGCGCGCGAGGCATCCGTCGCCCGACCAGTGCCGAGGGACCCGGCGGCTCGCGCGGCCTGGGACGTGGCCGCGACCGTGACCGACCCCGAGGTGCCCGTGCTCACCATCGAGGACCTCGGGGTGCTGCGCTCGGTCTCCGTCGACGACGACGGCGGCGTGCACGTCGAGCTCACGCCGACCTACAGCGGATGCCCCGCCATGGACGCCATGCGCGACGACGTCGTGCTCGCGCTCACGCACGCGGGCTACGACGAGGTCGACGTGCGGATGGTGCTCTCGCCCGCGTGGACCACGGACTGGATGAGCGAGTCCGGCAAGGACAAGCTCCGGACGTACGGCATCCAGGCGCCGAGCGGCAGCGCGCCCGTGCGCGACGCCGGCCCGATCCGCGTGCAGCTGGCGGTCAAGTGCCCCCGCTGCGACTCGCTCAACACCCGAGAACTCGCCCGCTTCGGCTCGACCTCGTGCAAGGCGCTCTACGAGTGCCGCGACTGCCTCGAGCCCTTCGACTACTTCAAGGTGCTCTGATGGCCGCGATCAACCTGGGCTCCACGGGAGCCCCGACCGTCCCCGCCCGGCCCGGCTCCGGCACGCTCGACGCGGATGCCGCGATCGCCGACGCGTTCCTCCAGAGCGCGGTCGGCGGCGACACCGCCCCCAAGCGCCGTCGCGCGCGCTTCCACTCGCTCGAGGTCGCCGAGGTGCGGCCGCTGACCGACGACTCGGTCGAGGTCACCTTCGCGGTCCCGGACGAGCTCGCCGACGACTACACCTACCTGCCCGGCCAGTACGTCGCGCTGCGGCGCGACTTCGACGGCCACGAGCTGCGCCGCTCGTACTCGATCTGCCGGCCGCCGGTGCGGGGCAGCGTGTCGGTCGCCATCAAGCGCGACCTCGGCGGTCGCTTCTCGACGTGGGCGAACACCGAGCTCGCCGCGGGCGACCGCATCGACGTGATGAGCCCCCAGGGCACCTTCACCTCGGGCCTCGACTCGCTCGACGGCAAGCACGTCGTCGGCATCGCCGCGGGCTCGGGCATCACCCCGCTCATGGCGCTCGCGCACACCGTGCTCGCGCGGTCGGATGACGCGCGCTTCACGCTCGTCTACACGAACCGCTCGACGCGCGACGTGATGTTCCTCGAGGAGCTCGCCGAGCTGAAGGACCGGTACCCGTCCCGGCTCGCGCTGCACCACGTGCTCTCGCGCGAGCAGCGCACCGCGCCGCTCCTCTCGGGCCGCATCGACGCCGAGAAGCTCGAGCGGATGCTCGACGCCCTCATCCCGCCGGCGACGGTCGACGAGTGGTTCCTGTGCGGGCCGTTCGAGCTCGTGCAGCTCGCGCGCGACACGCTCGAGGCCCGCGACGTGGCATCCGGCCGGGTTCGCTACGAGCTGTTCACGACCGACGCCGATCGGGCGACCGAGCCCCGGCACGGCCGCCCGGTCACGGTCGAGCGCGGCGAGCCGACCGTGGCGATCGAGTTCACGCTCGACGGCCTCTCGTCGACCGTCGAGAGCCCGGTCAGCGCGAACGAGTCGATCCTGAACGCGGCGCTCCGCGTCCGCTCCGACGTGCCGTTCGCGTGCGCCGGAGGCGTCTGCGGCACCTGCCGCGCGCGGGTCGTCGACGGCAGCGTCAACATGACCGAGAACTACGCGCTCGAGCCCGAGGAGCTCGAGCGCGGATACGTGCTCACCTGCCAGTCGCACGCGACATCCGACCGCGTCGTGGTCGACTACGACGTGTGAGCACTCCGCGCCACCACCGGTTCGACCACGCGTTCGCCGAGCGCGTGTGAATCCGTCGAGCGCGATTGCATCCGCAAACGCGTTCGTCGGAAGTACACGCGCTCGGCGGCCCCGAGGAGTAGCGAGAGCACCGAGAGAGAAGAGAGACGGATGATCGAGCTCGAGATCCACGACGGCGTGGCCGAGATCACGCTGAACGCCCCCGCGAAGCTCAACGCGCTCGGCGAGGCCGCGCTCGACGAGCTCGGCGAGGCGTACGACCAGGCGGAGTTCACCGGGGTGCGCGCGCTCGTGCTGCGGGGCGAGGGGCGCGCGTTCTGCGCCGGGCGCGACATCGCGGGCGTCGAACCGCGCGACGACGACGTGCAGGGCTACCTCGGCGGGCGGGTCGAGCCGCTGCTGAAGCGGATGTCGCGCTTCCCGGCGCCCACGTTCGCGGTCGCGCACGGGGCATGCCTCGGGGTCGGCCTCGGCCTGCTCATCGCGAGCGACATCGTGTACGTGGCCGACACCGCGAAGATCGGCTCGCCCTTCAAGAACCTCGGCGCGACGCTCGACTCCGGCGGCCACGCGCTGTTCGTCGAGCGCCTCGGCGCGCACCGCACGATGGACCTCATCGTCACGGGGCGGCTGATGACCGGCGCCGAGGCGGTCGCCGCGGGACTCTTCTCCCGGGTGCTCCCCGCCGACGAGGTGCTCGAGGCGACGCGCGCCGCGGCGCGGGAGGCGGCATCCGGCCCCACGCAGGCGTTCATCGCCTCGAAGCGGCTCGTCGCCGACCTGCGCGACCACCGGCACGGGCTCTGGGCGTCGATGTCCGACGAGAACCGCGCCCAGGCCGCGCTCTGCGACACCGACGACTACCGCGAGGGCTTCGCCGCGTTCCAGGAGAAGCGCACGCCGCAGTTCACCGGTCGCGGCTGAGGCCCGGGCTGTCGGCCTTCCGGACGCAGCGGGGACTCACGCCGCGACGCGGGCCAGGTCGGTGATGGCCGACGGCGTCCACCGCGGCCGTGCGCCCGCGAGCGCGGCGAGGTAGCGCCCGACGATCGCCGGCGGCCAGCCCCTCGACTCGCGGAGGCCCGCCGCCATCGTCCGGAGGTACGCGGCGGACGGCGCGGCGACGTCGCGCTCGTGATCGGCGGCGAGGGTGACCAGCGGGATGCCGCGGCGCGCGCCGACGCGCACCAGGGTCCGGTAGCGTCCGGGACCGAGGTGCAGTCGACCCGTCGCCGGATGCATCCGGCCGAGGTCGAGGGCGGCCTCGACGGGCGTCCGGGTCTCCTGCGCGACGACGTCCGCGAGTTGGCCCACGGTGAGCAGGTACGCGCGGCCGGCGAGGCTGCCGCGGGCGTGCGGGTCGTAGGTCGCGATCCCGCCGCCCCACACCCGGGACGCGCCGCCGAAGTACACGGCGCCCGGGACGTCGACGGGCGCATCCTCGAGCGGCTCCGTGCGATCTCGGCAGCCCACGTAGGTGCGTGCACCGCCCTCGGGCCGCCCACCCGCGACGTAGCAGCGGAAGCGCCGGGAGGACAGGTTGGAGCCGTAGGCGACGTACCAGACGCGATCCACGTGACCTCCGATCACCCGGGCAGTTCGAGCGGCCGGCCTGCGGCGCGCGCCTCATCGAGGAGCACTCGCGAGGCGCGCTCGTAGAGCGCCGTGGCGTGCTCGGGCGTGTCACCCACTGCGGTCATGCCGACGCGGCCGTGCTCGGTGAGCGAGCTGATCATGTGGAAGACGATACCCGCCCGTCTCGACGGGTCGAAGTGCAGGCCGTGGCGGGCCACGACGTCGAAGAGGTCGCCGATCGACAGGGCACGCAGTTCGTGCGCCTCGAGATGGTCCGTAGCGACGAGATGCTTCTCCACGCCGTCCGGCGTCAGGAAACGGCCGGTCTTCGCGTCGTACCGTCCGTCGGTCAGGAACTGCAGGGTGAGAAACGGATGCGTCGTCCCTCCCTTGCGCAGGTTGATCTCGATCGCGTAAGTCGACCACCCTCCCGCGGCATCCGGCACCACGACGAAGTCGACGGCGAACCGGCCGAGGACGCCGTCGGCGGCCAGGCGTTCGCCGACGGCCGTCGCGGCGTCGGCGATGACGCGCGAGTACGCCGGATCGGCGGGGAACCGGCAGCCGAGGTAGCTCTGGCCGGAGGGTCCACCGAGCAGTTGGTCGTGGGTCGAGAGGAGCTCGACCGCGCCGTCGGGCAGGATCCGAAGCTGCACGCTCGGGCTCAGCAGGTCGTCGCCGACGATCCGCTCCTCGACGATGCCGCCGTCGGAGTCGAGTCGTTCGACGTACGTGTCGAACGGCGTCTCCGGAAGCTCGAATCGCATGTCGCGAACTCGCTCCGCGATCGCGGCCCGGCGCTCCGCCTCGGGCACGGCATCGATCCCGTGCAGGTCGACGAGGGCGTTCCCGGCGCCGGAGACACCCTCGTTGAGCTTGACGATGACCTGTGCGAGCGACGGCTGCTCGATCATCAGGCCGGCGACAGCGTCGACGACCTCGTCGAGGCTGTGCAGGTCCTCGGCTCCGAGCGGATGCCGGACGCCCACGGAGCTGAAGATCCGCCGGCATCCGGTCTTGCTGCCGAGCGCCGAAAGGCGAGGATCCGCGCCGTACATTGGGATCCCGAGTGTCAGTGCGAGGTCGCGCTCGAGTTCGGTGGTGTTGTACGGGATCAGGTGGCTGTGCGTCGGGTCTGGGACCTGAGCACGGATCTTCGCGAGCAGCGCCGGTCGCTCGAGTAGTTTCTCCGTGAGCGACCGGGGAGTGGAGTCGCCTACGGCGACCAGTGTCAGCCGGGCGAGCGCGTGACTCGGGATGACGCCGGGGAGCAGTGCGAGGTAGTACTCGATGATCCGCGGATCGATGGGCGTCGAGGTGACGTAGACCATGCGCAGGCGCGGCTGTCGCAGGAGCAGGAGGAGAAACAGGTAGCGCTCCTCGAAGGCCTGTGCCAGGCTCCCCGCACGCTGGACCGTCGGGCTCAGGGAGACCGACGGCACGACGACGACCGATTCGCCGTCGAGGTCGAGCCGCATGGCGTCCCATACGGATGCCATCCGCGCCTGCAATGCATCGAACCGCGCCGCTCGCGCGGCGTCGTCGAGGTCCGCGAGTGTCACGGTTCCGTGCGGCGCCACGATCGGATCGGTTGCTGCTCGTGTGGTGGTCATGGGCCCGTCCTCGCTTCCCTCATCCTGACGCCCGACACCGCGAACGCCCGCATCGGCCTACTGAAGCCCTTCAACTCCAGGTCCCCCACCATCTCGCCCTCGGCCAAGCCGTCCGTCGCGGAGAACACGCGCTGCGCGACGAGGATCTGGCCGGCCTCCGCGGCGGCGCACAGGCGCGCCGCGAGGTTCGTGACGCTACCGATCGCGGCGTAGTCCGACCGGCCCTCGAAGCCGATGCGGCCGAGCGTCGCGTACCCCTGCGCGATGCCGATTCCGAAGCCAAGGTCGTTCCCGCGCCGACGCCACCCGTCGGCCAGGTCGCCGACGCGGTCCCGCATCTCGACGGCCATCGTGACGGCTCGTTCCGGTGCGTCCGCGCACGGCATCGGGTCGTTGAAGAACACCATGAGCCCGTCGCCCGTGAAGCGCTCGAGCGTGCCCTCGAACCGATGGATGAGCTCGCCGAGCACAGCGTGGTAGTCCGCCAGCACTCCCATCACCTCCTCCGGTTCGCTCGACTCGGCGAACGAGGTGAAGCCGCGCAGATCGCAGAACACCACGACGATCTCTCGCCGGTGGCTCTCGAGAACGTGCTCCTCGCCCGAGTCCATGACGAGGTCGACGACCTGCGGAGCGAGGAAGCGACGCAGCCGGTTCACGCGCTGAAGCTCGTCGACCTGCTCGCGGACGCGCGCCTCGAGCCGCGTGTTCCACTCGCCCAGTTCCGCGGTCTGGTGCTCGATCGTGTCGTGGTACCGCTTGATACGGGCGAGCGAGGCGACCCGCGCGAGCAGTTCGCCCTGGTCCAACGGCTTGCTCACGAAGTCGTCGGCGCCCGCCTCGATCGCCCGGCGCTTCTCCTGGTCGCCACTCGCCGTGATCATGACGATCGGGAGGAACTCCAGGCCCGGGGTGCTCCGGATGCGGCGGCAGACCTCGTAGCCGTCGATGCCAGGCATGAGGATGTCGAGCAGCACGAGGTCGGCTCCAGAGGCCGGGAGCAGATCCAGCGCCTCCTCTCCGGAGGAGGCCGTGATCACGTGGTAACCGCGAGGCGACAGCACGGCATCCAGCAGGCGGAGGTTCTGCGGCACGTCGTCGACAGCGAGCACGGTGATCGGGTCATCTGTCATTCGTCCGTCCCCGATCCAGGAAGTCCCCGACCTGCGACGGCAGCGCAGGGACGCTGATGGGCTTGACGAGATAGCCGTCGAAGCCCTCGCGTGCGGTGCGGTCGCGGTCCTCCTTCATGGCGAAGGCGGTCACCGCGACCACGGGCACCGAGTCGAACCGCGGGTCGAGCCGCAGCCGGCGGAGCGCCTCGTACCCGTCGATGCCGGGAAGCTGGAGGTCCATGAGCACGAGGTCGGGGGCGCAGCTGGCCGCGAGCTCGACGCCCTCCTCGCCCGTGTGCGCCTCGACGATCTCGAAGCCCGACGCGCTCAGCACGTCGCGGACCAGCTTGAGATTCAGCTGGTTGTCCTCGACGACGAGGACGCGACGACCGTCCATCAGACCGTCTCCCCCCGTGCCGACTCGATCCCGTCCGCACTCGGGGCGGGGCCGGCGACGCCGACGGCGCCGGCTCGACGGAGCGCGTCGACGAGATCGTCGCGACTCACCGGCTTGATCAGGTACTCGGAAGCGCCGAGTGCCAGTCCGCGTGCGCGCTCGTCGAGGATCGAGACGATGATCACCGGCACCGCAGCCACGGCCTCGTCCTCGCGCAGGCGGGACAGGACCTCCCAGCCGCTGAGACGCGGAAGTCGGATGTCGAGCAGGACCGCGGCGGGGATGGTCGCCCTGACCGATTCGATCCCCTCCTCTCCGTCGCGTGCGTGGACGACGCGGACGCCGAGGCCGTCGAGGTAGGCGGTCATCAGGTCGAGCGAGGCACGATCGTCGTCGATCACCACGATCACCGGCAGGTGCGCCTCGTCGGTGGCTCGCGAGTCCTCGTCGCGCGCTCGGACGGTCATCGGCACCGTGAAGCCGAAGGTGCTGCCGACGCCCAGGTCCGACTCGAGCCACATCCTGCCCCCGAGCAGCGCGACGATTCGCCGGCACAACGTCAGGCCGAGACCCGTGCCCTCCTCGCTCTGCGCGCCGCGGTGACCCTGCTGGAACGACTCGAAGATGCGCTCCCGGTCCTCCTGAGCGATGCCGTTGCCGTCGTCCTCCACGGTGACGGCCATCTCGTCGCCCTCTCGGCGGGCGGTCACCGCGATGTGGCCGCCGTCCGGAGTGAACTTGACTGCGTTGCTGAGCAGGTTGAGCAACACCTGCTTGAACCGCAACTCGTCCGACTCGATGCCGTCGATCTCGGTCTCCATGTCGAGGGTGATCGCGAGGCCGTGGAGCGCCGCCCGCTCGCGGACCATGGAGATCGAGTACTCCATCGCCGACCGTGCGGAGAAGCGAGAGATCGAGAGTTCCATCTGCCCGGCCTCGACCTTCGAGAGGTCGAGGATGTCGTTGAGCAGTTGGAGCAGGTGACGACCAGAGCTGAGGATATCCCGGAGGTACTCGTCCTGCCGATCATTGAGCTCGCCGAACATCCGCTCGAGCAGAACTTCCGAGAAGCCGATGACGGCGTTCAGCGGCGTCCGGAGCTCGTGCGACATGCTCGCCAGAAATTCGGACTTGTGCTGGCTGACGACTTGGAGTTCCGCGGTCTTCGTCTCGAGCTCGCGGTAGAGCCGGGCGTTCCACACCGCGAGTGCGGACTGACTCGCGAACGTCTCGAGGAACTCGATCGACTCGTCGGAGAATTCGCCTGGCGTGCGGCGCCGGACGACCAGCGCCCCGATGATGCGAGTGCCGCGCAGCACCGGAGCCGCGAGTACCGAGCGCCATCCGTCGTCGAAGAGGATCCGAAGGTGCGGATCGAGCTCCACGGCCGCGAGGTCGGCGACCGCGATCGGGTGCCCCTCCAGGGCCGCGCGGCCGACGAGCGTCGTCTCGAGGTCGACCCGGATTCCGCGGAGCCGACTCAGGAGCTCGTCGCTGCTCGCGTAGGCGCTGCGCACCGAGAAGCTGCGCTCCGCTGCGATGTACTCCATGATCGAGCCCCCGTCGCAGCCCGTGAACCGGACGGCGTTCATGATGATGTTCGAGAGCACCTCGTCGAGGACCAGGCTCGAGCTCACCGCTTCGCCGACCTCGCTCAGCGCTTCGAGCTGTTCGACGCGGCGCGCGAGCTCGATGCCGCGCTCCTCGAGTTCCAGTACGAGGTGCACATTGCGCACGACGATCGCGGCTTGCGCGGCGAACGCCCCTAGCAGCGCGATCGCGCGCTCGTCGAACGGCTCGACCTCGGTCCGGTAGAGCGAGAGCGTGCCGACGACCTCGTCGTCGAGGAGCATCGGCGCGGAGATGAGGGTCCGGAAGCCGCCGATGCGCTGCAGGTCCTGCCTTCCGTAGTCGGGGTCGTCGAGCACGTCGGCGACCTGTCCGATCCGGCGATCGAGGGTCACGCGTCCGACGAGCGAATCGCGGTCGCGCTTCAGGGGATGTGCAGCGAGGTGCGCCACGAATTCAGGAGAGAGGCCCACCGACGACGAGAGCACGAAGTGGTCGCCGTCGATGAGGTAGACCTGCGCCGCCGCCGCGCGGCAGAGGTTCATGGCGCTCTCCACGACGGTGTCGAGCACGGCGTCAGGGTCTGACGAGGAACGGCCGAGCGCCGAGAGAACCTCGTTCATCGCCGCGAACTGCTCAGTGGCGTCGGTGTAGTCGCGCTGGAGGCTCCGGTAGTCCTCCTCGCTGATCCGACGATCCCGCTCGGTGATGCTGGCCTCCTTCGTCAGAGACCTTCGCGGCAATGCGACCCGGGGCGTATTCTCCTCGCGACGCGGCAAGCCCGCAACGGCTTCGGCCCCCGCGCCGAGCGGTCAGCGTGCCGGGTCGTCGTCGCGCTCGCGCTCGTGCTCGGCGATGTCGCGGCCGAGGTCGTCGCGGATCAGGAGGTCGCGGCGGAGCTCGTCGGAGCGGTAGGACGCGCGGCCGAGCATGTGCGCCGTCATCGGCTGGGTGAGCAGCTGGAAGGTCATGATCAGCACGACCGTCGACACGACGCCCCAGCTCGGCACGCGCAGCACGATCGCGAGGAGCACGACCGCGAGGCCGAGCACCTGCGGCTTCGTGGCGGCGTGCAGGCGGCTCAGCACGTCGGGGAAGCGCAGCGCCCCGACGCCCGCCGCCATCGACAGGAAGCCGCTGAGGAGGATGAGGGCGCCCACGCCCAGCTCGACGGGGTTCACGAGCGGTCCTCCTTCCCGATGAAGCGCGCGATCGCGATCGACCCCACGATGGCGAAGAGCGCGAGCACGAGCAGCACGACCAGGGTGTCGGTGTGCCGGTTGATCGCCATCTCGGCGGCGAGGCCGCACATCGCGATCGCGAGCAGCACGTCGGTCGCCAGGGCGCGATCGAGCATCGTCGGCCCGCGGATGATCCGGACGAGCGCGGCGATCGCGCCGACGCCGAACATGGCCCCGGCGACGATGCCCATCACGGCGAGCGCGCTCATGCGTCCTCCTCCCGGTCGGGCACCTCGACGGGCTCGGTCTCCGACGGCGGACGACCCTCCAGCTTCCGCTGCCGCCTGGCCGCGCGGACGGCTTCGGCCTGTTCGTGCGTGCCGATCGCGAGCACGATCCGCTCCTCGGTGGCGAGCACGTGCGCCCGCGCCTTCTCGAGGTCGGCCTCGGTGCGCGTGCCGAACGCGTGCAGGTACAGCAGGCCACGTTCGCGGTCGATGTCGACGACGACGGTGCCCGGGACGACCGTGATCGCCTCGGCCGTGAGGGTGGTCACCAGATCGGACCGGGTGAGCAGCTGCACGGCGATGATCGCGTTCATCGGCTGCCAGCCGGGCTGCACGGCCCGAGCGGCGACCTGGATCGAGGCGACCGCGACGTCGTACATCATCACGAGCCCGAGGATCAGCCCGCGCCACAGGTTGAACCTGCCGCTGAGCAGCACCGGCGGCAGGTACAGCGCGCGCGTCACCAGGATCGCGAGGATCACCCCCGTGGTGACCGTGAGCACGTCGACGTGGTCCCACAGGAACAGCCAGAGCGCGACGAGCGCGGCGAGCAGCGGCAGCTGCCGCCACACCACCTGCCACCGCGTGAGGTCGTCGCGCGGTGCCGTCGGCGGGCTCGCCGGGGCGCCGGCCGAGGCAGAGTCGGCCGCACCCCGCCGGCGCGCGGCATCCGTCATGACACACCCCCCGGGAAGACGATCGAGACGTACACGCTCGCGTCGCGCAGGTTCTCCGCGGCCCGACCGGACAGCTCGAACAGCGGCCCGGCGAAGACCGTGAGCGCGATGGTCAGGGCGACGAGCGACGCCGTCGCGGCGAGCATGAGGACGGGGGTCGTGCGCGTGGCGACGACCGTGGCGCCCGCGGGCGCCTCCTGCACGGAGTCGATGATCCGCGAGCGATAGCCCTCGAGCTCGGCCTTCGGACGCCAGAACGCGAGGTTCCAGAAGCGCGCGAGCGCGTACAGCGTGACGAGGGACGTCGCGGCGCCGATCGCGACGACCGTCCAGATGAGCCAGTCGGGTCCGGGGGAGGAGGTGCCGAGCGTCTCGGTCGCGGGCGTGCCGCCCGCGGCATCCGCACCGGCGACGAAGAGGCCGACCTTGCCGAGGAAGCCGGAGAACGGCGGGATGCCGCCGAGGTTCATCGCCGGCACGAAGAACAGGACGGCGAGCATCGGCGACGCACGACGCAGCCCGCCGAGGCGGGTGATCGACGTCGACCCGCCGAACCGCTCGATGAGTCCCGTCGTGAGGAACAGCGTCGTCTGCACGCTGATGTGGTGGATGACGTAGTAGATCGTCGCGGCGAGGCCCGCGATGCTCGCGAGCCCGATGCCGAAGATCATGTAGCCGATGTGGCTCACGAGCGTGAACGAGAGCAGCCGCTTGATGTCGGCCTGCGTGAGCGCGCCGAGGATGCCGACCGCGAGCGTCAGCCCGCCGATCACGAGGAAGAGCGTCGACAGGTCGGACTCGGGGAAGATCACCGTCTCGGTGCGGATGATGGCGTAGACGCCGACCTTCGTGAGCAGGCCGGCGAACACGGCCGTGACCGGCGCGGGCGCCGTCGGGTACGAGTCGGGAAGCCAGAACGACAGCGGGAAGACCGCGGCCTTGATGCCGAACGCGATGAGCAGCAGCAGGTGCAGGATCAGCTGGATGTCCTGCGGCAGCTCGGCGAGGCGCACCGACAGCTGCGCGATGTTCGCGGTGCCGGTCGCGCCGTACACGAGGGCGATCGCGCTGAGGAAGAACAGCGACGACACGAGGCTCACGATGATGTACGTCACGCCCGCGCGGATGCGCTCGCCCGTGCCGCCGAGCGTCAGCAGCACGTAGCTCGCCGACAGCAGGATCTCGAAGCCGACGTAGAGGTTGAAGAGGTCGCCCGCGATGAACGCGTTGAACACGCCGGCCGACAGGATCAGGTAGGTCGGATGGAAGATCGACACCGGCGTCTCGCGGTGCTGGTCGGCGATGCCCTGGCCGACGGCGTAGACGAGGACGCCCAGCAGCATCAGCGCCGAGATGATGATCATGATCGCCGACAGGCGGTCGACGACGAGCACGATGCCGAACGGCGGCGGCCACGCCCCGACGGCGACCGCGATGCCCGAGCCCGACGCGTCGACCTGCGCGAGCAGCACGGCGGCGATCGCCGCGACGGCCGCGAGCACCAGCGTGCTCACCGCCATCTGGGCGCGCTGGCGGCGGCCGAGCATGAGCGCCACCGCGGCGCCGAGGAGCGGAAGCAGCACCATCAGGGGCACGAGCGCGTTGGTCATCCGCGGCCCCCGTCCTCGTCGCTCGCCTCGAGCACCGCCTGCACCGCGCGGTCGTCCTCCTGGGAGCTGCGGTACAGGTCGGCCGTCTCCTCGGCGTCCTCGGCCATCTCGTCCTCGTCGACGATGAGGTCGCCGCGCTCGCCGAGCTGGGCGAGCCACCAGCTGCGGTAGATGAGCGCGAGCATGAACGCGGTGATGCCGAGGTTGATCACGATCGCGGTGAGCACGAACGCCTGCGGCAGCGGGTCGGAGATCGCGTCGGCGTCGACGCCCTCCCCGAGGATCGGTGCGAGGCCGGGCGTGCCGGCCATGGTGAACATGAACAGGTTCACGCCGTTGCCGACGAGCAGGAACCCGATCAGCACGCGCGTGAGGCTCCGCTCGAGCATGACCGTGATCCCCGTGCCGAAGAGCACGGCGGCGACGATCACGAGCGTCAGCGAGGCGGTCATGCGCGCACCTCCGCGGGGTCGGCCGGAACGGCGTCGGGGCCGGCCTCGTCGATCTGGCGATCGATCTCGGCGCCCAGCGTGCGGAGGATGTCGAGCACGAGCCCGACCACCACGAGGTACACGCCGATGTCGAACAGCGTCGACGTGCCGATCGAGAGGGTGCCGAGCACCGGCACCTCGGTCTCGAACCAGCTCGACTCGAACACGGTCAGGCCGAAGACGAGCGAGGATGCCGCGGTGCCGGCGGCCACGAACAGGCCCGTGCCGAGCAGCAGGCCCGCATCCACGGGGGCGGCCTCGCCGAGTTCGTACCGGCCGCCGGCGAGGTAGCGGGCGACGAGCGCGAGCCCCGCCACCAGGCCGCCCGCGAAGCCGCCGCCGGGCGCGTTGTGGCCGACGAACAGGAGGAACACCGAGACGACGATCGCCGGGTGGAAGAGGAGCCGGACGAGCACCTCGATGAGGATCGAGCGGTTGCGCGGCGAGATCGTCCGGCCGGCGAGGAGCCACGTCTGCCGCGTCGCCGCGGCCTCGGACGCGGCATCCGTCTCGTCCTCGACGTCGGCGAGGCGACGGCGGGCCGCACGCATGCTGTCGGCCGGCTCGGGCAGCGGCCGCAGGCGGCGGCGCCGGTCGACGTCCTCGAGGCGGGGCGCGCCGCCCTGCCGGCCGGAGACGAAGATGAGGCTCGCGACGCCGGTCGCCACCGCGACGAGCACCGAGATCTCGCCGAGCGTGTCCCAGGCGCGGATGTCGACGAGGAGGGCGTTCACGAGGTTCTTCGCGTGCGCCTCCTCCGCTAGCGGGGGGAGGCCCTCGGCGATGGTCGGCTCCATGCGCGCACCGAGCGCGACGATGCCGACGACGGCCATCACGATCCCGGCGAGCGCGCCGAGCACGATGCGCAGCGGCGCCCGTACGACCGCCCGGCGCCCGGTCACGCGTCGCGGGAGGCGGCGGAGCACGAGCACGACGACCACGATCGTGATCGTCTCGACGAGCGCCTGCGTGAGCGCGAGGTCGGGGGCGCCGGCCATGCCGAAGACCAGCACCATGCCGTACCCGGTCGCGCCGACGAGCAGCACGGCCGTGAGGCGCTGCCGGACCACCACGGCCGCCGAGGCGGCGATGATCATCGCCGCGCCGATGAGCGGCTGCGCCCAGCCGTCGGCGAGGCGCACCTCGCCCGGCCACGTGCCGTTCGCGGCGGCCGCGCCGCCCAGCCCGAGGATGAGCACGGCGACGATCACCGCCAGGTAGCCGGGCAGGCCGCCCGACTGGATCAGCGTCGTCAGACGTGCGGCGCCGCGGTCGACGGCGCCGACGATGCGGAGGTACCCGCGCTCGGCGTCGACGGTGTCGGGCAGCGCCGCCTGCGCGTGAGCGACGGCCTCGCGCTTCCAGACGAGCAGCGTGCCGACGCCGAACACGAGCGCCGAGATGGCGAGGGCCGGCTCGAGGCCGTGCCACAGCGCGAGGTGGTACTCGGTCGGCCCGGGCAGCGTCTTCGCGTAGGCGTCGAGCAGCGGCTCGACGAGCGGCAGGGCGAACGCGGTCGCGAGCGAGGCGGCGGCGAGCACGCCGGGCGCGAACGACATCATCGGGGGCTCGCGGTGCAGCGGCGTGGGCTCCGCGTCGCGCCGCGATCCGAACGCGCCCCACACGAAGCGGGCGCTGTACGCGAACGTGAGCATCGAGCCCACGACCGCCGCCGCGAGCGCGACCCACGCCCAGGTCGCTCCCGGCTCGCCGGAGGCGCCGGCCTCGAGCTGCGCCGTGAACACGGCTTCCTTCGCCACGAAGCCGAGCAGCGGCGGGAGGCCGGCCATCGACGCCGCGGCGACCGTCGCGAAGGTGGCGAGCCACGGCATCCGTCGCGCGAGGCCCGACAGCCTGCGCTTGTCGCGCGTGCCCGCGGCGTGGTCGACGATGCCGACCGTGAGGAACAGCGCCGCCTTGAACAGGGCGTGCGCGAGCAGCAGCGCGGTGCCGGCGAGCGCGGCGTCGCGCGTGCCCTGGCCGACGACGAGGATCAGGAAGCCGAGCTGGCTCACGGTGCCGTAGGCGAGCACCAGCTTGAGGTCGTTCTGCCGGAGCGCGCGCCATCCGCCGACCAGCATCGTGAACCCGCCGATGCCGATGACGATCGGATGCCACACCGCGAGTTCCGCGTACCCCGGCGCGAGCACCGCGACGAGGTACACGCCCGCCTTCACCATCGCGGCGGCGTGGAGGTAGGCCGACACGGGGGTCGGCGCCGCCATCGCGGCGGGGAGCCAGAAGTGGAACGGCACGAGCGCGCTCTTCGAGATGGCACCCACGAGCACCAGCGCGATGCCGACCTCGGCCGCCGCGCCCGTCACGGGGTCGGCGACGAGCTCCGCGAGCGACGTGGTGGCACCTGCGACGGTCAGCACGACGAGGCCGACGAGCATCGCCAGGCCGCCGAAGGTCGTGACCGTCAGGGCCTGCAGCGCGGCCCCGCGCGACTCGCGCTTGGTCGCGTCGTGCCCGATGAGCAGGTAGGAGAGCACGCTCGTGGCCTCCCAGAACGTGAAGAGCACGAACACGTCGTCGGAGGTGACGAGCCCGAGCATGACACCCGCGAAGCCGAGCAGGAGGGCCGCGAAGCGGCCGAGCGACGGTTCGTCGTCGCGGAAGTACCAGGTGCAGTACAGCAGCACGAGGCCGCCGATGCCGGTGACGATCAGCGCGAGGAGGAGCGAGAGCGGGTCGAGCCGGAACGAGAGGGCGATGTCGAGCGCCCGGATCCACTCGATGCGCTCGGTCACGACCTCGCCGCCAGCGACGGCGGGCACGTACGTCAGCAGCCACGCGAAGACCACCGTGGGCACGAGCGCGATGACCGGGAAGATGCGTCGCCCCATCACCCCTGCGGCGAACGGCGTGACGAGGGCCACGGCGGCGAACGCCACCAGGGAGAGGATCATCCGTGCTCCCCCCGCGTGCGTTCCGACCGTCCGACCAGTCTAGGCGAGGCGCGGGACGGCCTCCGGGCCTGCGCGAGGCCCCGACCGGGTCGGGCGGATGCCTCGGCACGGCCGGGCTGCGAGGATGGGCGCATGCCGATCCTCATCGATCCGATCGACCTCGCCGCCCGGCTCCGCGCCGACCGCGAGGCGCCCGACGGCGCGCCCCGCACGCGCGTGCTCGACGTGCGATGGACGCTCGCGGAGCCGGACGGGAGCGGCGCATACCGCGCGGGGCATATCCCAGGAGCGGTGTACGTCGACCTCGACACGGAGCTCGCCGACCACTCGGCGACCGGAGAGGGGCGGCATCCGCTGCCCTCGGAGGCGGCGTTCCAGCGCGCGATGCGCCGGTGGGGCCTGAGGGACGGCGACACCGCGGTCGTCGTCGACGACGCGGCCGGGATGTCGTCGGCGCGCGCGTGGTGGCTCCTGCGGCATGCGGGCTTCGGCGACGCGCGGATCCTCGACGGGGGCCTCGCGGCCTGGCGTGCCGCGGGACTGCCGATCGAGCAGGGCGACGTCGCGCCGGAGCCCGGCGACGCGACCGCGCGTTTCGGCGCGATGCCGGTGATCGACCTCGACGAGGCCGACGCGCTCGGCGCCTCCGGGGGCGGCGTGCTGCTCGACGCGCGCGCCGGCGAACGCTATCGCGGCGAGATCGAGCCCATCGACCCGAGGGCGGGGCACATCCCGGGCGCCGTGTCGGCACCCGCGGCCGACAACCTCGACGGCGACGGGCGGTTCCTGCCCGCCGAGGCGCTCCGCGCCCGCTTCGCCGCGCTCGGCGTCGACGGGGCCCACCCGGTCGCGGCGTACTGCGGGTCGGGCGTCACGGCCGCCCACGAGGTCGCCGCGCTCGCGATCGCCGGGATCGACGCGGCGCTCTACCCGGGGTCGTTCAGCCAGTGGTCGAACCACCCGGAGCGTCCGGTGGCGACGGGGGCGTCGCCCGGTGGCGACGCCTAGGCCGGCCGCTCCCCCTCGGACTCGGGATCGTCCTCGGTCTCGGGCTCCGGCTCGGCCGTGACCTCCGGCTCGGGCTCCGGCCCCGGCCGCCGGCCGATCCCGATGAGCGTCGTGATGTCGACGGATGCCACGCCCTGCTGCTCGATCGCCGCGAGGTACCGCTCGCGCACGACCCCGATCGCCTCGTCGTCGAGGTCGCCGAGCATCGCCCGCATGCCCGTGCCGACCACGAGCGCCCACGCCACCTCCGGCGTGAGGTCGAGGTGCCGCGGGACGGCCTCGGCACGGACGTCGACGAGCCCGCGCTCGGCGAGCCAGTGCGCGAGGCCGCCCGCGGTGCCGGCCCCCGCCATGGCCGGGCCGTCGTCCTCGTCGAGGGTCGGGACCCGCGCGTCGTCCTCCGGCAGGGCCGACGCGAGCAGGCCGGGGAGCGGCTCGAACGCGCCATCCGCCCAGACCGTCAGCGCGACCCGCCCGCCGGGGCGCGCGCACTGGACGAGGTGCTCGACGCCGGCCGCGACATCCGCGAAGAAGAAGACGCCCAGCACGCACTGCACGAGGTCGTAGCCCGTGTACGGCCACGTCGTCGCGTCGGCCTCGTGCACGCGCAGCCACGGCGTGCGCACGCCGGCGCGTTCGCGGAGCGTCGCGAGCATCGGCTCGGCGCGGTCGACGGCGTCGACGAGCCCGCCCGGCCCGACGAGCTCCGAGGTCGGCAGCGCCGACGCGCCCGCGCCGGCGCACGCGTCGAGCACGCGCTCGTCGAATCGCGGGGCGGCGCGCAGCACCGTCGCCCGCGAGATCGGATCCCACAGCACCTCGTCGAGTTCGGTGAACGTCGCGGCCGCGTCGGTGAACGCGCCCGCGAAGTCGGCCTCGACTTCCGCTTCCCCCATGTGCACATTGTGAACCCCGCCTCACGCATTCGTGAAGACTCAGGGAATCGAGACCTCCGCCGTGCAGACTTGAGGTTCACGTCTGCTTTTCGAATCTGAATCGAGTACCCCTCCATGAACCGTGCCCTGCGTCGTGGCGCGCCCATCGCACTCGCGTCCGTGACCGCCCTGCTCCTCGCCGGTTGCGCGGGCGGCGGCGAGGCGCCCGAGCCCACGTCGACGGATGCCGCTGCGGCGTGCCTCGAGGTCGAGGCCGGCGAGCAGAGCGACGCGATCGAGGTGTCGGGCGACTTCGGCGCCACGCCGACCGCGACGTTCGAGGCGCCGCTCGAGGCCGAGGAACTCCAGCGCACCATCGTGATCGAGGGCGACGGCGAGTCGACCGTCCCCGGCGACCAGGTGAGCGCCCAGGTCACGGCGTTCTCCGGCTCGACGGGCGAGCAGATCTTCTCGCAGCCGGCGACGCTCGAGCTCATCGAGGGCACCCTGTACGACGGCTTCCGCGCCGGCGCCGACTGCGTGCCCGTCGGCTCGCGCGTCGTCACGGTCGCACCGGCGTCCTCGATCTACGGCGACGAGGGCAACGAGGGCATCGGCGTCGAGCCCGGCGAGACGCTCGTCATCGTGACCGACGTGCAGGAGCTCGTCGAGCTGCCCGTCCCCGGCGAGTGGACCGAGGACGTCCCGACCGTCGAGTACGACGCCGACGGCGCACCGACCGTGACGATCCCCGACGCCGAGCCGTCCGACGAACTGCTCGTGGCGGTCCTCGAGGAGGGCGACGGCGACGTCGTCACGGAGAACGACGTGGTGACCGTCGACTACCAGGGCGTCGTGTGGGAGACCGGCGAGGTGTTCGACCAGAGCTTCGGCAACACGCCGGTGCCGTTCTCGATCTCGGGCGTCATCCCCGGCTTCGGCGCGGCGCTCGTCGGCCAGCCCGTCGGCACGAAGCTGCTCGTCACCATCCCGCCGGCGCTCGGCTACGGCGAGGAGGAGTCCTCGAACGGCCTCGGCGGCCAGACCCTCGTCTTCTACGTCGAGATCACGGAGACCCGCGCCGACGGCTGATCCGTCCCGCACACGCCGCGCCCGCGGCATCCCCCGACGAGGGCGGATGCCGCGGGCGCGGCCGTCTGCAGGGAACGGACAGGCACCTCCCCGGAGGTCCATAGGGTCGCTGTCGAAGCTGGGGAATGCCCCGGTCAGCCCGAGTGTTGTACCTGTATCCGGCACCCCTATGACCGGACGGAATGGAGGACGAGTGGGCATCAGCTACGTCGAGTTCGAAGACGATGCCGGCATCCTGCGCCGCTACCGCAAGCACGTGAACGGTCGCGGTCTCGTGGCGACGACCGCGAAGGTGGATGCGACGGCGTTCGTCGACCCGACCGCATACGTCGATCCCGGCGCGGAGGTGCAGCGGGGCGCGACCCTGTCGCACGGCGCCTGGGTGGAGCAGGACGCGATCGTCGCGGAGAACGCGACGGTCGGCGTGAACGCGCGCGTCGGCCGTGGAGCCGTCATCGGGCGCTTCGCCGTCGTCGGGCCCTACGCGGCCGTCGGCGCGGGCGCGCGAGTGCAGAACGGCGCGCGCGTGCCGCGCGAGGCGACCGTCCCCGAGGGCGCGGAACACCGCGCCTCGGGAGACGACCTCCGCCGCCTGGGCCTCGCCGCCTGAGCCGAACCGCAGCAACGGATGCCCCGGGCGCACGCCCGGGGCATCGTCATGTCCGGGCCGGCCCGACGGACCCGCGCGAACCCCGACTCGCACGCGCGACGGGTGACGCGGCGCGCTCGGGCTGCGAGGATCGGGGCATGGCGAACGAACGCGAGCCCAGGCATCCGTCGACCGCCCCGGACTGGTGGAAGTCCGCCGTGGTGTACCAGGTGTACCCGCGCAGCTTCCAGGACTCCGACGGCGACGGGATCGGCGATCTCCGCGGCATCATGCAGCGTCTCGACCACCTGGAGCGCCTCGGCGTCGGCGTGGTCTGGCTGTCGCCGATCCACCGCTCGCCCCAGGCCGACAACGGGTACGACATCAGCGACTACCGCGACATCGACCCGACCTTCGGCACGCTCGAGGACTTCGACGCGCTCGTCGCGGCGATGCACGAGCGCGGCATCCGCCTCGTCATGGACCTCGTCGTGAACCACACGTCCGACGAGCACCCGTGGTTCGTCGAGTCCCGGTCGAGCCGCGAGAACCCGAAGCGCGACTGGTACTGGTGGCGCCCGCCGCGAGCGGGCACGCACGGCGGCGACCCCGGCGCCGAGCCGACGAACTGGGAGTCGTTCTTCTCGGGCCCGACCTGGGAGTGGGACGAGGCGACCGGCGAGTACTACCTGCACCTGTTCGACGTGAAGCAGCCCGACCTCAACTGGGAGAACCCCGAGGTGCGGCACGCGGTGTACGAGATGATGCGGTGGTGGCTCGACCGCGGCGCCGACGGCTTCCGCATGGACGTGATCAACCTCATCTCGAAGCATCCGCACCTGCCCGACGGCCCGGTGCGCTCGGGCCGTCGGTACGGCGACGGCGGGGCCGCGTACACGAACGGGCCGCGGCTGCACGAGTTCATGCAGGAGATGCACCGCGAGGTGTTCGACGGGCGCGACGGCCTCATCACGGTCGGCGAGACGCCCGGCGTGACGATCGACGAGGCCATCCTGTTCACCGACCCCGACCGGCGCGAGGTCGACATGGTGTTCCAGTTCGAGCACGTCGGCCTCGACCACGGCGCGACGAAGTTCCACCCGCGCCCCCTCGCACCCGGCGAGCTCGCGGCGTCCCTCGCGAAGTGGCAGGAGGGGCTCGCGGATCGCGGCTGGAACAGCCTCTACCTCGAGAACCACGACCAGCCGCGGTCGGTGAGCCGCTTCGGCGACGCGGAGGCGCACTGGTACTCGTCGGCGACCGCGCTCGCGACGATGCTGCACCTGCAGCGTGGAACGCCCTACGTCTACCAGGGGCAGGAGCTCGGGATGACGAACGCGCCGTTCTCCGCGCTCGACGAGTACCGCGACGTCGAGTCGCTGAACGCGTACGCCGAGGCGGTCGCGAGCGGCACCGCCGTCGCCGACGCGCTCGACGGGCTCAGCCTCATGAGCCGCGACCACGCCCGGACACCGATGCAGTGGGACCCCACGCCGAATGCGGGCTTCACGACCGGTGTCCCGTGGCTCGCGGTGAACCCGAACCACGCGACCGTCAATGCGGCCGCCCAGGTCGGCGACCCGGGCTCGGTCTTCGAGTACCACCGGCAGCTCGTCTCGCTCCGACGCGAACGACCCGTGGTCTCCCACGGGTCGTTCGAGCGGGTGGATGCCGGGCACCCGGCGATCTTCGCGTTCGAGCGCGTGCTCGGCGAGGACCGCCTGCTGGTCGTGGCGAACCTCTCCTCGGTCGAGCACGATCCGGTCTTCACGCAGGAGGTCGCGGATCGGTGGCGGGATTCGCTGCCCGTGCTCACGAACACGCTGCCCGACGCGCCCGGCGCGTTCGACGCGCCGCTGGCGCCGTGGGAGGCGCGCGTCACCGCGCTCGCCTGAGCGCTCGCGCGGCCGCGGGGCGCGTCAGCGAAGCGCATGAGAATCCTGCGAACGGCGCCTGTCACGGCATCATCGGGCGGATTCTCATGCACTGATCCGGGGCCGCAGAGACGAGCGCATGAGAAACCTGCGGACGGCGCCTGCTGTGGGGCTGTCTGGTGGATTCTCATGCGCTCGCACTGGCGGCGCCGCAGCCGCGTCAGCCGCGCGGGGCCGGGGCGCCGCCGCCACCCATGCCGCCGCCGGGGCCGCCCATGCCCGCCACCTGCTCGCCGGCGACCGCCGAGCCGACGGCCTGGCCGTTCGCCGTGACCGTGTAGGTCTCGCCGTTCACGAGGTCGGCGGTCGACACCGCGAGCGAGCCGACGGTCTTCGCGGCCGCGTAGGTCGCGACGACGGTGCCGTCGGAGGAGACGACCTGGAGCTCCGTGCCTGCGGCCACCTGCTGCGAGAACGCGACGAGCACCGACGCCTGCGCGGCATCCGCCGAGGGCGCCACGGCCATGCCCGACGATCCGCCCGCGACGAGCGTGCCCCCGGTGATGTCGAAGCCGCCGTCGACGTCGAGCGCGCCGTTGCCCTGGCCGGTCGGACCGTTCACGACGACGTCGCCGCCCGACATCGCGATGGTGCCGTTCGAGTCGAGTCCGTCGCCCTCGGCGTCGACGACGAGAGCGCCGCTCGAGATCTCGAGCGAGCTGCCGGCGTTGAGTCCGTCGTCGGAGGCGGTGACCGAGATGTCGCCGCCGGCGATGGCGATGGCGTCGGCCTCGAGGGCCTCGTACGACGTCGTCACGTCGAGCGATCCGCCCGACACCGTCAGCGCGACCTCGGCGTGCACGCCGTCGTCGCCGGTCGCGACCGTGATCGAGCCGTTCGCGAGGTGGGCCGTGTTGTCGGTGTGGACGGCGTCGTCGGCCGCGTCGACCGTGACCTCGCCGCCGTCGACGATCACCGAGACCGCGCCCTTGACGCCCTTGGTCGACGTGTCCTCCGAGACGGTGCCGCCCGCCCCGCCGCCGGCGGTCACGTCGAGCGTGCCGCCCCAGATCACGACGTCGGTCGCCGCGTCGAGGCCGTCGCCGCCCGCGTCGACAGTGACGGAGCCGCCCGCGATCGCGATCCAGCCGCGGTCGGCCTCCTCGGCATTGTCGGCCTTCAGGCCGTCGCCGCCGGCGGTCACCGTGACGGTGCCGCCCTCGATCATCATCTCGTCCTTGCCGCGGATGCCGTCGTCGACCGCGTCGACCGTGATCTCGCCGCCCGAGACGAGCAGGCCGTCCTTCGAGGCGATGCCGTCGTTGCCGTTGCCCTGCACGGTCAGCGAACCGCTGCCGGCGATCTCGAGGTCGGCCGAACTGAACAGCGCGGCGTTGACCTCGGCGTCCTCGGCGTAGCTCGACGTGTCGGCGAGCGTGTTCTCGCTGCCGTCGGCGAGCACGACCTGCGCGCGGTCGGCGTTCGTGATCGCGAGGGCGGCGGTCGACTCGCTCGAGATGTCGACGCCGTCGAGGATGAGGCGCACGAGCCCCTCGTCCTCGGTGTCGACGACGACCTGGCCGGCGAGTTCGCCGCTCAGGCGGTAGGTGCCGGCGGCCGTGATCGTCACCGTGTCGCCGTCGACGCTCACTCCGCTCACGTCGCCCGACGCGTCGTCGACCGTCGCGGTGCCGCCGTCGAGCGTGATAGCGATCTCGTCGGCCGCATCCCACGTGTCGTCGCCGTCCTCACCGGGCGGGTCCTCGTTGGCGGCCATGGCCTCGGCGGCGGTGACGCCGGGGTCGACGGATGCCGCGGCCGCGAGCGACACGGTCGAGTCGGTGCTCGCCGAGCCGTCGTCCGTGCTCGCGGCGGTCGTCGCGGTGCAGCCCGCGAACACGAGGGTGCCGGCGAGCACGATCGGCGCGACGCGCGCGGCGACGAGCCAGGGCCGGCGTGCCGGGGTGGTGCGGCGACCGTCGACGGCGGGGGTGCGGGGGAATCGGAAGAGGGTCATGGCAGGTCCTTTCGTGGGGACGGTCGTGCGGGGATGGGTTTCGAAGTGGCAGGGCGCGGCGCGTGGCTGCGGGTCGCTCAGCCGAGCGGCTCGGTCGTGGCGGCCGCGGTGCGGAAGTGGCGGTCGATGACGCGCGTCCAGCGGTTGGCGGGCAGGTCGGGCCTGATCGCGGCGAGTCCGGTGGCGTACTTGGAGACGCGCGTCGGGCGGTGACCCGCCGACCAGAGCAGTCGGTCGACGGCGCCGGCCTGCGAGCCGGACTTCGTCTCGACGATCGCGGAGCCGGGCGTGCGGAGCACGCGGCCGAACCGGCCGTCGACGCCGCGGTCGATCCAGGCGAGGTCGACGTCGATCGTGGCGCGGCTCGCGGGCCGCCCCGTCTCGGCCGGGAGCAGGAGGGTCGCGCGTCGGTACGAGGTCGTGAGCACGGGGTCGAGGCTCGCCCGGCCGAGTTCGCCGATGCCGGCTTCCGCGAGCACCTGGTCGGCGTACGCGCGGGCCTCGCCCGTGAGCGCATCGGCGGATGCGGGGTCGACCGCGATGCGGTCCTTGACGGTGAGCGCCCGGCCGCCGCGGGTCTTCACCTCGAGGAAGCTCGCCTCGGACTCGACGTAGGAGCGCGTGCGGATCTTGAAGCGACGCCGGCGTGCGTGCGCCGCCAGGCGGAAGCTCGTGAGCTCGGGGGTGTCGAAGTAGACCGACTCGTATGCGCTCGCCCGGGTGCCGTCGAGGTCGAGCACGCGGACCCCGTCGGGCAGGCGCCCGAGGATCCCGGGGAGGGCCTCGATCGGCAGCATGTACTTCCGGTCGATGCGGGTCTGCAGCTCGGCCTCGGCGTTCAGGCCCGCGAGGTCGACGCCTTCGACCGCATCGAGCAGCGCGAGCGCCGCCGGGGTGCCGGATGCCGCGTGCCGCGCGGTCATCGTCCCGCTCCCTCGTACTGCGCGGCGCGCCCGGACCCGGCCGTGGGGGCGTCGAGCCCGACCGGATCGCCGGCGCCGCTCGACGTGGCAGGCGGCGCGAGGCGCCGCGCCGCGACATCCGCTCGGTTCGACCTCGGTGCGTCGAAGCGCACCGTCACGGTCGTCGTGTCGTCGACGAGGTCGAGCTCGTCGACGCGCGCCGACCGGATCCGCGCGCCGAGCAGGGTGCCGAGGTGGTCGTGCAGCTCGCGCTCGTCGGAGAACGCCCGGTCGAGCACGAGAACCTGCTGGCGTGACCGGCGGAAGAGCGCCGGGTGGTCGCCGACGGCGAGCACCGCGAGCACGAGCACCATGAGGCCGATCGTCAGCCAGCCGAAGCTCGCCCCCAGGCCGCCGAGGAGACCGATCGCGAGCGCCGCGAAGTAGTACGCGACCTCGTGCTGCTCGATCTCGCTCGACCGCAGCCGGATGATCGACAGCACGCCGAACAGGCCCAGCCCGAGCCCGGCGCCGATCGTGCTCGATCCGAGCACGAGCGATACCGCGAGCACGCCCACGTTGACCGTGAGGTAGGCGACCACGAGGTCGCGTCGCCGATGGCGCGGGAAGTAGAGCGCGAAGGTGAGCAGGGCGACGGCGACGAGGTCGGCGACGATGAGGAGGGTCTGGTCCATGGGGGGCTCCGAACGTGTGTGGGAGTACCCATGAAGCCGGACGGCTCGAGGTGGATCCTGTGGCGATCCGATGACGTTCCTATGAGCGTCGTGCGGGTCGCCTGAGCGCGCCGCGCCGCGTGCGTGCCGGTGCAGTCCGCTACGCGGCGAGGCGCTCCGCGAGCAGTTCGAGCGTGCGCACGCGGCCCGGAGCGGCATCCGGCGGCTCGTCGGCACGCGCGCCCGCGATCGGCGCGACCATGACCTCGTCGATGCCGTGCCGCTCGGCGAGGGCGCGAACGGCGGATGCCGCGGCATCCGCTTCGCCGATCACCCAACGGGTGCGCATGCGCGCGACGACGTCCTCGGCGTCGGAGTCGCGCGCAGCAGTGGCGGCCTCCTCGACGGTCTCGAGCGGGCGCATCGGGCGGTTCAGACGCAGGCGCGCCATCGCCCGGAGCTGCGGGAGCGCGCGGGCCTCGGCCTCGTCGACGGTGTCGGCGACGACCGCGTTCAGCGTGAGGATCGTCTGCGGCGCCGGGTGCCGCTCGCTCGGCCGGTACCCGGTGCGGTAGAGGTCGAGCGCCTGCTCGAGGCCCTCGCCCGAGAAGTGGTTGGCGAACACGTACGGCAGGCCGAGCTCGGCCGCGAGCCGCGCCGAGTAGTCGGAGCTGCCGAGCAGCCACAGCTCGGGGACGTCCGTCGCGGCGGGCGTCGCCTGGATCGGGTACTCGCGGCCGCTCGTCAGGCGCAGCGTCGCACCGTCGGGCGAGAGCAGGCTCAGGATGTCGGCGACGTGGTCGGGGAACCGGTCGACGTCGGCGGTCGGCCCGCTCACGCGGAGGAGCTGGGTGATCACGGGGTCGCTGCCCGGCGCGCGTCCGATGCCGAGGTCGATGCGACCCGGCGCGAGCGCCTCGAGCGCCGCGAACTGCTCGGCGACGACGAGCGGCGCGTGGTTCGGCAGCATGACGCCGCCCGAGCCGACGCGGATGCGCTCCGTGCGCGCGGCCGTCGCCGCGATGAGGACCGGAGGCGTCGTCGAGGCCACCGACGGCATGTTGTGGTGCTCGGCGAACCAGTATCGGGTGAAGCCGAGCCGGTCGGCGGCCTGCGCGAGGGCGACGGATGCCGCGAGGGCCTCCGACGAGGACTGCCCGCTCCGCACGGGGACGAGGTCGAGCACCGAGAGACGTGGGGAGAGAGGCATCCCCCACTGCAACCGGGCCCGCGGGCGCGGTATTCCGGGCGGGTGGGCGCAGGCCGAGACGTCGGCGGATGCGCGGGATAACCCTGAGCGGATCGGCGGGATCCTCCTGATCCTCGAGGGCCTCCCGCCCCATTGGATGGAACTCGTGTCGTGAGCGCCCCCGGTGATCCGGGCGGCCGTCGGACCTGGCCTGGACGGCCGCCGCCCGGCCCGCGACCATCACCCCGTGAAAGGACCACCAGTGAACCCGCTTGCCTCCCAGACCGTCGCGGCCGAGACCGCGGCGGCCACCGACACCACCACCGCCCCCGCCATGTCGCTCCGCGAGTCGTTCGCGCTGCTCGCCGAGCGCCTCGACGGCCGCCTCTCGCTGCCGGGCGAAGCCGGCTACGACGCCGACCGCCTCGCCTGGAACCTCGCCGTCGACCAGCGTCCCGCCGCGGTCGTCGTCGCGGCATCCGTCGCCGACGTCGCCCGCACCGTCCGCGCCGCACGCGAGCTCGGGCTCGCCGTCGCGCCGCAGGCCACCGGCCACAACGCCGCGCCGCTCGCCGAGGGCCATGGGCTCGCGGACGCGATCCTCCTCCGCACGCACGAGCTGCGCGCGGTCGAGGTCCGGCCCACCCAGCGCATCGCGCGCGTCGAGCCCGGCGTGCTCTGGGGCGACGTCGTCGCCGCGACCGCGCCGCACGGCCTCGCCGCGCTCGCCGGCTCCAGCCACGACGTGGGCGTGGTCGGCTACACGCTCGGCGGCGGCGTCTCCTTCCTGGGACGCGCGCACGGCCTCGCGGCCAACCACGTGACGGCCGTCGAGCTCGTGACCGCCGACGGCGAGTTCCGCCGGGTCGACGCGCAGCATGATGCCGAGCTGTTCTGGGCCGTTCGCGGCGGCGGCGGCGACTTCGGCGTCGTGACGGCGCTCGAGTTCGGTCTGTTCGAGATCGAGCAGGTCGTCGCGGGCTCGCTGTTCTTCCCGATCGAGCGCACCGAGGAGGTGCTGCAGGCGTGGGCCGAGTGGACGCGCTCGGTGCCCGACACGGTCACGTCGGTCGGTCGCGTGCTGCGCTTCCCGCCCATGCCCGAGCTGCCGCCCTTCCTCTCCGGGCAGTCGTTCGTGCTCGTCGAGGCCGTCATCCAGGAGTCGCCCGATCGCGCCGACGCGCTGCTCGCCCCGCTGCGGGCGCTGGGTCCCGCGATGGATTCCGTGCACCCGCAGGCGCCCGCCGAGCTGTTGCAGCTGCACATGGACCCGCCCGGCCCGACCCCGGGGCACGGCGACGGCATGATGCTCGCCGACCTGCCCGCCGACGCGGTCCGCGCGTTCGCCGCCGCCGTCGGCCCGGACGCCGACACCATGCTGCTGTCGGCCGAGATCCGCCACCTCGGCGGGGCGTTCGCGCCGTCGGCCGCGCTCGAGGTGGCCGCCGATCGCGGCCTGCCGATCCCCGGGGCCGTCGGCGGTCTCGAGGCCGAGTACCTCGTCTACGGCGTCGGGATCGCCGCGCCCGAGACGATCGAGGCCGTCGTCGCCTCACTCGGGCGACTGCTCTCGCGCATCGAGCCGTGGCGCGCTCCCGTCGAGTACCTGAACTTCGTCGAGCGCCGGACGACGGGTTCGCGGTTCTTCGGCGACGAGGGTCGGCTCGCGCGGCTGCGCGCGATCAAGCACGCGGTGGACCCCACGGGGGTCATCCGCTCGAACCACCCCGTCGGCCGCTGACCCGGTCACGCATCGAACGGGCCCCGCGATCGCGCGGGGCCCGTTCGACGCGCCGTCCCGTGTGGTGGACGAATGGGGCTGTCGCTTCCGCGTCGAGGTTCCTAGGCTGAAGGACACGCGACGACGATGTCGCCGGACCTGGGGGAGGGACGTATGACCGTTCACCACGAACTGCCCACCACGACCGATTTCTCGACGCTGGCGGGCGAGCACCACCCCGCGATCACGATCTACGCGGCCACGTCACCCGTGGTCAGCGAGCGCGAGCGCGCCGAGGTGGCCGTGAAGAGCGCGTTCGACGAGGCCATCGACCGGATCCGCATCGACGGGTCCGAGGCGGGCGAGGTCGACGCGCTCAAGTCCGAGCGCGACGCCGTGCTCGCCGACCGCACGCTCTGGGCGGGGCTCTCCCGTTCGCTCGCGATCTTCGTCGCGCCCGGATTCACGGACGTCTACGTCCTGCCGAACCGCCTCGACGACGCCGTCCACGTGGGCGCGCACTTCGTGCTCGGGCAGTTGCTCCGGGCGCCAAGCCAGGACCAGGAGGCCTTCGCGGTCACCCTCTCCTCGAACGAGTGGGCGCTCTGGCACGCGCTCCCGACCGCCAGGGCCGAGCAGATGCCGCTCGATCCCAGCCTGCCCCGCAACCTCGACGACGCCGCCAACCGCGTGCCCGGCGACGTCGGGCAGCGCCGCCGCGGCGGCCACGGCGATCGCGGGATGAACGAGGACGACCGTCGCCCGGAGATCCACGACATCTACGCCAAGCGCGTCGCCGACGCCGTCTGGCACGAACTGCAGGAGCACGATCCCGAGGCCAGGGTGCCGCTGTTCGTGTTCGCGGCCGAGCCGCTGCTCAGCTCGTTCCTCGATCGCGCCCACAACGGCCGACGGGTGGTCGGCGTGCAGGGCGGTGCCGACCGGCTCGGCGCGGCCGAGATCGACGCGCAGCTGCGCCAGCAGCTCGCGCAGCTCAACGTGAACGAGGCGAAGACGGCACTGACGGGCCTCGCGGACGGCAGCGCCGGCCGCGTCGAGCGCGACCTCGCCGCGATCGGCCGACTCGCGGCCGACGGCGCCGTCGAGCGGCTCTGGTTCGACTTCACCACGTCGGTGAACGGGACGCTCGACCACGAGTCGGGCGCGATCGAGTTCGCGACCGACCACGGCAACGGCGAGACGCTGTCCGACGGCCGGCACGCCGGGGACCTCCTGCCCCAGCTCGCGATGCTCGTCATCGCGCGCGGCGGGAAGGTCGTCACGGTGCGCGGCGACGACCTCGAGACCGCCGTGTGGTCGGGGCCCGCGATGGCGGAGCTGCGGTTCGCCCTCGCGTGACCCGGAGTCCGGTCCCGGTCGTCAGACGGCGACCGCGAGCGCCGGCGCGAACCCCGCGAACGCCGCGAACCCCGCGAACCGCTCGCGCAGGGCGCCGGACGCCTGCGCCGCGGCATCCGCCATCGCGTGCGCGCCCACGGGCATCGCACGACCCACTGCGCCCGCGCGACGGCGTGCGGTCGCCCGGGCACCGGCCCCGAACGAGTCGTCGGCCTCGAGGACCGGGAGCACGACGGCCGGCTGGCACTCCAGGTGCACCTCGACCTCGTGCGTGCGCTCGTCCTCGATGATCGCCTCGAAGGGGACGCGGACGGCACGGAAGCGGCCGCGCCGTCGCGGCGGGGCCGACCGCAGGCCGATGGTGAGGCGTCCGGCCGGCGTGCCGATGAAGGGCGGACGCCCGGCCGCGACGATGTCGACCTGCCACAGCTCGCTGGGGCAGGTCGCGACGCCCGAGAGGTGGATGACGCGGATCCCGCCGCTCGTGACCGCGACGGCGGAGAGCTCGTCGACGAGGACGTGCGCGTGGTCGATCGTGTGGGCCATGTTCGCCGACGGTACGGATGTCAAGGCCCGCCGACATCAGTGCTGGCGCTGAGATCGCGACCGTAGGCTGGCCCGATGCGATTCGGATTCTTCGTTCCCCAGGGCTGGCGTCACGACCTCGTCGGCATCGAGCCGGCCGACCACTGGTCGACCATGCACGGGCTGGCCGCGTTCGCCGACCGCGAGGGCTCGCCGTGGGAGTCGATCTGGGTGTACGACCACTTCCACACCGTCCCCGTGCCGAGCGAGACGGAGGCCACCCACGAGGCGTGGTCGCTCATGGCCGCGTACGCGGCGTCGACCTCGCGCGTCCGGCTGGGCCAGATGTGCACCTGCATGGCCTACCGGAACCCGGCGTACCTGGCGAAGGTCGCGGCCACCGTCGACGTCGTCTCTGGCGGCCGCGTCGAGATGGGCATCGGCGCCGGATGGTACGAGCACGAGTGGCGCGCGTACGGGTACGGGTTCCCGCACGCGCCCGAGCGGCTCCGCATGCTGCGCGAGGGCGTCGAGATCATGCACCAGGCGTGGACCACGGGCCGGGCCACGCTCGACGGGGAGTTCTACACGGTCGACGACGCGATCGTGCAGCCGCAGCCGCTGCAGGACGGCGGGATCCCGATGTGGGTCGCCGGAGGCGGCGAGAAGGTGACGCTGAAGATCGCGGCGAAGTACGCCGCGTACACGAACTTCTACGGCAGCCCCGAGGAGTTCAGCCACAAGAGCGAGGTGCTGCGCGGTCACGCCGAGCGACTCGGCCGCGACTTCGGCTCGATCGTCCGCAGCGCGAACTTCAACACCGTGATCGGCGAGACCGAGGCCGACGTCGAGCGCCGCCTCGCGGCGATCGAGGCGCGCATGGCGGGCTCGGCCGGCCCGAAGGCGGCGGCGAAGTTCATCCACGAGTTCCGGTCCGACGCGGCGATCGCGGTCGGCACGCCCGAGCAGGTCGTCGCGAAGCTCCTCGACATGCGCTCGCGTGGCCTCGGCTACGCCATCCACTACTTCCCGGAGGCGGCGTACGACCGCTCGGGCCTGGAGCTCTACGAGCGCGAGGTCATGCCCGCGCTCGCCTGAGCTCAGGCGGCGGGGGCGGCGACGGCGTCGAGCTTCGCGCCGAGCTCGGCGTCGGTGGGCTCGGTGAAGTGCGTGCCGTCGGGGAACACGACGACGGGGATGTTGGTGCGGCCCGAGATCGCCTTCGCGCGGTCGGCGCCGTCGGCGACGACCATGAGGTCGACGTACTCGTAGTCGACGCCGCGGCGGTCGAGCAGCGCCTTGGAGCGGCGGCAGTCGCCGCACCACTCGGCGCCGTACATCGTGACGCGGGCGGGGTTCAGGTCGGTGGTGGGGGAGGTCATGCGAATAACCTACGCGGGTATCCTGTGCGGTATTCCCAGCGAGGGCGCGGATGCCTCGGGCAGGGGTTCCGCGTCCGGCCTCCGAGTGCGAGGCTCGGGAGCATGCAGTTCGAGACCACGCTGTCGCAGACCGGCCGCAACACGGGCATCGAGGTGCCGGCCGAGGTGGTCGAGGCGCTCGGCGGCGGCCGGCGGGCACCCGTCGTCGTGACGGTCAACGGCTACGAGTACCGCAGCACGCTCGCCGTGATGGGCGGTCGCCACCTGATCCCGTTCAGCTCGGACAAGCGGGCCGCGACCGGGCTCTCGGGCGGCGATCCGATCTCGGTCGAACTCGAACTCGACACCGCGCCGCGCACGGTCGAGCCGCCCGAGGACTTCGCGGCGGCGCTCGACGCGACGCCGGGCGCGCGGGAGGCGTTCGACCGCCTGGCGCCGAGCCATCGGAAGGCGCACGTGAACGCGATCATGGAGGCCAAGGCGCCCGAGACCCGTGCGCGCCGCATCGCGAAGGCCGTCGAGCAGCTCGCGGGCGGGTGAGTCGGGCCGGTCGACTACCCGACCGGTTCGCGGTCCCACGCCGGCAGTTCGACGCCGACGAGCCGCGCGAACGCGCTGAGCTGCGCGACGCCCTGCGGGGTGCGGGGCAGCGCGTCGAGCAGGCCGGGCGAGTGGATCAGGTACGCGGCGACTTGCGCGCGCGAGATCGCGACGTTCAGGCGGTTCTTGAGCAGCAGGAACTCGACGCCGCGCGGGGCGGCCGCCGCCGACGACGCGGCGAGCGAGACGATCGCGACCGCGGCCTCCTGGCCCTGGAACTTGTCGACGGTGCCGACCGGGACGGCGGTGTACCCCGCACGGTCGAGTGCATCGCGCACCACGGCGAGCTGCGCGTTGTACGGCGTGACGACGATGATGTCGGCCTGGGCCAGCGGTCGTGCCGGCGCGGCCACCGGCTCGCCGTCGCCGTGCGCGATGCCGGTGAACGCGCGCCCGAGGAACGAGCCGACGATGCGGACGACCTCGGCGGCCTCCTCGACCGACTCGGTCGTGTTGCCCTCGTGCTCGATCGGAACGGGGGTCAGGCCCGGCTCGACGCCCTCGATCCCGCGGAGGGCCGCGGACGGGTGCGATGCGAGCTCGCCCTCGTACGAGAGCGCGGAGACGGATGCCGCGAGCTCCGGGTGCATCCGCCGGCTCTCGGCCAGGAAGTAGCCGAACTCGGCGGGCAGCACGTCGTGGCCGTCGGCGACCCACCCCAGCGCGGACATGTCGACGGGCTCGGGGTGCGTGCCCTGGCTCACCTGCGGCAGCTGCTGCGGGTCGCCGAGGAGCAGGAGCCGGCGGGCGGCGACCGAGGCCGCGATCGTCGACGCGAGCGAGAACTGCCCGGCCTCGTCGACGACCAGGACGTCGAGCGCGCGGCGGCCGACCCGGTCGGCGTTGGCGAAGTCCCACGCGGTGCCGCCGACGACGAACCCGGCGTCGCGATTCGCGGCGATGAAGGCCGACATGCCGTCCTTCTCGATCGCGGTCCAGCCGCGCACGGCGTCGTCCTCACGGCTCTTCGGCGCCTTGGCGATGCGCCGCGGGTCGAGCCCGGCGGCGACGACGGCGTCGAGCAGGTGCTCCACGACCGCGTGCGACTGGGCGACGACCCCGACTCTCCAGCCGTGGTGGCCGACGAGCCGTGCGATCACGTGCGCCGCGACGTAGGTCTTGCCCGTGCCGGGAGGGCCCTGCACGGCGAGGTACGAGTCGTCGAGGTCGCCGAGCGACCGCACGACCGCGCCGACGTACTCGTGATCGGGCAGCGGTGCGAGCGCGCCGGACCGGGTGCGCGGCGGGACGCGCCGCAGCAGGTCGACGGCGGCATCCTTCGGCCAGGCCGGCTGCCGGTCGACGATCGGCCGCGCCCACTCCGCGATCGCGGCCTTCTGCCGCCCGGCGGGCGGTGGGTTGCCCGGCACGAGCGCGAACGGCAGGTCGCGCCACGTCTCGTCGACCGTCGACCGCTCCTCGATGCGTACGCCGTCGGGCGTCGCCTCGAGCACCGTGGCCTTGGCCCAGGCCCGTGAACCCGGTCGCCGGGAGAACGACGGGAACGGCGCCGGCCAGTCGTACAGCAGGTAGAGCTCGGCACCCGCACTGAACCGCGAACCGGGCGCGATGCGCCCGCGGAGCAGCAGCTCGCGGCGATCGAACTGCTGCCGGCCCTCGCGGTACCAGTCGTGCAGCACGACCGTGCGCGCGGGGTCGACGACGAGCACGTCGCGGTGGTCCTCCCACGCCTCGAGCGGCTGCTCGACCCGGAAGAAGTGGCCCCACCAGAAGGTCTTGAGCTCACGCTCGTGGTAGTCGATCGCGGCGGCCGCGAGGGCCAGCGCCGTGCGATCGGGGTCGTCGCGACGCTCGTCGGCACTGCCGGCGAGCGCGGACAACTCGGTCGCGAGGGGGCTCGCCGCGTACTGCTTCGCGGTCGGCTCGACGAGCAGGAGCGCCGGAACCGGGGCGACGCCGCGCTCCCGGGCGAGGCCGAGCAGCCAGTCGCGGAGCCGAAGCGTGGAGACGCAGTCGTACTCGTTGTACTCCGCGAGGTCGTCGAGCACGAGCTGCGCGGCCTCGGCATCGCCCGTCGCTGCGAGCTCGCGGGCGCGGACGTACTCGAGGATCGAGTCGCCGCCGGACTTGACGTCGGCCTCGCGCAGCTTCTCGCCCATGTAGAGCGGCTCGAGCTTCTTGATCGAGTACGAGCGGCTCCCGACCCGCACCGCACGCTTGACGATCGGGTACAGGTCGACGAGCACGCCGTCGGCCAGCAGCTGGTCGACCTCGGCCTCGCCGACGCCGTGGCGCGCGGCGATCGAGGTGAGGTGCGTGCGCTCGTAGCTCGCGTAGTGGTAGATGTGCAGGTTCGGGTGGCGCTCCCGCCGCTCCTTCACGAACGCGAGGAACCGCACGAGCGCCTCGCGCTCCTCCGCGAAGCTGTGCGCCCAGATCGGCGTGAACGCCTCGTCGACGTCGATCATGCCGAACAGGTAGTCGAGCCCCCACTCCGTCGCCGCGCCCTCGGTGTAGAGCGGGTCGCCCTCGAAGTCGAAGAAGAGGTCGCCGGCGTTGGGCTCGGGGATCGCCGCCAGCGCGCCCGGCTCGCGCACCTCGACGGGCGGCGGCAGCGGCGGGTCGTCGGGCGAGCGGTCGCCGGATGCCTCGGCCGCGCGCGCCTCGGCCTCGGCGGCGAGCTGGAGCCGCGCCTGCACGCGCAGGCCCTCGAGCGTCGCCTCCATCACGCCGTCGACCGGCCCGGCGGAGGCAGCGAGCGCGTCGATCGTCGTGATGCCCGCGGAGTGGAAATGCGCGCGCTGCGTGATGCGGAGCCCGGCGACGAGCAGCAGGTCGCGGTTGGCCTGCACCTCGAGGTCGCACGTCGGGCAGCGCCCGTCGAGCGCGTAGCGCGGGTCGCCCCACTCGACCGGACCGTCGGCGGCGACGCGCTCGTCGACGATCTGGCGGAGGCGCTCGCGGCGGAGCAGGAACACCGGCTCGATGTCCTCCAGCCGATGGGTGCTCGTCGTGCCGTCGCCGAGCAGCAGCTCGACGGTGTCGGCCCGCGGCACGCCGATGCGGTCGAGCTGCGCGGCGTACGCCGCGAGCTGGAGCAGCGCCGTGACGCGCGCGCGGCGCGCGAGCTTGGAGTCCTGGACGAGGTAGCGCCCGTCGGGCTGGCGCACGATGAAGTCGGCGAATCCGACGAACCCGTCGTCGACGAAGGTCGCCTGGAACACGACGGGTGCACCCGACTCGAACGCGGCACGGGTGGCCGCGACCGCGGCCTCGAGCTGCTCGGCGTCGCGCAGGTCGGGCCGGTCGATCTCGACGACGCCGTCGCCGAACTCGGCGCGGTAGCGGTCGAGGATCCGCAGCTCGTGCGCGTCGCCCATGCGACCGGCCCGCTCGAGCATGGCATCGGCCACCGGCTCGAACAGCGTCTCGCGCCCGAGCTTCACGTCGAGCTCGCGCAGGAACGCGAACTCGCAGTCGGAGGCCTTCTTGAGGTCGCTCGCGCTCGTGACCACCGTGCCGTCGGCCAGGTACATCGGGCTCCCTCCGCCGCTTCGATCGAGACCACCGTAGCCGCGGCATCCGACATCGACGGGCGGAGCGGGGTGGCGCGGCGGCCCGCCCCGGTCGGCCGTCGCCGGCGCGCCCGGTGCGGCGTAGGGTGTCGCACATGGTCGAGTGGGAGGAGATCCGCCGACTGGCGCTCGGCATGCCCGAGGCCACCGAGGCGGTGAGCTACGGCCTCCCGCACTGGCGCGTGCGCAACCGCGGGTTCGTCTGGGAGCGGCCGCTCCGCCGCGCCGACCTCGAGTTCCTGCGCCTCGACGACCAGCCGTGGCCGGTGCTCGGCGCGCGCGTCGAGGACGAGGCGGTCAAGTTCGCGCTCGCCGAGGAGGACCCGGAGGTGTTCTTCACGACGCCGCACTTCGAGGGCTTCGCGGCGATCCTCGTGCGACTCGACACCGTCTCGCAGCGCCGGATCGAGGAGGTGGTCGCGGACGCCTGGCTCGCGGTCGCGCCGAAGCGGCTCGCGGCGGACTGGCTCGCGCGCCACGCCGACTGAGCCGCCGATCACCGCCGGTCGGTGGGGGTCACCGCTGCGAGAGAGGTCGCGTCGGCGACGGATGCCGCGGCTCACGCCGAGCGTTCGCGCCCCTCGACCATCCGGGCCAGGTCGACCCGGTTGGCCGCCCCGGTCTTCCGCAGCAGGTTGGAGATGTGCGAGCTCACGGTCTTCTCGCTGATCGTGAGGAGGGCGGCGATCTCGGCGTAGGTGCGGCCGTCGACGATGTAGGGCAGCAGTTCGCGCTCGCGACGCGTGAGCGGCACATCGCCGATCCGGTCCGCGACGGCGTCGGGCTCGGTGCGGGCATCGTCGTAGAGCCGCACCCGGGACCACTGCGCGAGCGACTCGAGCTCTTCCGTGAGCGCGTCGGCCTCGAGCCCGCGCGCGAGCGCCGCGGCGCGGCGGAGCGACGAGATCGCCCGGTCCCGCCGGCCGTCGTCGCTGGTCAGGTCGTGCTCGGCTCCGCGCCGGAGCGCGTACGCCTCCTCCCACGCGAGTTGCGCGGTCGCGCAGGCCTCGGCGGCGGCGGCCCAGAGGTCGCCGGCCTCGGACGCGTCGCGCGCGCGAGCGCGCTCGCCCGCGTAGATCGCGTCGAGCGCGGCGAGGTCGGCGGGGAACGAGACCCCGAGCGTCCGGGCGAGCACGTGCGGATGAGCCGCCTCGAGTTCGTCGAGTCGACGCAGCGCCTCGGCGTCGGGCTCCCGACGATCCCGCGCGGACCCTGCCAGGTCGGCGAGGGCCCGAGCCGCGAGCGGCACGAGCCACTCGCACGAGTTGTCGCCGGGAGGCGCGGCGATGGCGGGCTCCAGGACGGCGAGCGCCCCATCGGGGTCGCCGTCGACGAGTCGTGCGAGCGAACGGGAGTGCACCTGGGTCGAGATCGCGTAGGCAGGAGGCTCCGGGAACTGCTCGGTCGCGCGCTGCAGGTAGGCCTCCGCGTCGTCGGCCCGGCCCTGCTGGGCGGCCAGGATCGCCGAGACGTTCGCGAGGCCCATCGCGATGTGCTTCGGCGGATCCTCCGACCGCACGTATCGCAGCGCGTCGTGCGCGCCGCCCACGTCACCGATGGTGATCGAGGTCCGCGCCTCGGTCAGCGCGATCGTGGCGGTCACGAGGTAGGGGGCCCCGGCCTCGGCGAGCCGCTCCCTGACGCCGCGAAGCGATCGCAGCGCGGCACGGTAGTCCGGCATCGAATACGCCTCCCAGAATGCGGCGAGCATGGCCGGCCAGTAGTGGCCGTTCGGCAGGGCCGTCTCGAACGCACGAGCCGCGAGGGCCCGTGCCCGTTCGAGGTCTCGCGTGAGGGCGGCGAGCTGGCCGCCCACGGCCAGGGCGTACGACAGCGCCTCGGTGTCGCCGAGTGCCGTGGCGCGTTCGATGGCCTCGGCGGCGTGCGCGGCGCAGGCGGGGTCGCCGGCGAGGATCTCGGCGTACGCGAGCTCGGTGAGCGCCATCGCGTACTCCGGGCTCTCCGGCGCGGAGGCCGAGAGCCGGAGGGCCTCGCGCGCAGGTTCGGGGTCGCCGAGTCCGCCGCCGATGCGGAACTCGAGACGCAGTCGCTGCAGGATGAGGCGGGCCGCACGCAGCGGCTCGGCCGCCCGGTCGACTTCGTCGAGCAGTCGGCCGATCGCCTCGTACTCCTCGTCGGGATCGCCGACGGATGCCGCGGTAGCCGCCCAGGCCTCGAGGAGCTCGCGCCGGGCGGCCCGGTCGGCCGATCCCGGCGCACCGTGGGCGTCGTCGGCCGAGAACCGCGCCGACCTCCGGAGCATGCGCAGCCGCGTCATCCGATCGCCCGATCCCCCGAGTGCCTCGACCGCGCGACGGCTCGCATCGAGGCAGCCGTCGACGTCGCCCGCGGCGGCGAGGTGGTCGGCCAGGTCGACGAGGAGCTCGGGAGCGGGATCGCCGTGGGCGAGGACGGTCGCGGTGCTCTGCGCCAGCTCGGCATGCCGCTCGCGCCGTTCGCGCTCGGTCAGGCCGGCGACGAGCATCTCCGCGGTGAGCGGGTGGTGGAACCAGGTGCGCCCCTCGTCGTCGGTCTCGAGCACCTGCGTCGCGAGGGCCGGGCGCAGGTCGCGTTCGGCGTCGGTCCACCTCGGGTCGATGGCCGCGAGCGTCTCGACCTGGACCGGCTTGCCGTGCAGCGCGAGCATGGTGCAGAGCTCCTGGGTCGCGGCCGGCAGTTGCGACCAGGCCCGGAGCAGCGCGGAACCGAGGTCGGCATCGACCAGTGCCGGAGCCGAGGTCGCCGACGGCTCGACCCCGTCGAGGAGGAGTCGCGCGTGGTAGGGGTTGCCTCTGGTCCGGGCGAGGACGTCGGTGACGAGCGATTCGTGGGGCGGCGCGCCCAGGAGATCCTCCACGAGGTCGCGCATGCCGGGCCGGTCCAGCGGGGGCACCTCGATGGCGCGGGCCGAGGGAAGCCGCAGCAGGTCGGCGCGCCAGCGGTCGAGCGGACGGCCGGCGCCCGCGCGCATCGTGGCGATGACGCCGAGCCGGCGATGCTCGGGCCCGCCGGCGAGGAACATCAGCGCGTCGAGCGTGCTCGCGTCGGCCCAGTGCAGGTCGTCGATGAGGATGAGCACCGGTCCCGCGTCCAGCAGTCGGTCGACCGCGTCGTCGAGCGCGAGGGGCGGCGGACGGTGGACGGCGTCGGCGCGCTCGAGGTCGCCGGACTGCTTGAGGAGGGCGCGGACCGCCAGGTTCGGCACGCGAGTGGTGAGCGGCAGGTTGCGCGCACCGAGCACCGTGAACGAACCCGGCGCCCGCCGTGCCGCGGCATCCATCAGCGCGGTCTTGCCGATGCCGGCCTCGCCCCGCAGGACGATGGTGCGGGACTCGCCGCGGAGCACCGCCGAGAGCTCGTGCGACAGCGCGGAGAGTTCGCGCTCGCGACCGGCGAGGCGCGGCGATACGGCCCCCATGCGGCACAGTCTGCCACGGATCTGAGGGGCGCTCACGGAAAATCGAGGATCGACTCCGGATGCCCCGGGCGAGGTCGCGTGTCAGCCGCGCGTCGCGAGCGACCCGCGCTCGAGCCCGAGCATGCCCTCGACCGCGCCGTGGATCATCGAGCCGCGTGCGCTCGCGTCGCCCCAGCGGACGAGCGCCTGCGCGTTCAGCCCGTCGATCATGCCGAGCAGCTGCCATGCCGCGGCCCCGGCGTCCTCGGTCCGGAACCCGGCCGTCGCCGCGCCGTCCTCGATGACGCCCTGCACGACGGCCTGCCAGGCATCCATCTGCTCGCGGACGGATGCCGCGAGCGCCTCGTTGCGCCGGCCGAGCGCCCACGCCTCGACCCAGACGATCGTCACGTCGTCGCGCGTGCCGTCGAGGAGCGTGTCGAGCAGCGCACCCAGGCGTTCGCGCGGGCCGGGGCGCGCCGCGAGGAAGGCGGCGACCTCGTCGATCTCGTCGGCGACGATCGTCGCGAACGTGTCCGCGACCAGTGCGTCCATGCTCGGCTGGTAGTGCGCGACGAGCGCGGGCGTGACGCCGGCGCGGGCGGCGATGGCGCGCAGCGTGACGGCGGTCAGGCCCTGCTCGAGGGCGAGCAGGCGCGCCGCCTCGGCGATCTCGGCGGATCGCTCGGCGGGGCTCTTGCGAGCGGCTCGGGTGCGGAGGGGTGTTGACATCGTGAGGCCAGTCTAGGTAGTCTCCCACGTTATTGATCGCATGATCAATATATCGATCCGCTCGATCGAAGATCCCACTGTCGAACGATGAGGTTCCGCACATGAGCATCCAGACCCCGGAGGAGATCCGCGCCGACGTCGCCGCGACGCCCTCCGCGCAGGCCGCGGGCGCGGCATCCGCCCCCGCCCGCGCCGCTGCCCACGCCCCCGACGCCGCCCCGGCCGCCGACCGCGTCGGCCACGTCGAACAGCACGGCACCGAGCACGTCCCGGCCTCCGAGCGCCACGGTCGCCCCTCCAGCCTCTTCTGGGTGTGGATGTCGGCGAACGTCGGCTACCTCTACTTCGTCGTCGGCGGCGTGCTCATGCTGCTCGGCCTGCCGCTCTGGGAGGCGCTCGCGATCACCGTCGTCGGCAACCTCTGGTGGGCGCTCGTCGGCTGGCTCGCCGTCAGCGGCCCGGTCTCGGGCTCGCCGAGCGTGTCGATCATGCGGGCCATGTTCGGCGTCCGCGGCAACAAGGTCTTCGGCGCCGGCCTCGGCGTGCTCATCGGCCTCTTCTACGAGATCATCAACGTCGCGTTCGCCACGCTCGGCGCCATCGCGCTGCTCGCCCACTTCGGCATCGGCCTGCCGGCCGGAGGCGAGTGGGTCGTGCTCGCCGTCATCGGCGTCCTGAGCTTCGTGATCGGCGTCTACGGCCACGCCACGATCCTCGCGCTCGCCCCGTGGTTCTCGGCCGCGCTCGCCGTGGTGTTCGTCGTGCTCGCGGTGTTCGTGTTCGGCGCCGCCGACTGGACGTACGCGGTCGAGCCGCTCCCGGTCGCCGACCACTGGGCGCTCGTGATGCTCGGCCTCGCGATCGTCGCCTCGAGCCCGCTGTCGTGGGGCATCGGTGCCGACTACGCCCGCTACCTGCCGGCGGATGTCTCGAAGCGGGCCGTCGCCTGGTACACCGCGCTCGGCGGCTTCGTCCCGGCCGTGCTCATCGGTGCGCTCGGCGTCGTCGCCGGCACCGCGATCGACATGACCGACCCCGAGCTCACGATCGGCGAGATCGTGCCGGCGTGGTTCACGCCCCTCTTCCTCGGCATGATCGTGCTCTCGAGCATCACGAACAACGTGCTCGTCGCCTACTCGACCGGGTTCTACGCGCAGGCGCTCGCCGAGCGCATCTCGCGCGCCGCGACCACGATCGTCACGGGCATCGTCGCGACGGCCGCCGCGGGCTGGGTCCTGTTCCTGTCGCCGAGCTTCCTCGACGCGCTGAGCGCCTCGCTCGAGCTCGCGGTCACGGTGTTCGGCCCGCTCGTGTCGATCTACGCGATCGACATCGTGCTGCGCCGCAACCGCTACGACGGCGCCGCGCTCGACGACACGCGGCGCGGCGGCCCGTTCTGGTACCGCGGCGGCGTGTTCCTGCCGGGCGTCGTCGCGATGGTGACCGCCATCACGATCGCGGTGCTCTCGGCCAACACGACGCTCTACGTCGGCCCGATCTCGAACGCGCTCGGCGGCGCCGACCTGTCGGCCCTCGTCGGCCCGGTGCTCGGCGCGGGTGTCTACGCCCTGCTCTGGCTGACCACCGACCCGTACCGCGACCCCGCCAAGCGACCGGGGGCCGCACCCGCTGCCATCATCGAGACGGATGCCGCGGCATCCCCCCGCACGAACGGAGACCACGCATGAGCTGGCGCATGCCCGCCGAGACGGCCCGCCACGAGCGGACCTGGATGGCGTTCCCGAGCGAGGGGCCGACCCTCGGCGACTCCGGCGCCGAACGCGAGGAGGCGTACGAGGCGTGGACCGCGGTGGCCCATGCGGTCGCCGAGTTCGAGCCGGTCACGATGCTCGTCGACCCGACCGAGCGCGGACGCGCCGCGCGGATGCTCGGCGACGGCGTCGCGCAGGTCGAGGCGCCCGTCGACGAGTACTGGATGCGCGACCACGGCCCGACGTTCGTCGTCGACGACGAGCGCCCCGGCGCGCTCGGCGCGGTCGACTGGACGTTCAACGGCTGGGGCGACCACGCGTGGTCCGAGTGGCGCAAGTCCGCCGAGCACGCGCGCATCATCGCGGAGCTCGTCGGCGCCGAGCTCGTCTCGAGCGCGCTCGTGAACGAGGGCGGCGGCATCCACGTCGACGGCGAGGGCACGGTGCTCCTCACCGAGACCGTGCAGCTCGACCCCCGCCGCAACCCCTACGCAGACCGCGCGCGCGTCGAGGCCGAGATGGCCCGCACGATCGGCGCGACGACGGCCGTCTGGCTGCCGCGCGGCCTCACGCGCGACTACGACGAGTTCGGCACGAACGGCCACGTCGACATCGTCGCGACCATCGCCTCGCCCGGTCGCATGCTCCTGCACCGCCAGGACTCGCCCGAGCACCCCGACTTCGAGGTCACGCGCGAGCTGCGCGCACACCTCTCCGAGCAGACGGATGCCGCGGGCCGGCGCTTCGAGATCCTCGACCTGCCCGCGCCCGCCGCCGTCCGCGACGACGAGGGCCTCGTCGACTGGAGCTACGTGAACCACCTGGTCGTGAACGGCGGCGTGATCGCCTGCGGGTTCGGCGACGAGCGAGCGGATGCCGCGGCGCGCGACATCCTCGAAGCGGCCTACCCCGGCCGCACCGCCGTCACGGTCGACGCCCGGCCGTTGTTCGCCCGCGGCGGCGGCATCCACTGCATCACGCAGCAGCAGCCGGAGGTGGCCCGATGAGCGCCGCCGAGACCACCCGTGGGTCGAATAGCAGCGACGCAGTCGCCGCGTATCGAGACCCGGACGCTGAGGGTCTCGATCCGGGCGCTCCTTCGTCGCGTCCTACTCGACCGGCGGGGGTGTGCGACGTCGTCGAGGCCTCGATCGCCGACCTGCGCGCCGCGCTCGAGGATGGCCGCACCACGGCCGTCGCGCTCGTCGAGGCGTACCTCGCGCGCATCGACGCGTACGACGGGCCCGACACCCCGACCGCACTCAACGCGGTCGTCGTCCGCAACCCCGAGGCGCTCGCCGAGGCGCGACAGTCCGACGCGCGCCGCGCGCGCGGCGAGGCGCTCGGCCCGCTCGACGGCATCCCGTACACCGCGAAGGACTCGTACCTCGTGAAGGGCCTGACCGCGGCATCCGGGTCGCCCGCCTTCGCCGACCTGGTCGCGCAGCGCGACGCGTTCACGATCGAGCGCCTGCGCGGCGCCGGCGCGATCTGCCTCGGCCTCACGAACATGCCGCCCATGGCCAACGGCGGCATGCAGCGCGGCGTGTACGGCCGTGCCGAGAGCCCGTACAACGCGGAGTTCCTCACGGCTGCCTTCGGCTCGGGTTCGTCGAACGGCTCGGGCACCGCGACCGCGGCGTCGTTCGCGGCGTTCGGCCTCGGGGAGGAGACCTGGTCGTCGGGCCGCGCGCCCGCGTCGAACAACGCGCTCTGCGCGTACACGCCCTCGCGCGGCGTCATCTCGACGCGCGGCAACTGGCCGCTCGTGCCGACGATGGACGTCGTCGTGCCGCAGACCCGCACGATGGCCGACCTGCTCGAGGTGCTCGACGTCATCGTCGCCGACGACCCGGAGACGCGCGGCGACTTCTGGCGCGCGCAGTCGTGGATCGAGCTGCCCGCGGCATCTGCGGTGCGCCCCGCGTCGTACCCCGCCCTGGCGACGGATGCCGCCGGCGCGCCGGCCGCGCTCGCCGGGAAGCGCATCGGCGTGCCGCGCATCTACGTCAACGCCGACCCCGACGCCGGCACGGCCGCGCCGGGGGAGTCCATCGGCATCGGCGGCTCGACCGGGCAGCGGATCGAGACGCGCCCCTCGGTGATCGAGCTCTGGGAGGCTGCACGTCGCGACCTCGAGGCCGCGGGCGCGGAGGTCGTGCTCGTCGACTTCCCGGTCGTGTCGAACTACGAGGGCGACCGCCCGGGCGCACCCACGATCGCCACGCGCGGACTCGTCTCGCCGGAGTACCTGAAGCGCGAGATCGTCGACCTCTCGGCCTGGGGCTGGGAGGACTTCCTGCAGGCGAACGGCGACCCGGCGCTCTCGACGCTCGCCGACGTCGACGGGGCGCGGATCTTCCCGCACCCCGAGGGCGCCCTGCCCGACCGCTACACGGGCTTCGACGACGACATCGCCGAGTACCCGGGCTGGGTGCGGTCGCACCCGGGCGCGACCTGGGACGACATGCCCGAGCTCGAGGAGGGCTTGCGCGGCCTCGAGGAGACCCGGCGGGTCGACCTCGAGCAGTGGATGGACGACCTGGGCCTCGACGCCGTCGCCTTCCCGGCCGTCGCCGACGTGGGCCCGGCGGACATGGACGTGAACCCCGCCTCGGCCGACCTCGGCTGGCGCAACGGCGTGTGGGTCGCGAACGGCAACCTGGTGCCCCGGCACCTCGGCATCCCGACCGTCACGGTGCCGATGGGGCTGATGGGCGACATCCGGATGCCGGTGGGGCTCACGTTCGCCGGCCGCGCCTACGACGACACGGCCCTCCTGCGCCTCGCCGCGGCCTTCGAGGCGCTCGCGCCCCGCCGCCCCGAGCCTCCCCGGACCCCGCGCCTCGGCTGAGCCCGCGCGGGCTCCCGGTCTCACGGTGAACGGGTGCCTCAGAGCGCGCGCGATCGCTCGAGTGCCGCCCGGAGGCCACCCGGGTCGAAGAGTCCGAGCATCGTCGTCGAGATCACCTCCACGCGGACACCGAGCAGCCGGGACGCGACGCGTGAGAGGTCCCACGCGGCCTGCCCGCCGTCGACGGGGTCGGTCTCCGCGAGGAGGACGAGCTGCGCCTCGCCCGACTCCGCGCGCCCGGTGTCGAAGATCCGGATGTCGCCGGCTCCCCGCTCGGCGAATGCGCGCGCGAGCTCCCGCCGCCTGAGCGCGAGCCGTTCGAGCGGCGCGAGGTGGAGGATCGTCGGGCGCGCGTCGCGACCGCGGCCGGTCCCGTGTCGGCCGGGCTCGTCGTCGGCGTCGCTTCGGATCTCCGCCGTCTCGAGGTAGCGATCGCGCTGCTCGGCGTAGTCGGCGACGGCGGTCGCGACGACCGCCTTCTTCGTCGTCCGCAGGAAGTACGCGAGCTCCGAGACCGTCTGGTCGGTCGCGGCATCGACCTTGATGGGCTTCTCCGTCATCGTCCCTCCCTCCGCGCACACGTCACAGGGTCGCTGTCGTGGTCTCGTCACCGGTGGGCACGCCCTCCACCACCCCGCCGCCGCGCCACCGCAACCCGACCGGGGCCATCATCTCCGCCGAACTCGGTACCGAAGTACCGCCACACGAGTACCGAAGTACCGCAACACCAAGTACCGAAGTACCGCACCACCGAGTACCGAAGTACCGCCGAATCCGCGGACAACCCCAAGCGTCGGCGCAGATCAGCGGCGCGCGTCGTGCCGCTTCGAAACCGTGGAGAACGGTCCGCCAGGTGCCGAGGTGGAGGACGGCCGAGGTGGAGGACGGCCGAGGCGGGACGCTCAGGTCATGTCGGAACGCTCAGGTCACGTCGAAGGAGCGCTCGTGGTGGCCCGTCGCGCCGTCGGGAGCGACCGGGGCGCGGTCGGCGGTCTGGACCTCGCCGTCGGCCGAGATCGCGCGCACCCGGATCGTGTGACGGCCGGGCGCGGCATCCCACTCGTACCGCCACTGCACCCAGGTGTCGGCGGAGATCGCCGTCGCGAGGGTCGCGGGCTGCCATGCGCCGTCGTCGACCTGGACCTCGACCGAGGCGACGCCCGTGTGCTGGTGCCAGGCGACGCCGGCGACCACGACGGGTCCGGCCACGACGGACTGGCCCACGCGCGGCACGTCGATGCGCGACGAGAGCTTGATCGGGCCGCGCTCGCTCCAGCCGCGGTCGGACCAGTACGCGCGGTCGAGGTCGAAGCGGGTCACCTCGAGGTCGGTCACCCACTTCGTCGCCGACACGTACCCGTAGAGACCGGGGACGACCATCCGCACCGGGAAACCGTGCTCGACCGGCAGCGGCGCACCGTTCATGCCCACCGCGAGCACCGCCTCGCGGTCCGGGTCCGTGAGCGCCTCCAGCGGGGTCGACGCCGTGAAGCCGTCGATGCTCCGCGAGAGCACCATGTCGGCATCGGCGCTCGGCACGGCACGCGCGAGCAGCTCCCGGATCGGGTGGCCGAGCCACACGGCCGTGCCGATGAGCTCGCCGCCGACCTCGTTCGACACGCACGCGAGCGTCGTCACGCTCTCGCCGAGCGGCAGCGCGAGCAGTTCGTCCCACGTCAGCTCGACCTCGCGGTCGACCATGCCGTGGATCCGCAGCCGCCACTCCGCCGGATCGACCTGCGGCACGGTCAGCGCGGTGTCGATGCGGTAGAACTCGCCGTTCGGCGTGATGACCGGGGCGAGTCCGTCGATGCCGAGTTCGGCGGATGCCGGGACGGTCGCCGTCGTCGAGGGTGCGGGGAGCCGCAGCGCCTCGCGGACCGTGCTCACTGCGCGCGATCCGGCCGACAGCGCCGTCGAGGCGATCGCGGCGAGGACGCCGACCGCCGCCGTCCCGCCAGCCCACACGAGGAAGCGACGGCGATCGACACCGTCGACGGAGGCCGCCGACGCGCTCCCCGTGCTCGGGGCATCCTCCGGCACCGTCGATCCGCCTGTCGATGCGGCGACCGTTGCGACCGGGCGGACGGCCGGCAGCCGGGTGAGCAGCATCGACAGCGCACCCATCGCCGCGAGCGCCCCGATCGCGGCGGGCAGGATCGCGAGGAGCGACGCGTTCGCCCGCGTCGCCGCGGCGAGGGCCCCGAACACGCCGAGCAGCGCGAAGAGGCCACGCCCCCACCGGGGGCGCCGCGCCTCGAGCAGCCCCGCGAGGGCGCCGACGCCGACGAGCACCACGCCCACGCCGATGAGCAGGGCGACCTTGTCGGCCGTGCCGAACAGTGCGATCGCGGCATCCTTCGCCCACGGCGGCGCGAGGTCGATCAGCAGGCCGCCGATCGACGTGAACGGCGACGCGGTCGCGGCGATGATCGCCGCCGCGAGTTCCCCGGCCCCGGCGCCGAACGTCGCGGCCGCGACGCCCGCCAACGCGGGACGCAGCCGTCCGACGGGCGCACGATCGGTCGGCATGCCCTCAGGGTACGTCGGACTTCGGGGCGCGGGACCCGCACCGGACCTCACGTAAGCGGTTCGTAAGGACGACACCTCCGACGACGGGACGCAAGGCCCTGCGGATGCCGCGGCATCCTGCCTAGCGTGGAGTGGACGGCGGACCTCGGGCCGTCGCACCGAACCGAATCCCCACGTGAGGAGCAGACCATGGCCACCTACGACGTGTCCGACCGTTCGGCGATCGTGACGGGAGCCGGCAGCGGCATCGGCCGGTCGGTCGCCCTGCTGCTCGCCGCGAACGGCGCAGCCGTGGTCGTCAACGACCTCGACGCCGACCATGCGGCCGGCGTGGTCGACGAGATCCGCTCCGCGGGCGGCACCGCCGAGGCATCCGTCGGCGACGTCACCGACCCGGACTGGATCGCCTCGTCCGTCGACGCCGCCGGCAGGCTCGCGCCGCTGAGGATCGCCGTGAACAACGCCGGCATCGGGGGCGCCACCGCCCTGATCGGCGACTACCCGGTCGACAGCTGGGACACCGTGATCTCGGTCAACCTCACCTCGATCTTCCACAACATGCGGGCGCAACTGCCCGCGATCGCCGGCAACGGGGGCGGCGCGATCGTCAACGTCGCGTCGATCCTCGGATCGGTGGGCTTCGCGAGCTCGTCGGCCTACGTCAGCGCCAAGCACGGACTGGTCGGGCTCACGAAGAACGCGGCGATCGAGTACGCCGACCAGGGCGTGCGCGTGAACTCGGTCGGACCCGGCTTCATCAAGACACCGCTGATCGACGCGAACCTCGACGAGGCCGCGCAGCAGTTCCTCGTCGGCAAGCACCCGGTCGGCCGGCTCGGCGAGCCCGAGGAGGTCGCCGCGCTCGTCGTGTTCCTCGCGAGCGACGCGGCCGGCTTCATCACCGGCAGCTACCACCTCGTCGACGGCGGCTACACCGCCGTCTGAGGCGTCGACCGCGTCGGCGCGACGGGCGGCGCGACGTTCCGGGCGTCAGGGGATCAGCTGGTCGGTCAGGAACGCGAACGACTGCGTCACCGCGCTCATGACCCAGCCGAGCACGACGACGGCCGCGGTCACGATCCACGCGATCGTCTGCTCCTGCCGAGTGCCGAGCACGCGCTTGCCCCCGATGTCCTTGGCGCTGTTGGTGAGCGTCAGCACGAGGTCGACGAGCCACCAGATGCCGAATCCGCCGATGGTGAGCAGCTTCAGGATGCCGGTGCCGACCTTCCCGAGGTAGAAGCGGTCGACGCCCAGCACGCCGAGCAGCCACGCGAAGAGCCAGGTGGCGACGAACGAGCGGTCGGAGGTGGCGTCCTGCGCGGCCCGCGCGACCTGAGGGTTCTGGCCGGGCGCCTGGCCCGGCGGGTAGGCGGTCATGACGATTCCCCCTTCGTCACGCTCCACGATGCCCGGCGCGGCGAGCCCGGTGCGGGGCCTAGGTCCCGCGGCGGGATCAGGCGTGCTCCGCGATGAACTCGGCGACGCGCGGCGCGAGCCCCGCCCCGATCTCGGCGGCGGGGCGCTTCGCGCCCTTCACCTCGAACGAGTGGTTCGCGCCCTCGATCCAGTCGAGCACTGCCGACGGGGCGAGCGGCGCCACGAGTGCGTCGAGCTGCTCGTTCGGGATCGCGAACGGGTCGTTGCGCCCCTGCAGGACGAGCATCGGCACGCCGGCCAGCTGCGGGAAGTGCTCGCCGCGCGACTTCTCGGGCCGACCCGGCGGATGCAACGGGTACCCGAGGAACACGAGCCCCGCGGCATCCATGCCCTCGGCCACGGCCATCGACGCCATGCGCCCGCCGAACGACTTGCCCGACGCCCAGACGGGTTCGCCGCCGGCCGCCTCGGCCCGGGCGGCGTCCATCACGGCCCGCCACGTGGCGATCGCGACCGGCGGACGGTCCGGGAAACGCCGCCCGGCCGCACGGTAGGGGAAGTCGAAGCGCAGCGTCGCCACGCCGAGGTCGCCGAGCGCCCGGCAGAACCCCGTGATGAACGGATGCCCCATGCCGGCGCCCGCGCCGTGCGCCACGACGACCGTGGCGGTCGCGCCATCCGGTCGCCGAAGCGTCGCGGGCACCTCGCCGATGCCCTCGCCGACGTCGATCGCGAGGGGCCGTTCGTCGTCGCTCATGCGTCCATCGTGCACGAGAGACGGGCCGGGACGACCCGAAACGTCCCGGCCCGTGCTGCGCCCCCGCGCAGCATCCGCGTCACCCCGTCCCGGGAGTCCCCACCCGCCGGTCGTCGCGCGTGGAGCGGAGGGCTCCGATCCGCGCGACGAGGGTGACCACGATGACGACGGCCGCGGCGATCGCGGCGGCGATGCCCGTCGCCGCCGACGCCGGCTCGTCCGTGAGGCGTCCCACCGCGACCCACGCGAGCCCCCACGCCAGCGACAGCGCCGGGGCGATCCGGCCGCGACCCCACCAGGCCAGTGCGACGCCGACCGCGGCCGCCGCCGCGATCACGCCGATGGCCCACGCCTCGGCGGGGAGCCCCCACCCCTCGAACCCGGCGGCCTGGAGCACCGCGGTCGCGTTCGCGGCCGTCGCGACGACGACCCAGCCGAGGTACAGCCCGATCGAGCCGTCGGTCACGACCGCGTCGACGGCGCCGCTCGGCGGCATCCGTCGCAGCTGCACGAAGAGCCATGCCAGCACGACCAGCAGGACGAGGATGACCGGCAGGCTCGCCCACAGCAGGTCGAGCTGCACGACGCCGATCCACACGGCGTTCAGCACGAGCGACGCGGCGACCGCGTAGCCGATGCGGCGGTGCCGAGCGCTCGTGCGCTGGGCGGGCAGCACCTGGAAGATCGCGTACGCGAGCATGCCGGTGTAGATCACGCTCCAGATGCCGAAGGCCGGCCGTGCCGGCGCGATCAGCGTCGAGTCGGAGTCGAGCCATCCCCCTGCGGCATCCTGGATCGGCGTGCCGCCGGCGGCGCCGGATCCGACGAAGGCCGCCGCGATCGCGAGCAGCGACGTGACGAGCACGACGACCTGGCGCACCGTGTCGGCGGCCCTGCCGCGCTCGGCGGTCGGTCGTGCCTCGTCGCGGGTCCCTGCGGTCGATGTCACGGATGCCTCCTCCTCGCGCGGCCCAGCGTACGGAGGCCGGTCGGCGTCGGCGTCAACCGTTCGATTGAATCCGGCGGCCGGCGCCGCCGGCGAGGCCGGCACCCCCTCCGGCGAGGCCGGCCCCGCCGGAGGCACCCGACGTCGTGCTCGCGCGCGCCGTGATCGTCGCGGCGAACAGTCGGCGGAGGCCGGCGACGCCGCCGCGGTTCCAGGCGGCCAGCTGGCGCTGCGCGCCCGTGCCGTCGCGGAGCAGTCGCCCGACGAGCTGGTGCACGAGCTCGCGGTCGCCGGCACGTTCGAGCGGCTCCGCGACGTGCCGTTCGAGCCGCCGGACGAGTTCGGGCGCCGGCGCGAGCCGGCCGCTGGCCGGGTCGAACGCGCCGCCCGAGAGGCCGGCGTGCGCCGCGTGCAGCGTCGCGGCGCTGAGGAGCTCGGACGGCACGTCGGGATCGGGTTCGTCGATCGACCGCAACGGGCGGATGGCGGCGGGGTCCGAGCCGAAGCGATCGTGCTCGTCGACCGCCCGCGCGACGAGCGCCCGGCAGAGCGCCGCGACGAGCAGCGTGTCGTCGGCGGTGAGCTGCGCGTCGGCCATCCGGAACTCGATCGTCGGGAGGTGTTCGGAGAGGCGGACGTTCCAGGCGATCAGCGCGAGTTCGACGAGCCCGCCGAACCCGAGCATGTCGCGGATGCGACGGTCGTAGTCGGCGGCGTCCGCGAAACGCGGCGGGCACCCGGCGGTCGTCCACCGGCGCAGCTGCACCGTGCGCCAGCTCTCGTAGCCCGTGACCTCGCCGCGCCAGAGGGGCGAGTTGCCCGTCATCGCCGTGAGCAGCGGCAGCCACGGTCGCACCGCGTTGAGCGCGGCGACGCCGTGCTCGCGACTCGGGATGCCGACGTGCACGTGCAGGCCGCTCATCTGGTGGTCGGCGATGATGCCGGCCATGTCGCGCACGATCCGGTGGTAGCGGTCGATGTCGGTGATCGAGGGGAACCGGGGCGCGTCGGGCGAGGTGCCGACGCTCGCGACGCAGACCGCGTGCCGACCGGCGTCGGCGTCGATCTCGCGGCGGAATGCGACCAACCGGTCGCCCGCCTCGGCGAGGCTCTCGAACACGGGCGACGCGTACTCGACCTGCGATGCGAGGAACTCCGGGTGGGCGTGCTCCCCCCAGCGGGGATCGTCGGCGAGCCGCGCATGGACCTCCTCCGCGACATCCGCGGGGAGCATCGTCTCAGGGTCGAGGAAGAAGAACTCCTCCTCGATGCCGAACGTCGTCATCGTCGCTCCCGTCCGGGGCGCAGGCCGACCGGAGCGGTTCCATGCGCCTCATGCTCGCAGCGTGCGTCGCCGACGCGACGGTGTCAAGGGCTATCGGCGAGAGCCGGACGTATGCCCTCCCTGATGCGCGCCGGGCGCGTTCCGGCCGTGATGCCCGCGTCGGCGGACCGGCCGACGCTCACCCGGATACGGCCGCCTCGAAGACCTCCACGGGTTCGGCCAGGCCCTTGAGCTCGAGCGGACCGACCGGGCGGAACGTCAGGCCGGGGTCCTCGTTCAGGTCCACCACCGCGGCCGTGACGAGGGTCTGTCCTGCGGAGGCCGCGCCGGAGATCCGCGAGGCGAGGTTCACCGCGCGGCCGAAGTAGTCGCCGTCCTGCATCACCACGGGGCCGGCCGCGATGCCCGCGTGGGCGGGCAGGCCGATCGTCGGCGCCGCATCGACCATCTCGAGCGTGGCGCGCACCGCTCGGCCCGGCTGCCGGAAGTGCACCATGACGCCGTCGCCCAGCCACTTCACCGGGGTCCCGGCGTGGTCGGCGACGATGCGCTCGACCATCGCGCTCAGCTCCCTGGCGAGTCGAGCCCCGGTCGCATCGCCCTCCGCGGCGGTGATCCCCGTGTAGCCCGCGAGGTCGATGAAGACGAAGGCCGGGGGTCGTGCGGGTCCGACCCGGGCGCCGGATGCCTCGATCGCGCGCTCGATGCCCTCCACGTTGCCCTCCGTCCACCCGCGCTCCTGCTGCCGGCGGTACAGGGTGAGGACCATCTGCTCCATGAGCGGGGTCAGCTCCGTGCCGAGGGAGGTCGCCCGATCGAGCGCCGCCCCGTAGTCCAGCCCCGACCGCACGAGGCCGCCGACGATGTGCGTCTGGAACAGCTCGCTCTCGGCGTCGGCGACGCGCCGCAGCCCGTCGACGTAGACCCGTCCGATCCGGACCAGCGCGTCGAGGTCGGCCAGCGCAGCGACCATGCCGATCAGCCGGAAGATCGACTCGTCGTCCTCCCGTGCCGGATCCTCGGGCGACAGGTGACGGTTGACGAGGGCGGCACTCGTCTCGCGGATCACCTCGAACGGGATCCCCAGTCGGGTGGCCAACTCGCCGCAGGTCTCGGATCCGTACTCCGACCAGCGGAACTGCGGCGCGTCCATGAACGCGAGCGACAGCCGGCCGGTCGACACGGCCTCGGCGATCGCCTCGGCGTCGAGGCCGGCGCGGTCGCACGCGTCGACGAGGCGCACGCGCTGCACGTCGCCCCGACCGAACGTGCCGTCGGCGGCGGGCGCCACGACGCCGAGCTGCAGGAGCCGTTCGACGAAGTCGGGTCCGACCCCCGAGCGCCTGACGACCTCGTCGCGCGTGTACCGACCGACCGACCCGCCCACGTGGGCGAGCCTAGACCCGTGCGGGCTCCTCCGGCAGTGGTGCGGTGGGCCGCGGCGCGCGCCTCACCACCCCTCGGCGAGCACCCGGTCGAGCATCGCGACGAAGAAGTCGGCGCTCTCCCTCGCGACCACGAGCGGCGGCTTCACCTTGAGCACGTTCTGGTGGTCGCCGGTGGGCTGCATGATGACGCCGAGCTCGAGCAGGCGGTCGCAGATCGCCGCGGTCTCCTCGGTCGCGGGTTCGAGGGTCGCTCGGTCGCGCACGAACTCGACGCCGAGGTACAGCCCCAGGCCGTGCACGGCCCCGATGAGCGGATGGCGCTCCGCGAGCGCCTCGAGCCGCGACTTCAGGTACGCGCCCGTGTCGGCCGCGTTCCGCTGGAGCCCCTCGTCGCGGAACGCGTCGAGCACGGTGAGCCCGGCGACGCTCGAGGCGGGACTGCCGCCCGTGGACGAGAAGAAGTACCCCTGGGTGCGGTAGCGCGCGGCGATCTCGCGCGTGGTGATGACCGCGCCCAGCGGGTAGCCGTTGCCCGCGGCCTTCGCGACCGCGATGACGTCGGGCACGACGCCCTGCTGCTCGAAGCCCCAGAACCAGTCGCCCAGCCGGCCGTAGCCGGCCTGCACCTCGTCGGCGATCGCGAGCCCGCCGGCCTCGCGCACGGCCCCGTACACCTCGGCGAGGTAGCCGTCGGGCAGCGGGATGCCGCCGGCGTTGCCGTAGAACGTCTCCGCGATGAACGCGGCCGGCGGGCGAGCGGATGCCGCGAGCTCGCGGATGCGCGCAGCCGCTTCGGGTCCGTAGCGCACCGCGTCCGTTCCGCGGTGGCGGCCGCGGAACGGGTTCGGCGCGTCGACGGGGTGCACCCAGTCGGGGCGGCTCGCGAGCGCGTTCGGGTTGTCGGCCGTGGAGGTGCTCACGGCGTCGGACGCGTAGGTCCAGCCGTGGTAGGCCTCGAGCACCGAGACGACGTCGCGGCGACCCGTCGCCGCCATCGCGACGCGGAGCGCGAGGTCGGTCGCCTCGGAGCCCGAGTTCACGAGGAACACGGTGTCGAGCGGGTCGGGGGCGAGGGCCGCGAGGCGCTCGGAGAACTCGACGACCGCGCCGTAGTTGAAGCGCGAGTTGGTGTTGAGCGTGCGCAGCTGCTTCGCGACCGCGGCGGCGAGGCCGGGGTGCCCGTGACCGAGCGGCGTCACGTTGTTGACCATGTCGAGGTGGACGCGCCCGTCGGTGCCGACGAGGTGCTCGCGCCATCCGCGCTCGATCCGCGGCGGGGTGTCGTAGTAGTGCTCCTGCACGTCGGCGAACGACCGGTCGCGCCGCGCGATGAGCGCTGCCGCATCGTCCCCGGTGGTCGAGTCGGCGCGAAGCGCCGCATCGAGGCCCTCGTCGTGCAACCCGATCGCCGCGGCGGGGTCTTCGGTGACCGCGAGCCAGCCGACCGCGTATTCGGGCCGGACGAGGTGCGGGACGTGCGGCGGGGCGTCGGATGCCTCGAGCCGGATGCGGGCGCGCGTGCGCGCCGGCACGGTGCCGTCGAGGATCGTCATGCCGTCGGCGGCCTCGACCACGAGGTGAGCGTCGCCCCGCGTCGTGGACACCCGGGTCGCCGCCGCGAACCAGACGTCGATGCCGAGCGGCACGGTCGCGGATGACTCGGGCGCGAGCGTGCGGCTCCGCGTGAGGCGGGGCGTCGCGCGCTCGAGCCAGGCGAGCGGTGCGCCCGCGTCGAGGGCCGCGAGGGCGAGTCGGTCCTCGAGCTCCGGGTCGAGCCACGCGCCGGCGTCGACGTCGTCGGACGTGATCGAGACGTCGAGCCGGATCGCGCGGTCGAGGTCGACGGCGGGGTCGGTCTCGATACGCGCCGGCTTCGCCGGTGCTACTCGACCACCGGGGGGCGCCGGCTTCGCCGGTGCTACTCGACCACCGGGGGGCGCCGGCTTCGCCGGTGCTGCTCGACCACCGGCGTCGAGGCCGATGTCGAGGGCGTCGGCGATCACGTGCGTCATCACGGACGACGGCACCGAGACGGCCTGCTCGAAGATCCGCCACTCCCGCTCGACGCCCTCGGCCGCGTACGCGTTCGCACCCCCGTCGATCTGCACCTGCTGCTCGCCGCTCACGACGAGCACGGCCCCGCGCAGCACGACGAGCGGCCACAGCGCGCGGACCTCGGCGGACGACAGGGGACGCAGCGCATGGAACGCCCGCACCGCGGGCAGCACCGACACGGGTTCGGCGCCCGCGTGGTGCAGCACCGACGAGATCGTGATCGCGAGCTCGGCGACCGCCCAGCTGCGCGTCACGTCGCCGAAGTCGATCATCCCGTCGGGCAGGCGGATGCCGCGCTCGGTCGTGCACACGACGTTGTCGTCGGTCAGGTCGAGGTGCACGGCCTGCACCGGGAGGTCGGCGGCGACGGCCCGCACCTCCGCCCAGGCGCGGGACGCGGCATCCGTCACCTGCGCCCGCTTCGCGGGGTCGGGGTGCACGTTCGCCAGCAGGTCGACCACGCGATCGGCGTGCCTGGGGTCCCACTGGAGGACGCGGTCGAGGCCGACGTGCTCGAACCCCGCGAGCGCGAGGCTCGCGTGCGCCGCGATCCCGCCCATGCGCGCGACGACGGCGGGCGAGAGGTACGCGGGCCCGTTGAGGGTGCCGCCCGGGAGGTGCTCGAGCAGCCGGATGGCGAGCGGGCCCTCGCTCGTGTCGGCGACGACCGAGCGAGGCGTGCCGTCGTCGGCGAGGCTCGTCGTCGCGATCCGGAGGTGCGGCGCCGCGTCGGCGATGCGGGATGCCGCGTGGTCCTGCGCGTCGAGCTCGTCGGCGGTGAACGCCGGGTTGGTGATCTTCACGACCCCGATCGGCGTTCCGCCGCCGGGCGCCCGCGCGAGGAAGTTCTGGTCCTGCTGGCTGCCGAGCGGCTCGAGCCCGACCTCGAGTCCCCACTGCTCGCGCACGATCCCGGCGACCTCGTCGACGGGCAGTGCCGGTGCGGGCAGTTCGCCGGCCGAGAAGAAGTCGAATCCGCGGCGGCTCGCGGGCTGGCTCATGTTCGCCCCTTTCCGCCTCGAACATAGTCAGGGCGGATGCCTCCGGCCGAGCGCCGTCGTGTCGATCCCGCTGCCGAACGTCCACCGCGCGGGCGACGCGCGGACGGCCTGCCGCGGATGTCGTCGGTCGCTCGTACCGTGATGGCCATGACGAACCAGCCGCTTCCGACGCTCGAGCCCGACGTGCTCGACGAGCCCTGCCTGCGCTGCGGCTCCGCCGCGGTGCGGGTCATCGTGTACGGCCCGCTCGACCTCGAGGTCGAGGCCGATCCCGCGGCCGCCGGCCGGTCGGGCGAGGCGCCGATCTTCGACTGCCGCGACTGCGGCTTCGAGTGGGGAGAGGCGGTCCGCGACCTGCTCGCCTGACCGGCTACGGCCGGTGGCCCGCCGCTCCGTCCGCCGCCGCGCGGTCGGCGCTCAGCGCGAGGATCGCGGCGCGCATGACGAAGGCCGACCAGGCGAGCACGCCGAGGAGCTTGGCGCCGTCCTCGACGATGACGGAGAGGCGGGTCGCCGGGTCCACGAGCACGTCGACCATCGCCGACGCGCCGAGCCCGACGAACACGATGGCGAGCAGCGCCGGGTCGAAGCGCTCGACGACCGCGTCGAGGAAGCGGAGCGCGAAGGCGAGGAAGCCGACGGCGTACGCGGCCGCGAGCACCGTGCCCGAGCCCGGACCGAACGCGGCGGTCTCGTGGAGCAGGAGCAGGTCGTCCAGCGCGAAGACGAGGCTGAGCGCGAGGCCCCATGCGAGCAGTCGGCGGGACGCCGCGCCTCGCGGCACGAGTGCGAGTGCCGCCACGAGCGTGCCCGCCGCCAGCACGAGGACGACGATGCCGAGGTTCGACACCAGGCCGTACGCGGGGCTGGCGTCGCCGTGCTTCGCGGCCACGGCCTGGCTGTCGCGCACGAGGTCGGTGGGTGCGAACCACGGCTGCGTGAGCACCACCGCGACGGTGACCGCGACGACGACCGCCATCGCCACGTGGATCCAGGGCGGCGTGCGCCGGAGCGCATCGCCCACGTGGTGCGGCGTCGTGGAGTCGGGGACCGTGCGTTCCGTCGTGTCGGTCGTGTCGCGTGCGTTGGTGATCGTCGTGCCTCCCTGCGGCCGCGGGCGCGGCGCGCGCATCAGGCGAGCGTAGGCGGATCCCGTCGCTCGTCCCCAGTGCTTGACAGGTGGGCCGAGTCACGCCATCGCGCGGGCGCGGGCGTGCCACTGCTCACCACGACCGGCGGCCGTTCGTCGCGACGACGTCGACGATCTCGTCGAGGTGCTCCAGCGCCGTCAGGAGCAGCACGCCCATCGGGAAGCGGCTCGGGTCGTCGAGGTCGACGAGGAGCACCGTCGACGCCGGATCCCGGCCGTGCTCGCGAGGGTCGACGAGTCGCGGGTTGCGGGCCCCGAGTTCGCCGAACGCGGTCTCCAGGTCCGTTCGCCGGAGCTCGAGCCGTTCGGCGATCTTCAGCCGTTGGAACGTCGCCTCCGAGATGCGGCTCGCACCGATCCGCGACCGCTCGGCCCGCTCGGCCGTCGAGAGTTCGAGCTCGCCGGCGGCCAGGCGCCCGACGTGTCGTGCGCCCGCGAGCGCGAGCCGCTGGTCGCGCTCCTCCGCGCCCTCGTCGAGCCGGCGCTCGCGCCACACGGCGAACGCGTTCACGGCGTCGCGCACGACCTGCCCGCGGGTGCGGCCCAGCAGGTGCGCGAGATCGCCGATGAGTCGGTGCGTCTCGGCGTCGACCTTGACCGTCGTGAGCCCGCTCATCGCGATCGCCTCGCGAATCGAGCGATGGTTTCTCTCGTGATCATGGGGGAAAGGTATTCCGGGGATGCCTTTCTCCTTCGTCTGCGGACGGAACGGTCACCGGGTGCGTCGGACGGCGTGCCGGTGGAGGACGGGTGCGCCTGCGTGGGCGCGGAATGCGGGGCCTCCGGACGCCTTCGCATGGCCATCAGGCCGCTTCGCATGGCCATCAGGCCGCTGGCACGGGCGGGTGGATGGTGGACCGCCTCGGCTTCGTCGGCTCGGACGGGGGCGCACGTCAGGAGGGCGGGCCGGTGTCGACGTCCTCCTCGAGGAGTTCCTCGCGGATCCGGCGGAGGTCCTCGAGGAGGGAGCCCAGCAGGATCCAGTGCTCCGACTTCGGCGCGCCGATCTGCAGCGGCGCGGTCAGCGCGGGGATGACGGAGGTCAGCGGCTCCGGGTCGACCTCGGCGAGGTGCACGGCGAGCCGCACGTCGTGGGCGACGCGATGCAGCTGCTCCGCGATCGCGCGGACGGTCGGCTCGGTCGCGAGGCCGTCGTCGTAGTGGTCGACGAAGGCCCGCGTCATCCCGCCGACCTGGGTGACGATGGGGCTGAGCCGGGCGAGGAGGCGCCGCTGCTCGGCGATGTCGCCGCGATGGGCCGAGCGACGGGGGTTCAGCGTGAGCGACTCCTCGGCGTCGGCGATCGCCGCGCCCGCGGCATCCCGCATCGGCCGCATGAGCCGCACCTCGAGCATCAGCTCGGTGAGGTCGGCCGGTCGCTGCGGTGCGAGCAGCGCCTCGGCGAGGCGGTCGACGGATGCCGCGAGCTCGCTGCCGAGCCGGGCGAGGTGCTCGCGTGCCGGCCCCGCGAGCACCGGCGGCACGATGACCGCGTTCACCACGATGCCGATCACGGCGCCGATGAGCGTCTCGAGCACGCGGTCGAGCGCGTACTCCGGCGACGTGCCGCCGAGCGCGAGCACGAGCATCGCGCTGATCGCGACCTGGTTCGCGGTCGCAGCGGTCATCCGCGCCGCCCACGCGGCGACGAGGGCCACGAGGATCGCGACGAGGATCACCCAGCTGTTCGGGCCGAAGAGCAGGCCGAGTGCCGACGCGATCGCGACGCCCGCGATGACGCCGACACTGCGCTCGAGGGCCTTGCCGAGCGACTGGTTCACGCTCGGCTGCACGACGAGCAGTGCCGCGATCGCGGCGAAGACGGGGAGCGGCCCCGGGATCAGCCACCCGGCGATGAGCCAGGCGCCGACGGTCGCCACCGCGGACTTCAGCACCTGCAGGATCGGCGCCCGCTTCGTGGCGCGGAACCGTTCGGAGAACCGCATGCGCCCCACGCTAGCGGGCGCGCATCCGCTCGACCTCGCCGCGGTTCACGTCGGCGGCCCGCGCCAGGAGGTCGTTGGCGAACGCGAGCTCGTCGTTGGAGAGCGACTCGAGGACGGCGCCCCATCGCTCCGTCACGCCCGCGTACGCGGGGCCGACGGCCGCGGCGATCGCATCGGCGTCGGCCGTCACCAGCACCCGGCGTCGGTCGTCGGGGTCGCGCGAGCGCGACACGAACCCGGCGCGCTCGAGGCGGTCGACCACCGCGGTGATCGCCCCGCCGGCGGTGAGGCCCGTGCGCGCGGCGAGCTCGCCCGGCGTCGCCGGGCCTCCGGAGAGGAGGAGCCCGACCGTCTGCAGGTCGGTGCTGTTGAGCCCGGCCGAGCGCGCGACCGCGTCCTGGAAGAGGACCGCGTGCGCCATGAAGTCGCGCATGACCTCGGCGTTGCGCGCGACGAGGGCGCGACGCGTTGACGATGTCGGCGGCATCCGTTATTCTCTCGAAATCAGAGAGACTCTCTCATCGAGACTCTCGGTTCAGTCCACAGTCTATCGTCCGCTCGCGGGCGGGAGGAGGATGCCATGCCCACCGCCCTCGTCGTCGGCGGCGGAGTCGCCGGGCCCGCCGTCGCGATGTTCCTCGCGCGTGCCGGATGGGAGGTCCGGGTCGTCGAGGCGGCACCGACCCCCGGCCGGCACGGAGGCGCCTTCCTCAACGTCGCCTCGAACGGGCTCGACGTGCTCGCGCAGCTCGGGCTCCGCGACGCCCTCGTCGCCGACGGGCACCGGGCCGGTCGGATGGTCATGCTGAGCGGTCGCGGGCGCGAGCTCGGCGTGGTCCCGAACGGTCCGGCGGGCGACCTCGCGCGCGGCGGCGTGATCGTGCGGCGGGCCCACCTGCACGCCGTGCTGCGAGACGGCGCGGCGCGCGCCGGCATCCCCATCGAGGACGGCGTGCGCGTCACCGGCATCCGCTCGTCGACGGATGCCGCGATCGCGACGCTCGCCGACGGGCGCGAGCTCCACGCCGACGTGCTCATCGGCGCCGACGGGATCGGTTCGCTCACCCGGACCTGGATCGACCCCGGCGCGCCGGCGCCCACGTACACCGGGCTCGTCGGACTCGGCGGGTTCGCCCGGGTCCCGGGGCTGGCCCCGACCCACGAGACGCGGGTCATGGTCTTCGGCGCGCGCGCGTTCTTCGGCTACCTCGTCCGCGACGACGGCACGGCGCTCTGGTTCGCGAACCTCACGCGACCCGAGCCAGACCGGCGCGCGCTCGCGGCGATCCCGTCGGACCGGTGGCTCGCGGACCTCGCCGAGCTGCACCGCGACGACCCCTTCCCCGTGCCCGACCTGGTCGCGAGCACCGTCGGGCCCGTGTCCGCCCACCCGATCCACGCGCTGCCGCACGTCCCGCACTGGTACCGCGACCGCGTGGTCGCGCTCGGCGACGCGGTGCACGCCACCAGCCCGAGTGCCGGGCAGGGCGCGTCCCTCGCACTCGAGGACGCGATCACGCTCGCCCGCGCACTGCGCGACGCCCCCGACCACGGGGCGGCGTTCGCGGCGTTCGAGCGGATGCGCCGGCCGCGCGTCGAGCGGATCGTCGGGTACGCCCGGGCGGTCGACCGCAACAAGCGCGTCACGCGCTCCCGGCTCGGGATCGCGGTGCGCGACGCGATGCTGCCGCGCTTCCTCGGTCGCGCGATGGAGGATCACCGCAACGACGACCTCTACGAGTTCCGCGTCGACTGGAACGCGAAGGGCGTGCCCGTCGGGTGACGGACACGCCCGTTCGCAGCGCCGGCCGGTTGGCGCGAGCGGGTCAGCTCGCGGCGGCCGACTCGGTGCCGGTCGACTCCGAGGCGGACGTGTCGCGCTTCGGCAGGCGCCATCCGGGCCGGACGAAGTGGCAGGTGTAGCCCCACGGGATGCGCTGCAGGTAGTCCTGGTGCTCGGGCTCGGCCTCCCAGAACGCGCCGGCGGGCGCGACCTCGGTGACGACCGGGCCCGGCCAGATGCCGGAGGCGTCGACGTCGGCGATGGTGTCGATCGCCGTGTCGTACTGGGCGTCGCTCGTCGGGAAGATCGCCGAGCGGTAGCTCGTGCCGACGTCGTTGCCCTGGCGGTTCTTCGTGCTCGGGTCGTGGATCTGGAAGAAGAACTCCAGCAGTTCGCGGTAGCTCATCTTCGCCGGGTCGAACACGACCTCGAGCGCCTCGGCGTGCGAGCCGTGGTTGCGGTACGTCGCGTTCTCGACGTCGCCGCCGCTGTAGCCCACGCGCGTGTCGATCACGCCGGGCAGCTTGCGGACGAGGTCCTCCATGCCCCAGAAACAGCCGCCCGCGAGGACCGCGGTCTCGGCTCCGGGGACGGTGGTGATGGCGCCTGGGGTGGTCATGCGGTCTCCTCGGTGGTGGTGGTCGTGCTGAACAGGATGAGGTACTCGCCGTAGCCCTCAGCCTCGAGGTCGTCGAGGTGGACGAAGCGCAGTGCGGCGGAGTTGATGCAGTAGCGGAGGCCCCCGGCATCCGTCGGCCCGTCGTCGAAGACGTGGCCGAGGTGGCTGTCGGCGCCCGCCGAGCGCACCTCGACGCGCTTCATGAAGAACGAGCGGTCGACATGCTCGGTGACGGCCGTCTGGTCGATCGGACGGGTGAAGCTCGGCCAGCCCGAACGGCTGTCGTACTTGTGCACGCTCGCGAACAGCGGCTGCCCCGAGACGACGTCGACGTAGAGGCCCGGCTCGTGGTTGTTCCAGTACTCGTTGCGGAACGCCGGCTCGGTCGCGTCGTCCTGCGTGACCTTGCGCTGCAGCGGGGTGAGGCGGTCGACCGCCTCGGGAGTCCTGCGGTAGTCGTGTGACACGGTTGCTCCTTCTCCTGGCGGCACCGGCTGGGCCGCCCGGACCATGACACCGGCTGGGCCGGTTACGTCTGCGTCCATGAGGAAGAACCATCGAGGGGCGGCCGATGTTCCGCAGGATGCGCCCGCCCGCTGTGGGTTCGCTGTGAGCGCCGCGGGAGCCCCCTCCGGTGGTCGAGTAGCCGCGCAGTGCCTCCCCTCCGGTGGTCGAGTAGCCGCGCAGTGTCTCCCTCCGGTGGTCGAGTAGCCGCGCAGCGGCGTATCGAGACCCCACGCCCGTCACCCGGTGGTGGGAGGATCGGCGCATGGCCGATCGACTCATGCTCCTCGATACCGCGTCGCTGTACTTCCGGGCGTTCTACGGCGTGCCCGACTCGCTGAAGCGCGCCGACGGGACATCCGTGAACGCGGTGCGGGGTCTGCTCGACATGATCGCCCGGCTGGTGGCCGAGTTCGAGCCGACGCACCTCGTCGCCTGCTGGGACGACGACTGGCGTCCGCACTGGCGCGTCGAGCTCATCCCGAGCTACAAGGCGCACCGCGTCGAGCTGGTCGTGCCGGCCGGTCCCGACATAGAGGAGGTGCCCGACCCGCTCGAGGCGCAGCTGCCGATGATCCGCGAGACGCTCGGCCTGCTCGGCATCCCGATCGTCGGCGTCGCCGCGCACGAGGCCGACGACGTGATCGGCTCGCTCGCGACACAGGCGACCATGCCGGTCGACGTCGTCTCCGGCGATCGCGACCTGTTCCAGCTCGTCGACGACGATCGCGGAGTCCGGATCATCTACACGGCGCGCGGCATGAATCGGCTGGAGCTGGTCGACAACGAGTGGGTGGTCGCGAAGTACGGCATCGAGGCGTCGCAGTACGCCGACTTCGCGACGCTCCGAGGCGACTCGTCCGACGGGCTGCCGGGCGTCGCGGGCATCGGCGAGAAGACCGCGGCGGGGCTGCTCGGCGACTTCGGCTCGCTCGACGCGATGCTCGCGGTGGCCTCGGGTGATCCGGATGCCGCGGCCGCCGCGCCCGCGACGATGTCGGCCTCGATGCGCGCGAAGCTCACGGGCGCGCACGAGTACCTCGCCGTCGCCCCGACCGTGGTCAACGTGGTGCGGGACCTCGACCTGCCGTCGGCGGAGGAACTCGGTGCTCGGCTCGCGCCGGTCACCGGGGCTCGCCGCGAGACGCTCGAGGACCTGGCGGAGGAGTGGAACCTCGGCGGGTCGGTGCCGCGCGCGCTCGCCTCACTCGACCGGGCGCCACGAGCGTAGCGCGTCGGGGACGCTCGCCGCGTCGGCGGTCGCGTGGTTGAAAGGGTGGGTGAGTCCCGCGCTGACACTCGGTACCGAAGTACCGGAGGTCCGGGGAAAGACGCCTCCCCGCGCCCGGGTCAGCAGCCGGGGCCGTCGGGGATCGCCGTGCAGTCGCCGGTGACGAGGACCGTGTCGAACTCGCCCACGAGCACGTCCATCCGCGGCGCGGCCAGGCTGAGCGTGCCGTCGATCCACCGCCAGGCAGACCCGTCGAAGCGGTACTCCGCGACGTACACGACGGTCGGGTCGACCGTGTACCGGCCGGATGCCGTGTACGTGCGACTCGTCGGCGTCGCGGTGAACTCCGCGACGCCGAGCTCGTCCCAGGTCGCGCCGGGGTCGGTGGCGTGGACGACGGCGCCGTCGGAATGCGTCCACCGGTAGGCGACGGGGTGGAACCTGACCTCGGCGGGACGCCCGAGCAGGCTGCCGGACCGGGTCTCGACCGAGCCCTGTCCGATGAAGTTCGCCGGGAGCCCGACGACCGCCCATCCGGCCGGCTGCATCTCGCCGGACGGCACGCTCGGCCGGAACGACGCGATGTCGCGCAGCGTGACCGTCGGCTCGCCGGGAGCGGGCGGTTCGGGTTCGGCGCCCTCGAACGCGCACACCGTGGGATTCTCGGGGTTGCACACGTCGCGCGGGGGCGCGGTGGGGCGGGAAGGGACGAGAGTAGAACCGTCGGTCGCGTCGCTGGTCAAGTCCGCGGTTGGATTGCCGGCTCGCTCACTCATCTCTGAGAGTTCTGCCTCGATCTGCACGAGATCGTCTGACACTGATGGGTCAAGTCGGAGGTCGCATAAGCCTGCGAGCTGAAGGTCTGCAGGGCAGCCGGACGATCCAGCCGCCACCACTGCTGATGCGCTTATCGCCGTTGCTAGCAGAAGTCGTCGCCAGACCATAGTTCATTTCCACTCACCTTCAGTGCGCCGCTGGACTCTCGAAACTGCAGTACTAGCGGGACCCGTTCGTCGCGATCAGGGGGCGTGACATCCTTGCCGTCGGCGTTGAGCAACGTCGTTCCGGAGACGTCTTGGCACGCGTATATCGAGACCGCGGTGCCATCGTCCTCGACATACGTCTCGACCAATGAGGTGGAGTCGATCGCGATAGATCCGCTCGCCCGCAATCCCGAATCGAGGAAGGCTGTGAGTTCCGACACACGCTGTTCGCCGTACTCGCGTGACGAAACCTCTCGTATGGCGTCGACGGGTTGCTCGCCGGAGAGAATCCCGGCTGTCGCAGCAAGATGCGCCTCGTACGCCGCGACCGCCGCCGCCAGCGCCTCCTCGTCGGTCGCGAAGAGCGGGGCGTCGGCGGCATCCGTCGTCGGGGCGGGCGTCGGCTCGGGCGACTGCGCGGCGCACGCGGCGAGACCCAGCATCGCGGCGGTGATGGCGAGCGCGGCCAGGCGGGGGAGGGCGCGGGGCATGCGGTCCAAGGTAGGGGATCGGCGCCGGCCGAGACGGCGTCATCCACAGGGACGAGCGCAGAATGGGAGGCCGGAGGCATCCGTCGACGGAGGAGGAGCGGGATGAGCGGCACAAACGGCATGAGCGACGGCGACCTGGCGCGGCTCCGGCGGTGCGTCGAGCTCGCCCGGCAGGCGCGCGAGCGCGGCGACCACCCGTTCGGGTCGGTGGTCGTCACCGCCGACGGGCGCGTCGTGGAGGGCATGAACACGGTGGTGACGCGGCGCGATCCGACCGGGCACGCCGAGACCAACGTGGTGCGCGAGGCGGCCGCGACGCTCGACGAGGCCGAACTCGCGACCGCGACGCTCTACACGAGCACCGAGCCGTGTGCGATGTGCTCGGGCGCGATCTACTGGAGCGGCATCCCCCGCGTCGTGTTCGCGCTGTCCGAGGCGGGCCTCCGCGATCTCGTCGCGGAGCAGGAGGGGGTCCCGACGCTCAGCCTGCCCTCGCGCGAGGTGTTCGCGCGCGGCGGCCGCCCGGTCGAGGTCGTCGGACCCGCCGACCTTCCGGAAGCCGTCGAGGTCCACGCCGGGTTCTGGGCCTGATCCCCGGGCGACGCTCAGCCGAGCCGGCCGACGACCACCCAGGCTCGCGCCCGCAGCATGATCGAGCCGTCGGGCCGGCAGCCGAAGGAGGTCTCCTCCCGCATCCGGTCGCGGATCGCCGCGCGCGAGCCATCCGTCATCGACTGCAGGTAGGTGGGCGCCGGGCCCTGACCGCCGAGGAAGGGGTCCCACAGGTCGTCGAAGTCCGCGAACGTCATGCCGATCTCGATCGACTTGATGCGGACGGTGGCCACGTCCATCCCGGGTGCTCGCGACCACAGCTGCCGCAGCGGCTCGGGCCGGCAGAGTGCGAACCGCCGTCCCTCGTCGAGCTCGGCGGCTTCCGGATCGAGCGCGACGGCGACGTCCCAGAACGTCCGGAGCATCTGCATCTCCCCGGCGTAGTCCCAGACGTAGGCGGCGACGAGCGCGCCGGGCGCGGCGACCCGGGTGAACTCCGCGACCGCGGCCGCGGCATCCGGCAGGAAGTTCAGCAGGAGCCCGGAGACGATGGCGTCCGCACTGTCGTCCGGAATGGGCAGGTGCTCCGCGTCGCCGACCAGGAACCGGGCCTCGTCCCGTCCGGCGATGTCGGGCCGCTCGCGCGCGGTCGCCAGGAACCCCTCGGACGGGTCGATGCCGACGATCGACGACGGCGCCCACCGCTCGATCACGGCGCTGGTGAGCGCGCCCGTGCCGCAGCCGACGTCGAGCCAGCGGATGCCGGGAGCCGCGTCGAGCACGTCGACGAACTTCGCCGCGACGAGGCGACTCCAGCGCCCGACGTATCGTTCGTACGGCTTGCCGTCCTGCCAGACATCGGCCTCGACCATGCTCCGTTTCTACGCCCGTCGCGCGTGCGCGGCAACAGGCCCGGCTCAGGGCGAGCCCTGTGACGGCCGGCGAGGGCCCGGGGATACGCTCGCCGGATGGACCCGACCCACCGCCGACGCGGCCGCGGACGCCGCGTGACCGCCGGACCGATCATGGCCGCGGCCGTCGTCCTCGCCCTCGCCGGCTGCGCGCCGGGCGGCCCGGTGGCGCCCGCCACGACCGAGCCGCCGGCGGCGACCACGCCGGCCCCGTCGCCGACGGCGAGCGAGATGCCGCCGGCATCCGACGCGCCGATCAGCGCCGACGCCGACCGGCCGCTCGAGGCGATCGACGCCTACGCGCTCTGCCGTGCGCAGACCTACGCCTACTACCCGGGCGACTTCGCGCTGCTCGACCACGCGCCGTTCCCCGACGCCACCGTGCTGCTCCGCGACGACGGGCTGTGGTTCGTGTACATCGAGGTCGACGACGGCAATCGGCCGGCCGACCTCGTCGACTCGAGTGCGAGCAACTGCATCGTCGGCGGGACGATCGGCGAGCCGCGGTGGGAGCTCTTCGGCGTGGTGGCCCGCGGCCGGGACGTCATCGACGGATACGACCGGCCGCTGCCGACACCCTGACGCGCGCGGCCGTGCCGCTTCGATCGAGGCGGATGCCGCGGCTCAGGTCGGCACGCCGGGCGCGGGCTCGGTGGTGCCGAACCAGTACGACGGCGCCGGGAGCTGCACCCCGCCGCTCGCCGCGACGATCACGATGAACGCGTAGATCGCGACGCCGATCGCGAGCGCGCCGAGCACCGTCGCGAGCGGCACCGCCCACGACACGCGCACGCCCGCGCGACGGTAGCGCGACGGCGCCATCCAGGCGACCCACATCGCGGCCGCCCCGAAGCCGGCGATCCACACGGTGCGCAGCGCCTGCCCCTCGAGCGGCGCGAACAGCGCGATGCCGAGCGCACCCGCACCGAGCAGCACCGCGCCCCACGCGAACAGGCGCCCCATGCCGAGTCCGCCGACGTCGTACTGGTCGCCGAACCACGGCGTCGGCGGCTGGCCGGTCGGGCCGTCGACGGGGCCGCCGCTCGCAGGGTCGCCCCGGCCGTCGCGGCGCTCGCGGTCGTCAGGATCGGGCGCGGGATCGGTCATGCGTCGATCGTACGGGCGACGGATGCCGCGGCATCCGTCTGCATGGAACGAACAACGGGCGCGTCCGGCGCGGGGCTCCTGGGAAACGCATCGGACCCGGGTGTCGATCGGCGGCGGGCTCGATCGTCATCATGTCGACGGGCCGGAGCGGCCCGGTACAGTGACCGCTGATGGCCGGAGGGAGACCGCCATGCGCTACACCCTGCTGATGCACTACCCCGAGGTGGCCGACGAACTCGACCCCGCCGCGATCGAGGAGGCGCAGCGCGCCTTCGCGAGCTACACCGAGACGCTCGAAGCCGCGGGCGTGCTCATCTCCGCCGAGGTGCTGCAGCCGTCGTCGAGCACGACCACGTTGCGCCTCCGGGACGGCGCGCTGCAGGTGCAGGACGGCCCGTTCGCCGACACCAAGGACCAGCTCGGCGGCACGCTCGTCCTCGACGTCGACGACCTCGACGCCGCGATCGAGTGGGCGCGGCAGGCGCCTGCACTGCAATGGGGCGCGATCGAGGTTCGGCCCGGCGCCGTGTACACCGTCGCGGGCGCGTGGACGCCGAACGGCTGACCGACCGGGAACGGGCGGCTCGCCTCGCCGCGGCGCGGACCGCGGCGGCGCGCGCAGCGCGCGAGTCGTACGGTCGGCTCGTCGCGCTGCTCGCGGCATCCACGGGCGACCTCGCACTCGCCGAGGATGCGCTCGCCGACGCGTTCGAGCGCGCGCTCCGCGTCTGGCCGGATGCCGGCGTGCCCGCCAACCCCGACGGATGGTTGCTCACCGTGGCCAGGAACCGCGAACGCGACGAGTGGAGGTCCGCCGCCCGGCGTCGCACGGTGCCGTGGCCGGCGGACGACGAGTCGGGGGCGCCGAGCGCACTCGCGCCGACCGGGGTGCGCGGCCCCGGGTCATCCGCCCCGACCCACGACCCGCTCGCCGAGCTCGACCCCGACCGGATCCCCGACCGCCGGCTCGAGCTGCTCTTCACGTGCGCGCACCCGGCGATCGACGCGTCGGTGCGCACCCCGTTGATGCTGCAGGCGGTGCTCGGATTCGAGGCGGCGGAGATCGCTCGCGCCTTCGCGGTGCCGCCCGCCACGATGGCGCAGCGCCTCGTGCGCGTGAAGCGGCGCATCCGCGACGCGCGGATCCCGTTCGCGGTGCCCGATCGGCGTGCGATGGCCGAGCGGGTGCCGCCGGTGCTCGAGGCGATCTACGGCTGCGCGGCGATCGACTGGCGCGGCGACGCGGGCACGCTCGCGGGCGAGGCGCAGTACCTGGCCGCGGTGTTCGCCCGGCTCCTCGAGCACGAGCCGGAGGCGTGGGGCCTCGCCGCGCTGACCACGCTGTCGCTCGCGCGACGAGGGGCGGATGCCGCGGGCTTCGTTCCGCTCGACGAACAGGATCCGTCGACGTGGGATGCCGGGCTGATCGCGACGGGGGAGTCCGCCCTGCGCCGCGCCGCCCGCGAGCGCGTCGGCGCGCGGGGCGACGAGCGCGTCGACGCGCGTCGCGACGCGCGTGGGCCCGCGCCCGGCCCCGGGAGGTTCGAGCTCGAGGCCGCGATCCAGGCGGTGCACTGCGATCGGCGTCGCACGGGCACGACCGACTGGGCTGCCCTCCGCACCCTCTACGACGCCCTCCGCCTCGTCGCGCCGAGCCTCGGCGCCGAGGTGGCGCGCGCGGTCGTCGTCGCGCGTCTCGATGGTCCCGAGGCCGGGCTCGCGGAGCTGCCCGCGGACGCGTCGGACTTCCAGCCCTGGTGGGCCGCGCGGGCCGACCTGCTCGCCGATGCCGGGCGGCGCCGCGAGGCGGAGGAGGCGTACCGGCGCGCCGCCGAGCTCGCCGACGAGGCGGACGTCCGCGCATACCTCGCCGGCCGCGCTGCGCGGCTCGAAGCCGACGCGCAACCCGGGTGACGCGACCCCGGCCGGGCGGCAGGATTGGAGCGTCCGACACCGAAGCGAACGAAGGAGCACGCCCATGTCGATGCGGATCTGCGTGACCGGAGCCTCGGGGCTCGCGGGTCGCGCCGTCGTGGCCGACCTGCTGGACCACGGGTACGAGGTGCTCGCGACCGACGTGACGCCGCCGTCGCCCCTCCTGCCGGCGCGCTGGTCGCGGCCCGACCTCGTCTACACGCAGGCCGACCTGACGGACTTCGGCGACGCGATCGAGGTGCTCTCCGGCGTCGACGCGGTCGCGCACCTCGCGGCGATCCCGGCGCCGTCGATCTTCACGCCGGCACGCACGCTGAACGTCAACAATGCGGTCAACTCCAACGTCTTCCTCGCGGCCGCGCAGCTCGGACTCGAGAAGGTCGTGTGGGCGTCGAGCGAGACGACGCTCGGGCTCGACTTCGGGCCGGACGCCCCGCCCGACTACCTGCCGCTCGACGAGGACCACTACCCGAAGCCGACGTCGACGTACTCGCTGTCGAAGGTCCTCGGCGAGACGATGGCCGAGCACGTGTCCGACTGGACGGGCATCCCGTTCATCGCGCTGCGCTTCTCGAACGTCATCGACCCGGCGCGCTACGACGAGTTCCCGGGCTTCGAGCAGGATCCCGCCTCGCGGCTCTTCAACGCGTTCGGGTACATCGACGTGCGCGATGCCGCGCAGTCGGTGCGCCGCGCCCTCGAGGCCGACGTGGACGGCGCCCGGGCCTACGTCATCGCGAACGCCGACTCCGTCATGACGCGTCCGACGCGCGACCTCATCGAGGAGTTCTTCCCCGGCGTGCCGCTGAAGGAGGAGTTCGAGGGCAACGCCTCGCTGTTCTCGATCGAGCGGGCGCGCGACGAGCTCGGCTTCGAGCCGGAGTTCGGCTGGCGCGAGGGTCGCTCGTGACGGCGCGCTCGGTCGGCTGCGAGCTCCGGCTGCGCGTCGACGAGCCCGCCCGGCTGGCCTTCCAGGTCGCCGTCGCGAGCGGCGCCGACGCGACCGAGCGCCTCGCGTTCCGCGCGGACGGCCACCCGATCGAGGCGGCCGAGCTGACGGATGCCGCGGGCAACCGCCTGCACGTCGTCGACGCGCCCGCCGGATCGCTCGAGTGCTCGTACGCGGCCGAGGTGCCGGGGCGAGCGGCCGAGGCATCCGTCGACGCCGTCGACCTGCTCACGTACCTGCGGCCGAGCCGCTACGCCGAGTCCGACAGGCTGGCCGCCACGGCGGCCGCCGAGTTCGCGGGGCTCGACGGCGCGGACTGGCTCGCGGCCGTCTCATCGTGGGTCGGCACGCGCCTGTCGTACGTGCCGGGCTCGAGCAGTCCGACGGATGGCGCGGTGCAGACGCTCCTCGCGCGCCAGGGCGTGTGCCGCGACTACGCCCACCTCGTCGTCGCGCTGCTGCGCGCGCTCGACGTGCCGGCGCGGCTCGTCGCGGTGTACGCGCCGGGCCTCGATCCGATGGACTTCCACGCGGTCGCCGAGGCGTGGGTCGACGGCGCGTGGCACGTCGTCGACGCGACGACGCTCGCGCCGCGCGACACGATGGTGCGCATCTCGACCGGGCGCGACGCGGCCGACACCGCGTTCCTCTCGTTGTACGGCGGCGTCGTCCGGCTCGACTCGGTCGAGGTGACGGCGGTCGCCGAGGAGCTGCCCGACGACGACGTGCGCCGGCTCGTGCGACTCGGCTGAGACCGGCGTCAGCCGGCGACGCCGGTCGAGCTCGGCATGAGCAGCGCGGGGAGCACGGAGATCGCGACGATCGCGAGCGCGCCGATGCCGAGCCACACCGCCGCGATCGCCGCGGTGGACGGCCGCTCGCCGGCGCGGCGCGCGCGGCTGCGCGCGACGAGGCCGAGCGTCGACGTGAACACCGCGAGGGCCGCGAGCAGAGCCGAACCGAGGGACTCCCGGTAAGGGGTCGCGAACGCGAGGATCACCGTGGTCAGGCCGAGGACGAGCGCGGCGGATCCGACCCCGCGACCGGATGACGCCGAGGGGTCCCCGACGCGCAGGCGGTCCTCGCCCGACTCGTGCGACTCGGCTGCCGACATGTCTCGTTCCCCCGGATGTTCGCGTGGCGGTGCCCGCGTGCCGGGAGATCCGGCACGTCGTCGTCCCAGCTCGCGGTGATGCTCCAGACATCCTCCCGCGAGGCGTGCGCGCATGACGCCGGTTTCGTGTCCGGAGCGGTCACGATCCGGTCACGTCGGTTTCGATCGGGTCACGACGGTCTCGGTGACGTCACGAGTCGACGGATGTCTCCGGTTCGGCGGGGCTCCGGTCTTCGATGGCTGCGTCAGTCGCGGAGCAGGCCGAGGTCGATGAGGCTCCGCGCCGAGGCCAGCACCGCCTCGTCGCGCTCGCGGGGCACCCAGCCGAGGACCCGCGTGGCCTTCTCGTGCGACGCGTCCGCGCGGCGGCCGAGCTCCTGCGACATCAGCCGGAGGTCGCGGCTGAAGGGGGCGCCGGCCTTCACCGCCCAGTCCGGGATCACGCGCGTCGGCACGCGCGCGGCGCGCTCGCCGAGCCCGGCGCGCAGGAGCCGGGCGAGCTCGACGTACGTGATCGCGTCGCCCGACACGGCGAGGAAGCGCTCGCCCGCGGCATCCGGATGGCGCATCGCGAGCACGTGCAGGTCGGCCACGTCGCGCACGTCGACGGCGCCTACCTCGCCGTTCGGCACGACCGGGAAGACGCCGTTCAGCAGCTGCCGCAGCAACTCGAGCGACGACGAGAGGTCCGCGCCGAGCGCGGGCCCGAAGATACCGACCGGATTGACGGTCGCGAGCTCGAGGTCCCCGCCCTCCCGATCGATGAAGTCCCACGCGGCCCGCTCGGCGAGCGTCTTCGACTTGGTGTACGGCGTGACGCCGGGGCCGTCGGGGTCCGTCCAGTCCGCCTCGGTGTACGGGCGGCCCGGGTAGGGCCGGCCGTAGCCGATCGCCGCGAACGACGAGGTCTGCACGACACGTCGCACACCCGCGTCGCGTGCGGCGCGGAGCACCCGCAGGACGCCGTCGCGTGCGGGCACGATGAGCTCGTCCTCGTCCTTCGGCTGGCGTGCGGGGAACGGCGACGCCACGTGCAGCACGTGCGTGGTGCCGGCGACCGCGGCGTCCCAGCCGTCGTCGTCGAGGAGGTCGGCGGCGACGACCTCGACGCCATCCGGGTCGGCCCCGGCGCGGCGCACGAGTTCGCGCACCTCGTCGGCCCGCGCCAGGTCGCGCACGGTCGTGCGGACCTCGGCGCCGTCGCCGAGCAGCCGGACGATGCAGGTGATCCCGACGAAGCCGGTGCCGCCGGTGACGAGGACCCGTTCGTCGCTCACATCGCCGCCCGGTCCGGGCCGCGGACGTCGCCGTCGTGGCCGGTGTCGTCCGCGGCGTCACGCGCCGCCGCCCACCGGTCGATGAGGATCGGGATCGCGGTCCGGACCCAGAACGACGGCAGCACGCGCCCGTCGCTGATGCCGCTGCCGGTCACGAACGCGGCGACGCGCAGCGGCTCGTCGGTGTCGGTCAGCGGCTCGCCGGTCAGGCGCGCGAACTCGCGCTGGACGGCGCTGCGCACGTCCCAGAATCCGGCCGGGAACGGTTCGCCGGCGAGCGCGTCGCGCATCGCCTGCCACAGGTGCGGGTCGCCGCGCAGGCCCCACTGCACGAGGCCGCGCGCGAAGAGCGAGCCGAAGTCGGCGACGGATGCCTCGGGGCCGGCCGGGGTGGACATGCGCCCACGCTACGCGCGGGCCGGTCGGGCCGCGACGGCACCGGGCTGCGAGATCCTTGCGATCGGTGGCATCCTTGCCAGTGCGCCGGTCGCGCCGCGGCCGGCCCGTCGGCCGTTCGGGAGAGGGGCGAGCGGATGGCACGCAGGAACCACCGGGTGGCCGTGCTCGTGCTCGAGGGCGCCAAGCCGCTCGACGTCGGGATCCCGGCGCAGACCTTCACGACCCGCGCGAGCATGCCGTACGAGGTGCGCGTGTGCGGCGCGCAGCCCGGGCCGGTGACCGGCGGCGACGGGCTCTCGTACCACGTGGCCGACGGCCTCGAGGCGTTCGAGTGGGCCGAGACGATCTTCATCCCCGGCTACCGGCACCCCGACCGCGAGGACCCGCCGGCCGCCGTGGTCGACGCGCTGCGCGCCGCGCACGAGCGCGGGGCGCGGCTCGCCGCGATCTCGACGGGGGCGTTCGCGCTCGCCGCCACCGGACTGCTCGACGGGCGCCGGGCCACGACGCACTGGCACTACACGCGCGCGCTGCAGGCGCGGCATCCGCTCGTCAGGGTCGACGAGAACGTGCTGTTCGTCGACGAGGGCCAGGTGCTGACGTCGGCGGGCGCGGCATCCGGCATCGACCTCTGCCTGCACCTCGTGCGACGCGATCACGGCGTCGCCGTCTCGAACCACGCCGCGCGGCGGCTCGTCGCGGCACCCTACCGCAGCGGCGGGCAGGCGCAGTACGTGCCGCGCGCGCTGCCCGAGCCGCTCGGCGAGGTGTTCGCGGCGACCCGGCAGTGGGCGATGGAGCACGTGCAGGATCCGCTCACGCTCGCCGATCTCGCGCGGAACGCGAACGTGTCGCCGCGCACCTTCTCGCGCCGGTTCGTCGAGGACACGGGCTACACGCCCATGCAGTGGATCCTCCGCGCCCGGATCGACCTCGCGCGCGAGCTGCTCGAGCGCACCGACCTCGGGGTCGAGCAGGTCGCCGACCGCGTCGGACTCGGCACCGGTGCGAACCTGCGGCTGCACTTCCACCGCATCCTCGGCACGTCGCCGAGCGAGTACCGCCACACCTTCTCGGCCTGAGCGGCCGGTCTCAGGAGGGCGGGTCAGCGGATGCTTCGCCCTGCGGGCGCGCGGGTGCTCGCGCGGTCGTCGGGGGTGAGGCGGATGCCGCCGGTCGCCGTCCGGATCGGCGAGGTGCGCGTGCCCCCGCGCGCGAGCGCCGCGCGGCGGCGGGCCTTGAGCCTCGCGGGGATGCTCGCGATCGCGTCGGAGAGGCGCGCGACGAGGATGCCGATCACGGCGCCGAGCGAGTTCGCGACGAGGTCGCGCGGGTCGGAGATCCGGTCGGCCATCGGGATCTGGGCGACCTCGATGAGCAGCGCGAACCCGCCGCTCATGACGGCGGGCACGATCATCGGCGCCCCGCGGAGGGCGAAGGCGAGCAGTGCGCCGAACGGCACGAAGAGGAGCACGTTGAGCTCGAACTCGGTCTGCGAGCCGATCGTCCACGTGTCGGAGTCGAACCAGATGCTCGGGTCGAGGACGCCGCGACGTGCCTGGTTGCCGGAGACCGCGCCGGGCGCGGGTCCCAGCGTCACCCAGAGCATGACGACGACGTACGCGAAGAGCAGTACGGCGGCGGTTCGGGAGGGACGCATGTCCCGATCGTCGCGGGCCGACCTTTGTCCCTGCTGTGTGCTCGGTGGGAGCTCGGGACGAGTCGACGTCCGACCGGCGCGGCGGCGTGCGGGCACGAGTTGGCGAGATCCTTTCGCATGATGTCGCTTCGGCCACTGCCGAGGCATCCGTCACACCATGATGCTGGAACGCGCAACAGAGGAAAGGACTCCTGACGTCATGACCCGCATCGCCGTCAACGGATTCGGCCGCATCGGCCGCAACGTCGTCCGCGCGCTCATCGAGCGCGACGCCGACTTCGAACTGGTCGCCGTGAACGACCTCACCGAGCCCGCGGCGCTCGCGCGCCTGCTGAAGTACGACACCGTCGGCGGCCGCTTCGGCCGCCCCGTCGAGGTGGACGGCGACGTCCTCGTCATCGACGGCCGCCGCGTGAAGGTGCTCGCCGAGCGCGACCCCGCGAAGCTGCCCTGGGGCGAGCTCGGCATCGACCTCGTGCTCGAGTCGACCGGCCGCTTCACCGACGCCGAGGCCGCGAAGGCGCACCTCGAGGCGGGCGCGAAGAAGGTGCTGGTTTCGGCCCCGTCGAAGGGTGCCGACGTCACGCTCGCCTTCGGCGTGAACACGGATGCCTATGACCCCGCGTCGCACACGATCGTCTCGAACGCGTCGTGCACCACCAACGCGCTCGCGCCGCTCGCGAAGGTGCTCGACGACCTCGCCGGCATCGAGCACGGCTTCATGACGACGGTGCACGCCTACACGCAGGACCAGAACCTGCAGGATGCCCCGCACTCCGACGCACGTCGCGCCCGCGCTGCGGCCGAGAACATCGTGCCGAGCTCGACCGGTGCCGCGAAGGCCATCGGCCTCGTGCTGCCGAACCTCGACGGCAAGCTCAACGGCGACGCCATGCGCGTGCCCGTGCCGGTCGGCTCGATCGTCGAGCTCAACACGACCGTGTCGAAGGAGGTCACCCTCGACGAGGTGCTCGCCGCGTACCGCGCCGCCGCCGAGGGCCCGCTGAAGGGCGTGCTCGAGTACTCCGAGGAGCCGCTCGTCTCGAGCGACATCGTCGGCAACCCGCACTCGTCGATCTTCGACGCCGCGCTCACCCGCGTCGACGGCAAGCACGTCAAGGTCGTCGCCTGGTACGACAACGAGTGGGGCTTCTCGAACCGCGTGATCGACTCGCTCGGGCTGCTCGCCGCGGCCTGATCACGGACCGACCGCGGGCCTCCGGGCCGAACGCGGTCGCACCGACTCCGGTCGGCTCGGGTATGCGCCCGGGCCGGCCGGCCCCGACATCGCGTCGGCGGGGGAGTGGAGCCCCCGCCGGCGCGATTCGCGTCTGCCGGCCGTGCCGGCCGTGTGCGCGGTCGGCGCCGGCGCCGTACCTGCCTGCCGCGGGCGCCGGACCTGCCTGCCGCCGCGCCGGACCTGCCTGCCGCCGGCGCCGGCCGTGCCGACCGCCGGCACAGCCGCCTGCGCGATCGTGCTGACGCCCACCGGCTCGATCCATCGTTCCCAAGATGCGGGGGAAAGGTATCCCCGGAATACCTTTCTCCCTCGTCTCGGGGAGGAAGGCACTCGCTCGAACGGCGCGGAGCCGGTCCGGCGATCCGGCCGCAGGCAGGATGGGGCGCAAGCCGCACGCGAGTGACGACTGCCGGCGCGTGGCGGCGGTGCGTGCGACGAGTGGTGACGTCAGCGGTCCTGCGGGCCGGCGGCGCGCGAGTACGGGGTGCCCGGCGGCAGCTTCTCGGCGGCCGCGCGGAGGATGGGACGGGGCATCCGCTCGAGGTTCGCATCGAGGAAGGCCACGAGGCCGTCGGGGTCGACCGCTCCGGCGTGCCGCAGCGCGATGCCGACGGGCTTCGCGACGACCGGGTCGGGATCCTCCAGCAGGAGCCCGGCGAGACGGAACAGGTCGGCCCTGGCATCCGCATCGCCCCGGCGCAGGAACCCCAGCGGCGCGGTCATCGCGGTGCGACGGCGGAGCGGATCGGACGACGCGGAGAGCTCGAACAGCGGCGCTCGAGATCGGGCGGCGAGGTACTCGCCGATCACGCGCGGAGCCGCGCGGTCCACCATGTCCCACGTGTCGATGCGGTCGTGGCGGCGGAGGTAGAGGTCGTACCGGTCGCGGCGAACGGCGTCGTCGCGCGAGCCGCGCACGGCGAAGTCCATGATGCAGAACGCCGCGAGCCGCGGCTCGTACTCGGGTTCGCCCAGGAGGAGTTCGAGTTCGTCGAGGGGCATCGCCGTGTACCCCTTCGCGATGTCGAAGAGCGTGCCCATGCGCACGCCGAGGACGCCGGCCGTGCCGTGGTAGTGCCGTTGCGGATACTCGTCCGGGCGCGCGGCGGCGCGGAGGTCTGCGAGGAGTGCGGCGGCGGTCGGCGTGGGAGCGGCGGCCATGGGCCCACGCTAGATCCCCGCAGCGACATCCGCGAACGGTGGAACGCGACCGATCGCGGGTGTCGGCGGCACGCGCGAGACTTGGCGCGTGACTCGCCGTGGGTTCTTCCTCTTCGCCGCGCTCGGTGTCGCCTGGGGCATTCCGTACCTGTTCATCAAGGTGGCGGTGAGCGAGCTCGAGCCCGCGATGGTGGTGCTCGGACGATCCGCGCTCGCTGCGCTGCTGCTGATGCCGCTCGCGTTCTACCGGCGCGAGGTCTGGCAGGTGGTGCGGCGGTGGAAGCCGATGCTCGCGTACACCGTGGTCGAGATCGTCCTGCCGTGGTACTTCCTGAGCGCGGCCGAGCAGCGGCTCCCGAGCTCGACGGCGGGGCTCCTGCTGGCGACGGTGCCGCTCGCGGGCGTGGCCATCGCCTTCATCATGGGGCGCCCCGAACGGCTCACGCGGCTCAACTGGCTCGGCATCGCGCTCGGCATGCTCGGCGTCGCGGCCCTCGTCGGGCTCGACATCGCCGGCTCCGACCTCATCGCGGTGGCCCAGATGGCGGTCGTGGTGATCGGGTACGCGCTGGGCCCCGCCATCCTCGCCCGCTGGATGCCCGACCTGCCCGGCGTCGGGGTCGTCGCCGTCTCGCTCGCCGCCACCGCCGTCGTGTACGTGCCATTCGTGCTGTTCACGGGCGCCTGGCCCGCCGCCTGGCCGTCGACCAATGTCATCGTGTCGATCATCGTCCTCGCCGTGATCTGCAGCGCGCTCGCGTTCCTCCTGATGGTGGCGCTCATCGGCGAGATCGGGCCGGTGAAGGCCACCGCGATCACCTACGTCAACCCGGCCGTCGCCATCCTCGCCGGGGCGCTGGTGCTCGGCGAGCGCGTGACGGTGTGGACGATCGTCGGCTTCGTGCTCGTCCTCGCCGGTTCGTACCTCGTCACACGGAAGCGCCGGGAGCAGATCGCGGCCGAGGGCGTCGAGGAGGCCTGTGCCGAGCAGGCATCGCTGACGCTCGCGGAGGGCGGACCGGAGCCGGAGCCTGAGCCGGAAGCACCGATCGGCCGCCCGTAGCCCACGGTCGCACACCCACGGCGATCGACCGGGTGGGGCAGAATCGGCGGGTGCCGAGCTTCCACCGAACCATGCTGAAGTCCAAGATCCACCGCGCGACCGTCACGCACGCCGACCTGCACTACGTCGGCTCGCTGACCGTCGACCTCGACCTGCTCGAGGCGGCCGACCTGCTGCCGGGCGAGCTCGTCTCGGTCGTGAACATCAACACCGGCGACCGGTTCGAGACCTACACGATCGCCGGCGAGCGCGGCTCGGGCGTCATCGGCGTGAACGGCGCCGCCGCGCGCCTGGCCGCCGCGGGCGACCTCGTGATCGTCATCTCGTGGGCCTCGATGGCGTCGACGGATGCCGCGGCCTTCACGCCGCGCATCGTGCACGTCGACGCGGCGAACCGCATCGTCGGGCTCGGCGACGATCCGGCCGAGGCCGTCGTCGAGGGGCTGGCCACGCCGCCGCACGCCCTCGTGGGCTGAGCGAGCGCAGGGCGGGCCGCACCGTGTCCCCGTGGCATCCGTCGTGCCTCCACTCGCCGGAGCCGGATCCATCTCGAGGAATTCCGTTCAGGATGTCGATCGGGCGCACAGCCGTTCGACGTCCAGAATGAGAGCGGAACTCCCCGCCTCGCCCGAACCGAGCAAAGGACGGCCCATGCGCACCCTCATCGTGACCGAGTTCATCACCCTCGACGGCGTCATCGACTCGCCCGGCGGCGGCGATCACCCGCGTGCGGGCTGGACGTTCAAGGAGGTCCCGTTCGTCGAGGAGGCGTACGAGATCAAGGGCCGCGAGCAGCTCGAGGCCGGCGCCATGCTCATGGGTCGCGTGAGCTACGACGAGTTCGCGCCGGTCTGGCCGACCATGACCGAGGAGTTCGCCGAGTACAACGCGATGCCGAAGTACGTCGTCTCCTCCTCGCTCACCGACCCCGAGTGGGACGGCACGACCGTGCTGCGCTCACTCGACGAGGTCGCCGCGCTCAAGGAGGGCGAGGGCGACCCGATCATCGTGCACGGCAGCGCGACGCTCGCACAGGGCCTCGCCGCGGCCGGACTCGTGGACCGCTACCACCTGCTGGTCTTCCCGGTGACGCTCGGGGACGGCAAGCGCCTCTTCGACGGCCACGAGCAGGGCACGCTGAAGCTCGTCGAGCACGAGGCGTACTCGAACGGCGTCGTGAAGAACGTCTTCGACGTCGTGCGGTGAGCAGCGGGCGACGGATGCCGCGGGACGAGCCAGGCGAAGAGGGAACATCCCGCCCGCGGCATCCGTTGTCGTCACCATGACCACTCTCGGAATCATCGGAGCAGGACACATCGGCAGCCAGGTCGCTCGCGCGGCCCTCGCGAACGGCTACGAGGTCGTCATCGCGAACTCGCGGGGCCCGGAGACGCTCTCGGACCTGATCGACGACCTCGGGCCGGGCGCGCGCGCCGCGACCGCGGCTGAAGCCGGCGCGGCGGGCGACATGGTCGTGGTGACGGTGCCGTTCAAGGCGTACGCGTCGGTCCCGGTCGAGCCGCTCGCCGGCAAGGTCGTCATCGACACGAACAACTACTACTGGGAGCGCGACGGCCGAGTGCCGGCGCTCGATGAGGGCCGCGCGACGGTCTCGGGCCTCCTGCAGGCGCACCTGCCGGAGAGCCGCGTCGCGAAGGGCTTCAACCACATCACGGCGAAGGACATCACGACGGATGGCGCGCCCGCCGGAACGCCCGGTCGTCGCGCGCTCGCGACCTCGAGCGACTTCGAGGATGCCGCGGCCGCCGTCGAGCACCTGTACGACCAGTTCGGCTTCGACACCGTGAACGTCGGCCCGCTCGCGGAGAGCTGGCGCGTCGAGCGCGACCAGCCGGCGTACGTCGTGCCGCAGACGCGCGAGGAGCTCGTCGCGAACCTCGCCCGCGCAGAACGGCGCGCCGCGGCGGCCTGAGCCCTCCAGTTCGACCAGCGGAACCCGACCGGACAGTCGTTGCGGGTGCATGGCTCGGCGCACCCGCAACGCCTCTCGTGACACGGGAGGCTGCGACGACCGCCGAACCGGACGCGGTCGCTACCCGACTGGAAGGCGACGGCGAAACGTTCACATTCGGCTTTGCGGTGGGGCCGGGAGGCGGTATCTTCCTCTGCACCGGTTGACGACGACGTCATGATCGCTCCGACGACCGAGAAGAGGAGACCATGATCTACGAAGACCGGGACCGCCTGAAGCGCGCACTGCAGGCCAGCGCAGAGGGAACCAGCCGACAGCTCGAGCTCGACCAGGCCGCACGCGAGTGCGCCGAGGCCTTGATGACGGGCGCGATCGACCTGGCACAGGTCCACGCACAGCGCTACTCCGAGCTGAAGGGCGTGCCTGCCGCAGCACCGGCCGGAGCCTGACGACCGCGCCCGCCGACGACGCGCGCCCGCGCGCGAAAACCGCGCGAAACGCGCCGGGTGCATACTGATCCCGAGCGCCGGGCCCGACCTCCCCCGACCGGGACCCCGGCTGGGAGGAGACCCGGCATGAACCGATCCGTGCGCTTCGACGACATCCGCGCCCTGCTCGTGTGCCACGTCGACAACGCCGGCATCTCGCGCGTCAAGGTGCTGCCGCACCGGAGGCTGCTGTCGGCGAGCACGCACGGCGTCACGATCTCGAACAGCGCCGGCGTGCTGTTCTCGGTCGACGACCACCTCAACGCGACGCCCGACGTCGATCCCGTGGTGGGCGACCTGCGGGGCATCGCCGACACCTCGTCGATGGCGATGCTCGACCGCGAGGCGCGCCTCGCGTGGGCGCCCGCCGACCTGTTCTCGCTCGACGGCACGCCCCACCCGACATGCCAGCGCACCGCGCTGCGGCGCGTCGTCGACGACGCCGAGGACGCCCGCCTGACCTTCGTCATCGGGTTCGAGCTCGAGTGCACGGTGTTCCGCCCGTCGCCCGTCGAAGGCGAGGCGCCGGTGCCGGCGACGACCGGCCCGGCCTACTCGACGCGGGCGATGCTCGAGGTCGAGGCGTTCGCCTTCGCGGCGCTCGAGGCGCTCGACGTGGCCGGTGTGCCGGTCGACCAGATGCACCCCGAGTTCGGCGCGGGACAGCTCGAGTTCGCGTTCGCGCCGCGCGATCCGCTGGCCGCCGTCGACGATCTCGCGCTCGCGCGCGTCGTGCTGACGCGTGTCGCGCAACGGCACGGGCTCATGGTCTCGTTCGCCCCCGTGCCGATCGTGGGCGGTTCGACGAACGGATGCCACGTGCACGTGTCGGCGCGCCGCGACGGCCGCAACGTGTTCGCCGACCCGAAGGCCAAGCTCGGCGTCACGCCGCTCGGAGCGAACATGATCGCCGGCATCCTCGACCGCCTCGAGGAGGGCGTCGCGCTGCTCGGCGGCAGCGTGCTCTCGTTCGCGCGGCTGCGCCCGCACGCGTGGGCGGGTGCCGACATCTGCTGGGGCGAGGGCAACCGCGAGGCCGCGATCCGGTTCGTTCCGGGCCAGGCGGGCATGGGCGCCGAGCAGTCCAACATCGAGGTCAAGCCCGTGGATGGCGCGGCCAACCCGTACCTCGCCGTCGCCGCGATCATCGCGGCCGCGGTCGACGGGGTCGCGCGGGGTGCGACGGCCCCGAAGCCGGTGCGCGTGGACCCCTCGACGCTCACCGCCGCACAGCGGCGCGCCGGCGGCATCCGCCCCCTGCCCGCCGATCTCGGCTCGGCCCTGCACCGCCTCGAGTCGAGCGAGTTCTACCGAGGCGTGCTCGGCGACGTGCTCGTGGACGCGTACGTCGCGACACGCCAGCACGAGTGGGAGGCGTACGGCGAGCACGTCCCGGAGGACGTCGCCGAGCTCGTGCGCTGGCGGTACTGAGCCGGCCTGCCGGGCCTGCCGAGCCTGCCGGGGCTGCCGGGGTCAGTCGTGCCGGCTCGTCCGGCCGGCGCCGAAGAAGCGCGCGATCGCGGCCCACAGGCTGTCGTCTTCGGCGCGGGGCGGCGCGGATTCGAACCCGTCGTGAAGGTGCACGGGGCCGGTGAAAGCCAGGGCTCCGCTCCAGCCGGGGTCCGCCCACGGGTCGGATCCGCCGTGCTGCGGCGTCCGGTAGATGCTCGTGGCAGCGCTCATGTCATCCTCCTGCGGTGTCGTCATCGACGTTCGGATCGCGCCGACGCTGCCCTTCCATTGTCCTCCTGTTTTCGCGAGTTCTCCTCAGGGATCGCCCGGGCGGCGCCATCCGCCCGCACCGCGCACGGGCCTTGCCCGGTGTCGGTCGGCCCGGCGAGCATGGGTGGCATGGATGTCGCAGCCGCGCCGGAGGGCGCCCAGCCCGACCCGCCCATGCCGCCTCGGGCGATCTCGCCGCAGCAGTTCCACGACGCCGAGGGCGTCGACGACTGGCGGGTGCTCTACTGGGGTGCGCATGCGTTCTTCCGGGCGTCGTCGTACGTGGAGGCCGCGCGGTTCGTGGCCGCGATCACCGCGATCGACGAGGTCGCGCGCCACGAGCCCGATGTCGACCTTCGGCACGAGGGCGTCGCCGTGAAGCTCATCAGTCGCGAGGTCCGCGACCTCAGCACGCGCGACGTCGAGGTCGCGCGCCTGGTCTCGGCGGTCGCGCGCGAGCACGGCCTGACGGCGGATGTCTCGGTGCTGCAGGTCGTGCAGACCGCGATCGCGTCGCCGCCCTCGGCGGAGGTCGCGCCGTTCTGGACCGCGGTGCTCGGCTACGTGCGCCCGAACGACACGCATCTCGTCGATCCGCTCCGCCGCGGGTCGTCGGTGTTCCTCCAGCCCGAGGAGCGCGTCGGCCCGCGCCGCGGCCGCATGCACGTCGACGTCTGCGTGCCGCACGACCAGGTGCGCGCGCGCATCGACGCCGCGCTCGCCGCGGGCGGCCGCATCGCCGACGACTCGTTCGCGCCCGAGTGGTGGACGCTCGCCGACGCCGAGAACCACGGCGTCGACCTCACGACGTGGTGGGGGCGCGAGTCGACCCGGCTCGAGGAGGAGCGGCCCGCTTGACGGGCGGCGGCTCGTGGCAGCGGATCCGGGCCGGGGCTCGCCGGCGGCGACGCCGGAGCGCCTGCCGAGGTCGACCCGGACGATGGTCCCGCGCTCGGTCGAGGGAGAAAGGTATCCGCGGAATACCGTTCTCCCTCCGATTCCGACGACACCGTGCTCGCGACGATCGATCGGCCGGTCGGAGGAGCCGGGCCATCGCCGGATCGCGCCGCCACCACGGGACCAGCGACCGTAGCCGCCGTCGGCGGACGGCGTTACCCTCCTCCCGTGGACCTCGACGAGGCGAACGACCCCCGTGCAGGAGAGACCGTCGGCGCCGCCGGCGCCGATCGATCGCGCCTCGACGCGATCCGGTTCTCGCCGCTCGTGCGACGCATCCGCGAATCGGTGATCGGCGACGACCAGGTCGTGCCGGGCCCGTACGGGCCGCGCCGTGTCACCTACGCCGACTACACGGCATCCGGTCGCGCGCTGACGTTCATCGAGGACTTCATCCGCGACGAGGTGCTGCCCCGGTACGCGAACACGCACACCGAGTCGAGCGGAACGGGCCTGCAGACGACCAGGCTGCGCGAGGACGCGCGCGCGACGATCCGCGACGCCGTCGGCGGCGACGACGACACGGTCGTGATCTTCACTGGTGCGGGCTCGACGGGCGCGATCGACAAGCTCATCGGCATGCTCGGGCTGCGCGTGCCATCCGCCCTCGACGACCGGTACCACTTCGGCGCGTCGATCCCGGCCGAGGAGCGGCCGGTCGTGTTCATCGGCCCGTTCGAGCACCACTCGAACGAGCTGCCGTGGCGCGAGTCGATCGCCGACGTCGTGACGATCCCGCAGGATCCCGACGGGCACATCGACCGGCGCGTGCTCGAGGCCGAGCTCGTGCGTCACGTTGACCGGCCGCTCAAGATCGGCTCGTTCTCGGCCGCGAGCAACGTGACGGGCATCGTGAGCGACACCGCGGGCATCTCGGCCCTGCTGCACGAGTACGGGGCGCTGTCGTTCTGGGACTTCGCCGCGGCTGCGCCCTACGTCGAGATCGAGATGACGCACGGCGACCCCGCGATGGCGCTCGCGACCGGACGGTACAAGGACGCGATCTTCCTCAGCCCGCACAAGTTCATCGGCGGCCCGTCGACGCCCGGCGTGCTCGTCATGCGCCGCGAGCTCGCGACGAACCGGGTGCCGGATGTCCCTGGCGGCGGCACCGTCGCGTTCGTGAACCCGACCGAGCACGAGTACCTGGCCGACGTCGCGCACCGCGAGGAGGGCGGCACGCCCGCGATCGTCGAGTCGATCCGCGCCGGGCTCGTGTTCGGCCTGAAGGACGCCGTCGGCGTCCCCACGATCCGCGCCCTGGAGGACGACTTCCTCCGCCGAGCGATCGCCGCCTGGCACGACGAGCCCGCGATCGAGGTGCTCGGCAACCTCGCGGCCGAGCGCCTGTCGATCGTGTCGTTCATCGTCCGGGCGCCGAGCGGGAAGTACCTGCACCACAACTTCGTCGTCGCGCTGCTGAACGACCTGTTCGGCATCCAGTCGAGGGGCGGGTGCTCCTGCGCGGGCCCGTACGGGCACGACCTGCTCGGCATCGACATCGAGCGTTCGCACGAGTACGAGCGCGAGATCTCGCGCGGCTGCGAGGGCATCAAGCCCGGCTGGGTGCGCATCAACTTCAACTACTTCATCTCGGAACCCGTGTTCGACTACCTCATCGAGGCCGTGAAGCTCGTCGCTCGCGACGGCTGGCGGATGCTTCCCGACTACACCTTCGATCCCGAGAGCGGCATCTGGCACCACCGCCGCGGTCCGCTCGAGCCGCCCTTGCGGCTCTCGCAGGTGTCGTACGACGCCGACGGCCGACTCGTCTACCCGCACCACGACGACCGCGCGCCCGAGTCGGCGCTCGCCGGGTACCTCGCCGAGGCCGAGGCGGTGTTCGCGGCCGGGCCGAGCGCGACCGCGGCATCCGCTGCGGCCGGCGCCCCCGGTGACGAGCCGGCGACGGATGCCGCGCCCGCGCGCCTCTCGGCCGACTTCGAGCACCTCCGCTGGTTCGACCTGCCCGCGGTGTGCCTCACGCCGTGACGCCTACGCGACGACGGTGATCGCGCAGGTCGTGCCCGGCGCTCGCGCCAGGCGTGCATCGCGCGTGACGAGCGTGGCGTCGATGCGTTCGGCGAGCGCGACGTATGCGGCGTCGTAGCTCGACAGGTTTCCGCGCAGTTGCCAGACGCGCTCGCCGAGCGTCGGCCAGGGCCAGAGCTCGATGTCGAGGGCGGCGTAGTCCGCGAACGCCTGCTCGGCGTCCCGGTCGGCGAGCTTGCCCGCACCCTGCAGTCGTCTGAGCACGTTGGAGACCTCGTACGGGACGATGCTCGGCGCGTGCAGACTGCCGCGCGACGCGATGGCGTGCTCCTCCGCATCGGGGTCGAGCAGCAGCCCCACGACGGACGACGCATCGAGCACGAGCTGCTGCATCGGGACGGCTCCGACGGCTCTGGGGACCTCGCGCGGGCGCGGCGGGCGCGGCGGGCGCGGTTCAGTGTCGGTCGGCATCGCGCGCGTCGAGGATGTCGCCAGTGGACACGCTCGGGTACGAACGCGCGTGTTCGCGGATCGCGGCAAGGGTGTCGTCCGCTGACGGGGTGGCGGCGAGCCGACGGAGTTCTGCGGTCAGGAATTCCTGGAGCGAGCGCCCGGAGCGCTTCGCGCGCGCGGCCAATTCGTCGCGCACCGCATCCGGTACGGCACGGATGGTGATGTTCACCGGCATCCTCCGAGGATAGCAGGGATGCATGCACTATGCATGCATTCCTGCTCACGTGGCGCTGCGCAGCATCGCGATTCCGAAGGCCCGGGCGTTCGGATGGGCGATGCGGCCTTCGGCGTCGACGAGTTCGAGCGTCGCGAGCATCCGGTCGAGCCGGGTCGGCCCGAACTCGCTGGTGCGTGCCGCCGACCATGACCGCCGGTGCGCCTCATCGAACGCGAACCGACGCACGTCCCGGTCGCCGCAGACCAGGTCGACCGCGCGCTCGGCCACGTCAGAGCGCGAGCGGTACGAACTCGACGAGGAGTCGTGCATGAGACGCTCCGCGAGCGTGTGCCAGAGTGCGAGCGGATCGTCGAGGAGCGTGTCGCGCACGGTCACGTAGGTTCGGAGGATCCCCTTCTGGACCCGGGCCAGTCGCAGCGTCTTCAGGTCGTCGCCGAGCGCGCCGGCCGCCTCGATATCGACGCCGTCGGTATCCGCGCCGGACCGCAGCAGCTCCCGGATCGGGGCGAGGGCGCGAACGACCTGCTCCCCATCGACGATGGGTGGCTCAAGTGCGCCGAGCCCGAAGAGATCCATGCGGAGGGCGCGTCGAGCGGGTGCGCTCGACCCGCTCAGCGCGGCGTCGAGCGGAGCCCAGGTCGGTCCGTCGAACGGAAGGCCGAAGGAGGTGCTGCCGAACATGAGGTCGAACTCGTGGTCGAGGGCGGCACGGTCCGACGGATCGCCGAGCTCGCCGTATGCTGCCTCGGTCCCGAGACGGGGCACGGTCCCGGCGCCCCCGAGCAGCGCGGCGCTCGGCGCGAACGTGTCGGACGTCGCCGCGTCGAGCCCCGAGTCGACCACGATGCGATGGCGCCACGTCGGGCCGGATCGCACGGCCGCGGCACCGGCCCCGGCCCCGCTTCCGCGAACGCCGCCGAGGTCGACCTGGCGGTACTCGAACTCGAGTTCGCCGCCGAATCGCTCGACGACCTGATCGACGTTCCACTCGCGGTCGTGCTGACGAGTGCGGCCGTCGTAGCCGCACGGATCATCGGCGTACGGGTCCTCGTCGTAGGCGGAGCCGGCCACCCCGTACCGGTACCCATCGGACCCGAAGTGGGAGCCGCCCTCACCACCCGCGCGGCGTGCGATGGGCCGAGCCGGCGTGAGGATGCCGGAACCCCATGCATCCGCATCGCGCCCCCACCACGGAGTGTGCCTCGTGCCGAACCGCCAGGACCCCGCGCCCGTCCATCCGAACGCGAGCATGATTGCGTCGGCCAGCCGATCGAGCCCGACCGCGGGGTCGATGCTGATGGTCCGCCACGGCGGATCGCCGCCGAGCGAGACGAGTTCGACGCGGAGGGCGAGTCGTGCGCGCGGCGCACCGGTTCGACTGGGCATGCATCGAGCGTCGCCGTTCCGACGTCTCCGGGGTCGCGGTCGTCCGGATCGGAGATTCGAGCGCCGTCACGGCGCCCTGTGGAGGGGTGGACGCCGCGTCGGTCGCGGCTCACTCCGAGCGGCGGGCGCCGCAGTTCCAGCACGTGCCGCCCTCGACGAGCGCGCCGCACTCGCCGCAGGTCGCGGCGAGCCAGCAGACGTCTCCGATCGCACCATCCCGCAACCGGTCGTGGACCCGGTCGGTTCCGGATGGCGCGGGGGCGCCCACCGCGCGCCCGGTGTCACGCCGATCGGTCATCGCGGGCCGTCCCGGTCGGCCCAGATCGCGACGTCGACCTTGTTGCCCGCAGGGTCGGCGAGCGTCCACCACCCGTGGTGCTCGGCGCCGGCGGCGATCCGCCCGCCGGCGCGGAGCGCCGCATCGACGCGAGCCCGGCCGATCGCGCGCGGGACCGAGACGTCGGCGTGGAACGCGTGCCGCAGCGGCTTCTCGGGCGGGAGCTCCTGGAACCAGAGGCTCGGGCCGCGGCCGTCGAGGTCGACCAGGTCCTCGTCGCCGTGCTCGGCGTAGGCGAACAGCTCGCGCCAGAACGGGCGCACCGCGGCCTCGGCCTTCGACGCGATCGCGACCTGCACGGTCTGCACCTTCGACGGGTCGGAGCGCGCGCCGAACGTCGCCGCGACCTCGGAGATCCGTCGCGCCAGGTCGAGGTCCGTCTCGACGAGCTCGGCGAAGTCGCGCGCGAGTCGCACCGCGAGCCCGTCGGCACGCACGTCGAGGTGCAGCCGATCCGCGCCGTCCAGCGCGGCGAGCTCGGCCGCGAGGGCCGCGCTCCGCGCGAGCGACCCCGTGTCGAACCACGCGGTCGGCCCCCAGAACACGACCGGCCAGTCGTCGAGGTCGGATGCCTCGCGGAACGCCATGAACATGGCTTCACCACGCTCGAGCTCGGCGGGCCCGGCGGCGAGGAGCGGGGGCGTGCGCGGCGCGAGCGCGGCATCCGTCGGCGAGGCAGGCGCACTCTCGGCGGCCTCGGGCGGGGCGGTGGCCCCGTCGGACTCGCCCGTCGAGGAGTCGGCACCGGCTTCGGCGGGCCCGCCCCGTGCGACCTTCAGGATCTCGAGCGATGCCGGCGCATCCTCGGGCACGGGCAGGTCGGGCCAGGTGACGAGGTCGACCTTGTTGCCGGCGGCGTCAGCGCACGTCCAGTACTGCGGGGCCTCGCGGTCGAACGCGAGGCGGCCTCCCGTTTCGAGGGCCGCGGCGAGTCGCGCCGGCGCGAGCTCGCGCGGCACGGCGAGGTCGAGGTGCATCGCGTGCCGCAGCGGCTTGTCGGGATCGAGCGGCTGGAACCAGACCGACGGCCCGCGCCCGCGCGGGTCGACGAGGTCGTCTCCCACGTGGTCGTCGTATCCGAGCACGGCGCGCCAGAACGGCACCACCTCGTCGATGGGACGGCTCGTCGCGATCGCGACCTGCACGTCCTGGACGCGGTGCGGCCGCGGGGTGAGCCCGTGCGTGCGGGCGACCGCCGAGACGGCCCGCGCCCGGTCGGCCGCGCCGTCGTCGAGGTCGATGAGGTCGCGCACGATACGGACGATCACGCACTCCGGCCGCACGTCGATGAGGGGCGGATGCTCCGTCAGCACGTCGAGCGCGGCGACGGCGGTCGCGAACACCGTGCCGGCCGGCACCGAGTCCGTCGCGAACCGCGTGATCGGCCCGCAGTACGCGACGCGCCAGTCGTCCACCCCGTCGGCGGCGAGGAACGCGAGCCGCTGCTCCTGGCCCATGCGGCCTCCGTCCCGGGGCGTCGACCCCGACGCGCACGAAGATAGCGGACGGCCGCGCGCTCGGGAACCCGTGGCCCGATCGCCACGGTCGTGCAGGAGAGCACGTTCCTTGGCAGCGTGCGCCGCACCCTGCTCCGCACCGAGGGCGGCGAACTGCTGCGCATGCAGCACCCGGTCGGTGAGCGCGCCGAGTTCGGCGAGCGGGTCGGGGTGACGATCGACGAGGTGCCGGTGGCGGTGCGCGAGGTCGCCTGATCCTGCCCGGCCAATCCCGCGCGGCTGGCCGTGCTCGGGCTGGCCGTGCCCGGGCTGGTCGTGCCCGGGCTGGTCGTGCCCGGCTGGTCGCGCCCCGCTGCTCGCACCCCTCTGACCGCGCACGACGCGGGGACCATGCCTGCCGAATTCCCCCGGTACTTCGGTACTCGGTACCCGGTACTCCGGTACTCGGTGCCCGGTACTCCGGTACCGACTTCGCCGGAGAGGACGACCCGCGCCCGAGCGATCGCGGGCTGGATCAGTCCGCGGCGCCGGCCCGCTTCTCGACCTCGCGCGCGTAGTCGGGCACCGAGTTGGTCCACTGGCGCGGCGGGCGCTCGTAGCCGGCCGACGGCGGGCGCTCGGGAATCTCGATCTGCGCCTGCGGCACCGGCTCCCACGGCACCTTCGAGAGGATGTGCGCCATCACGTTGATGCGCGAGCGGCGCTTGTCGTCGCTCTCGATCTCGTACCAGGGGGCCTCGGCGATGTCGGTGTGGAGGAACATCGTGTCCTTCGCACGCGAGTAGTCCTCCCACTTGGTGATCGAGCTGAGGTCGGTCGGGCTCAGCTTCCAGCGCCGCATCGGGTCGTTCAGGCGCGAGCGGAACCGCTCCTCCTGCACGACGTCGGACACGCTGAACCAGTACTTCAGCAGGATGATGCCGTCCTCCACGAGCATCCGCTCGAAGATCGGCGCCTGGTGCAGGAAGCGCTGGTACTCCTCGTTCGTGCAGTAGCCCATGACCCGTTCGACGCCGGCGCGGTTGTACCAGGAGCGGTCCATCAGCACGATCTCGCCAGCGGCCGGCAGGTGCGGCACGTACCGCTGGAAGTACCACCGGGTCTTGTCGCGCTCGCTCGGCGCGGGCAGTGCGACGATCCGGGCGACCCGCGGGTTCAGGTACTCCGACACGCGCTTGATCGCGGAGCCCTTGCCCGCGGCATCCCGCCCCTCGAAAATCACCACGACCCGCGCGCCCGACTGCTGCACCCACTTCTGCATCTCGACGAGCCTCGCCTGCAGCGCCCTCAGCTCCTGCGTGTACAGCGGTTTCGGCATCCTCTTGCCCATGGCGCACCCCTGCACCGAAGCCTAGAGCGGATGCCGCGCCGCGGCGCTGCACGCGGCATCCGGCGTGCTGCGTTCCGCGCGCACGCGCACGGGAGTACGCTCGCGGCCAGCGATACCCGACGCATCGCGACAGCGCGGTGCGCGCGACGAGCGCGGCCCCGCGCCGCGGCGAGGAGGCGGAGATGACGGTCCCCGAGATCAACTACTGGGCGGTGCTGCTGGCGACCCTGTCGAGCATGGTCGTCGGCACGATCTGGTACGCCCGAGGGGTGTTCGGCACCCGCTGGTCGAAGCTCGCGAACGTCGACATGGATCGCCCCGGTTCGAGCGCGGTCGGCCCGATCATCGTGACCGTGCTCGTCAGCTTCGTGACGGCGTGGGTGCTCGCGGGCGCGACGACGATCGCGTGGCACTTCTACGGCGGCAGCTACCTGCTCGCGGCGCTGTTCACCGCGATCATCCTGTGGGCGGGCCTCACGGCCGCGCGGTTCATCACGCACGACGCCTTCGAAGGTCGTCCGTCGTCGCTGACGATCCTCAACATCGCGCACGAGCTCGTCACGCTCGTCGTGATGGGGCTCATCATCGGGGTGTGGCCGCCGGCGGGGACGGTGTAGCCGCTGGCGCGAGGGTCGCCCGCGGCCGCACACGCGTCGGCGCGCGGTGGCGCGCGCGGCCGCGGCGGCGCCCCCGCGCGCTCCCGAGCACTCTCGGGGAAGGCTCGGCGGGCCGACCCTAGGATCGAGGGCATGGCCGGATTCTGGGGCAAGCGCAAGCGCGAGGAGCAGCTGGAGCTCGAGGCGCAGGACGCCGACCTCGCGGTGCGGGCGCGCACGGCGCTGGTCGCCGCCGACGAGCGCATCCGGGTCACGACCGACGAGCTCGACTTCGCCGACGCCGAGCTGGGCTCCGAGGCGACCGAGCCGCTCCGCGAAGCGCTCGCGGCGGTGCGCACGCACCTCGCCGAGGCGTTCCGCCTGCATCAGCTCAACCACGACCACATCCCCGACACCCCCGACGAGCTGCGCACGCGCAATGGGCGCATCGTGCAGCTCTGCGAGTGGGCGGAGGACCTGCTCGACGATCGGACCGCGGCCCTCGCCGAGCGCATCGCGCGGGCGCGGCGCGCACCCGAGATCATCGCCGGCATCCGCACCGACATCGGCCGCCTGCGCGCCCGCGTCCCGCACGCGCGCGAGACCGTCGACCGGCTCGCCGTTCGGTACGCGAGCGAGGCGCTCGCGCAGGTGGACGCGAACCCCGCCGAGGCCGACCAGCTGCTCGGCTTCGCCGAGCACTCGGTGGGTGTCGCTGAGCGCCGGCGCGAGGCGGGCCAGCGCGAGCAGGCGAACCTGGCGCTCGAGGCATCCGCCGAATCGGTTCGTCGCGCGACGACCCTGCTCGATGCGGTGGAGACCTTCGAGGTCGAGGCGCTGCGCGCCGAGTCGACGCTCGCGGCGATCGTCGAGGACTCCCGCGGCGACCTCGTGGTCGCGCTCAAGGAGCCGCACTCGCCGGGCGTCGCGCAGGCGATCGGCGAGCTGCAGACCGCGCTCGCGAGCCTGCCGCCGGCGGGCGTCAACACCGACCCGTTCACGCACCTCGACCGGTTGCGCGAGGCGAATTCCGGGCTGGATGCCGCGATCGCCGCCGCGCGCGAGCGTGCGGCCCGTCCGATCCCGCCGCTCGAGCACGTGCGCCACGCCATCGACGACGCCGACCGGCAGCTCGCCGTCGCGCGCGACGTCATCGCGGGGCACCGCGGATGGATCGGAGCCGACGCCCGCACGCGCCTCGCCGAGGCCGAGCGCACCCGGCAGGACCTCGACCGCTACCTCGGCGAGCCCGCTGCGACCGCCATCGTCATCGGCGACGACCACCGCGAGCACGCGATGGCGATCGCGCGCCGCGCCGCCGCGCTCGCGGGCGAGGCGCTGCACCTCGCGCGCCGCGACATCGACTCGTCGCGGCCGCAGGATCCGGGGCAGTGGGGCGGGCCCGGAGGAGGCCCCGGCTGGGGCGGCGGCGGGCGCCGCGGCGGAGGATCCGACGTCATGGGCGGCATCCTCGGCGGGCTCGTGATCGGCAGCATCCTCGACGGGATCTTCGACTGAGCTTCGACTGAGGCCGGACGGCGGCCGTATATGGCGACTGTCGGGCGGCGCTCGTAGAATCCATGCATGGCCGGGTTCTGGGCCAGGCGCAGGCGGGGTGCGCCAGAACTCCAGGCCCACGACGCGGAACTCGCGACGCGGGCCGGGTCGGCGCTGTTCGCCGCCGACGAGCGGGTGCGCGCCGCGGCCGAGCAACTCGACTTCGTCGAGGCCGAACTCGGGCCCGACGCGACCGTGCAGCCGGCCGAGGTGCTCGCCGTCGCGCGCCGGCAGCTCGGCGAGGCGTTCCGGCTGAACCGGCACAACCACGACCCCATGCCCGGCGCGGCCGACGAGGTCCGGGCGCGGTACCTGCGCGTCATCGACCTGTGCGAGACCGTGCTGCGCGTGCTCGACGAGCAGGCGTCCGACCTCGGCGAGCGGATGTCGCGTGCGCGCCGAACTCCCGACCTCATCGCCCGCGTCCGCGCCGACCTCGTGCGCGCGCGGGCGCGGATCCCCTACGTCCGCGCCACGCTCGACCGGCTCGGTGCGCGCTACGCGCGCGACGCGCTCGCCGGCCTCGACGCCGACCCCGCTGAGGCCGACCGGCTGCTCGGCTTCGCCGCGCACAGTCTCGGCGTGGCCGAGCGCCGGCGGTCCGACGGCGAGAGCGCGCACGCGGACGTCGCCCTCGAGGCATCCGCTCGATCTCTGCGTCGCGCGGCGACGCTGCTCGACGCCGTGGAGACCTTCGAGGTGGAGGCGCTGCGCGCCGAGGCGGCGCTGCCGGCGCTCGCCGACGAGTGCCGGCGGGAGCTCGCGCTCGCGCTCCGCGCGTCTCGTTCGCCGGATGCCGCGGGCGCGATCGCCGAGCTGCAGGCGGCGCTCGCGGTGCTCCCGGCGGCCGGCGTGGACACCGACCCGCTCGGTCACCTGCGGCGGCTGCGCGCGGCGCGCGAGGGGTTGGCTGCCGCGATCGCCACCGCGCGCGCGTCCGCGTCCGCGACCTCGCCCGAGTCTCGGCCCGAGTCCTCGGCGGGCGAGCGGCCCGCGGCCCCGCCCGTGGTGCACGTTCACCACGCCGTCCGGGACGCCGACCGCCGGCTCGACGTGGCCCGCGACGCCGTCGCCGGCCACCCGGGCTGGATCGGCGCCGAGGCCCTGGCGCGGCTGGCCGAGTCCGAGCGCATCCGGGTCGACCTCGGCCACTACCTCGGCAGCGCCAGTTCCGAGGTGACGGTCGTCGTGACCGACCTCCGCCACCGCGAGCACGTGATCGAGCTGGCCCGTCGCGCCGCGTCGCTCGCGAGCGAGTCGCTGAGCCTCGCGCGCCGCGACATCGGCGCGATGCGGGCGCAGGGCCTCGGGGCGTAGGCACCGCGCCGCCGGGAGGGGCGGCGCGAGCGGCTCAGCCCGGGAGCGTGAAGTCGAAGGGGTTCGGCCCCGGGATCGGGTTCGTCTCCGGGTCGAGGCACGTGCAGACGAGCGTCAGGTTCGTGAACGTGGTGCCGGTGCCCGGTGGTCGCGCCGCGCCGTCGATCTGCACGATGAGGCCGGTCGGCGCCTCGAACCGCGTCGACCGTCGGGTGTCGCCCGGCTGCCAAGCGGGCCCGCCGAACGGGAAGAACTGCGTTTCCAGCCGCCACTGCGCACCGGTCGCCGTGACATCCACCACCTGTCCGAAGGCGATGGCGTACTCGCCGTCCGCGGCATCCGACCCGGTGATCAGCATGCGCTGCGCGAAGTGGGAGTTCGCGTTCGTGAGCACGATCCGCCAGGGCCCGAAGAACGTCTCGCTCATCTCGCCGCTCCCTCCGACGTCACAGGTCGAGTCCGGTGCGTCGCGTGAAGTCGCTGCTGAACCGGTCGCGGCTGCCGGAATCGGTGACGTCGGCGAGGGCCTGCCGCCACGCGCCGAGGTCGCCGTTGGTCGGGCTCGTGGGGTCGCCGAAGAGCCGCTCGATGTCGGCGGCGGTCGCGTCGTTGTGCTGGCCCCAGTGCAGGATGCCGCCGATGTTCGGGTTCAGTGCGAGCCGGGCGGCGTAGTCCACCATGTCCTGCCCGCCGCTCACGTCCTTGAGGCAGGCCACTTCGACCGAGCAGGTGGTCGGATGCCGCTGCATCCCGATCTTCGCCCGCGTCGGGCCCATGAACCGCAGGGACGCGTACCCGACGCAGGCCCGGCCCTGGAACTCCTGCATGATCTCGAACGCGAGGAGCGCGTCGACGAACGCGATGAGCCGCTGGTCGACCGCGTTGAAGAACACCTCGACGGAGTCGACGTTCACCTCGCAGCTGATGTTGCGGTAGTCCTTCTGGTCGGTGACGGCGTAGCTGATCGCCTCGTAGTCGCGGTCGGACTGCTGCGCCTGGAAGCCGAGGTAGACGATCAGCTGCCAGGCGAAGAGTCCGGCAGCGCGCTTCGCGGGGTCGGGCTCGTCCGGGTCGAGCAGCGAGTTCTTGATGCCCTCCATGTGCTCGCCGAACCGGTCGTCGGCGTCGAACGCCTCGAGCAGTGCGCGGAGGATGATGAGGATCGCGAGCAGCGCCGGGATCAGCAGGAGGAGTCCGCCGCCGCCGAGCGCTGCGATGGCGGCGATGCCCGCGCCCACGACGGCGCCGTTCGAGTTCACGAACTCCTCGATCTCGTTGATCGCCGCCTCGATGATCCCGGCGAGGAAGCTGCCCTTCGAGCACGCGAGGGCGATCGGGTCGGGGTCGTCCTCGGCGTTCAGCGGGTCATCCGGGTCGAAGCGATAGCTGAAGTTGTTGCCCGCGTTCGCGAAGCGCGGCGCCTGGATGCCGGGGTCGAAGTCCGTGACCAGGTCGCCCACGCGCTCGGCCCGTCCCGGCGGGTCATCCTGCAGTCGGAGCTTCCACTGCTTGGTGACGCCCGCGAGGTTGCGCTGGAAGTTCAGGTGCGGGGTCAGGCTGACCGCGACCTGGAGGAACCGCTGCGGGCTGGTGACCTGGGTCGACGGGACGTAGCCGCCGGGCAGGATCGCGGCATCCCGATACAGCTTGCTGCTGCGGTCGAGGATCTGGTGCTTGAAGTCCTGCCACATGTGCAGCCGGCGCCGCTCGTACCGCGCGTACTGGGGGAGCGCCCGGAGCACGACGGAGTAGATCACGCCGAACCGCCCGGCGGCCACGACCGCCGCGTCGAAGAGCGCGTTGTCGGGGGCTCGCACGATGTGGAAGTTCTCGTCGCCGCCGAACTCGTCGATCCCGTAGACCTCCCGCAGCCGGTCGTCGTCGGTGACCTGGGGCCAGTAGCGCTCGTCGGACGACTCGATCCAGTAGTGCGCGCCCCCGTCGGCGACGAGGTGGATCGCGACGACCGAGTCGGCGATCGGGCCGCAGTCGAAGTCGCCGCCGTGCGTTCCCGTGGAGAACGCTCCGACGATGGTCTGCCCGCCGGCGTTGCCGGCCGTCTCCATCCCCCACGGCCCCTCGAACGCCGTCGTGCCGAAGTGGTCGAGCATGAAGGCGCCGAGCGACTGCACGCCATCAGGCGGTTGCAGGTCGAGGGGGTCGACCTGGTCGAGCTCGGCGTAGAGCTGGTAGACGCGCTTGCCCGCCTCGACGTGCACGAGCGACCCGTGGTGCTGCACGAAGCTCGGCTCCGCCATCCGCTGGACCAGTTCGGGGTGGAGGCAGTGCGGGACCACGTCCTTCAGCGTGCGCCCCATCGCCTGCCGCTGGTTGCGGGGGTCGTGCGTCTCGATGAACGTCTCCTCGCTGATCGCCGCCTCGGAGAGCGCCCAGTGGCTGCCGGCGGCCTTCAGGCGGCCGAGGTTCTCGTCGCGGCAGATCTCGATGAGCTCTGCGAGCGACTTCGGGTAGACGATGCGCGGCGTCGACGGGATGAGGGCCTCGCGGGGGTCGTCGTGCTTCCGCGTCCACGCAGCGCCCAGCACCGTCTCGATCGCCATGTCGCGCCCCCTGAACCCCGTGCGATGCGCGCAAGCTACCACTCGGGGGGCGGGGCCGCCATGGGCGGGGCGGGTGGCGGGCGTAGCGGCGCGGCGCCGCGGCGAGCACGGCGAGCGGAGCCGGCGCGCGGTCAGCGTTCGGGCGGCCCCGAGGCATCCGCCGTTCGGAGGAAGGTCAGCACGGCGAGCACCCGGCGGTGGGTGGTCTCGTCCTCGCCGAGCCCCAGCTTGGTGAACACGTTCGTCACGTGGGTCTCGACCGTCCGCTCGGCGATGAAGAGCCGGGCGCCGATGGCGCGGTTCGACATGCCCTCGGCGAGCAGCGCGAGCACCTCGCGTTCCCGGCTGGTGAGCGCCTCGAGCGGGTCGGACCGGCGACGCCGCGAGACCAGGCGGGCCACGATCGTGGGGTCGATGACGGTCTCGCCGTCGGTCAGGCGGCGGAGCGCGTCGACGAGCACCATGATGTCCGAGAGCCGGTCCTTCAGCAGGTAGCCGGTGCGTTCCGGGAACTCCTCGACGAGTCGCATCGCGTACGCGGTCTCGAGGTACTGCGAGAGCACGAGCACACCGGTGCCCGGCACGGCCGACTTCACGGCGGCCGCGGCGGCGAGCCCTTCGTCGGTCCACGTCGGCGGCATCTTGATGTCGAGCACGACGACATCCGGCCGCTCCGTCTCGACGAGTGGGACGAGGTCGGTCGCGTCCGGCCGCTCGGCGATGACGTCCACCCCGGCCTCGCGCAGGAGCCGCACGAGGCCCTCCCTCGTGAGCAACGCGTCGTCGACCACGATCACGCGCACGGGATCACCACCTCGATTCCCCGGTCGGACACCAGCATGGACCCGCCGAGCGCTCCGACGCGATCGGCCACCCCGACGAGGTCGCAGCGAGGCGGCGGCGAGGGGCGGATGGCGAGCCTCGCGTTCCCGTCGACCTCGCCGATCTCGAGGTCGACGGCCTCGGCCGTGGCATCCGTGCACTCGGCGACGCGGACCGCGACCGCGTAGGCCGCGCGCTCGACCGCGGCGGGGAGGCGGGTCGTCAGCCGGGAGTGCACCTCGAGCGGAATCCGGCTCGTCTCGGCGAGGTGCTCGAGCGCGGACTCGAGTCCGACGTCGTCGAGGACGGCGGGGAACACGCCGTGTGCGAGGGTCCGCAGCGACTCGACGACGACGTTCACGCGCTCCCGGAGCGCGGCGGCCCTGCGCTCGAGTGCGGCGTCGCCCTGCTCGGCCGCCCGCGCCTGCACGAGGCCGAGCTCGAACAGGGCGGCGAGCAGGCTCTGCTGGGCACGGTCGTGCAGGTCGCGTTCGATGTTCCGCCGCGCGGCATCCGCCGTCTCGACGATGCGCTGGCGCGACGCGCGCAGCTCGTCGAGTTCGGCGAGCACGAGCGCCCGCATGCGTTCGTTGTCGATCGCGATCCGCGCTGCGGGGCCGATCCGCGCCTCGAGTTCGGCGGTCGAGGCGACGGGAACCGTGTGCTCGAGGACGGCGATCGGCGCTCCGTCACGGCGGATCTCGGTGATCGGCGACCCGGGCTCGGGCGCCGCGGAGGCGTGCCCGGCGCCGTCGACGAAGCTCGCGGGGCGACCGGCTGGGCCGAGCGGGCCGGGCGGGCCGGGCGGGCCGGCGGGGAATCGGACGCGCAGCCCGGGGTCGCGGAGGGCGGCGCGCAGGTCGTCCTCGAGGCGTCCGGGTCGAGGCGTCCGCCGGATCTCGTCGCCGAATCGCCTGACCGCCGCGGTGCGGCGACGCATGACGATCGCGACGGCGGCGACGGTCGCACCGAACAGGACGAGCAGGGCGGCGCAGACGAGGTACGGCAGGCGAAGGGCGGGGGCGGATGCCGCTGGCGGCGCGTCCGCGCCCTGGACGGGCTGAACCGACAGCACGAGCACCACTGCGGCGAGGGCGGCGAGCGCACCGGCGGCCGTCGCGGCCGTCCTCGCGTCGATGCCGACGCCGGCGCCGCGCTGAAGCGCGGAGCGCCGAATGCCCGCCGCAACGGCCCAGGCGCACACCGCCCCCGCGCCGATCGCGTAGACCGGGAGCGCGAGCTCGAGCGCACGGGCGAGCGGTGGGACGGAGACGACCAGGAAGGAGTTCGCGCTGCAATTCGCCCAGCAGTCGGGGTCGAGCAGCGGATCGCCGACGAGGGCGGTCGCGACGACGAGCGCGGCGGCTCCGGCGAGGATCGACCAGGCGAGACGTCGCGCGACGGCCCGGAAGCGTGCGTCGGGGTCCCGAGCGCCGACGCATCCATGGGCGCCGGTGCGTCGATCGGCGTCGACGCGTCCGTCGGCGCCGGTGCGTCGATCGGCATCGACGCGTCCGTCGGCGCCGGCGATCGCGAGGGTCGCCGCCGCGAGCACCGGCACGAGCAGTGCGCCGCAGATGGCGGCCACCGATCGGACGGGTTCGGGAAGCGCCTGGTGACCCTCGACGAGCGGCGCCGTCCAGCACACGGCCGCGAAGGCGAGCAGCACTCCGGGCGCGAGGCCGGCGGCCGTGGTCAGGGCCGCCGCCGCGCCGGCGAGCAGCGCGAGTGCGGCGAGCATCGTCGCCACCGGATCCGAGGTGCCGACGGCGATCACCTCCGGAGCGGCGATGAGGTCGAGCGCGAGGATGGTGCATGCCGAGGCGACGACCCAGACGCCCCATCCGATCGCCCTCATGACGGCTCCCCGCGGTAGGTGAGCTCGACGAGCGTGCCGCTCCCGGGCGGCGACTCGACGTGAACGTCGCCGCCGACCGCGCGCACCCGGTCGGCGAGGCCGCGGAGACCCCGGCCGCGGGACGGATCGGCGCCGCCGGCACCGGCGTCGCGGATCCGGATCACCAGCGAGCCGTCGGCGTCGGCGATCTCGACCGCGGCACGATCGACGCCGGCGTGCTTCGCGCAGTTCTGCAGCGCCTCCGAGCAGGCGGCGTACATCGCCGACTCGACCTCCGGCGCGTAGCGCGTGCCGCGACCGGGCGAGAGATCGACGGTGAGCGGGCTTCGCTCGGACAGCACCCGCACCGCGGCACCGAGACCGTCGTCGAGCTCCCTCGGTCGGAGTCCCTGACCGGCCTCGACCACCTCGACGAGGGCGCCCTCGAGGATCGCGATCGTGCGCGCGAACGCGGCGGGTGCGGCGGGGTCGGCGGCGGGTGCGGCGGGGTCGACTGGCTCGTCGGCGTCGGCGTCGGCGTCGGCGTGGGCGTCGGCGTCGGCGTCGGCCGGATCGGCGTGCCCGGCGGCGTGGGCGAGCTCCGCGGCGTCGGCGGGCTCCGCGGCCCCGGCCGGCCCGGCGGCGTCGGCGCGGAGGGATCCGAGGAGGCCCTCGAGCGGTTCCTCCACCGTCGTCCGGAGGCGGGAGCGGAGCGCGCTCCGTTCCCTGTCGGCGGCCCGGGCGAGCCGTCGGCGGGCGTCCTCGACCTCGGTCACGTGGGCCGCGATCTCCGCGGTGAGGTGCTCGTGCTCGTCGATCGCGGCGGTGGCCGACCCGATCGCATCGACGAGGGTCCCCGCCGTGACGGAGGCGGCGTCGTGCTCGATGATCGCCACCGGCCGACCGCTGCGCAGGATCGGCGTGGTCGCGCGGCCCGATGCCGGACCGGCCGGGTCGAGCGGGCGTCCGTCGGCGTCGCGGAACCCGTCGGCCGTGGCATCCGCATAGGCGATTCGCACGCCGCGATCGCCGAGCGCGCGCGAGAGGCGTTCGCGCATGCTCGTGTCGGGCGTGCCGTCGAGGTCGATCACGAGGTCGGCGACCGCCGACGCGGACGGCCGGGGAAGCACTGCGCCGAGGGCGAGCGCGATCGCCGCGACCGTGATCTCGTAGGCGACGTAGAACGGCAGGGCCGTGCCCGCGGCCTCCGAGGCGTCGATCAGCGCACCGATGAGGATCAGCGCCGCGAACGCGACGAGCGCGAGGTGCGCGGTGAACGCGGCCCGGCCGCGAGAGCGGATCGATGCCGTCGACCAGGCGGCCACGGCGCCGAGCACGGTCGCGATGCCGGCGCTCGCGATCGGGTTGCTCCACGCGAACGGCACGGTCGAGATCGCGATGGCCGCACCGGCCACGATCCCCTCGAGCCGAGTGGCGGGGCGCAGCAGCGGGTAGGCGAGCAGCAGCCACGTGAGCGCGCCGCGGTGCCAGAACACGGCCGGGGCCCACGCCGTCCCGGCGTACCAGGCGAGGGCGACCGCACCCGACAGCACGGTCACCGGGACCGAGAACGGGACGGCGACGACGGCGAGCCCGACGAAGGCGAGCCCGACCGCGAGGTCGAGGACGAGCACCGGGGCGTTGCGCGGGTCCCAGGCGACCGACGCTGTCGCGAACGCGACGAGGACTCCCGCGACCGCGATCGCGGCCCGGGTGCCGCCGATGCGGGCAGCCGAGAGCGCCACGTGCTCATGATCCCACCCGGGAGTCGCCGCCGAACTCCGTGGCACCCACGATGACGGACGGACCGCTTGGGGTCCATACTCGGCACGAGGGGGTCGTGATGCTGCCGATCGATCGATTCCGGCGGCGCCCGGCGCGCGAGGGCGAGCCCACGGACGCGGGCGCCGGCGCGGGCGCCGGCGCGGGCGCTGAAGCGGTTGCCGATGCGGGCCGTACGGCCCATGCGGCAGCGCGGATGGTCGCGGCGGCGGCCGTGGCATCCGTCGCCGTTGCCCTCAGCGGCTGCGCGCAGGGTGCGGCCTCGAAGGCCGGGCCGGGTGCCGTGCCGCGCACGATCGTGATCGGCCTCGGCGACTCGGCGGGTCGGCCCGCGAGCGACGACGCCGAGCATCTCGCCGAACCCATCGAGTCGTACTCCGACGGCGCGCTCGTACCGCAGATCCGGTGGGAGGCGCACACCGAGCGCGTGGACCGCGCGAGCGGCGAGGGATACGCCGTCGTCGGCGACATGGTGCTCGATGGCTCGGTCGACCTGGCCGTGCTGCCCGACTTCGTCTGGATCGACGCCGGGGCGGAGCGGCTGTCGGCGGTGAAGGCGCCGTTCCTCCTCACCGACGAGGCGACGATGGATGCCGTCGCGACGAGCCCGCTCGGAGCGGAGATGCTCGACGAGCTGGACGATCTCGGCGTGGTCGGCCTCGCGCTCCTGCCCGAGGCGCTGCGACATCCGATCGGCTTCGACGAGCCGTTCCTCGAGGTCGACGATGTCGCGGGCGCGACGCTGCGTTCGCTCGATCCCGCGGGTCGCGAGCTCATCGAGGTGCTCGGCGGCACGGCGACGAACCTCGCGAACGAGGACCTCGCGCAGGCCGTGACCGACGGCGAGGTGCAGGGTGCGGAGTCCTCGTACGCCCAGATCGGCAGCCTGCCGAGGTCCGGTACCTTCACCGGCGACGTCGCATTCTTCGCGAAGTTCAACACCGCGGTCGCGAACCGCGGTTGGTTCGACGGGCTCGACTCCGACCTCCAGGACGCGGTCCGGCGGGCCGCGGCCGATACGACCGAGTACGTCGTCGAGTCGAACCCGACCGAGGCCGAGAGCGCGGCGGCGTTCTGCGCGGCCGCCGGCTCGATCGCGTTCGCCGGACCCGAGGCGGTGGCCGCCTTCGAGGCCGCCGCGTCGCCGATGCGGGAACGGATGGAGGCGGACCCCGTCGTGCGCGAGGCGATGGCGTCGATCGGGGACCTCGAGCGCGGCGTCGAACCGGCCAGCATGGTGGAACCGTGCGACTTCGACGCCGGTGAGGCGACGGATGCCGCGGGCGGCATGGATCCCGAGACGGCGACGTTCCCCGAGGGCACGTATCGGGCCGAGCTCGACGTCGACGACTTCCTCGCGGCGGGCGTCGATGAGGGGACCGCGCGGAACCATGCGGGAGTCTGGACACTGACGTTCGAGGACGGCGTCTTCGACGATCCGGGATGCCCGGGCAGCACCTATCTCGTCCGGGACGGCCGCGTCGAGGTCCGCCTCGGATCGGTCGGGGAGTCGTGCGGCAGCGTCGCCGGGTCGGTGCTGTTCAATGCGGCGTGGACGTTCGCGGACGGCGAGCTGCGGTTCGTCGACATCATCGGGTCGGAGGCCGACGGGCCGGCTCTCCAGCGATTCCACGAGGTGCTGTGGGGCAGTCAGCCGTGGAAGCGCGTGGAGTGACGGCGAGCTGCTGATCGCCGGCACCCGCCTCTCGTGGACAGCCGCGAGACCGCCCGCCCGAACCCGGGTGGCCGCCACGATGAGGCGGGTCCCGGCCGTGCGTACCGTCCGAGGCATCCGGACGGAAGGACCGATCATGCGAACCACGCAACTCACCCTCGTTCCCGCGGTGGCGGCGGCGGCCGTGCTCGCCGTGCTCGCCATGGGCGGCTGTGCGGCGGGGACCACGGCGGGTGCCGACTCGTCGCCGACCACGCTCACCCTTTTCCACATCGACGGCGGACCGGAACTCGACCCGGCGGTCGACTGGTACGCCGACCGGGTCGCCGAGCTCTCCGAGGGGGCGATCCTCGTCGAGGTCGAGCGCTCGTGTTGCGGCGAGGCCGTCGACCTCGAGGAGCAGCTCGTCTCGGCGGTCGCCGACGGCGAGGCCGATCTCGGCTGGGTCGGCACCCGCGTATTCGCCGAACTCGGTGTGACCGAGCTCGCCGCGATGACCGCCCCGATGCTCATCGACGACTACGCGCTCCAGCAGGAGGTCGTGTCGAGCGAAGCGGTGGCGAAGACACTGCCGGCGCTCGATCGACTCGGCGTGACCGGGGTCGCGATCCTGCCCGGTTCGCTGCGGTACCCGTTGACCTCGGAGGCGCCGATCCGGGCGCTCGCGGACTGGCAGGGACGCACCGTCGCGTCGTTCCATTCGTCGCAGTCCGCAGAGGCGCTCCGCCAGCTCGGAGCCGAGCCGCTGGACGTCGACTTCCACGCGCGCGACGAGGGCCTCTACGACGGCAGCATCACGGTGCTCGAGAACTCGGTGATCATGCTCGACAACGGCCGCGAGCAGATCGTGCCCAACGCGACCGTGAACCTCCCGCTCTGGCCACGGAGCTCGGCGCTCATCGCCGATCCGTCGCTCGCCGACCGGATCGGCACCGACGGCATGGACGTGCTCGCGCAGGCGGCCCACGACATCGTCGATCGGACCGGCGAGTACGTCGCGCTCGACGACGCGGCCATCGCGTCGGCCTGCTCCGAGGGGGCCCGCTTCAGCGAGGCATCCGCCGACGAGCTGGCGGCGATGCGCGACGCGGTCGCCGAGTCGTACGAGACGATCGCCGCCGACCCGGATGCCGCCCCGCTGCTCGAGGCGATCGAGGAGCTCAGGGACGCCCGTGGGTCGGCTGCGATGCCCGAGATCCCGGACGGGTGCACCGGCGAGGCCGCGCCCAGTGCGCAGGACGAGGCATCCGGTTCGGGCGATGTCGCCGTCTTGAACGGCGTCTTCGAGACGCCGTTGCTGACCGAGGAGCACCTGACCGACATCGGGATGCCGCCGCAGGACGCGATGAACGCGGCGGGCACCTTCCGCTTCACCTTCGATGACGGCACCTTCGCACTCGACGCCGAGGGCACCAACGGCGGGCCGGCGCACTGCGACGGCAGCTACGTCGTCGAGGGCGAGCGGGTGACCATCTCGTTCCTCCCGGGCGGCGACTGCGGCCCCGGTGGGGTCCTCATCGAGGCCGACTTCGCGGTGGATGACACGGGGCTCGTGTTCACGAACGCGGAGGCGCCCTACGCGAGCGACGCCGTGCTGTTCTCGGACTTCACCTGGACGCGGGTGTCGTAGCGCGGGGATCCCGACGGAGGCGGATCGCTTCGGCGGCCCGCCTCCACTCGTGGGCGGTTCGCGCGCAGATGACGTCGCGCTCGCGATGGTCTCTGCGGCGCGTGCGTCGAGCCCTCGTGCGAGGCTCACGCGACCGGCGGGTCGTGCGCAGCGTGACGCACGCAGCAGGCTCACGCGGCCGGCCGTCTTGCCGGCAGGGCGAAGCGCGCTCTACCACCGAGCCGCGGGATCTGTTCGGGGTCGACGTGCGGGGGTGGGATGAACCACACCTCGGTTCGGGATGCGCGAATGTCCCACCCTTCGCGGTGGATGCGGTGATGGCAGAAGGAGCAGAGCATCACTCCGTTCGCGAGGTCGGTCGGGCCGGCGTCGCGTTCCCACCATCTGATGTGGTGGGCGTCGACGTAGGCGATGTTCTGACCGCACGAGGCGCAGCCGCCGTCGCGCTCGGCGAGGGCGAGCCGTTGAGGGCGGCTGAAGAGTCGAGCGGACCGGCCGAGGTCGAGCGGGAGGCCCTCGCCGCCGAGGACCATCGGGATGAGTTCAGCGTCGGCCGACATGCGGCGGGCGGTGGTCGCCGAGATCGGTTGCTCGATGCCGTCGATGTGCGCGGCGCCGAGCCCGTCGATGAGGGCGTCGTGGTCGAGGCGCACGACGACCGTGGCCTTGGCGAGCGGAGCGAGAGTCTGCTCGCACCCGAGGCTGTGGCGCGCGATCGCGGCGAGCGCGTCGGCCTGGATCTGCGGGATCGAGCGCTGGTCGTCGATGACGGGGCCCTCGCCTGGGACGGCGCCCCGACCTGATGCCGCAGGCTCGCGACGGCGCAGCGCGTCGCGTACGAGCGCTTCGACCGCCGTCTTGATCGGTGCCGCGGTCTCGGGATCGAGCCGGGCGTGCAGGTGCACCATGCCGGCCGCGTCTTCGCGCATGGTGAGTGATCGCTCACTGCGCAGCTGCTCCTCCCGAGGTTCGATTCCGTCGCGATCGAGCCGCGCCTCGGCCTGACGTATGCCGCGCATGAGAAGGTCGAGCGGCACTCTCGTAGCGAGTTCGACCAAGCCCGCTTCGGCGGTGTCGGCGGCCGCCGGGTCGGCACGCCATCGCACGCGATCGAGCATCGAGGTGATCGCAGACGCCGCGTCGATTCCGATCCGGGTCGACTCGAGCGCCGCCGCGACACGTGGATGCCGCGACGGCATCCGCTCGCCGCCGAACGTCTGCCGCTCGGCGGTGGCGGTGCCCACCGCGATCAGCTTCGCAGCGTCGCTCCGGGATGCCCCGGTCGACGCGGCGATCAGCCGCACCGGATTGTGGAAGCCGTGCGCCCTGGCGAGGCTCACCTCGCCGCGCTCGGTGCTCGACCGCTTCGACACCTCAGCCGCGACGCGCGCGAGGAGCGCCTCGGCGTCTCGGCGAACCCGCGCGAGGGCGTCGGTCACCCGCACCAGCCCGGCATCGCTCATCTCGGCGATCTCGGCCTGGGTTGCGCCATCCGTCGCCCCTGAAGCCGGCGGCATCGCACCTTGCCACGCCGCACGCAGCGCCGCGACGTCGCGGTCGAGGGTGCTGAGCAGCGATTCCACGTCTCGATTCTGCAGCGACCCACTGACATCCGCTCGACGAGGAAAACCATCGCTGACCGGCCATATTGCCTGTGGATAGATCTCGCCGCCACCGACCCGTGGAGGACAAGTCGCTGCGAGTACGTCCGGGCCGGGACATCCGCGCGCTTTGGTTCGACGGGTGATCGATCTTCAGAACGGCACGATCGTCAAGCTGTCCAAGGCGGATGTCGCGAGCATCGAGCCGAGCGTGCCCGAGCTTTACGTGGGCGGCGAGTCGTCGATGGTCGCGGCGAAGGATATGCGCGACTTCATCATGTTCACGAACGAGCGGATCATCGCCCTGAACGTCCAGGGCATGACCGGAACGAAGCGCGACACCACGTCGCTGCCCTACTCGAAGATCCAGGCGTTCTCGATCGAGACCGCGGGCGGCTTCGACGGCGACGCGGAACTCGAGATCTGGCTGAGCGGGCTCGGTCGCGTCCGGCTGAAGTTCGCCGGCACTTCGACGCCGGCTACCTCGCGAAGCTCATCGGGTGGGCGGTGCTGTAGGCGCGGGGCTCCATCGGGAGAGCGCGCGACCGGGGTTGCATGCGGCCCCCGAAATGGGGTGACCACTGCGCCACACTCGCCGCCGAGTGATCGCCCGCACGAAACATGACCTCGCTACGCTCGGCCTTCGTGACGCTCGCTCAAAACGGCCCCGCCCAGCCCGCTCCGTTCCTGGTCTCGATCGGAAACATCCACGCGACGCCGCATCATGTCGTGACCCCGGCGGGAACCTGGCCGATCGCCGAGGTCAACGTCTCGACGACCGACCAGACCGCGACGACGACCCACACGCCCACCTGGGCGATCGTCATGGTGATCATCTTCATCTGGTTCTTCCTGCTGAGCCTCCTGTTCCTGCTCGCGCGCGAGACCCGAGTGCAGGGCTACATCACCGTGACGATCTACGGCGAGGGCCGGTCGTACGTCGAGAACGTGCCCGTGTGGAATGCCGTGCAGCGAGCGGATGTATTCAACCGGGCGGCGTATCTCCAATCCCTGATCGGCCAGGAGCGATTCCGGCTGGGGCGCTGAGAAACGGGCGCCGCGGCTGAGATGTCCACAGGTTTGCAGAGTCTGGAGCCTCGCTGAACTCATCCGCGGATAGAGATTCTGCGGCAGGAGATACCCGTCCGTCTGCCTGACCCGAAACCCGTCCGTTTGTCGAACAGGCGGCTTGTACCGCCTCGAACTCACGGATTCGGGCGGAGGCTTCCCTCGAAGTGAGGTTCGCGCGTCCGAGCGAGGTTGCGATCCTGCCTCAGGCGCAGAAACCCTACTTGCAGCGAGCGGGGGAGCGGGGCGGTCGAGGTGTAGTCCTCCACTTGTCAGCCGGCGAGCATCGCGCTGATCGCCTCCGACACGAGCGGGAGGGCTGCCCAGCCGGCGAGCCCCAGCCCCGCGACCAGCCCGAACGCCCACCCGACCCGCCGACGGCTCGCCCGATCGACGTCGACCCGAAGCCGCTCGAACGCGCCATGGTCGACGACCTCGGCCTCCGGCATCCGCTGCCAGGCCGACGGCTGCGCCGCGACGACGGCGAGCCGCTCCACCTGCTCCGGCGCCAGCGCAGCGCGCCGTCGCCGCAGCCAGCGCACCAACTCCACCTCGCGCAGCACGACGACGTCGGCGGGACGCTCGCGCACCGTCATCCGCTTCGCCCCCACGATCGCGATGGTCGGTGTGACCTCGACAGGCGCGCCCGCCGCCGCCGACAGCAGCTTCGACGTGCGCTTCGCCTCGTGCGCAGCGTTGCGGAGGTGGTCGGTGCGCTGGCCGCTCACGAGGATGCGCTTCGCGGCGACCCACACGTGCTGCCCGCGGTGGTGCTTCGTGTTGATCGTGAATACGCCCGCCGGCCCGATCACCACGTGGTCGAGGTCGCTCGACCCGGTACCGATCGGTACCGAGTGCAGCACGAACCACCCCCGGCCGAGCGCGTCGAGGCGGCGCGCGACCTCGAGCTCGCCGAGTGCTCCGAGGTACCAGGGCTCGGCGTCGTGTCCGAGCGGTGAGACCCCGAAGAACCGCTGCACGGCGGTGTTCGGCGGCACGCTCGCCTGCACGCGCAGGCATTCGGCGATGACGGATGCCGCGGGGCGGCGATTCGCGAGGGATGGTGTCGCGACGTGCTCGGTGCTCATGGGGTCCTCGCGGCGGTAGGGTCGCTCGATCCTGACAGTTGTGCCGGGGTGCGGGGGAGTCCCCGAATGCGGGGTGGACTGCGTGCCCGTCCGTTTGTCTGATACGAACCCGCCCGTTTGTCTGATTGGCGGCCCGTCGTCCTGGAAGTCACGGATTCGCAGCCTCAAAGTCACGGATTCGCAGTCTCGAACTCACGGATTCGCAGGGCGGGCTCCCTCGAAGTGAGGTTTGCGCGTGCGAGTGAGGTTTCGGTCCTGCCTCAGGCGCAGAAACCTCACTTGGAGCGGGGCGGGGTGGTGACTGGCCGGGCGGATGCCGCGAAACCCGCCATTGACCCCACCCCCACACCACCGCTATCGTCGCAAGGCTGCGCACCCGCGCAGCATCCCGGAGACCTGCACGAGGAAGGACGAGCCGCCGTGTATCTGCAGCACACGAATCGCCAGTCCTTCGTCGAGCCCGCGAAGGCTCGCCAAGCGAGCACGCTTCGCGAACTCGAGCAGGTGCTCGAACCGGCACGCTGACGCCGCCGCGGCCCGATGGCCGCGAGAATCGCGTCACCCCGTGCCATCCGAGGCCCGGGGTCTTCTTCTGTCTGCGCGCGCGACGGGAGCCCTCGGGCTCCGCGACCAGAAAAACGCAACGCAACCAGACAGGAAAGGACCATGGAGAAGCTCTCCGCACGGCTCGTCTCGTGGGCGAGCCTGATCGACGAGAAGACCGTCGAGCAGGCCCGCACGTCGTCGACGATGCCGTTCATCTACCCGCACCTCGCGCTGATGCCCGACGCGCACCTGGGCCTCGGCGCCACGGTGGGGTCGGTCATCCCGACGCTCGGCGCGATCATGCCGGCCGCGGTCGGGGTCGACATCGGCTGCGGAATGATCGCCGTGAAGACGCAGTTCGCACGACACGATCTGCCCGAGAACCGGAGGGAGGTCCGGGAGCAGATCGAGCGCGCCATCCCGCTGTCGGCCGGTCACGCGAACCGCAAGGTCGTCGCGACCGCCGAGCCGCGGATCGCCGAGCTCGAGGCCCTCGCCGAGGCGAAGGGGTTCGACCCGGCCCGCTACCGGGGCGACTGGCGGCTGCAGCTGGGCTCGCTCGGCAGCGGCAACCACTTCATCGAGGTCTCGCTCGACGAGACGGATGCCGTGTGGCTGTTCCTGCACTCCGGAAGCCGGGGCGTGGGCAACAAGATCGCGCAGCACCACATCCGGGTCGCGCAGGAGCTCTGCCGGAAGTGGTGGATCGACCTGCCCGACAAGGACCTCGCGTACCTCGTCGAGGGCACGCCGGAGTTCACGCGGCACATCGCGGAGCTGCGGTGGGCGCAGCACTTCGCGCTGCTGAACCGTGAGGAGATGATGGACCGGGTCATCCGGCAGGTCTCGGAGTGGGTCGGCGCGCCGGTGGAGGAGCGGGAGCGGATCAACTGCCACCACAACTTCACCGAGAGCGAGGAGCACTTCGGCAAGCGGGTGTGGGTGTCGCGGAAGGGTGCGATCCAGGCCGATGCGGGCCGGCCGGGCCTGATTCCGGGTTCGATGGGCACAGCGTCGTACGTGGTCGAGGGCCTGGGTGATCGGATGTCGCTGAACTCCTCGCCGCACGGCGCGGGCCGCACGTACTCGCGGTCCGCCGCCCGGCGCACGTTCACGCAGGATCAGCTGCGGGAGGCGATGGCCGGCATCGAGTTCCGCGACACCGACGCGTTCATCGACGAGATCCCGGCGGCCTACAAGCCGATCGACCGGGTGATGGCGGATGCCGCATCGCTCGTGCGGGTCCGGCACACGCTGCGGCAGGTGGTCAACGTGAAGGGGGACTGACGGGTCGCTCGCCTGGTTGAGGGGGTGACGGATGCCGCGGCTCGCGCCCGCCCGGAGACGGGCGGGCGCGGGTCGCGGCGTACGACCGGCGCTCGCTGGTGATTGCCACAGCGGGCCGCATCGAGGCGATCGAAATCAGACAGACCAGATCGCCCGACTGAGGTGCCTGGTCTCCGGGTCACCGCGCGGCCGCATCGAGCACAGCCCATCTGAAGGTCGACTTGACAGATGTGGAATCACGTGTATAATTTGGGACCCGATTGCGCTGCGGTATCTGATGCCGCCCTCCCACCTGCATTCGTCCAGGTCTCTCGTCATCGCGATCGACGGTGACTCCCCCTGCAAATCCATGCCCGTTGGTCGCTTTCGACCGGCGGGTTCTCACTCGTGAAGGAGGCTCATTTTGCGACGAACCCGACATTGGCGCGATGAAGAATCTCGGGCCGTACCGGAATCCAACGAGGCTTGGGTGTTCGGCGTCCGGCCCCTCAGATGGCACCGCCGGAAGGACTGCGCAGTGCTCGAGCGCGAAGCGAGCGAGGCCCAGCAGCCCATCGTCCGCGGCCATGGCGGCTCTGCCTGCGGCCTCTGCCTGCCGCCTCAGACCAACGGCCGCCGCGACCGCTGGGCGTAATCGAGCGCGAGCACACCGCAGATCCGATGAGAAGGGTGAAGATGCCAGCTGAAGAACGCACGAACACAAACGACACCGCGTACCGATTCGACGAGGTTGTCTCGGAGCTGCTTGAGGAGGGAGGCGTCGCCAGAGTAATGATGATCTCCATCCGGCTTCCCTTGCGAACCCTTCGCGCTGACTTCCGCACGCCGACCATGGGGATTTCCACCCCGCTCGCGTCCGCGTGTGAGGTGATTCGCAACCTGAACGCCCGTGGCGCCGGCTTCGTAGAGGTTCCGATCGCGTTGAACGATCATCCAGAGACGGTTGATCTGCTCTGCTCGATATTCGGACTGACCGGAGGCATCAGTCGACGATTCCTGGTCGGCGACGCGCTCAGCGAGTTGATCAAATGTGTCACCTCCACGAAGGCTGAACTCTCAACCTACGAATCGCGCGCTGAGTTCCTCTTCCAGGTTCGACCGGCGATTGAGCTGCATCCCGAAGCCGAGTTCACGGTCGAAGTCGCCTGATTGGATCTTTGCCAGGGTTCGTCCGTTGACGGCTTTGCCGCGTCGATTGAAGGGGCCGGGCCAGCGCGGGAGCGCAACGCATCGCGGGCTACTCGTCCTCGTCTCGACCGTCGGGAGCTGGGTCGAATTCGGCGTCAAACGATTGCGCCTCACTGCCTTCGAGCGCGGCCTGCAGATCGATCGCGTGCCTGCCGACAAAGCGAATGCGTTGACGCTCTCCCGCCAACGTGACTTCGACGGGCACGCTGCCGCTGTCGCCGACGCCCTGGGTCAGTAGGTCATCGCGCACTTCCTCCAATGGGGTGGTGCGGGCGTGCCGGTATTTCGCTGCGCAGATCGGGCAGAGGGCGAGACGATTCTCGTGAAGATCGCGCTGCGCGTCGGCCACGAATTGGACCGCCTCGAAGTAGTAGGCATCATCTAGCTTGAACGGCAGCTCTCGATCGCAGATCTGGCAAACCATAATGCCGTCGTCGTTGGTGTACAAGGCTGTCAGGTAGCTCTTGGATGTGCTGCGGTATCCAGGTTCCTGGATCCGGACGCTTCGCTGCCTCATCTCATGCTGTCTTGCCGGGGCGTCGGCCGCTTGCTCCCGGACGCGCTGAGCGCGACGTTCGGGAGCTGACGATGATGCCTCGGGCAGTTCGGGTCCTGCGCGGCTGCTGAGCCAGGCCTCGAACGCCTCGGGATCTTCTGCGATGACACGCGCGACTTCGCGAGCCTGCTCAGCCGAGTCAAATCCGAGCCTTGCCGCGCGCTCCTCGTCACCGCGCCTGGCAGCAGCTGCCTGCGACGCGGCCTGCCCGAAGTTGGCTGCCAGGAGAAGGGGTGCGTTGGATGGAAGAACAAGTCCCTCCGCGAGATCCGCCTCGGTAGCGTCGTGAGGCAGACGCAGGTTGCCGTCACGGTCCAGGATCCAGGGTTTGCTGCGCAGGGACTGCACAAGCCGGGAATCGACCCGATGCACCTGACTCGAAGCGTTGGCGCGGTACACGGCCAATGCTGTCGTTCCTTCCGCCTGCGTCACGAGTGTCCACAGCATGCGCAGCAGTATCTCGTCGTTCGTCTTTACGATCGCGTCGAAGTGCGGCAGGTCCCAGTCACGAGAGACGAGGTTCTGGTTCTCGCGCGAGCTCCAACGCCATCCGCGGTCGAAGAGAGGGTTGTCCCATATCCTGATCTGCTCGATCTCGAGCTCGACCAGAGCCCCGAGACGTGTGGCGAGCCTGGCGACGTCCACATCGGACTCAAGATAAATCGAGGCCAACGGGAACATCTTCGTCCCGCTGAAGTCCGCAGACTCGTAGAGCGCGCGCAATCCGGTCGATTCGAACGGCTCGTCGAGGTAGACCTCCGAGGCCGAGGCCCACCTCAGCCCGGAAGGGCCCTCGGCCAGGAAAATCGCTCGCCTTGCATAGACACGCTCGGACACGGTGTTCTCCGTTATGAGGTGAGCCAAGGTCGCCAGGTCTGCCACATGTGACCCGCTCAGAGTTGGGGTGAGGTTTGCGTAATCCCGCAGCCGGGCGTCGAGCTGAGCTGAGATATCCCAGGGACGCACACCTGAGACCTCGTAGAACTGCCGAAGGGCGCCCGCTTCGGCTCGCGCTGCCCTACTTTCGGAGTCGCCCTCCGGAGCATCGAACGCTACGAGGGAGTCCAAGACCAGTCCGTCGCCCCGAAGGCCGTCCGTAGTGGGCAGGAACGCTTCGCGACCCCGGACGTGCGCGACATCGTCCCCTGCCCGCACGCGCACGATCGCGATCGAGGCGAGACTTTCGGTGAAGTCGTCTGCATACATGTAGTGGCGGTAGTCAGTCTGTAGGAAGGGATTCCTACGACCTTGCTGAGTCAGCCGGCCAAGCGCGGCGTAGAAGCCTCTGAGCTTCTCATCGGGGCAATCTGCGAGCCACTGGAGCCAGCTGCGATGTGACTCAAGCTCAGATGCGTCGACGTAGTCCTCCGCCGCCTCTCCCCAATCGTTCACATCGTCCGCGACCGCAGCGAGATGTTGGAAGAGCTCGCCCAGTTCTTCAGACCCGAAGCCGATGGACTTGAGTGATGTGAGGAATGCGCCTGGGCGTCCATCTCGATCTGGGAGCCATCCTGCCGCCGCGTCGATGTCACCAGCCTCACAAAGCTGTCGGAAGAAGTCGATGTCGGCAGGTGCGAGCGCCGCCCGAAGGGGGCTCTCTGATCGGATCAGCTTGCGAGACTCGGCGTACCCACCACCTTGGACCGGGGCAAGCGATTTGGACGCGAAGGTAGAGATGATTCGTTCACGAAAGAGTTCATACCGGCCGGGGAGCTCGTCCATGTTGTTCGGCAGGACAGCCAGGAGTCCATCGGACACGAGCCCTGCGTCACGCATCTTGGGCAGCGACTCGCAGACCACGTCAGCGATCCCGGCGATGAGGACGTCGTTTCCTTCATCGTCGCGCACGCTATCGCGGGCAACCGTCGAGGCGAACGGGGCGTGGATATGGAACTTGAGTGACGAGGTCTCCCGCACCGCTGGGAAGTAGATGAAGACCTGTCCTTCGACTGGTCGGACCTCGTAGTGGTCGACGGATTCCAGCGGTGCCGCAGTCGTTGCCGATCCGTTCGACCCGGTGGCGCGTGCGAGAGCAAACGCTGCCGCGACAGGATAGGTGTCACCCCCGACCTTCGCTGTCCCCGTAACGCGATACCAGTAGCTCGGCTCCGTCGACTCATGCACGCTGTCAATCTCAACGATTCCCCCGGCCGCGGTTCTTCGCTCGAGCAGGCGCTCCTCACGGTCCGGGAAAGTGCAGAGGATGAGGCGAATGTTGTTGAGGAATAGCAAAGTTGAACGAGAGATCTCACAGAGCGCGCGGTCTACTTCTGCATACGCCTGTGATTGAAGCTTATCGGGGCGATCAAAGGGGAACCAGAACGTGGTCATTCCGTCGATCTGTTCGAACCGCTTGATGGGTGTTGGCACGAACAGATCGCGAATCGTGAACGAGTGCTCGCCCGACTGAATATGCGGCGACTGCGTATAGGCGAAAACGGCCTTGAACCCGACGCCGAACTTACCGATCTTTGTCGTATCATCCGACTTTGTCGACTGGCCGATGCCGGTGATCGATTCGATGTCTCGGAGGTCGAAAGGGCGCTTGCCGTCGTGTTCGAACCGCAACCCATCCGGACGGAGTTCGAACATGACCTCCTCGGCGCCGGCGTCTTCGGCGTTCTGGAGCAGCTCGTAGATGAAGTGCGCGTTATCGGGGTAGAGGTCGGCCAGGAGCTTGCGAAGCCCCTCCTCGAACCCATTCTCCCGGGCAGCCTCGACGTACGCTCTGCGCTTCTCAGTGAGTACATCCAGCGTATTCATGGGGATACAACCTCCAGGATGACGTTCGCCAACAACTTTGTTGTCAGATCGGCGCGGCCGAGTGTCTGCTCCTGTGCCGAGATGAGTCGGTCAAAGGCTGCCTCGGCTCCGCGGATCTCGCCCTCCTTCATCATCCTGATCTCCTGGTGACTCGCGGCGTCGAGTTGTCGGCGGATCGCTCCCACCCGCCGCATTCGTTGCGCTCGGAGTGCGGCCAGTCGTCGTTCCGCGGCAGCGGTCTGGTGTTCGCGATAATGCTGACGCTCAGTCGACCAGAGAGAAGCATGGCGCAGGTCGATCGCGCTGCGGCCCCTATCGTCGGTAGGCCGGTTCACGCCGTCAGTAGACGCAGAAAGGAGCGCGGCCGCGTGCTGGTCGAGGACGGGGTCTTCCGCGACCAAGCGGAAGGTCCGGGCATTTCTGCTGCCGAGCCGCATCCACGAGTAGATCCCGAGCTGGTAAGAGCCTGGTGCAACGAGGTCGGATGCAACCCGCAGGGAAGCACTGACCGATTCGGTCTGAAAGCTCCTCATCGCGGCGAGTTGCACGAGCGGATGCGTCGGGCCCAGGAGTTCGATGTCGGCGTCGTCCTCGGCCAGATCTGGATCGGTTGTCAGCTGGAGGACAAGCTTCTCTCTTCGCAACCTTCGCCTGAGTCGATAGGCATCGACGCTGACTTCATCGAGATCGGTCGCGATCTGCCTCGCGGTATCAGGGCTAAGTGGGACACGTGCGACACGCCCTGGTCTCAATGCGATCGATCGACCGGGTTGAAGCGACTCGAAGTAGCGGCGAACAAGTGCCGCGATCTTCTCGTCACTCAGCCACTCACTGGATGCTTCGGCCACGTGCTTTTCGAACCCGCGCCCGGTGTATCCAAGAAGGTCGGCCTGCTCATCCTCGAGACGCTGTTCTTCGGCAACTCGCGCGATTTCGTTGTCTGCGAGTTGTCGTAGCGCCGCGGCACGCTCGCCGGCCGTGAGCTGCAGATTGGTGGCGATATCCACGATCTCGGCCGTCAGCTCACCGAGAATCTGTTCGCTCCCACCTATCGCGTGGTTGAATACGCCAATCCGCGAGAGGCATCGATCGTAAATCTCCGCCTCGATCGTGCCCCGCGTCAGGATGTTGATGATGGCGACAGTTTCACTCTTCTGGCCGCGTCTGTCGATGCGACCGATCCGTTGTTCGATCCGCATCGGATTCCATGGAATGTCGTAGTTCACCAGGGTATTGCAGAACTGGTAGTCCAGTCCCTCGGTTCCGACCTCGGAAGTGAGCATCACGTCCAGCGCATCGGCGTCTGAGCGGTCGAGTTTGAAACGTCGTCTTATGGACCTCCTTTCCTCATCGGGTGTTCCGCCGTGCATGACGCCGACGCGGAGTCCCCAGAGCCTGCAGCAGGCCTCAAGGTAGGAAATCGTGTGTCGAAACGTGCTGAATACGAGCACCTTGTTGTTCGGCTCCGAGGACTTGTCAGTAAGTACTCGTCTGAGTAGGTCAGCTTTCGGGTCGGGTCCGCCGACGAGCTCCGTCGCAAGCTCCTGAATCCGAAGTACGTCGTTTCTGAACTCAGCTATCTGGTCAGGATGAAGGGAATATCCCTCGTCCTCGGCAGACATCTCTGAGTCACGCAACCGATTCTCGAAGAGGTCTTCTATGAGCGGTGCGAGACCGGAAATGGAGCTCGCGGCTTGGCGATACAGGGTAGAGAGGAGGAATTTGGTCGGTATCTGCGGCGTTCGGGCAGCGGCGATGCGTTCGCCCAATCTCAGTACCGCGACATAGACGGCCGCCTGTTGCTCGGTGAAGTCGACGATTGGTGCAGAGGGTTTCCTAGTTGTGAATTCACCGATGTCTCGGCGCCGAGTCCGCGTGACAATCTCTGAGAAGGTGTTCATCTGCTCAATCAGGCGAATGGCCTCAACGCGTGCGTGATGGTCCGGACTTGGCGCGCAGAGGAGACTACGTAATTCGGCTGTTCGAGGGTCGTCGGCGAGGACATCGGACCCCCACTGCGTGGCAAGCGCACGACGTACCTGGGTATCCGCCTTCGAGCGCCAGTCGGGGCCGGCTTGGCGTGCAGCTTCGGCGGCGTTGTAGAGATGCTCGTTGGGTTCGAGCATGACGAGAAAGTCGTCGCGGTCGAGCACGAGGTCGTCCCGAAGCAGATTGACGAGGGTGAATAAGTCCTGGCTATGCGTCTGAATCGGTGTCGCTGACAGCATCACTACCGCTTCGGCGCCGTCGACGAATCTTTGAACACATTGATACGCCTTCGTGTCGCGATTGCGGATGTGATGGGCTTCGTCGACGATGACCAGGTCGAAGCTCAGCTCGCCCGCCAGGTCGTTGAGGGACGCGTTGCGTGACTTTCCGCTCTTTCGGTGACCGGTTAGGAGCGCTTCGTCGAGCAATGAGTACGAAACGATTGCCTTCCGGTATCTACTCGGCCAGAGACCTTCGCGAGCGGTCTCCTCCAGACACCATCGAAGGGTCCTGCTGTCGAGATGGGCGAAGTCCTCGTCGAACCGCTTGAGCTCGTTTCGCCATTTCTCATCAACGACGAGTGCCCGCGGGCAAATCACGAGCACAGAGTCCGCGCGTCTCCGCGCTTCGAGTTCCTTGATGATGAGACAAGCCTCGATCGTCTTGCCCACGCCGACATCGTCGGCGACGAGTATGCGCGGTCTGTCCGCCTGAACGAGCTTGAGGACCGGTCGATATTGGTACGGCTCGAAGTCGACCCGGCCGGCATTTCGGGAACGGAGGTAGTCGGAGTCCGGGTCCAGCAGCAGTGCAGCCGTGAGCGCGGCATGTAGTTCACTGGCGGTGACAAAGCGCTCTTCATCCCGGCCAGTGATCTCCTCGAGCTGCTCTGCGAAGTAGTGGTGAGCAGTCCCGTCGTGGAACACCGTGTACCGCAGCTGCTCGCCGATCTCGTCTACGCCGATGACGACGCCACTGATTTCGCGCCGAGCGACCAAGCTCACCACGCTCCCCACGGAGAGCGGTCGATCCGCAGATGAGGTCATGGTTGACACCCCCCAATCAGCGAGTCCGTGACTACGCCTGAGCAGTCCGACTCGCGAAAGACATCCAAGCCAAACCTAGCCGTGAGTGCTCGTCGACGAGGGTGCGGACAGCGAGCTCGCAATCGTGGAATCCGCCGCCGCAATGCTCGGCCCCGATTTGGATGGACCGACTACGGATATCTCGGGAAGTGTGCCTGCAGGTAGGCGTCAATACCGCCGTCTGCCGCCACCCCGCTCCGATGGATGATTTCGGCGATGTCCCGGCCCGACAGGACGACGATCGGGTGGCCGTCTTCCTTGATCTCCGAGTACGCCTGCTTGTCCACGTGGCTCGTGGTCACCATGATGCCGAACTGTCGATGCCGCATCCGCGAGATCAGTCGAGACATCTCCCTCACTCCGACGCTGTTGCCGGGGCGATAGCACTTCGCTTCGACAGCGAAGTCGATCTCGATCGCGCTCGGACCGGTTCCGACTCGGTACCTGCCGACCGCGTCTCGGCCGCCATCGCGACTCGGCCGCGTGACTTCGATATCGAAGGCGTTCGAAAGATACATCCTGACGACGCTCGCGGCGAACTGTTCGAACTCGTACGGATGCGTGGCGAAATGCGCATGGATGGCGCGAACGATCTCTTGATGCTCGGCAGTGATCGGCTCCTGGTCCTGGCGCGAACGTGCTTCCCGGGTTCGAGGCGCGCGCAACGGTTCTGCGTCTGCACCCGATCCCCAAGCGAGGAACGCGGGCGGCGCCAGGTCGTAGGCGACGTCGTCGCTGTCGAGCGAATCGAGCCATCCTCGCTTGATCGTCCCAGCATCGAGGATCGTGAAGAGCGCCCGGTAGTTCTGATATCGCTGGCCGCCCGTCGAGCGCCAGATTCCGACCAGTTCATCGATCGAAGATGCGTGTGATGCGCCAGGCACCGCGAGCCCGAGAAAGCGGTGGTTTCGCCGAACGCCGGTACCGCCGAAAACCAGGATCGGGGGAACACGTTGCCGGTCAGCGAGGGTGCCGTTCGACCAGTCGAAGATGTTCCGAAGCAGATGGTTGCCGCGCCTCGAAGTTTCATGGAGTTCGTGTCCTGGTCGCTTGTTGTCGCCGAAGTAGGTCAAGACTCCGGTCTCGACGTCAAGCCAATCGGGCCAGTCAGCGTCTGCTCCAGACGTGACGAGAGCGATCACCTTCGGAGCGCCGATCCGGCCTCTGAAGCGAATTCCTCCCGAGTTCCCGACTGGTAGCAGCTTTCCGATTGGATCATCGCCGGCATTTCCGCTCGTCCCGCCTTCGTAGACGGCGTCGACGATGAGGTCGGCCTCTGCCAGCCCATCGAAAGGGACTGTTGCAGCCATCAGAGGGTTCCTCTGAGCGCCGTCGTCACGGCCATCGCGACGCTTTCCGGCGCCTCGTGCTCCCAGTACCGCAGCACCCGCCATCCCGCTTCCTCGAACCGTCGGTCCGTATCCCGATCGCGCGCGATATTCGCCGCCAGCTTCGGTCCCCAATACTCCGAGTTCCGCTTCGGTTGTGTCGCGTGTTCGGGGCATCCGTGCCAGAAGCACCCGTCGATGAACACCGCGATGCGCGCTCGCGTGAACACGATGTCCGCTCGCCGTCGAAGCCCCGGCACTGGCGCGAAGTCCACGCGGTACCGCAGCCCTCGGGAGTGGAGTAGCTGGCGTACGGCGAGTTCGCTGGTCGTGTCGCGTCGCTTGTTCGCGAGCATCGAGCGCCGCGTGCCCTCAGAGGTGGCCCAGGAGTCAGGCATCGCCAGTGTCCATTGAAGCGGTCGAAGGAATTGCGGGAGACGGAAGTGCCACGATGGTCGGAGTCTGGGCCAGCTGCCGGAATCGTTGTCGCAGCCCCGAGGCGAATGCGGCATCGCGAATCAGGACGCCGGCTTCGAGGTTGCGATGAGCGGCGGCGCGAGAGAGGTTCGCGCTGGTGACGAGCGCGACCCTCGAATCCACGATGAGCACCTTCGAGTGCTGAAGGCCGTAGGCGCCGCCGGCGGGTCGGTAGGTGAGGAATCGCGCACCGAACAACCGCTTCTGCAGCGCGCTTGCCGTCTTTGCGCGCTCCATCGTGTCTACGAGCATCGTCACATCGACGCCTCGGCCGATCGCCCGCCACAACGCATCGACGAACGGTGAATGATCGGCTGCCGAATAGGTCGAAGCGAACACATCGGTCGTCGCTTCATCGACCAGATGTGCGAGCGCCGCCGTCGTGTGATCCCCGTCGCCCTGAAATGTCGGCCCGCTCCACACCGGCCGGACGTCGGTGCGGCTCGACTCGCGCGAGACCGCGAATCCCCGCAGCACTGACGCGAGCGCGGATGCACCGATCAGCTCGAAACTCGCGCGAAACGCGTCGCGCGCGGGATGCTCGGACCCGAGCACTGCGAGCGCCTGCACTCGGCTCCCATCGATCTCCAGCGACGCCGCGAGTGCAACAGCATCGGCGGCGGTCACCGTGTCGGCGAGGAGTTCGAGCGAGCCTGGCATCGATCAGCTCCCAGTCCAGTGCACGTGCTCGAGAAGTGGTGCGGCATCCTTCGACCCCGCGCCGAGCTTCAGCGCGAATCTCCGATCGAGGAATCGGTTGGCGCGTTCGCACGACGTCTCCGAAAGGAAGAGGCAGAAGTGGCATGCCGCGCCATGGAGGAAGTCCTCCTGGCCCTTGGGAACGCGATCGGCGCAGATCGGGTCGGACGAGCACCGGCCTGCGCGGTGGATCGCATCCTCCATCACCTCGTCGAGGCGAGCGGTGCGGGCGAGGTCGACGAGACCGCCGAGTGTGCCTTCGCTGTCAGGCGAGGTGGTGGTGATCAGGATGCCGGCCGCGGGTTCGCGCTCGTCGGTACCGGTCCACGCGTAGATGCGTTCTGCAATCGAGGCGGAGCCGTACCCACTCGACATGGCCATCTCGCGAATCATCAGATGCGAGATGGTGTGGAGCGCCCAGTACCGCGGCGGTGGCATGACGGCTTCGGCGTCGAGCGCGATGCCCGTCTGGCTCTCACGGCGCTTCAGATTCCGCTTGTGGGCGGCGACGTGATCGGCCCACACGTCCGACCGCAGCACGCCGGCTTCCCACGCGACGACGGCGTCCTCGGCGAACCGCAGGAAGACACCCTCGCCGCGGTCTTCGGTCGCGGGCACCCAGGTCGGCCTGCCGTTCTGGGCGATCGGGGCGATGCGCGCGCGCTCGCCGCCGACCCGATCCGGCGCGTCGATACGAGTGAATCCGGTGAACGCGTTCGCCTTGCGGATGCGGTCGACCGCGACGACATCGGCCACCACTGGTGCGAGCGCCTCCGGCACCGGCTCCGAGTGCACCTTGAACCCGGCGCGTCGCGACTCGGTCTCGAATTCCGACGGGTGCGTGAGCGTCTCCCACTCGGGGATCAGCAGCCGGTGTTGATCGTGCACTGGCGCGTCAGCCGGCGCCGCCGCGACTATCGCAGGGTAGAGCGCCGCCTTGACCGCCTCGACGATCTGTTCGGCGGGCACACCGGAGAATGGGGCTGCTTCCTCAGGACTCCACTCGCGCCACATGGCAACCTGCTCGACCGAGGTGAGTTTCATCGCCTTGCCAGCTGGCAGTCCCATGACCTCGAGGGCGAGGTCGGCGATCGTCGGCACTTTGCGTGCAGGGAGTACGAGCACGCTCACCGTCGTTGGGAACCACTGATTCGCTGCGCCGAGCAGCATGAGCCGCACCTCTGCGGTGCACGGCTTGTCGGCGGGCGCCCAGGTGGGAAGGTGCGGATGCCTGCCGCGGCACGCGGGCAGCAGCTTCTCGCCGCCCGCGCGGGTCACCTCGGCGATGTTCCGGGTCGCGCCGCATTGCACGCATTCCAGCTCGACGGCCGGACCGAGGTTGGAACGGTACTCCCTCATCCGCAGAGCAGGGTTGGGCACCTTGCACTCGATCGGGTTGCCGTCTTCGCGGTGCAGCCATTCCTTGTACGGGAACTCGTCGAGATGTCCATTCGTACACGCGATCAGGTATCGCGCGGGTACCGCCGGCCGAGGACGCGGCTTGAGAACGCCTTCCTTCCGGCCTTTTCCGGGCCGGCCCTTGCACGCCTTGTGTACGAACCTCGCTTGATCGGGTCGGTACTTGTTCGTGTTCTCGAAGACGAAGAACCCGGATGACTCGGGCGCGAGTCGATCACAGCCGGTGCACCGCAGCCAGGCGGGGAAGATCCGAGTCGGTATGCCGATGGGCGCGTCATCGTCGGGGACCCACGGCGGCTGACGCAGCTCTTGCACGAGCGGACCGAGCTCGCGACGCACCGCGTCGAGCAGACGGGGTACCTGCACGAATACCGCGCCACCCTGCCGCGAGTAGGCCTTCTCCCACGCATCCAGCCCCTGCGGCATCACGGCGAGGTGAGGCAGGTCGACGGTCGAGCCGATCCCGGCCGTGTACAGCATGCCGTTCGGCCGAATCGATCCGACCCGGCCGCGGTTCTTCGATTTCTGGTCGTCGTCGAGGAAGGTGTCGGCGATCTCGCCGGGGACGCCCGCGAGCGTGCCGGTCGCGGCTTCCCCGGCCGCGGGCTCAGTGGTCGCGTCGGCGGGTTCTGCAGGTGATTCGGTCATTTCGTCTTCGCTGACTTGTTCGGGAACGTCCATTTCGGAACGATCGTGGAGGCCGGTTCGCTGAGTTGCTGCGGCGCCACGCGCAGGTTGATCTCGGGCTGCACCTCGCGCATCGAGTTCGCGACCTGGAACAGCTTGTCGCCGGTTTCGGAAATCTCGTCTTCGGGGCTGATGAGCAATGGCTTCACGTACTGCCCAGGGAGGGAGGCCTTGACGTACGTGAGGCCCTTGTTGACGAGGTCGGCCTGCTCAGTCCACTTGTCGAGCCGTAGCACGAGCTTGCTCATGGCCGACTTCGCTGCGAGCCCGCCGTCGTTCGCGGCGATCGACATGCGCGCGGTGAGCCGATCGACGAGACCATCGACGGCGGCGCGGCGGGCCGCGATTCGTCCGGCGCCGGCCTTCGTGTCGGGGGACAGCGACTCGGATGCCGCGACCGTCGCATCGGCCACGCGTGTCGCAGACACGATCAGGCCGGTGAGCCCGCGTTCCAGCGCAGCCTCGGAGTATGGCGTCACCGAGAGCGCTTCGACATTCGCGTAGAACGTGTCGTGATAGTGCTCGAACTGTTCGTAGTGCGCCATGTCGCGGGGTCGCGAACGGTTCGCGAGTGTCACCACGAGTCCCGGCTTCTTCGCATCGCGGCCAACGCGCGAGGACGCCTGGATGTACTCCGCGGTGTTCTTCGGCTGTCCGACGATGAGCATGAGCCCGAGCCGGGGCACGTCGACGCCGACTTGGAGCATGGATGTCGCGAGCACGACGTCGTACGCCCAGTCGCGCGGCGGCAACTTCTTTCCCTGCGCGTCGGCGGCCGCCGCGATCTTCGCCCACTCGGCCTTGCCGCTCGTAGAATCGCGGCTTGCGTCGAACGGTACGGCGAGTGCGGTGAGCGTGTCGCTGATCTGCGCGGACGAGATGCGCGACGTCAGCTCGCCGATGCGCAGCCCGTTGGTGGCGCGGCGCGCATAGCCGCTCGCCGCGTCGGGGTTCGAAATCCGGTTCGCGACATCGTCATCGAGGTAGCGCCGCATGCCGGCGAGCTCGCGGGTCGCGCTGAAGTAGTCGACGAGCGTCATGTACGGGTCGGCGACGTCGCCGTGCGCGTCGAAGAGCCGTTGCCCGGCGAGCAACAAGATCTCACTGATACGGATCTCGGCGAGCGTGAGCCGTGCGCCGTGCGCGCAGACCCCGAGGTATCGGCGCCCGGGCGTCTCGGGCGTGATCGCCACTTCCTTCGAGAAGAACGTGTCGCTCACACTCAGCACCTGCGGTGGAAACACCTGCACCTGGCGGGCGTAGAGCTTGCGCACCTGGTCGGCGGCCTTGCGCACGGTCGCGGTGGAGGCGACGACGAGCGGTTTCACCGTCGCCGCCGTCTCGGCGTCGGCCCCGGACCGCCAGGTTGAGAGCACGTCGATCGCCCCCTCGAACAGCCCGACCGCAGTGCCGAGCGCGCCGGTGATGAGGTGCAGCTCGTCCTGGATGATCAGGTCGGGAGGCCGGAGCCGAGTCGCCGCCTGCACGTGCACCGCGGGGTGGGCGACGCCGCCGGCCCTCTTCGCGTTGTGCGAGTCGCCTGTGCAGACGGTCGAGTCGGGGTGCTGGTATCCGTGCCGTGGGCATCTCTTCGAGACGAAGCCGAAGAGCGCCGCGGCCTCGCCCTCACGGGCGAGCCGGGCGAACTTGTCGACCGTCGCGAGCAGGAACGTGGGTGGATGGCGGTAGATCTCGTCGTCGACCGTGAGCACGGGCAGACCTTCGACCGCCGCGCCGCCCATGCGGAACGGACAGCCGCTGCGAGCGCCGCAGTACACCCGGATGCGCTGCTCGACGTCGTCCGCCTCAACGTTCGCGCGCGGGTTGATCGGCGTGCCGCACCACGGGCAGTGGCTGAACTGCAGCACGGTGAGGCCGTATGCCGAGACGGTCGCGCGATCTTCGGCGCGAACGTCCGCGACCTGCTTCGCAGCTTCGGTGTAGCGCTTCGGGCTCACGCTCGAGCCGACCCAGAGGCCGATCCGGAAGGGCGTCGTACCCCAGGTCTCGGGGTCTTCGCGGCGCACGAGTTCGGCGGCGCACATGAGCGTGGTGGCGCGCAGGAACTGCTGCGAGGTGAGCAGCCGCAGCGTGTAGCGCATGAGCACGCTGACGCCATCGCCGCCGTCGAGCGCGCCGTCGGGGCTGTCGACGATGCCCTGCAGGCGGCGCATGCCGAAGGTGAAGGCGGCGAGCCCGAGGTATGCCTCGGTCTTGCCACCACCGGTGGGGAAGAAGAGCAGCTCGGCGCGTGGCAGTTCGGACGAGCGTCGAGGCAGGGTCGGGTCGACGATCGCCGGGAGCTGCATCAGGATGAACGCGAGCTGGAACGCGCGCCAAGATGCCGCGGCGTCGCCCTTCGTTTCGATGGCGGCGCGCGCGTCGGCCTCGCTGAGCGACTTGTCGGCGGCGCGGGCGCTGGCGATCTGCGAATGTATGCGCTGGTCGCGCATGGTGCGATTCATGAACGCGAACGCGGCGCGGGCCCGCTCGTCGGCCAGCAGCACTGCGAGCCCCTCTCGCAGACGTTTCGAAGCGAGCGTGCCCTCGTCGAGCCCGAGTTCGGCCTGGTCACGCAACCAACCGGGTAGCTTCGCCGCTTCGGCTGCCTCGTCGCCGAGCCAGGCGTCGTAACCGGCGATGAGCGGATGCAGGCCGGCTTCGAGTTCCTCCACAGAGGCGTCCATGAGCACCCGCATACTCATGACGGCGTCGGGAACCTCGGGCGCGAGGGTCTGCGGAATCTCGGCGGTCGGCAGCCACGTGGTTCGCACGGTGGTCGCGCGGCGCGAGCCGGGCGAGGGGAGATCCCAGGTGACCGACGCCGTGCGCCCGATCGCGAACTCGAGCCGGTCCCGATAGAGCAGGTCGAGCCGCTGCGCCTCACGGTCGCGGTGCCCTCGATCGCGGTCGAGTGCATCGCGGGTCGGAAGGAAGACTGGGGAGCCGTCGACCGCCTCGACCGCGAGTGCCGCCTGGAAGAGCCAGAGTCGCGGCGGCAGTTCGCGACCGGTGACCACGGTGTTGAGCAGGGCCGCCTCGACGACGAGCGCGCCGTCGTGGTCGTAGACCTCGATGGCGAGCTCGACCTGCCCTGCTTCGATGTCGAGGCGCCGCGACGTACCGGCCGGGATGCTCGCCACGTCGACCTCGACCGGTTCGCCGCCAGGATGGCGGTCGTAGTAGGTCTTCGTAGTGCCCGAGTCGTCGGTCTCGCGGCGAGATGCGTAGCGGCCCCAGCTCGGCGTGAAGCGCAGCGGTGGGGCATCCTTAGGAATACGGAAGCGCACCCCCATCGACGACGGCGCGATGATCTTCGATTCGGGTCCCCGGTCGTCGGTGTTCTCGCGGGCATCGCCGTCGCTCACCTCGTCGTCGTCATCGCTCGGGATGCCCTGAACTTCGCGACTGCGGTTCAGATCGGTGCTCACGCTGTCATCGTCGACGAGGTCGGCGGTGGTTGCCTGTTCGGGCGTGGTCTCGTCGATCGAGATCGGCGCGAGTGCCCCGACGAGGTACCGGCCGCGAGGGGTACCGACGATGGATTCGTCAGGTCCGTCCCACGGGCCCATCAGGTCGCGTTCGAGCAGATCGAGGAGCTCGTCGCGCACCTGCGCCGATGTGACAGTGGACGCCTCGGACACTAGAACATCGCTCCTTCGGGCTTCTCGGACTCCTCGAGGCTCCTGCCGCGCTTCGCCTTCCTCGGGTTCTGCTGGGCCTCGATCGCCGCACGGCGGTGGTTCTCCTCGAGCAGCCGGTCGAGGATCTCGACACGGGCCGCCGGGCTCACCGTCCATCGCTCCATCTGCCGGTAGGTGTGGAAGCCGTGCTCGAGCGGGATGTCGGTCCAGCCGTACGCCTCCATGACCGCCTCATCGATTTGCACGTGGATCGAGCGGATGAGGTCGACATCGGCATCGCCCTGCACGGTGGGCGAGTTCACGAGGTTGTACAGCGCGGTGAGCCCGAATTGGCGACGCAGCATGATCTCGCGGCGCTCACCATGGAGCCGTTTTCCAACTGTGGACAACTTCGATGTAGCGGCAGGCCTCGGCAGAGTTTCAAAGCAGCGCTCGGGCGTATATGTCGCATCCACCCGCATGGTGGTCCCATACTTGATCGTCCAAAGCTGATGCGTGGAGGACGAAACTATTGCCTGAAAGGCATACGAACGATCTCCGAAAACGACGAGCTTCTCGTGAAATACGCCCCCGTTGGCCACCCTAACCGGCATGACAGTCTTGCTGACCCGAGCAATCGCGAGCACATCGTCGAAGTCCTTCACCGCGCGCCTGAGAGCAGGCGCCCTAGAGCCAAACTGCCACCACTTCTCGCGGCGTTCCTTCATCTTGTTCGATGCACGCTCGGGCCGAACAAGCTCCTGCACCCGCGCGAAGGGCGCCTTGTAGGCAGCCGCGGCGGACTCGGGGAGGTCGTTGAAGTCAATCACATTACGACTAGGGGAAGAGTCCGGCCTCTGGTTCAGATCTTCCCCGCTTAGGTAGGTCCGAATTACGTCAGAGTTGCGCGAGTCGTCAGCAAGGAACCGTGCAACTGTTTCGTCGTCAATCACAAAGCCCATTCCAAGAACGATGCAGCCCTGGAACGCGAGATTTGCATTCTCGGAGAGTCGCGCAGGGTCTCCGTCGAGTCGTGTGGCCGGCTCCAGAAGGGTTGACAGGCGCTGCACAGCCTGGCCCTCTGAGTATCGAGGCAGAGTACTTGGAACGGTGCGACGCGTGCCCCAAGCCGCCGCATACTCCAAGTTGGCCCCGGCGGCGGGCCATGCTCGGCTCTGAATGGCACGCACCAACGTGAAGTTCTGCTTCGCTAGGCGGTCCAGTCCCACCTGGCGAGTGTCACCCTGAGCGAGCGAGTTTGTTCCGATGAGACCGAATACGCCGGAAACGGAGATGAGCTGGCCAGTTCGCAGGAAGAAGTAGGCAACTAGATCTGCGCTGCCTCGTTCGCCGCCCGCCAGCGCATCCACGAGCCAGTCTCGGAACGACGTACCCATTGACGATGTCAACTTCTGTCCGCCAAGGAACGGCGGATTGCCGATGATAGCGTCGAATCCGCCGTGGTTGTGGATCACGTCGGGCGCTTCGAGGATCCAGTGCAGCGGCTTCCAGCGCGATTCGCCTGTGTCGACCGTCGGCGTAAGTCCGGCGTCCCTGATCGCATCAAGTCGTCGCCGGTCGCCTGTGGATCCGTCATTCGGGTACGCGTCGCGCAGCGCCTCCGCGAGCTCGTCGTAGCGCTCCTCGAGCTTGCGTCCGGGCTTGCCGCCTTCCAGCAAGCCTGCGGCGATGATGCCGTCGGCGACGTCGCGGAGCTTCGCAGTGACCTGCTTCGACTGTTCGAGAAGCGCGCGCTTCGCGCGGGTCGAGCGCATGCGGTCGGCGTCGTCGACCTGTCCGGAGGCGAGTTCGCGGCGGAGCCGCGCGGCATCCTCGAGGTCCTTGTCGACATCGAACGCGGCGAGCTGACGCTTCATCGACTTCCGCGGATAGATGTGCTGCGCCTTCAGCTGTTCTTCGGTGGTGACGCCGAGCAGCGAGTTGCCGTGGAAGACGCGGTCGTCGACGAACGAGAACGGCTTGCCGGGGTCCATCGAGATGAGCCAGAGCGAGAGCTTGCACATCTCGACGGCCATGCCGTTGATGTCGGCGCCGTAAAGGCAGCGGGCGACGATCTCACGAACGGCCCAGCGCTTCAAGTCGGACTCGCTGCTGACGTCCATGCCCTCGTTCGCGCGCGCTTCGATGAGTCGGTCGGCGAGATAGCGGGCCGCGGCGACGAGGAACGCGCCCGAGCCGGCGGCGATGTCGGCGACCTTGAGATCGAGGATCTCGGCCGACGACTTCAGCACCCACTCATCGGAGTTCTCGGTGTCGAGCGGGCCGGGCGAGTAGACGAGCGGCTCGAGGGCGTGCAGCACGACCCCCTCGGCGAGCGACCGCGGCGTGTAATGCGTGCCGGTGTTCGCGCGCTGCGGGGACTCCGTCATCACGATGCCGTCTTCAGGCACCACGTAGGGGAACCCGCGCAGGTCGTCGCGGATCAGCCCCGCGAACGGCAGGAGGCGCTCGACCGCGTCGTCGTCGCCGAGCAGGGTGTAGCGGAGCTTCGTTCGCGCGTCCGCCTCTGTATCGGCGCTCACCGACGTGTACGCCTTCGCGATCTGATTTGCGGTCTGCGGCTTCGCGTGCCCCTGGGTTCTCTTCAAGTGCTCGATCAGCCGCTTCCCGAAGTCGGCCGGGGTGCTCGAGGCATCCGCGATCTTCTCGAGCTCGATAAGCGGAATCTCGGGCTCGAATCCGGCTTTGCCGTGCAGTCCGACGATGAGTTCGGGCGCGAACTCGGCCGAATACCCGAGTAGACCTTCGTAGACGTACCCGATCTGCTCGACATCGAGGTCGCGGAACGACAGCGGGCGCGCGTCGCCTCCAACGACGGCGATCTGCACGGCGCGCAGCACCTCGAGCATCGCCCGGTCGGAAACGCGAACGAGAAGCCGGCCCTGCCCGTCGGTCGCCTCGAGCCATGGGAAGCGGGACGGATCGAACAGTGATCCGCCGTACGCCGGCATGCGTATGTCGTCGAAGGAGGTTCCGTCGAAGACGGCATTGCTGGCGGCGAGCAGGCGGTGCCAGGTCTCCCAGGTGTGGTCGAGGGCTTCGGCCGAAGTCCGCTTCGCCTCGCGTGCGAGCTCCTCGCGGATGCCCGAGATGGCATACGCCGAACGGTAGAGCTCGTGCTCTGGCAGCAGTCCCCGCTGCTCGGCGAAGAGCAGGAACACGATTCGCATGAGCACCGTCACCGCGCCCTCGTACACGAGCTTCGGGTCGGCGGGCAGTGGCGATTCGCCGCGCTCCGCGATGGCCCGAACATGCACGTCGGAGAACGACTGGAGCACGAGCTCGACCGCTCGCCGCACCTGGTCGCCGAGTGCCTCCGTGATCTGCTCGGCGCTCGCCACGCTCTCGGCGAAGAGCCGATCGAGCTGCTGGGGCGAGCCGCCGGCGATCGATTCGAATCCCGCGAGGGCGAAGAACGCGTCACGACTCGGTCGCTCCTCGCGCCAGAGCTGAGCATCCCACACGCCGCTCGCCGTCGTGACGTCCTTTGCCGCCGATACGAGCGCCCACCAGCGCCCATCAGTCACGATGCCGACCGTGACGCCGTTCTCGCGCAGGAGGTTTGCCATGCGGTCGATGGCGTTCGCCGACCACCCGTCGACGCCGGTCGCACGCAGATTCGGCGTGCGGTCGACGACCGCGACGAGCGCGCGCGGCGTGCCATCCGCCTCAAGGGTCGCCGACGCCGACAGGGTCACTGCGCTGTTCGGCGAATGAGCTGCCAACGTCGGCGACGGCTCGAGGTTCAGCTCGTCGCCCCACTGCAGGAGATCGCGCAGCACGGCGATCACCCACCGCTCGCGTGCCTCGTTTGCCGCATCGGTATCAGGCGTCATCGACGCGTTCATCCAGCGGGTGTGCTCGTCGACGAACGTCGCGTTGACGTCATCGACCGAGGCATCCGCCTTGGGAAGCCCGTGCTTGTAGAAGGACCGCAGCGCCGCCTTCGACAGGAATGGGCCGTCGGCGTCGACCAGCGACAGCCACTCCCACGGGTCGTTCTGGGCCACTTACGCCTCCAGCTTTCGCACGTCGTCGGGGGTCAGGGCGAACACGAGCGCCGCCACGAAGGTGTGCGCGGTCACGTTTCGGTACCGGCGCTCGATCGAATCGCGCTCGGCCCGCTGCTCGTCCTCGAGCGTCACGAGGCGCTTGCGAACGCGCTCGAGATCGCGCTCGCGCTGCTGTTTCTCGTCGGGGAGTTCGAACAGCATCTCCTCGCCCGCACGACGCTGCTCGTCGGCACGCGCGAGCGTTTCGTCGAGTGTGAGGCGGAAGCGAGCGAAGATCGCATCGACCGCGGCGAGATCGGCTTCGCGGCGGGCCGCAAGGTCGTCGGAAACGTCACGGCGGCGCCGCTCAGCCCGAGTCGCGACGGCGGCTGCCACGCGTGCGCCGACGCCATCGGGGTCGTTCGCGTCCTGGTTCCATCTCGACGCCAGCATCTGCAGCGTCTTCGCGCCCGGCGCCGACAAGCGGGACCCGTCGAGCGCCGAGTTCAACAGGTCTTCGGCCTTCTCCATGCCGAGTTCCTGACGGCGCGAGAGCCTCGTTCCCGCGAGGAACACTTCTTCGTGGAGTCGCACGCCGCCCTCGCCGACGAGTACGAGTCGGGCGACCCCCGCCGCGAACGACTGATCGAGCCCGTCGACCACGACCGCGCTGATGCCTCGCACACGGTCAGTGCGGGTCCACACCTGGCTGCGCAGTTCGCGGGCCGCGCGCTGGACGAGCGGATGCCCCAGGTGCGCGAACACGGCCTCCGGCAGTGCGCGTGCCCGCTGTTCGTCGAACGTGAGCGGGCGATAGACGCCGCGATTGAGGCGCGTGTCGAGCCCATCGAGCGCCGGCAACCACGACTTCGAGAGTCCTCTCGGCACCTCGTAGAGCACGCCGTCGCCGCGCGAGTCATCCACCTCGACGAGCTCAGGCTGCCCGGAGACGCGGAGTCCCTCCGACATCACTCGCAGGAGGTTCTGTTCGTGCAGGTGCATGCGATCGCGCGAGACATCCAACCGCTCGGCGAGCTTCGTCAGGTCGCGACTCAGCGTGTGCTCTTCCTGGAGCACCGTGTTGATGACCTGCTCGCCGGCGTCGACCTTCTGCTTGCGCGCCGGACCCTCCCCGAAGCCGAGCGCGCGCTGCAGGTCGGGAGCGATGATCTCGTTCGCCGAGCCGATGTCGCGCCGCACCTGCGAGAGCTTCTGCGCGACCCGAGCGAGCAGGTCGACGTCCTTCGCGTAGTCGCTCGCAGCGCCCGCGGCCTGGGGATGCCAGACGAGGGGAGTCTGCAGCTGTCCGTACCGATCGATTCGTCCGATGCGCTGCTCGAGCCGGTTCGGGTTGAACGGGATGTCGAAGTTCACGAGCCGGTGGCAGTAGGTCTGCAGGTCGATGCCTTCGCCCGCGGCATCCGTCGCGAGCAGGATGCGCACGGGCTCGCTGGAAGGGGGAGCGGTGAAGCGGGCGCGGATGTCTTCGCGATCGTCGACCTGCGTTCCGCCGTGGATCACTGCGACCCTGTCACCCCCGAATCCATTCGCCTCGAGCACAGCCTCCAACCACTCGAGCGTGCTCACGTACTCGGTGAAGATCACGATGCGCTGGTCGCCCCAGCCGAGACCGGGCACCTTCACGACGCCCTCGATCAACCGGAGCAGCGCCTCGAGCTTGCTGTCGGGCCGACCCTCGTGGCGGTTCCCCCAGTCGATGAGCCACTCCAGGTCGGAGACATCCTGAGTCGTGAGCGCGACCTGCGCGCGCTTCGCCGAGCGCAGCGCCTCGAGCTCGGGCTGCTCGACACGGCCCTCCTCCTCGTCGGAGGCCTCCTCACCGAGCACGTCGTCATAATCGGGGATCTCGAGCGCGTCGTCACCACGCGCGGCGAGATATGCCTCGGCCGTCGAGGCGAACGCCACCGGCGACGAGAAGAAGCGCTTCTTCAAGATCAGCGTCGCGAGATCGGAGGCGCGCCTTCCCCTCTCCTGCTTCACCGCGGTGTTGCGCCGCTTGGTGAACGCGATCAGCCGCTCGTAGGCCTCAGCCTCGGTGGCGGTCGGTTCGAAGTGCAGCGGCTTGACTTCGCGCGGCTTGAAGCCCTTCTTCGGGAGGTCGCGCTTCAGCCGTCGTACCGCGACCTCTCGGAGCGCCTGCTCGTCGAGGTCGGCGCCTCGGGCGAAGCGCTGCTGGTCGATCATCTCGAGCAGAGCGGTGAACGACTCGGTGTAGCCGTTGTGCGGTGTCGCGCTCAGGAACAGCCGGTGCTCGCACACCTCGGCGAGTCGTCGTACCGCGACCGTGCGCTGACTGTCGATCGCGTACCGTGCCTTCTGGTCGTTCGCACCTCGGCTCGGCGTCGACGGCGCGACGTGGTGCGCCTCATCGACGACGAGCACGTCGAACGCGCGGTGCGTCGCGGTGCCGGAGTCGCGGACGCTCGCATACACCTCGTCGAGCATCCGCTCGGCGCGCGGCGACGGCAGCCACGACATGGACACGATCACGCGCGGGTAGACCCGGAACGGGTTCGCGTGCACACCGAACGTGCGGCGGAACGCCTTCATCGTCTCGGAGTTGACGATCTCGAAGCTCAGGCCGAACTTGTCGCGCATCTCCTCCTGCCACTTCAACTGGAGGCCCGCAGGGCAGACGACGATGACCGAACGTGCTCGGTGTCGGAGCAGAAGTTCCTGGATGACCAGGCCCGCCTCGATGGTCTTGCCGAGGCCGACGTCGTCCGCGAGCAGCATGTTGGCGCGCGGCGACTCGAGAGCCCGCCGCAAGGGCTCGAGCTGGTAGTCCTCGACTGTCGCGCTGCTTCGGAACGGCGCCTGCAGCGTGCGGGGGTCGGCGCTCGTGAGTGCGCCCCAGCGCAGTGCGTCGACGTAGGCAGCGAAGGTCGTCGGGTTGTCGAATTTTGTCGGATCGATCCGCTCGGGCAGCCCCTGCTCGCGGACCACGCTGCGGCCGGGCTCGAGTTCCCAGATCACCGTGAGATCGCGGCCGTAGTGCTCCTCCTCGACGGACTGCATCGTAACCGCGTGCTGCAGCTCGGCGCGGCCGTCGTCGGCAGAGCTGCGGGGGAGCGACTGCGCCGAGACATCCGTCACCGACCAGCGGGCGCCGCGGACGTTGACGAGCTGACCGGGTTCGGGGACCTCGAGACTCGTCACCGAGGTCGTGTCGACGGTCGTCGCTTCCATTGCGGTGGCTCCTTCGCCGGTAGGGGGCGGTGTTACTCGTACCGACGTGCTGCTACGCGAGCGCGGACGTTGGTTGAACGCTTTCCATACTGCCGAACGCACCAGCGGTCAGCAGAGAGGAAACGACCGCTGTGCCCAGTTGTGGGGGCACGGCGTTGCCGATCATCGTGGCGAGCGCGCTGCGCGTCGTGCAGGCCGAGAAGTCGAAGTAGTCGGGGAACCCTTGGATGCGTGCGGCCTCGTGCGCAGTGAGTGCGCGGGGAAGGTCGGGGTGCATGTAGCGGCCCTGCCCGATGCTGCCGAAACCGCTCGTTATGGTCTGGGCGGGTTCGTCCCACCGCAGACGGCCGTACATCGATTTGTAGGTGTGGTCGCCCTGATGGCACTCGGGGCGCAGTCGATTGGGCAGGTCGTAGGCGCTGTTGTCGAGGAGCCACTGCATGCGCTCGAGGTTCGGCGCCTTGGCCTGAGGCGGGCGGTCCATCATGCTCGTCGGTGAGACATCGACGAGGTCGCCGATCGCCCACGCGAGATCGTTCTCGACCGCGTCGGCACCGAGGTTCTCGAAAATCGTCGCCGGCGAGACCGAGCCCTCCCGCGTCGCCAGGAGGATGTGACGTCGTCGCGTTTGGGCGACGCCGAGCTTCTCGAGGCTGACCACCTGATCTGCCACCTGGTAGTGGAGGGCGGTGAGTGCTTCGCGCGCGCGCTCGACGACTCCGCGGCCGTCGTGGCGGTCGCGGAGCACGGCCGGGACGTTCTCGATGAGGACGACCTCGGGATTCAGAACCTCGGCGGCGCGAACCATCCTGAGGTAGAGCGCGTTCTTCTCGTCGACGCGGCGGGTGTGGTTGTTCAGGTTGCTGTGCCCCTGGCACGGCGGACCGCCGACGAGGATGTCGACCCGACCGACCTCGCGTGCGGTGCGGTGCTCGGTCAACGTAGGTTCCTTCGAGCCGATCGCGCCGTCGAGGAAGTCCTCGACGGGCGCGGTCTCGACTCGATTGGCCGACGGGAAGTTCCGCTGATAGGTCGTCGTCGCCTGCTCCTCGAAGTCGACCGCGAGGGCGATGTCCAGTCCGCGGCCTGCGGCCAGGGCGGCCTGAGCGATGCCGAGGGTGATGCCACCGCAGCCGGCGAAGAGATCGACCAGGCGGAGGGGCGAGTCCCCGACCGAGAAGTCCGGCCGAATCGACTCGCGCAGCGGGTTCGGATCGGTTCTCGCATCCGTCGCCCATTCCACGTCTTGAACGATAGCGGTGGCCGACGTCGTGCCCGAACCCCCACGTCGCCGTCGGCCGATACGATGTGGCGCACAGCCCTGACCCGAACGAAAGCGCCGTGCGATGCCGAACGTGCTCTGGACCGACCTCAAGGGGCTCAAGCCGCCCAAGCTCGACAAGGCCATCGAGATCCGCGAGGCCGCATTCATCAAGAAGCTGCGCCAGGACGACACCGCCGATGGCCTGCGCATCAAGCCGATGACGGATGCCGCCGACCCACGCGCACGGACGGGCCGGGTCACGCAGGGCTGGCGGGCAGTGCTGTTCCGGTTCGACTCCAGCGAAGGGGTGCGAACCTACGTCTACGCCGGCACCTGGCCGCACGACGAGGGCAACAGGCTCGCCAAGACGCGGCGGCTCGAGGGGAATCCAATCAACGGCATCGCCCAGATCGTCGACCTCGCGTTCCCGGTGCAACCTGTCCACTACGAGCCGGCGACGGATGGCGGGGCCGTGCCGGTCTCGTACCTCGAGAGCACCTACAACTACTCGCTCGCCGACCTCACGGATGTGCTCGGATTCGACGAGGCATCCGCTCGTGCACTGCTCGCCGCGACGACGCGGGAGGCGGTCACCGACATCGCCGAGCGCTTCCCGAACACGTGGCAGCAGCTGGCTGCCCTGGGGCTCGCGTTCGGCGACGAGCTCGGGAAGATCCGCACGGACCTCGGCTTCGATGAGGCGCCCGATGCCGCAGAGCTCGCAACGCTGAGCGAGGACGACCGCATCCTGCGTGCGCTCGACCACCCGGCCGCCAAGATGCAGTTCACCTACATCGACAGCGACGAATCCCTGCGCCGCATCATCGAGGAGGGAGACTTCGGCTCCTGGCGGGTGTTCCTCCACCCCGAACAGGATCGGTACGCCACGGGCAGCTGGAACGGGCCCTACCGCCTCTCGGGCGGCGCCGGCACTGGGAAGACGGTCGTGCTGCTCCATCGGGCTCGTCACCTGATGCGGCGCAACCCCGAGGCATCCGTCGTGCTGACGACGTACACGCGGGCGCTCGCCGAGAACCTCAAGCGCGATCTCGCACGGCTCGACCCCGATCTTCCGCTCGCGTCGGCGTTGGGGGAGCGCGGAATCCTCGTTCGAGGTGTCGATCAGCTCTCGGCCATGGTCCGGTCGCGGGCCGGCAAGGGCTTCGGGGCGGCCGCCGTGGCGGTCCTCGGCGAGACGATCGGCTTCGCGAAGTCCCTCATCGGCAACCACGATCGCTGGGCCTCCGCGTTGGATGTCGCGGCTCCCGACCTTCCACCCGACCTGCTCAACGAGTCCTTCTTCGAGCACGAGTACGTGCAGGTCGTGCTGCCGGCGAGGGTCACGGAGGCTGAGGAGTACCTCGCCATCCGTCGCCCCGGTCGCAAGGTCGCACTCGATCGTCGCAAGCGGGTCGAGGTTTGGCGGACGATCGAGGAGTACCGCCGACAGCTCCGCGCAGCGAACGAGCTCACGTGGGCCGAACTCGCGTCGATCGCGTCGGTCTGGCTCGATTCGGTGGGCGACTTCGAACGGGCGCTCGTGGATCATCTGCTCATCGATGAGGCCCAGGACCTCGTTCCCTCGCACTGGCAGATGCTGCGCTCGCTTGCGCGTCCGGGAGCGGACGATCTGTTCATCGCCGAGGACAGTCACCAGCGGATCTATGGCGAACATGTCGTGCTGCTCCGGTACGGCATTCCGATTCGAGGGCGCTCGCGTCGCCTGACGCTGAACTACCGGACGACCGAGGAGAACCTGCAGTACGCGCTCGGCGTGCTCGCGGGGGCCGAATACCTCGACCCGGAGGGCGACGAGGTCTCGCTTGCCGGATACCGGTCGGCTCGGCGCGGCCCGTCGCCGCGAGCACTCGCATGCGCTGATTCGGACGAGTTGCATGACGGCATCGCCCGCTCGATCCGATCGTGGATCGACGATGGCGTCGATCCGGCGACTATCGCGGTGCTCGCGAGGGGCAATGCCGGGGCGGCCAAGGTGCGCGCCGAGATGAGCCAGCGCGGCGTGCACATCAATCACATCAAGGCGCCGAGCCTCAACGGCGACACGCCCGTCGCGCTCACCATGCACACCGCGAAGGGGCAGGAGTTCAGTCGAGTCGTGCTGTACGACGTCTCCGACGGGGTCATGCCGAATCCGGTGATTCTCGCCAATGCGCCCGCGGACGAGATCGAAGACGTGATGTTGCGCGAGCGGTCGCTGCTGTACGTGGCGGCGAGTCGGGCACGGGACGAGCTGGTCGTGTCGTGGGCGGGGGAGCCGTCGTCACTGCTCGGACGGAAGGGGTCAAGTAGTGACTGAACCGTCTTGGGCGGACGCGCTCGCGGCTTGGTCGGCGTTCGCGTCAGCTTTCTTCGGCGCGATCGCCCTGGCGGCCGTGTTCTACGTCGGGCACCAGCTTCGTCTCCAGCGAACCCAACTCCACAGGGATCTGGAGAATCTCTATCTCGAACGGTATTGGTCGATTTGGGATCGAATCGCTGAATCCGAGTTCTACCGGGGGGAAGAAGCCGGTCGGCGCCGAACTGTTGCCATACACGCGTATCTGAGGCTGAGCGAGGATCAATGCGATCTCCGGGCTGCCGATCGCGTCACGAATGCAACCTGGCAGGACTGGCTGGATGGCATGCGCACCCAGCTGGCTGACCCGGAATTCCGTGCTCAGCTCGCTGCCTCTCCCGACGGCCAGATGACGAATCTCAAGAAGCTGGTTACGACCGAGAACGGCTTCGAACCGTCTGTTACTTCAGCCAAGGTTCGGCAGCGCAGGGGGTTGTGATTGCACAGCCGGTTGAGAGTGCGGTGTTCGCTTCGGGCGGTATTCGCCCGCACTAGGCTGCCGTTTCTTTCGAGGCCAGTTCCTGGTCGAAGCGATCGAGCTCGCTCATGAACCATTCGAGGGCTGCGGTGATCCGCTCCCGGTCTGTGCGGTCGTCGAGCACGTCGAGTGGGAACGAGGGACGCTTGCTCAGCTTGTCGAGCGGAAGGTCGACGCCCTTCGCCTCGCCGAGTCGGGTCCGCAACTCGTCGCGGAGTTCGGGCTCGTCGAACGGCGGACGTGTGACCAGGTACTGGAAGCCGACCTCGACGTAGCCGGACGCGTAGAGCGCGATGGGCCAGAGGTGCTTGGGTCGAGCGGGGCCGATAGGTGCCTGGAGGATGCAGGCGAGATCCTCCCCCGAGCCGTAGGTCAGGTGACCACCCAGCCGCTCCCACGCGTCGAGCAGCTCGATCACCCCATGGATCGTGGTGGGCGGCTGGTTCGCCGTGAGCTGCGTCATGAACGCTGTACGCTCAGCTCCCTCCTCTTCGGTCTGGGGCTCGACGTCCGATCGAACCGAAAGTCCGATGAGCTCGGCGAGCTCGGAGACCTGCATCCGCTGCTCCGCGGAAGCTCGGAGTTCGGAGTCGAAGTCGATGCCCTCCTCTCGGAGTACGTCGTGGACGTCTCGTCCGCTGTACTCGTTGTCCGGGTTCCAGTAGAAGCCGGGTGACACGGTGCCTGCAGCCTGCAAGACGCGATACGCGCCGGCGATCGGCTTCGTCGCGAGGAACTGGCCGAGCGGAACCGGATGCGTTCCTGCGATCGCCGCAACGTCGCCGTAGCTCGCCCATCGACCGGCGGGGATGGCGCCGACCGCATCGATGGCGATCTTCCAACTCACCCCCGAGTCGCTGGTATCCGTTTCGGCAATCGGTCCGACCCAAGTCGTGAAGCGCCCCGGGTTTAGTGGAGGGCGAGTTCTCCCAGCTGCGGTTGCTGCTGGGGGTTGAT
>NZ_WODA01000025.1 GCF_009729855.1 Agromyces luteolus | reverse complement strand
CTCGCAGCGCCGATGGTACTGCAGGGGCGACCCTGTGGGAGAGTAGGACACCGCCGGACACACATTCACAGAAGAGCCGCCCACCGCCGGGCGGCTCTTCTGCATTTAACGCGACGCACCGCGGGCAGTGTGCCTACGCTGGATCGATGGCGAATCGACTGGCCGACGCGCTGAGCCCGTACCTCCGTGCGCACGCCGACAATCCCGTCGACTGGTACCCGTGGGGCGAAGACGCCTTCGACGAGGCACGTCGCCGCGACGTGCCCGTGATGGTGTCGATCGGCTACGCCACCTGCCACTGGTGCCACGTGATGGCCCGCGAAAGCTTCAGCGATCCGGCCATCGCCGAGATCCTCGGCGAGCACTTCGTGACGATCAAGGTGGATCGCGAGGAGCATCCCGAAGTCGACGCGAGCTACCTGGCCGCGGCATCCGCCTTCACCCGCCAGCTGGGCTGGCCGCTGACCGTGTTCACGCGCCCCGACGGCCGGACGTTCTACGCCGGCACCTACTTCCCGCCCCGGGCGCAGCAGGGCATCCCATCGTTCCGCGACGTGCTCGACGCCGTCGGCGAGGCGTGGCGCGAGCGCCGCGACGACCTCGATCGCACGGCGGAGGCCGTCGGCGAGGCGATCGCCGCGGCATCCGTCGCCCGCACCGACGCCGAACTCCCCGGGCGTGCGGCGCTCGAGGATGCGGTCCGGCTGCTCGTCGCCGACGAGGACGTCGTGCACGGCGGTTTCGGGTCGGCCCCGAAGTTCCCCGTCGCGCCGGTCCTCGGCTTCCTGGCCTCGGTGGGCGGTGACGGGCGCGAGCTCGCGACCCGCACGCTGCGGAAGATGGGCGCGTCGCCGCTCCGAGACCCCGTCGAGGGCGGCTTCTTCCGGTACGCGACGCGCGCCGACTGGAGCGAGCCGCACTACGAGCGCATGCTCACCGACAACGCGCTGCTCCTGGAGGTCGCCGCCGAGCTCGCGACGGGCGACGATCGCCCTGCGTTCCTCGACGCGCTCGCGTCGGGCGTCGTCTCGTTCCTCACCGAGCGGATGGAGCTGCCCGGTGGCGGCTTCGCCGCCGCGCAGGACTCGGAGAGCGTCATCGACGGCCGTCGCGACGAGGGCGGGTACTACCGACGGGACGCCGCGGGTCGCGCGGACCTCGAACCTCCGGCGCTCGACGCGAAGCTGCTCACGGGGTGGAACGGGCTCGCGATCGGTGCACTCGCGCGCGCCGGGCAGGTGTTCGGCGACGCCGACGCGATCGCGTCCGCGCGGCGAGCTGCCGACCGGCTCCTCGCCGAGCACGTCCGCGCCGATGGAACCCTCGTCCGAGCCTCCCTCGACGGCCGGGCCTCGAGCGCGCCGGCCACCCTCGAGGACACGGGGATGCTCGCCGGCGGGCTCGTGCGGCTCGCACTGGCGACCGGCGAGGCACGGTACGCGATCGCTTCACGCGAACTCGTCGACGCGGCCGCCGCGGCGGCGGCCGCTGCGCCGGGTCGGACCGGATCGACCGACGACGGGAATTCGGTCCACCTGCCGTTCGCCGCACCCGGCGGCGGCGACCCGGTGCTCGCCGCCCGCGGGCTCGGCTTCGCCGACGACCCGGCGGAGGGGGCGGCGCCCTCGGGTCTCACGGCGTGCGCCGACGCCGCGTGGCGGCTCGCCGCGCTCGGCGCGGGCGATCGGTACCGCGAGCTCGCCGAGGCGGCCGCGCGAGTGGTCGCCGGCATCGCGCCGACGAGGCCGATCGCGTTCGGCGGTGCGCTCGGCCTGATGTCGTGGCTCGCCGCGCCGCTCGTGCAGCTCGTGGTCGTGGCACCCGACGACCCGACCGCCCCGCCGGCCGACCGGGACGGTCCCGCGACGGAGCTCATCGAGGAGGCGCGCCGGGCGGAGGCATCCGTCACCGCCGTCGTCACCGAGACGCAGGCCGCCGCATTCGCGGACGCCGGGTTCGAACTGTTCGCCGGCCGGACGACCCGGGACGGCCGTGCCACGGCGTATCGGTGCCGGTCGTTCGTGTGCGCCCTGCCCGTGACGTCGGCGGCCGAGCTCCGGTCGCTCTCGTCGGCCGGGTGAGTCCCGGCGACCTACGATGGTCGCATGCCCGCCGCACCCCGTCTCCCCGTCGTGGCGGCCGCCGCTGGGGCGGCCGACGTCGTCCTCGTCGTCGTGTTCGCCGCGATCGGTCGGGCCAGCCACGGTGAGACGGTCGACGTCGCCGGCACGTGGGAGACCGCGTGGCCGTTCCTCGTCGGCCTGGTGATCGGATGGCTCGTGGCGCGCGGGTGGCGCCATCCGCTCGCCGTGCGGCCGACCGGGATCGCCGCGTGGGTGTCGGCCGTGGTCGTCGGCATGCTGCTTCGACTCGCGACGGGGGCCGGCGCGGCGCTCGCCTTCGTGGTCGTCGCCTCGGTGACGCTGGCGGCGTTCCTGCTGGGCTGGCGGGCCGTCGTCTCGCTGGTCCGGCGCGCCCGGCGCGCCCGGCGCCCGCGCCGCGAGACGACGACCGAGCACGGCGACGCGGCGGTCGCGCCGTGAACCCGATCGCGTGGCTGTTCGACGCGCAGCTGGTGATCGGCGACCAGGTCATCCTCTGGCGTGAGATCGTCGGGAACGCGTTCGGCCTCGCGTCGGCGCTCGGCGGGCTCCGCCGCAAGGTGTGGGCGTGGCCGGTGGGCATCGTCGGCAACGTCCTGCTCTTCACGGTCTTCCTCGGGGCCGTGTTCGGCACGCCGAACCCGGTGAACCTGCTCGGCCAGGCCGCCCGTCAGGTCATGTTCATCATCGTGTCGATCTACGGCTGGATCCAGTGGTCGCGCAACCGGCACGGCGACGCGTCCGCTCCGGCCGTGACGCCGCGGTGGGCGACGGGCCGGGAGCGCGTGCTCCTCGTCGTGCTCCTCGTCGGCGGCACGCTCGCGCTCACCCCGGTCTTCCGGGCGCTCGGATCGTTCGAGCCGGTGTGGGCCGACGCGTGGATCTTCGTGGGATCGCTGCTCGCGACCTGGGGCATGGCGCGCGGCTGGACCGAGTTCTGGCTCATCTGGGTCGCGGTCGACATCGTCGGGGTCCCGCTGCTCGTGAGCGCCGGATACTACGCGTCGGCGCTGCTCTACCTGTTCTACGGGGTGTTCACGCTCGTCGGCTTCATCACCTGGATGCGGGTGCAGCGGCGTGCGGATGCCGCGAACGCGCCGGCCGCGACCTGACCCGCCGTCGACCCGGCGTGACGGACGCCGGGCGGCCGGTCACCAGGCGGTCGGGACCCGGCCGAGCAGGCTCCACACCGCGGTGCTGAGTTCGGGGTGATCGAGCGCGATGTCGCGGAGGATCTCGAACTCGAAGCGCTCGGCGGCGCCGCGTCGCGCGGTCGGATGGTAGGCGCGCGCCCGGGCGGGGCTCCAGCGCTCGGAGTGCAGGCGCTCCTCGCGGAGCGTCGCGACGACCTGCTCGTCGACCGACGGCAGCTCGGGCAGGAAGGCCCACGGGTCCTCGCCGAGGCGGCACCGCAGTTCGATGAGTGCGGCGAGTTCGTCTCGCGCGTCCTGTCGCAGGCGCTCGAGCGTGGTCGGCTCTGCCATGTGCGACCTCCCCTCGCTCGTCCGATCGTAACCGACCGTACCCGGGACGTGTGTCGTCCGGGTTACACGGGCCGGCGGCGCATGGACGTGCGGTGGCCGGCGGATGACGAACGGGCGACGGAGGCGGCTCGGCTGGTTGAATACCATCGTGAGCACACCCGCCGGCGGGCCCGACGACGCACCCGACCCCGAGTCGGTGGACGCGCTCGCGGCCGACCTGGGTGCCGCGGGGTACACGGTCGCGGGGATCGAGGCACTGTGGGAGCGCGGCGCCGCCGAGACGTCCACCCACCCGGGTGCCGCCCTCCGCCGGGGCCATCGCGTCCCCGCCCTCCGGGCGCTCGCCGACGTCGAGCCCGACGAGCGGCCGCTCGCGACGCTCGTGCGGTGCTTCGTGCTCGGCGTGCCCGTGGCATCCGTCGACCTCGCCGAGGCCCTGCCGGGGCTCGGCATCGACCGCGCCGCAGCGCTCGGCCTGGTGAACGTCGAGGGCGCCCTCGCCGCGCCGCGGGTGGACCTGCGTCCGTACGCGTTCGACGATGCCGCCGGCCGGGGGGAGTGGTGGATCGCATCCGACCCCGGCGAGCTCGCGACCGGCGGCGCACTCCCCGAGGAGTACGTGCTCGGCGTCGGTGGCGCATCCATGACGCTCAGCGGCCTCCTGCTGCAGCGGTCGATCGCGACCGCGTTCGACCTCGGCACCGGGTGCGGCATCCAGGCGATGCACGCGTCGCGGTTCAGTGACCGCGTCATCGCGAGCGACATCTCGGAACGCGCGCTGCGGTTCGCCCGGCTGAACGCGCGGCTCAACGGCATCGACGGCGTCGAGTTCCGGCTCGGCAGCCTCTACGAGCCGCTCGGCGACGAGCGGGTGGACCGCATCGTCTCGAACCCGCCCTTCGTGATCACGCCACGACGCGACGGCGTCCCCGCGTACGACTACCGCGACGGCGGAATGGTGGGCGACGCGATCGTCGAGGCGGTCGTGCGCGGCGCCGCCGATCGCCTCGCCCCCGGCGGGATCGCGCAGCTGCTCGGCAACTGGGAGTACCGGCGCGCGGGAGACGACCTCGCCGACGGGCTCGAACGCGTCGCCGGATGGGCCGCCGAGGCGGGCCTGGAGTACTGGGTCGTCGAACGCGAGCGGCAGGACCCGAGCGAGTACGCCGAGACGTGGATCCGCGACGGCGGGACCAGGCCGGGCACGCCCGAGTTCGAGGACCTGCACGGCGCGTGGCTCGAGGACTTCGCGAGTCGCGCCGTCGAGTCGGTCGGGTTCGGGTACGTGCTCCTGCGCCGTTCCGTCGAGGGCCGCGCACCGGTCCTCGCGCGCGCCGAGCGGCTTCACGGACCGCTCGGCGACGTCACCGGCGGTCTCGCCGCGCACCTCGAGACGTGCCTCGCGGCGTCCGACCTCGTCGGCGCGCTCGACGACGCCGCGCTCCGCGCCCTGCGCCTCGCGGTCGCCGAGGACGTGACGGAGGAACGGCACCACTGGCCGGGCGCCGAGCAGCCGACGGTGATCCTCCTCCGCCAGGGCGGCGGCTTCGGCCGGGTCGTCGACGCGGGCACCGGGCTCGCGGCGCTCGTCGGGGCGGCCGACGGGGACCTGCCGCTCGGCGTGCTCGTCGATGCGATCGCCGACCTGCTCGAGGTCGATCGCGCCGAGCTCTGGGACGAGCTCGCGCCGGCGACGCGCGAGCTCGTCGCCGGCGGGATGCTGCGCCCGGTCGTCGCCTGAGCCGTCTCGGAGGCGGCGCACGGCGAGATCCCCGACGGCGGCGGTATCCTCGTGGCTGCCACCGAAAGCGAGCCCATGCCCGACTCCCCTCTGTCCGATTCGCCCTACGAGGTGCTCGGCGTCTCCTCCGACGCGGACGCCGCGTCACTGCGCCTCGCGTACCGGCGAGCGTTGCGGCACGCCCACCCCGACACGGGCGGCGATGCCACGCGGTTCCACGCCGTGCAACGCGCCTGGGAGCTCGTCGGCACCCCCGAGGCGCGTGCGGCGTTCGACCGCGGGTCGGGCGGCGGCATGGCCGAGCCCCAGCACGAGGCGTGGGCGCCCGCGGCCCCTCGCCCGCGCCGCGACTCGCGGCCCATGGCCCGCGCGTACGGGCACCCGGGCGGCTGGACGCGCGAGCGCTACCTCGACCTCATCCGCGAGTGGGCGGGCCGCGGCGTGACGCTCGACGACCCGTACGACGCGGCGCTCGTGCGGTCGGCGCCGCGCGACATCCGTCACGTGCTCGCCGACGCGCTCGCCGAGGAGGAGACCGCCCGCGCGCTCGCGACCCTCGGCATCGCCTACACGGTCTGGCACGACATCGCGACGGATGCCGCCGGCCCGGGGTTCCCGCCCAAGCTCGACCACCTCGTGCTCGGCCCGACCGGTCTCCTCGCGATCCAGTCGGAGGACTGGGGCGGACCGGTCGCGTTCAAGCGCGGCGAGCTCGTCGGCGAGGCGCTCGACGGCGAGCGGCCCATCCGGTTGCTCGCCGCACGCGCGAAGGCCGTCGCCCGCGCGGCGCGGGTCAAGCCGACGGCGCTCGTGGTGGTCGTGCCCGACGAGGACGCCGCGATGCCGCTCGAGGTCGGCGGGTCCGTGCGCGGCGCGGCGGTCGTGCTCGCGCGGCGGTCGCGGCTCGCGAGCGCGATCCGCGAGGGCATCCCCGGGTCGCCCCTGCTCGGCGGTGCGGACGTCATGGAGATCCGGGCCCGGCTGCAGGCGACCATCCGGTTCGCCTGACGGCGTCGACCTGGGACCCGCGGCCGGCCGGCGGCGCCGGCACGGCGCGGCACGGCGGCGGTCCGGGGCACCGTCCGAGGTTTGCCAAGATGGAGGGATGGGCACCCCTGACGTCGACGCGTACATCGAGGACTTCACCGCGTTCGTGACGGCATCGCCGTCGTCGTACCACGCGGCCGAGGAGGTGGCCCGCCGCCTCGAGCAGGCCGGGTTCGACCGGCTCGACGAGCGCGACGCGTGGCCGAGCGACCCCGGACGCCGGGTCGTCGTCCGCGACGGCGCGGTGATCGCCTGGGTGCAGCCCGCCGGCGCGGAGGCGACCACGCCGTTCCGGATCCTCGGCGCGCACACCGACTCGCCGTCGTTCAAGCTCAAGCCGAACCCGTCGAGCGCGGCGGCCGGTCTCTCGCAGGCGAACGTCGAGGTCTACGGCGGGCCGTTGCTGAACTCCTGGCTCGACCGGGAGCTGCGCCTCGCCGGCCGACTCGCCACGCGCGACGGCGCGACCCACCTCGTCGCCACGGGCCCGCTGCTGCGCATCCCGCAGCTCGCGGTGCACCTCGACCGCGGCGTCAACACCGACGGCCTCACGCTCGACAAGCAGCGCCACGTGCAGCCGATCTGGGGCGTGGAGACGATCGGCGACCCGGCCGACATCGTCGCCCACCTCGCCGCGCTCGCCGGCGTCGACGCCGACGAGGTCGTCGGGCACGACGTGCACGTCGTCGACGCGGCGGCGCCCGCCCGGTTCGGCCGGGGCGACGTGTTCCTCGCCGCCGGGCGGATGGACAACCTGACCTCCGTCCATGCCGGGCTCACCGCGATCCTCGACGCGCCCGCCGACGCGGGGCACATCAGTGTCCTCGCCGCCTTCGACCACGAGGAGCTCGGCTCGGACTCGCGGTCGGGCGCGAGCGGGCCCTTCCTCGACGACGTGCTGGCCCGCATCGGCGCGGGGCTCGGCGCGGGCGTTGAGGAGCGCCGCCGCGCGTTCGCCGCGTCGTCGCACGTCTCGAGCGACGCCGGCCACGCCGTGCACCCGAACTACCCCGAGCGGCACGACCCGGTGAACCGTCCCGTGCTCGGCGGCGGGCCGCTGCTGAAGCTCAACGCGAACCAGCGGTACGCGACGGATGCCTCGGGCGCGGCGCTCTGGGCGGCGGCGTGCCGCGCAGCGGGCGTGCCGACCCAGGAGTTCGTGTCGAACAACGCGATCCCGTGCGGCTCGACGATCGGGCCGCTCACCGCCACCCGCCTCGGCATCCGCACCGTCGACGTCGGACCGCCGCTGCTCTCGATGCACTCGGCCCGGGAGCTGGCGCACGTCGAGGACCTCGCGGCCCTCGGCGCGGCGGTCGGCGCGTTCCTCCGCGGCGCCTGACGCCCAGGGGCGCCCGGGCGCGGGCATCGGGCGGCACGCATGCCCCGAGGACGAGGACGCGGTCCGGCGATCTGGCGGGATGTCGCGCAACGCGGGCCGGATTCGTGCCCGTCATCCGGTGAGCTCGGTGCGAGCATCGGAGCATGTCGAACGCGATCGCTCCCGTGCCCGCCGCCGCCGCGGCATCCGTCGACGGGCTCTTCGCCCACGTCGCCACGCCGGAGGAGGCCGTGCGCCACTTCCGCGCGCGACTCGGCTTCGAGACCGACGTCTCCGACGTGTCGGCGGCGCTCGGCGCATCCGACCCCGGCTTCGTGCTCGTCGACACGCGCAGCGAGGCCGCCTGGGCGGCCGGTCGCATCCCCGGGGCGGTGCACCTTCCCGGGCGTCGCATCGCGGAGGTCGCTCCGACGCGGTTCGCCCCGGGGACGCCGGTCGTCGTGTACTGCTGGGGCCCCGGCTGCAACGGTGCGACGCGCGCGGCGCTCGCGTTCGCGAGCCTCGGGCACCCGGTGAAGGAGATGCTCGGCGGCTTCGAGTACTGGGTGCGCGAGGGGTTCGAGGTCGAGCGCGACGGCGGGCGCGAGCGGCGTGCGGTCGACACGCTGACCAACGTCGAGACGGGCGGCCCGGTCGTCGAGTGCGCCTGTTAGGGGGACACGGGCGCGGGGCGGCGGGATGCGTCCGCGCGCGTCGACGACGGGCCGAGTCGTCGTGCGGGCGCGATCAGCGCAGCGGGCCTCGCCGCTGCTCGAGCCAGAGCGTGTGCTCGCGGAGGCCGTTGCGGACGGCGGCCTTGATGATCAGGTAGCCGATCCAGAGGCTCAGCGCGATGATCGCCAAGTAGATGAGCGAGCCGATGATGAGGGCGGCGACGCTCAGGCCGCCGACCATGCCGGGGTCGATGTTCGGGTCCACCCGGCTACCTTCGCAGAGTCGCGGCCTGCGGCGGAAGCGACCCATCCGGGGGACACGGCCCGGTTCAGCACTCGATGACGTTCACCGCGAGGCCGCCCTCGCTCGTCTCCTTGTACTTCGACATCATGTCGATCCCGGTCTGGCGCATCGTCTCGATCACGGTGTCGAGCGAGACGACGTGCGTGCCGTCGCCGTGCAGGGCGAGGCGCGCGGCCGACACCGCGGTCGACGCGGCGATCGCGTTGCGCTCGATGCAGGGCACCTGCACGAGCCCGGCGACCGGGTCGCACGTGAGCCCGAGGTGGTGCTCCATCGCGATCTCCGCTGCGTTCTCGATCTGCGCCGGCGTACCGCCGAGCACGGCGCACAGGCCGCCCGCGGCCATCGCGCACGCGGAGCCGACCTCGGCCTGGCATCCACCCTCCGCGCCCGAGATCGACGCGTTCCTCTTCACGAGGCTCGCGATCGCCGACGCGGTGAGCAGGTAGCGTCGGATGCCCTCGCGGTCGGCGCCCGGCACGTACTTGAGGTAGTAGTGGCCGACCGCGGGGATGATGCCGGCCGCTCCGTTCGTCGGCGCGGTCACGACCCGGCCGCCCGAGGCGTTCTCCTCGTTGACGGCGAGCGCGAAGGCGTGCAGCCATTCGGTGGACGTGTCCCGCACGTGCTCGTCGCGGTCGTATTCCTCGAGACGGCGGCGGACCTCGGGCGCGCGGCGCTTCACGCGGAGGCCGCCGGGGAGGGTGCCCTCGGTGGCGAGCCCGTGCGAGACGCACTCGGCCATGGCGTCCCAGATCGCGTCGAGGCCGGCGACGATGCCCTCTTCGCCGTGCACTGCGACCTCGTTCCGCCAGGAGATGTCGCAGAGGCTCACGCCGTGCTCCTGGCAGAGCGCGAGCAGCTCCGCCGCGTTCGAGTAGGGCAGCGGATGGCGCAGCGCCTCGGCCTGGTCGGGCGCGTCGCCGTCACGACGGATGAAGCCGCCGCCGACCGAGTAGTACGTCCCCTCGGCGATCGGGAGTGCGTCGTCGTCACCCCACGCCTGCAGGGTGAGCGCGTTCGGGTGACCGGGAAGCCGGGTGCGGGGTTCGAGGGAGACGTCGGCCTGCGACATCCGCACGGCGTGGTGACCGGCGAGGAGGACCTCGGCACCGTCGCCGAGCCTCGCCCACGCGCTGCGCACGTCGTCGGGGTCGCAGTCGTGCGGGGCGAGCCCGCCGAGGCCGGCGACCACGGCGTCGGGCGTGCCGTGACCGAGCCCCGTCGCCCCGAGCGAACCGTAGAGCGAGCAGGTGATGCGGCGCACGCGCTCGAGGCGGCCATCGGCGGCCAGACCGTCGACGAACATCCGCGCGGCCCGCATGGGTCCGACCGTGTGCGAACTCGAGGGGCCGACGCCGATCGAGAACAGGTCGAGGGCTGAGACGAACGCTGTCACGCTTCAAGGCTACGTCGCAGCACGCGCAGGCATTCGCCGCGGATTCGCAGAATCGTGCGTCCGACGGGCGCATCTCCGCCGGAATGCACCGACATTGCGCATCTGCGCACTTTGATGTCGATGACGACAAAAGATGCTCACGTAGTGCACAGGTATCGACGGAAGGGATTGACATCTCCCGACGCCGCCGAATAGTGTCGGTCGCGCAATATGTCGCCTGACGCAACATATTCAGCGGTTCAGGCGGCACCGGAACGGTCCACTCGAAGGGGAGAACGACCCATGAAGCAACCTGCCAAGCTCGCCGTCACGGGGCTCTGCGCCGTCGGCCTCACGCTCGGCCTCGGCATCGCCGCGGCACCCGCCCAGGCGGACGACGACTACGAGGTGCTCGTCGTCGGCGAGACCCTCGGGTTCCGCCACTCGCACATCGACGACACCACGAACGCGATCATCGCGCTCGGCGAGGAGCACGGCTTCGACGTCGACGTGTGGGATCCGCCACAGGGCAACTCGCCCGGGCAGCCCGCGCTGACGCTCGCGAGCTCGCCGTTCACGACCGCCGATGACCTGTCGACGTACGCCACGATCATCTTCGCCTCGCCCGTGGACGCGACCAACAACCTCGACCCGAACCGGCCCCGCCTGCTGAACGACACCGAGCTCGCGGCGTTCCAGGGCTACATCCGCGGCGGGGGCGGCTACGTCGGTCTGCACGCGGCGACCGATTCGATGCACACCGTGCCCTGGTACAGCGAGTTGACCGGCGGCAGCGCCCGGTTCCGCAACCACCCCGCGCAGCAGACCGCCACGATGCGCGTCGAGAGCCCGGCGCATCCGTCGACCGAGATGCTGCCGACCGAGTGGGTGCGCTTCGACGAGTGGTACAACTTCACGACCAACCCGCGCGACGACGTGCACGTGCTGCTCACGCTCGACGAGTCGACGTACAACCCGGGCAGCGGCGCCATGGGCGCCGACCACCCCATCGCGTGGTGCCACAACTTCGAGGGCGGCCGGTCGTGGTACGAGGGGGCCGGGCACGTGGATGCCGCGTGGTCGGACCCGCTGTTCCTCAGCCACATCCTCGGGGGGATCGAGTGGACCGCCGGCGTCGTCGAGGGCGGCGGCGACTGCGTGACCTTCGGCGAGGTCGGGGGCGTCCTCGACGGGCTCGCGGACGGATCGATGCGCGCGCAGATGCTCGGCAGCGGCGTGGGCGAGTACCTCGCCGAGGCCGAAGCCGCCGCTGATGCCGGCGACCACGCCTCCGCTGCGGCAATCCTCCGCCAGGCCCAGGGGAAGGCCCACGGCCTGCAGGACGACGTGCTCGTGGCGAAGATCGGCGACCTCATCGAGTGGCAGGTCGGCCTGACCGGCTGACCTCGCCGAAACGGGCGACGGCCGGGGAACGCGATCCCCGGCCGTCGCTGCGCGCGGTACCCGGCGGAGGCACAGCCGTCGACGCGTAGGCTGGATCGGATGCCCACCACCGAATCGATCCCGACGTTCCGCCTCCCCGCCTCGACCGCCGACGGGGTGGCGATGCGACGCATGCGCGACGACGAGATCCCGCTGGTCGGACGACTCGTGCGCGACGCGTACGCGGGCGACTACGAGCTGACCGAGGCCTACCTCGACGAGATCGAGGCCGTCGGCGAGCGTGCGCGCGAGCACGAGGTCTGGGTCGCCGCCGACACGGTGACCGGCGAACTGCTCGGCACCGTGACGCTCCCGCGACCGGGTCGGCGCATGTCCGCCGTCGCGCGGCACGAGGACGAACTCGACTTCCGGTTCCTCGGCGTCGCGGCGGCCGCGCGTGGGCGTGGCGTCGGCGAGGCCATGGTGCGGCACGTGCTCTCGCTCGCCGTGAGCCGCGGCATCCGTCGGGTCGTGCTCAACACGGGCGAGCAGATGCGGCCGGCGCGCCGGCTCTACGAGCGCATGGGCTTCGAGCGGCTCGAGGACCGCGAGTTCACGTTCTCGCGGCCCGACGGCACGCCCGTGCACATCCTCGCCTACGGGATCGACGTGCCCGGCGCGAGCAGCGGCCCGGGCGTCGCCACCGCGCCCGCGGCCTGACGGTCGGCCGTCCGCCTGACGGTGGGGCGGCGTAGCCTCGAGGCGTGGCCACCATCCACGACCTTCGCCGCGCCGCCGGCGCGCTTCCCGGCAGTGAGGAGCGCGCGATGACGGGCGGCGCCGCGTGGTTCGTCCGCCGCAGGCTCTACGCGTGGGAGTGCCATCCGTGGCCCAGCATCCCGGCCGACATGCGCGAGATCATCGCGGCCGAGCTCGTCGTCGGGGTCAAGGTCGCCGAGCCTGTCGATGCCCTCGCGCTCGTGCAGATGGCGCCCGACGTGTTCCTGCGGACGACCACGACCTGGGGCGAGCCGAAGGTCGCGTTCCGGATGGCGGCGATCGACCCGGATCATCTGGCCGAACTGGTCACCGAGGCGTGGCGCGTGCAGGCGCCGAAGTACCTCCGCGCCGAGTTCGACGCCGCGCTCGGCTAGGGTTCCGGGCGCCGTGCTCGTGAGCCGCGGACTCAGCGACCGCCGCGGCGACTCGTGATCTGGCCGGTGTCGAAGCCGAGCAGGTGCAGCCCGCCGTGGAAGCGCGCGTGCTCGACCTTGATGCAGCGGTCCATGACCACCGTGAGGCCCTGCTCCTCGCCGTAGTACGCGGCCTGCTCGTTCCAGATGCCGAGCTGGACCCAGATGGTCTTCGCGCCCGCCGCGACGACCTCGTCGACGACCGACGGGATGTCGCTGCCGCGCCGGAACACCACGACGACGTCGGGCACCTCGGGCAGGTCCGTGAGGCTCGCGTACGCCGGCTGGCCGAGGATCTCGGTCTCGTTCGGGTTCACGAAGTACACCCGGTAGTCGCTCGACTGCTGCAGGTACGTGCCGACGAAGTAGCTCGAGCGCTGCGGCTTCGGCGAGGCGCCGACGATCGCGACCGACTTCGCCGCGTTCAGGATTCGAAGCCGCGCCTTGGCGTCGGGCCCGATCCAGGTGCGCTGCGACTTCAGCAGCTTCGCCAGCGGCGAGCTCGCCGGGAGTTCGCAGGAGAGCCCGTTGACGAGGCGGACGGTCTCGACGTCGGATGCCGCGGCATCCGCCTCGGCTGCGGTCGTGCCGGTCTCGCTCGCGATGCTCATCGTGCGCCTCCCAGGGCGGTCAGGACGCGGTCCCGCGTCGCGGCGGTCAGCGCCTGGTCGAGGTCGGCGATGATGTCCTCCACATCCTCGATGCCGACCGAGAGGCGCACGACGCCCGGCAGCACGCCCGCGTCGACGAGCTGCTGGTCGGTGAGCTGCGCATGCGTGGTCGACGCGGGGTGGATGATGAGCGTCTTCGCGTCGCCGATGTTGGCGAGGTGCGAGGCGAGGTTCACGTTCTCGATGAGCTTCTGGCCCACCTCGCGGCTGCCCTTCACCTCGAAGCTGAACACCGAGCCCGGCCCCTTCGGCAGGTACTTCGCCGCGCGCTCGAAGTGCGGGTGGTCGGGCAGGCCTGCCCAAAACACGCGCTCGATGCGCGGGTCGTCGTCGAGCCACTCGGCGACCTGGCGCGCGTTGTCGATGTGCGCTTGGATGCGGTACGGCAGCGTCTCGACGCCCTGTGCGAGCAGGAACGCCGAGTGCGGGGCGAGCGCGGGCCCGATGTCGCGCAGCTGCTCCGCACGGAGGCGCGTGAGGAACGCGTACTCGCCGAAGTTGCCCGACCACTGCAGGCCGCCGTAGCTCGGCACCGGCTCGCCGAACAGTGGGAACTTCTCGGAGTGCCAGTCGAACCGGCCCGACTCGACGACCACGCCGCCGAGCGTCGTGCCGTGCCCGCCGAGGAACTTCGTCGCCGAGTGGGTGACGAGGTCGGCGCCCCACTCGATCGGTCGGTTGAGGTACGGCGTCGCGATCGTCGAGTCGACGATGAGCGGGATGCCGTGCGCGTGCGCCACGTCGGCGAGGCCCTCGAGGTCGGCGATCTCACCCGAGGGGTTCGCGATCGTCTCGACGAAGATCGCCTTGGTGCGCTCGGTGATCGCGGGCGCGTAGTCCGCCGGGTCGGAGGAGCGCACGAATGTCGTCTCGACGCCGAAGCGGCGGAGCGTCACATCCAGCTGCGTGATCGAGCCGCCGTAGAGGTTCGCCGAGGCGACGATGTGGTCGCCCGTGCCCGCGAGGCTCGCGAAGGTGATGTACTGCGCCGAGAGTCCGCTCGCGGTCGCGACGGCGCCGAGGCCGCCCTCGAGGCTCGCGACGCGCTCCTCGAACGCGGCGACCGTCGGGTTCGCGAGGCGCGAGTAGATGTTGCCGTACTTCTGCAGCGCGAAGCGCGCAGCGGCATCCGCCGTGTCGTCGAAGACGAACGCGCTCGACTGGTAGATGGGGAGCGCGCGGGCGCCCGCCTCGGCGTCGGGGATGTTGCCCGCGTGGATGGCGCGGGTCTTGAAGCCGTATTCGCGGTCTGCCATGGGGACACGGTAGTCCGGTCGGTCGCGGCATCCGCTCGCGCCCGTAACGCAGGGCAACGGATGCCGCGGCGCTGCCCGCTACCCGCCGAGCACGTCGTCGGTCGCGACGACCCGCGCGAAGCCGCCGCCGTCGAGGTTCACCGCGGTCGCGCGCGCGAGCTCGGCCGCGGTGAGGCGGATGCCGCCGGGGCCGGCCATCTCGAACGTGTGCGTCGCGTCGATCGGCAGCACGACGTCGTAGCCGAGGTTGCCCGCCATGCGGGCGGTCGTCTCGACGCACTGGTTGGTCTGGATGCCGCAGACGACGAGTTGACGGATGCCGCGCTCGCCGAGCCAGGCGTGCAGGTCAGGGTCGCCGTAGAACGCCGAGTTGACGTCCTTGGTGACGAACAGGTCGTGCGGGGCGTCGGCGACTACGGGCTTCAGGGCGTTGCCAGGGGTGCCTGCCGCGAGCGGGGAGCCGGGCTCGCGCGAGTCGTGGCGGACGAGCACGATCGGCCGCGAGGCATCCGCCCATGCCGTGACGAGCCGGCCGACGTTCGCCTCGGCGTCGGGGTTGTCGCGCTCGCCCCAGTAGTCGGGGTCGTCGAAGCCCTGCTGCACGTCGATCACGATGAGGGCGGCGGTGTCGTCGAGGTCCATGCATCCATCGTCGCCGGGCGGCGGCGCCGGTGCGCCCGCGACGCCTGCCGATCTTGCGCGAACGACTGCCACGCTGTGCCGCGGGTAGCGTTGGGCGCGTGATCCTCGAACACGCGATCCTGCCAGTCGTCCCCGGCCGCGAGGCCGCCTTCGAAGCCGCGTGCGCCGAGGCGCGGCCGATCATCTCGTCGATGCCGGGGTTCGTGGACCTCACCCTCTCGCGCTCGGTCGAGACGCCGAACGAGTACCTCCTTCTCGTGCACTGGGAGCGACTCGAGGATCACGACCCGGGCTTCCGCGAGTCGCCGGAGTACGCGCGCTGGCGCGAGCTGCTGCACGGGTTCTACGAGCCGTTCCCGGTGGTCGAGCACTTCCGGGAGGTCCGATGAGCGGCGTCACGCACGTCGAGACGGTCGTCGTCGGCGGCGGTGCGATGGGCGCCGCGACCGCCTGGCAGCTCGCGCGGCGCGGGCGCGACGTGACGATGCTCGAACGGTACGAGCCGGGGCACCGCAACGGCGCCTCGCACGGCGCCTCGCGGAACTTCAACGTCGGGTACGCCGACCCCGCCTATGTCGCGATGCTCGTCGAGGCGCTGCCGCTCTGGCGCGAGCTCGAGGCGGACTCGGGGACGCCGCTGCTCGAGCTCGTCGGGGTCGCGAACCACGGGCGGGCCGCGCACTTCGACGCCGTCCAGGCGGCGCTCACGGCGGCCGGGATCCCGGCCGAGTTCCTGCCGATCGAGGAGGCGTCGCGCCGCTGGCCCGGCATCCGCTTCGACACCCGGGTGCTGTTCAACGAGCGGGCGGGCCGGGTGAACGCGGATGCCACGATCGCGGCGCTGCACGCGACGGCCGCCGCCGCCGGGGCCGACGTTCGGCACCGCACGCGGGCCACGCGGATCGAGCCGCTCGGCGAGGATCGCGTGCGCGTGGCATCCGTCACCGACGCGGGCGTCGAGGAGGTGTTCGAGGCACGGACGGCCGTCGTCACGCTCGGCGCCTGGACCACGAAGTTCGTCGGCGGTCTCGCGCTGCCGTCGCTCGTCGTCACGCAGGAGGGGCCCGCGCACTTCGCGGTGCGCGACGAGGCGATGCCATGGCCGAGCTACAACCACTTCCCGGGTGCGGCGGCCGACGGGTACGACTACTGGCGCTCGCCCGTCTACGGCATGCTGACGCCGGGCGAGGGCGTGAAGGCCGGATGGCACGGGGTCGGCCCCGTCGTCGACCCCGACGCCCGCGACTTCCTGCCCGTGCCCGACCAGCTCGCCGACCTGCAGCGCTACGCGCGCGACTGGCTGCCCGGGGTCGACGCCGACGCGGTGACGCCGATCAGCTGCACGTACACGACCACGCCCGACGAGCACTTCGTGCTCGACCGGATCGGGCCGATCGTTGTCGGCGCGGGTTTCTCGGGGCACGGGTTCAAGTTCACGCCCGTCGTCGGGCGCATCCTCGCCGATCTCGCCGACGGGTCGGGGCCGGCGCCCGAGCGGTTCGCGGCCGATCGCGTGGCTCAGGCCGGCGGATCGCCGACGGGGCTCGCCGGGAGCTGACGCGCCCCGGGTCGTCGCTCCGACGCCGCCGTCACGCGGCGTGCGCGTCGAGGAACGCGAGGACCGCAGGGTCGGCCGGGTCGATCAGGTGACCGCCGGCGACGTCGGACCGACGTGCGCCCGGGATCCGGTCGACGATCCACCCGGCGGCCCGATGGAGCGGCTCGGGCGACGACTCCGCGACGACGACGAGCGTCGGCGCGCGCACCGCCTCGAGTTCCCCGGCCTCGTAGCGCCGCGGACGCGCGGAGAGGTCGAGCCCGTCGCCGGCGAGCTCGGCGAGCACCCCGCCGTTCGCCGCTGCGAACGCGCCGCGCACGTCGGCGGGGAGCCCGGTCCACGCCTCGTCCCCGAGCATCACCCGGAACACCGCTTCGGCCGCCCGGTCGGGGTGCTCGGCCGCCGTGGCGGCGATCCGGTCGCGCGCCTCCGCGGCCCAGGCACGGGCGGCGGCGTCGGTCGTGAACAGCGCGGGCTCCAGGAGGACCAGCGCCGAGACCGCCTCGGGGTGTCGGCGCGCGAGCTCGAGTGCGATCAGGCCTCCCGTGCTGCGGCCGACGACCGCGGCAGGCGTCGCGTCGGCCTGATCGAGCAGGGCCGCGGCGTCGGCCACGTGGTCGTCGAGGCTGGTCGCGGCATCCGCTTCGGCACCGGCGCTGCGGACGAAGCCGCGACGGTCGTAGGTGAGGCACCGCCCGCGCTCGGCGAGGCGTTCCGCCGCGTCGGCCCAGAGGGCGGCGGAACTCGGCGTGCCGTGGATCCCGAGGATCGGCGCTCCCCGGCCGCGCTCCTCGACGTGCAGGTCGACCCCGTTCACGCGGATGCGGGCCATGCCGTCAGGCTACGCCGATCGACCCGGGCTGCACAGGGCCTGATCAGGCCCTGTGCATGCCCGGCGCCCGCCCGGTTCGCGGCCGATCGCGTGGCTCAGGCCGGCGGATCGCCGACGGGGCTCGCGGGGAGCTGACTGTCGCGGTCAGGCGCTGCACGCCGGGCGGAATGTAGGACGACGGCCGGAATGGAGGACCGGAACGGCAGTCTGCGTCCTTCATTCCGCGGTTCGTCCTACGAAGGAGGGTATGGGCGGGCTGCGCCGCGGGCGCCCGGGCTGCACAGGGCCTGATCAGGCAGGGTTGCTAGCCTCAGGGCAGGTCGCCCGACGGCGGCCCCGGACGAGGGAATCCAGTACCCGGAACGCGACAAGACTGGCCGAAGGAGTGCCGTCATCATGTCGTGGATCGTCCTCATCGTCTCCGCTGTGCTCGAGGCCGTCTGGGCCACCGCCCTCGGCAAGTCCGAGGGGTTCACCAAGCTCTGGCCGTCCGTCGTGTTCGGCGTCGCGCTCGTCGGCTCGATGGGCGGGCTCGCCTGGGCCATGCGCGACATCCCGGTCGGCACCGCGTACGCGGTGTGGGTCGGCATCGGCGCGGCCCTCACGGTGATCTGGGCCATGATCACGGGCGACACGGAGGTCTCGTGGGCGCGGCTCGCGCTCATCGCGGGCCTCGTCGGCTGCGTCGTCGGCCTGAAGCTCGTCGGCGGCGCCGACCACTAGGCGCGACTCCGCGTGGCGACCCGGGCACGCACGCCCCGCCGTGCCCCGAGAAGTCGCGCATGCACGATCCTGCCGGGCATCCGCGACTTCTCGACGAATGACGCTCGGCGCGCGGCCGGCCGCGCTGCGAAGCACTCGCGTGCGGCGCGGGCGCGCGGCATCCGCTCTGTAAAGAATGCTTGACATGGTGTCGAGAATGGTTGACACTGGGCATGTCAAACATTCTTCACATCGGAGGACGCGGATGTCGTATGAGGAGAAGGGCACCTGGGTCTACCTGGTCGTGTCCGTCGCGGCGTACGGGGTGTACCTCTCCCTCGTGATCCCTCGGCTCGCGGAGGGAGGCCCCGTCGGGGACGTCGACTACGTCGCACCCATGCTGTGGACGATCGGCGGTGCGATCGTGGCCTCCATCGTCGGGCGGATCCTGGTCGAGATCGTCTTCCCGAGCGAGAGCACGAAGGGCGACGTTCGCGACCGCGAGATCGACCGCCTCGGCACCCGGGTCGGCAGCTCGTTCATCGTGATCGGCGCGCTCGGCGCGCTCGTGCTGTCGATGCTCGAGGCCGATTGGTTCTGGATCGCCAACGTGATCTACCTGGGCTTCCTCCTCGGCGCGGTGCTCGAGAGCATCACGCGGCTGTTCGCCTATCGCCGGGGGGTGCCGACATGGTGAAGCCCACGCGGGTCACCAACGACATCCGTTCGCTTCGATTCCGCCACGGCGAGATGACGCAGGCCGAGCTCGCGGAGCGGCTCGGCGTCACCCGCCAGACCGTCATCGCCATCGAGCAGGGCCGCTACTCGCCCTCGCTCGAGATGGCCTTCCAGATCGCTCGGGTGTTCGGGGTGCCGCTCGACGACGTCTTCCAGTACCCCCACGAGGAGGTGTCGGCATCATGAGGATCGCCGCCTATCACCGGTACGGTGCACCCGAGGTCGTCGGGGTCGAGGAGCGGGAGCGGCCGGAGCCCGGCCCGGGCGAGCTCCGCGTGCGGGTGCACGCGGCGTCGGTCGGGGCGGCGGATGCCGCGGGCCGATCGGGTTCGCCCTGGTTCGCGCGGCTCGCCTTCGGGCTGCGCCGCCCCCGCAACGCGGTGCTCGGGTCGGACTTCGCGGGCGTGGTCGACGCCGTCGGCGAGGGGGTGACGCGCTTCGCGGTCGGCGACCGGGTCTTCGGCGCGACGGGCGTCGACGGCGGCGCCCACGCCGAGGCGGTCGTCGTCCGCGAGGACGGCGCCGTCGTGCCCCTGCCCGAGGGCGTGTCGGTCGAGGCGGCCGTCGCGATCTGCGACGGAGCGATGACGGCGCTGCCGTTCCTCCGCGACGGCGGCCGCGTCGGCGCGGGCAGCCGGGTACTGGTCAACGGCGCATCGGGCGCGGTCGGCGCGGCCGCGGTGCAGCTCGCCGTGCGGCTCGGCGCAGAGGTCACCTCGGTGTGCGGGCCTACGCACGTCGAACTCGTCGCGGGGCTCGGGCCTCACCGGGTCGTCGACTACACGCGCGACGATCCGATGCGGCCCGGAGCCCCCGGTGCGCCGTTCGACGTCGTCTTCGACGCGGTCGGCAAGTCGACCTTCCGGCGGGCGCGCGCCGTGCTCGCGCCGGGCGGCCGGTACCTGACGACCGTTCCGTCGTGGGCGATCATGGCCCAGCAGGTCACCTCGCGGCTCGGGCGTCGGCGCGCGATCGTCATGTTCACCGGGCTGCGCTCGGTCGAGGCCAAGCGGCCCGATCTCGAGGAACTCGCGGCGCTCGCCGCATCCGGCGCGTTCACCCCCGTCATCGAGCGGGTCATCCCGCTCGACGCGATCGCCGAGGCGCACCGCCTCGTCGACACCGGACACAAGTCCGGCACGGTCGTCGTCACGCCCGTGCCCGAATACCAGGAGGCATGATGCGCGCACTCGTCCAGAACGGCTACGGCGGCCCCGAGGTGCTGGCCGTCGCCGACGTCCCCGAGCCCGGCGCGCCCGGCCCCGGCCGGGTCGCGATCGAGGTGCACGCCGCGGGCGTGCACGCCGGCGACGTGTGGATCATGCGCGGCGAGCCCCGGCTCATCCGCGCCGCGTTCGGCTGGAAGCGCCCGAAGAAGCCGGTCGGGCGCGACGTCGCCGGAGTCGTGAGCGCAGTCGGCGCCGGCGTCACGACCCTCGCGGTCGGCGACCGCGTCTTCGCAGAGTCCGACCAGGCCGGGTTCGCCGAGACCGCCGTGGTCGACGCGCGCTTCGTCCGGCGCGCGCCCGCGAACCTCGACGACGTGCACGCGGCCGTCATCCCGGTCTCCGGGACGACCGCGCTGCAGGCGCTGCGGCTCGCTCGCGTCGGCCCGGGCGACCGGGTGCTCGTCATCGGCGCGTCGGGCGGAGTCGGCACGTACGTCGTGCAGCTCGCAGTGGCGATGGGAGCGACCGTCACGGGCGTCGCGAGCGGAGCCAAGGCCGACCACGTGCGCTCGGCCGGCGCGACCCGCGTGATCGACCACCGCACCGAGGACGTCACGGCGGACGGTGCGACGTACGACGTCGTGATCGACCTCGTGGCCGCGCAGTCGCTCGGCGCCCTGACGCGCATCCTCGCGCCGCGCGGGACGCTCGTGCTGTCGGCCGGCACCGGATCGCGCACGTTCGGCCCGCTTCCGCGCATCGCCGCCGCGGTGTTCCGGTCGCCCTTCACGCGGCGGCGCCTCGTGTCCCTCGCGGCGCGCCGCAACGGGGACGACCTCGATGCGCTCCGCGCGTTCGCCGAGGCGGGGGAGCTGCGGCCCGTCGTCGACGAGGTGTTCCCGCTCGACCGGGCGCCCGAGGCGCTCGCGCGGCTCGCATCCGGCAGTGTCCGTGGCAAGGTCGCGATCCGCGTGCGCGGCGGCGACGACGAGACGGATGCCGCGGCTCGCGCGGCCTCCGACGTCGGCGCACCGGCGACCGGGCACGTCGCCCAGTCGGACTGACGCGTCGGACGGGGCGGTGCGGCGCTGCTTCGGCCGCGCCGCACCGCCTCGCAGGTGCCGCACGCGATCAGTCCCCCGGAGCCGCCGCTCAACCGAGCAGCACAGCCCCGTACGCGAGCGCCGCGACGAGCACCCACGACGCGAGCCCCGTGACGAGCGCCCGCCACCCCGTGTGCAGCAGCGCGGCGACGCGGATCGACGCGCCGAGCGCGAACAGCGCCATCGCGAGCAGGGTCGTCTGCACGAGGTCGGCCGCCGCCAGCACGGCCTCGGGCACGTGAAGGAACGTCCGCACGAGCACCGCGACCAGGAAGCCCGCGATGAACAGCGGCACGATCGCGGGGCGCGGGCCGGAGGCATCCGTCGATCGACGTCGCTCGACGCCCGCGACGATCGCGACGATCGGCGCGAGCAGCAGCACGCGCGTGAGCTTCACGACGACCGCCACGGCGAGCGCCGACGCGCCCGCGATCTGCGCGGTCGCGACCACCTGGCCGACGTCGTGCACGCCCGCTCCGACCCAGTGGCCGAACTGAGTCGCCGAGAGGCCGAGCGGATGCCACAGCGCGGGCAGCACCGCGATCGCGAGCGTGCCGCACAGCGTGACGAGAGCCACCGGCCGGGCCTGCTCGTCGTCGCGCGCCCGGACCGTGGCGGCCATCGCGCCGATCGCCGAGGCGCCGCAGATCGCGAAACCGCTCGCGACGAGGAGCGGCTCGTGGCCGGGCAGCCGCATGGCCCGGCCGAGCGCGACCGTGCCGAAGAACGTGAGGACGACCACTGCCACGGTGGTCGCGATCGTGATCCAGCCGAGGCCCGCGATGTCGGCGAGGCTGAGCTTCAGGCCGAGGAGCACGATGCCGGTGCGCAGCAGGGTCCGCGCGGAGAAGCCGAGGCCCGGCTTCAGCACGCCGTCGAGGCCGGGGCGCACCGGCGGGAGCTGCCCGGCGACGATGCCCGCGGCCACGGCGACCGTGAGCAGCGGCACGGCCGGGACCGCGAGGTGGACCAGCCAGGCGCCCGCGGCGGCCGCCGCCGCGACGGCGAGGCCCGGCATCCGCTCACGCCACCGGCGCCGCGCCTCGCCCGCCGCTGCGCCGCTCATCCCCAGCCCGGCAGCCAGAAGTGCAGCTGCCGGAACTCGGGCGTCACGGGCATCGCCGTCCAGAGCGGGAGGAAGAAGATCGAGACCGCCGCCGCGACGCCGAGGAACACTGCGACGGTGGCGATGCCCTGCTGTCGTCGCCACGTCGGGTCGTCCCGCCGGCCGAGCACGATGCCGATGACGGCGGCCAGCGCGAGCAGCAGGTAGGGCTCGTAGGCGATCGTGTAGAACTGGAACACCGTGCGCCCGAGGTACGCGAGCCACGGGAGGTAGCCGGCGGCGACGCCGACGAGGATCAGGCCGGCGGTCCACTCGCGGTACCGGGCGAACCGGTAGACCAGGTAGCCGGTGGCGAGCGTCGCGGCCCACCAGATGATCGGGTTCGGGATGCCCATGATCGACGACCAGCACTCCGCCTGGCCGCAGCCGCCCGACCCGTCGGTGGTCGAGGCGAAGTACATGTTCGTCGGCCGCCACGAGATCGGCCAGGTCAGGGGGTTCGCCTGCCACGGATGCGGGGAGGCCACGCCGACGTGGTAGCCGTACGCGGCCTGGTGGTAGTGCCAGAGGCTCTGGAGCGAGTGCGGCACCCACGACCAGAACCCCGTCGCTGCGTTGCCCGGTTCGTCGGCCCAGCCGCGGTAGTAGCCGCCGTCGGTGACGAGCCATCCGGTCCACGAGGCCAGGTAGACGACGCCGGCCACGGGGACGAGCAGGAGGAAGGTCGCGGGCGCCTGCTTGAACAGCGCGCCCTCGACCCAGAACCCGAGCCCGGCGCGGCGCCGCGCCATAGCGTCGACGAGCACGAGGTAGAGGCCGAAGGCGGCGATGAAGTAGAGGCCCGACCACTTCACGGCGGTCGCGGCACCGAATGCGACGCCCGCCGCGATGACCCAGGGGCGCGCCCAGACGACGGGCCCCCAGTGCGGATCGCCGCCGCCGGCGCGGAGGGCGGCCAGCCGTTCGCGCAGCCGCGCCTCGGTCGCCGCGCGGTCGAGCAGGACGAACCAGAAGCCGAGCAGGCAGAACAGCATCACCCAGTTGTCGAGCAGTGCCACCCGGCTCATGACGATCGCGTTGCCGTCGATCGCGAGCAGGAACCCGGCGATCACGGCGACGAGCGTCGAGCGGAACAGGCGCGTGCCGATCATGGTCATGAGGAAGACCGCGACCGTGCCGGCGAGCGCCGTCGACGCGCGCCACCAGAACGCGCTGTCGGCGCCGAACAGCGCCATGCCGAGGCCGATCATCCACTTGCCGAGCGGCGGGTGCACGACGTACGCGGGATCGTCGGAGAACACCTCGGTGTCGCCGCGAGCGAAGTCCTCGTTCGCCCCCTCGGGCCACGCCGACTCGTAGCCGTTCGCGAGGAGCGTCCAGGCATCCTTCACGTAGTAGGTCTCGTCGAACACGATCGCCTGCGGGTGCCCGAGGTTCCAGAACCGCAGCACCGCGGCGAGGAGCGTCACCGCGATCGGGCCGCCCCAGGTCCACAGCGCACGGCGGCGCGGCGTGCGCAGCAGGTTCGACCACCACGCGTCGAGGCGGGTGCCGACGGGCCCGCGCGCCGACGCGGGTGGGGCGGGGGCGTCGGATGCCTCGGGCTCGCGCTCCGGTGCGGGCCGGTCGCCGTCGCTCCCGTCGGGGGCCGCCTCGTGCGCGTCGCGCGCGCTCGCGTCGACCTCGTGGAGACCCATGCGCTCCACCCTAATCGCGCGTCACGCGGCGCCCGTGCGCCAGACTGGACCGGTGATCATCCTCGCGGCGACGCCCATCGGCAACCTCGGCGACGCGTCGACCCGGCTGCGGCAGGCGCTCGAGGACGCCGACGTGGTGGCCTCGGAGGACACGCGCGTCACGCAGCGCCTGCTCGCGGCGCTCGGCATCGCGAACCGCCCCCGGCTCATCGCGCTGCACGAGCACAACGAGCGCGCCCGTGCGGGCGACCTCGTCGCGCTCGCGAGCGAGGGCGACGTGCTCGTGCTGAGCGACGCCGGCATGCCGACGGTGTCCGACCCGGGCTTCCCGCTCGTGCAGGCCGCGGTCGCCGCGGGCGTCGACGTCACGGCGATCCCGGGGCCGAGCGCGGTCGTGACCGCGCTCGCCGTGTCGGGCCTGCCGACCGACCGGTTCGCGTTCGAGGGCTTCCTGCCGCGCAAGGCGGGGGAGCGCTCGCGCCGCCTCGCCGAACTCGCCGGGGACCGCCGCACGCTCGTCTTCTTCGAGGCGCCGTCGCGGCTGGCCGCGAGCCTCGGCGCGCTCGCGGAGGCGTTCGGCGCCGAACGGCCCGCCGCGGTGTGCCGCGAGCTGACGAAGCTCCACGAGGAGGTCCGGCGCGGCCCCCTCGGCGAGCTCGCGGAGTGGGCCGAGGGCGGCGTGCGCGGCGAGATCTGCGTCGTGGTCGGGGGCGCGGCCGAGGCACCCGCAGCCGATGCCGGCGAGGCGGTCGCGCGGGTCGTCGCGCTCGCGGCATCCGGCACCAGGCTGAAGGATGCCGCGGCGCTCGTCGCGGGCGAGACGGGACTCGGCAAGCGCGACCTGTACGAGGCCGCGCTTGCGGCCAGGGCCGAGCGGTAGCCCCGCCGACCGTCCCGCCGACGGGCCCGCCGAGCCGGATCGGCGCACCCGTGGTGCTCCATGCGTACGTATGCATCGAAGTCACAGGCGGCTCCCATCCGGCTCCCATTCGACGGGAGGACCCTGAAAGCACAGGACCGACGCGGGGGTGGGGACGATGGCAAGGGCAGTGGTGTTCGAGTCGTTCGGCGGGCCGGAGGTGCTCGAGGTCGTCGAGGTCGACGTTCCGAAGCCCGGACCGGGGGAGGTGCTCGTCGAGGTCTTCGCCAGCGGCATCTCGCCCGTCGAGACCGCGGTGCGGCGCGGCGACCGCCAGGACCACTGGCCGGTCGAGTTCCCCTCGGGGCAGGGGCGCGACCTCGCGGGCGTCGTCGACGCCGTCGGCGAGGGCGTCACGCGGTTCCGCCGGGGCGACGAGGTCATGGGCTACGTCGCGCGCGGCGCGCAGGCGGCCTACGTGCTCGTGCCCGAGGCGCAGCTGCTGCCGAAGCCCGTCTCGCTCTCCTGGGAGGTCGCCGGATCGCTGTACGTGGCGGGAACGACCGCGCTCGGCGCGGTGGACGGGCTGAACCTCGGCCCCCGCGACCTCGTCGTCGTGACGGCGGCGGCCGGCGGCATCGGATGCCTCGCGGCGCAGCTCGCACGGGCGCGCGGCGCCGGGGTGATCGGCACGACCGCCGAGTCCCGGTTCGACTTCGTGCGGCAGTTCGGGATCGAGCCGCTCGCCTACGGTCCCGACCTCGCGGCGCGGGTGCGGATGCTGACGGACCGCCCGGTCACCGGGTTCCTCGACTTCCTCGGCGGGCAGACCGCGGAGGCCGCGGAGCTCGGCGTGCCCGCGTCGCGCGTCTTCACGACGACCGACTGGGCCGCGGTCGAGGACCACGACGCGATCAAGCTCTGGGCCGGCGACACGATCGCGCTCGGCCGCATCGCGCAGCTCGTGGCCGACCGGCAGGTGCGACTGCCGATCGCGGACGTGTTCCCGCTCGCCGACGTCGCCGACGCGTACCGGGAGCTCGACCACCGCGACTCGGCGGGGAAGATCGTGATCGGCATGAAGGTCGTCGACTACCCGGGGCAGAAGGTGCGCGCCGTCAAGGGTCTGCGCGAGCAGGACCTGACGATCGGCGTGCCGACCCCGCACGAGCGGATGCAGGTCCAGGAGCAGATCCCGCCCGTGCTCGCGGACGGCCGGGCGCGGCAGCGCCGCGCGGAGACGCACGCCGCCGCGCAGGGCCCGCCGAACGGGAAGGACGGTGGGGCTGCGGGCGGCTGAGCCGCGCCGGCGGCGACCGGAGGGCGGCATCCGCTCGGGCGTAGCGCACCGATGCGCGCCCGTAGGATTGTCGGCATGGCCGACGCCTCCTCGTTCTACATCACGACCCCCATCTTCTACGTCAACGACGTGCCGCACATCGGGCACGCGTACACGGAGGTGGCCGCCGACGTGCTCGCGCGGTGGAACCGCCAGGCGGGTCGCGACACGTGGATGCTCACCGGCACCGACGAGCACGGCCAGAAGATCCTCCGCACGGCGACCGCGAACGGCGTGAGCCCGCAGGAGTGGGCCGACAAGCTCGTCGCCGAGGCGTGGAAGCCGCTGCTCGACACCGTCGACGTCGCCAACGACGACTTCATCCGCACGACCGACGAGCGCCACGAGCGCAACGTGCAGAAGTTCCTCCAGCACCTCTTCGACGAGGGCTGGATCTACACGGGCGAGTACGAGGGCTACTACTGCGTCGGCTGCGAGGAGTACAAGCAGCAGTCCGAGCTCGTCGACGGCACGGGCGAGTACGAGGGGCAGCTCGTCTGCGCCATCCACTCCAAGCCCGTCGAGCTGCTGCACGAGAAGAACTACTTCTTCCGCATGTCGGCGTTCGCCGACAAGCTGCTCGAGCTGTACGAGACCCGTCCCGACTTCGTGCAGCCCGAGTCGGCGCGCAACGAGGTCGTGAGCTTCGTGCGGCGCGGCCTCGACGACCTCTCGATCTCGCGGTCGACGTTCGACTGGGGCGTGAAGGTGCCGTGGGACGAGACCCACGTCGTCTACGTCTGGTTCGACGCGCTCCTCAACTACATCACCGCCGTCGGGTACGGCGAGGACGACGAGCGGTTCGCGCGGCGCTGGCCGGCGCAGCACCTGGTGGGCAAGGACATCCTCCGCTTCCACGCCGTCATCTGGCCGGCCATGCTCATGGCCGCGGGCCTCGACGTGCCGACCGGCGTGTTCGGCCACGGCTGGCTGCTCGTCGGCGGCGAGAAGATGTCGAAGTCGAAGCTCACCGGCATCGCGCCGTCGCAGATCACCGAGACGTTCGGCTCCGACGCATTCCGGTACTACTTCCTCTCGGCGATCTCGTTCGGACAGGACGGCTCGTTCTCGTGGGAGGACCTCGCGGCGCGCTACCAGGCCGAGCTCGCCAACGGCTTCGGCAACCTCGCCTCGCGCGTGATCGCCATGATCGGACGGTACTGCGGCGGCGAGGTGCCGACCGGCACCGAGGCGGCCCGCACGGAGGCCGACGAGGCGATCCGGCGCATCGAGGCCGAGGCGACGGATGCCGCGTGGCAGGCGATCGAGCGACTGCAGATCCACGAGGCGATCGCCGCGACGTGGAAGCTCGTCGACGCGCTGAACGGGTACATCACCGAGCAGGAGCCGTGGGCGCTCGCGAAGGACGAGACCAAGCGCGCTCGCCTCGAGGCCGTGCTCGAGACCGCGTACCACGGCGTCGGCACGCTCGCCGTGCTGCTCTCGCCGGTGCTGCCCAAGGCGACCGCGAAGCTCTGGACCGCGCTCGGCGCGCCCCGCACCGTGCAGGAGCAGCGCATCGACCGCGCCCACGAGTGGAGCGTCGGCACGCGGACCTCCGCGCTCGAGCCGCTGTTCCCGCGCGTGGAGGCGACCGAGTGACGGCTGGCGCCGAGCACCTGCGCACCCGCTCCGACGGCGGCCGCGCCGCCGAGTACCCGCCGCCGCCCGAACCGTTGGCGGTCGCCGTCTACGACAACCACACGCACCTCGAGATCGCCGACGGGGCGCTGCCGCTCACGGCGCACGAGCATCTCGAGCGCGCGGCATCCGTCGGCGTCGCGGGCGCCGTGCAGGTCGGCACGGATGTCGCGACCAGCCGCTGGTCGGCCGAGATCGCCGCGCGCGAGCCCCGCCTGCTGGCCGCGGTCGCCCTGCACCCGAACGAGGCGCCCGAGCTCGATCGGCGCGGCGAGCTCGACGCGGCGATCGCCGTCATCGACGAGCTCGCGGCGCGCCCGCGCGTGCGCGCGGTCGGCGAGACCGGCCTCGACTTCTACCGCACGGGCGACGACGGCCGCGACGCGCAGTTCCGCTCGTTCGAGGCGCACATCGACATCGCGAAGCGGCACGGCATCGCGCTGCAGATCCACGACCGCGACGCGCACGACGAGGTCGTCGCGACCCTCCGCCGCGTGGGGGCGCCCGAGACGACGATCTTCCACTGCTTCTCCGGCGGCGAGGAGCTCGCCCGCCTCGCAGGGGACGCCGGCTGGTACTGCTCCTTCGCGGGCAACGTGACGTTCAAGAACGCCGGGAACCTGCGCGAGGCGCTCCGGGTCGTGCCGCGCGACCGGATCCTCGTCGAGACCGACGCGCCGTACCTCACCCCCGTGCCGCTCCGGGGCCGGCCGAACGCCCCGTACCTCGTGCCGCACACCATGCGATTCATGGCCGAGGCCCTGGGCGCCGACCTCGACGAGCTGTGCGCACAGGTCGCCGCGAACACCGAGCGCGCCTACGGCTCGTGGGCCGACGGGCTCGAGGCGGGTTCCGCGTGACGCGGCGCGCCGCGTGCGCGGTCGGCGCCGACTGCCCCAGCATCGGGAGGGTGCGGGGGTGCAGGGCGTGAACGCGCATCGGCATGAGGCCGACGGCGGCGGCGCCGTCACGCCGCGCCTGCTCGGGCCGGCCGAGATCCGCGACCTCGCCGAGCTGCTCGACGTGACGCCGACGAAGAAGCTCGGCCAGAACTTCGTGCACGACGCCAACACGGTCCGCCGCATCGTGCAGACCGCGGGCGTGCAGCGCGGCGAGACCGTGCTCGAGATCGGACCGGGGCTCGGTTCGCTGACGCTCGGCCTCCTCGAGGCGGGCGCAGAGGTGATCGCCGTCGAGATCGACGCGCGCCTCGCGGCCCAGCTCCCGCACACGGTCAGCGTCATGCAGCCCGGCACGTCCCTCACGGTCGTCCGCGAGGACGCGTTGCGCGTCGACGAGCTGCCGGGGGAGCCCACGCGGCTCGTCGCGAACCTGCCCTACAACGTCTCGGTCCCCGTGCTGCTGCACCTGCTCGAGCACTTCCCGTCGCTCACCTCGGGCATCGTGATGGTGCAGGCCGAGGTCGGACACCGGCTCGCCGCCGAGCCCGGCTCGAAGGTCTACGGCGCGCCGAGCGTGAAGGCGGGCTGGTACGGCGACTGGCGCACGGCGGGGCAGGTGTCGCGCATGGTGTTCTGGCCCGTGCCGAACGTCGACTCGGTGCTCGTCGGCTTCGAGCGCGGCGACGCACCCGGCGATCCGCCCGGCACCGAGCAGGAGCGCATCGCCGTGTTCGCGCTCGTCGACGCCGCGTTCCAGCAGCGGCGGAAGATGCTCCGCCAGTCGCTCTCCGGCGTGCTCGGCGGCTCCGCCGCCACGGCGAGCGCCATGCTCCAGGCTGCGGACGTCGACCCGCAGGCGCGCGGCGAGCAGCTCACCGTCGAGGACTTCCTGCGGATCGCGCGCACCGCGGCATCCGTCGCCTGACCCTCGCGAGCGACCGCGCCCTGCCCGCGCCGCCGACGTGGCCTCGGCGGTGCGCGATCGGCCCGCCCGCGTCGGCTAGCGTGGTGCCATGGTGTTCCCGGCGACCGACGCGTCAGTGCACGTCCGAGCCCCCGGGAAGATCAACCTCTTCATGCGGGTCGGCGCGCTCGACGACGACGGCTACCACGACGTCGCGACGGCGTACCAGGCCGTGTCGCTGTACGAGGACGTCCGCGCCTGGCCCGACGACGAGTTCTCGGTCGCGTTCGGCGGCTCGGTCGACACCTCGGGCCTGCCGACGGATGCCTCGAACCTCGCGATCCGCGCGGCGAAGCTGCTCGCCCGCCACGCCGGCGTGCCGGGCGGCGTGCGGCTCGAGATCGACAAGCACGTGCCCATCGCGGGCGGCATGGGCGGCGGGTCGGCGGATGCCGCGGGCACGCTCGTCGCGTGCGACGCCCTGTGGGGCACGGCGCTGCCGAAGGAGGAACTGCACGCGCTCGCCGCGTCGCTCGGCGCCGACGTGCCGTTCGCGCTCACCGGCGGCACGGCGATCGGTACCGGGCGCGGCGACCGACTGAGTCCGGCGCTGGCCACGGGGTCGTTCCACTGGGTGCTCGCGATCGCCGACTTCGGGCTCTCCACGCCGGCCGTGTACGGCGAGCTCGACCGTCGCCGCGACGCCGGCCTCGACCCGGAGTGGCGCGACGGCCACCACGGCGCGCGCTCGGCGCTCGACTCGCCGACGGTCGACGCGGCCGTGCTGCACGCGCTCCGCGCGGGCGATCCTCGGCAGCTCGCCGCCGCGCTGCACAACGACCTGCAGTCGGCGGCGGTCGGGCTCGCCGGCCGGCTCGCGCAGGTGATCGACCTCGGAGAGCAGAACGGCGCCCTCGCGGGCCTCGTCTCGGGTTCGGGGCCGACGGTCGCGTTCCTCGTCGACGACGCCGACAGCGCGCTCGAGCTCCAGGTCGCGCTCTCGGCGGCCGGCCTCACGGCGCTCCACGTGCACGGACCCGTGCACGGCGCCCGCGTGCTGCCCTTCTGACCCGCCTCGGTCGCGCCGAGCGCGGCGAAGTAGGGTTGAGCGCGACATGGCACACCTCCTCGGCGCCGAGCGCCTGCACCTCGAGTTCCCCACGCGCATCGTCTTCGACGAGGTGACCCTCGGCATCGACGAGGGCGACCGCATCGGCATCGTGGGGCGCAACGGCGACGGCAAGTCGACGCTGCTGAAGCTGCTCGCGGGGCGGCTCGAGCCCGACGGCGGGCGCGTGACCGTGCGGCGCGACGTGCGCATCGGCATGCTCGACCAGGCCGACACGGTCGACGCGGATGCCACGGTCGCCGAGGCCGTCGTCGGCGGCATCGAGGAGCACGTCTGGGCGGGCGACGCGAAGGTGCGCGACGTGATCGCGGGCCTGCTGGCGGATGTGCCGTGGCAGGGCCGCGTGGGCGACCTGTCGGGCGGCCAGCGCCGCCGCGTCGGGCTCGCGGCGCTCCTCGTCGGCGAGTGGGACGTGCTGTTCCTCGACGAGCCCACGAACCACCTCGACGTCGAGGGCATCGCGTGGCTCGCGCGGCACGTGAAGGGCCGCTGGGCGGCGAGCGACGGCGCCGTCGTGGTCGTCACGCACGACCGCTGGTTCCTCGACGAGGTGTGCACCGCCACGTGGGAGGTGCACGACCGTATCGTGGAGCCCTTCGAGGGCGGGTACGCCGCGTACGTGCTGCAGCGGGTCGAGCGCGACCGGATGGCCGCCGCTTCCGAGGCCAAGCGCCGGAACCTCATGCGCAAGGAGCTCGCGTGGCTGCGCCGCGGCGCGCCCGCGCGCACGTCGAAGCCGAAGTTCCGCATCGAGGCGGCGAACCAGCTCATCGAGGACGAGCCGCCCGTCCGCAACCCCGTCGAGCTCAACCGCCTGGCGGTCTCGCGCCTCGGCAAGGACGTCGTCGACCTGCTCGGCGTGACGGTCGAGTACCCGGTGCGGGATGCCGCGTCCGGCGCGCCGTCGACCCGGACCGTGCTGCACGAGCTCGAGTGGCGCATCGCGCCGGGCGAGCGCACCGGCATCCTCGGCGTGAACGGCGCCGGCAAGTCGACGCTGCTGAAGCTCGTCACGGGCGAGGTGCAGCCGACCACCGGCCGGGTGAAGCGCGGCACGACCGTGAAGATCGCCGTGCTCAGCCAGGAGCTCGCGGAGCTCGCCGAGTGGACCGACGAGCGGGTGAGCGCGGTCGTCGCCGCGCAGAAGACGAGCTACGTGTTCGGGTCCGGCTCGAAGGCCGTCGAGCTCACGCCGGGGCAGCTGCTCGAGCGGCTCGGCTTCACGAACCAGCAGCTCGCGACGCCGGTGCGCGACCTCTCGGGCGGCCAGAAGCGGCGCCTCCAGCTCCTGCTGATCCTGCTGCAGGAGCCGAACGTGCTGATCCTCGACGAGCCGACGAACGACCTCGACACCGACATGCTCGCCGCGATCGAGGACCTGCTCGACGCGTGGCCCGGAACGCTGCTCGTCGTGTCGCACGACCGGTACCTCGTCGAGCGGGTCACCGACCGGCAGGTCGCGATCCTCGACGGGCACCTCCGCGACCTGCCGCGCGGCGTCGACCAGTACCTCGAGCTGCGGGCGGCGGGTCTCGATACGCGCCCGGCTGCGCCGGGTGCTACTCGACCACCGGGGAGCTCGGCTTCGCCGGGTGCTCCTCGACCACCGGAGGCAACCGATGGTCGAGCAGCAGCCGAAGGCAGCGTATCGAGATCCTCCCCGGCCCTCACGGGCGCCGACCGCCGCGCCGCCGAGAAGGAGCTCTCGTCGATCGACCGACGCCTGGAGAAGCTGCAGTCGCAGATCGCCGAGCAGCACGAGAAGCTCGCCCGCCACGACCAGTCCGACTACGTCGGGCTCGGCACGCTCGGCGACGAGTTGCGCACGTTCGAGGACTCCGTCGCGGAGCTCGAGACCCGATGGCTCGAAGTATCCGAGCAGCTCGAGGGGTGAGATCGCAGGATCTGTGACGCTCGATGACCGGGTGGTCAATCGAGCGCAGATCCTTCGCCTACCGTTGGAATGCGCCCGCGATCGCGGCAACGAGGCCCCACCGCCACCAGCGGTGGGGTTCGTCATGTCCAGGCACCACCGCCACCAGCACCTGATCGCGCGCCCATCGTGAAAAGGAACCCCGCCATGCCCAGCTCCACCACCAAGCTCGTCGCCGCGCTCGCCGCAGCCCCGCTCGTCATCGGCCTCGCCGCCTGCTCGTCCGCCGGTGCCGCCGAGGGCGACGACGTCGTCCGCATCGGCGTCGTCGGCAAGTCCGACCCGCAGTGGCCGGCCTTCGAGGAGGCCGCCGCCGACGCCGGCATCGACATCGAACTCGTCGACTTCGCCGACTACACCCAGCCCAACCCGGCGCTCACCGAGGGCGAGCTCGACCTCAACCAGTTCCAGCACATCGTGTACCTCGCCGACTACAACGTGTCGGCCGACGCCGACCTCGCGCCGATCGGCTCGACCGCGATCTACCCGCTCGGCCTCTACTCGCTGGCCTACGACTCGGTCGACGACATCCCGGCCGGCGAGACCGTGGCCGTGCCCGACGACCCCTCGAACCTGGCCCGCGCACTCCTCGTGCTGCAGTCGGCCGGCCTCATCGAGCTCGACGGCGGCGGCTCGATCTTCTCGACCGTCGACGACATCGACGAGGCGAACTCGAAGGTGAAGGTGACGCCGCTCGAGGCGTCGCTCACGCCGACGAGCCTGCCCGACGTCGCCGCGGCGATCATCAACAACGACTTCGTGCAGGACGCCGGTCTCACCTTCGCCGACGCGATCGCGCAGGACGACCCGAGCGACCCGAACGCGCTGCCGTACGTGAACATCTTCGCGGCCCGCGCCGACGACGCCGACGACGAGACGTACCTGAAGCTCGTCGAGATCTTCCAGACCGACCCCGAGGTCCGGGCGGGCCTGCTCGAGGCCTCCGGCGACACCGCCGTCGCGCTCACGACGCCGGTCGACGAACTCGTCGACGCGCTCGCCACGGTCGAGGACGACACCCGAGCCCAGGGCTGACACGACGACGGGCCCCGGTGGTCGAGTAGGCCGCGCAGCGCCCGTATCGAGACCCGTGCGAGGTCTCGATACGCGCCTCCGGCGCCACTCGACCACCGGGGATGCTCATGCAAGGAGGTACCGCATGGCGCTCGTCACCCTCGAGCACGTCAGCAAGTCCTATCCGGCCGCGGGCCGCGCGGCCGAACCGGTCGTCGCCGTCGACGACGTCTCGCTCGAGATCGAGGCCGGCGACGTGTACGGCATCATCGGGTACTCGGGTGCCGGCAAGTCGACGCTCGTGCGCCTCGTCAACGCGCTCGAACCCGCCACGAGCGGCTCGATCCGCATCGACGGCCGGGAGATCACCGGCCTCCGCGAGCGCGAACTCCGCGGCATCCGCCTCGGCATCGGCATGGTCTTCCAGCAGTTCGAGCTCTTCGAGGCGAAGACCGTGCGCGCCAACGTCGCCTACCCGCTGAAGGTCGCCGGGTGGGCGAAGGCCGACATCCGGGCCCGCGTCGACGAGCTGCTCGCGTTCGTGGGCCTCTCGGACAAGGCGGGCGCTCGCCCCGACCAGCTCTCGGGCGGGCAGAAGCAGCGCGTGGGCATCGCCCGCGCGCTCGCGACGCGCCCGCGCATCCTCCTCGCCGACGAGGCGACGAGCGCGCTCGACCCCGAGACGACGCAGGAGGTGCTCGCGCTCCTGAAGCGCGTGAACGAGGAGCAGGGCGTGACGATCATCGTCATCACGCACGAGATGGACGTCATCCAGTCGATCGCGACGAAGGTCGCCGTGATGGACCGGGGCCGGGTCATCGAGCACGGCGACGTCTTCGACGTCTTCTCCGCCCCGCGGCATCCGTCGTCGCGGAGCTTCGTCGGCACGGTGGTCAAGGGCGTGCCCTCGCCGACCGAGCTCGCGGTCCTGCGCGAGCGGCACGAGGGACGCATCGTGACGTGCTCGTTCCGCGACGGCGACGCAAGGCAGGCGCGCGTGTTCCTCGACCTCGCCGAGGCCGGGCTCGAGTTCGAGCTCGTCTACGGCGGCATCAACGACATCCGCGGCCGCGCCTTCGGCCACCTGACCCTCGCCGTGCGCGGCGACGACGCCGCGATCGACCGCGCGCTCGTCGCGGTCTCGCAGCACGCCGACGTCACGGAGGCGCGCTGATGGACCGGCTGCTCGAACTGGGCCCCGAATTCTGGGCCGCCGCGGGCGAGACCCTCTACATGGTCGCGCTCACCATGCTCTTCGGCGGCGCAGGCGGGTTCCTGCTCGGCCTCGGCCTCTACGCCACGCGGCGCGGGGGACTGCTGCCGAACGCCGTCGTGAACACGGTGCTCAACGTCGTCATCAACTTCTTCCGGCCGATCCCGTTCATCATCTTCATCGCGGCCGTGCAGCCGCTGACGCGCGCGGTCATCGGCGTGGGCATCGGGACGGATGCCGCGATCTTCGCGCTCTCGCTCGCCGCCTCGTTCGCGATCGGGCGCATCGTCGAGCAGAACCTCGTGACCGTGCGGCCGGGCGTCATCGAGGCGGCGCGGTCGATGGGCGCGGGCCCCGCGCGCATCCTCGGCACGGTCGTGGTGCCCGAGGCGCTCGGACCGCTGATCCTCGGCTACACGTTCATCGTCATCGCGGTGATCGACATGTCCGCGATGGCGGGGCTCATCGGCGGCGGCGGCCTCGGCTACTTCGCGCAGCTCTACGGGTTCCGGCAGTTCGAGCCGGTGGTGACCTGGGCCGCAGTCCTCCTCATCGTCGTCTTCGTGCAGGTCGTGCAGGGTGTCGGCAACCGGCTCGCGCGGCGGGTGCTCGGGCGATAGCCGGGTCCGCGACGCCCCGCTCGGGCCCCGGGCGACGGGCCCCGGGCGACGGATGCCGCGTGCCGCACGCGTCGCGGCATCCGGCCGGATCAGGCGAAGCCGAGCGAGAGCTTCCGCAGCAGCGCGGCCAGCCGGCGCTGCTCGGCGGGGGGCAGGCCGGCGAGCAGCTCGGCCTCGGCGTCGACGAGCCGCGTGATCGCCGCGTCGACACGCGTGACCCCGGCCGGGGTCATCTCCACGAGGATGCCGCGGCCGTCGTGCGGATCGGTCTGCCGGGTCACGAGCCCGCGGCCGACGAGCCGGTCGATCCGGTTCGTCATGGTGCCGCTCGAGACGAGCGTCTGCGCGAGCAGCGCCTTCGGCGGCAGGCGGAATGGCGCGCCCGCCCGGCGCAGGGCCGAGAGCACGTCGAACTCCCACGACTCGAGCTCGGAACGCTCGAAGGCCTGCTTGCGCGCCCGATCGAGGAGCTTCGCGAGCCTGCCGACGCGCGAGAACACCTGGAGCGGCGCGAAGTCGAGGTCGGGGCGCTCGCGCTCCCAGTCGTCGACGATCCGGTCCACCTCGTCCTGGTCGCCGGTCGTCATGCCGCCAGTATCCCACCGCGTGCGCGCCCGCCCGTCGACGCCGAGGGCCCAAGGTCCCGACCGCACGGGCTCGCGGTCGCAGGGTGGAAGGCATGGCACACGTCCTCGTCGCCTACGCGACCAAGCACCAGTCCACCGCCGAGATCGCCGAGGCGATCGCCGGCGAACTCCGCGCGCGGGGCCACGTCGCCGAGGCGGCGGAGGCCGGGCACGCCACCGCCGACGGCTTCGACGCCGTCGTGCTCGGCAGCGCGACCTACGCCGGCCGCTGGCGCCGCGAGGCGCGGCACTTCCTCTCGCACGAGCGCGACCGGCTCGCGGCGATGCCGTTCTGGGTCTTCAGCTCGGGCCCGATCGGAGAGCCGAAGCCCGATGCGCCGCCCGACGACGACAAGTGGCTCGAGCCGCGCAAGGTCATCGAGCAGGCCGAGGCGCTCGGCGTCCGCGAGCACGTGGTGTTCGGCGGCCACGTGCCGCAGGACCCGGGGAACTTCGTCGAGCGCGCGATGCTCCAGAACACGCCGGAGGAGTACCAGGACCTGAGGGACTGGGACGAGATCCGCGCGTGGGCCGACCGGATCGCGGACGCGCTGTCCGCCTGAGCGCCCTCCGCATCGCCGCACGCACCTCGCATGGCAGACTTGACACCGCGCCCGAGGGCCGCCCGCGGGCGGCTCCGCGCGCGGTCCGCCATGGTGTAACGGCAGCACGACAGCCTTTGGAGCTGTGAGGACCAGGTTCGAATCCTGGTGGCGGAGCATGGACGAGAACCTCGCGATCATCGTGCTCGCAGCGGGACAGGGCACCCGCATGAAGTCGGCCACCCCGAAGATCCTGCACCCGCTCGCGGGCGCCCCGATCATCGCCCACGTGCTCGCCACGGCGCGAGCCCTGGACGCCAGGTACGTGGTGGCGGTCGTCCGCCACGAACGCGACCTCGTCGCCGGCGCGATCCAGGCCGAGCTGCCCGAGGCGGTCATCGTCGACCAGGACGAGGTCGCCGGGACCGGACGCGCGGTGGAGCAGGCCATCGCGGCGCTCCCCGACGACTTCACGGGCGACGTGCTGGTCCTGAACGGCGACGTGCCGCTCCTCAACGCCTCGACCCTCGCCGAGATGCTCGAGCGCCACCGGGCCGACGGGCTCGCGGCATCCGTCCTCTCGGCACGGTACGACGACCCCAGCGGGTACGGCCGCATCGTCCGCAGCGCCGAGGGCGCCTTCGACCGCATCGTCGAGCAGAAGGACGCGACCGACGACGAGCTCGCCATCGACGAGGTCAACGCCGGCGTCTACGCGTTCGGGGCGGCCGCGCTGCGCGACCAGCTCGCGAACCTCACGACCGACAACGCGCAGGGCGAGAAGTACCTCACCGACATCATCGCCCTGCTGCGTGGCGCGGGCTCCGAGGTGAAGGCGCGGCCGGTCTCCGAGTCGTGGCTCGTCGCGGGCGTGAACGACCGCGCGCAGCTCTCCGAGACCGCGGCCCGGCTGAACGCGCTCATCGTCCGGGGCTGGCAGCTGAACGGCGTGACCGTCGAGGACCCGGCGACGACCTGGATCGACCTCGCCGTGCGCATCGAACCCGACGTCACCGTCCGCCCGGGCACGCAGCTCAAGGGCGCGACCGCGATCGCGTCGGGCGCGATCGTCGGTCCCGACACCACGCTCGTCGACTGCGAGGTCGGCGAGCGGGCCGAGGTGAAGCGAACGGATGCCACGCTGGCGGTGATCGGCGCCGGTGCGACGGTCGGCCCGTTCGCGTACCTCCGCCCGGGCACCGTGCTCGACGCCGACGGCAAGATCGGCACCTTCGTCGAGACGAAGAACGCGCGCATCGGCGCGGGCAGCAAGGTGCCGCACCTCTCGTACATCGGCGACACCGAGATCGGCGAGGGCTCGAACGTCGGCGCCGGATCGATCACCGCCAACTACGACGGCGTGGCCAAGCACCGCACCACGATCGGCTCGCACGTGCGAACCGGCTCGCACGGCGTCTTCGTCGCGCCCGTTACGATTGGGGACGGGGCGTACACGGGGGCAGGCACGGTCGTCCGGAAGGACGTGCCGGCCGGTGCGCTCGGCGTGAACGTCGCCCCGCAACGCAACATCGACGGATGGGTCCAGCAGCACCGTGCCGGAACCGCGGCCGCGCAGGCGGCCGAGGCCGCGCAGGCGGCGCACGAGGCGGGCGAGGCCGACGGCGATGGACGTGAAGCCGAATAGCACCCGGCAACGCCGGTGGGAAGGACTGTGAGCATGTCGGGAATCGAGACCACCGGATCCAAGCGCCTGGTCCTCGTGTCGGGGCGTGCGCATCCGGCGCTCGCGAAGCAGATCGCCGCCGAACTCGGCAGCGAGCTGGTCCCGACCGATGCCCGCACCTTCGCCAACGGCGAGCTCTACGCCCGGTACGACGAGAGCGTGCGCGGGTCCGACGCGTTCGTCATCCAGTCGCACGCGGCGCCGATCAACGAGTGGCTCATGGAGCAGCTCATCATGGTCGACGCGCTGAAGCGCGCGTCGGCGAAGCGCATCACCGTCGTCTCGCCGTTCTACCCCTACGCCCGCCAGGACAAGAAGGGCCGCGGCCGCGAGCCCATCTCGGCGCGCCTCGTCGCCGACCTCTACAAGGCGGCGGGCGCCGACCGGATCATGTCCATCGACCTGCACGCCGCGCAGATCCAGGGCTTCTTCGACGGGCCCGTCGACCACCTCTTCGCCATGCCCGTGCTGCTCGAGGAGTTCAAGAACTCGCTCGACCCCGAGACCCTGACGGTCGTCTCGCCCGACATGGGCCGCGTGCGCGTCGCCGACATCTGGTCCGACAAGCTCGGCGTGCCGCTCGCGATCATCCACAAGCGTCGCGACCCGCTCGTGCCGAACCAGGTCTCGGTGCACGAGATCGTGGGCGAGGTCGACGGCCGGGTGTGCCTGCTGGTCGACGACCTCATCGACACCGGCCGCACGATCGTGAAGGCCGCCGAGGCGCTGAAGGCGAACGGCGCGACCGGAGTCGTGGTCGCGGCCACCCACGCGGTGTTCTCCAACCCGGCGACCGAGATCCTGCAGTCCGACTTCATCGACCGCGTCGTCGTCACCGACACCCTGCCGCTGCCCGAGGAGAAGCGCTGGGACCGCCTCACGGTGCTCCCGATCGCGCCGCTGCTGGCCCGCGCTATCCACGAGGTCTTCGAGGACGGCTCCGTCACGAGCATGTTCGACGGGGCCGCCTGATGACGGATGCCGCGGCCAGGCCCTGGCTCGCGAGCTACGCCCCGGGCGTCCCGCACTCGCTCCCCGCCCCCGAGGGGTCGCTCATCGACCTGATCCACCACACGGTCGAGCAGTACCCGGATCGTCCGGCGTTGGAGTTCTTCGGCCGCACGACGACGTACGCCGAGCTCGGCGAGCAGATCGATCGCGCGGCGGAGGGCCTGCGGCGGCTCGGCGTGCAGGCGGGCGACCCGGTCGCCATCGTGCTGCCGAACTGCCCGCAGCACATCGTCGCGTTCTACGCCGTGCTCCGGCTCGGCGCGATCGTCGTGGAGCACAACCCGCTGTACACGCCGCGCGAACTCCGCCACCAGTTCGAGGACCACGGCGCCCGCGTCGTGATCGCGTGGGACAAGGTCGTCGCGACCATCCAGGACTTCCCCGACGACCTCGCGATGCGCCACGTCGTGTCGGTCGACCTCACCCGGGCGATGCCGTTCACCACCCGCGCCGCGCTGCGGCTGCCGATCGCGAAGGCCCGCGAGGCGCGGGCCGCGCTCACCACGAGCGTGCAGGGCACCGTGTCGTGGCGGGAGCTCGTGGCATCCGACCGCATCGCACCCCACATCCACGCGCCGCGCGTCGGCGACGTGGCGCTCATCCAGTACACGAGCGGCACGACCGGCAGCCCGAAGGGCGCCACGCTCACGCACGCCAACCTGCTCGCGAACGCCGCGCAGGCGCGCGCCTGGGTGCCCGACATCGAGCGCGGCACGTCGGTCGTCTACGCGGTGCTGCCGATGTTCCACGCCTACGGGCTGACGCTCTGCCTCACGTTCGCGATGAGCATGGGCTCGCGGCTCGTGCTGTTCCCCCGGTTCGATCCCGACCTCGTGCTGAAGGTCGTGAAGAAGCATCCGCCCACGTTCCTGCCGGCCGTGCCGCCGATCTACGAGCGACTGACCGCGGCGGCCGCCGAGCAGGGCGTCTCGCTCGAGGGCATCAGCATCGCGATCTCGGGAGCCATGCCGCTGTCGGCATCCGTCGTCGAGCCGTGGGAGGAGAAGACCGGCGGGTACCTCGTCGAGGGCTACGGGCTGTCGGAGTGCTCGCCCGTGCTCATGGCGAACCCGGTCGCGCCGACCCGCAAGGCGGGGACCGTCGGCCTGCCGCTCCCCGACACTGAGTGCCGGGTCGTCGATCCCGACTCGCCGATGAACGACGTGCCCGCAGGGGAGCGCGGCGAACTCGTCGTGCGCGGGCCGCAGGTGTTCGGCGGGTACTGGCACAAGCCCGAGGAGACCGCGGCGGTCTTCGTCGACGATCCCGACGGCGGCGCGCCGTGGTTCCGCACCGGCGACATCGTCACCATCGACGACGACGGCTTCGTCCGCATCGTCGACCGCATCAAGGAGCTCATCATCACGGGCGGGTTCAACGTCGCGCCGAGCGAGGTGGAGGATGCGATCCGCCAGCACCCGGACGTGGCGGACTGCGCGGTCGTGGGGATGCCCGACGAGCGCTCGGGCGAGGAGGTCGTCGCCGCGGTCGTGCTGCGCCAGGGCGCGACGCTCGACGCCGACGGGATCCGCACCGCGGTGCGCGACCGGCTGACGCCCTACAAGGTGCCGCGTCGCGTCGTCGCCGTCGACGACCTCCCGCGCTCGCTGATCGGCAAGGTGATCCGCCGCCAGGTGCGCGAGCAGCTGCAGGCCGCGTCGGCGCAGCCGGCGCCGGGTACGGCGGAGGGCGGCTCGGGAACGCCCGACTAGGCGTCGCGGCCGGGCGCCGCGGGCCTCGGGAACGCGGGCATCGGTCCGAGGTTGCCGAGCACCGTGCTCGATCCCGACGGAGCGACCGCGATGCACAGCCACCCCGGCCCGCCGCGCGCGAAGAGGTCGAACTCGACGCGCGAGTCGTCGAGCCGGCTGAGGTCGGCGACGTACGCGGCGCACGCGTTCGCGGCCGCGGAGCGGGCGACGCCGAACGCCGAGAGCACGAGCGGCAGCACCATCGCGCCGAGCGCGAGCACCACCGCGATCCGGATGGCGCGCCTGCGGCGCGCGCCGACGACCGGTCCGTCGTCGAGTTCGCCGGACTCCTCCCACCCGCTCGCGGGCTCGTGGTTCACCATGGCGAACTCGCGAGCATCGACCAGGTCGCCGCCGCACAGGCGAGCAGCGTGGCGCCGAGGACGGTCCAGGCCATCGGGAGCGGAAGCGGCAGCGGCGTGGCCGCTGCGGCGAGCGCTCGACGGCGATGCCAGCCGACGGCGAGGATGGCGGCGGCGCCGGCGAGGAGGACGACGGATGCGGCCACCAGCCAGGTCTTGTCGCTGATCAGTCCTTCGCGGAGGACGAGGAGCGCGTTCAGGGCGACGGCGAACGAGGTGCGCGTCCAGGCGAGCGCGGTCCGCTCGGGCTGGAGGCCCGGATCGCGTACGACGGCATCGGTCATGACGTCACCACGAACAGGGTCGCGAGCACGGCCGCCGCGAGCAGGCCGATCGCGGAGATCAGCGGGAGCACCCAGCTGAACGGGAGCGGACCGTTCCGGCGCATCGCGATCTCGTTGGCGCGCCAGCGCGTGTAGGCGCCGACGCTCAGGACGGCGGCGGCGATCGCCAGCACGACGGCGAGGACCAGCACCGCCACGCGCGGCTCGAGGGCGGTGGCGAACTGATCGAGGAGGACCGCTCCCGCGAGCAGCGCGAGCGCGGTGCGGATCCACGCGAGGAAGGTGCGTTCGTTGGCGAGCGTGAACCGGTAGTCCGGGTCGTCGCCGTCACGGCGCCACGATGGTTCGCGCACCGGGCCTCCTTCCTCGCGTGGGATCCGTCCGTCCAGTATCCGTCAGTGCGAGGAGGGCGTGGTCTCGATCTCGCTGCGGTCGCCCGACCACAGCGTGTGGAACACGCCCGGCCGGTCGACGCGCTTGTAGGTGTGCGCGCCGAAGAAGTCGCGCTGGCCCTGCACGAGTGCGGCGGGGAGCCGGTCGGCGCGCAGGCCGTCGTAGTAGGCGAGCGACGACGAGAATGCGGGCGTCGGGATGCCGGCCTGCGCGGCGGTCGCGACGACGCGACGCCACGACGACTGCCCGCTCGCGATCGCATCGCGGAAGTACGGCGCGACCGCGAGCGCGACGAGCGTCGGGTCGTCGGCGTAGGCGTCGGCGATGCGGTTCAGGAAGCGGGCCCGGATGATGCAGCCCGCGCGCCAGATCTTCGCGACCTCGCCCTTGTGCACGTTCCAGCCGTACTGCTCGGCGCCGGCGATGATCTCGTCGAAGCCCTGCGAGTAGGCGATGATCTTCGACGCGTAGAGCGCCTTGCGCACGTCCTCGATGAACGCGTCGGCGTCCTCCGGCGCGACCGACCAGGCCTCGTCGGGACCGGGGAGGTCGACCGCGGCCTCGCGCTGCGCGCGCTTGGAGCTGAGGGACCGGGCGAAGACGGCCTCGGCGATCCCGGAGACCGGCACGCCCAGGTCGAGCGCGTTCTGCACGGTCCAGGCGCCCGTGCCCTTGGCGCCGGCCTCGTCGAGGATGACGTCGACGAGCGGCTGCCCGGTCGCGGCATCCGTCTGGCGGAGCACCTCGGCCGTGATCTCGATGAGGTAGCTCTCGAGTTCGCCCGTGTTCCACTCGGCGAAGACGTCGGCGATCTCGGCGGGGGTCTTGCCCGTGCCGCGGCGGATGAGGTCGTACGCCTCGGCGATGAGCTGCATGTCGGCGTACTCGATGCCGTTGTGCACCATCTTGACGAAGTGACCGGCGCCGTCGGTGCCGATGTGGGTCACGCACGGCTCGCCCTCGGCGACCGCGGCGATCGAGGCGAGGATCGGGCCGAGCGTCTCGTAGGACTCGGCCGAGCCGCCGGGCATGATCGACGGGCCGTGCAGCGCGCCCTCCTCGCCGCCCGAGATGCCGGCGCCGACGAAGTGGATGCCGGTCGGCTTGATCTCGGCCTCGCGGCGGATGGTGTCGTGGAAGTTCGCGTTGCCGCCGTCGACGATGATGTCGCCCGGCTCGAAGCGCGAGACGAGCTCGGAGATGACGGCGTCGGTGCCCCGTCCCGCCTGGACCATGATGATCGCCGTGCGGGGCTTCGCGAGCGAGGCCACGAAGTCGTCGTAGCTCTCCGAGGCGACGAAGCCGGCCTCGGGGTGCTCGCCGGTGAGGGTGTGCGTGCGCTCGGGGGAGCGGTTGAAGACCGCGACGGTGTTGCCCTCGCGGCTGGCGAGGTTGCGGGCCAGGTTGGAGCCCATGACGGCGAGGCCGACGACTCCGATGTTCGCGCTGGCGGTGGTGGTGCTCTCGGGCATGCTCGTGGCTCCTGCGAAGGTGGGGGTTTCCGGCACCACGCTAGCAGGGCGGCACCGCTCAAGAATCAGACGTCAATCAGTATCGCATCGAATACGTATGATTTAAAACGGATGGCGCTGCGTGACGCTGCGCGCGGACGAATCGCCCTCGGCGTCGAGGCCTCAGGTCGCGGGCAGCGCCCTCGGGATGTCGCGCCAGGTGCGCTCGACGTCGTCGGCCGTCCGGCCCAGCACCCGGAGCATGGCCTCGCGCGCGGCATCCGCCCGGCCGGCGAGGACGGCATCGGCGACGTCCACGTGCCACTGCATCGCCTCCTCGCTCGGATGCGCCGGCATCAGCCCGCTCGACGTGCGCCCGTGCAGCACCTCGCCGACCGCGTCGCCGAGTGCGGCGAACATCTCGTTGCCCGACGCGCGGAGCACGGCCCGGTGGAACTCGATGTCGTGATCGAGGAAGGCGTCGGCGTCGCCGGCCCTCCCCGCCGCGCGCATGGCCGCCGCGATGCCCATGAGCTCCGCTCCCTGCTCCGGCGGTGCGAAGCGCGCCGCGAGCTCGGCCGCGACCGGCTCCACGGCCGTGCGCAGTTCGGTGAGCGAGCGCAGTTGCGCGCCCTTCCGCTCCGACTCGAGTCGCCACCGAATCACCGACGGATCGAACAGGTTCCACGACGCCATCGGCAGCACCCGGATCCCGACGCGACGCACCGACTCGACGAGGCCCAGCGACTGCGCGACGCGCACGGCTTCGCGCACGACGGACCGCGACACCCGCAGGTCGGCCTCGAGCACCTCGGTGCGCAGGACCGTTCCCGGCTCGAGCTCGCCCGACACGATCCGCGAGCCGAGGTGCTCGACGGCCAGGTCGTGCAGTCGGGAACCCATGCCGCGAGCATAACGGCGGCGTCCGAGGGGGATCACGTCGACGCGGTGCCGTGCCGCTCCTCCCACCGCCGCGCGGCGCGCGCCCGCCGGTCCAGCACGCGATCGAGGCGGCGGAAGTCGCCCGCGAGGATCCAGTGCGTCGCCCACCGCGGGAGCCATCCGGCCTGCCAGCGCAGCGAGCCGCCGAGGTCGCCCCGGTAGTCCGCCCTGATCCGCGTCACCGCCCCCGACGCCGTGCACGCGTACTCGACGCGCGCGTTCCAGGGCGCCGATGACAGCCAGACCACGCGCCGGCCCTCCTCGAGGACGTCGAGCGTGTCGATGAAGTGCGCCCGGAACGGGCCGATGCGATCCGTGGACATCCACCGCGTGCCGACCCGGATCGGACCGTCGTCGAGCTGCCGGCGGAACGCGACCGCCGGCGCGAACTCGTGCCAGCGCATCGGGTCGGCCAGGTACGGGAACACGGCCTCGACCGGGTGGTGCACGGTCGCGTCCACGACGACGTGACGCTCCCACCGACGCGGTCGGGCGCGTGGCTCGGCCCGACGCCCGTCGGTCGGGTCCTCGTGCGCGACGGCGTCCCCCTCCACGCGCGTGAGTGTATTTCGGCCCGCCCCGCACCCGCAATCACTCGGCGCTCGCGGCGGCGCATCGTCACCGCGGCCGGAAACCGCCCGGGTGTAGAATCCGGGTGTTCGCCGCGGGATGCGGCATCCACCCGTCGCTCCGTTGGCGAGATCGGGGGTGAAGATGGCCGAGAGACTGCCGTCGTCCGGTTCCCTCCCCGACGGCCAGGTCGCGGGGTGCGACACGTCGGGCATGATCCTCGTCCACCGCATCTTCCGGTGGCTGTACCGAGAGCTCCCATCGCTGGTGCGCGACGTGGACGACGGCGACGTCGAACGCGCCGGCGTCGTCGGGATCTACGCGAAGCTCGACTTCTTCGCGCTGCACCTGCACCACCGCACCGAGGACACCGTGCTGTGGGACCGACTCGCCGCTCGCGAGCCGGGTTGCGCCGTGCACGTGGAACTCATGCGAGCGCAGCATGCCGAGGTCGCCTCGCAGCTCGCCCGGATCGAGCCCCAGCTCGACCCCTGGCTCGAGGCGGCCGATGCCGGCCTCCGCGACGCGTTCGCCGGCGACATCGAGTTCCTCCGCGACACGCTCCTCGTGCACCTCGGCAACGAGGAGGACGACATCCTCCCGGTCGCCGGCGCGGTGATGTCCCAGCAGGAGTGGGACCAGCTCGAAGCGCACACGCGGAAGACCCTCCTGGCGCGGCGCCGCGACTTCCCGCGGGACGTGCTGTCGCTGCAGCTCGGCCTGCTCCTCGCGAGCGTTCCCGAGGCCGAGCGCGACGAGTGGTACCACGCGAACGTCCCCGCGCCGATCCGCCTGCTCTACCTCCTCCTGATGAAGCGCCGGTACGACCGCGCGATGCAGGAGCTCTACCCCGACCGGCCCGTCCCGTCGATGTTCTGAGCGCCCTCTCCCGCTCCGATCGGATCAGTCCGCGAGCACCCGGCCGGCAGCGACGACCTGGGCGGCCAGGAGCAGCGCGGCCAGCATCACGAGCCGGAAGAGCCTGCGCGACGGGGGCCGCAGGAACGCCGCGGCCAGCGTCGCGGTCGCGACCGCGACGACCCCGGCGAAGCACGCCCACGAGACCGGGGAGACCCTCGACCACTCGCCGCCCGCCGATCCGACGAGGGCGACCACGGCGCCGACGACGACGGCTCCGGCCGCGACCGACGTCGCCGCCCTCGGGCCCCAGCGGTGCGGAAGGCCGCGGACGCCGGTCGCGGCATCCTGCTCGAGGTCGGGCAGCACGTTCGTCAGGTGCACGGCCGCGCCGAACGCGGCGCCGGCGATCCAGGCCCACGGCGGGGCGACGGCGGGCTGCGGCGCCGAGAGCGTCGCGAGGCTCGGGAAGATCCCGAAGCTCACGAGGAACGGGACGATCGAAGCCGCCGTCGACTTGAGCCGGACGTTGTACGCCCACGCCGACCCGAGGGCGAGCGCGTGCGCTGCGAGCGTCGCCCAGCCGAGCAGTGCCGAGAGCACCAGGGCGGATGCCAGCGCGGCCAGGGCCGCACCCCAGGCGACGCGGAGGCTCACCTCGCCCCGCGCGATCGGCTTGTCGGGCCGCGACGCGGCACGGTCGCGCGGGGCGTCGATCGCGTCGTTGGAGATGCCGACCGAGAGCTGGCCCGCGAACACCGCGAGCGCGAGCAGCGCGATGCGGGCCGGATCGAGCCCGGCCGACCAGCCGAGCGCCAACGCGAGCGCGGTGACGATCGACGTCGGTCCGGGGTGCGACGACCGCCACAGCGCCCCCGGGGTGCTCACAGCCTCGATGCTCTCACATCGCATCGAGCGGGCCGCGGCATCCGGTAGACTGACCCATTGAACTTCGGCGAGGGATGCCGCCGGAGCCGGGTTCGTCCCGGTGCGGCATCCGTTATCGACGCGGTGGAATCAGACTCACGGCTGTTCCTCACGCTGGCTGCGCGCGCAGCCCCGGGCGTTCGAGTTGACACAACGGAAAACCCACTCTGGGCCGCGAGCCCGCAAGGAGCCATCACCATGGACGAAGACAACAAGGTCGTCGCCGAACTGCGCGAGTCGTTCGGCAAGGGCGCTGCCCGCAAGATCCGCGCCCTCGACAAGATCCCCGCCGTGCTCTACGGCCACGGCAGCGAGCCGAAGCACCTCACGCTCCCCGGCCACGAGACCGCGCTGCTCATCCGCAAGGCCAACGCCGTGCTCGACCTGCAGATCGGCGGCAAGAGCCAGCTCGCGCTGGTCAAGGACGTGCAGAAGGACCCGGTGCGCCAGCTCATCGAGCACATCGACCTCATCGTCATCAAGCGCGGCGAGAAGGTCCAGGTCGAGGTGCCGGTTCACGTCGAGGGCGAGCCCGTCTCCGGCACGATCGCCGACCTCGACGCGCACACGCTGCTGCTCGAGGTCGAGGCCACGCACATCCCCGAGAACGTCCCCGTCTCGGTCGAGGGCCTCGAGGAGGGCACCCAGGTGCTCGCGAAGGACGTCGAGCTGCCCAAGGGCGCGACGCTCGTCAGCGACGAGGAGATGCTCGTCGTCAACGTGCACGTGCCGCAGAAGGTCGACCTGGGCGAGGAGCCCGAGGCCGCCGAGGGCGAGGCCGCCGAGGCCGCAGCCGAGGGCGAGGCCGAGGAGGCCGCCGAGGGCGAGTCGGCCGAGTAGTCGATCCCGCTTCGTCGCGAGGGTCCGCGGCGCCGCATCCGGGTACGCTCGGATCGCGGGGCCGCGGGCCCTCCGCCGTTCCCACCAACCCCAGCCCGGAGGCATCCGTGAACCTCATCGACCGCCTCCTGCACCGCCGGAAGGACGAGGTCGTGTCCGACAACACCTGGCTCGTGGTCGGCCTCGGCAACCCCGGCGCGCAGTACGCCGGCAACCGGCACAACGTCGGCCAGATGGTCGCCGACGAGCTCGCCGCGCGCATCGGCGCGACCTTCAAGAGCCACAAGACGGCCTCGCGCGTCGCCGAGGGCTTCCTCGGCCCCGGCCGGCCGAAGCTCGTGCTCGCGAAGCCCAACAGCTACATGAACACCTCCGGCGGGCCGGTCTCGGCGCTGCTGAAGTTCTACTCGCTCGGCGCCGACCGCCTGGTCGTGGTGCACGACGAGCTCGACATCCCGTTCGACACCGTGCGCCTGAAGCTCGGCGGCGGCCACGGCGGCCACAACGGGCTGCGCGACATCCAGAAGGCCGCGGGTTCGCCCGACTTCACGCGCGTGCGCGTCGGCATCGGCCGCCCGCCGGGTCGCATGGATGCCGCGGACTACGTGCTGCGCGACTTCGCCGGCCCCGAGCGCGCGGCCCTCCCGAACCTGCTGTCGGATGCCGCGGACGCGGTCGAGGCCGTCGTCGAGCACGGGCTCGTGGCGGCGCAGCAGCGCTTCCACTCGCCGGCGTAGCCACGGGTCCGGTGCGGGGCCCGGAGGAAGGGGACAGGCATCGTGAGCACGCCACCGCCGTCGTCGCGGGAGATCTCCCGCAGGGTCGCGACGCTCATCACCGCAGCGACCGTCCTCGGAGCCCTGATCGTCTTCCTCTACTTCTCGTTGATCGATCCGATGCCCGTCGACGACGCGGCGGTCCGTTCGCTCGACCCCGGAGGCCTCGTGACGTTCGCGATCGTGGGCGCACTGCTCCTCGTCGGTGCGATCGCGATGGTCGTCTGGCTCGGACGCCCGATCCGGAGCTGGCTGCGCAGGATCGAGTCCGGCACGCCCCCGTCGGAGCTGCCGCCGAACGTCGCACGCCTGGTCCTGATCTGGCCCCTCGTCGGCGCGTCGCTCGTCGCCGCGGGCAGCCTCCTCGCGGCCGTGTTCTTCTCGATCCTGTACGACGATCCGGGCAACTTCGTCGGCATCGCCATCGGCGGCGCGGTCGGGACGACCATCGTCTACTTCGGCACCGACCTGATCTGGCGGCAGCAGGTCCCCGCCTTCTTCCCCGACGGCAGGCTGAGCGCCGTCCGCGCCTTCCGGCTGCTCGTTCGGAGGCGCCTGCTGATCGCCTTCGCGCTGATCGGCGGGCTCGCGCCCACCCTCCTCGTGGTGCTGACCCAGGCGCGCACGCGAGCCGTGCTCGACGCCGAGAACCCGCAGGCGATCCTCGACAACCTCCTCGTGGTGCAGCTGTTCATCCTGGGAGTCGGCCTGGTCACCGGCGTGATCACGGCCGCCCTGGTCGCGCGAGCCATCGTGGGTCCGCTGCAGGCGTTGCAGGCGGCGATGGGTCGCGTCGAGGACGACGAGCTCGACACGAGGACCGTGGTGACCACCAACGACGAGCTCGGATACCTGGGCGAGCGGTTCAACGTCATGACGGACGGACTGCGCCAGGGTGAGCGCCTGCGGGAGCTGTTCGGCCTCTACGTCAGCCGCGAGGTGGCCCGGGCCGCCGTGGAGACCGGGGCCGGTCTCGGGGGAACGCTGGTCGACTGCTCGGTCGTATTCTCGGACATCCGCGACTTCACGACGCTCAGCGAGCAGCTGCCGCCCGGGCGGCTCGTCGACGTGATCAACCGGTACATGACCGCCATGGTGTCGGTCGTCGTCGAACACGGGGGCGTCGTCACCCGCTTCGGCGGGGACTCCGTCATGGCGGTCTTCGGCACGCCGCTGAACCCGATGGCCGATCATGCCGGCCGAGCGGTGCGGACCGCGATCGGAATGCGCCGGGCGCTGGAGGCCTTCAACGTCCGGGAGACCCTGGACGGACTCCCGCGCCTCGAAGCCGGGATCGGCATCGCGACCGGGCCGGTCATCGCCGGCAACATCGGCGGCCGGGAGCGCATCGAGTACACGGTGATGGGGGATGCCGTCAACCTCGCCGCCCGGCTGGAGGACAAGACCAAGGAGGTCGGCGCCCCGATCCTCGTGAGCGCCGAGACCTACCGGGCGGTCGACGGGGAGTCGGACCTTCGCGCCCGGGTGCTGACGGACGTGCGGATCAAGGGCAAGCGGGACCCGGTGACCGTCTACGCGCTCTCGGAGTGAGCGGACGCGAGCCGGGCCGGTGCGCCGGGCCCGGTGCGCCGCGCCCGGTGCGCCGCACCCGGGATCGCGACGCATCGACCCCCGGCGACGCTAGATGAGCCCGCGCAGGAACTCCTCGGGAGTGAGGCCGGCGGCGCGGGCGCGCTCGACGAGCCTCGTGTGCTCCTCGGTGGTCAGCTCGAGTGACAGGGTGCGCCAGTCCGCCTCGGGCTCGTCGAAGTCGAAGAGGGCCGCGTCCTCGGTCTCGCGGTCGGCGAGGGCGGCCGCGGCCGGTACGGCCGGCTCGGATGCCGCCGACTCGACGGGGACCGCGGCGACCGCGGCATCCGTCGCCGGTTCGCAGTCGCCGACCCAACCGGGCCCGGTCGGGACGTCCTCGCCGCGGCGATAGGCCTCGGCGACCGCTCGGGCACGCTCGTCGGCGGCCTCGTTCATGGGGTGGCCGACATGGCCGCGGACCCACTCGAAGCGGTAGCGGCGCCCGGCGATCGCGGCGTCGAGCTGTTCGAGCAGCTCGCGGTTCAGGACGGGCGATCCGTCGGCCTTGCGCCAGCCCTTGCGCTTCCAGCCGGCCATCCACTTCGTCACCGAGTTGATCACGTACTGGCTGTCGCACTGCACGAGCAGCTCGTCGTCGAGGTGCGCGGTCGCGCGGAACAGCTCGAGGACCGCGGTCAGCTCGCCCTGGTTGTTCGTCGCGCGGGGCCACCCGCCCGCCGCCCAGCAGTCGTCGGAGACGTACCAGGCCCAGCCCGCCGGGCCGGGATTGCCGAGGGCCGAGCCGTCGGCGGCGGCGATGATCATGCGGTGGTCCTTCCGGTGGGAGCGGGCGGCGACCATGCTATCGGCGCCCGCCGACCGATCCGTCCTTCCGGCCGCCGTGTCAGCGGGCGCGCGTAGACTGCTCCGGTGATCCTGCAGGGCTTGAACACGGCGCTTTCGCGCGCCTCCACGATCGATCGAGCCCTCGCGGAGGCCGAGCGGAACGCCGACTTCTCCGCGCCCTCCGGGCTCGACGCGCCGCTCCTCGCGGGCCTGCTCGGCCGGCGCGCGGCCGAGGGCCACCCGCCCGTGCTGTTCGTCGTCACCGCGACGAGCCGCGAGGGCGAATCGCTCCGCACCGCGCTCGCGCCCTACCTCGACGACGCCGAGATCCTCGAGTTCCCCGCGTGGGAGACGCTGCCGCACGAGCGGCTCAGCCCGAGCGCCGAGACGGTCGGGCGTCGCCTCCACGCGATCCGCCGGATGGCGGCGTGGAGCGCCGAGGGCACGAGCCATCCGCTCGTCGTCGTCGCCTCGGTGCGCGCCGCCCTGCAGCCCGTCGCCGACAACCTCGCCGACCTCGCGCCGATCGAGCTCGCCGCGGGCGGCCGCGGCCACGACCTGTCCGACCTCGCGGTGCGGCTCGTCGACCTCGCGTACGCGCGCGTCGACATGGTCTCGCGCCGCGGCGAGTTCGCCGTCCGCGGCGGCATCCTCGACGTCTTCCCGCCGACCGCCGACCACCCGGTGCGCGTCGACTTCTTCGGCGACGAGGTCGAGGAGCTGCGCGCATTCTCGGTCGCCGACCAGCGCTCGCTGCCCGACCGGGTCGAGCGGGTCCTCCTCGCGCCGAGCCGCGAGCTGCTGCTCACCGAGCCGGTGCGCCAGCGCGCCCGCGAGATGGTGCACGAGTTCCCCAACCTCGCAGGTCTGCTCGAGCGCATCGCCGAGGGCATCCCGGTCGAGGGCATGGAATCGCTCGCGCCGGCGCTGCTCGAGCGGCTCGTGCCCGTCACCTCCTACCTGCCCGAGGGTGCAGCGGTCGCGGTCGTCGGGCCCGAGCGCGTCGCCGGCCGCGCGGTGAGCCTCGGCGAGACGAACCGCGAGTTCCTCGCGGCGGCGTGGGATGCCGCGACCGCGGGTGCCGCGGCCCCCATCGACCTCGCCGCGGGCGACTTCCTGACCCTCCGCGCGCTGCGCGAGTCGGTGCTGTTCAGCGCGCCCGGCTCGCCCGATCCCGACCGGGTGTGGTGGACGTTCTCGAGCTTCGACCAGGGCGACGCGGCCGAGGCCGTCGGCGAGACCGCGGGCGGGGCGGATGCCTCGTACGTGCGCGTCGCGGCGGCGACCGTGCCGAGCTTCCAGGGCAACGTGGAGGGCGCCGTGGCGCACGTCGGCGAACGCCTGCGCGACGGCTGGAGCCTCGTCGTCGCGGCCGCCGGACACGGGCTCGTCGAGCGCGCGCGCGACGTGCTCGCCGAGCACGGGCTCGCCGGCCGCATCGTCGAGTCGGTGCCCGACGAGCTCGAACCGGGCGTCGCATTCCTCGTGCAGGCGCAGGCCGCGGCCGGCTTCGAGGTGCCCGAGGCGAAGCTCGGGCTCATCGCCGAGGCCGAGTTCTACGGTCGCTCGGCCGGGTACGACACGCGTCAGGTGAAGAAGCTCGCGAGCCGTCGGCGCAACGTGGTCGACCCGCTGCAGCTGAAGGCCGGCGACCACGTCGTGCACTCGACGCACGGCATCGGCCGCTTCGTCGAGCTCGTGCAGCGCGAGGTCGCCGCCGGCGCCCGGCCGACCGGGCCGAGCCGCACCGCGGGCATCCGGCAGGCGCCGACGACCGTGCGCGAGTACGTCGTGCTCGAGTACGCGCCATCCAAGCGCGGACAGGCCGGCGACCGCCTCTACGTGCCGATGGACCAGCTCGACCTGCTGAGCCGCTACGTGGGCGGCGAGGCGCCGAGCCTGTCGAAGATGGGCGGCAGCGACTGGTCGCAGGCCAAGTCGCGCGCCCGCAAGGCCGTGCGCGACATCGCCGTCGAGCTCGTGAAGCTCTACTCGGCGCGGATGGCGGCCAAGGGCCACGCGTTCGGCCAGGACACGCCCTGGCAGCACGAGCTGGAGGAGGCGTTCCCCTACGCCGAGACGCCCGACCAGCTGCAGACCATCGACGAGGTCAAGGCCGACATGGAGCGGCCCATCCCGATGGACCGCCTGCTCGCGGGCGACGTCGGCTTCGGCAAGACCGAGGTCGCCGTGCGCGCGGCGTTCAAGGCCATCCAGGACGGCAAGCAGGTCGCGATGCTCGTGCCGACCACGCTGCTCGTCCGGCAGCACCTCGAGACCTTCTCCGAGCGGTTCGCCGGGTTCCCGGTGCACGTGCGCGCGCTCAGCCGGTTCCAGACCGACAAGGAGGTCCGCGAGACCGTCGCGGGCCTCGCGGACGGCACCGTCGACATGGTCATCGGCACGCACCGGATCCTCACCGAGAAGGTCGTGTTCAAGGACCTGGGCCTCATGATCATCGACGAGGAGCAGCGCTTCGGCGTCGAGCACAAGGACCAGCTGAAGAAGCTCAAGACCAACGTCGACATCCTCGCGATGAGCGCGACGCCGATCCCGCGCACGCTCGAGATGGCCGTCACCGGCATCCGCGAGATGTCGACGCTCGCGACTCCGCCCGAGGACCGGCACCCGATCCTCACGTTCGTCGGTCCGCACTCCGACCAGCAGGTGGCCGCTGCCATCCGTCGTGAGATGCTCCGCGAGGGCCAGGTGTTCTTCGTGCACAACCGCGTCTCGTCGATCAACCGGGTCGCGGCGCAGCTCGCCGAGCTCGTGCCCGAGGCCCGCATCGCGGTCGCGCACGGCCAGCTCAACGAGCACGTGCTCGAGCAGATCGTCGTCGACTTCTGGGAGCGCAAGTTCGACGTGCTCGTCTCGACGACGATCATCGAGACGGGCCTCGACATCTCGAACGCGAACACGATCATCGTCGACCGGGCCGACAAGTACGGCCTCTCGCAGCTGCACCAGCTCCGCGGCCGCGTCGGGCGCGGGCGCGAGCGCGCGTACGCCTACTTCCTGTACGACCCTGCCAAGCCGCTCTCCGAGACCGCGCACGACCGACTCTCCACGATCGCCGCGAACAACGAGCTCGGCAGCGGCATGCAGGTCGCGCTGAAGGACCTCGAGATCCGCGGTGCGGGCAACCTGCTCGGGGCCGAGCAGGCCGGGCACATCGCGGGCGTCGGCTTCGACCTCTACCTGCGCATGATCGGCGAGGCCGTGAACGCGTTCCGCGGCGACGTGGCGGAGGGGCAGACCGAGCTGCGGCTCGAGCTGCCGGTCGACGCGCACATCCCCGAGGACTACGTCGACAGCGAGCGGCTGCGACTCGAGGCCTACCAGAAGCTCTCGGCCGCGAGCGGGCCCGCCGCGAAGGACGGCCAGATCGACCTCGTCGTCGAGGAGCTGGTCGACCGCTACGGCGAGCTGCCCGAAGCGGTCGAGCACCTCGTGGCGGTCTCGCGCCTGCGCCGGACGGCGCAGCTCGCAGGGCTCTCGGACGTCATCGCGACGGGATCGAAGCTGCGCATCGCGCCGGCGAAGCTCCCCGACTCGCGTCGCGTGCGGCTCGAGCGCATGTACCCGGGCGCGAAGCTGTTCCCGCAGAACGACGTGATCCTGGTGCCGTTCCCGACGCCGGGCGGCGAGGCGCCGGGCGACGCCGACCTCATCCAGTGGGTGTCGAACCTGATCGGCGTGATCTTCCCCGCGGAAGCGGCGACCGCATCCGCGGCCGCCCCCGCGAGCTGACGCGCCGGCGAGCCGCGGCGCCGGCGAGCTGACGCGCCGGCGCCGGTCAGTGCGCGAGCGGTCCGCCGACGCCCTCTGCGGCGCCGCTGCGTCGGTACGTGCGCGACCTCAGGGCGACGAAGACCGCCGAGATCGCGATCGCGATGCCCGACCCGATGAGCACGGCGACGACGCCCTGATCGGCCACCTCGGGGTACTCGCGGAACGCGAGCTCGTTCATCAGCAGCGACACGGTGAAGCCGATGCCGCCGAGCGCGCCGACCATCGCGATGTCCGACCAGGTGAGCGGCTTGATGCCCGTCCGGCGGTGCACGAAGAGCGTCGCGATGCCGCCGATGAGCGTGATGCCGACGATCTTGCCGACGGGAAGGCCCACGAGGATGCCCCAGAACGCCGGGTCGAGCTCGCTCGGGCGCACCGCGGGGATGGCGACGAGCGCGGCCGAGAACGCGAACAGCGGCAGGATGACGGCGTTCGACAGCGGCTCGAGCGAGTGCACGGCGCGGCCCGCGGGTCGACGCGACATGACGAGGCCGAGCATCACGCCCGCGATCGTCGCGTGCACGCCCGAGAGGTAGACGAACGACCAGGTCAGCACGGCGAGCGTCCATAGCGCCACCATCACCGGCCACTGGGCGCGTCGCGCGAGGACGTACGGCGATCGCGGCGAGAGGAGCCGGCTCATCATGCCGAAGAGCGTGACCGTGATGGCGGCGAACCCGAGGTAGGCGAGGTCGGCGTCGCTCGTGAAGAAGAACGCGATGATGAGGATCGCGATGAGGTCGTCGAGCACGGCGAGCGCGAGCAGGAACACGCGCACGCGCGTCGGGATGAACCGCCCGAACATGGCGAGCACGCCCAGGGCGAAGGCGATGTCGGTCGCGGTCGGGATCGGCCAGCCGTCGGCGGTCGGGCCGGCCCCGGCGAAGGCCAGGAACACGAGCGCCGGCGCCACGACGCCGCCGAGCGCCGCGATGGCGGGCAGCGCGGCCTTCGAGAAGCTGTTCAGCTCGCCGATGACGAGCTCGCGGCGGAGCTCCACGGCGACGATGAAGAAGAACACGGCGAGCAGTCCGTCGCTCACCCAGTGCCCGAGCGACAGGTCGAGCCCCGTGAACGGGACCGCGAGGTGCGCGTGCTTGAACTCGACGAGGTCGTGCCCGATCGGCGAGTTCGCGATAACGAGGCCGAGGACGGCGGCGGCGAGCAGGAGCGACGCGGAGACGCGCTCGGAGCGGAGGAAGTTCATGGCACCTCTGACGGGGGTCGGGAACGGCGACGGAGCCGTGCGGAAACAGCGACGACGCGCGACGCGTCGGCCGACCAGACTTCCCGGCACACCTGGCGTCGAGTCTATCGGGCGGCGCGGTTAGGCTCGCAGCGACGGGTCGCGCCGCGGCCCGAGAGGGCGGTGGGTCATGACGCGAACGTCCGGCGGGCACGGTGCGGGCGAGCACGCGACGACGGATGCCGCGGCCGCGACGCCGGCCGCCGGCGACGGGTTGCTCGAGCTCGTGGCCATGGTCGGCCGCCTGCGCGGCCCGGGCGGATGCCCGTGGGACGCCGACCAGACCCACGAGTCGCTCGTGCAGTACCTCGTCGAGGAGTGCTGGGAGCTCATCGACGCGATCGAGTCGGGCAGCCGCGAGGAGATGATCGAGGAGCTCGGCGACGTGCTCTACCAGGTGCTGTTCCACGCCGACCTCGCCGCGCACACCCCCGGCGAGGACTACGACATCGACGACGTCGCCCGCCACATGACGGCGAAGATGGTGGCGCGGCATCCGCACGTCTTCGGCGACCGCGAGGCGGAGACCGCGGCCGATGTCGTCGCCTTCTGGGACGACCTCAAGGCGAGCGAGAAGCCGCACCGCACGAGCGTGCTCGACGGCGTCCCGCAGGGCATGCCCGCGCTCGCGCTCGCGCAGAAGCTGCTCGGCAAGGCCGAGAAGGTCGGCGTGACGAGGGCGGCGACGGATGCCGCGTCCGCGCCGGCCACGGAGGCCGAGCTCGGCGACACCCTCATGGCGCTCGTCGCGTCCGCCCGCGCGCAGGGCCTCGACGCCGAGCGCGCGCTCCGCGGTGCCATCCGCTCGATGCAGGACGACGTGCGCGCCGCGGAGGCCTGACGGACCCGTCGCCGTGCGAGCGGCGTGGTCGCGAGGTCGACCGACGCCGCGCGGCTCAGGCGATCCGGCTGCCGCGGGGGAGTCGATGCGCCGGGGTGCTGGTTCGGCGCACCGCCCATACGAGCGCCCCGGCCGCCAGCAGCAGGTGGATCGCGAGGCCGACGAACCACGAGGGCACCGACCGCTCGTAGACCTCCTCGGGTGTGTCGGAGTCGTCCTGCAGCACCTCCCCGCTCGGGGTCCAGTTCGCGCACTCGTCGTATTCGACCTCGAGCTCCGGGGCGTGCTGCGCCTGACGGACCCCGACCGCGATCCACGTGAACAGGTCGGTCGGGGTGCCGCGCGAGTCGAAGCTCGCGGGCGCGGCGTCCGCCACCACGACGTACGGGTTCGCGGCGAGGAACCCCCACACGTAGTCGAACCGCGGCACGTCGTACGTCCAGGTCTGGGCCGGGAGGCATGGCGGTTCCTCGCCGGGCGGCACCCCGTCGCGCTCGACGGCCATCCAGTCGACGTAGTGGTTGGTCGTGCGAACCTCGGACTGCGCCGACGCGCCGCCGAGCCCGAACGCGATGAGGGTGCCGATCGAGAGCGCGGCGACGACGAGGTAGGTCACCGCGACCGAGAAGAGCGGACGGTTCAGCAGGCCCGAGAGCCCGACGCCGATCGCGGCGACCACGCCGAGCTCGAGGGCCGTCACGAGCGTGGAGACGAGGATCGTCGACGCCGGCACCTCGCCGAGCGTGACGGCGAAGACGAGGAAGGGCAGGGCGGCGGCCAGGAACGCGAGCGCGGTGATCCACGCCGCGAGCCACTTCCCGAGCACGATCTGGGTCGTCGTGACGAGCGTGACCTGGGTCGTGGCGAGCGTGCCCGCGTCGCGCTCGCCGTTGATCGCGTTCGCGCTGAGCGCGGGGGAGACGAGCGTGCCGAGCAGCAGCACGAAGAACACGATCGACGAGAAGACCCCGCCGCCGCCGTCGAGGAAGGCGTTCGTCGCGAGCACCAGCAGCACGGTGACGCCCGCGACGAGCACCACGAACACCCCGAGGAGCACGTACCAGGCCACGGTGCGCACGCGCTGGCGGAGGTCGAGCGTCACGACGAGCCAGAGGCCCTGCAGGAAGCCGGTCATGCGTCCTCCTCCCCGTTGCGGCTGAGATCGAGGAACACGTGCTCGAGGTCGCCGACCGCCGGGGCGAACGACGAGATCGGCACGCCGGACCCGATGAGGTGGGCGATGAGCTGCGCGGCGTCCTCCTCGGACGCGAGCGGGACGATCGCGCCCAGGTTGTCGATGCGCGCCACCTCGCCCCATCCCGCGGCGTCGAGCGCGGTCCGGAGCCGCTCGGGGTCGAGGGACCGGACCCGCCAGTCGCGCGCGGTGCGCGCCGCGCGCTCGATCTCGTCGGCCGCCGCCGTCACGCCGCCGGAGAGGTAGACGGCCTGGTCGGCCATCTCCTCGAGCTCGGCGAGCACGTGGCTCGAGACGAGCACCGTCCGGCCCTCGGACGCGAGACGACGGACGAGTGCCCGGAGACCGGCGCGCGCGACCGGATCGAGCCCGGAGGCGGGCTCGTCGAGCAGCAGCACCTCCGGGTCGTGGACGAGCGCCCGGGCGAGGCTCAGTCGCTGCTTCTGCCCGCGAGAGAGCACCCGGGTCGGGCGATCCGCGAGTTCGTCGAGGTCGACGAGCCCGATCAGGTCGTCGGCGCGCGCCCTCGCGGCGTCCGTCGAACGCCCGTACAGCCGTGCGCTGGTCACGAGCGCCTCCCGCACCGTGAGCGAGGCCCACGAGCCGAGCAGGTCGGGCATCCAGCCCATGCGGGCCCGGACCTCGGCGGGATCGGTCACCGGGTCGAAGCCCGCGACGCGGATCGTGCCCGCGTCGGGTCGGAGCAGTGATGCGAGCATGAGCAGCAGCGTGGTCTTCCCTGCCCCGTTCGGGCCGATGAGCCCGGCGACGTGGCCGGGCTCGACGGTGAACGTCGCGTTCCGCACGGCATGCACGTCGCCGAACGCGCGGGCGACCCCGGACACCTCGATGCCGGCCATCCGACCTCCCTCGGGTCGGCGCGGCGCCGACGAGACGCGAGCCTAGCGGCGCGGCGACCACGCACGGCCGAGGAACGCGCAGGATGTGGAGAACCTCATCCGGATGGCGCGGCCGCTCGGGGCCGCCGGCCGTTCCGTGCCGCGGTCGGGACGCGGCATCCGCTGCTGGAAGAATGGGACGCATGGCCCAGACCGTGACGCCCCCGCGCGGCATGCGCGACTTCCTGCCCGCCGAGAAGGCCCGCCGCGAGCACGCGCTCTCGGTGATCCGCGGGGTGTATGCGACGCACGGCTTCGACGAGATCGAGACCCCCGTCATGGAGGACTCGTCGCGACTGCACGCCGGCCTCGGCGGCGACAACGAGAAGCTCGCATTCGCGGTCATGAAGCGCGGGCTCACGCCGGACGACCTGGCGGCGGCCGCGGCATCCGGCGACGCCCTCTCGCTCGCCGACCTCGGCCTGCGCTACGACCTCACCGTGCCGCTCGCCCGGTTCTACGCGACGCACCGCGCCGCCCTGCCGCCGGTGTTCCGCGCGATCCAGATCGCGCCGGTGTGGCGCGCCGAGCGCCCGCAGAAGGGCCGCTACCGGCAGTTCGTGCAGTGCGACATCGACATCATCGGCGAGGCCGGACCCCTCGCCGAGCTCGAACTGCTCACCGCGACCGTGGGCGCGCTCGACGCGCTCGGACTCGAGGGGTGCCGCATCCGGCTGAACGACCGGCGCATCCTGGCCGGCATCCTCGGCTCGTGGGGCGTGCCGGATGAACTCCGCGAGCGCGCGCTCATCACCATCGACAAGCTCGACAAGATCGGTCCCGACGGCGTCGCGGCCGAGCTCGCGACGCTGGGCGTCGACCGGCCGGGCATCGCCGACGAGCTCGACGCCCTCACGAACGCCGACTGGCACCTGATGGATTCGGTGCCGCGGGGGGCGCCGAATGAGTTGGCTTTCGCCCTTCAACCCGCAGAGACGTGGCCTCCGAACCCGCCCAAATGGCTCGACCTCGAAGCGTACCGCGACCTGCTCGCGCTGCGCGAGGCGCTGCCGGGCACGCCGATCGACTTCGACCCGACCCTCGTGCGCGGCATGGGCTACTACACGGGCACGATCTTCGAGATCGCGCACCCCGATCACGGCTACTCGCTCGGCGGCGGCGGACGCTACGACCACATGATCGGCCGCTTCCTCGGGCACGAGGTGCCCGCGTGCGGGTTCTCGATCGGCTTCGAGCGCATCGTCGACCTGCTCGCCGTGCGCGACGAGGGGCGCCCGCGCTCGGTGGTGCTCGTGCACGACCGCGACCTCGAGCCCGCAGCGCTGCTCGCGCTCAAGCACGAGCTCGTGGCATCCGGCATGCGCGTGCGCTTCGAGCGGCGCGCGAAGAACCTGCGCGGGCTCCTCGACCGCGTGACCGCCGACGGCTTCGACGCCTGGGCGCCCGTCGGCGCAGAGACGACGGATGCCGCGTCGCTGGCGTTCCGCGACCTCGGCGAGTAGCGCGCGGCCGTCCCCAGCTCGAGGGTGTCGTTCGTGGCATGCTCATCGCATGGTCTCGGACGCCTCGACCCCTCTCCGCTCCGGCGGGGACGCCGATCCGCGCGTCACCGTGGTGATCCCGCTCCATGACCGCGGTCGGTACATCGCGGAGACGATGCGAAGCGTGCTCGCTCAGAGATTCGCACGGATCGAGGTCATCGTCGTCGACGACGCGTCGACCGACGACGGCCCCGACGTCGTCCGCGGCTTCCTGGACGACCCCAGGGTCACTCTCGTGCTGCGCTCGCACGGGGGCGCCGCCGCGGCTCGCAACGCCGGGGCCGCCTTCGCCGCGGGCTCGAGCGAGTTCATCGCCTTCATGGACGACGATGACGTCTGCGAGCCCGCCCTGATCTCCGCGCTGGTCGAAGCCCTCGAGGCCCATCCCGCCGCGTCGGGTGCGTTCGCTCGCGGGGAGTACATCGACGCCGACGGCGGGCCTATGCACGGTCGCGCGTTCCGCAGCCAGATGGTCTCGCGGGAGGAGCTCGGCCTCGCCGACGGCGCCGTGTCCGGACACTATCGAGGGATCGACCAGGTGTTCCTCGCGACCCCGGTGGTGCCGATGGGAGCGCTGCTCGTGCGACGGTCGGCCTACGAGGCGACCGGTGGATTCGATCCGACGTTCGCCGTTGGTCAGGACTGGGACTTCACGATCCGGCTGGCGCGCCGTGCGCCGCTCGTCGTCGTGGACAGGGCGCTGGTGCGGTATCGCCGGCACAGCGGCAACGCCTCGGGTAATCACGCGCGCAACGTGCGAACCGTGCGTCGGATCTGGGCGACCGCGTACTACTCCGGGGAGAACACTCGGGCGGATGCCGCGCTGCTCGCCCGAGTCTGGCGGACCCATCAGCGCCGCACGTCCGTCCGCAAGATCGCGCAGGGGCGGGCGCTGCTGGCCCGCGGCCGCCTCGTCGAGGGGCTGGTGCGCATCGCCGACGGCCTCGCGCACCGCGCCCTTCTGAGGCCGCTCCGGCGCTGGCGGCGGCCCGTGCCCGGGTCAGTCGGGGTCGCGGAGCATCGCACGATCGCCGTCGAACGAGGGCTCGTCGGCACCGCGCGGTGATCGCGGCGTCCGCGGCGACATACGCGAGCGGCCCTCGGAACCGGGGTCCTAGACTGTCGTGCGGGCAACGACGGAGTCGTCCACGCACATCCCCATCACAGAGGAGTTCACTGTGGCATTCATCGAAGCTGTCGGCGCACGGGAGATCCTGGATTCGCGCGGCAACCCCACGGTCGAGGTCGAGGTCCTCCTCGACGACGGGACCGTCTCGCGGGCCGCGGTGCCCTCGGGGGCGTCGACCGGCGCGTTCGAGGCGTACGAGCTGCGCGACGGCGAGGCCGACCGCTACCTCGGCAAGGGCGTGCAGAAGGCCGTCGACGCCGTGCTCGACGAACTCGGCCCGGCCATCGAGGACCTGGACGCCGCCGACCAGCGCGTCGTCGACGCCACCCTCATCGAGGCCGACGGCACCGACAACAAGGGCCGCCTGGGCGCGAACGCGATCCTCGGCGTGAGCCTCGCCGTCGCGAAGGCCGCGGCCGACTCGGCCGACCTGCCGCTCTTCCGCTACCTCGGCGGGCCGAACGCGCACGTGCTGCCCGTGCCGATGATGAACATCATCAACGGTGGCGCGCACGCCGACACGGGCGTCGACATCCAGGAGTTCATGGTCCTCCCGGTCGGCGCGCCGACCTACTCCGAGGGCCTGCGCTGGGGCGTCGAGACCTACCACGCGCTGAAGAGCCTGCTGAAGTCGAAGGGCCTCTCGACGGGCCTCGGCGACGAGGGCGGCTTCGCGCCCGACCTCGAGAACAACCGTGCCGCGCTCGACCTCATCGCCGAGGCGATCGGCAAGGCCGGCTTCACGCTCGGCAGCGACATCGCGCTCGGCCTCGACGTGGCGTCGACCGAGTTCTTCGAGAACGGCGTCTACCGCTTCGAGGGCCAGGACCGCACGGCCGCCGAGATGAGCGCGTACTACGCCGAGCTCGCCGCAGCGTACCCGCTGGTCTCGATCGAGGACCCGCTGGCCGAGGACGACTGGGAGGGCTGGGCGACGCTCACCTCGGAGCTCGGTTCGAAGCTGCAGCTCGTCGGCGACGACCTGTTCGTGACCAACCCCTCGCGCCTCGCCGACGGCATCGCGAAGCACGCCGGCAACTCGATCCTCGTGAAGGTCAACCAGATCGGCACGCTCACCGAGACGCTCGACGCCGTGAAGCTCGCGCAGCGCGCCGGCTACACCGCGGTGCTCTCGCACCGCTCCGGTGAGACCGAGGACACGACGATCGCCGACCTCGCCGTCGCGACCGACTGCGGTCAGATCAAGACGGGCGCGCCCGCCCGGTCCGAGCGGGTCGCCAAGTACAATCAGCTTCTGAGGATCGAAGAAGAGCTCGGCGAGGCCGCGGAGTACGCGGGCCGCTCGGCATTCCCGCGCTTCACGGCGTGACGCGTACCTGAGACGCACGACGGGGGTGGCCGGTGGCCGCCCCCGTCGGTCGTTCCAGGAGGTGAGGAGGACGATGAACGCTGCACGTCGTCCCTCGCGTCCGACGAGCCCGAACGGCCCCAAGGGCACGAGCGGCCCCACGAGCAAGAGCGGCGCAAAGAGCAAGAACGGCCCCACGAGCAAGAGCGGCCCGAAGCGCCGGCCGCGCCAGTCGATCCGGCAGGTCGCCGAGACCTGGCTCGCCGGCATCCGCTTCTCGGGGTTCTCGATCATCATGATGGGCGTCCTCGTGCTGGCCGTGGTCGTGCTCGCGCCGAGCATCGCGGCGTACGCCGCGCAGCGCCAGCAGATCGCGGAGCTGAAGGCCGACGTCGCCCGGCAGGAAGCCGAGGTCGCCCGCCTCACCGCCGAACGCGAACGGTGGAACGACGAGACCTTCATCGTCACGCAGGCCCGCGAGCGGCTCTACTACGTGCTCCCGGGCGAGGTGAGCTACCTCGTGATCGACGACCGCGACCCCGCCGCCGCGATCACCGCCGACCGGGCGGTGTCCGCCGAGGTGACCGAGGCGCGCGGCGACTGGATGCAGACCATGCTCCGTTCGGTGATGACCGCCGGGCTCGCTCCCAGTGCGACGGATGCCGCGAGGGAGGCTGCCGACCCGGCCGGAACCGAGCCCGACCCGACCGACCGACCCGCCGATGAGGGGAACCGATGACCCGCCCGCCGTTCGACCCCGTCACCGAGCGCGACCTCCGGATCGTCTCGGTGCAGCTCGGGCGACCGGCCCGCGACGTCGTGGGCATCGCGGCGCGCTGCGTGTGCGGCGCGCCGACGGTCGTCTCCACGCGACCCCGCCTGTCCGACGGCACGCCGTTCCCGACGTTCTACTACCTCACCCATCCGGTGGCGACGGCCGCGATGTCGTTCCTCGAGGCCGCGCAGCTCATGGTGGAGTACACCGAGCTGCTCGTACGCGACGAGGAGGTGCGGGCGGCGTATCGCGCCGCGCACGAGCAGTACCTCGCGGACCGCGAGATGTTCGGGGTCGTCGAGGAGATCGCCGGCGTCTCGGCGGGCGGCATGCCGACCCGCGTCAAGTGCCTGCACGCGCTCGCCGGCCACGCGCTCGCAGCCGGCCCCGGAGTGAACCCGATCGGCGAGCTGGCGCTCGAGCGCTCGACCTGGTCGCCCGACGTCTGCCGATGCCCCGACTACGGGGTCGACGACGTCGATGCGGAGGTGACGGCGTGAGCTCCGCGCGCACCCGTCACGCTCGGCCGGCCGGCCGATCGGGCGCGAGCGCGCGCCGCCGACCGTGGTGGCGTGCGGGGGGCGCCGCCCTCGTCGCCGGCGTCCTCGCCCTGTCGGGCGCCGCGCCCGCGCAGGCCGACACCGTCCGCGACCTCCAGTACTGGCTGAACGACTACGGCTTCACCCAGGCGTGGACCATGTCGCGGGGCGACGACGTCACCGTCGCGATCATCGACACCGGGGTGAACGGCGATGTCGCCGAACTCGAGGGCGTCGTGATCGGCGGCACGGATGTCTCGGGCATCGGCTCGCCCGACGGTCAGGCGCCCGTCGGCGAGGAGGAGGAGCACGGCACGATGGTCGCCTCCCTGCTGGCCGGCCGCGGCACCGGCGAGGGCAACGGCGTGATCGGCGTCGCTCCCGATGCCGACCTGCTCACGGCATCCGTCGCCTTCGGACTCGAGACCGGCGCGGACAAGACGAACGACGAGCAGATCGCCGAGGCCGTCGTATGGGCGGTCGACAACGGGGCCGACGTGATCAACATGTCGCTCACCCGGAACACGCCCGACTGGCCGGAGAGCTGGGACGACGCGTTCCTCTACGCGTTCGAGCACGACGTGGTCGTGGTCGCCGCAGCCGGGAACCGCGGGTCGGGGACGACCCAGGTCGGCGCACCGGCCACGATCCCCGGCGTGCTCGCGGTGGCCGGCGTCGACCGCGACCAGAACGCGAGCTTCGACGCGAGCTCGCAGGGCATCACGATCGCCGTCGCCGCGCCGAGCGAGGACCTGGTGGGCGTGCTCCCCGACGGCAGCCACGTCGTGTGGTCCGGTACGAGCGCCGCAGCACCGCTGGTCTCGGGCCTCGTCGCGCTCGTGCGCGCCGCGTATCCGGAGCTGGATGCCGCGAACGTGATCAACCGCATCATCCGCACCGCCGACCCCAAGGGCGAGGAGGTGCCCGGGCCGCTCTACGGGTACGGCATCATCGATCCGGTCGCCGCGCTCACGGCCGAGGTCGAGGCCGTGGAGCAGAATCCGCTCGGCAGCCTCGAGGAGTGGATCCACGTTCACCGGCGCGCCGACCTGCCGAGCGCCGACGGCGCGGAGGGCGCCGACGATCAGGAGATCGTGCCGATCGCCGACCCGCCGGCGCCGCGTGCGGACAGCGCGAAGACCCTGCTGCCGACCCCGTGGACGATGTCTTATATCACGGTGCCGCTCTCGCTGGTCGCCGGGTTTGGTACGCTAGCAGCGCTGTTGGGCATCGGCGCCACTCGGCACATCAGGCGTTCCACGCGGTCCGACGCGTAGGCGACGCAGGCATCACAGATCCAAGGAGTCCATTCACCGTGCCCAAGATTCTGATCGTCGGTGGCGGCTATGCGGGGTTCTACACGGCGTGGAAGCTCGAGAAGTGGCTGCGTCCCGGCGAGGCCGAGGTGACCGTCGTCGACCCGCTGCCGTACATGACCTACCAGCCCTTCCTGCCCGAGGTGGCCGCGGGTTCGATCGAGGCCCGCCACTCGGTGGTGTCGCTGCGCCGGCACCTGAAGAAGACCAACGTCATCACGGCGAAGGTGACCGGCATCGACCACGCGTCGAAGTCCGCCACCATCACGCCCGAGGCCGGCGAGTCGTGGCAGTTCGACTACGACGTGGTCGTCGTCACCGGCGGCGCCGTCTCCCGCACGTTCCCCATCCCGGGTGTCGCCGACCAGGCCTACGGCCTGAAGACGATCGAGGAGGCCGTCGCGATCCGCGACCGCCTGCTCACGAACTTCGACAAGGCCGCGAACCTCCCCGCCGGCCCGGAGCGCGATCGACTGCTCACGGTGGTCGTCGTCGGCGGCGGTTTCGCCGGCATCGAGGTGTTCGCCGAGCTCCGCTCGTTCGCGAGCGCGCTGCTCGAGTTCTACCCGCAGCTCTCGTTCGACGACACGCACTTCCACCTCATCGAGGCGATGGGCCGGATCATGCCCGAGGTGTCGCTGCCGACGAGCCACTGGGTGATCAAGCACCTCGCACAGCGGGGCGCCGAGATCCACCTCGACACCCAGCTCACGAGCGCGGTCGACGGCCGGATCGAGCTCTCGACTGGTGAGACCTTCGAGACCGACCTCATCGTGTGGACCGCCGGCGTCATGGCGAACCCGGCGATCGTGCGGACGAGCGACCTGCCCGTCGAGGAGCGCGGACGCATCAAGGCCCGCCCCGACCTCCGCGTGGGCGACGAGGACGACATCGTCCCCGACGCCTGGGCGGCCGGCGACATCGCCGCCGTGCCCGACCTCACGGGCGGCGGCGTGGGCGGCTACTGCGTGCCCAACGCGCAGCACGCGGTGCGCCAGGGCAAGCTCATGGCGAAGAACATCGTCGCGGTCCTCCGCGGCGAGGAGCCGAAGGACTACGTCCACAAGAACCTCGGTGCCGTCGCCGGCCTCGGCCTCGGTTCCGGTGCGTTCCAGTCCGGCAAGATCGCGATCACGGGCCTCCTCGCCTGGTTCGCGCACCGCGGCTACCACGGTCTCGCCATGCCCACGTGGGAGCGCAAGTTCCGCGTCTTCTGGGGCTGGTGGAACAACTTCTGGCTCGGCCGCGACATCGTGTCGCTCAGCGCCGTGCAGCACCCACGCGCCGAGTTCGAGCGCTTCGCTGCTCGCCCGAAGCCGGCCGGCGAGGTCGCGGCGCCGCCCGCCCCGGCGAAGTCCGAGGCCCGGAAGCCCGCTGCGAAGTCTGCGAAGCCGGTCGAGAAGGCCGTCGCCGCCAAGTAGCGCGTTCTATGCTGTGACGCGGTGCCGGCCATCGGCCGGCACCGCGCTCCCGTAGCCCAATCGGCAGAGGCAGGCGACTTAAACTCGCCTCAGTCTGGGTTCGAATCCCAGCGGGAGCACCGTATTCCTCGGCTGATGCTCGACCTGACGACGGGCCGGCCGGTTCAGGCCGTCGCGCTCGAGGGGAGGAGCTCGGCCACGAGCTCCGTCACACGGCGCTTGATCTCGTCGCGGATCGGTCGCACGGCCGCGATGCCCTGGCCGGCGGGGTCGTCGAGCTCCCAGTCCTCGTAGCGCTTGCCGGGGAAGACGGGGCAGGCGTCGCCGCAGCCCATCGTGATCACGACGTCGGACTCCTTCACGGCGTCGACGGTGAGGACCTTGGGGGTGTTGCCGGCGATGTCGATCCCGTCCTCGGCCATGGCCTCCACGGCGACCGGGTTGATCTCGTCCTTCGGCGCAGAGCCGGCGGAGCGGACCTCGATGCGGCCGGCGCCGAGCTCGCGCAGGTACCCGGCCGCCATCTGGGAACGGCCGGCGTTGTGGACGCAGACGAACAGGACGGAGGGCGTGTCGATGGACATGGCAATAGCATAGACAAAAGTCTATGAATTTCCAACGGCGACGAGGATGGCGGGACCCACGCGATCGCGAAGTTCGTGACGGGCGGAGCGCGTCCGACGCGAGGCGTCAGAGGCTCGCGAGCAGGTCTCGGACCCGACGATCGATGTCGTCGCGGATCCGCCGCACGTCCGCGATCGGCCGATCGACCGGATCGTCGAGGTCCCAGTCGAGGTAGCGGCGGCCCGGATAGATCGGGCACGCGTCGCCGCAGCCCATCGTGATGACCACGTCGGCGGCTCGGACGACCTCGTCGGTCAGCGGCTTCGGGTACTCGCCGGCGAGCGGGACGCCGATCTCGTCCAGGGCGGCGACGATCGTCCCCCGGACCTCCCCGGCGGGTTCGGAGCCGGCCGTCCGCACGTGCACGCGATCACCGGCGAGATGCCGGAAGATCGCCGAGGCCATCTGCGACCGCCCGGCGTTCTGCACGCACACGAAGAGCACCTCCGGGGCCCCGCCCGTGGGGTGCGCCTGCTCCCGGGCGAGCGCGTCGAGGCGGTCGGCGGCGAACGAGGCGGCATTCGACGGGAGGTGGCGTCCGGGGCTCGGACGCGCCGCCAGCAGGTCGTAGCTCTCCCGCACGTACTGCTCGATCGTCTCGCGCCCGAACGTGCCGTGGAACCGGAACGCCAGGTTGTCGATGATGTGGTCGACGCTCGTGTCGGGCGAACCCGTCGCCTCCTCGGTACGCAGGACGGCTGCCAGTCGATCGACGCGTTCCCCGGGGATCGAGTACCACGTGCGACGCCCGTCGGGCTGCCGTTCCACGAGCCCCTCGTCGAGGAGCGCCCTCAAGTGGTGGCTGACCGTGGGCTGGCGAAGGCCGAGCTCCTCGGCGAGTCGCCCGGTCAGCACGCGGCCGTCCGGCGCCTCGAGGATGGACCGGAGGATGCTCGCCCGCGTGGGGTCGGCGACGACCCTCAACTCGCGCGCGGCCTCCGCGGTGGCATCCATAGACGACAGCCTATGGCGATTCGGATGCGGCATCGAGGGCGGTGCCCCTCGCGAGCCGCGGCGCCGGGCCGCCGGGCCGCCGGGCGTTCAGGACAGACGGTCGATCCGCCGCAGGATCAGCCCCTCGCGGAGCGCCCACGGCGAGACCTCGAGCGTCTTCGCCTTGAATGCGCGCATCGTCTCGGAGAGCACGACCGCTCCCGCGACGATCTGGAACGTGCGGTCCGCGGTGATGCCGGGGAGGTTCGGCCTCGCGTCGGCCGGGATCCGGGCGAGCCGCGGGATCCAGTCGTCGAGTCGTGAGAGCTTCAGGATGCTGCGCTCCTCCGAGCCGACCCCCTCCTCGGTGCTCCCGGCGAGGCGGGCGAGCGACCTGATGGTCTTCGACGACCCGACCACGTGGTCGACCTCGGGGATGCCGCCGATCTCGTCGACCGTCGACCGGAGGACGGTGCGCGCGTGCGCGCGGAGCGCGTCGACCTGCTCGTCGGTCGGCGGGTCGGTCGAGAGGTACTCGATCGTGGAGCGTCCCGCGCCGAGGGGGACCGATCGCGCGTGGTCGGGGACCTCGTCGCCGCCGTGGGCGATCTCGAGCGAGCCTCCGCCGATGTCGAAGAGCAGGATGCGACCCGCCGACCAGCCGTACCAGCGGCGGACGGCGAGGAACGTGATGCGAGCCTCGTCGGCCCCGCTCAGCACGTCGAGGTGGATCCCGGCGGCCTCCTCGATGAGCGCCAGGACCTCTGCGCCGTTCGTCGCCTCGCGGATGGCCGAGGTCGCGAAGGCGAGGAGCTCGTCGATCCCGGACTCCTTCGCGACGGCGGATGCCTCGCGGACGGCCGCGAGGATCGCCTCGACGCCGGCCTCGCTGATCGCGCCGTCGTCGTCGAGGTATCGCATGAGCCGCAGCACCGCCTTGTGCGAGGCGGCCGGGATCGGCCGCGCGCCGGGGTGGGCGTCGACCACCAGCAGGTGGACGGTGTTGGATCCGACGTCGAGAACCCCGAGGCGCATGAGGCGAGCGTACCGGGAGGCTGGTGCGAGCCGCGCGCTGCGTGCATACTGGGTCGAACTGGGACGAGTGTCCCAGTTCGCGCCGACGCGACGTCGACGCGACGTCGACGACGTCGACCTCGGGCCGAGAGGAGCGCCGTGTCCCGTATGTCCGCCGCCGAGCGCCGTCCGGTGCTCATCGAGGCCGGCGTGCGCGTCATCGCGCGCGAGGGCATCGCCGGCGCCTCGACGAGGGCCATCGTCGCCGAGGCGGGGATGTCGCTCGCGAGCTTCCACTACGCGTTCGAATCGCGCGAGGCGTTCCTCGACGAGCTGACCGCATCGGTCGTCGCACGCGAGTCGCAGGCCGTCCTGCCGCTGCCGGAGGCGGGCGGCGACATGCGCGAGGTCGTCGAGGCGGGGCTCGTGCGCTACCTCGACCACCTCCGGGCCGATCCGGCGCACGAGCAGGCCATGCTCGAGCTGACGCAGCACGCGCTGCGGGCGCCGGAGCGGCATCCGCTCGCCGTCGCCCAGTACCGACGCTACGCCGACCTCGCCGAGGAGGCCCTCACGCTGGCCGCCGAGCGCGCCGGTGCCACCTGGCGGGTGCCCGTGCCGGAGGTGGCGAGCGTGCTCATCGCGTTCTCCGACGGGATCACGCTGAACTGGCTGGTCCACCGCGACGACCGCGCCGCCCTGGCGGCCGCGCGCGCGGCCGCCGACGCCCTCTCGCGGATGGCGGCCCCCCGGTGACCCGCACCGAGATCGACCTGCGCGGTCCGGAGGCGTCGTCGACCGGTGCCGCGGGGGCGCGACCCTGGCTCGACCCGACGGTGCACTGGCCGGCGCTCACCGAGGCCACGCGCCACCTCGACGCGCCGCTCGGCGCGCTGCACCTCGGGGCGCTCCGCTGGAACGCGCACGAGATGCTGCGCCGCGCCGCCGGAACGCCCATCCGGATCGCCACGAAGTCCATCCGGGTCCGCTCGGTCGTCGAGGCCCTGCTCGCCCTGCCGGGGTACCGGGGCGTGCTCGCGTACACGCTCGCCGAGGCGATCTGGCTGGCCGAGCGGATGCCGCGACTCGACGACCTCGTCGTGGGCTATCCGACCGCGGAGAGCGCGGGCATCCGCCGGCTCGCGGCCGACGCCGACCTGGCGCGTCGCATCACGCTCATGGTCGACTCGCCCGGGCAGCTCGACCTCGTGGACTCGATCGTCCCGCCGGGCCGTCGCGAGGAGCTCCGCGTGTGCCTCGAGCTCGACGCATCGTGGCGTGCGCCCGTGCTGGGCCACCTCGGCGTGCGCCGGTCGCCCGTCCACGAACCCGAGCACGCCGGTGCGCTCGCGGCGTACGTCGGCGGCCGCCCCGGCTTCCGCGTCGTCGGGCTGATGGCGTACGAGGCGCAGGTCGCCGGCATCGCGAACGCGCCGAGCGGGCGGCCGGTCGACGGCGTCGTGAATCGGTGGATGCAGTCCCGCTCGATGCCCGAGCTCGTCGAGCGGCGCGGCCGCGCCGTCGCCGCCGTGCGCCGTCATGCGGACCTCGAGTTCGTGAACGGCGGCGGCACCGGCTCGCTCGAGGCGACCGCGGCCGACCCGGCGGTCACCGAGCTCGGCGCGGGTTCCGGCATCCTCGCGGGCCACCTGTTCGACGGCTACGCGCACTTCACGCCCGCGCCGGCGGCCGCGTTCGCCCTCGACGTCGTGCGCTCGCCGAGCCCGCGTCACGCGACGGTCCTCGGCGGCGGCTGGCTCGCGTCCGGCCCTCACGGCGCCGACCGGTCGCCCCGCATCGCGTGGCCCGAGGGGCTGCGCATGCTGGCGCGGGAGGGCGCGGGCGAGGTCCAGACCCCCGTGACCGGCCGCGCCGCCGGACGGCTGCGCGTCGGCGATCGCCTCTGGCTGCGGCACGCGAAGTCCGGCGAGCTCGCCGAGCACCTGAACGGGTTCGCCGTGGTGGACGGCGACGAGGTCGTCGGCACCGTGCCGACGTATCGTGGAGAGGGGATGGCCTTCCTGTGACGGCGAGCGGAGCGGTCTGGCGCAACTGGGCGCGCACCGAATCGGTGCGCCCGAACCGGATCGAGCGTCCGGCCGACGAGGGCGCCGTGCAGCGGGCGGTCGTCGCGGCGGAGGGTCGCCGCATCAAGCCCGTCGGATCGGGCCACAGCTTCACGGGCATCGCGGCGGCTCCGGACATCCAGCTCGATCTCGCCGATCTCTCGGGCGTGCTGGCAGCGGATGCCGCCGCCGGCCGTGTCACGATGGGGGCCGGCACGCGGCTGCATCGACTCCCGCACCTGCTCGAGCCCTACGGCCTCGCGATGCCGAACATGGGCGACATCGACCGCCAGACGATCTCCGGCGCGACCTCGACCGGCACCCACGGAACCGGTCTCGGTTTCGGCGGCCTCGCGACGCAGGTCGTCGGCGCGAGGCTCGTCACCGGCACGGGCGAGCTCATCACGGTGAGCGAGACCGAGCGCCCCGAGCTGCTGCCCGCCGTGCGGCTCGGCCTCGGCGCGCTCGGCGTGCTCACCGCGATCACGCTGCAGCTCGTGCCCCGCTTCGTCCTGCACGCGGTCGAGCGGACCGAGCCGCTCGACGTCGTGCTCGACGAGTGGATGCCGCGGGTCCGCGAGCACGACCACTTCGAGTTCTACTGGTTCCCGCACACGGCGACGGCCCTGACGAAGACGAACACGCGGCTGCCCGGCGACGCGCACCGCACGCCGCTCGGTCGCGCCGAACGCTGGCTCTCCGACGAGGTGCTCGCGAACGGCGTCTACCGTGCGATGTGCGCGGTCGGCCGGGCGGTGCCTCCGGTCACACCGCCGCTCGCCCGCCTCGTCGATCGGTTCACGGGCAACCGGGACTTCAGCGACTTCTCGCCGAACGTGTTCACGACGAATCGGTCGGTCCGCTTCCGCGAGATGGAGTACGCGATCCCGCTCGAGGCGATCCCGGAGGCGTTCCGAGCCATCCGCTCGCTCATCGAGTCACGGGGATGGCGCATCAGCTTCCCGATCGAGGTGCGCGCCGCGGCACCCGACGAGAACTGGCTCTCGACCGCGTACGGGCGGGAGACCGGGTACATCGCCGTGCACCGCTACTTCCGCGAGGACCCGGCCGCGTACTTCGCGGGCGTCGAGGCGATCATGCGCGCCTTCGGCGGCCGGCCGCACTGGGGCAAGATGCACACGCAGACGGCGGAGACGCTCAGTGCCGCGTACCCGCGCTTCGACGAGTTCCTCGAGGTGCGCCACCGACTCGATCCGGAACGGCGCTTCGCGAACGCGTACCTCGGACGCGTGCTCGGCGCAGCCGACGGGAGCGGCGGACGCTCGGAGGTCAGGGCGTTCGACGGCGAAGCGTGATCGACCCGAGCACGATCGATCCGACGATCCAAGCTCCGATCACGAGCACCTTGCCCCAGATCCACGCCGCATCCTCCGAGCCGTCGGCCACCGCCGTGAGGGCGTCGATCGCGAAGCTGAGCGGCAGGGCGTCGCCGATCGCCTGGAGGGCCTCGGGCAGCTGGTCGCGGGGCAGGAAGATCCCGCCGAGGAGGATCTGCGGGAACACCAGGACGGGCATGAACTGCACGACCTGGAACTCCGTCCGGGCGAACGCGCTCGCGAGCAGGCCGAGTGCCGTGCCGAGGAGCGCGTCGGAGACCGCCACCGCGAACAGGAGCCAGATCGATCCCTCGATCTCGAGGCCGCACACCCAGACGGCCCAAGACACCGCGATCGCCGTCTGGAAGATCGCGAGGAGACCGAAGGCCAGCGCGTACCCCAGGATGAAGTCGCCCTTGCCGAGCGGCATCGAGAAGAGCCGTTCGAGGGTGCCCGAGCGCCGCTCGCGGAGGGTCGCGATGCTGGTCACGAGGAACATCACGATGAACGGGAACAGCGCGATCATCGCCGGGCCGATGTCGGCGAAGACGTCGGTGTCGGTGAAGATCCACGCGACGAGGCCGATGAGCAGGCTCGGCACGACGAGCAGCAGCCCGATCGTGCGTGGGTCGTGGCGGATCTGGGTCAGCACCCGACCGGCCGTGGCGAGCGTGCGCATCGGCGTCATCGCGGCGCCTCCTCGTCGGTCATCGGCGTGGTAGCGCGCTCGATGAGCGTGAGGAACGCGGTCTCCATGTCGTCGGTGCCGGTCGCGGCGAGCACGCTCGCGACGGATGCGTCGGCGAGGAGCTCCCCGTTGCGCATGAGCAGCAGCTGGTCGCACCGCTTCGCCTCGTCCATCACGTGGCTCGAGACGATGAGCGTCGCGCCCTCGTCGGCGAGCTGGTGGAACAGCTCCCACAGCTCGACGCGCAGCACCGGGTCGAGGCCGACGGTGGGTTCGTCGAGCACCAGCAGCTCGGCGTCGCCCAGGAGCGCCGCGGCGAGCGAGACCCGGCCCCGCTGGCCTCCCGACAGCGAGCCCGCGAGGCGACGTTCGACGTCGCCGAGGTGCGTGCGGGCGATCGCCTCGTCGACCCTCGCCTTCGGGACGCCCAGCACGCGCGCGAAGTAGGCGAGGTTCTGGCGGACCGTCAGGTCGTCGTAGACGCTCGGCTGCTGGGTCACGTACGCCACGCGGCTGCGGAGCTCGCGCGACCCGGCCGGGAGCCCGAGCACCTCCACCGTGCCCGACTGCACGACCTGGACGCCGACGATCGAGCGCATGAGCGTCGTCTTGCCGCTGCCGCTCGGGCCGAGGAGGCCGACGATCCGGCCCGGCCGCACCGTGAGCGAGAGCCCGTGCAGCACGGGCGTCTTCGCACGCCGCACGTGCAGGTCGCGGATCACGATGACGGCGTCCGAGGCATCGGCGGCGACGGCGGGAACCGCGACCGATTCCGTGGATGCACGATGCCGCGCGTGCGGCGACGGGGACTCGTCCACGAGGCCGAGCCTACGCCCGGAGGGACGCCTCCGCTCGCTTCGAGTCTCATGGGAGTTGAGGCGCTTCGCAGGCCCGATCGTTAGGATTGAGCGTCCAGTGAATTCGTCGCCGAAGCCTCAGGAGTCCCCGCCATGGAATGGCTGATCCCGCTCATCATCGTCGTCGTCCTCGTCCTGGTGATCGGCATCTACCTGTGGGCGACCTACAACTCGCTCGTCACGCTCAACGTCCGGGTCGACGAGGCCTGGAGCGACATCACCGTGCAGCTGAAGCGTCGCGCCGATCTCATCCCGAACCTCATCGAGGCGGTGAAGGGCTACGCCGCCCACGAGAAGGCCGTCTTCGAGAACGTCACCAAGGCGCGTGCCGAGACGCTCTCCGCGTCGGGACCGGCCGAGGCGTCCGCCGCCGAGAACCACATGCAGCAGGCGCTGAAGTCGATCTTCGCGGTCGCCGAGGCGTACCCGCAGCTGCAGGCGAGCCAGAACTTCCTCCAGCTGCAGTCCGAGCTGGTCGACACGGAGGACAAGATCCAGGCGTCGCGCCGGTTCTACAACGGCGGCGTGCGCGAGCTCAACACGAAGATCAAGGTCTTCCCGAACACGCTGTTCGTGCGCGGCCTCGGCTTCCACGAGCGGGAGTTCTTCGAGGTGACGGAGGCGGCGGCCATCGCCGAGCCCCCGCGCGTGCAGTTTTGATGCGAGCGAAGCACGCGGCGAGGTCGAGTAGCGACGCGCGAAGCGCGACGCGTATCGAGACCCAGGGCCGATAGATGTACCGAGCGATCGCCCGGAACAAGCGCAACTCCGTCTTCACGATCATCCTCTTCCTCGCCATCGTCGGCGGGCTGGGCTACCTCGCCGCGGTGATCTACCAGGACCTCACGATCGTGGTGATCACGCTCGTGATCGCGACGGCGTACGCCCTGTTCCAGTACTTCACCGCGGACCGGCAGGCCCTGGCGATGTCGGGCGCGGTCGAGATCCACAGCGTGTCGGAGCATCCGCGGCTCTGGCGCACGGTCGAGAACCTCTCGATCACGACCGGGACCCGGATGCCGCGCGTGTTCGTCATCTCCGATCCCGCGCCGAACGCGTTCGCGACGGGCCGCGACCCCGAACACGCGGTCGTCGCGGCGACCACCGGGCTGCTCGAGATCATGGACGACTCCGAGCTCGAGGGCGTCATGGCGCACGAGCTCGGGCACGTGCGCAACTACGACATCCGGCTGTCGATGATCGTGTTCGGCCTCGTCGTCGCCGTCGGCTTCATCTCCGACATCTTCGTGCGGATGGCCTTCTTCGGCCGCAACAGCAACGGCAACCCCGTCGTCATCGTGTTCGGCCTCGTCGCGATGCTCATCGCGCCGCTCGTCGCGAGCCTCGTGCAGCTCGCGATCTCGCGGCAGCGCGAGTACCTGGCGGATGCCACGGGCGCGATGACCACGCGGCACCCCGACGCCCTCGCCCGTGCGCTGCTGAAGCTCGAGCAGTACGGTCGCCCGATGCGCCGGCAGAATTCGTCGATGGCGCACCTCTGGATCGCCGACCCGCTGAAGCCGGGCGTGATCGACCGCCTGTTCGCGACGCACCCGCCGATCCCGGAGCGCGTGAAGCGCCTGCACGAGATGGGGCGCAGCTTCTAGACGGCCTCCGGCGCAGCCGACGATCGCCCGAGCGCGGCGCTCAACGCGGGGGAGAGGTCGCCGCGACCGGCCACCACGACCTCGTCGAGGCCCTGCCAGTCGGCCGCCTCGCGGAGCACCGGGACGAGCCGCTCCGCGGTGTCGGAGGGAGCGCCCGGCTCGGCCCACGCCGACTGCACGCGCAGCACGCCCGCCTTGCGATCGCTCTTCAGGTCGACGCGGCCGACCACGCGGTCGTCGACGAGCACGGGGAGCGAGTAGTAGCCGAACTTGCGCTGGGGTTCGGGCGTGTAGATCTCGATGCGGTAGTGGAAGTCGAACAGCCGCTCGGTGCGGGGCCGGAACCACACGACGGGGTCGAACGGGGAGAGCAGGGCGACGCCCTCCAGACGTCGCGGCCGTCGGGCGTCGCGATGCATCCAGGCCGTCGCGGCCCGGCCGCCGTTGCCCCAGCCCGGCACCTCCACGGGCACCAGCACGCCCGCATCGACGAGGTCGGCGATCGCGGGGCGCACCTCGGCCTGCCGCATGCGCCAGTAGTCGGCGAGGTCCGCGGCGGTCGCGATGCCGAGCGCGGCTGCGGCGCGCTCGACGAGGACGCGCACCGCGTCGGGCTCGGACGGCCCGTGCTCGAGCAGGTGCGGTTCGAGCGCCTGCTCGGGGAGCGCGTACACGCGCTCGAACCGCCGGCGTTCGACGCACACGACCTCGCCGGTGCGGAACATCCACTCGAGGGTGCGCTTGGCGTCGGACCAGCCCCACCACGGCCCGCGGCGCTCGTTCGCGTCGTGCTCGATCGCGCTCGCCGGCATCGGCCCGTTCTCGGCGAGCTCGGCGCGCAACCAGGCGGCGAGCCCGGGGTTCTCGCTCAGCCAGCCACCCCATTCGGAGGTGCCCTCCCGCCGGTACTCGGCCCGACGGAACTCGAACAGCGGCCACAGCTCGCGCGGGATGAAGGCCGCCTGGTGGGCCCAGTACTCGACCAGGCGGCCCTGCCGGCCCCACGCCATCCGGTCGAGCAGGCCCCGGTCGTACCGCCCGAGGCGGCTGAACGCCGGGAGGTAGTGGCTGCGCTCGAACACGTTCACCGAATCGATCTGCAGGAGCCCGAGGCGGTCGACGACGCCCGCGAGCTGCCGCGTGCCGGGCGTCGCCGCCCCGGTGCGGCCGAAGCCCTGCGCGGCGAGGGCGATACGACGTGCGAGGGCGGGGGAGACCTGGTCGACCATGGTCCCTCGACCCTAGCGGCGACCGCCGACACATGGCCGTCCGAGCATGGACCCGCGCCTAGACTGTGACGGTGACCGAGGCGAAGGGGACCTCGCGTGCGCGGCGGATGCGCGTGCGCCGATCCTCCACGTCCGAGCGGGCGGCCGAGCAGCCACCGCGCGATGCCGAGCCCGTGCGCGATGCCGCGGCGTCCGTGCCCTACTCGATGCGAGTCGCCGCCGCCTGGTCGTGGCGGCTGCTGCTCGTCGGCGGCGTGCTCGCGGTCGTGATCTTCCTCATCATCCAGCTCCGGCTGGTGATCATCCCGGTGCTCGTGGCGATCCTCATCTCGGCGCTCCTCGTCCCGTTCTCCGCGTTCCTCCAGCGGCACCGCTGGCCGAAGGGACTCGCGGTCGCCGCGGCGATGGTCGCGACCCTGGCCTTCGTCGGCGGCCTGTTCACGCTCGGCATCTCGCAGATCGTGCGCGGCTCGGCCGACCTCGCCGAGCAGAGCGTCATCGCCTGGGAGGAGTTCCGGGCCTGGCTGCTGGAGGGTCCGCTCCACGTCACGCCGGAGCAGATCGACCAGGTCGTGCAGCAGGTGACCGAGGCCGCGCAGCAGCAGAGCGGCGTGCTCGTGTCGGGCGCGCTGTCCGTCGGCTCGTCGATCGGGCACTTCCTCGCCGGGCTGCTGCTCGCGCTCTTCGCGACGCTGTTCATCCTCATCGACGGACGCGGCATCTGGGCGTGGATCGTCGGGATCTTCCCCCGGCGCGCGCGCGCCGCGATCGACGGGGCGGGCCGGTCGGGCTGGGCGACCCTCGAGAACTTCGTCCGCGTGCAGATCTTCGTCGCCGCCATCGACGCCGTCGGCATCGGCCTCGGCGCCCTCCTGCTCGGCGTGCCGCTCGCCATCCCGATCGCCGTGCTCGTCTTCCTCGGATCGTTCATCCCGATCGTCGGTGCGGTCGTGACGGGTGCGCTCGCGGTCTTCGTCGCCCTGGTCTACAACGGCTGGGGCATCGCGCTCGCGATGCTCGGCGTGGTGCTCCTCGTGCAGCAGGTGGAGGGACACGTGCTGCAGCCGCTCATCATGGGCACGGCCGTCAAGGTGCACCCGCTCGGCGTGGTCGTCGCGGTCGCCACGGGGTCGCTCCTCGCGGGCATCCCGGGCGCGCTCTTCGCGGTGCCGGTCGCCGCGGTCGCCAACGTCATGATCATGTACATCTCGGGCGGGGCCTGGAAGCAGGCCGAACCGCCCCCGCCCGCCGAGATCCGCTCTCCGCTGTGGCGCACGGTACCCCAGCGACCCGGATACGGACGGTGACATGAACCACGCCCTCGACACCACCTCCACCGCGCCGAGCGGAGCCACGGGAGCGGCGCTCCCCGGCCCGACCCTCGCGGAGTTCGAGCACGCCCAGCGCACGGTCGCCGCCATCGCGCGCCGCACCCCGATGGAGACCTCCCGCCACCTCGGCGCGATCGCGGGGGTGCCCGTGCACCTGAAGTGCGAGAACCTCCAGCGGACGGGGTCGTACAAGCTCCGCGGCGCGTTCAACCGCCTCTCCGCGCTCACGGCCGAGGAGCGTGCCAGGGGCGTGGTGGCGGCGTCGGCCGGCAACCACGCCCAGGGCGTCGCGTACGCGGCGCGCGAGCTCGGCATCCGCGCGATCATCTTCATGCCCGTCGGCGTCGCGCTTCCCAAGCTCGAGGCGACCAAGGCCTACGGCGCCGACGTCGTCCTCCGCGGCGACTCGATCGGCGAGACGCTCGAGGCCGCGGCCCGCTTCGCGGCGGAGACCGGCGCGACCGTGATCCCGCCCTACGACCACGGGGACGTCATCGCCGGGCAGGGCACGCTCGGCCTCGAGATCCTCGAGCAGGCCCCGGATGCCACGACCATCGTCGTGCCGATCGGCGGCGGCGGGCTCGCCTCCGGGATCGCGAGCGCGGCCAAGCAGAAGGCCGCGGCGCTCGGCCGGTCGATCCGCGTGATCGGCGTGCAGGCGGAGAACGCCTCGCCCTACGTGCCCTCGCTGGCCGCGGGCGAACCGGTCGCGGTTCCCGTCGTCCCGACGATCGCCGACGGCATCGCGGTGTACAAGCCGGGTGAGCTGAACTTCGAGATCATCCGGGACGCGATCGACGAGGTTGTCACGGTGAGCGAGGACGACATCGCGCGGGCGCTGCTCGTGCTGCTCGAGCGGGCGAAGCTGGTCGTCGAGCCGGCCGGCGCGGTCGGGGTCGCGGCGCTCATGACCGGCAGGGTGCGCTCCGACGGGCCGCTCGTGGTCGTGCTGTCCGGCGGGAACATCGACCCGCTGCTCATGCAGCGCGTGATCGCGCACGGGCTCGCGGCATCCGACCGCTACCTGACCCTGCGGATCGGGCTGCCCGACCGTCCGGGCCAGCTCGCGCGCATCTCGGAGCTGCTCGCCGCGGCGAACGCGAACGTCGTCGAGGTGCTGCACACCCGCCATGGCGCGGGCATGCAGATCTCCGAGGTCGCGCTGCAGCTCTCGGTCGAGACGCGCGGCCCCGCGCACCGCGAGGAGGTCGTCGCGATCCTGCGACGTGCCGGCTACGAGCCCGAGATCATCGCCGAGTGACCAGATGACGGCCCCGTGACGCGGAACGGCCCCTCCGGTCGGAGGGGCCGTTCGACGTTCGGGCGGTCAGCGCGTCACTGCCCCGACCAGGTCTCGACGCCCGTGACCTCGACGGCGATCTCGCGGCCGTTCGGGGCGGTGTACGAGGTCGAGTCGCCGACCTTCAGGCCGAGGATCGCCGCGCCGAGCGGCGACTGCTCGCTGAAGACGTCGAGCTCGGAGTCGCCGGCGATCTCGCGGCTGCCGATGAGGAACCGCTCCTCGTCGCCCGCGACGACGGCGGTGATGACGGTGCCCGACTCGACGACGCCGCTCGAGGTCGGCGCCTCGCCGACCTCGGCGTGGCGGAGCAGCTCGGTGAGCTGGCGGATGCGGGCCTCCTGCTTGCCCTGCTCGTCCTTGGCGGCGTGGTAGCCGCCGTTCTCCTTGAGGTCGCCCTCCTCACGCGCGGCCTCGATGCGCTTGGCGATCTCTTCCCGGCCGGTGGTGGAGAGGTGCTCGAGTTCGGCGTTCAGGCGGTCGTAGGCCTCCTGAGTGAGCCAGGTGACGGTGGCGTCCTGCGCCATGGTGCACACTCCCGTGAATAGACGTGTCGCCCCAGCGTCTGCCGGGGCGAATCACCAATTCTACCGAAGCCAGCAGTGGGAGATCAAACCGGTGTTGGCCGGCTGCGCCGTCCGCACGGTCTCGGTGAACGTGCGGAGCGGCCGCTCGGACGCCGGGATCTCCACCACCTTCCAGCCGACGACGGTGAAGTCCTCGTTGAGCGCCTGGACGGCGCACGCGGTCGCGTTCCCCGACGGGACCGATAGCCGCCACGTCACCTCGACCGAGCGCGCGTCGAGCAGCTCGTGGCCGAGGTCGGTGGCCTGCACGAGCGGCCTGCTGCCGTCGAGCCCGGCCCAGACGACCCACGAGACGAGGACCACCGCGAAGGCGATCGCGCCGCCGATGAGGATGGACCGGTCACGGCGCCGCCTGGCGGGCGTGCGGCCGTAGCGCCCGGCGAGGTCGGGCGGGGCCGCCGACCGGCTCGCGCCCGCGGACGACGGCTCGGCGGCGGCTGCGGGTGCGCCGGCGGGTGCGGGAGAGCCGTCGAGTGCGGCGTCCTCGGCCGCCGCGTCGGCGGACTCGCGTGGGGGCACCGCGCGGCTCCTTCCCGGGTGGATCGTCTAGGCTTGGCTCCCAGCCTAACCCGCCGTCCCTGAAGGGAATCCGATGCTCGTCGCGCCCGCCGTCACCACTCGCGGAGACCGCCGATGAGCCCCGCGCTCGCGTCGGCGATCACGCTCGTCGCGGCCGCCGAGGAGGAGTTCGACCCGAACGACGTCACTCCGGGCGTGGTGGGCTTCATCGCCACCATCCTCATCATGGTCGCGGTGCTGCTGCTCGTGCTCGACATGGTCCGCCGCATCCGCCGCGTGAACTACCGGGCCGAGGCGCAGGAGCGCCTCGCCGCCGAGGAGGCCGCCGCAGCCGAGGCGGCTGCCGACGGCGACGTCTCGCCCGGCGACGCGGACGCACCGCAGACGGATGCCGCGGCATCCGAGACCCCGCCCGTCGACCGCGACGAGCGGTAGCGGCCCGGCCGCGACGCCGTCCGAGCCCGGTCGAGCCGTCGAGGCGGTGGAGCGTCAGCCGCCGTGGTACGCCGGATCGATCGCGATGAGCAGCGTCGCCGTCCAGTGGCACATGAACGCGAGTACCGTGCACACGTGGAAGATCTCGTGGAACCCGAAGTGCCCGGGCCACGGGTTCGGCCTCTTCAGCCCGTAGACCACGGCGCCGATCGTGTAGAGCACGCCGCCCACGATCACGAGGACCATCATGGCGACGCTCGCCGCGAGCAGGTCGCCGAGGTACATCACGGCCGCCCAGCCGAGCAGCACGTAGATCGGGACGTAGAGCCAGCGCGGCGCCCCGATCCAGAAGACGCGGAACGCGATGCCGATGAGCGCGCCGCCCCAGACCAGCACCAGCAGGATGAGCCCCTTCTCGGGCGGGAGCGCGAGGATCGACAGCGGCGTATAGGTGCCCGCGATCAGGAGGAAGATGTTCGCGTGGTCGATGCGCTTCAGGATCACCTTCGTGCGCGGCTTCCAGTTGAACCGGTGGTACAGCGCCGAGTTGCCGAAGAGCAGCATCGACGTCAGCATGAAGACCGCCGACGCCCACTTCGCCGCGGCGCCGTCCGCCAGCACGATGAGCACGATGCCCGCGGCGATCGTGAGGGGGAACGTGCCGGCGTGGATCCATCCCCGCCAGCTGGGCTTGAGGTCGGCCGGATGCTCCGGCGACGCGTCGATGAGGGGCAGGTTCGGGATGTCGGGGCCGAGGCGCTCGTCGGCGGCGACCGCGGCGTCCGCGCGATCGAGTTCGGCCGCCGGTCGGTGCAGGTGCTCGGCGACGTCCTCGGGTTCGCGCTGGGTCATGGTGACAGCGTAGGTGCAGCCCCATCACGGCTGGCTGTGAGTGTCCGAACGCGCGCGGGGGAGTAGCGTGGTCGGGTGCAGACGAGCGATCAGCGCCCCGGTCGCGGCCTTCTCTATCGGCTCTACCAGAATCGGCTCCGCCGGGAACTCGACGAGGCGGAACTGCCACGACACGTGGCGATGATCATCGACGGCAACCGCCGGTGGGCGAGGCAGCTGGGGTACGAGTCCGCAGCCCACGGCCACCGCGCCGGCGCCGCGAAGATGCGCGAGTTCCTCGAGTGGTGCGACGACCTCGGCATCTCGGTCGTGACGCTCTACCTGCTCTCGTCCGACAACCTGGGCAATCGCACGTCGGAGGAGCTCGCCGACCTCATCGAGATCATCGCCGAACTCGCCGAGGAGCTCAGCCACTACCGCGACTGGCGGGTGCAGCACGTCGGGTCGGACGCCGGACTGCCCGAGCCGCTCGTCGCCGCGCTCGACGCCGCGGAGCACCGCACCGAGGGCAAGCGGGGCCTGCACGTCAACCTCGCGGTCGGCTACGGCGGACGCCGCGAGATCACCGACGCGATGCGCTCGATCGTGGCATCCCACCATGCCGAGGGCCGGAGCCTGGAGGACCTCGCCGAGTCGCTCACGCCCGAGCTGATCGGGGAGCACCTCTACACCGGCGGCCAGCCCGACCCCGACCTCGTGATCCGCACCTCGGGCGAGCAGCGCCTCAGCGACTTCATGCTGTGGCAGGCCGCGCACAGCGAGTTCTACTTCGTCGAGGCGCTGGGTCCGGACCTCCGAGAGGTGGACTTCCTCCGGGCCATACGCGACTACACGCGTCGCCACCGGCGCTTCGGCAGCTGATCCCGCTCACGAATCGATCAGGATTCTGTCAGGATATGCCTCGGAGAAGGGGGCACCGCCCGTGAGCATGGACGACTACCTGGCCGGATTCGGCGAGGAGCCCGGCTACCTCGACTACGCGCGCGTCGGTCCGCTCGCGCGCGTCGCGGTCGAGGAGGACCTGGCGTTCGCGCAGGTGCTCGAGCGCGCCCGGCACGGGAGCATGGACGCGTTCCGGGACCAGGACCGCAGGCTCCGCGACGCGGCATCCGCCCTGACCGGCGTCGCGGCCGATCGCATCGTGGCGATCCCGAACACGACCACGGGCCTCATGCACGCGATGTTCGGCCTCACGGGCACGGTGCTGCTCTCCCCGGGGGAGTTCCCGAGCGTCCCGATCGCCGCGGTGCGTGCGAACGAGGCACTGCACTCGGTGCAGCCGGCGTGGCTCGAGACCGACCACGGCAAGGTGACCCCTGGGCTGATCCGCGACCAGCTCGAGGCGAACGTCGCGGCGGTCGCGGTGAGCCTCGTCGACAGCCGCACCGGCTACCTGTGCGACCTCGAGGGCATCCGCCAGGTGATCGGCGACCGGCTGCTCGTCGTCGACGCGATCCAGGGGTTCGGCATCGTCGACGCGCCGTGGGAGGCCGCCGACGTGGTCGTCACCGGCGGGCAGAAGTGGTGCCGCGCCGGGTGGGGCACGGGCGTGATGGCCCTGTCCGAGCGTGCGGCGGAGCGGCTCACGCCCGTGTTCTCCGGGTTCACCGGCACCGACGACGACGAGGTGTGGGACGAGGTGCCGCCGCCGGCGGCCGGTGCTCGCGCCTTCCGCGTGTCGAATCCCGACCCGATCGCCGGGGCGCGTTTCGCGGCGGCGCTCGAGGAGCTCGCCGAGGTCGGCGTCGAGGCCGTCAACGCGCGCGTCGCCGAGAACGTCAGTCGCGTGATCGACCTCGCGGACGAGTTCGCGGTGCCCGTCGTGAGCTCCCGCGACGAGCGCGAGCGCGCCGGGATCGTGGTGCTGGAGCCCGAGCCCGAGCAGGTGACGGTGCTCACCGCGTCGATGCACAACCACGGACTCACCACGACCACGCGGCTCGCGACCGTCCGGCTCAGCGTGCACGCGGCGCTCGACGAGGAGACCGTCGAGATGCTGCGCGGCGCGTTCGTCTCGTTCAACACCGCCGCCTCCTACTGACCCGATTGTGAACAGCGGATGTCGCGCCGCGTGTCGCTTGGGCGGATGTCGCCGGTCGGACGTACCGTCAGGACATCGGGCAAGGCGCCCGGTCGAGTCGGCTCGTGAACCGCTCGTGGGAGGATCGCCGGCCGGCGTGTGAGCCGAGCGAGAGCTCGGGGCAGGAGCGGTCGTGACCTCTGTCGATCCCATCAAGCCCCTCGGACCGGTCGAGCCGGACGCGCAGCACGAGCGCCGTCCGGGCGAGGCGTCACCCGGGGGTGCCGCGCAGGACGAACGGACCTACGTGCTCGACACGTCGGTGCTGCTCTCGGACCCGCGTGCCCTGTTCCGATTCGCGGAGCACCCGGTGGTGCTGCCGGTCGTCGTCATCACGGAGCTCGAGGCCAAGCGCAACGACCCCGAGATCGGGTACTTCGCCCGGGCCGCGCTGCGGCTGCTCGACGACCTGCGCGTGCAGCACGAACGGCTCGACTTCCCCATCCCCGTCGGGGACGGGGGGTCCCTCCGGGTCGAACTGAACCACTCGAGCCTGTCGGTGCTGCCGAGCGGGCTGCAGCTGGCCGACAACGACTCTCGCATCCTGGCGTGCGCGATGAACCTCTCGAACGACGGCGTCGCGGTGACGGTCGTCTCCAAGGACCTGCCGCTTCGCATCAAGGCCGCCTCGATCGGCCTCGACGCGCAGGAGTACCGCGCCGAGCTCGCCGTCGACTCGGGGTGGACCGGCATGGCGGAGGTCGCCCTGGGCTCGAACGACATGGCGAAGCTCTACGAGCACGAGCGCCTCGAGACGGCCGCGGCCGCGGGCCTGCCCGTCAACACCGGCCTCGTGATCCAATCCGACCGCGGGTCGGCACTCGCCAGGGTCGTCGGCGACCGCGAGGTGCGCCTGGTCCGCGGCGACCGCGAGGCGTTCGGCGTGCACGGCCGCTCGGCCGAGCAGCGACTGGCCATCGACCTGCTGCTCGACCCCGAGATCGGCATCGTCTCGCTCGGCGGTCGGGCGGGGACCGGCAAGTCGGCGCTCGCGCTCTGCGCGGGGCTCGAGGCCGTGCTCGAACGGCAGCAGCACAAGAAGATCATGGTCTTCCGGCCGCTGTACGCGGTGGGCGGCCAAGAGCTCGGCTATCTGCCCGGCGACCAGGGCGAGAAGATGAACCCCTGGGCGCAGGCGGTGTTCGACACCCTCGGCGCACTCGTCTCCGACAACGTGCTCGACGAGGTCGTCGACCGCGGCATCCTCGAGGTGCTGCCGCTCACGCACATCCGCGGCCGTTCGCTGCACGACGCGTACGTGATCGTCGACGAGGCGCAGTCGCTCGAGCGGAACGTCCTGCTCACGGTCCTCAGCCGCGTCGGGCAGAACTCGCGCGTGGTGCTCACGCACGACGTCGCCCAGCGCGACAACCTGCGCGTCGGCCGCCACGACGGCGTCGCGAGCGTGATCGAGACGCTGAAGGGGCATCCGCTCTTCGCCCACATCACGCTCACGAGGTCGGAGCGCTCGGCGATCGCCGCACTGGTCTCCGAGATGCTCGACGGCGCCGAGCTCGCCTGAGGTCCGGCGCCCGTCCGGCGCCCGACGGCCCGACGGACGCACGACGGCCCCGGAACCGCGAACGCGGATTCCGGGGCCGTCGTCGTCAGGGGCGAGCGGATGCCGCGGGCTCAGCCCTGCTGCGGCGGCCGAGTCATCGAGAGCAGGTGCAGCGCCTCGTCGAGCTGGGCCTCGGTGAGGTCGCCGCGCTCCACGTGGCCGAGGTCGATCACGGCCTCGCGGACCGTGATGCCCTTGGCGACCGAGTGCTTCGCGATCTTCGCCGCGGCCTCGTAGCCGATGATCTTGTTGAGCGGCGTGACGATCGAGGGCGACATGCCGGCGAGCGCCGTCGTGCGGGCCTCGTTCACCTGGAGGCCGTCGACGGTCTTGTCGGCGAGCACGCGAACCGAGTTCGAGAGCAGGCGGATCGACTCGAGCAGGGCGGTGCCCATGACGGGGATCTGCACGTTGAGCTCGAAGGACCCGGAGGCGCCGGCCCACGCGATCGTGGCGTCGTTGCCGACGACGCGCGAGGCGACCATGAGGACGGCCTCGGGGACGACGGGGTTGACCTTGCCGGGCATGATCGACGAGCCGGGCTGGAGGTCGGGGATGAACAGCTCGCCGAGCCCGGTGTTCGGGCCCGAGCCCATCCACCGGAGGTCGTTGCAGATCTTCGTGAGGCTCACCGCGATCGTGCGCAGCGCGCCCGACGCGTCGACGAGGCCGTCGCGGTTGGCCTGCGCCTCGAAGTGGTCGGCCGCCTCGGTGATGGGCAGTTCGGTCTCCTGCTGGAGCAGTTCGATCACGAGCTGGGGGAAGCCGGCGGGCGTGTTGATGCCGGTGCCCACCGCCGTTCCGCCGAGCGGGACCTCGGCGACGCGGGGGAGCGCCGTGCGGACGCGCTCGATGCCGAGGCGGACCTGCCGGGCGTAGCCGCCGAACTCCTGGCCGAGGGTGACGGGCGTGGCGTCCATCAGGTGCGTGCGACCGGCCTTCACCACGCCGGCCCAGGCCTCCGCCTTGGACTCGAGGGCCACCGCGAGGTGGTCGAGCGCCGGGATGAGATCGTCGATGAGCGCGGCGGTCACGGCGATGTGCACCGACGTCGGGAAGACGTCGTTGGAGGACTGCGAGGCGTTGACGTGGTCGTTCGGGTGGACGGCGCTGCCGAGCTTCTGCGTCGCGATCGTCGCCAGCACCTCGTTCATGTTCATGTTCGAGGACGTGCCGGAGCCCGTCTGGTACACGTCGACCGGGAAGTGCTCGGCGAAGCCGTGCGCGCCGGCGATGACGTCGTCGGCGGCGTCGGCGATCGCCTGGGCGAGCTGCCGGTCGAGGACCCCGAGACGTGCGTTGGCCAGCGCCGCGGACTTCTTGATGCGGGCGAGCGCGGCGATCTGGGCGGGCTCGAGGCCGGAGCCCGAGATCGGGAAGTTCTCGACCGCGCGCTGCGTCTGGGCGCGATAGAGCGCCGCTGCGGGGACCCGCACCTCGCCCATCGTGTCGTGTTCGATCCGGTAGTCGGCGGCGTTGTCCACCACGGTGTGCTCCCCTTCGATTCGGAACGTGCGGCGCGGCGGTGGGATGCCGCCGGCGGCGTCAGATGCGACCGACGACGACGTCGGTCTCGGCGCGGCCCTCGAGCAGGCGGTAGTTCGCGCCGACGACAGCCAGCGTACCCGCTGCGATCGCGTCGCTGATCACCTCGGAGCGCTCGAGCAGCTGCGCCACGGTGTTGCGGAGGTGCTCGCGCCCGACGTACCCGGCGTCGATGTGGTCGGTCGCGATCGCGCCCTCGTCGATGCCCGCGACCTTGCGCACGGCGGGCACGATCTCGTCGACGATGCCCCGGATGTGCGCCGGCAGCGGAGCCGCGTCCTCGGCCTGCGAGTCGATCGCGGCGCGCACGGCGCCGCACTCGTCGTGTCCGAGCACGAGGATGAGCGGGACGCCGAGGACCGCGACGGCGTACTCCAGCGACCCGAGCACGGAGTCGGAGGGCACCTGCCCGGCGTTGCGCACGACGAACGCGTCGCCGAGGCCGACGTCGAAGATGATCTCGGCCGAGAGGCGCGAGTCGCTGCAGCCGAAGATCGCGACGAGCGGGCGCTGGTGGTTGGCCAGCTCGGTGCGGCGCTCGACGTCCTGTCTCGGGTGCATGGGCGCCCCGGCCACGAACCGGGCGTTGCCGGCACGCAGCTCGCGCCACGTCTCGGCGGGGGTGTTCGGTCGTGCGGATGCGGGCTTGCTCACGGCCGCTCCTCTCAGCGCTGCGCGTCGATCGCCGGCGCGAGCGCGCCGGCGAGGGTCTCGAACTCCTCGGGGGTCGCGGTGCCGAGCAGCACGAAGGTGCTCTCGCCCGCTTCGGCCACGAGTCCGTACCGCGCGTTGCCGACGTCGGCGTCGGTGTCGCGGTTGTCGTAGACGGTCCACTCGACGCCGTCGATCGAGACGACCCCCGTGGCGATCGTGTTCTTCAGCAGCTCGGCGGTCCACGTCGGGTTCGCGCCGAGCCCCTGGTACATGCCCGCGTACTCGTCGGTCGGCGTGAGGTAGCCGGCGTACCACGCGGTGATGCCGTCGGCGTCGCGCGTGCGGAGCTCGGCCGCGTTCGACCGCCAGCCGTCGGGCAGCTCGGGCACGGCGAGCGGTTCGTCGATGCCGACCTGCGCCTGGTCGGCGACGGATGCCACGTCGATGTCGCGCTCGATCGGGGTGTCGCTGCGCGGCACGAGCAGCACGATGAGCGCGACGACGGCGACGCACGCGAGGAGGGAGCCGATGAGGTTGCGCAGCGTCTGGCGCTCGCGGTGCTTGCGGGACTGCTCGGCCTTGCGGTCGGCGGTCTCCTGCGGGGTCTCGGGGCGGCCGAGCTCGGCGACGACCCGCGGTGCGCGCGCGGCCATCAGGCCTCGCCGCCGTCGAGGTCGAGTGCGTCGGGTGCCGTGGCGGTGGCAGCGCCGCCGGCGCCTGCCGCGGCCGTCGCGCCGGCACGCGCCGCGTCGAGGCGCGCCTTCGCCCCGACGAGCCACTCCTCGCACCGCTGCGCGAGCGCCTCGCCCCGCTCCCACAGCGCCAGCGACTGCTCGAGCGTCGCGGAACCCTGCTCGAGCTCGGCGACGACGCGCACGAGCTCGTCGCGCGCCTGCTCGTAGCTGAGCTCGGCGACATCCGTCGAAGTGGGGGGCATGGAGGGCATTCTATTCGGCCTCGCCGACCGCTCCCCGAGATGTCGCCGCGAGACGGCCCTCGGCGAGCGTGATCCGCAGCGCGGTGCCGTCCGGCGCCTGCTCGGGGCTCGTGAGCACGCCGTCGTGCTCGCGCTGCACGATCGCGTACCCGCGCTGCAGGGTCGCGAGCGGGGACAGGGCGCGCAGCTGCGACCGCAGCTCGGCGGTGCGGACGGACGCGCGCTCGATCGCGCGTTCGGCGAGCTCGCTGCCGCGCGCGACCCACCGCGTGACCTCCTCGGCGCGCCGGTCGATCATCCAGCCCGGGTCGGCGAGCGCCGGCCGGCTCCGCAGGTGCCCGAGCCGGTCGATCTCGTGGTTCACGAGCGTGGTGACCCGCATGCGCAGGCGCGTGCGGGCCTGCTCGACGCGGATGAGCTCCTCGGCGACGTCGGGCACGACGCGCTTCGCGGCATCCGTCGGCGTCGACGCCCGGAGGTCGGCGACCTCGTCGAGCAGGGGGCGGTCGGCCTCGTGGCCGATCGCACTGACGATGGGGGTGGATGCCGCGGCCGCGGCCCGCACGACGCGTTCGTCGCTGAACCCCAGCAGGTTCTGGAAGTCGCCGCCGCCGCGCGCGACGATGATGACGTCGACCTCGGGATCGGCATCGAGGCGACGGATGGCGCCGGCCACCTCGGGCGCGCACCGGTCGCCCTGCACCGCCGCGTACGCCGTCCGGAACTCCACGGCGGGCCAGCGCAGGCGGGCGTTGCGCACGACGTCCGTCTCGGCATCGCTGTCCCTGCCGGTGACCAGGCCGATGACGCGCGGCAGGAACGGGAGCGGCCGCTTGCGGTCGGCGGCGAACAGGCCCTCGGCGGCCAGTTGCGCGCGCAGCCGCTCGAGCCGCTCGAGCAGGTCGCCGAGTCCGACGTGGCGGAGGTCGAAGACCTGCATCGTGAGCGAGCCGCCCTTGACCCACCAGTTGGGCTTCACGAGGCCGACGGCGTGGTCGCCCGCCTTGAACTGCTCGGTGAGCTTCGCGCGCGTCGACGACCAGATCGTGAAGGACACCGTGGCATCCGTCTCGAGGTCCTTCAGCTTGCCGTAGACGTTGCCGGCGGACACGCCCCACTGCGTGATCTCGCCCTCGATCCACACCGTGCCGAGGCGGTCGAGGTACTCCTTCAGCTTCGCCGAGAGCACCGAGACCGGCCAGGGCGACTCTCGGGTGGTGGGACCCTGTGCCATGCGCCTCCCAGCAGCCCGTCATCACCGCCCGCGTAGGATGGCCTCCGTGACGAGCTTGACGGATGCCCCGCGAATCGACCTCGGCATGCCTCGGATCCCGAGCGTGCGCGGCCGGCTCAAGGATATCCCCGCCCGAGGACCCAAGAAGGTGCTGCTCGCGGCGCCGCGCGGCTACTGCGCGGGCGTCGACCGGGCCGTGATCGCCGTCGAGAAGGCGCTCGACCACTACGGCGCGCCCGTGTACGTGCGCAAGCAGATCGTGCACAACATCCACGTCGTGACCGAACTCGAGAAGCGCGGCGCGATCTTCGTCGAGGAGGTCGACGAGGTGCCCGAGGGCGCTCACGTCGTCTTCAGCGCCCACGGCGTCTCGCCCGCGGTCGTGAACTCGGCCGCCGAGCGCGGCCTGCACGCGATCGACGCGACGTGCCCGCTCGTCACGAAGGTGCACCGCGAGGCCGTGCGCTTCGCCCGCGACGACTACGAGATCCTGCTCATCGGCCACGAGGGACACGAGGAGGTGGAGGGCACCGCCGGCGAGGCGCCCGACCACGTCACGCTCGTGAACAGCCCCGACGACGTGCCGAACATCGAGGTGCGCGACCCCGAGAAGGTCGTGTGGCTCTCGCAGACCACGCTCAGCGTCGACGAGACCATGGAGACCGTCCGGCGCCTGCGCGAGCGGTTCCCGAACCTGCAGGATCCGCCCTCCGACGACATCTGCTACGCCACGCAGAACCGTCAGGTCGCGATCAAGAAGGTCGCGCAGAGCGCCGATCTCGTGATCGTCGTCGGCTCCGCCAACTCGTCCAACAGCGTGCGCCTCGTCGAGGTCGCCCTCGAGTACGGCGCGAAGGCCGCGTACCGGGTCGACTACTCGACCGAGGTCAAGCAGGAGTGGCTCGAGGGCGTCGAGACGGTCGGTGTCACGAGCGGCGCGTCGGTGCCCGAGGGACTCGTGAAGGAGGTGCTCCTCGAGCTCGAGGACGCCGGCTTCGGCGAGGTCGAAGAGGTCAAGACGGCCGAGGAGGACCTCATGTTCTCGCTGCCGAAGGAGCTCCGCAAGGACCTGCAGGGCAACCGCGACGCACGCGCGATCGGCGGGCGCAACCGGGCGGGCGCGAACGCCTGAACGTGGGCGGCGTCAGACGCCCGTCATGCGCTCCAGGTACGACTGGAACGTCGGGTCGGTGAAGAACACGATCGAGGTCAGCACCATCGTCGCGAGGAACGCCACGGCACCGCCGACGAGGGGCACCCAGAACGCGAGCCTGCGCGCGCGGAGGCGCATGATCGACCAGCCGAGCACGGCCGCGTAGAGCGCCAGCATGAAGACGGTGCCGATCAGGGCGAGCGTCGGCAGCCACGGCTGCGGCGAGTAGGTGCCGACCCCCTGGTCGGTGTAGACGCCCTGGATGGCGCCGGGGAGCTGCTGCAGGCTCACCGACGTGTTCCACGCCCCGATCGCGCCGAGCGCCAGCAGCAGGATCGTGAAGAACCGGTCGATCGTGCGCGGCGGTCGGGCCGCCCCGTCGGCCGCTCCCGATCCGGGCGCGCCGACCGGCGTGGCGGCGGGCGGCGGGGGCGGCGTGGCCGGTGCGGATGCCGCGGCATCCGTTCGGTCGTCACCCGGCGGCTGCCACGACCAGCCCTCGGGCGCGTACTCGCCGTACTGCGGGCGAGGCCGCTCGTCGCGCGGCGGGGGAGCGGCGCCGTCGTCGGCGCGCTCCGGCGTCCCGTTCCGAGCGGCCTCGTCCTGCGTCATCCGTCGCCCTACGCCGTGAGCGAGTTGCCGGCCGAGCCGAGCTGACGCGTGGCCTCGCCGACGCGGACCGCCATGGCCGACTCGGCGACCTTGCCCCACGCGCGCGGGTCGTACTGCTTCTTGTTGCCGACCGAGCCGTCGACCTTCAGCACGCCGTCGTAGTTGCCGAACATGTAGCCGGCGACCGAGCGCGTGAAGGCGTACTGCGTGTCGGTGTCGATGTTCATCTTCACGACGCCGTTGGCGACCGCCTCGGCGATCTCGGCGTCGGTCGAGCCCGAGCCGCCGTGGAAGACGAGGTCGAGCGGCTTCTCGCCCGTCCCGTACTTCTCCGCGAGGCCGTCCTGGATCTCCTTGAGCAGCGCGGGGCGGAGCTTCACGTTGCCGGGCGCGTAGACGCCGTGCACGTTGCCGAACGTCAGGGCCGCCATGTACCGGCCCTGGTCGCCGAGGCCGAGCGCCTCGACGGCCGCGATCGCGTCGTTCAGGGTCGTGTAGAGGGCCTCGTTCGAGCCCTCGTGCTTGACGCCGTCCTCCTCGCCGCCGACGACGCCGATCTCGACCTCGAGGATCGCGTCGATCGCCTTCATGCGCGGGAGGATCTCCTTCGCGATCTCGAGGTTCTCCTCGAGCGGCACGGCCGAGCCGTCCCACATGTGCGACTGGAAGATCGGGTTGCGGCCGGCCTTCACCTCCTCCTCCGAGGCGGCGATGAGCGGGTACACGAAGTCGTCGAGCGCGTTCTTCGGGCAGTGGTCGGTGTGCAGTGCCACGGTCACCGGGTAGGCCTTCGCGACCTCGTGCGCGAACCGAGCGAACGCGAGGGCGCCGGCGGCGCGGGCCTTGACCGTGTGGCCGGCGAAGTAGTCGGCGCCGCCCGTGGTCACCTGGATGATGCCGTCGGAACCCGACTCGGTGAGGCCCTGCAGCACCGCGTTGAGCGTCTGGGAGCTCGAGACGTTGATCGCCGGGAAGGCGAAACCCTTGGCCTTGGCGGTGTCGAGCATCTCGGCGTACTGCTCGGGCGTTGCGATGGGCATACCTTGCTCCTTCGGAGGTGAGTGGGATCGGCACGAGTCTACCGACGTGTCGAGATCGCCTCAGGTGCGATTCGCAAGGGGTGCCGGATGCCGCGGCTCGCGCGGCAGGATTGACGCGTGCAGCAGGATGCAGGACCCAACGACCCCGACCGCCCGAGCGAGACCGCCACGCCGCTCGACGTCCGCGATGCGGCGCTCATCGACGGATTCGCCGGAGCGGTGCGAGTCGCCGCGCTCGCCGCGGTGCCGTTCGTCGGATCGCGGGACCGCGACGCGGTCGACGGCGCCGCGGTCGCGGCGATGCGATCGGCGCTCGCGGGGCTGGCCGTCGACGGCCGCGTCGTCGTCGGCGAGGGCGAGAAGGACGAAGCGCCGATGCTCCACCTCGGCGAGCGGTTCGGGAACGGGGACGGTCCGGCCGTCGACGTCGCGGTCGACCCGGTCGACGGCACGAGCCTCGCCGCGGAGGGCCTGCCCGGCGCGATGGCCATCCTCGCGGTCGCGCCGCGCGACGGGTTCCTCGACATCGGGCCGGCGCACTACATGGCGAAGCTCGTCTCGCGGGTGCCGGGGCTCGAGATCGACGCGCCGGTCCGCGAGGCGATCGCGCGCATCGCCGAGGCTCGCGGCGTGCCGGTGTCGGACGTGCGGGTCGCGGTGCAGGACCGGCCGCGGAACGAGGCGATCGCCGAGGCGGCCGAGGCGACCGGGGCGAACGTCGAGCGCTTCGTGCACGGCGACGTCGAGCGGTGCCTGCGCGCCGCGCGCGCCGACGGCGACCTCGACCTCGTGATCGGCATCGGCGGCGCACCCGAGGGCGTGCTCACCGCCGCCGCCGTCCGCGCGCTCGGCGGATGGATGCAGGCGCGCCTGGCCCCCCAGTCGGCGGGGGAGTCCGAGCGGCTCGCGGCTGCGAGCATCCCCCTCGGTCACGTCGTCGGGCTCGACGAGCTCTGCGCCGAGCCCGTGGCGGTGTTCCTCACCGCGGTGACGCCGTGCGACCTCGGGCCCGGCGCTCGGCTGGATCCGGGGCGTTCCTGGCGGATCGGGTCGGACGTCGGGATCAGCTGAGCGTGCCCGATTCGCCGGGTGCGCGGATTCGCGACGGGTGCGCGAGTCCGCGTCTGCGCACCCGTCGCGAATCCGGGCGGTCGGGGATCGGCAACGGACGCAGCGGTGTTCGCAGGCGCCGTTAAGAATGCACGAACTTTCACGACCGATCGCGGTCGCACCGGCGCGTTCCGTCAGCCCCGTCAGTAGGCTCGAAGGCAGGCGTCCCGGCCGTTCGAGCCGTGCGGGCGCGGTACCCACGAACCAGGAGGATCCCTCGATGGCGAGCAGCGAACACGACAGCCTCTACCTGCACCCCGACCGCAACATCGCGCTCGAGCTGGTCCGGGCGACCGAGGCGGCCGCCATCCGTTCGTACCCGTGGATCGGTCGCGGCGAGAAGCTCGCCGCCGACGGGGCCGCGGTCGATGCGATGCGCGCGTTCCTCGGCACGGTGAACTTCGACGGGGTCGTGGTGATCGGCGAGGGCGAGAAGGACGAGGCGCCCATGCTCTTCAACGGCGAGCGCGTCGGCAACGGGCGCGGGCCGGCCTGCGACATCGCGGTCGACCCGATCGACGGCACCTCCCTGACCGCCGCCGGGCGCCAGAACGCGCTGTCGGTGATCGCGGTCGCCGACCGCGGCACGATGCTCGACGCGTCATCAGTCTTCTACATGGACAAGATCGTGACGGATGCCTCCGGCATCGGCGTCGTCGACATCCGCAAGCCGATCGGCGAGAACCTGCGCGCGCTGGCGAAGGCCAAGGGCAAGGAGGTCGGGGAGCTGCGCGTCGCGGTCCTGAACCGTCCCCGGCACGAGCAGCTCATCGCCGACATCCGCGAGGCGGGGGCCGGCACCCGCCTGATCTCCGACGGCGACGTCGCGGGCGGTATCAACGCGGCGCGGTACGAGTCGCGCATCGACATGTGCGTGGGCATCGGCGGCAGCCCCGAGGGCATCACGACGGCGTGCGCGATCAAGGCGCTCGGCGGGTTCATGCAGGGCCGGCTCGCGCCGAAGGACGACGAGGAGCGGGCACGCGGCGAGGCCGCGGGCCTCGACTGCGACCAGGTGTACGAGCTCGACGACCTCGTGCGAAGCGACAACACGTTCTTCGTCGCGACGGGCGTGACCGACGGCGAGCTCGTCGACGGCGTGCGCAAGAAGGGCCCGATCATCCGCACCGAGTCGATCGTGCTGCGCGGCAAGTCGGGCACCATCCGCCGTATCGTCGCCGACCACCTCGTCGAGAAGTGGCTCGACGACGCCGACCGGTGACCGTCGCCGGCTGAGCGCGAGGCGCAACGGGAAACCGCTGCGCGCCACGCTGCCGTGAGCGGCGTACCGGTGCGATGTCGGGGGTGTGCCGCAGACTGGTCGGGTGACCTCCGAGACCCGGATGCCGCGCGCGCTGCGGCCGTTCTCCTCGGCCCAGTATCGACGACTGGTCGTCGCCCTCGCCGCATCGTTGCTCTCGGCGGGGGCGTGGATCGTCGCTGCCGCGTGGCAGGTCATCGAACTCGGCGGTACGCCGATCGACCTGTCGATCGTGGCGGTCGGCGCGAGCCTCGGGCTCGTGCTGGCCGTGCTCGTCGGCGGCGTCGTCGCCGATCGCGTGCCCCAGCGGCGCATCCTCCTCGCCATCGAGACCGCGCGGGCCGTGGTCTTCGCGGTCGCGGGGTTCCTCGCCGCGACGGGGCTCATCGAGGTGTGGCAGCTGGCGGTGCTCTCGTTCGTCCTGGGCGTCGCCGACGGGTTCTTCTATCCCGCCTACTCGGCCTGGCTGCCGGCGCTGCTGCCGGCCGAGCAGCTGCTCGCGGCGAACGGCGTGGAGGGCGTGCTTCGGCCCGTCGCGCAGAACGCCGCCGGACCGGCCCTCGCGAGCGTGCTCATCGCGGTGCAGGCGCCGTGGCTCGCGTTCCTCGTCGTCGGCGGGCTGCAGGTCGTCGCCATCGTCGCGCTCGCCGTCATGCGGACCACGCCGCTGCGGCGCGACCTGGAGGCATCCGATGCCCACCCGCTCAGGCAGATGGCGGTCGACCTGCGCGACGGCTTCGCCTACCTGCTGCGGACGCGATGGCTCTTCGCGACGCTCGCGTTCTCCATCCTGCTCGTGCTCGTGGTGATCGGGCCGATCGAGGTGCTCATCCCGTTCGCCGTGCGCGACCAGACGGGCGGCGGAGCGGGGGAGTTCGCGCTCGTGCTCGCGTCGTTCGGCATCGGCGGCGCCGTCGGCTCGCTGCTCGTGTCGTCGTTCCGGCTCCCGAGACGCTACCTCACGCTCATGATCCTCGCGTGGGGCTTCGGCTGCCTGCCGCTCGCCGTCATCGGGGTGACCCCGTGGCTCTGGGTGATGGTCGTCGCGACGTTCGTCGTCGGCTTCCTCTTCGACGCGGCGCAGGTCGTGTGGGGCACGCTGCTCCAACGGCGCGTGCCGCCCGCGATGCTCGGGCGGGTCTCGAGCCTCGACTTCTTCGTCTCGCTCGCCCTGATGCCGCTGTCCATGGCGATCGCCGGGCCGGTCGGCGAGTGGCTCGGGTTGGCGCCGGCGTTCCTCATCGCCGGGATCGTGCCGCCGATCCTCGCGATCGTGACGCTCGCCACGGCCCGGCTCGGACAGGACGAGCTCGCGCATCCGCTCGACGACGGCCCGATGGATGCCACCCAGGTGACGGGCGCGGAAGCGGCAGCGGGGTTCGCGCCGCCGGTGGACGAGTCGCACCCGGGGCGTGATCCGTCGGCCGGGGCCGACGGATCCGGAAGTGGGCGTGCGGTCGGGGCCGACGAGGAGTGACCGATCCGGCGTCGCCGGCCCGCCGCAACGCGCAACCCCCTGATCCGGTGGGGGCGGCTCTGGCAGGCTGGGTGCACACCGATGCGGAGGAGCGACGATGATCACCATTCGGGACGCCTTCTCGGGCTTCAGCGTCGACGACGTCGATGCGGCCCGCGAGTTCTACGGGACCACGCTCGGGCTGGCGGTCGAGGACGCTCCGGGCGCCGGCGGGCTGACGGTCCGCCTGCCGTCCGGGCAGGGCGTGCTGCTCTACCCGACCGACGCCCACGAGCCGGCGAGGTACACCATGCTCAACCTCGTCGTCGACGACATCGACCGCGCCGTCGACGAACTGAACGCGGCCGGTGTGAACACGAAGATCTACTCGGGCGAGGAGTCGTACGGCACCGACGAGCGGGGCATCAACCGCGGTTCGGCGACGGGGATGGGACCGGACATCGCGTGGTTCCGCGACCCGGCCGGCAACGTGCTCAGCGTGCTCGCGGGGTAGGGGTCCCGCATCCGTTCCCGGGGTCGCGCGACCGGGAACCGAACGGCGATCAGGACGAGGCGGACCGACGGATGTGCTCGTCGAGATCGGCGCCGTCGAAGCCGTCGTCGATGGGCAGCGCGACATCGTCGGGGTCGCCGGAGGCGTCGGCGTCCGGTCCGGCATCGCCGGAGTCGGCCCCGAGCGCGTGAGACGGCTCCGAGGCGGATCCGAACGGATCGCGCTCGGTGAGCTCGGGCGCCGACAGTCGTCGGGGCGACTCGTGGATCGGCGCCGGCTCCTCGACCAGGGAGAGCTTGGTCTCGTTGATCCCCGGGAACTGGCGAGCGGTCACGAGCACCCGGGACTCCAGCGAACTGGCGAACTTGTTGTAGCTGTCGACCGTGCGCTCGATGGCCTTGCGCAGCGAGTCGGCGTGGCCCGCCAGCACGCCGATGCGCTGGTAGAGCGTGGTGCCGAGGTCGAACAGCTTCTTCGCCTCGTCGGACACGGCCTGCTGCTGCCACGCGTAGTCGATCGTCTTCAACACCGCGAACAGGTTGACGGGCGAGGCCAGCGCGACGCGACGCTCGAAGGCGTAGTTCAACAGCCCGGCGTCGGCCTCGAGTGCGGCCGACAGCAGCGACTCGTTCGGGATGAACGCGATCACGAACTCCGGGCTCGCGGCGAGGCCCTCCCAGTAGGTCTTCTTGCCGAGCGCGTCGATGTGCGACCGCATGGCCTTGACGTGCTTCTCGATGAGCGCCTTGCGCCGCGCGCCCTCTTCGCCGGTGGCGGTCTCGGGGATGCTGGACGCCTCGAGGTAGTGCTCGAGCGGCACCTTCGAGTCGAGCGGGATGTACTTGCCGCCGGGCAGGTTCACGACCATGTCGGGGCGCCCGCGGCCCTGGTCGGTCGTGACCTGCGTCTGCAGCTCGAAGTCGACGTGCTGCGTGAGGCCGGCGGCCTCGACGACGCGGCGCAACTGCGTCTCGCCCCACACGCCGCGCGTGCTGTTGTTGCGGAGCGCGCTCGCGAGCGACTCGGTCGTGGCACGGAGCTCGGCGTCGGAGAGCTGCGCGCGCTTGAGCTGCTCGGCGATCGAGCCGTACTGCTCGCTGCGCTGCTGCTCGAGCTCGGACACCTTGCGCTGCATCGTCGACAGGGTCTCGCGCACGGGACTCAGCGCCTGGAGCACGGCGCTCTCGCGACGCTCGCGCTCGCTGCGCTCGGCCTGGTCGAGCCGCTGCTGCTCGAGGAGCTCGCGCTGTCGCCGCCCCTGCTCCTCCACCTGCTCGCGCAGCCCCGCCGCCGCCGCCTCGGCGGCCGCGAGCTCGGCGCGAAGCGCCGCCTGGACGGCCTGCTGCTCGGCGAGCACCCGTGCTCGCTCGGTGTCTGCGGCGGCGCGCTGCTCGAGCAGCGCGCGCTCGTGCCGGGCCTCGACGAGCGCCGGGTCTTCGACGGGGACCACCTCGCCCGGGGTGCGGCGCTGCGCGACGACGTGCATGACGAGGGCGCCGAGGACGCCGCCGACGACGAGCCCGATGACGAGGAGGAGGATGTCCATGGCGCTCAGTGTGGCAGCGGCCCCCGACATCCGTCGTGAAGCGGACCGGCAGGCCGCCCGACCGGACGTCGAGCGCCGTCGCCGCCTACTGCAGCGCCATCGGGCCGTGCAGCGAGGCGCGGGCGCGCGAGGCCGCCGCGCCGATCGCGCCGACCCGCACGCGCGTCACGTGCGCGAGCCGCTCGAGGTCGCCCGCCTCGTGCCGCTTCGCGGCGTGCACGATGATCGCCGCGCACGCCTCGGCGTCGGCCAGCGCGTCGTGGTGCGCGAAGTCGTCGAACCCCGCCGCCGCGGCGGCCGAGGTCAGCCGGTACGAGTCGAGGTGGTACGTGCTGCGCGCGACCTGGAGGCTGCACACGTAGCGGAAGTCCGGCACGGCGAGGCCGAGCGCCTCGGAGGTCGCCCGGATGACGCCCATGTCGAACCCGGCGTTGTGCGCGACGAGCCAGTCGTCGCCGGCGAACTCGCGGAGGAACGGCAGGTGCGCCTCCCACCCGTCGGCGTGCTCGACGAGGTCGGGGGTGATGCCGTGGATCCGCACGTTCCACGGCGAGAACTCGCCGTGCGGGAACGGCGGGCGGATGTACCGGTGCTCGCGCTCCACGACGCGGCCGTCGACGACCTTCACCAGTCCGATCGAGCACGCGGAGGCGGGGGAGGGGTTGGCGGTCTCGAAGTCGATCGCGGTGAAGCTCACTGGCACGGCCGCATCCTCGCACGCGCCGCCGACGCCCCCGACGACCGGACCGGCGCGCCGCGCGCCCCGGCCATTGACGCGCGTGCCCGCGTGGCGTGGAATGTCCGGTGGGCGGCATCCGGGGGTGGGCGATGGCTGGTGGGGACGACAGGTCGGCGGGCGCGGCCGGCGGGCTCGTCGTGGACCCGGCCGACCCCGACATGCGCCGCGCGGCGCGCTCGTTCGGCGCCGTGGCATCCGTCTACGCTGCGGCGCGGCCCGGGTACCCGCCCGAGGCGGTCGAGTGGCTCGTCGGCGACGCCGGACGGGTGCTCGACCTCGGCGCGGGCACCGGCCGGTTGACCGAGGCGCTCGTCGAACTCGACCGGGACGTCGTCGCGGTCGACCCCGTCGAGGAGATGCTGGAGGAGCTCGAGATCCGCGTGCCCGGCGTTCCGCGCATCCTCGGCACCGCCGAGGACCTCCCCGTCGAGGACGACTCGGTCGACGCGGTCGTCGCGGGGCAGGCGTGGCACTGGTTCCAGCGCGAGCGCGCGGTGCCCGAGATCGCGCGGGTGCTCCGTCGCGGCGGCGTGCTCGGCCTCGTCTGGAATCGCCGCGACACGAGCCCCGACTGGCTCCGTGCGGCGGGGGAGATCATGCACGACCGGCTCGACCCGTCGGCGGCGTTCGCCTCGTCGGTGCGCGTCGGCGGCCCGTTCGGCCCGGTCGAGTCGCACCGCGTCGAGTGGGTCCAGCGGATGTCGCGTGCGCGGTTCCTCGACCTGGTCCGCTCGCGCAGCCCGTGGCTGACCGCGCCGCCCGACGAGCAGCGCACGGTGCTCGCCGCCGTCGAGACGCTGCTCGTCACGCATCCGGACGTCGCGGGCGCCGACGAGCTCGCGGTGCCCTACGTCACGTACTGCTTCCGGACCGTCCGGGGCTGACGCGGCCCGAGGCCGATCGGGAGCGCTCAGGCGGCGCGCGCCCGCGCGTCCGGGTGACCGTAGACCGCATAGGCGACCGCGCACGCCTCGCCGGCCGCGCGCGCCGCCTCGCGGGCCCGGCGCGACGCCCGGTCGACGGGCGCGCCGCCGGCCAGCTCGGCGGAGAAGGTCGCGAGGAAGGTCTCCGAGAGGGCGCTCCGTCCACCGCTGCCGCCGCACTCGACGACGACGCCCGCACCGTTCCGCATCGCGGCGGCCGCTCCCTCGGCCGCTCCCTCGTCGGAACCGAGGGCGACGACGGATGCCGAGGCGACCGCCGTCGCGGGGCGCCCGCCCGCGGCATCCGTCGTCGACGACAGGCGCACCGCGGCCGGAGGCGTCACGTCGTACAGCCAGCGGGTGAGGCCGAACTCGCCGAGGAACGCGTCGGCATCGGTCGCCGCCGCGCCGGGGCGACGCACGACGAGGAGCTCCCACGGCAGTTCGGTCTCGCCCGTCGTCTGGACGACGAGTCCGTCGAGGCGGTCGCGGTGCGCCCAGAGCAGGTCGCGCGCGCGCCGGTCGAGCAGGCGGTCGGCGAGCCCTGCCCCGACCTCACGCAGGCCGCGCTCGACCGCGTCCGCGCGCTCGGCCGCGGGCAGGGTCGCCCCGACCTCCTTCGCCCGGGCGAGGGACGCGCGCACCTCGCCGACGAGCCGCGCCTTGTCGGCGAGGCGGATGCGGAAGCGGTGCGCCTCGTCGCCGACGCAGAGGGCCGCGTGCAGGATCGAGCGACCACGAGCCACCTCCTCGTCGATCCGCAGCGTGGGACGGCAGGCGATCAGCGGGTCGGCCGCGGCGATCCGCGCGGTCGCGCGCGCCACGCCGGCCTGGTCGTGATCGTCCGAACCGACGACCTCGCTCGTGAGCCGCAGCGTCGCGAGCGGCAGCTCGCCGTCGCCGCGCACGAGCACGGTCACCTCGGCCGGACCACGATCGACGGCGAGCATCGTGAAGCGGGCCTCGGCGGCGGTCGCGGAGGGCAGGCGGACCAGGCGGCTGCGGCGGGCGCCGACGAGGAACCGGAGTCCGCGGGGCACGACCGTCACCGTGACCGGGCCCCCGGCGGCGATCCGGCCGGCCTCGCCGTCCACCGGTGCCGGCGCGCCCGGCGTCGACGCGGCATCCGCTCGCACCAGCCGCACCGTGAGCGTCGCCGTCGACCCCACCGTCACGATCGGCGTGAGCTCGGCCTGCAGGTGCGCCGCTGCGACACCCTGTGCGACGCGTCCGTCCTGCGGCATGCGTTCCCCCTTCGACGGCACTCGGCCGTACAGACGTCCGGGCGCCCGAGTGGGCGCCCGCGGATGGAGGCTACGTCGCCTCGGCCGCCGCCGCCTCAGGGCGGGCACCGAGCTCGGTTCGGCCGTGAAACCGCCGGTGGGTGGACGGTTCCGTCTCACGGCGTCCGCTCAGTCGCCGAGGCCGTAGCATTCCCCGGTGCCACGTCGCCGCGCGTTCGTCCTGCTCTCCCTCGCCAACCTCTTCTGGGCGGGGAACTTCGTCTTCTCCGCGATCATCGCGGAGCAGGTCGATCCGGTGTCGCTGACGTTCTGGCGGTGGTCGCTCGCCGCGCTCCCGCTCCTCGTCGTGGCGTGGATCGCGGAGCGTCCCGACTGGCGCGCCGCGGCGCGCGAATGGCGCTGGCACCTCGTGCAATCGGCCTTCGGCCTGACCGGGTACGCGCTGCTGCTGTACGCGGGCATCGGCATGACCGGCTCGGTGACGGCATCCGTCATCAGCGCGATCAACCCGGCGACGATCGCGCTCGCCGCGGCGCTCCTGCTGGGCGAGCGGATGTCGCGGACGCAGGGCCTCGGCATCGTGCTCGCGTTCATCGGGGTGGCGGTGGTGCTCACCGGCGGCGACCCGGTCGCGGCGTTCGCGCAGGGGTTCGGGGTCGGCGACCTGCTCGTGCTCGGCGCGGTGCTCGCCTGGACCGCCTACTCGATCATCGCGCGGCGTCTCGCGACGCCGCCGATCACGGCGACCGCGCTGCAGGCCGTGTTCGCCACGGTCACGATGCTGCCGGTCATCGGGTTCACGGGGCTCACGGTGCCCACCGAGCTCGGCGGCACGCTCGCGATCGCCTACATCGTGCTGCTGCCCTCGGTCGCGGGGTACGCGCTCTGGAACGCCGGCTCGGCGAGCGTCGGCCCTGCACGCGCCGGGGTGTTCCTCAACCTGCTGCCCGTCTTCACGGTCGTCATCGCGCTGCTGCTGGGGCGGCCGATCGACCCGGCCGCGATCGTCGGCGGGGCGGTCGTGCTCGCGGGCGTCTACCTCACGGTGCGCGTGCCGCGCACCCGAGGCGTCCCGGCGGAGCCGGCGGGCGACGATCTGCCCGGCCCGGAGGGCGAGACCGCGGGCTCCACGACGACCGGCCCGGTGCCACTGCCCCGGTAGACTGGTCGCCCGTGGCACTCACCATCGGAATCGTCGGACTCCCGAACGTCGGCAAGTCGACCCTCTTCAACGCCCTCACCAAGAACACGGTGCTCGCCGCGAACTACCCGTTCGCGACGATCGAGCCGAACATCGGCGTGGTGAACCTGCCCGACCCCCGACTCGAGACGCTCGCCGGCATCTTCGGCTCCGAGCGCATCTTGCCCGCGGCCGTGTCGTTCGTCGACATCGCGGGCATCGTGAAGGGCGCCTCCGAGGGCGAGGGCCTCGGCAACAAGTTCCTCGCGAACATCCGCGAGGCCGACGCGATCGCGCAGGTCGTCCGCGGCTTCGAGGACTCCGACGTCGTGCACGTCGACGGCAAGGTCGACCCGAAGAACGACATGGAGACGATCAACGCCGAGCTGATCCTCGCCGACCTCGAGACCCTCGAGCGCGCCATCACGCGCTACGAGAAGGAGGTCAAGGCGAAGAAGCTCGACCCGTCGGTGCTCGCCGCGGCGAAGGAGGCGCAGGAGGAGCTCCAGAAGGGCACGCCGCTGTCGGCCTCGAAGGTCGACATCTCGCCGATCGCCGAGCTCGGCCTGCTCACGGCGAAGCCGTTCATCTACGTCTTCAACGTCGACGAGGCGGTGCTGACGGATGCCGCCAGCAAGGCGGAGCTCGCCGCACTCGTCGCGCCCGCCGAGGCGGTCTTCCTCGACGCCAAGATCGAGTCGGAGCTCATCGACCTCGACCCGGCGGATGCCGCGGAGCTGCTCGCCTCGACCGGCCAGGAGGAGTCGGGCCTCGACCAGCTCGCCCGTGTCGGCTTCGACACGCTGGGCCTGCAGACCTACCTCACCGCCGGCCCGAAGGAGTCGCGCGCCTGGACCATCCGCAAGGGCTGGAAGGCCCCGCAGGCGGCCGGCGTCATCCACACCGACTTCGAGAAGGGCTTCATCAAGGCCGAGGTCATCTCGTTCGACGACCTCGTCGAGACGGGCTCGGTCGCCGAGGCGCGCGCCAAGGGCAAGGCCCGCATGGAGGGCAAGGACTACGTCATGCAGGACGGCGACGTCGTGGAGTTCCGCTTCAACGTGTAGTCGCGGCCGGCGGCCGATCACTCGGCCGGCGGCAGCCTCGGGTGGTCCGTCGGGTAGATGCCGATGGCGAACCCGTACGTGGTGTCGCCCGCGCGCGGCATCCGGTCGAATTCGTCGACCAGCTCGGCCATCCGTTCCCAGAACGTCGAGGCCTGCTCCTCCGAGATGCGTCCGTGGCGGATGAACCCCCAGAGCCGACCCTGTTCGAAGGCGCCCGCGGATTCGCGCGCCGCCACCTCGAAGTCGTTGAAATCACCCGTCGCGGCATGGTTCCCGGACGGGTGCTCGAGGGCGATCGTGAACATGCGGGCGGTCCGGCCGTAGAAGCGCTCCTCGATCGCGCGCACCTTCCGCGTCCGAACGACCCGGAGCAGCCCGTTCCTCGCCAGCACGTCGACGTGGTGCGCGACCGTGCTCCTGGGGCGTTCGACGGCGGTCGCGAGCTCGGTGACCGTGGCGGCCCGCTCGTGGAGGAGTTGCAGGATCGTCGTGCGGAGCGGATGGCCGATGGCCCGCACCTGGGCCGGCCGGGTCAGCACGATCCGATCCGCCAGCTCGTAGTCCGGGGGGTTGTCCGCCATAATCGATCAGACTAGCATCACGGAATGTTCGAGATTAGTCGATCAATGAGGCGAGGAGACCGCTGACATGGCCGAAGTGCTGCTGTTCCACCACATCCAGGGCCTGACCGACGGGGTGCGGGCCTTCGCCGACGAGCTGCGACGGGAGGGCCATGTCGTGCATACGCCCGACCTGTTCGACGGTCGTACCTTCGCCAGCATCGAGGAGGGATCCGCGTTCGTGCGAGACACGGGCTTCGACGCCCTCTCGGAACTCGGCCGCGCCGCGGCCGACGAACTCGGCGAGGGGCTCGTCTACGCCGGGTTCTCGTTCGGCGTGATGATCGCCCAGGGGCTCGCGCAGACGCGACCGGGTGCCCGGGGCGCCCTGCTGCTCTACTCCTGCATCCCCGTCTCCGAGTTCGGCGAAGCGTGGCCGGATGGCGTGCCGGTGCAGATACACGGCAAGGAGGGCGACGAGTTCTTCGAGGAGGACCTGCCCGCGGCACGCGAACTCGTCGCCTCCACGCACGATGCCGAGCTCTTCCTCTACCCGGGCGACCAGCACCTCTTCGCCGACTCCTCGCTCGACGCGTACGACCCCGAGGCATCCGCCCTGCTCATGGAGCGCGTGAGGGCGTTCCTCGCCTCGCCCGCGCTCGCGTGAATACAGGGGCCGCGATGTGCTCCGGCCGCCGTCACTCCAGCGGGCTGACCACGGTCACCCGGAACGGCTCGGCCATGAGCTCCGCCAGCGGTCCGAAGGCGTTCGTGGCCATCGCCTCCTCCAGGTGCTCCATCCGGGCCTCGACCGAGTCCCAGTCGGCGATCTCGACGAGCATGTCGGGGTCGTCGAGCACCTCGTAGCGGGCGCTGCCCAGGAACCCGCGTCGCCCGTGCCCGCGCGTGGCGACGAGCTCGTCGAGCAGTCGCTTCAGTTCGTCACGCAGGCCGGGTCGGGCCTTCATCTCGACGATCACCGTGATGGCCATGTCGCACCGCTTCCTCGCGCTGGATCGGCGCCCGACGGAGGCGCCGCCCAGAGGCTACGCCGATCGCGCGCCATCCGGCAGTCCCCGGAGATCGCACGCGATGAACATGAGCAAACATCATGAAACCCTTGCGTCCCGCGCGGAGCGGCGTAGAATCGTCTTCACCACCGGAGGACGCTCCGGCATAGAAAGGCCCCGACGAGTCGACAGACGCCGAGGCCTTTCAGGCTGTCTGGGGAGATTCGCCGGCCTCGGGCCATCGGCGGTCCCGCGCGATCGCGACGATTCCGTGATCACCCCGTGCCCCGTCGCGTGCAAGACTCGCACCAGTCGCGACACAAGCAGGGCGTGAGGATCGCCAGCACCGACGCCGCAGACGCCGACACGACCCAGGGGGTGGCGATGCCCGACGCCGCGGAACCGCCTGCGATGACGGCGCGCGACGACGGACTCGAGTGGTTCACGGGCGTCGTGCACGAGCACTCGACCGCGCTCGTGAAGTACTTCGCACGGCGCGGTCCGCGCCAGGACGCCGAGGACCTCGCCGCCGAGGTCTTCGCGACGGCCTGGCGTCGACGCGACGACGTCCCGCGCGAGGCGGTGCTGCCGTGGCTGTACCGCACGGCGGGCTTCACGCTCGCCAACCACCGCCGCAAGCTCGTCGACCTCCCGGTCGAGCACGTGCCCGACGCGGGCACCTCGCGCGTCGACGAGGATCCGGAGCTCAGCGTGCTCTTCGACGCCGAACTCCGAGGCGCGCTGGAGAGCATCGGCGAACGCGACCGGCGCATCATCCTGCTCCACGCGTGGGAGGGCCTCGACGGCGAGGCCCTCGCGCAGGTGCTCGGCATCTCCCGATCCGGGGCGGATGCCGCGCTCTCGCGAGCCCGCAAGCGCCTCCGCGACGCGTGGGGCGAGCGCCTGTCGTTCTAGTCCTGCAAGGTTCCGCCGTCCGGGCACACATGCATGGGTGAGACAGTCCGGCAGGAAGGCGAACGAGGGTGAGCGAGATGGGCGACGACGAGGACCGCCGCGATCCGATCGAGGAGCTGCGCGCCGCCGACCCGGCCGCGGGCATCGAGCCGCGCGAGGGCTTCGCCGACGAGGTCGTCGCGCGCGTCGCGGCCGAGACCGCCGGCGCGGCATCGCCCGTGGCCGAGCCCGAGACGACGGATGCCGCGGCATCCGCCCGGCCGCCGGTCGCCGACCTCGGGGCCGAGCGCACGCGCCGCCGGCCGCGGTGGATTCCGGTGGCCGCGGTCGCGGCCTCGCTCGCCGTCGTCGGCGCCGTCGGATACGGCGTCGGGGCGGCGACCGGGCAGCCGGCGAACCTCGCGGACGCCGCCGCCCCGCCGATCTCGCTGCAGGGGCAGGCCGGCGCCGGGGCGCTCGAGGGGAGCCTCGTCGAACCCGGGGCGGTCGACCAGCGGATGGCCGGACCGGGCGCCGCCGACCTGTCGTACCCCTACGGCTTCGGCCGCAACGCCTTCCACGCCGACGGGCTGTCGACCACCGCCGGCACGGCCGCCGCGTACGCGTTCGACGCGCCCGCGGCATCCGACCCCGGCACGATCGCGGCGCTCGCCGCGGCGCTCGGCGTCGCGGGGGAGCCCGTGCTCGCCGACGGCGCGTGGACCGTGGGCCCGCAGGACGGCACCGCGCCGACGCTGTGGGTGTCGCTCGACGGCACGATGAGCTTCTCGTACTCCGACCCGGGCCTGGACCCGTGGATGTGCGAGGAGGGCGCCGACGTGTGCGAGCCGTCCGGCGACATCCCGAGCGAGGATGCCGCGATCGACGCGCTGCGCGACCTGCTCGCGTCGGCGGGCCGCGACCCGGGCGCGTACGAGTTCTCCTCCGAGACGTGGGAGGGCGCGGTGACGCGCACGGCCTCCGCGTGGCCGGTGGTCGACGGGCAGCGCATCGACACCGGCTGGTCGGTCGAGGTCACGGACGACGGCCTGTACAGCGCGTACGGCGCGCTCGCCGAGCTCGTTCCGCTCGGCGACTACCCGGTCGTCAGCGAGCAGGAGGCGTTCGAACGGCTCTCGGACCCCCGGTTCGGCGCGCAGATGACGATCATGCCCTTCGCGGTGCGCGAGCAGGCGAGCGACGAGGTCGCGGAGTGGGTGCCGCCGACCGACCCGCCGGCCGTCCCGTCGGCCGGCACCCCGCTCTCGTGGCCGGTGAACGACGTCGACATCGTCGAGGCACGGCTCGGACTCGCGAGCCAATGGCAGCCCGACGGCAGCGTGCTGGTCGTCCCGGCGTTCGAGTTCACGGACTCCGACGGCGGTGCGTGGTCGGTCGTCGCGGTCGCCGACGAGCGACTCGACTTCTCCATGGGATAGCCCGCACGCGCGCGACCGGCCGACCTGTCGGCGCCCCGGCGATGCGGCTAGGGTCGAGGCATCCCGCGCCGGTGCGGGAGGGGGAGCCGAGGCACATGAGCGATCACGTCTACCGAGTCACCGAGATCGTCGGGAGTTCGCCGGAGGGCACCGACACCGCCATCCGCAACGCCATCGCGCGAGCGACCTCGACGTTGCGTCACGTCGACTGGTTCGAGGTCGTCTCGACCCGGGGCGTCGTGGAGGACGGCGGGGTCGCGCACTTCCAGGTCACGCTGAAGGTCGGGTTCCGACTCGAGGAGTAGGACGCGGGGCGGCGGAGGGCCGAGCCGGGCGGCCGGCCCGACCGGGCGTCGGCCGGTCGGATGTCAGCCGAGTCCGGCCGTGGCGTCGTCGCTCGGCTCGTTCCGCAGGCGGGGCTCCGTGCGCAGCTCGGGGCGCACGCCCGCCTTGTCGGCGTAGAACGCCCGGATGCGGTCCATGTCGGAGGCCACGTCGCCCGTGAGTTCGAACGTCGGGCCGAGGCCCGTCGTCATCGTCGTGCGGTCGACGAACCCGAGCGTCACCGGCATGCCCGTCTCCCGGGCGATGCGGTAGAAGCCCGACTTCCAGTACGCGTTCGAGCCGCGCGTGCCGTCCGGCGTCACGACGAGGCCGAACACCTCGCCCGCCCGGATCCGACCCACGACCTCGCCGACGACGCGACTCGGGTCGTCGCGGTCGACGGGGATGCCGCCGAGGCGTCGCATGATCGGGCCGCGCCATCCGCGGAACAGGCTCTTCTTGCCGAGCCAGCGGACGTCGATGCCGTAGTGCCAGGCGATGGCGAGCATCAGCACGAAGTCCCAGTTCGACGTGTGCGGGGCGCCGATCAGCACGGACGGCCGGCCCGGTGCGGCCTCGCCCGCGAGCGACCACCTGCTGAAGGCCCAGTAGACGCGGGAGGCGAGTCGTCGGAGCATCCGGCAACCCTATGCGAACACGCATGCGCCGGGCGGCATGCGTCCGCCGCGGTCGACGGCGGAGGAACTCGTTCGCCCCGCGGGTGCAGAGCAGCAGCAGCCCGATCAGGACGTATCGATCCCGTCTCGGGTGCACGCGCGGGGCGTCCACCGGATGCCGCGCATCGGCGGTCGTCCCTATGATCGCGCTGTGGACCCGATCGCCGCACGCACGACCCTCCAGATCCCGCCCGATGCGCCGCTGTCGCTCGAGCTGATCGACGCCGCCTACCAGCGAGAGCTGTGGCTGCGGCATCCGTCGCGCTATCCCGACGCCGAGGGCCGCGGCGCGGCGGAGGCCTGGCGCGACGCGCTGGGACGCGCGCGAGCCGTGCTCGTGGCGGAGCTGGCGTCGCCCGTCGCCCGCGTGGCGGTGGGACGCGAGGCCGCGCCGCGCGGCCGGCTCTCCGGGGGCGCGGTCGCCGCGATCGTCGCGGGCGGCGTGGTCCTCGTCGCGGTCCTCGTCGCGGCGGGCATCGGCCTGTTCGGCCTGGTCCGGGGCGTCGCCGAGACGGCCATCGCCGAGTCGGCCGAATCGGCCGGGCCGGGTGCGGTCGGTGCCGACGTCGAGCGGTACGAGTCGTACGAGACCGGGTACGAGTTCCCCGCCGCGCTCGAGCTGTACTGGGACGGCCGGTACGACGGCGACTGCGCGATCGGGTTCGTGGAGGGCTGCTGGCAGGCGGCGCTGTTCACCGAGGCCGACTGCGACGCGCTCGAGGTCACCCTCGCCTTCAACGACGACGCCGAGTCCTGGGTCGCGGAGGAGACGCAGACGCGACTCGTGCCGGACGCCCGCGCCGATGAGGCGATTCCCGTCGTGTTCGGCAACGACGGCCGGGAGTTCGGCTGGATCGACCAGGTGCGCTGCACCGACCGCGCGTCGACCTGACCTGCGCCGATCCCAGGCCGGTCTCGCCGTGCGCGCCGATCAGGGGCAGTGCAGGTGCGTCGGCGTGGTGGCGTCACCGCGGTCGATGCGGTGCTCGGCCATCGCGGCGCCGCACAGCGGACACGTCGGATCCGCCGGCGGCACGTAGGGGGCCTCGGGTCGGCCGATGCCGACCTGCGCGGGCCCGGTGACGGGGTAGAGCAGCTGGTTGACGCGCGACCAGAACCCTGGAACGCCCTTCCACGGGTTCGGCAACTTCTGTTCGTGCACGAATGATTAGTGTACAGACTAATCTGGTGGGCATGATCGATCCGCTCGAACTCGACCGCCAGCTCTGCTTCGCGCTCGCCGCGACGAGCCGCGAGGTCGTGCGGCTCTACCGTCCCTCGCTCGATCCGCTCGGCCTCACCCACCCGCAGTACCTCGTCATGCTCGCGCTGTGGGAGCAGAGCCCGCTGCGACTGCGCGAGATCGCCGATCGCCTGCACCTCGAGCCGGCGACCGCCAGTCCGCTGGTCGGGCGCCTCGAGTCGGCCGGGCTCGTGACGCGGCGGCGCAGCGCGGCCGACGAACGCGCCGTCGACATCGAGCTCACGGCCGACGGCGAGGCGCTGCGCGAACGCGCGCTCGCGGTCCCCGGCGAGGTCGTCGCCCGCCTCGGATACCCCGTCGAGCGGCTCGAACGACTGCGCGACGAACTGACCGCGCTCCTCGAGGCCGCCCACCGGGTCGGCTGAGGCCGCGGGTCGCCGCAGCACGCGCGGACGGCCCGTGTCAAGTCCCTCCCGCGATCCGGGAACAGTCCGTACAACTGACTGCGCGGGACCCCGAAGCCCGCGACAGGCCGTCGGTCACCGCGCGGAGTTCGACCACGCGGACGTCCCGGGACACCCGGGCGATCGACGGCCTGACCCGTTCCATCGCCACGCCCGGAAGGACCCCGTTTGGGTACGCTCCACGTCGGCCGCATCTCGCGGATCGACCTCCCCGACCCCGTGCTCGCCCACGTGCACGCCGTCGTCATCGCCAAGCTCCGCGTCCACGAGCCCGTGCTCGTCTGCTGGATCGCGCCCGACGGGCGCCGCGACGAGGTGCTCGTGCACCCCGCGATGTCGATCGTGGTCCGCTACGACGTCGACGACGGGCTCGCCCTCGATCGGGCCTGGCTGGAGCGGCTCATGCGCTCGGCGAACGGCGTCGGCGGCCTGCGGCTGACCGCGGAGGCGATCGCGGAGATGGCGGCGCTCGGCGCCCGGGCGCCCGAGTCCGACGCAGCGGCGCCCGCCGGCTGACCAGGTGGCGCGGTCGCGGATGTCGGCCGCCGATGCCACCATTGACCCGTGCCCGAGATGCCCGAGGTCCAGGCGCTCGCCGAGTTCCTCGGAGAGCGCACGGCCGGGCACGCGATCACCTCCGCCAGGGTCGCGGCGATCGCGGCGCTCAAGACGTTCGATCCGCCGCTGCACGCGATCGAGGGCCGGCCCATCGTCGCGGTCGAGCGGTACGGCAAGTTCCTCGACGTCGAGCTGGGCGGGGTGGATGACTCGGCCGCCGGCGCCTCGACCGAGGTGCCGCTGCACCTCGTCTTCCACCTCGCTCGCGCGGGGTGGCTGCGCTGGTACGACGAGCTTCCGAAGACGGTGCTCCGTCCGGGGCGTTCGCCGATCGCGCTGCGGGTCCGGCTCGACGACGGCGCCGGCTTCGACCTCACCGAGGCGGGCACGAAGAAGTCGCTCGCGGTGTACGTCGTCCGCGACCCGGCGGAGGTGCCGGGGGTCGCGCGGCTCGGCCCCGATCCGATGGCCGACGACTTCACGCTCGAGCGGTTCGCGGAGGTCCTCGACGGCCGGCGCACGCGCATCAAGGGGCTGCTGCGCGACCAGTCGGTGCTCGCCGGGATCGGCAACGCGTACTCCGACGAGATCCTCCACGCCGCGAAGATGTCGCCGTACAAGATCGCCGCCACGCTCGATCCGGCCGAGGTCGAACGGCTGTTCGCCGCGATGCGGGGCACGCTCGGCGAGGCGCTGGCCGAGGCATCCGGCAAGCCCGCCGCCGAGCTGAAGGACGCCAAGCGACGTCACCTCCGGGTCCACGGGCGCACCGGCCAGTCCTGCCCGGTGTGCGGCGACACGATCCGGCAGGTCGAGTTCCACGACTCGACGTTCCAGTACTGCCCGACGTGCCAGACCGGCGGCACCCCGCTCGCCGATCGCGTCCGGTCGCGACTCGTGAAGTAGCTCCTCCGAACGGGCTGGGGGGATGCCGCGAGGCACCTGTGGCGCGCCCTGCGCGGCACGCGCACGTGCTTGCATGCTGGCATGGGATCGTTCGCGATGTTCCCGCTCGGCAGCGTGCTGTTTCCGCACATGCCGCTCGCGCTGCGCGTGTTCGAGCCCCGGTACCTCGTCATGATGGCGAGGATCCTGAACGACCAGCCGAGCGAGTTCGGCGTCGTGCTGATCGAGAGCGGGCGCGAGGCCGCCGGCGCCGAGGCGCAGCGGCGGTTCGGGGTCGGGACCGTCGCGCGGGTGACGGAGCTCGGCGCGACCGACGGCGACCTCGCCGTGATCGCCCGGGGCGGGCGTCGGATCGAGGTCGTGGAGTGGTTGCCCGACGACCCGCACCCCGCGGCGGTCGTCCGCGACCTGCCCGAGCTCGAGTGGGACGACGACCTGCGGCCGCTGCTCGAGAAGGCCGAGCTCGTCGTGCGCCGCACGATCGCCCGAGCGAGCGAGTTCGTCGAGCTGCCCTGGGACGCGGACGCGGGACTCAGCTCCGACCCGTCCGAGGCGGCATGGCAGCTCGCCGGGATCGCGCCCCTCACCGCACTCGACCAGGTGCGACTGCTCGCCTCGACCAGCATGCGCGCCCTCCTGACCCAGCTCGTCGAGCTCACGCTCGGCGCGGGCGAGGTTCTCACCACGTCCTGGGCGACGGCCGACGACCTCGATGCCGAGATCGCCGAGGCCCTGGACCGCTCCGCAGGGCCGTCGGGGTCGCGAGACGACGACCGCGGCGACGACGGCGACGGGCGACGGGACGGCTCGGACGGCGACCCGGACGTCGACGGGCCGCCGTCCGGGACCGGGGGGACGGACGCATGAGCGACCGGTGGAACCGGATGCGCTGCCCGCGATGCGGGGAGGCGGCCGTCGCTCTCGTGACGGTGGTGCCGACCATGGGCGACGCGGGTCTCGCGGTGACCGACTACCGATGCCCGAGCGGATGTCGCCTCGACGACCTGCACGGCGAGATCGACGAGGCGCTCGGCATCCGGCACGTCTTCGGCTGACCGCCGGCGCGCCTCACGACGGGGCCGGACCGAAGCCCTCGCCGTCCTCGTCCCGAGCCCGCTCCTGCGCCACGACCTGCGCTCGATCCGGGAGGCGACGGAGTCCGGCGAGCGGCTGCGCCATCCGGTGGTTGCCGCGAAGCTCCGATTCGGAGCGATCCAGGAACGCCCAGTACCCGGCCGTGAAGGGGCAGGCCTCGGGGCCGACCCGCACCCGGGGGTCGAACCGGCACCCGCCGCAGTAGTCGGTCATGCGATCCAGGTAGGAGCCGCCGGCGGCGTAGGGCTTCGTGGCGACGAGTCCGCCGTCCGCGTGCTGCGACATCCCCACGACGTTCGCCGGCATGACCCACGGGGTGCCGTCGACGAACGCCCCGGCGAACCAGTCGGTGAGCGCCGCCGGATCGATGCCGCGCTGCAGCGCCCAGTTGCCGAGCACCATGAGCCGTTGGATGTGGTGCGCCCATCCGCGGTCGCGGACGTCGCCGAGCGTGGCGCGCAGGCAGGCCGCCTCGACGCCGGCCGGGTCGAGGGTCGCGAAGGGTCGTGGCACCGGCCGGTGCGCCCCGAGGCGGTTGTTCCCGCGGACGTAGTCCGGGCCGAGGTGCCAGTAGAGGTGCCAGACCCAGTCGCGCCAGCCGACCACCTGGCGCACGAACCCCTCGACGCTCGGCAGCGGTGCGCGATCGGCGTCGTACTCGGCCACGACGCGCCGCGCGAGGCGGAGCGGATCGAGCAGGCCGAGGTTGAGCGGAACGCTGAGGAGCGAGTGCGCCATGACCCAGTCGTGCGCGAGGACGGCGTCCTCGAACGGGCCGAAGTCCCCCAACCGCGACTCGATGAAGTCCTCGACGGCCGCCTCGGCCTCGGCCGCGGTGACCGCGAAGCGTCGCGGCCCGTCCTCGCCGATGAACCGCACCGCGCCGTCCGCCTGCCAGCGGTCGAGGTCCGCTCGCACCTCGCGGTCGATGTCGTCCTCGTCGGGCCACCACGGGTCGGGGAGGCCGAGCGTGATCGCGCCCTTCGGGGGCGGATGGCGGTTCTCGCGGTCGAGGTTCAGCCGCCCGCCCTCGGGGTCCGGTCCGCGCATGAGCAGGCCGGTCCGATCGCGCACCCAGGCGTAGAAGTCCTCCATCCGGGTGCGGCGCGATCCGCGATCGGCCATCCACTCGGCGAAGTCCGCCTCCGGGGTCGCGAACCCGCGACTGGGGAGCATCGGGATGCCGCGTCGACGCACGGCCGCTCGCGCGGCCCGTGACGGCGGCGCGATCACCTCGAGGTCGTCGCGACCGTCGACCGCCTCGCCGAACCGCTCGACCCGCCGGTACTCCGCCCGCGCCCCCAGCTCGGCGGCGCGATGCCGGAGGGCCGAGAGGATGAGGTGGGCCTTCTGGCGGTGCATCGGGGCGCGGCCGAAGGCCGCGCGCGCCTCGACGAGCAGCACCGGCCCGCCGTCGTCGAACGGCGGGCCGAGCTGCCCGGCGAAGAGCCAGCGAACCGTCATCGTCGCCCCCGACCGGGCCGGGCCGACGGGTTCCGCGGCACCGGCTCAGCGGGTGGTTCAGGCCTCCCGAGCGTGCCGGGGCGGGTGCGGTTCGGCGTCGATCCGGTCATCGTGATCGGCCGCGGTGCGAGCCGGAACCTCCGGGGCGTCGGTCGCGGGAGCGGCGTCCGCGTGGCGGGCGTCGTGCGATCCGTCAGCCTCGTCGGCCGTCCGCGGTGCCGGCGCCGGTGCCGGTCCGGGTTCCGCCGCAGCTGCAGGTGCGGATGCCGGTGCGGCCGCCGGAGCCCGATCCGCCGCCGGCTCGGGTGCCGGTGCCGCGTCCGCCGTCGAGGCATCCGGGTCCACCTCCATCGCGCGTCGCTCCTGCTCCGCCTGGGTGTCGCGGAGCTCGGCGGCCTGGTCGCGATGCTCGCGGCTCGACTCGGCGAGTCGCTCGGCCTCGAGCCGGGCCCGGGCGGCGTCGGCCTCGGCCGCGCGAGCCGCGGCATCCGCCTGCATCGCCTTCGCCTCGCGCTCGCGCGCCTCGCGATCGGTCTGCGCCGCCTGCTCGCGGATCTCCGCCGCGTGGGCGCGCTGGGCCTCGGCCCGGGCCTCGCGCCGACGGCCGGCGGTCGCGATGAGCACGATCGCCGCGACCACGACCAGGAAGGCGATGATGCCCACGACGATCCAGATGGTGGTGCTGGTGTCCACGTTCGCACGTCCCTTCGTCAGTTCAGCTCACTCAAGCGCACGGCGCGCGCTCGCGAACAGGGGTTGCACACGGCCGCGGGGTGTGGTTCGCGCGATCGGTGGAGGGAGAATTCGCCGATCGCTCACGTTCGCCTATGCTGGCAACACCCTTCCCCCTGAACGGGGGAACCCGTTCAGACTGGGATCGGCGCCCCCCGACAGTGCCGGTCGGCTTGGAGTGTCCGTGGGACGTCATAGCGTCGCGGCTCCGGCGAAGTTGCCGAGCCGCAGATTCATCCTGTCCATCGTCGCCGGGGTGGCCGTCATCGGCATCGTCGCATCCGGCGTGTACCTCTGGGTGGGCGGCCACCTGAACCCGATCTTCGCCTCCGCGGGCGAGCCGGCGTGCGAGGAGATCGAGGAGCTCTCGATCGTCGCCGACACGTCGATCGCCCCGGCGATCGAGGAGCTCGCCGCCGACTTCGACGCCGATCCGAAGCGATGCGTCGAGACCGCGGTCCGCGCGCAGGACTCCGCCGACACGGCGGCCGAGCTCGCGTCCGGCACGCTGTCCGCCGACGCCTGGGTGCCCGACTCGACCAGCTGGCTCTCGCGCACCGCGTCCACCGCCGCGTCGCTCGGGCTCGGCGAGCCCGACGCGACCGTCGGGGACTCGGTCGCGACCTCGCCCGTCGTCTTCGCCGCGCCGGCCAGCGAGGCGCAGGAACTCGCCGCCGAGCCCGTCAGCTGGGCGCGCGTGCTGAACGGCACGCTGCCGGCGCTCCTGCCCGACCCCGAGGCATCCGCCGCGAGCCTCGCGAGCCTGTACGCCCTGAAGGGGCAGTCCTCGCCCGACGACCCGCGGCAGTTCGCCGGGGCTCTCATCGCGCTCGGCAAGTCGATCCCCGCGACGGCGGATGCCGCGATGAGCACCGTCGCCTCGGCGAGCACGCCCACCGTCGTGCTCACGAGCGAGGCGAGCGTCGCCGCGCACAACGCCGATTCCTCGGCCGCGCCGCTGGTCGCGGCCTATCCAGAGGAGGGCACGATCGCGCTCGACTACCCGTTCGTGCGCATCGGCGACGGCGACTCGGCGAACCTCGACGACTTCGAGTCCGCGCTGGGCTCTGCGACCGAGCACTTCCTCGAGGCCGGATTCCGTGCCCCCGACGGGTCGGGCGAGGTCGACTCGCCCGGCGTCGCCGCGACCGCGCCGCCGACCCAGACCGAGCTGGATTCCGCGGCGCAGATCGAGATCCTGCGCTCCTGGGGCGTCCTGACGCTCCGCTCCCGCATGCTCGCCGTGATCGACGTGTCGGGATCGATGGAGGAGCCGGCGGAGAACGGCCTGCGCCGGATCGACATCTTCCAGCAGGCCGCCGTCGGGGCCATGTCGAAGTTCTCCGGCGAGGTCGAGCTCGGCGTGTGGGTGTTCTCGACGGCGCGCAACGGCGACCTCGACTACGAGGACCTCTCGCCGATCGCCCCGCTCGCCGACGCCTCGCACACCCAGCAGATCCAGCAGATCATCGGATCGCTGCCGGCCCGCCTCGGCGGGGCGACCGGGCTCTACGACACGACGCTCGCCGCATACAAGCGCGTGCAGGAGTCGTACGACCCCGACAAGGTCAACTCGGTGCTCGTCATCACCGACGGCAAGAACGAGGACCAGAACGGCATCAGCCTGGACCAGCTGCTCGGCGAGCTGAAGAAGCTCGAGGACCCGACGAAACCCGTCGCCGTGATCATGATCGGCTTCGGTCCCGACACCGACCTCGACGCGATGAAGAAGATCGCCAAGGCGACCAAGGGCGGCGCCTACTCGGCGACCAAGCCCGAGGACCTCGGCACGGTGCTGGTCGACGCGCTCTCGCAGCGCACCTGCCGCCCGGACTGCGGCTGATCGGTCGGGGTCGACCGCACCGCCGTTCGACCGCACCACCGCACGACGACGGGCGCCCTCCAGCCGGAGGGCGCCCGTCGTCGTATGGCCGCCGCGCTCAGTGCGCGGGTGCGCCGGCCGGCATGTCGGCCGGGCGACGCACGAGCGTCGCGCCGACGATCGCGAACAGCGAGACGATCGCACCCACGAGGAACGCGTTGCGCACGCCCGCCGCCTGCGCGGCGATCTCCTCGACGCCGCCCGCCGTCGCCCCGGCCGCGGTCGCGGTCATCACGGTGATGAAGAGGGCGGTGCCGGCCGCGCCGGCGACCTGCTGGAGCGTGCCGACGATCGCCGACCCGTGCGAGTAGAGGTGCGGCTCGACGGACCCGAGCGCGGTCGTGAACAGCGGGGTGAACATGAACGCGAGCGAGATCGAGAGCACGACGTGTGCGGCGAGGATCATCCACGGCGGCGTGGTCTCGGTGACGAGCGTCAGCGACCACAGCACCGCGCTCACGCCGATGCTCGCGGGAACGAGCAGCGGCGTCGGACCGACCCGGTCGTAGAGCCGGCCCACGGTCGGCCCGAGCAGGCCCATGACGAGGCCTCCGGGCAGCACCAGCAGTCCGGTCGCGAGGGGCTCCAGGCCGAGCACGTCCTGCAGGTAGATCGGCAGCAGGATGATCGTGCCGAAGAGCGCGGCCATCATGACGGCCATGAGGCCGATCGAGACGGCGAAGTTGCGCGAGCGGAACGTGCGCAGGTCGAGGAGCGCGCGATCGCGGCGCTGCAGGAGCAGCTGGCGGACGATGAACGTCGTGATGCCGAGCGCACCGACCGCCAGCGCGATCCACATGGGGACGGCGTCGCCGGGCGTGCGGCCGCTCGCGACCTCGCCGACGAGGCTCAGGCCGTACACGAGGCCGCCGAACCCGAACGCGGAGAGCACGACCGAGACGACGTCGATGGGGAACACGCGCGTCTCGCTCACGTTCTCGACGCGGCGGAGCCCGATGACGAGCATCGCGACCGCGATCGGCAGCACGAGCCAGAACATGTAGCGCCAGCCGAGCGTGTTGAGGATGAGCCCCGAGATCGCCGGCCCGATGGCGGGCGCGACCGACATGACGATCGACACGCGCCCCATGAAGCGGCCGCGGTCGGCCGGGGCCACGACCGTCATGAGCGTCGTCATGAGCAGCGGCATCATGATCGCGGTGCCCGTGGCCTGGATGATTCGGCCGCCGAGCAGCACCTCGAAGCCCGGCGCGAGCGCGGCGAGCAGGGTGCCCGCCGAGAAGAGCGTCATCGCGGCGCCGAAGATCGGGCGGGTCGGGAACCGCTGCAGCAGGAAGCCCGTGATCGGGATCACGACGGCCATCGTCAGCATGAAGGCGGTCGTCAGCCACTGCGCGGCCGACAACGTCACCCCGAGGTCGTCGACGAGCTCGGGGATCGCGACGCTCATGATCGTCTCGTTGAGGAACACCGTGAACGTGGCCGCGAGCAGCAGCCAGATCACCCGGGTGTTCCGCGCGCCGTGCTCGGGACGGGCGGCGACGATGTGCCGGTCGATGGCGCGGTCGGCGGCCTCGGCCTCCGCAGCGGCTCCGAGGCCGGGGTCGGGCACCGTGGTCGAATCGGTGTCGGGTGCGGATCGTTCGCTCACGGTTCGTCCTGTCGTCTGCGTCTCGTCGTCGTGCTCGATTCGGCGGGCGCGGCGGTGCCGCTCCCGGCCGGGCGAACGAGGAATGCAACTCCCGGGCGCGCGTGCGCTATTCCCGATCGGCCCGGATGCATGCACATGCATGCATCACCCCGCCCCCACGGGCCGGCGACGTCGCTCGGACCCGGTCAGGGGACGATACCGCGCACCGCCGACACGGCCGCGGCCACGGCGTCGGCCGCGGCCGCGGCATCCGCCTCGGTCACCTCGCTGCCGAAGGAGAACCGCACGGCCGTCAGGGCGACCTCGGGCGCGAAGCCCATCGCGGTCAGCACGTGCGACGGCTCGTCGCTGCCCGCCGCGCAGGCGGAGCCGCTCGAGACGACGACGCCGCGCCGCTCGAGCTCGAGCAGCACGGCCTCGCCGCCCGTCCCCGGGAAGACGTACGACACGGTGCCCGGCAGCCGCCGCGACGGATGCCCCGTGGGCACGGCGTCCGGCACGGCGGCCGTGACGAGCTGGCGGAAACGCGCGGTCGCGGCGCCGACGCGCGCCGCGGCGTCCGCCCGCTCGTCCTCGGCGAGCCGCAGCGCCGTCGCGAACGCCACCGCGCCGGCCACGTTCTCGGTGCCCGAGCGGCGCCCGCGCTCCTGGCCGCCGCCGTGCAGGACCGGCTCGATCGGCAGCCGCCCGCGCACGATCAGGGCGCCCGTGCCCTTCGGCGCACCGACCTTGTGGCCGGCGAGCGAGAGGGCGTCGACGCCGAGCCCGTCGATCGAGAGCGGGAGCCATCCGGCGGCCTGCACGGTGTCGGTGTGGATGAGCGCACCCGAGTCGTGCGCGACCGCCGCGAGCTCGGCGATCGGGTTCACCGTGCCGACCTCGTTGTTCGCGAGCTGCACCGAGATGAGGGTCGTGTCCGGGCGGATGACCCGTGCCAGCGCCTCGGGCGTCACCTCGCCGGTCGGAGCGACCGCGACCTCGTCGACGTCGAACCCGTGCAGGCGGCGGAGGGCGTCGGCGGCGCCGAGCACCGCCTCGTGCTCGACGGGCGAGACGACGACGTGCCGTCCGCGGGGGTTCGCGAGCGCGAGGCCGAGGATCGCGAGGTTGTCGGCCTCGGTGCCGCCCGACGTGAAGACGACGTCGCCGGCGCGGCATCCGACCACCGACGCGACCTCGTCGCGCGCCCACGCGAGCGCCTGCGCGGCCGCCTCGCCCACGCCGTGCCGGCTCGACGGGTTGCCGAACGCGCCCGTGAGGTACGGCCACATCGCCTCGAGCGCCTCGCGTCGGACGGGCGTCGTGGCGGCGTGGTCGGCGAAGATCACGCCGGACCCGCCTCGATGACGACGTCGAGCCCGAGGTCGAGCGCGCGCGCCGAGTGCGTGAGCGCGCCGACCGAGATGACGTCGACGCCCGTCGCGGCGATGCCGGCGACCGTGTCGAGGTTCACGCCGCCCGACGCCTCGACGATCGCGCGGCCGTCGATGAGCGCGACGCCCTCGCGCAGCGCGGCGAGGTCGAAGTTGTCGAGCATGATCGTGTCGGCGCCGCCCGCGAGCACGGCGGGGATCTGCTCGACGCGGTCGACCTCGACCTCGAGGTGCGCGGTGTGCGGCATCCGCTCGCGCGCGGCGCGCAGGGCCCCGGCGAGGTCGGCGCCGCCCGCGGTGAGCACCGCGAGGTGGTTGTCCTTGGCCATGATCGCGTCCGACAGCGAGCGGCGGTGGTTGCGGCCGCCGCCGTCGCGCACGGCCTGCCGCTCGAGGCTGCGCAGGCCCGGCGTCGTCTTGCGCGTGTCGACGATGCGCGCGCGGGTGCCCGCGACGGCGGCGACGTAGCGGGCCGTGAGCGTCGCCACACCAGACATCCGCTGCACGAGGTTCAGGGCGACGCGCTCGGCGCGCAGGATGCCGCGGGCCGGCCCGGACACGCGGGCGAGCACGTCGCCCGTCGCGAAGGGCTCGCCGTCGGCGACGAGCAACTCGACCGCGATCCGGGGGTCGACGAGTCGGAACGTCGCCTCGACGACGCGCGCGCCGCTGAACACGCCGGGTTCGCGCGCGACGAGGTCGGCCGTCGCGGTCGCCGCCTCGGGGATCAGCGTCTCGCCCGTCAGGTCGCCCCACGGGGCGTCCTCGTCGAGCGCCATCAGCACGATCCGCTCGATCTCGCGGGTCTCGGTCATCAGGCGGCCTGCCTCTCCAGGTCGGTGCGGCGTGCGCCGTCGGCGCCGGCCGCGGCGGTCGTCGGCGCGTCGGTGCGGGTGTGGGCGCCGACGCTCCCGGTGCGGGCGAGCGCCGCGGCGACGGTGAGCCGGGCGAGGTCGAGGAGGTTGCGGTCCTCGACGCTGCGACGGTCGACCGGGTCGGGCGCGCGCCAGCCGTCCAGGCGAGCGGATGCCTCGGCGAGCCCGGCCGCGTCGCGCTCCAGCCCGACGCGGCTCCACATCAGCCGCTGCAGCTCGCCGCGATCGACCGGCCCGCTCGCCCGGCTCGGGTCCACATCGGCGGATATACGATCCGCCGCGCCGCCCGGGCCCGGTCCGCCTCCGGTGCGGCGGATCGTATATCCGCCGTCGTGAACGTGGGAGATGAGATCGGCAGGGGCGGATGCCGCGTGCGCGATCGCGGCGGCGGCGCGCTCGGCGAACACCGCGCCCTCGAGGAGCGAGTTCGAGGCGAGCCGGTTCGCGCCGTGCACGCCGGTGCGGGCGGCTTCGCCGACGGCCCAGAGCCCGGGCAGGCTCGAGCGCCCGTCGAGGTCGGTCGCGATCCCGCCCATGGCGTAGTGCGCGGCCGGCACGATCGGCACGGGCTCGCGCGACCAGTCGAAGCCCGCGGCCAGGCACGCCCGGTCGAGGGAGGGGAAGCGCCGCGCGAGGAACTCCGCGCCGAGCGCCGTCGCGTCGAGGCGCACGGGCTCGCCGCCCTGCTCGGCCATCCGCCGCCAGACGGCGCGCGCGACGACGTCGCGCGGGGCGAGTTCGCCGCGCGGGTCGACGTCGAGCAGGAACCGGCGGCCGTCCGCGTCGCGGATCACCGCGCCCTCGCCGCGCACGGCCTCGGAGATGAGCGGGGTGCCCGGCACCGCGAGGGCCGTCGGGTGGAACTGCACGAACTCGAGGTCGGCGACCTCGGCACCGGCGCGCGCGGCCGCCGCGACGCCGTCACCCGTCGCGACGTCGGGGTTGGTCGTGTGGGCGTACAGCACGCCTGCGCCGCCGGTCGCGAGCACCACGGCGTCCGCCCGGAGCACGGCGGGCGTCGCGCCCGCGGCATCCGCCTCGCCCTCGACGAGCACGTGCGCACCGACGACCCGGCCGCCCTCGACGACGAGGTCGACGAGCGTCGTGCGCTCGAGCACGCGGATGCCGCGCGCGCGGACCGTCGCCACGAGCGCCGCCTCGATCGCCGCACCCGTCGCGTCGCCGCCCGCGTGCAGGATGCGGGCGCGCGAGTGCGCCGCCTCGAGTCCGCGCGCGATGCCGGACTCGTCGCGGTCGAACGCGACGCCGAACCGGATCAGGTCGCGGATGCGGGCCGGGCCCTCCGTCGTCAGCACGTCGACCGCGTCGGCGTCGCCGAGCCCGGCGCCCGCGGCGAGCGTGTCCGCTGCATGTCGCGCGGGCGCGTCGCCCGCGAAGATCGCCGCGGCGATGCCGCCCTGCGCCCAGGGCGTCGATCCCTCGCCGATCGCGGCCTTCGTCACGACGGTGACGTCGCAGCCCGCCTCGGCGGCGCGGATCGCCGTCCACAGCCCGGCGATGCCGGAGCCGACGACGAGCACGGCGGTCATGTCAGGCCCCGGTCGCCGCGGGTGCGGGAGAGGACGCGGCGGCCGAGCGCGCGGCCGCGGCATCGGTCGCCGCCGCGATCGTCGAGCCGGCGGGGACCGGCACCGAGGCCGGGGGCTTCGCCGCGAGCATGCGCTCGAGCGCGAGGCGGGCCGGCACCGCGACGTCCTCGCCGACCGAGATGCGGTTGACCACGCGGCCGGCCACGAGCTCCTCGAGCACCCACGCGAGGTAGCCGGGGTGGATCCGGTACATCGTCGAGCACGGGCAGACGACCGGGTCGAGGCAGAAGATCTCGTGCTCGGGGTGCTCGGCGGCGAGGCGCTGCACGAGGTTGATCTCGGTGCCGATCGCGAACGTCGAGCCGGCGGGCGCCGCCTGGATCGCCTTCACGATGAAGTCGGTCGAGCCCGCGGCATCCGCCGCGTCGACGACGGGCATCGGGCACTCGGGGTGCACGATGACCTGCACGCCGGGGTGCTCGGCGCGGGCGCGCTCGATCTGGTCGACCGTGAACCGCTTGTGCACCGAGCAGAAGCCGTGCCAGAGGATGACACGGGCGTCGGCGAGCTCGTCGGCGGTGTTGCCGCCGAGGGCCTTCCGCGGGTTCCACATCGGCATCTGCTCGAGCGGCACGCCCATGGCCTTCGCGGTGTTGCGGCCGAGGTGCTGGTCGGGGAAGAACAGCACGCGCTGCCCGCGCTCGAACGCCTGCTCGAGCACGGTCTTCGCGTTCGACGACGTGCAGACGATGCCGCCGTTGCGACCCACGAAGCCCTTCAGCGCGGCCGACGAGTTCATGTAGGTGACCGGGATCACCGGCACGCGGCCCTCGGCGTCGGTGGCGGCCAGGTCGCCGTAGACCTCCTCCAGCTGTTCCCAGCACTCCTCGACGCCCGACTCGTCGGCCATGTCGGCCATCGAGCAGCCCGCGGCGAGGTTCGGCAGGATCACGGCCTGGTCGGGCCGCGAGAGCATGTCGGCGGTCTCGGCCATGAAGTGCACGCCGCAGAACACGATCGCCTCGGCCTCGGGGCGCGTCATCGCGGCGTTCGCGAGCTGGAACGAGTCGCCCGTGAAGTCGGCGTGCTGCACGACCTCGTCGCGCTGGTAGAAGTGGCCGAGGACCACGACCTTCTCGCCGAGCGTCGCCTTCGCGGCACGGATGCGGTCGTGCAGCTCGGCGTCGGAGGCCTCGCGGTACTCGGCGGGCAGCGCGCCCTGGCGGGGCGACCCGGTCGGGATGACGTCGCCCATCGACGAGCCCGGCCCGTAGCCGGCGGGGCCGGCGTCGAACTCCCACGGCCCCTTGGCGAGGTCGGGTGTGCAGGTCTCGCCTGCGGCCTTGCCGGTCGTGATGAGCCGGATGGTGCGGTCGACGGATGCCGCGAGGCGGACCTCGCGCTCGGGCGTGGTGGCGGTGGTGCTCATTGCGGTTCCTTGCTGTGCGTTCCGGGCCTGGTGTGGGATGCGGTGGCGGATGCCGCGTGCGGCGGCGCCGCAGGCGCCGGTGAGGGCGACGCCACGGGCGAATGGGCGGGGTCGAAGCGGTAGAGGGCCGGCGGGCGGTGGCGCGTGCCCGCGAGGCGCTCGCCGGTGTCGATGAGGGTGCCGGACGCCTCGATCGTGCGTCGGAAGTTCGCGGGGTCGAGGCGGCGCCGGAGGACGGCCTCGTGCACGCGGCGGAGCTCGGCCATCGTGAACCGCTCGCCGAGCAGCGCGTGCGCGATGCGCGAGTACACGAGCTTGGTGCGCAGGCGCCGGAGCGCGTAGTCGATGATCGCGGCGTGGTCGAAGGCGAGGTCGGGCAGCGCGTCCTCGTCGAACCACCGGACGTTCTCGTCGGAGACGGCGCGCTCGACCTCGTCGGAGTGCACGAGTGCCCAGTACACGACCGAGACGACGCGCTCGCCGGGGGAGCGGTCGGGGTCGCCGAACGTGTAGAGCTGCTCGAGGTACTTCGGGGCGAGCCCGGTCGTCTCATGCAGCGTGCGCGCCGCCGCGCCGTCGAGCGCCTCGCTGACGGGCAGCCAGCCGCCGGGGAGCGCCCAGCGGCCGAGCCCGGGCTCGCGGAGACGACGCACGAGGGGGATGCGCAGGCTGGCGGGACGCTCGCGGACCTCGACGACGCCGTCGGCCTGGTCGGGGGCGAGCGCGAAGATGACCGTCGAGACGGCCAGGCGCGCGTGCGCGTCGTGCTGCGACATCCGCTGCTCCCTCCTGACGACCCGCCCGACTTAGAGTCACCATGACGCGAAGTCGATGGAGCCCAGCTTACAGTCACGATGACACGAACGCGAATCGCGTGACGCGCGGACGGTGCCGCACGCGCGACGCGCGCGCACCACCCCGCGAGCGGACCCGGGCGCGCGCATTGGGTAGACTTCCCCCGACAACCGCATACCGGGCCATCGACGCATCGCGGGAGAGCCGCACGGATCCCTCCGGGGAGCCGTTCGGCACCGAAGGAGCAAGCCTCCCCGCCAATCTCTCAGGTCGCATCACCGCGATGACGAGGCCGACTCTGAAAAGTGCTCCGCGCGGAGCGCGGAGCAGATCGAGTAGGACCGACGACGTCGGCCCGTATCGAGATCCTCCCGTTCGTCGTGAGCCGCCGAAGGTGAAAGCACAGCTCCCCCGGAGCGTCGCGAAGCTCTCAGGCCCATGACAGAGGGGGAGTTCTTCCGCGGCGACCGCCGCGTGATCCGCGCGATCCTGGAGAACTCGTGACCGACGCACCCGGAACCACCGAAACCGGCACCACCGAGCGCCGCAGCCCCCTCGACGAGGTGCACCGCGCCGCGGGCGCGTCGTTCACCGACTTCGCCGGCTGGCAGATGCCGGTCCGCTACTCCAGCGACCTCGCCGAGCACCACGCCGTGCGCGAGCACGCCGGCCTTTTCGACCTCTCGCACATGGGCGAGATCGTGGTCGTCGGGCCCGAGGCATCCGACGCCCTCGACTACGCGCTCGCCGGCAAGCTGTCGGCGATCGTCGAGGGCCAGGCCAAGTACTCGCTCCTCCTCGCCCGCGACGGCGGGGTCATCGACGACCTCGTGATCTACCGGACCGGGCCCGACCGCTACATGGTCGTCGCGAACGCCGCGAACCGCCACGTCGTCGCCGAGGAGCTCCGTGCTCGCACCGCGCCGTTCGAGGCCGACGTCTTCGACGAGTCCGACGACATCGCGCTCGTCGCCCTGCAGGGTCCCGATGCGCTCGAGGTGCTCCAGCAGACCCCGGGCTTCGGCATCGAGGGCCCGGGCAACGACGAGGAGGACTTCGTCGACGCCGTCGCCGCGCTGAAGTACTACCGCGCGATCGCCGCGACCTGGGAGGGCGAGCCCGTGCTCGTCGCCCGGACCGGCTACACCGGCGAGGACGGCTTCGAGCTCTACGTCGCGCCCGAGCGCGCGAAGGCCCTGTGGGAGGCGCTCCAGGAGACCGGCGGGCCGCGTGTCGTGCCCTGCGGCCTCGCGAGCCGCGACACGCTCCGCCTCGAGGCGGGCATGCCGCTGTACGGCCACGAGCTCTCGCGCGACATCCTCCCCGTGCAGGCCGGCCTCGGCCGCGTCGTCGCACTGACCAAGGAGGGCGACTTCGTCGGCCGGACGGCGATCGAGCAGGGCCCCGCCGACGACGCGCCCGTGCTCGTCGGCCTCACCGCGGAGGGCCGCCGCGCGGCGCGCGCCGGGTACGCCGTCTTCGACGGTGCGGGCGACGACGCCGACCGGGTCGGCGAGGTCACCTCCGGCGCCCTCTCGCCCACGCTCGGCCACCCCGTCGCGATGGCCTTCGTCGCCCCCGGGTTCGCGGAGGTCGGCTCGTCGCTCTTCGTCGACGTCCGCGGCACGCGCGTCGCGGCATCCGTCACCGCACTGCCCTTCTACAAGCGCGGCGCCTGACCACGAACCCGCCGGCGGCCGCGTCGCCGGACCAGCACCACACGACCACGAGGAGCACCCCATGACCGACCGCAGCGAACTGCAGTACACCGCCGAGCACGAGTGGGTGAAGGTCGACGGCGACACCGTCACCGTCGGCATCACCGACTACGCCGCCGAGAAGCTCGGCGACGTCGTCTACGTCGACCTGCCCGACGCCGGCAGCACCGTCGTCGCCGGCACCGTCGTCGGCGAGATCGAGTCGACCAAGTCGGTGGGCGAGCTGTTCGCCCCGGTCGACGGCGAGGTCGTCGAGTCGAACCAGGCCGTCGTCGACACCCCCGAGCTGGTCAACAGCGACCCCTTCGGCGACGGATGGCTCCTGAAGCTCACGACCACGTCGCTGCCCGCCCTGCTCAGCCTCGACGAGTACCGCGCCCTGACCGGCGAGTAGGTCTCGAGCCGCGGGCTCGGCCCGCTCCTCGACCAGCGAACGACAAGGAAGACGATGACCACCAGCACCTCCACGGCCTTCGACGTCGACGCCTTCGGGCGCCGGCACATCGGCACCACCCCGCGCGACCACGAGTGGATGCTCGCCGCGCTCGGCTACGACTCGCTCGACGCCCTCATGGACGCGGCGGTGCCGAGCGCCATCCGCATGCACGAGGTGCTCGACTCGGTCATCCCGGCCGCGGCGACCGAGCGCGAGGCGCTCTCCGAGCTGCGCGAGCTCGCCGACGCCAACACGGTGCGCACGTCGATGATCGGGCTCGGCTACTCGGGCACGATCACGCCGGCGGTGATCCAGCGGAACGTGCTCGAGAACCCGAGCTGGTACACGGCCTACACGCCCTACCAGCCCGAGATCTCGCAGGGCCGCCTCGAGGCGCTCATCAACTTCCAGACGATGGTCACCGACCTCACCGGGCTCGACACCGCCAACGCGTCGATGCTCGACGAGGGCACCGCGGTCGTGGAGGGCATGCTCCTCGCGCGCCGCGCCTCGAAGTCGAAGTCGAACCGCTTCGTCGTCGACGCCGACGCGCTGCCGCAGACGCACGCGCTGCTCGTCTCACGGGCCGAGGCGGTCGGCATCGAGCTGGTCGTCGCCGACCTCGACGAGACGACGGATGTCGCCGAGCTGGGCGAGCACTTCGGCGTCTTCGTGCAGTACCCGGGCGCCTCGGGCCGCGTGTGGAACCCGGCATCCGTCATCGCCGCCTCGAAGGAGCAGGGTGCGCTCGCGGTCGTCGCGGCCGACCTGCTCGCGATGTCGCTGCTGACGAGCCCCGGCGAACTGGGGGCGGATGTCGCGGTCGGCACCTCGCAGCGCTTCGGCGTGCCGATGGGCTTCGGCGGCCCGCACGCCGGGTACATGGCCGTGCGGAAGGGGCTCGAGCGCCAGCTCCCCGGCCGCCTGGTCGGGGTCTCCCAGGATGCCGCCGGCCACCCCGCCTACCGGCTCAGCCTGCAGGCGCGCGAGCAGCACATCCGTCGCGAGAAGGCGACGTCGAACATCTGCACCGCCCAGGTGCTGCTCGCCGTGATGGCGTCGATGTACGCCGTGTACCACGGGCCGCGAGGCATCCGCCACATCGCGGTGACCACCGCGGCGAAGGCGAAGGCGCTCGCCGACGCGCTCACCGCGTCCGGCCTGACGCTCGCGCACGACGCGTACTTCGACACGATCCGGGTGCACGTGCCGGGCCTCGCCGCGAACGTCGTCGCACGCGGGCGCGAGCTCGGCGTGAACCTCTGGGAGGCCGACGAGGCGACCGTGCACGTCGCCGTCGACGAGACGACGACCGGGGCCGAGCTCTCGCTCGTCGTCGAGGCGTTCGGGTTCGACGCGCGCACCGAGGTGCCGGTGCCGCTCCGCGAACTGCCCGCGAGCCTGCCCGACGCGCAGCGCCGCACGTCGCCGTACCTCGAGCACCCGGTGTTCAACACGCACCAGTCCGAGACGCAGATGATGCGGTACCTCAAGACGCTCGCCGACCGCGACTACGCGCTCGACCGCGGCATGATCCCGCTCGGGTCGTGCACCATGAAGCTCAACGCCGCCACCGAGATGCAGGCCGTCACGTGGCCCGAGTTCGCGAACCTGCACCCGTTCGCGCCCGAGGCCGACGCCGTCGGCTCGCTCGGGCTCATCGAGCAGCTCGAGAGCTGGCTCGCCGAGGTCACCGGCTACGACACGGTCTCGCTGCAGCCGAACGCGGGCAGCCAGGGCGAGCTCGCGGGCCTGCTCGCCATCCGCGGCTACCACCTCGCCAACGGCGACGACGAGCGCGACGTCTGCCTCATCCCGTCGAGCGCGCACGGCACGAACGCCGCGTCCGCGGTGCTCGCGGGCATGAAGGTCGTCGTCGTCGCGACCGACGAGCTCGGCAACGTCGACCTCGACGACCTGCGCGCGAAGATCGCCGCGAACGCCGAGCGCATCGCCGCGCTCATGATCACCTACCCGTCGACCCACGGCGTCTACGAGCACGAGGTGAAGTCGATCACCCAGGCCGTCCACGACGCCGGCGGCCAGGTCTACATCGACGGCGCGAACCTCAACGCGCTGCTCGGCTTCGCGCGCTTCGGCGACGTCGGCGGCGACGTGTCGCACCTGAACCTGCACAAGACCTTCTGCATCCCGCACGGCGGCGGCGGCCCCGGCGTCGGCCCGGTCGCGGCGAAGGCGCACCTCGCGCCCTTCCTGCCCGGCCACCCGATGGCGCAGCGCGCCGACCACGCCGGCGGCGTCGAGCACGGCGGCGGACCGGTCTCGGCGGCGCCCTACGGCAGCCCGTCGATCCTGCCGATCTCGTGGGCCTACGTGCGCATGATGGGCGCCGAGGGCCTGAAGCAGGCCACGGCGACGGCGGTGCTCGCGGCGAACTACGTCGCCGCGCGCCTGCGCGACCACTTCCCGGTGCTCTACACGGGCGAGAACGGGCTCGTCGCCCACGAGTGCATCCTCGACCTGCGCCCGCTCACCGCCGAGACCGGCGTCACGGTCGACGACGTCGCCAAGCGCCTCATCGACTACGGCTTCCACGCGCCCACCATGTCGTTCCCGGTCGCGGGCACGCTCATGGTCGAGCCGACCGAGTCGGAGGACCTCGCGGAGCTCGACCGGTTCGTCGAGGCGATGATCGCGATCAAGGCCGAGGCTGACGCCGTCGGCCGCGGCGAGTGGCCGGCCGAGGACAACCCGCTCCGGAACGCCCCGCACACCGCCGAGTCGGTCATCGCGGGGGAGTGGACCCACCCCTACACGCGCGAGCAGGCCGTCTACCCGGTGCACTCGCTCGTGCGGAACAAGTACTGGGCCCCCGTGCGCCGCATCGACCAGGCGTACGGCGACCGCAACCTCGTGTGCGCCTGCCCGCCGATCGAGGCGTTCGCGTAGCGGTCGTCAGGCCGTTCGCGGCGCGGCGTGCCGGCCCCGCTCGGCGAACACGACCGGTCGTCGCTCGACCGCGGCCGCTCGACGGCGGGCCACGCGCTGCTCGGCCTCGCGGATCTCGGCCTCGTCCGCGGTGAAGCGGTGGTCGGTGCGACGGCCGGCGAGGCCGCCCGCGCTGAGCGCGTGTGCGAGGTCCATGGTTCCTTCTCCTCAGGCTGGCTGGGGCCGCTTCGAACGGCCGCAGCCATCGTGCGCCCCGGCCGCCGCCGCGGCATCCGGGCCGTCCCGCCGTCGCCCCCCGGGAGTACACTGAGGATCACTCGCACTGAGGGGGTGCGCATGATCCCGATCGACCTCGTGGCGGCGCTCGCCACGCTCGGATTCGTGGGCGTGATGGTGGGCTGCACGATCGGCGCGTCGCGCATGACGGGCCTCGAGCAGCGCGCCGGGATGCTGGACCGCCGGAACCCCGCCCTGGCCGACGCGCTCCGACGGGCCGAGTCGTTCAGCGACCTGTCGCGCGGCGGCTTCTACGGGGGAGCCGAGCAGTTCTCCGCCGTCTGCACGCCCGGCCGTCGCAGCTGGATCGACGGCGCGCTCGTGCGCTCGAACGACTCCGACCTGCGCGTCGAACCGCCGGAGGAGACGCTGCCGCCGATGCCCGCGACCGTGGTCGCGCTCGCCGGAGCCCGGCACGTGGCCGATGCGCCGCGCCCGCGGCATCCGTCGACCGCGCCCGTTCGGCCCGAAGCGCCCGTCGGTCAGTCCGCGGGCGGCGCGAAGAGCCCCGGCCACCAGCCGACCGCGAGCGGGTAGCCGACGAAGCTCACGATGTCGAGGAGCCAGTGCGCGATGACCAGCGGCATCGTGCGGCCCCAGCGCGTGTAGGCCCAGCCGAACACGACGCCCATGATCGCGTTGCCGATGAAGCCGCCGAAGCCCTGGTACAGGTGGTAGCTGCCGCGGAGGAGCGCGCTCGAGAGGATGGTCGCCCACGGGCCGACGCCGAGCTCGCGGAGGCGGGTGAAGAGGTAGCCGACGGCGATGAGCTCCTCGGTGAGCGCCGCCTTCAGCGCGGCCAGCACGAGGACCGGGATCGTCCACCAATAGGTGTCGAGCGGCTGCGGCACGATCGCCACGGTGAAGCCGAACGCCCGCCCGGCTGCGTAGAGCGCGAGACCCGGCACGCCGATGACGGCGGCGAGCAGCAGGCCGGATGCCGCGTCCCGCCCCGGTCGCGTCAGGTCGAACCCGATGCGGCGGAACGGGCTGCGGCCCGGCTGCCAGAGCAGGTAGAGGACGAGCGCCACGACCGCCAGGCCGAAGACGAAGTCGAGGAGCTGGTAGGTGAGGTCGAGCCACTCCCGCGTCGAACGGGACTGGTTGAGCGCGGCGCTCTGCTCGCCGAGCGGGCGTTCGGCGGTGAGCCGGGCGACGATCGCGACGATCGAGTAGACGGCGGACGCCCCGAGCGAGAGCGCGAGCACGATGGCCACCTCGATGCGGAGACGTCGTGCCGCAGGCATGCGGCAATCCTCGCACGAGCGCTCGAGGCGCAAGAATCGTGCGTCGACGGCTGCTCATCTGCGCATCACCCTGTCGCAAGATTGCGCCTCGGTAACGGTTCCGCCGTGAAGTTTGTTCGGCCGGGACCCCCTTATAGTCTCGATTCACCTACCAGCGCCCCCCTGCTCGACCACGAATCGAACAGTCGTGCGCTCATCTCACAGGAGGAACATTGAAGATCAAGAGAATCGGCGTTGCCGCCATTGCTCTTGCGGCGGCCGGTGCGCTCACGCTCGCCGGTTGCTCGTCCAGCAACGAGCCGACCGCCCCGGCCGGCGACTCGACCGCGATCATCACGACCAACGGCTCTGAGCCCCAGAACCCGCTGATCCCGACCAACACGAACGAGACCGGTGGAGGCAAGATCCTCGACTCGATCTTCGCCGGCCTGGTCTACTACGACGGCGAGGGTGCTCCGCACAACGACATGGCGGAGTCGATCGAGACCGACGACGCGCAGACGTACACCATCACCATCAAGGACGGCCAGACGTTCACGAACGGCGAGGACGTCACCGCCGAGTCGTTCGTCAAGGCCTGGAACTACGGCGCCGCGCTCGACAACGCGCAGCTCTCGAGCTACTTCTTCGACTCGATCGAGGGCTTCAGCTACGACGAGAACGTCGACGAGCTCTCGGGCCTCGAGGTCGTGGACGACAAGACCTTCACCGTGACCCTGAAGCAGCCGGAGTCCGACTTCCCGCTGCGACTCGGCTACTCGGCGTTCTTCCCGCTGCCCGAGGCGGCGTGGGAGGACCTCGACGCCTTCGGTGAGAACCCGATCGGCAACGGCCCCTACATGCTCGACGGCGAGGGTGCGTGGAAGCACAACGAGCGCATCGACCTCGTGGTGAACGAGGACTACCAGGGTGACCGCCAGGCGGTCAACGGTGGTCTCTCGATCATCTTCTACGCCACGCAGGACGCGGCGTACGCCGACCTCCAGGGTGGCAACCTCGACGTGCTCGACGCCATCCCGGACAGCGCGCTCTCGACCTTCCAGGACGAGTTCGGCGACCGCTCCGTCACCCAGGGCGCGGCGATCTTCCAGTCGTTCGTGGTCCCGGACCGTCTCGCGCACTTCGGTGGCGAGGAGGGCAAGCTCCGCCGCGCCGCGATCTCGCACGCGATCAACCGCGAAGAGGTCACCGACGTGATCTTCTCGGGCACCCGTACGCCGGCCCACGACTTCACGTCGCCGGTCATCGACGGCTACTCGGAGGACATCCCCGGTAGCGAGGTCCTCGAGTACGACCCGGAGCTCGCCAAGGAGCTGTGGGCCGAGGCCGACGCCATCAGCCCGTGGGAGGGTTCGTTCCAGATCGGCTACAACGCCGACGGCGGCCACCAGGGCTGGGTCGACGCAGTGACCAACCAGATCAAGAACGAGCTCGGCATCGACGCTTCGGGTGCTCCGTACCCGACGTTCGCCGAGTTCCGCACCGCCATCACCGACCGCGCCATCGAGACCGGCTTCCGCACCGGTTGGCAGGCCGACTACCCGTCGCTCTCCAACTTCCTCGGACCGATCTACGTGACCGGCGCCGGTTCGAACGACGGTGACTACTCGAACCCCGAGTTCGACGCCCTCATCAACGAAGGCCTCAGCGAGACCGAGGTCGAGGCGGGCATCGAGAAGTTCCAGCAGGCGCAGGAGATCCTCTTCGAGGACCTCCCCGCGATCCCGCTCTGGTACTCCACCGTCAACGGCGCGTGGGGCGAGCAGGTCGAGAACGTCCAGTTCGGCTGGAACTCGGTGCCCCTCTACTACGAGGTCACCAAGAGCGAGTAATTCTCGATCAGCGGTTTCAGGGGGTTAGACTCTCTGACGCCCGTGGGGCGGCGGTCCAGTGGATCGCCGCCCCACTCCCACGTATCCGGGGTGTGCCGAGGCGCGTAACATCGTGTGTGCGCACTCCCATAACGGTGAGGTTTTCTTCAACAATGTCAACACACGCAGAACGCGGGGCCTGATCCATGGCCGGCTACATCGCGCGCCGACTGCTCCAGGCGATCCCTGTGCTGCTCGGCACCACCTTCCTGATCTACTTCATGGTCTTCGCCATGCCGGGCGACCCCGTCGTCGCCCTGTTCGGCGACAAGACCCCTCCGCCCCAGGTGCTCGAGGCCGTCCGCGAGCGGTACAACCTCGACCAGCCGTTCATCGTGCAGTACCTGCTGTTCCTGGCGGGCATCTTCCAGGGCGACTTCGGCGTCTCGTTCTCCGGTCAGCCGGTCTCCGAGATCCTCGCGGAGACGTTCCCCGTCACCCTCCGCCTCGCGATCCTCGCGGTGCTCATCGAGATGGTCTTCGGCATCGCCATCGGGCTCGTCTCGGGCCTCCGCAAGGGCGGGATCTTCGACGCGAGCTTCCTCGTCGTCAGCCTGATCCTCATCTCGCTGCCGGTCTTCGTCGTCGCGTTCGTCGCGCAGTACGTCTTCGGCATCCAGCTCGGTTGGTTCCGGACCACGGTGGGTCCGGGTGCGCCGATCCAGGACCTCATACTTCCGGCCATCGTGCTGGCGACGATCAGCTTCGCCCAGATCGTCCGACTGACAAGGGCGTCGGTCATCGACACAGGAGGACAGGACTTCGTTCGCACCGCCGCGAGCAAGGGACTGTCGCGCCGACGCATCGTCCCCGTCCACATCCTGCGCAACTCGCTGATCCCCGTCGTGACCTACCTCGCCGTCGACTTCGGCGTGCTCATGGTCGGCGCGACCGTCACCGAGGGCATCTTCAACGTCCCCGGCGTGGGACGAACCCTGTACCAGGCCATCATCCGCGGCGAGGGACCGACCGTCGTCTCGTTCGTGACCGTCATGGTGCTGATCTACCTCGTCATCAACCTGCTGGTGGATCTGCTGTACGCCGTTCTCGACCCGAGGATCCGCTATGCCAAGTAACACCCGCCCCGCTCAGGCGCACTTCGTCGCGCCCATCGACGAGACTCCGCTCGTCGCGATCGACTCCGTCAAGGCCGAGGGCAAGCCCACGAACCTCTGGACCGACGCCTGGCGCGACGTGCGCAAGCGTCCGATGTTCTGGATCTCGTCGGCCCTGATCGTCCTGATCGTGGTCGTGGCGCTCTTCCCGACGCTCTTCACGAGCGTCGACCCGCGGTTCTGCCAGCTCTCGCTGAGCAACCAGGGTCCCGGTGACGGCAGCGTGCTCGGCTACAACCGGCAGGGCTGCGACATCTACTCGCGGATCATCCACGGCACGTCGACGTCGCTCTCGGTCGGCCTCATCGTGACCTTCCTCGTCGCCTCGCTCGGCATCTTCTTCGGTGCGCTCGCGGGCTTCTACGGCGGGTGGGTCGACGCGGTCCTGTCCCGTCTCGGCGACATCTTCTTCTCGATCCCCTACATCCTCGCCGCGGTCGTCATCATGTCGGTGCTCTCGCAGTACGCGAGCGTGTGGACGATCTCCCTGGCGATCGGCATCTTCGCGTGGCCGGCGACGGCGCGTGTGCTGAGGGCCGAGATCCTCAGGGTGAAGAACTCCGACTTCGTCATGGCGGCCACCGCCGTCGGCGTCACGCGGCTCCGCATCCTGATCCGGCACGTGCTCCCGAACTCGATCGCCCCGGTGATCGTGATCACGACGATCTCGCTCGCGTCGGCGATCGTCGCCGAGGCGACCCTGTCGTTCCTCGGCGTCGGACTGCCGTCGAGCACGATGTCGTGGGGCAACGACATCAGCCAGGCCCAGGTCGACCTGCGGACCAACCCGCAGACCCTGATCCTGCCCTCCATCGCGCTGTCGGTGACCGTGCTGAGCTTCATCATGCTCGGCGAGGTCGTCCGCGACGCGCTCGACCCGAAGGCGAGGGCGCAGCGATGACCTCGACCGTGAACGGAACCGACGTGAAGCACTCCACGCCCGACGGAGAGGAGCGGCCGCTCCTCGAGATCAAGGACCTCAAGGTCGACTTCACGACCCAGGAGGGCAAGGTCACGGCCGTCGACGGCGTGAACATCACGCTCTACCGCGGGCAGAGCCTCGCGATCGTGGGCGAGTCCGGTTCGGGCAAGTCGACGACCGCGCACGCGATCATCAACCTGCTGCCCGGCTCGGGTCGAATCGCGGGCGGCCAGATCCTCCTCGACGGCCAGGACATCTCCAAGGCGTCGAAGAAGGAGATGGAGTCGATCCGCGGTCGCAAGATCGGCTTCGTGCCCCAGGACCCGATGTCGAACCTGAACCCGGTCTGGTCGATCGGGTTCCAGGTCGAGGAGGCCATCAGGGCCAACGGCATCGCGACCGGCCGCAAGGAGGTCCGCGCCCGCGCCATCGAGGTTCTGAAGCAGGCCGGGCTGCAGGATGCGGACCGCCGCCTCAAGCAGTTCCCGCACCAGTTCTCCGGCGGCATGCGCCAGCGCGTGCTCATCGGCATGGGCCTGTCGGCCGACCCGCAGCTGCTCATTGCGGACGAGCCCACGTCGGCGCTCGACGTGACGGTGCAGCGCGTCATCCTCGACCACCTCGAGTCGCTGACTCGCGAGCTCGGCACGACACTGCTGTTCATCACGCACGACCTCGGCCTCGCGGCCGAGCGCGCCGAGCAGCTCGTGGTCATGTACAAGGGCAAGGTCGTCGAGTCGGGTCCGTCGCTCGAGATCCTGCAGAACCCGCAGCACCCCTACACGCAGCGCCTCGTCGCCGCGGCGCCGAGCCTCGCCTCGCGCCGCATCCAGGCGACGAGCCACGGCGAGGAGGCCGCCGGGGCGCACGAACTCGGCACCGAGCCCGCGACGACGACCGACACGATCGACCTGATCGCGACCGCCGAGGCCCGTGCGGAGGCGCACGAGGCCGCGATGGCGCAACCGCCGGCGATCGTGATCGAGGACCTCACGAAGGTCTTCAAGATCCGCGGTTCGGGCGACTTCACGGCGGTCGACAAGGTCTCCTTCGAGATTCCGAAGGGCACCACCACCGCGCTCGTGGGCGAGTCCGGTTCGGGCAAGTCCACCGTGGCGAAGATGCTGCTGAAGCTCGAGGATGCCACGAGCGGCAAGATCCTCGTGGGCGGGAAGGACCTCGCGAGCCTCACCGGCAAGGAGCTCTTCGACCTCCGCAGCCGGATGCAGCCCGTGTTCCAGGACCCGTACGGATCGCTGAACCCGCTCCGCAACATCGGCAACACCATCTCGGAGCCGCTGGTCACGCACAGCGTGGGCGACCGCGCGTCGCGCCGTGCCCGCGTGTTCGAGCTGCTCGACCAGGTGTCGCTGCCGCGGACCCTCGTGGGCCGCTACCCGAACGAGCTCTCAGGCGGCCAGCGGCAGCGCATCGCCATCGCGCGTGCGCTGGCGCTGAAGCCCGAGATCGTCGTCCTCGACGAGGCCGTCTCCGCGCTCGACGTGCTCGTGCAGGCGCAGATCCTGCGCCTGCTCGCCGACCTGCAGGCCGAGCTCGACCTCACCTACCTCTTCATCACGCACGACCTCGCGGTCGTGCGCGTCATCGCCGACCACGTCTGCGTGATGCAGAAGGGGCGCATCGTCGAGGCCGCGACGACCGACGAGGTGTTCGAGAACCCCAGGGAGCAGTACACGAAGGATCTCCTCGCGGCGATCCCCGGTGCGAACCTCCAGCTCGGCGCGTAGCCTGCGCCGCACGGACGCCCGGTCTCCTCGCGGAGGCCGGGCGTCCGCCGTTTCCGCCGGACGCGGTAGGCTGGTCTGGCGCGAACCGTGACCATCGGCTGCCCGCGCTCCCACCGACTCCAATCCAGCGCCTCGGCGCTGCCGATCCGCGCCCCGGAGCCCTCACGGCGACCGGAGGCCACGCGAGGACCTCACCATGGCCAAGGCCACCCGCAACGACCTGCGCAACGTCGCGATCGTCGCCCACGTCGACCACGGCAAGACCACGCTCGTCGACGCGATGCTCCAGCAGACCAACTCCTTCGACGCGCACGCGCACGTCGAGGAGCGCGCGATGGACTCGAACGAGCTCGAGCGCGAGAAGGGCATCACGATCCTCGCCAAGAACACGGCGATCTCGTACAACGGCGTGCACGCGGGCGGATCCCCGGTGACCATCAACGTCATCGACACCCCCGGCCACGCCGACTTCGGCGGCGAGGTCGAGCGCGGCCTGTCGATGGTCGACGGCGTCGTGCTGCTCGTCGACGCGAGCGAGGGCCCGCTCCCGCAGACCCGCTTCGTGCTCCGCAAGGCGCTCGAGGCCCGGATGCCGGTCATCCTCCTCGTGAACAAGACCGACCGCCCCGACGCCCGGATCGACGAGGTCGTCGCCGAGAGCCAGGACCTGCTCCTCGGCCTCGCCTCCGACCTGGCCGACGACGCTGCGTCGGCTGGAACGGACGGCGACCTCGACCTCGATGCGATCCTCGACGTGCCCGTCGTCTACGCCTCGGGACGCAACGGCGCGGCGAGCCGCACGCAGCCCGACAACGGCGCGCTGCCGGACAACGACGACCTCGAGCCGCTGTTCGAGGCGATCCTCGAGCACATCCCCGCGCCGACCTACGACGACGAGCACCCGCTGCAGGCGCACGTCACGAACCTCGACGCGTCGCCGTTCCTCGGTCGCCTCGCGCTCCTGCGCGTCTTCCAGGGCACGATCAAGAAGGGCCAGACCGTCGCGTGGGTCAGGCACGACGGCTCCGTCCAGAACGTGCGCGTGACCGAGCTCTTCCTCACCAAGGCGCTCGACCGCTACCCCGCGGAGAGCGCCGGCCCGGGCGACATCGCCGTGGTCGCTGGCTTCGAGGACATCATGATCGGCGACACGCTCGCGGACCCCGAGGACGTGCGTCCGCTGCCCGTGATCGCGGTCGACGAGCCGGCGATCTCGATGACCATCGGCACGAACACCTCGCCGCTCGTCGGCAAGGTCAAGGGCCACAAGCTCACCGCGCGCATGGTCAAGGACCGCCTCGACCGCGAGCTCATCGGCAACGTCTCGTTGCGGATCGTCGACATCGGCCGTCCCGACGCCTGGGAGGTCCAGGGTCGAGGCGAGCTCGCGCTCGCGATCCTCGTCGAGCAGATGCGCCGCGAGGGCTACGAGCTCACGGTGGGCAAGCCGCAGGTGGTCACCAGGCAGGTCGACGGCAAGCTGCACGAGCCGTTCGAGCACCTCACGATCGACGCCCCCGAGGAGTACCTCGGCGCCATCACGCAGCTGCTCGCCGCTCGCAAGGGCCGGATGGACAACATGTCGAACCACGGCACCGGCTGGGTCCGCATGGAGTTCGTCGTGCCGAGCCGCGGCCTGATCGGCTTCCGGACCGAGTTCATGACGACGACGCGCGGCACGGGCATCGCGAACGCGATCTCGCACGGCTACGACGAGTGGGCGGGCCAGATCGTGACCCGCAACAACGGCTCGATCGTCGCCGACCGGGCGGGCGTCGTCACGCCCTTCGCGATCATCGCCCTCCAGGAGCGCATGACGTTCTTCGTGAACCCCACCGAGGAGGTCTACGAGGGCATGGTCATCGGCGAGAACTCGCGCAACGACGACATGGACGTCAACATCACGAAGGAGAAGAAGCTGACGAACATGCGCTCGTCGACGGCCGACACCTTCGAGTCGATGACGCCCTCCCGCCAGCTCTCGCTCGAGGAGTGCCTCGAGTTCGCGCGCGAGGACGAGTGCGTCGAGGTGACCCCGACCGCGGTGCGCATCCGCAAGGTGGAGCTCGACGCGACCGCGCGTGCGCGCGCCGCGTCGCGCCTGAAGAAGCAGGGCTAGCGCAGGGACGAGCGACGGGGGATGCCGCGGGGTCGCCGCGGCATCCCCCGTCGTCGTTCGCGGCTCACGCGGGTTGCCGGGGCGGTGGAGGAACCTCACAGAAAGCACCTCGTATGGTTGTCGGGTTCTTCGAAACCCGACTTTGTCGTTACGCAACCGTTACCTGAGCTTCACCCTTCCCCCGCTTATGAACTTCCCCCAGCATGGCCGTCGTGCGGCCGGACGCCCCCGTTACCGCCGCGCGAACCCCGCCACCCCCGCCACCCCCGCCAGCACCGCGACCTCCGCCGAGAGCGCCAGGCCGATCGCCGCGCCCGAGGCCGTCGCCCGCCCCGTGCGCCGCCGCCGCGCCTCCGCCGCGCTGCGCCCCGTCATGACGATCGGCGCGATGACCTTCGCCGGGGGCATGCTGCTCTCGACGAGCGTCCCCGCGCTCGCGGTGACCGCGACCGACACCGTGGCCCGCGCGTCGGTCTACGCGCCGGCCGAGGACTCGATCTCGATCCGCTCGCAGACCCTCGAGGTCGGCTCCGAGGTCGCGCTCGAGCCGATCGACGTCGGCGACTGGGACGTCGAGGCGGCTCCGCCGCCCATCGAGTCGAGCGTCGCGGGCCTCGGCGACGTGTCCCTCCTGCAGGCCGACCGCGTCGTGTGGCCGGTCGACCCGTCGCGGACGGCGTCGGGCTTCGGCCCTCGCATCGCGCCCTGTGCGGGCTGCTCCACCTTCCACGACGGCATCGACTTCAACCCGGGCGCCGGCGCGACCATCGGCTCGGTCGCCGACGGCGTCGTCATCACGGCCACCGAGGCCGGCGGCGGGCTCGGCGTCTACGTCGAGGTCCAGCACAACATCGGCGGTGCCGTCATCACCTCGCTGTACGCGCACATGCAGTACGGCTCGCTCCAGGTCGCCCCCGGCCAGCGGGTCACCGCCGGCCAGGCGCTCGGTGCGGTCGGCACGACCGGCCAGTCCACCGGGCCGCACCTCCACCTCGAGATGTACGGCGCCGACGGCGTCCGCTTCGACGGCATGTCCTGGCTGAGCTCGCACGTCAACGGCTGAGCACGCACGTCGACGGCTGAGCACGCACGTCGATAGCTGAGCCGACGCGGCGGCCGATGCCGCGGCGCGAGCCGCGGCATCCGTCGCCTCAGCGACCCGAGAACCCGGGCTCGCGCTTCTCGATGAACGCGGCGACGCCCTCGCGCATGTCGTCGGTGCGGAACGCGTCGGCGAAGCCCGCGACCTCGAGGGCGGTCGCGGTCGCGGTGGGGGTTCCCGCCGCCTCGACGAGCACCCGCTTCGCGAGGGCGACGGCCGTCCAGGCGTTCGCCGCGACCTCGTCGATCGTCGCGCGTGCGCCGGCGAGCAGCGCGTCGCGATCGGGGAACCGTCGCGCGATGAGGCCCGCGGCCTCCGCCGTCGCGGCGTCGATGCGCCGTCCGGTGAAGATGAGGTCCTTCGCGAGCGGGAGCCCGACGGCGCGGGGCAGCCGGACGGTGCCGCCGAACCCGGGGATGAGGCCGAGCCGGACCTCCGGCTGGCCGAACGACGACGACTCGGTCGCGTAGATGAGGTCGCACGCGAGCGCGAGCTCGAGCCCGCCGCCGAGTGCGAACCCGTCGACGCAGGCGATGACGAGCGCCGGGAACGCCTCGATCGTCGCGGCGACCCGGTGCCCCAGGCGGGCGGCCTCGGCGCCCTCCTCGGGCGTGAGGGTCGACAGCGAGCGGATGTCGGCGCCCGCGACGAACGCCCGCCCGCCCTCGCCGACGACCAGGACGCCGCGGACGGCGTCGGCCTCGGCGCGGAGCGCGTCGAACGCGTCGGCGATGGCCACGAGCACGTCGGGGGAGAGGGCGTTCAGCGCCGTCGGCCGGTCGATCACGACGGTGGCGACGACGCCGTCGCGCTCGATCCGCACGGGCGGGTGCTGCTCGTCGGGTCCGGGCTGTTCGGTCATCCTCGATCGTCCTTCCCGCGGCGGTCGGGCCGCGCCGCCGACCACGCTACGGCATGGTGCGCGCACGCGCGCCGCACCGGCGGCACCCGCACAGGCGCGACGGATAGACTCGCGCGCATGCCTCTCTTCTCCCGGCGTGCGCGCGCCGTCGCCGTCGTGGCGAGCCTCGCCGCGGCGACCCTGCTCTCCGGCTGCACGGGCACCGTGCAGGACCTCGTCGAGCGCGGGGTCGAGGACACCGTCGAGGACGCGACCGGCGGTCGGGTCGAGCTGAGCGGCGAGCTCCCGGCCGACTTCCCGGCGTCGGTGCCGATCATCGACGGCAGCATCGAGCTCGCCGGCGGGGCCGCGAGCTCGGACGGCTGGGTCGTGGTGCTCACGTCCGAGGCGGCCGACCCGCTGGGTGACGCACGCGCCGAGGTCGAGGGCGCGGGCTTCCGCGAGGACTCCACCCTCGCGCAGGCGAGCGCGGCGGGGACGGTCTACACCGACGGCGAGTTCCTCGTGATCCTCGCGGGCGAGGGCGGCACGGTGACCTACACCGTGACGCCGGCGCCGTGACCGCGGCGAGCGGGCGCCGGTCGCTCGGCTCCCGGATCGGCACTCTCGCGATCTCGTTCGCGGTCGGCGTGGTCTACGGAACGGTCGCGACGATCGGGCACCGGCACGCGTGGGAGATCGGCGGCGCGTCGATCCCGTGGGGCGTCGTCGCGGGCCTCGTCGGCGTCGCCGCACTGCTCCTCGGCATCCGCCTCGTGGCGGGCGGACGGGCGGCCGCCGCGGCCGCCGCGGCGGGCGTGGTCGGAAGCGTGGCCGTCCTGGCGCTCCCCGGCCCCGGCGGATCGGTGCTCGTCGCCGACGGCGTCGTCGGCATCGTCTGGGCGATCGGGCCCGCGATCGTTTCGGTATTGGTCGTCGCGTGGCCCTCGCTGCCGTCGCGCGAGGCGCGTCGCGCATAGACTGGCAGTCAAGCCTCATCGAAGGGACCGCGACCCACCGTGACCTATGTCATCGCCCTGCCGTGCGTCGATGTGAAGGACCGTGCCTGCATCGACGAGTGTCCCGTCGACTGCATCTACGAGGGTGAGCGTTCGCTCTACATCCACCCCGACGAATGCGTCGACTGCGGCGCCTGCGAGCCGGTGTGCCCGGTCGAGGCCATCTACTACGAGGACGACCTTCCCGACGAGTGGGCCGACTACTACAAGGCGAACGTCGAGTTCTTCGACGAGGTCGGCTCCCCGGGCGGCGCGGCGAAGGTCGGCGTCATCCCGAAGGACCACCCGCTGATCGCGGCGCTGCCCCCGCAGGGTCACTGACCATGGCGCTCGGGGCACTGCCCGAGTACCCCTGGGACCTGGTGGTCCCGTACCGCGATCGGGCGGCGGCGCACCGCGACGGCATCGTCGACCTCTCGATCGGATCGCCGATCGACCCGACGCCGCCGATCGTGCGCGACGCACTCGCGGCGGCCGCCGACGCGCACTCCTATCCGGCGACCGCCGGGACGACGGCCCTGCGACGCGCGATCGTGGACTGGTACGCGCGTCGGCGCGGCGTCGAGGGTCTCGAGACGGATGGCGTACTGCCGACGATCGGCTCGAAGGAGCTCGTCGCACTCCTGCCCTTCTTCCTCGGCGTGGGCGCCGGCGATGCCGTCGTCCATCCCATGGCGGCCTACCCGACGTACGAGATGGGTGCGATCTTCGCGGGCGCGGAGGCCGTGGCATCCGACGACCCGGCCGAATGGCCCGCGAACACCCGCCTCGTCTGGCTCAACTCGCCGGGCAACCCCGACGGTCGCGTGCTCGGCGTGCCCGAGCTGCGCCGCGCAGTGGAGCGGGCCCGCGAGCTCGGGGCGATCCTCGTCGCCGACGAGTGCTACGCCGAGCTCGGCTGGGAGGAGCCGTGGCACGAGGGGGCCGTCCCGAGCGTGCTCGACCCGGCCGTGACCGGCGGTGATCCGAGCGGGGTGCTCGCGATCTACTCGCTGTCGAAGCAGTCGAACATGGCCGGCTACCGTGCCGCGTTCGTCGCTGGCGATCCCGCGCTGATCGTCCGCCTCACGAAGGTCCGCAAGCACGCCGGGCTCATGGTCCCGGCCCCGCTGCAGGCGGCGATGGCCGTCGCGCTCGCGGACGACGAGCACGTGCGGGAGCAGAAGGCACGCTACCGGGCGAGACGCGACCTCCTCCGGCCCGCCCTCGAGGACGCCGGCTTCCGCATCGACCGCAGTGAGGCGGGCCTGTACCTGTGGGCGACCGAGGGACGCGACGCCTGGGAGTCGATCGGGCGCCTCGCCGACCTCGGCATCCTCGCCGGGCCCGGGCACTTCTACGGACCGCACTTCCCGCAGCACGTCCGGCTCTCGCTCACGGCGACGGACGAGCGGATCGGTCGTGCCGCCGACCGGCTTCGGGCGACCGCGGTGCGCTGAGGGCCGATCGTCACCGAATCGTCGCCAAGACTGTGGCACCGCTCCAATCGATCGCGTGATCCATTGGCGGATGCGACAGTGTGCGCCCGACCCGTCTAGGCTGTAGTCGGGCCGCGCGCGCCGACCGGTGCCGGGCCGGAGAGCAGGGAACCGCGAGACAGTGACGATCACAGGAGACGCCGTGAGCAACGTCGTGAACGAATCCGTCGGAGTCGACGCCGACACCGCGACGCTGAACTTCCCCGGTGGGACGGCGGAATTCCCGATCCACCGCGCCTCGCAGGGCAATGCGAGCATCGACGTCTCGACGCTCACCCGGCAGACCGGCCTCACCGCACTCGACTACGGGTTCGTCAACACCTCGTCGACGCGGTCGGCGATCACCTACATCGACGGCGAGCAGGGGATCCTGCGGTACCGCGGCTACCCGATCGAGGAGCTCGCCGAGCACTCGACCTACCTCGAGGTCGCCTGGCTGCTCATGTACGGCGAGCTGCCGACCGCCGACCAGCTCGGCGAGTTCGACGAGAAGATCCGGCGCCACACGCTCCTCCATGAGGACCTGAAGCGCTTCTTCTCCGCGCTCCCGCACACTGCGCACCCGATGGCCGTCCTCTCCAGCGCCGTCGCCGCGCTCTCGACGTACTACGAGGACTCGTCCGACCCGCACGATCCCGATCACGTCGAGCTCACGACCATCCGCCTGCTCGCGAAGATGCCGGTGATCGCCGCCTATGCGCACAAGAAGAGCATCGGCCAGGCGTTCCTCTACCCCGACAACTCGCTCAACTTCGTCGAGAACTTCCTGCGGCTGAACTTCGGCAACATGGCCGAGCCGTACCACATCGACCCGACGCTCGCGAAGGCGCTCGATCGGCTGCTGATCCTCCACGAGGACCACGAGCAGAACGCGTCGACGTCGACGGTCCGGCTCGTCGGTTCGACGGGTGCGAACCTGTACGCGTCCATCTCCGCCGGGATCCAGGCCCTGTCGGGCCCGCTCCACGGCGGCGCCAACGAGGCCGTCCTCCAGATGCTCGCGCAGATCCGCGACTCGGGCGAGGGCGTCGGCAAGTTCGTCGAGCGCGTCAAGCGCAAGGAGGACGGCGTCAAGCTCATGGGCTTCGGCCACCGGGTCTACAAGAACTACGACCCGCGCGCGAAGATCGTGAAGACGAGCGCCGACGCGGTGCTCGAGGGCCTCGGGGTGAACGACCCGCTGCTCGACATCGCCAAGGAGCTCGAGCAGTTCGCGCTCGAGGACGACTACTTCAAGCAGCGTCGCCTCTACCCGAACGTCGACTTCTACACCGGCGTGATCTACAAGGCCATGGGCTTCCCGACGCGCATGTTCACCGTCCTGTTCGCGATCGGCCGCCTGCCCGGCTGGATCGCGCACTGGCGCGAGATGAACCTCGACGGCGGCACCAAGATCGGCCGACCGCAGCAGCTGTACACGGGATCGCCCGAGCGGCACTACCCGATGCACTGAGCCGCGGCGCGGTCCGCGGCGAGCACGAACGGCCCGTCCCTCGGACGGGCCGTTCGTCGTTCCCGGCCCGGATGCCGCGGCGCGCGTCAGAGCGCGGCGATCTCGTCGGCGGCGGCGTCGTCCACCGGCGCCGAACGGTGCTCGACGAGACCCGGTCGCGGATCGAGGTGCACGCCGGCGAGCATGCAGCGCACGGACCCGCCGGCGAGCTCGATCGTCGGGACGTCGAGCGGCAGCAGCCGGGCCGTGCGCTCGATGCGCGCGCGCTGGTCGAGGTCCAGCGCGTCGAACGCCGTGCGGGAGAGCGCGAGCACGCGTCCCTCGGTGGACCAGAGCTCGAGCGCGTTGCCGGCGAAGGCGTCGACCTGCGCGTTGTCGAGCGCGATGACGTCGCGGCGGCCGCGTGCGGCCAGGCGCCCGAGCACCTCGTCGCGACGCGCGGGGGAGACGAACATGTCGGCGGCGACCAGCGCGAACTCCGTCGCGATGCTCAGGATCACGTTGGTGTGGTAGACCGCGACCCCTCGACCGTCGACCGCGTCGAAGACCATCGGCTCATAGCCGAAGTTCGTGCAGAAGCGCTCGAGCGCGATCGGATCGGCGCGGTTCGAGCGCGCGGCGTAGGCGATCCGAGACTCGTGGTCGAGCACCATCGCCCCCGTGCCCTCGAGGAAGACGTCGTCGTACTCGAGGCCCGAGTAGTCGATGACGTCCTGCACGCGGTACGTGGTCTTCAGCAGCTCGACGATGTCGCTGCGCCGCTCGGTGCGGCGGTTCGGCGTGAACATCGGGAAGAGCGCGATGTGACCGCCCGAATGCGTCGAGATCCAGTTGTTGGGGAAGACGCTGTCGGGCCGGTGGGTCGTCTCATCCTCGAAGAGGTGCACGGTCACGCCCGCCGCCTCGAGCGCGGCGGCCGCGCGCGTGACCTCGTCGTAGGCCGCCGCCGCGAGCCGGTCGGGGTCGAGTCCGTCGGCGTTCGGCTGGAAGCCGTTGTCGGCGAGGGTGTGCGGGTTCGGTGCGAAGTGGTGCGGCCGGACCATGACGACCGCGGCCGGCGACTGGACCGACATCCGCTCAGCCCACCGGGGAGTAGGCGCCGACGAGGCCGAAGAGGTCCTTCGGGTCGTCGGGGTCGGCGACCAGGTCGATCCGCTGCTCGTACCGGGTTCCGGCCACCTGGTCGCGGGCGTAGCGCAGGGCCGAGAAGTCCTCGATCGCGAAGCCGACCGAGTCGAACACCGTGATCGCCTCGGCGGAGGCGCGACCGGGCTCGCGGCCGGCGAGGACCTCCCACAGCTCGGTGACGGGGAAGTCGGCGGCCTTCGCCTGGATCTCGCCCTCGATGCGCGTCTGGGGCGTGTATTCGACGAACACGTCGGCGCGATCGAGGATCGCGGGGTCGAGCTCGGTCTTGCCGGGGCAGTCGCCGCCGATCGCGTTGAGGTGCATGCCCGGGCGGACCCATTCGTCCGCGACGACCGTCGCGCGGGCCTTGTCGGCCGTGCACGTCGTGACGATGTCGGCGCCCTCGAGCGCCTCCGCGGCGCTGCCGGCGACCTCGATCTCGAAGCCGAGGGGGAGCATGTTGCGGACGAACTTGGCGATCGCGTCGGGGTCGACGTCGAACACGCGGAGGGTCGTGATGCCGAAGGCGTGACGGAACGCGAGGGCCTGGAACTCCGCCTGGCTGCCGGTGCCGATCATCGCCATGACCCGGGAGTCGGGGCGTGCCAGCAGCTTCGCCGCGAAGGCGGAGGTCGCCGCCGTGCGGAGCGCGGTGAGCACGGTCATCTCGGCGAGGAAGGTCGGGTAGCCGTTGTGCACGTCGGCGAGCACGCCGAAGGCGGTGACGGTCTGGTAGCCGCGGGCGGGGTTCGACGGGTGCCCGTTGACGTACTTGAAGGCGTAGGACTCGTGATCGCTCGTCGGCATGAGCTCGATGACGCCGAACGGCGTGTGGCTCGCGACCCGGGGCGTCTTGTCGAAGCTCTCCCAGCGCGCGAAGTCCTGCTCGAGGTACTCCATGATCCCGGCGATGATGCGCTCGGGGCCGTTTGCGGCGACCCATCCGACCATGTTGCGTACGTCGACGAAGCTCGTCATCTCGTTCCCTTCAGTTCGTTGATTCGAGGGTACGATCCGTCGATATGCAACAGCAACGACCTCCTTGCTCACGGATCGTCAGCCAGATGCGCACAGTGCAAGACGTCGCTGTACGATATGCACATGGAACCGCTCGACGACCTCGACCGCCGGCTACTGGCCCTCCTCCGGGAGGACGGGCGGACGCCCGTGGCCGAGCTGTCGCGCCGGCTCGGCGTCGCCCGGGCGACCGTCACGGGCCGGATCGACCGGCTCGTGGCATCCGGCATCATCGTCGGCTTCTCGGTGCGCGTGCGCGACGAGACGGACCCGCTCTCGATCCACGCGATCTCGTTCATCGAGGTCGAGGGGCGCACGACCGACGACGTGATCAGGCGCCTGCGAGGGTTCCCCGAGATCATCGCGCTGCACACGACGAACGGGGGATGGGACCTCGTCGCCGAGCTCCGCACGGAGACCCTCGGCGAGTTCGACCGCGTGCTTGGGCGCATCCGTTCGATCGACGGCGTGGTCAACAGCGAGACGAGCCTGCTGCTGAGCTCGGTGCTCCGCTGAGCCGCGCGACGCGCCGGGCGCCGAGCGGCCGCGCCGCGCGGCGCGGCCGGGCGTCGCGTCAGCGTCCGGGCTGCAGGACGAGCGCGTCGGTCGCCGCCCGCCGCACCGCGCGGGTCGAGAACGGCCACTCGCGCGTCTCGCCCTGCTGCCACAGCTCGGCCTGGTCGTCGTAGTGCGGATGGAAGGCGTGGCCCGAGGCGCCGGTCAGGTTCACCCAGGTCGAGTCGTTGAAGTTCTCGAGGTCGACGACCATGCGCATCGAGGGCACCCAGTTCACCTCGTAGCCGAGCGTGGCGTCCCAGCCGTTGGCGTTCACGATCGCCGAACCGCCGCCCGTCTCGTACGGACCGCGGTTGAACAGCCATTCGATGGGGCCGATGCCCGACTCGCCGAACGTCTGGTTCGTCAGGGTCAGCGTGTGCAGGCCGCCCCAGCGCCATGACGCGGGGTCGTCGCCCATGAGCCCGGATGCCTCGGCCCACGCGGCGTCCAGGGCGGCGGCGAGCACGGCATCGCGTCCGGTCGCCCCGGTCGCGCGATCGGTCCACCACTCGTCCTCCGGCTGGCCGAGCAGGGTCCCGAGCACGGAGAACCACCGGTCGCCGCCGACCGGTCGGGTCGACTCTGGGAGCCCGCCGAACATGCCGTCGAGGAGGTTCCGCCAGAACACCGCGAAGTACGCCGCCTGGGCGCTGTCGACGTCGGCCGACGCGTCCCAGTCGGCGAGGAGGCGCGCACCCCGCGCGGCGTCGCCGTCGAGGTCGAGCTCGGCGATCACCGGCAGGAACGCCTCGGCGTTGGCGTCGCGGGTGTCGAACTGGATCGCGCCCATGTCCTCGACCGTGATCGGCTCGCCCGCGGCGATGAGCTCGCCCAGGCGGCGTTCGATGCCCTCGGCGCGGTACCCGAGGTCCCAGTCGCGCGTGAGCAGCGGGCCGTCCTGCTCGACGGCGTTGTTCGCCGTCACGATGTACCCGCGCTCGGGGTTCAGCACCGACGGGAGTTCCTCGTAGGGCACCGTCCCCGTCCAGCCGTTCTCGCTCGTCCAGCCGGGCAGCGGCACCGTGCCGTCGCCCGAGGCCCGCACCGGGATGCGCCCCGGCGCCTGGTAGCCGATGTTGCCCTCGACGTCGGCGTACACCAGGTTCTGCGAGGGCACCTCGAAGCGCTCGGCGGCGTCCCGGAACTCCTGCCAGGTGGATGCCCGGTTCATGGCGAAGATCGACTGCGGCGTGCGGCCCGGCTGCAGCGCCGTCCACTGCAGGGAGACCTCGAGCTCGGGCTCGCCCGCGCCCTCGACGGGCTCCTCCGCTCCGTCGGCGGTCGGCGCATACCCCTCGGCGACCGCGGCGAAGTCCGAGCCGATGTCGGTCACGATCGGTCCGCGCGCGGTCGAGCGCACGGTGATCGTCACGGGCTCGCCGCCGGCGACCTCGATGACCTCCTCGCGCGTCGTGAGCGGCTCGAGCGCGCCGTCGAACTCGTACGAGTCGTCGGCGACGCGCTCGAGGTAGAGGTCGGCCACGTCTGGCCCGAGGTTGGTGAACCCCCAGGCGATGCGCTCGTTGTGGCCGATGATGATCCCGGGGAGCCCCGAGAACCCGAAGCCGGCGACGTCGAACGTGCAGTTCGGGGTGGGCTCGGCGCAGTGCAGGCCCATCTGGACCCAGATCGACGGCATGGCCGGCCCGAGGTGGGGATCGTTCGCGAGCAGCGGCATGCCCGTGTCGGTGAGCGCGCCCGAGACGACCCACGAGTTCGAGCCGATGTCGCCGCCCTCGGGTCCGAGCAGTTCCGGCAGGGCGTCGAGCCGTGCGGCGAGGTCGCCGAGCACGCTCGCGGTCTCGTCGTCGGCCGGCATCGTGCCGGCGGACGCCTCGATCCCGGCGGCCGACGCGTCGACGGCCCGCACGTCGAGGGCGGCTGGCGCCGCCGGCGCAGGCCCGCCGACGATGGTCGGCTTGGCCGACCAGGGGAACGCGGGGTGGAGCTCGGCGACCTGCTCGGAGGAGAGCCCGGAGGCGAGGAGGAGCGCACGGTCGATCTCGTCGCCGAGGTTCGACCTGAGGTCCCAGGCCATCGCCTTGAGCCAGGCGATCGAGTCGACCGGGGTCCACCGCTCGGGCGCGTAGCCGGGGTTCTGCAGGGCGAGCACGCCGTACTCGAGCGAGAGCTCCACTCCCGATCGTTCGGCGAGGTAGGCGTTCACGCCGTCGGCGTACGCCTCGTACAGCGCCCGGGTCCCGTCGTCGAGCATCTCGAACTCCTGCTCGGCGATGCCGCGCCAGTCGAGCGTGCGGATGAACGCGTCGGTCGCGACCTGCGACTCGCCGAAGAGCTCCGCGACGCGGCCCGCGGTGACGTGCCGGCGGAAGTCCATCTCCCAGAAGCGGTCCTGCGCGTGCACGTAGCCCTGCGCGAAGAGCAGGTCGTGGTCGGTCTCGGCGACGAGCTGGGGGATGCCCGCGTCGTCGCGGTACACCGTCACGGCGCCGTTCAGGCCGGGGACCGAGATCCGCCCCGACTCGACGGGGAACGAGCGGTGCACCGTCCACCAGCCGAACCCGACGGCCGCGACGCCGAGCACGAGCACCGTGACGAGCGCCCCGACGAGGAACTTCGCCCATCCGGTCCGTCGGGTCCTCGGCGCGTCGGTTCCCACGTCACTCCTTCGTGTCGGCGCATGGCTCGGGCCGCCCGTCCGAGCGGCCCCGGGTCATCACTGTACCCCGGCGACCGCGGCGACGAGGGTCGCGCCGCCGAGCTCCGGGATCAGGCGTGCAGCGCGGCGTTCAGCGCGATGCCGCCGCCCGAGCGCGAGAGCACCTCGACGCGCCCGTCGAGCGAGTTCCGGCGGAACAGCAGGTTCGGCAGGCCGGAGAGCTCGACGGCCTTGGCGATCCGGTCGCGCTCCCCCGGGCCGCCCCGGAGCACCACCTTCGTGCCCGCCGTCACGTAGAGGCCGGCCTCGACCACGGAGTCGTCGCCGATCGAGATGCCGATGCCCGAGTTCGCGCCGAGCAGCGCGCGCTCGCCGATCGACACGCGCTGGGTGCCGCCGCCCGACAGCGTGCCCATGATCGAGGCGCCGCCGCCGATGTCGCTGCCGTCGCCGACGACGACGCCCTGCGAGACGCGGCCCTCCACCATCGAGGAGCCGAGGGTGCCGGCGTTGAAGTTCACGAAGCCCTCGTGCATCACCGTCGTGCCGGGCGCGAGGTGCGCGCCGAGGCGCACGCGCGACGCGTCGGCGATGCGCACGCGCTCGGGGACCACGTAGTCGAGGAGGCGGGGGAACTTGTCGAGCCCGGTGACGTGGATGCCGGCGCGCTGGAGCGCCGAGCGGAGCCGGTCGAGGTCGTCGGGGTGCACCGGGCCGGCGTTGGTCCAGGCGACGTTCGGGAGGTGTCCGAAGACGCCGTCGAGGTCGAGCCCGTTGGGACGGACGAGCAGGTGCGAGAGCAGGTGGAGCCGCAGGTAGGCGTCGGACGTGCTCGCCGGGGCGTCGGCGAGGCGGATGGCGACACGCACCGCCTCCACGCGGACCCCGCGCCGCTCGTCCGGACCGACCGACCCGGGCGGCGGCTCCCACGCCGGCGCGTCGGCGGGCTCGCCGAGCTGCGGGGCCGGGAACCACGTGTCGAGCACCGTGCCGTCGCCGGCGATCGTGGCGAGGCCGTCGCCCCAGGCGGTGGCGGGCGCGGTCGGGTTCGACGAGTCTGCGGGCATGCTCCAAGGGTACCGAGCACGACGGGGCGGCGACGGCGGATGACGCGGCGCGGGAGCGCGGCATCCGCCCTCGTAGACTCGGGGACATGGCTGCACCCGCCAGGCCCACGGCCGCGCTCGACCTGTCCGCCGACGTCGTCTCCATCACGCAGGCGATCTGCGACGTCCCGAGCGTCTCGGGGGAGGAGGGCCTGCTCGCCGACCTCGTGCAGGACGCCCTCGCGGATGCCGCGCACCTCGACGTGTTCCGCGACGGCGACACGATCGTGGCGCGGACGGACCTCGGGCGCGACCGGCGCGTCGTCATCGCCGGGCACCTCGACACGGTGCCGATCAACGGCAACGTGCCGACCCGGTTCGAGGTCGACGGCGACCGGCAGGTGCTGTGGGGGCGGGGGACGGTCGACATGAAGGCGGGCGTCGCGGTGCAGCTGAAGCTCGCGCGCGAGCTCGTCGCCCCGATCGTCGACGTGACGTGGATGTGGTACGACCACGAGGAGGTCGCCGCCGACCTGAACGGGCTCGGCCGCGTCCTGCGATCGCGACCCGACCTCTTCGCGGCCGACTTCGCGATCCTCGGCGAGCCGACCCGCGGCGAGGTCGAGGGCGGCTGCAACGGCACCCTGCGCGTCGAGCTGCGCGCGACCGGGCGCCGGGCGCACTCCGCGCGCGGCTGGGTCGGCGAGAACGCGATCCACAAGCTCGCGCCAGCGCTCGAGCGGCTCGCGACGTACGAGGCGGAGACCGTGCGCGTCGACGGCCTCGACTACCGCGAGGGGCTGAACGCCGTCTTCATGCACGGCGGCATCGCGGGCAACGTCATCCCCGACGACGCCGTGCTCACGCTGAACTACCGCTTCGCGCCGAGCCGCTCCGTCGAGGAGGCGACCGAGCACGTCCGGGCGCTCTTCCCCGAGTACGAGCTCACGGTCACCGACGCGTCGGAGGGTGCGCGGCCCGGCCTCGACGACCCGCTCGCGCAGGAGTTCGTCCACGCCGTGGGCGCCGACGCGCAGCCGAAGTACGGGTGGACGGATGTCGCGCGCTTCAGCGCGCTCGGCATCCCGGCCGTGAACTTCGGTCCGGGCGACCCGCTCCTCGCGCACGCCGACGACGAGCGCGTGGACTGCGACGAGATCCTCGCCTGCGAGGCCGCGTTGCGCGGCTGGCTCACGGGGTCGGCGCGCTGAGCCGATCCGTGGGCGTGGAGACCGCGGCGGGTGCGCCGGAGCCGCGGGACGCGGACGCGCACCGCGTCGGACGCTGGTCCCCGCGCGTGCGGTGGCGCCTCCTGCCGTGGTGGGGGCGGGTCGTCGTCGTGTACGTCGCCGCGCGCGTCGTCTCGATCGTCATCGTGCTGCAGTTCGCGCACGCGCAGGCCGCGAGCGCGTGGACCGAGGCCCGGCCCGGGTACTTCGAGTACGCCAACATCTGGGACGGCCGCTGGTACGCGTTCATCGCCGCCGCCGGGTATCCGACCGAGCTGCCGCTCACGGACGACGGCCACGTCGCCGAGAACGCGTGGGCGTTCCTCCCCGTCTTCCCCGGCATCGTGCGGATCCTCACCGTCGTCGGCGTCCCGTGGGACCTGGCCTCCGTCGTCGTCTCGCTCGTCGCCGGCCTCGCCGCGGCGCTCGTGTTCCACCGGCTCATGTCGCGGTTCCTCGAGCCCGACCAGGCCCTGTTCGCGGTCGTGCTCTTCTGCGTCGCGCCCGTGTCGCCGATCATGGGGTTCGGCTACGCCGAGGCGCTCGGCTTCCTCTGGCTGGCCCTCGCGCTCCTGCTCCTCGTCGACCGACGGTACGGATGGCTCGTGCCAGTGATCGGCATCTGGGCCTTCACGCGGCCGGGCGCGCTCGCGTTCGCGCTGGCGCTCGGCCTGCACTGGATCGTGCGCTGGTTCACGCGGTCGCGCGACCCGTTCCCCGTGCGCGAGCGCGTGGTCGCGGCATCCGTCACCCTGTTCGCGGCCGTGGTCGGACTCGCCTGGCCGGCGATCGCGTGGGCGTTCACCGGGGAGCCGGCCGCCTACACCGACACCGAGCTCGCGTGGCGCGCGCCCTACATCGGATACGTGGAGCTCGTACCGCTCACGCCCTGGTTCCAGTCCGGGGACTGGTGGCTCGGGCAACCGATGGGGACGATCCTGCCCATCGCGCTGGTGGTGGCCTTCGGCGCGCTGCTCTTCACGCCCTGGGTCCGGCGTCTGGGCGTCGACATCAGGCTCTGGCTCGCGAGCTACGCGCTGTACCTGCTCGCCGTGTTCTTCCCGCAGTCGAGCACGTTCCGGCTCCTCGCGCCCCTCTTCCCCGTGGTCGGCGCGTTCGCCGTGCCGCGCTCGCCGTGGTGGCGGGCCTCGCTCGTCGCGGTCTCGATCGCGCTGCAGGTCGCGTGGCTGCGCATCGGGTGGTTCATCGACGGCTACGACTGGACCCCGCCGTGATCGCCGGCCGGCCGTCCGGCCGCGCCGCCGTCGGTGATCGGCCGGTGCACGGACGACGTCGGACGCGTGAACGGCCGCCCGTGTCGTCCACAAACCGGAGCCCGGTGTCCCGGTGCACGGTCTCGATACGAGATAATGGAGATTCAGCCACGAAAGGGGTAGCTCAATGGCGGCCATGAAGCCACGCACTGGAGACGGACCGATGGAGGCTGTGAAGGAGGGGCGGCTCATCATCGTGCGCGTGCCCCTCGAGGGTGGCGGTCGCCTCGTCGTCTCGGTGAACGACGCTGAGGCCAAGGAGCTCTACGACGTCCTGGGCGGCGTCGTCAACGCGGCCTAGTCAGGCGCCCAGCTTCACGATCTGCAGCAGGCCGTCCCCGGCCGGCGAGATGGCGGTGACCACGGCGGTGGAGGCCGCGAGCTCCGAGACGAGCCCGCGGAACGCCGTCGCCACGTCGTCCCGTCGCGCCGGGTCGGCCACCCTCCCCTTCCACAGGGCGCGGGCCACGAGCACGCTTCCGCCCGGCTTGGCCAGGCGAAGCCCGTGCTCGACGTACTCGATGACCGAGGCGGCGTCCGCATCGACGACCACGAGGTCGTAGGATCCCTCGTTCATCCGAGGCAGGACCTCGCCCGCACGACCCGCGATGAGGCGGACCCGTGCGGGGGCGATGCCGGCGTCGGCGAAGTGCTCGCGCGCGTGCTGCTGGTACTCGGTCTCCGAGTCGATCGACGTCAGGTGCGCCGACCGTGCGGCCTGCAGCATGCAGAGCCCCGAGACGCCCACGCCGGTGCCCACCTCGATGATCGCCCGCGCGTCGCTCGCCGCGGCGATCACCGCGAGCTGCGCGCCGACGGCCGGCGAGACGGGATCGACACCGAGCTCGAGGGACTGCAGGCGTGCCTTCGCGATCGACTCGGACTCGACGACGGATTCGTCGACGTACTTCCAGTTGAGGTCGTGTTCGGACACGTGGCGGCTCCCGGGGCTTCTGTCGACCCCCAAGCCTAGGGGTCGAGGCAACGGTCGATCGCACGCCTCGCCGCCGACTATCCTTGACCGCATGGGCGGCCTCACCTTCGACAAACTCCTCATCATCGGGGTGATCGCCGTGTTCGTGCTCGGTCCGGAGCGGCTCCCGCACTACGCGGCGCAACTCGGCCGGTTCGTGCGCTCGCTGCGCGACATGGCCAACGGTGCGAAGGACCGCATGCGCGAGGAGATGGGCCCCGACTTCGACGACGTCGACTGGCGCAAGCTCGACCCGCGCCAGTACGACCCGCGACGCATCGTGCGCGAGGCGCTGAGCGACGTCGACCCGTTCGCCGAGCCCGCGAAGCCGGTCGTCGCGAGGGCGGCGGTGAACGAGAATTCCGCGTACCTGCAGCGCAAGCGCAAGCTCGACGCGATCGCCGCGGGCGAGTCGGCGCCGTTCGACTCCGAGGCGACCTGAGCCGGCCGCCGGCCGCGGTCGTCGCGCGCTCGGCGTCCCCGGCCGGGTTCCGCTAGGCGCGGCGGATGGCGCGGAGCGCCCGCGCGAGCACGACCAGCAGGCCGCTGAGCCGCGCGTAGTCGCGCCCGGTGTGCGGCAGCGGGATGATCCGCGTGTTCACCGACACCGTCACCGGGTCGACGAAACGGAGGAGGCCCTCGCGCCCGTTGCGACGGCCGATCCCGGACGCCTTGACCCCGCCCATCGGCGCGTCGACCGAGCCGAAGCTGCCGCGGTACCCCTCGTTCACGTTGACGCTGCCCGCGTCGAGCTGGTCCGCGACGCGGAGCGCCCGACGGGTCGAGCCCGCGAGCACCGACGCGTTGAGGCCGTACTCCGAGGCGTTGGCGGCGAAGATCGCCTCGAGTTCGTCGTCGACCACGTGGAGCGACGCGATCGCCCCGAAGGTCTCCTCGTCGAGCACGCGCATGCCGGGTGCGACGTCGGTCAGGACGGTCGGCTCGAACGCCCACGGCCCGACATCCGGCCGCGCGCTGCCGCCGACCAGCACCCGGGCGCCCTTCGCGAGCGCGTCGTCGAGGTGGCCGCGGATCCGGTCGAGCTGGGCCGCCGTCGCGAGGCTGCCGTAGTCGGCGTCGTGGTCGAGGCCCGAGCCGATCCGCGGGTCGGCCAGGCGCGCGGCGAGCGCCGCGGTGAAGGCGTCGGCGACGCGTCGGTGCACGTAGATCCGCTCGACCGACACGCACAGCTGGCCCATCGACGAGAAGCACGCGTGCGCGGCATCCGCCGCCGCCTGCTCGACGTCGACGTCGTCGAGCACGATCAGCGCGTTCTTGCCGCCGAGTTCGAGGGAGGCGCCCACGAGCCGCCGTCCGGCCTTCTCGGCGATCCGGCGTCCGGTCGCGGTCGACCCGGTGAAGCAGATGTAGTCGGCCTCGTCGGTCAGGGCCTCGCCGACCTCGGTCGCGTCGCCGGAGACGACGGCCCAGAGCGATTCCGGAAGCCCCGCGTCGATGAAGGCGCGCCGGAGCGCGAGGACGGACAGGGTGCCCTGGTCGTCGGCCTTCTGCACGACGGCGCAGCCGGCGGCGAGGGCCGGGATCACGTCCATCGCGGCGAGGCTGATCGCGTAGTTCCACGGGGTGATGACGCCGACGACGCCCTTCGAGCGGTAGCGGACGCGCGTGGACAGGGCGACGGGGATGCCCGCGCGCCGGCGGCCGCCGCGGAGGACGCGGCGCGCCTTGAGCGCGTTCCACCGCGTCACGGAGAAGGCCTGGAAGACCTCCTCGAACGCCTGGCCGCGCGTCTTGCCACTCTCGAGCTGGGTGAGGTCGAGGAGCTCCTCGCGCCGTTCGACGATGAGGTCGTGCGCGCGCAGCAGGATCCGGCGACGCGCGGCGAACCCGGCCCGGGCCCACGCGACCTGCGCCAGGCGCGCGCGCGAGACCGCTCCGCGGACGTCGTCGGCACTCGATCGCGGAAGGTCGACGAGCGTCTCGCCGGTCGCCGGAGTGGGGATCGCGGCCGTGCGGCCGGTCGTGGCGATGAGGTCGGCGACGAGGGCGTCGCGCGCGGGGCTGTGGGTGACGGCCGGGGTTCGGGTGGCGGCGTTGGACACCCGGCCAGTCTAGGCGTGCCGCGACCGGGGGAGCGTGTCCGGATCGGCCTGGCCGACTGGGTAGGCTTCCCCGCATGACTTCCCCCGAACGGCGGGTCTCTCGCGGCATCGTGGCCCGGTACGCCATCGGTTCGATCGGCACCGGCGGCTTCGCGACGCTGCCCGGGCTCGTGCTCGTCTTCTACCTCACCGACACGCTCGGCGTCACCGCACTGCTCGCCGGACTCGTCGTCACCGCAGCCAAGGTGTGGGACGTGGTCATCGACCCGTGGATCGGCGAACGGAGCGACCACGCCCTCGCCGTCTCGGGCACGCGCCGCACCTGGATGCGCGTCGGCGCGATGGCGCTCCCGCTCGCGTTCGTCGTCACCTTCGCCGCACCCGCCGGACTCGGCCCCGTCGTCGCGGGCGCGTGGGTCATGGTCGCCTTCCTCGCCACCGCGACCGCGTTCAGCCTGTTCCAGGTGCCGTACATCGCGCTGCCCGCCGAGCTCACCGACGACTACGACGCGCGCACGCGCCTGCTGACGTGGCGCGTGGTCGTGCTGAGCCTCGCGATCCTGTTGTTCGGCGCAGGCGGCCCGATGCTCCGCCGGGTCGGCGGCGACGACGAGGCGCTCGGCTACCTCGTGATGGCCGTCGTCGCCGGTCTCGTCATCGGCATCGGCATGCTGGTGGCCACGACGACCGCTCCGACCGGCATGGTCGTCCGGGAGCGCGAGCGTCGCAGTCTCGCCGACGGCTACGCGGAGGGCCTCGCCGCACTGCGCCGCAGCCGGCCGTTCCGGCTGCTGCTCTCCGGCTTCCTCCTGCAGGGGCTCGCGACCGGCGTCATGCTCGCGGGCGCGAACTACGTCGCGGTCTGGGTCCTCCACTCCGAGGACGCGCTGACGTTCCTCTTCGTCGCCCTCATCGGCCCGGCGATCCTGTGCGCGCCGCTCTGGGGCCGGCTGGCGCGTCGCATCGGGAAGGAGCGGTCGTACGTCCTCGCGAGCCTCGCGTTCGCCGTGGCATCCGCCGCCCTCGTCGGCATGCTCTGGGCGCCGGGCGCCTGGGTGTACGCGCCCGTCGCGATCGCGGGCGCCGCGTACGCGGGCATGCAGTCGCTGCCGATGGCGATGCTGCCGGATGTCGTGGCGCACGACGCGCGGACGAACGGCCCGGGCCGCGCGGGCACGTTCGGCGGCGTCTGGACCGCCGGCGAGACCACCGGGATGGCGCTCGGCGCGACGCTGCTCACGATCGTGCTCGCCGCGACCGGGTACCTCGAGTCGGTCGGATCGGCCGTCGTCGCGCAGCCCGACGCGGCGGTCGCGGGCATCGCGCTGAGCTTCAGCGTGCTCCCCGCCGTGCTCGTGCTCGTCAGCCTCGTCCCGCTCCTGCGCTACCCGCTGCGGCGCGCGGACATCGACGCCCCCGCCCCGACCGAGGAGATCGCCCGATGAACGCCTTCGAACGCGAGCCCGACGAGGTGCTCGCGGAACTCGCCGCGCTGCGCGAGGGCGACGCGCCCACGCACGGCGGCCGGGTGCTCTCGTACGTGTACGACTCCGGCCTCGCCGAGCTCGACGAGCTCGCCGCGCGCGCGGCGCGCCTCGTGCAGCCGGTCAACGGCCTCGATCCGACCACGTTCACCTCCGTCGCGGCGATGGAGGCCGGCGTCGTCGGCTTCGCGCGCCGGGTGTTCCACGGCGGGCCCGCCGGGGCGGGCGTAGATGAGGCGGGCACCGAGGTCGTCGGCTCGGTCACGTCCGGCGGCACCGAGAGCTGCCTGCTCGCCGTGAAGACGGCGCGCGACGCCTGGCGCGCGGCCCGCCCCGGCGACGAGCGGATGCCGCGGCTCGTCGCCCCGACGACGGTGCACGCCGCGTTCCACAAGGCGGCGCACTACTTCGGGCTCGCGCTCGACCTCGTCCCGGTCTCCGCGGAGACCGGTGCGCCGTCGGTCGCCGACGTGGTCGAGCGGCTCGACGACGACGTCGCGCTCGTCGTGATGAGCGCGCCGTCCTACCCGTTCGCGACCCTCGATCCGGTCGGGGAGGTCGCCGCGGAGACCGCCGACCTCGGGATCGCCCTCCACGTCGACGCGTGCATCGGCGGCTTCGCGCTCGCCTTCCAGGAGGGGCTGCCCGACTGGGACTTCCGCGTGCCGGGGGTCACGAGCCTCTCCGCGGACCTGCACAAGTACGGCTACGCGCCGAAGGGCGTGTCGGTGCTCCTCCAGCGCGGCCGCGACCGGCAGCGCCGCCAGTACTTCGCGACCACCGCGTGGCCGGGCTATCCGGTCGTGAACCCGACGATGGCGGGCTCCAAGCCGGCCGGCCCGCTCGCCGCGGCGTGGGCGATCGTCCAGGTGCTCGGCGAGTCCGGGTTCGCGGAGCTCACGGCGCGGGCGACGGCGGCGACCGCGACCCTCCGCGAGGCGATCGACGGCATCGAGGGCCTCGCCGTCGTCGGCGACCCCGTGGGTCCGCTGCTGGCGGTCCGCACCGACGAGTCGGTGCTCGCCGAACGGCGCGTCGACCCCCACCACTGGGCGGATGCCGCGCGCGGCGCCGGGTGGCACCTGCAGCTGCAGCCTGGCACGGTCCAGGCCGACGGCACCGTGCTGCCGCACACCACGCACCTCACGATCACGCCGGTCACCGACCACGTCGTCGGCGAACTGGTGCCGGCGCTCGCGGCCGCCGCGGACACCGTGCGCGGCGTGCCCGCGGTGGACGGCCGCGCGCTGGTCGCCGGGCTCGCCGGGCAACTGCCCGGCGGCGCGGATGCGCTCGCCGCGGCATCCGCCGGGATCGACTCGGACGGCGCGGCGCTGCTGCTCGGGGCGTTCGGGCTGCTCGGCGGCGACGGCGCGGGCGGAGCGCTGCCCGACCGGATGGCGCCCGTGCTCGCGCTCGTCGAGGCGCTCCCCGGGCCGCTCACCGAGCGGCTCCTCGTCGAGCTGCTCGCACGCGTCGTCGAGCCGCGCTGAGGTCCGGCGCGGCGCCGGGCCGCCGGGCGGGCCGCCGGGCCGCCGGGCCGGCCAGCTCAGAGTGCGAGCATCCGGTCGGTGTCGCCGAACACCTCCAGGCCGGCGCACTCCGCGACGCCTTCGAGCAGCGTGGTCCCATCGTGCGCGACGTGGCGGAGGGTGATGCGCGCGTCGAGCGTCTCCTCGACCCGCTGGTGCATCGCGGTCCGCAGCGGGGCGTGCAGCAGGCCGCCGCGCACGCGCTCGGCCTCGAGGTCGATCACCCCGTCGGGGCCGGCGAGCGACCACCGCACGTGCGTGTCGTCGATCTCGAGCCGCCGCTCCTCCGAGCGGTTGTACGTCGTCCAGCGGTGCAGGCGGCCGCTGTGCTCGAGCCCGACGATCGAGCCCCGGAAGTTCCCGCCGAGCCAGGGGATGATCGCGACGGACGCGATGAGCGAGGCATCCGGATGCTCGCCGTCGGCGTGGTCGACGTGGTTGCTCGCCATCCAGACGTAGCCCGACGGGAACGCCCGGCCCCAGTCCTTCTCGATGTAGCCGCGCCCGCCGTCGAAGGACTCCTCGGCGCCCTCGACCTCGAGCGTGCCCCGGAGGCCGTGGCCGAACGACACGATGCCGTGGAAGCACTCCATGAACGGCACGAGCCCGTACCAGCCCATGATGCCCGGCTCGCGGAGCGTCACCGGCCATGGTCGGAGCGGTTCCGCGTGCTCGATGCGCCCGCGCAGCTGCGGGAGGTCGAGCGTGACGCCGCGCGCGTCGAACCGGTTGGGGCCGACCTCGACGTGGAACCCGCGCGCGGACGCCGAGAAGGCGTCGACCGGGAACCGGTGGTACCACGATCGCCCGGTGAGGCCGTCGAGGACCTGCACGAACGCCTCGTCGCAGCCGCCTCCGTCGTCGTCGGCGATGCCGCGGAACACGCCCGGGATCACCGCCCAGCGGTGCGCCCGGTCTTGCGACACGAGCTTCACGTACCAGCCCTCGAAGAAGCCGCGCCGCACGCCGTGACCGTGGAACGCCTCGGGGTGACGCACCCCGCGCAGCCATTGGGCCGGTGTCCGCATGCGGCCAGCGTACCGGCGCCACGCCGCCGCTACAGGCCGCAGCGCTCGGCGTAGTAGGCGTAGAGGTCGGCCTTGAGGGCGGCGCCCGAGGCGATCTCGAGGCGACCCTCGCGGCCGTCGCCGGTCGCGACGGTGAAGGGCAGGATCGTGCCGCGCTTGTCGTCCGCGAGCGCGTGCGCGTCGCACCGCGCCGGCCGGACGGCGAGCGCCGCGTCGACCGGTTCGTCGCCCGCGGCGACCTCGATGCCGAGCGGCCAGTCCTGGCCCTCCTCGTTGCCGATGAGCGTCGTCGCCGAGACACCGTCGATCGAGAGCGTGCCGTCGCCGGATGCCACGGGCGCGACCCGCACGTCGATCCACGCGCGCCGGTCGGCGCCCGTGCCCGTCGTGCGGAGCCGCTCGGGCAGCTCGATGGCGGCGACGCCGGCGACCGATTCGGCGAGGCAGTCGGCGTCGGCGATGCGCGCCATCGTGCCGAACGGGTCGTCGGGCTCGAGCGTGCCCTCGCGCTCGGCGCCGTCGGCGGCCGTGAGGCGCACGTCGACGCCGATCGCGGCGGGGTCGCCGTCGCAGACGCTGCCGGTGAGGTCGAGCCGGATGTCGATGGCGTCGCCCCGACCGAGGGCGAACGGCTCGTCGCGGTCCATGCCCGGTTCGAGGGCGGGGGAGCGGACGGCGACCGCGGTCACCGTGACGGGCTCGCCCGTGTTCTCGAAGTGCAGGACGAGCCGACCCTGCGGCACGTCGAGCCGCCCCTGCTGCACCGCGACCGTGAGCCCGTCGGGGAGCGCGGCGTCGCGCTCGGCGTCCGGGCCGGCGCCCGTCGCGCACGCGGTCAGGGCCGCGGCGGCGAGCACCCCGACGGCGAGGCCGGCGGCCGTGCCGCGCGCGAGCCTCACGGAGGAGCGGGCGGCAGGCGGCATCCGTCTCACCGCACCGAGACGTCGAGTCGCCGGCCGGCGAGCGACCGCGGCCGACCCGCGAGGAACGCCGCGGCCTGCTCGATCGCACGCGCCGCAGGGTCGTCGGGTTCGGCCACGACCACGGGACGGCCCTCGTCGCCGCCGCGCCGGAGCGCGACGCTGAGCGGCACCGCGGCGACGAGCGGGACGGGCTCGTCGACGCCCTCGGAGAGTCGTCGTGCGACCTCGGCGCCGCCGCCCGTGCCGAACAGGTCGAGGAGCGACCCGTCGGGCTGGGCGAAGCCCGCCATGTTCTCGATCACGCCGACGACGCGCTGCCCGGTCTGCCTGGCGACGAGACCCGACCGCTCGGCGACGTCGGCCGCGGCCGGCTGCGGAGTCGTCACGACGACGACATCGGCGTTCGGGAGCAGCTGGCCGAGCGAGATCGCGACGTCGCCGGTGCCGGGCGGCAGGTCCACGAGGAGCACGTCGAGGTCGCCGAAGTACACGTCGGTGAGGAACTGCTGGAGCGTGCGGTGCAGCATCGGGCCGCGCCACGCGACGGCGACGGACGATCCGCGGCCGCCCGGTTCGGTCGGCTCGACGAACATGCCGATCGAGATGACCTTCACGCCGTAGGCGACGGGCGGGAGGATCATGTCGTCGACGCGCGTGGGACGAGCCGCCGTGCCGTGCTCGTCGACCAGGCCGAGGAGGCCGGGGATCGAGAAGCCGTGCACGTCGGCGTCGACGAGGCCGACGGAGAGCCCGCGCGCCGCGAGCGCGACCGCGAGGTTCGCCGTCAGCGTCGACTTCCCGACGCCGCCCTTGCCGCTCGTGACCGCGATCACGCGAGTCAGCGTGCCCGGCCCGAACGGATTGCCGCGCGCCGCGCGGCCGCCGCGGAGGCGCTCGGTGAGCGCTGCACGTTGCTCGGGCGTCATGACGCCGAGCTCGACGACGGCGTTGCCCGCGCCGACGACCTGCTCGGCCGCTGCGCGCACGTCGCGCTCGATGCGGTCGGACGCCGGGCAGCCGACGATCGTCAGGCGCACTCCGACCTCGACGCCCGCGTCGGTCGCGGTCACGCGCTCGACCATGTCGAGCTCGGTGATCGGTCGGCGGATCTCCGGGTCGATCACGCCCTCGAGCGCGGCTCGGACGGCGCGCTCGATGCCGCCCGCGTCAGGACGGGGCATTCGCGGCGTCCTCCTCGTCGCGCCGGTCGAGCTCCTCGAGCGCCTGCCGCAGCTCCTGCCGGATGAACTCCTTCGAGGCGAGGTCGCGCACGGCGAGGCGCAGCGCCACGACCTCGCGGGCGAGGTACTCGGTGTCGGCGAGGTTGCGCTCGGCGCGCTGGCGGTCCTGCTCGATCTGGACCCGGTCGCGGTCGTCCTGGCGGTTCTGCGCCAACAGGATCAGGGGCGCGGCGTAGGACGCCTGGAGGGAGAGCACGAGCGTGAGCGCGATGAAGCCGAGTTCGACCGAGTCGAACCGCCAGGCGGGCGGGGCGAGCGTGTTCCACAGGATCCAGAACGCGACGAAGAGCGTGAGGCCGAGCAGGAACCACGGGGTGCCCATGTTGCGTGCGACCCATTCGGTGAACCGGCCGAAGCGGTCCCGATCGCCGGAACGGCGCAGGGGCGGCGCGGGTCGGCGGATGCCCTTCGGGGTGTCGAACCGACGGTCGTCGGCGGCGTCAGCGCGTGCCATCTCCTGCCCTCCTTCCGGGTGCGATCGGGATGCTGCCGGTGGCCAGCTGTGCGCGGGCCGTCGCGCGTCTGCTCACCTCCGACTCGTCCTCGGGGTGACTCCTCCAGTCGTCCGGGAGCAGGTAGTCGAGCACGTCGTCGATCGTGACGACGCCCACCAGGCGATGCTTCTCGTCGACCACGGGCACCGAGACGAGATCGTAGCTCGCGAGGATGCGGCTCACCTCGGCGGCCGACGTCTCGGCCTTCACGGGCTCGAGGCCCTGGTCGATGAGCGAGCCCAGCCGTTCGTGCGGCGGGTAGCGCAGCATCCGCTGGAAGTGCACGATCCCGAGGAAGCGGCCGGTCGGCGGCTCGTACGGGGGGAGCGTGACGCACACCGCCGCGCCGAGCGCGGGCGGCAGGTCGTGGCGCCGGATGAGTGCGAGCCCCTCGGCCACCGTGGCATCCGCCGAGACGATGATCGGCTCGGTCGTCATGAGGCCGCCCGCGGTGTCGGGACCGTAGGAGAGCAGGAACCGGACGTCCTCGGCCTCCTCGGGCTCCATGAGCTCGAGCAGGTGCTCGCCGCGCTCCTCGGGCAGCTGCGCGATGAGGTCGGCGGCGTCGTCGGGCGACATGTGGTCGAGCACGTCGGCCGCGCGGTCGTCGCCGAGCTTCGCGAGGATCTCGACCTGGTCGATCTCGGGCATCTCCTCGAGGACGTCGGCCAGCCGGTCGTCGGGGAGCTCGGCCGCCACCTCCTGCCGGCGCTGCGGCGGCAGGTCGAGGAGCGTGTTGGCGAGGTCGGCGGGCTTCAGCTCGGAGTAGGTCGCGATGAGCTGCTCGGCCGACTGCGCCTCGCCGGCCTCGGTCGTCTCGCTCACCTCGCGCCACGTGACGTAGGCCGACGGGCCCTTCGCGAACGGCGACGCGCTCGTCTTCGGGCGGCGCACGAAGAGCTGGTCGACCTCCCACTCGCCGGGCTCGCGCTCCTCGATCGCGACGTCCTCGATGCTCGCCGTGCCGGATCCGTCGTTGAAGGAGACCTTGCGGCCGAGCATCTCGGCGATCACGCGGACCTCCCCGCCGCGCTGCTCGAAGCGGCGCAGGTTGATGAGCCCCGTCGTGATGATCTGCCCGCCGCCGATCGAGGTGACGCGCCCGATCGAGACGAAGACGCGGCGCTTGCCGGGGATCTCGACGATGAGGCCGACCACGCGCGGCGGGTCGTCCTTGCGGTACACGACGAGCACGTCGCGCACCTTCCCGACCCGGTCGCCCGCGGGGTCGAACACGGCGCACCCGGCGAGTCGGGCGACGAAGACTCTCGTGGCGCTCACGCCTCCCAACTTACCCCGCGCACCCGCGTTCGGACCGGGCGGCGGAGCCGCGTGGAAGAATGGCACCGTGAGCACCCAGTCACCGTTCGGCGGTCGCATCGGCCGCGCCTTCCCGACCCTGCCGAAGGGCGAGACGGTCGCGAGCTACGAGACCTACCAGGAGGCGCAGGCGGCGGTCGACCAGCTCGCGAAGGCCGAGTTCCCGGTCAAGGAGCTCTCGATCGTCGGCCACGACCTCACGAGCGTCGAGCGCATCACGGGCACCCTCAGCTGGGGCCGCACCGCCGCCGCCGGCGCGCTCTCCGGGGCGTGGTTCGGCACGTTCCTCGGCCTGCTGTTCTTCATCTTCTCGCCGTCCGGCACCTCGCTCGGCATCCTCGGCGCCGCCGTGCTCATCGGCGCGGGGTTCGGCATGATCTTCAGCCTCGTCTCGTACTCGATCAACCGCCGTCGACGCGACTTCACCTCGGTCATGCAGGTGCTCGCGACGCGCTACGCGATCATCGCGGAGCCCGCGCACGTCGTGCGGGCCCGCCAGGTGCTGGGCGTGACGGATGCCGCGGCGCCGCCCGCGCCCGCAGCGACGACGGTCGCCCGCCCGCCGGCCGCCCCGCCCGCCGCGCCCGAGGCAAATGCCCCGGCCGAGCCGCCCGCGTCCGACGCCGAGGCGTCGAGTGGGCCCGAGGCGCGCGAGATCGACCCGTCGCGCCCGCTGACCTACGGCGAGGCGCAGGATGCCCGCCGCCGCGCGGCGCGCGAGCGCGGCGACGAGTAGCCAGAGCTCGCGCGCCCGTCGGACGGGGACGTACCGGCGACTCCCAGCGTCGGCGCCTAGCGTGACGGGCATGCCCAGTGCCACCCGAACCGACTCCGGCCGGTCGCCGCTCGAGCAGACGGTGCGCGCCGAGATCGCCGACGCCGAGCGGCCCGACCGCCCGGTGCGGCGGTGGCTGCGCGGCATCCGTCGCCGGATCGACCGGCACCCGCGCCTGCGGTTCGCCTACCGGACCGGCGTGGGCGTGCTCGGCGGCGTGATCGCCGTCGCCGGTCTCGCGCTCGTGCCGCTGCCCGGGCCCGGCTGGCTCGTCGTCTTCCTCGGCCTCGCGATCCTCGGCACCGAGTTCGCCTGGGCGCGCCGGCTCGCGGCGTGGGTCAAGCGCATGCTCGACCGCTTCTGGGCCTGGTGGAAGGCGCGCCGCGCCGCGCGACCCGCCGCCGAGTGATACCGTCCGCGCCGAGTGATGCCGAAGCACCGACATCACTCGGCGAGACGTGGAACACTCCGCGCGACGGGGTCGGGGACCGCTGGGAGGTCAGCGCCGTGCGCCGCGCACCCAGGCCTCGACCTCGTCGGCCGTGCGCGGGATGCCCGCCGAGAGGTTCTCGGCGCCGTCGGCGGTTACGAGGATGTCGTCCTCGATGCGCACGCCGATGCCGCGGAACTCCTCGGGCACGGTGAGGTCATCGGCCTGGAAGTAGAGGCCCGGCTCGATCGTGAAGACCATGCCCGGCTCGAGCACGCCGTCCATGTACATCGAGCGGCGCGCCTGCGCGCAGTCGTGCACGTCGAGGCCGAGGTGGTGGCTCGTGCCGTGCACCATGTAGCGGCGGTGGAACTGGTTCTCGGGCTGCAGCGACTCCTCGGCCGGGACCGGGAGGAAGCCCCACTCGGCGGTGCGCTTCGCGATGACCTCCATCGCGGCGGCGTGGATCTCGCGGAAGACCGCGCCGGGGCGCACGATGCGGAACGCGGCATCCGCCGCCTCGAGGACGGCCTCGTAGACCCGGCGCTGCACCGGCGAGAACGTGCCGTTCACCGGGAACGTGCGCGTGATGTCGGCCGTGTAGTAGCTGTCCATCTCGACGCCCGCGTCGAGCAGCACCAGGTCGCCGGGGACCACGGGGCCGTCGTTGCGGGTCCAGTGCAGGATCGTCGCGTGCGGGCCGGCCGCGGCGATCGAGGCGTAGCCGACGTCGTTGCCGTCGAGGCGGGCCCGGGTGGCGAAGACGCCCTCGATGACGCGCTCGCCCCGCACCTCGCTCGTGATGCGCGGCAGCTCGGCGAACACCTCGGTGAAGCCGCGCTCGGTCGCGTCGACCGCGGCACGGAGCTCGGCGACCTCGAACTCGTCCTTCACGAGGCGCAGCTCGGAGAGCACGCGCGCGAGCTCGGCGTCGGGCTCGTGCTCGGAGTTCACCTCGAGGCTGAAGGGCGCGTCGGACGCGTTCGTCGACAGGGCCTCCTCGGCGGCGAAGCGGAGGCGCGCGTGGTCGACCCGCTCGGTGATCGCGGCGTCGGCCTCGCGCACGACGAGCGTGGCCGTGTCGGTCGAGTCCACGACCGCGTCGAAGTCGGCGATGCCGCGCGTCGCGAGCTGCAGGTCGGCGGCGACGTGGGCGAGCGACGGGCGCGGCCCGATCCAGAACTCGCCGATCGCGGGGTTCGCGTAGAACTCCTCGCTGTCGCGCCCCGCACGTTCGCGGAAGTAGACGGTGGCCTCGTGGCCGGCGTCACCCGCCGGCTCGAGCACGAGCACGGCACCCGGCTCGGAGTCGGAGCCCCAGCCGGTCAGGTGCGCGAACGCGGAGTGCGCCCGGAACGGGTAGTCGGTGTCGTTCGCGCGCTGCTTCATGTCGCCGGCGGGGATCACGAGCCGCCGGCCCGGGAACTCCGCCGAGACCTTCGCCCGACGTGCGGCCGCGTACGCCGCCTGCGGGCGCGCCTCGGGCAGCCGCTCGTCGCGCTCGGCCCAGCCGCTGCTGATGAAGGCCTTGAAGCCCTCGGACTCCGGCGTGGTCGAACGGTTCGCGTTCCGGCCGGTCTCCTCAGCGGTGGTCTCGTCGGTGGGGGCCTCGTGGGCCGTCGCGGTCGCGTCGCCGGTGTTCGTCATGGTCTCCATTCTCGCACCGCCCCGCCGCCGTGCCGAGCGGTGGAGGATCAGCCGCCCGCCCGCGAGAGGGTCGCCACGATCGGCCGGTGATCGCTGCCCGCGCCGTCGAGCGCGTCGAGCACCCGGAACGCGTCGACCGACCAGCCCGGCGTCGCCAGCACGTGGTCGATGGGGCTGCCGAGCAGCTCGGGCAGGCTCGTCGGCCAGGTTCCGAGGCCGCCCGCTCCGCCCGCGACCGCCGAATCGGCGCATCGGCCGAGGTCGCCGCCGTCGACGCCGCGACCGGCGAAGTGGTCCACAGTGGCGTTGAAGTCGCCCGCCATGATGACGTCGTCGCCCGCGCACTGCTCGGCCAGCCAGTCGAGGTCGCTGCGCCAGTTGCGCAGCTCCCATCGGATCGGCGCGACGGCGTGCACGGCGACGATGCGTGGACCGTCGCCGTCCGCCGGTTCGGCGACCACCGAGGGCAGCGTGTTGGTGTTGCCCGGCGGGCCGGGCCACGGATCGTTCACCACGTCGTAGTCGCCGAGTTCGGGGGAGATGAGGATGGTCGTCGAGCGCGCCTTGGCGACCTCGTCGAAGAACTGCGTGTGCACCCACATCGGCCGACCGCCCTCGCGCATCGCGATCGCGATCTCCTCGCCGAGCGACTCCGTGGTCTCGGGGAGGACCACCACGTCGGCCTCCTGCTCGAGCGCGAGGCCGGCGATCGTCGAGGCGTCGGGGACCTCGCCGAGCGTGTTCCACGACAGCACGGTGACCGAGTCGGATGCCGCGACCGCGTCGCCGCCGCCCAGCCCGCGCACCGCGAGGATCCCGAGGTTGCCGAGCGCGAACAGCACGAGGATCGCCAGGACCGCTCCCAGGAGGCGACGCCCGGGGCCGAGGAGCAGGGCGATCGCGAGCACCGCGGCGAGGAGGCCGGCGCCGGCGGCGGCGACCCCGCGCAGTGCGACGACGTGCGCGGCGATCCACTGGTTCTGCAACCCGAACGCCTGCGGCCACAGCAGCGCCGCGGCGAGGGCCGTGGTGCCGAGCACGACGACCCAGCCGAGGATGCGGGGGAGCATTCAACACAGCGTAGGCGAGCGGGCGCGGACCGGGCGGAGCATCCACGGGGCGTCCGCTGGGAGTCCGCGGGGAACCGGCTGACTCCGCGCGCCTACGATGAGGGAATGGTCGACGCCCCGTTCGCCGTCGCAGCGGACCTGCACGCGCACACCACGATCTCCGACGGCACGGACACGCCGACGGAGCTCGTCGCCGCGGCATCCGCAGCGGGCCTCGCGGCGCTCGCCATCACCGACCACGACTCGACGGCCGGCTGGGCCGAGGCGTCAGACGCCGCCCGTCGCCGCGGCATCGCCCTCATCCCGGGCATCGAGCTCTCGACGCGCGAGCAGTTCACGAGCGTGCACGTGCTCGGCTACCTCGTCGATCCCGACGACGAGCCCCTCCTGGCCGAGATGTCGCGCATCCGCGACTCCCGGATGACACGCGCCGAGGCGATCGTGCGGCGCATCTCCGCCGACTACGACCTCACGTGGGACGACGTGCTCGCGCAGACCAGCGCCGGCGCGACGATCGGTCGACCGCACATCGCCGACGCGCTCGTCGCCCGCGGTCACGCATCGACCCGGTCCGACGCCTTCGCCGGCATCCTGCACTGGCGTTCCGGCTACGCGCAGCCGCACTACGCGCCCGACCCGCTCACGGGAATCCGCCTGATCCGCGCCGCGGGCGGCGTGCCCGTGCTCGCGCACCCCGGCACGCGCGGCGCCGAGGACGTGGTCCCCGACCGCCGGCTCGGCAGGTTCGCCGACGCGGGCCTGTTCGGCCTCGAGGTCGACCACCCCGAGAACACGGATGCCGCGAAGCCGCGCCTGCGCGAACTCGCACGCCGCCACGGGCTCGCGATCACGGGCTCGAGCGACTACCACGGGCGCGGCAAGGTCAACCGCCTCGGCCAGTACACGACCGCGCCCGAGGTCGTCGCGCGCATCCTCGCCGAGGGGCACGGGAGCGAGCCGGTCCTGCCGTGACGACCCGCTGAGGCGGGCGAGACGCGGAACGGGCCGGATGCCTCGTGGTGAGGCGTCCGGCCCGTTCCGACGTTCGTACGGGTTCGCGGCCGTCAGGCGGTGGGCGCCGTCGAGGGCGCGCCGGCGGCGCTGCCGCCCGAGCGACCGCCGCGGCGTCGACGGCGGCGACGCGGGGCCGCGTTGCCGTCGTGGTGCTCCTTGCCCTTGCCGTCGTGCGTGCCCGCGCCGGGCTCCTTCTCCTGGGTGGCGGAGTCCGAGGCGGCGGTGTCATCCGTCGCGGCGCCCTCGCCGACCGGCCGGCCGGACCGCGTGCGGCGGCGCGATCGCGAGCCGCGCTCGCCGGAGGCATCCGTTCGCCCGCCGTTCTCACGCCGGCCCGCGGTGCTCGACCGCGACGGCGCTGCGGTCGGAGCCGCGGGCTTCAGGCGGCCCTTCGTGCCCTCCGGGATGTCGAGGTCGGTGTAGAGGTGCGGGCTCGACGAGTACGTCTCGGTGGGCTCGGGCTGGCCGAACTCGAGCGCGCGGTTGATGAGCGCCCACTTGTGCAGGTCGTCCCAGTCGACGAACGTCACCGCGATGCCCGTCTTGCCCGCGCGGCCCGTGCGGCCGGCGCGGTGCAGGTAGGTCTTCTCGTCGTCGGGGATCGTGTGGTTGATGACGTGGGTCACGTCGTCGACGTCGATGCCGCGGGCCGCGACGTCGGTGGCGATGAGGACGTCCTTCTTGCCTGCCTTGAAGGCGGCCATCGCGCGCTCGCGCTGGTCCTGGTTCAGGTCGCCGTGCACGGCGGCCGCGTTGAAGCCGCGGTCGTTGAGCTCCTCCACGAGCTTGGCGGCCGCGCGCTTCGTGCGCGTGAAGATGACGGTCTTGCCGCGGCCGTCGGCCTGGAGGATGCGCGAGATGACCTCGTCCTTGTCGAGCGAGTGCGCGCGGTAGATGAGGTGCTTGATGTTCGCCTGCGTGAGGCCCTCGTCGGGGTCGTTCGCGCGGATGTGGATCGGGCGCGACATGAACCGGCGCGCGAGCGCGACGATCGGGCCCGGCATGGTCGCCGAGAAGAGCATGGTGTGGCGGGTCGGCGGGGTCTGCGCGAAGAGCTTCTCGATGTCGGCGAGGAAGCCGAGGTCGAGCATCTTGTCGGCCTCGTCGAGCACCATCTCGGTGACGTTCTTCAGCGACAGCAGGCGCTGGGACGCGAGGTCGAGCAGGCGCCCGGGCGTGCCGACGACGATCTGGGCCCCGGCCTTGAGCTGCTCGATCTGCCCCTCGTAGGCCTTGCCGCCGTAGATCGAGACGATCTTGGTGGGGCGGTTGGACGTCGCGAGCTCGAGGTCTTCGGTCACCTGCACGCACAGTTCGCGCGTGGGGACGACGACGAGCGCCTTGACGCCGGGCTCGGGGTCGTCGCCGAGGCGCTGGATGAGCGGGAGTCCGAAGCCGAAGGTCTTGCCGGTGCCGGTCTTTGCCTGGCCGATGATGTCCTGCCCGGTGAGGGCGAGGGGGATGGTCTGCTCCTGGATGGGGAAGGCATCGGAGATGCCCTTCCCGGCGAGGGCCTCGACGATGTCGGGCGCGATGCCGAGTTCGGTGAAGGTGGTCAAGTGTCTGCCTGTCCGTGATGCGGAAAACGGGTGCGCCCTGTTCCGATCGACAGGCGCACGGCCGCGGTTCCATCGCCCGCGGCGGGTCCCAGCCTATCCGAGCGGGCTGCGAGGCCCCGGATATGCTGTGCTCGTGGTCAATTGGTCGATGTCGCGCCGTCCCCGTCCGGAGACCCCGAGGCTGCGTCCGAGGGTCGCGCCGACCGACCTCACCCGCATCGACTTCACCGAGTTCACGCCCGAGCCGATCCCGTTCCTCGGACAGGCCGCGTACATCCAGCTCGAGTTCTTCGAGAGCCTCGCGAAGGCCGTCGCCACGGCCCCCGACCTGGCGTCGAAGGAGGGGCTGAGCGCGGCGGCGGGCGTCGCCCTGCGCAAGCACCACGAGCTCATCGCCGAGCTGCGCCGGCTCGACGCGGAGCCCGCCGACGTCATGGCGCCCTTCGCGCCGGCCGCCGACCGGTTCCGCCAGGTCACCTCGGGTGCCGACTGGTTCGAGCTGCTGCTCGGCATCCACATCACCTCGGGGATGCTCGACGACTACTTCATCCGCCTCGCGGAGGGGCTGCCGCACGAGCTCCGCGCACGGGTGCGCGCGATCCTGGGCGAGTCGCGCTCCGCCGAGGTGATCGAGCGCGAGCTCGAGCGCGCCATCGCGGCCGACCCGACGCTCGACGACCGGCTCGCGCTCTGGGCGCGGAGCCTCGTCGGCGACACGCTCCTCATCGCGCGATCCGCGGTGCGCGCAGCCGGGTCCGGCGAGCACGGACCCGACGTCGAACCGGTCTTCACCGAGCTCATCGCGGCGCACACGCGCCGGATGGACGCGCTCGGGCTCACGGCCTGAGGCGCCTTCGGGCGTGCGGTCCGAGGCGTGCCGGATGCCGCGGCCCGCGGTTCGCGCGAGGGGCTCGGATCAGCCTCGGGCGAGGCCGAAGCGGGCGAGGTGCGCGAACGTCCGGGCGTCGTCCTCCTCGCGGCGACGGCCGACGAGGTAGCCGGTTCCGGCCGCGGCGGCGGCGGATGCCACGAGCGAGATCACCCAGATCCATCCGCCGTCCCACGGCATGCCGAGCCAGGTCAGTGCGACCCACACGACCGCGGCGACGCCGGCGCCGACGGCGGGGACGAGCACGACGCCGCGGAACTCGCGGCGCGGGATCGCGTAGTGCGCGGCGAGGCCGAGGATGGCGCCGCCGAGCGCGACGAAGAGGAGCTCCATCAGCCGACGAAGCCGATCTTGCGCGACTCCTCGGTGCCGATCTCGACGTAGGCCAGGGCCGCCGCCGGCACCACGTACACCGCGCCCTTCGAGTCGGTCAGGCGCAGCACGGGCGACTGCCCGCTGAGCGCCGCCGAGACGGCCTGCTCGACCTCCGCCGCCGTCAGCGAGGTCTCGAAGCCGAGCTCGCGGGGGGAGTTCTGGATGCCGATACGAAGGTCCACGGTGCGCCTTTCTGTCGTTGACAGCACCCTACGACACGCGGGCGTCGCGCCCTGACGCGTTCACTGTCGGCGGACACGGATACCGTGGGCCGCATGCAGCACGAGACGACCACCGCACCCGCCGTCGTCGACCTCGTGCCGACGCTCGCGGCGGGCGGCCACGCCGCGGTCTTCGGGGCCCCGGGCTCGGGCAAGAGCCGTCTCGCCGTCGAGCTGGTCGCGCACCGGGTCGAACTCGGTCTCGACCCGACCGAGGTGCTCGTGCTGTCTGCCTCCCGGCGCACCGCGGCCGCGATGCGCGACGCGATCGCGCTGCGGCTCGACCGCACCACCCGCGGTGCGCTCGCGCGCACCGCGAGCGCCGTCGCCTACGACCTGGTGCGCGCGCGCACCGGGCGATCGGTCACCCTGCTCACGGGCGCCGAGCACGACCAGGTGATCGGCGAGCTGCTCGAGGCCCAGGCGATCGACGGCGGCGGCCCCGACTGGCCCGAGGCGCTCGCGCCCGACGTCCGCGAGCTGCGCGGGTTCCGTTCCGAGCTCCGCGACCTCATGATGCGCGCGGTCGAGCAGGGCGTCGGCCCCGACGGGCTCGCGCGGCTGGGCGTCGCGGCGTCCCGACCGGAGTGGACCGCGGCCGCGGCCTTCCTCGCCGAGTACGCCGAGGTGAAGGAGCAGCTGCGACCGACCCAGTTCGACTCGGCCGAGCTCGGCGCGTTCGCTGCGTCGATCGTGCGCCGCAGCGTCCACGATCCCGACGACGAGCGCGCGCTCGGCGCGCTCGCGGGCCTGCGGCTGCTCGTGGTCGACGACGCGCAGGAGGCGACCGAGGCCACCGCGGCACTGCTCGGCGCGTTCGCGGAGCGCGGCGTCGAGGTCGTCGCCCTCGGCGATCCGGATGTCGCGAGCAACGGGTTCCGCGGCGGTCGCGCCGACCTGCTCGGCTCGCTCGGCCAGGTGCTCGGGGGCGCCGCCGTGCGGCGCGTCGAGCTGCCGGTCGTGCATCGGGGCCGGCCGGCGCATCGCGAGCTGCTCGGGCAGGTCACCGCGCACGTCGGCACGGCGCTCGGCGGACTCCACCGGTCCGCGGCGGTGGCCGACGCGGGCGACGACGACCCGCTCGAGGCGATCGTCGGCATCGAGGCGTCGTCGCCCGGCGCCGAGGGGGCACAGGTCGCCGCCCTGCTGCGCGAGCGCCACCTGCTCGACGGCGTGCCGTGGTCGTCGATGGCGGTCGTGGCGCGTTCCGGCGCGGAGCTGCCCGCGCTCGCGCGCGCCCTCGCTGCGGCCGAGGTCCCCGTGTCCGGCGGTGCCGGGCGCACCGCGCTGCGCGACGCCCCGGGCTCGGCGGCCCTCATCGCCGCGGCGGCCGTCGTGCTCGACCTGCATCCGCTCGACCCCGAGACCGCGACCGCGCTGCTCACCGGTCCGCTCGGCCGCCTCGACCGCGTCGGGCTGCGCCGACTCCGACTCGCCCTCCGCCACGAGGAGCTGGCCGAGGGCGGCGTGCGGAGCGCCGACGAGCTGCTCGTCGAGGCGCTGGGCGCCGCGGGCGGCTTCGCGACGATCGACGCGCCGCCGGGGCGGCGTGCGTCGCGCCTCGCGCGACTCCTCGACTCGGCGCGGCGATCGGCCGCGCGCGGCGCGACGGTGGAGGAGCTCCTGTGGCTGCTCTGGCACGACAGCGGGCTCGAGGCCGAATGGGCCGGGCAGGCCGCGGGATCGGGCGTGCTCGCCGACGAGGCGAACCGGTCGCTCGACGCGGTCGTCGCGCTCTTCGCCGCGGCGCGGCGGTTCGTCGAGCGCGAGCCGGGCGCGCCCGCCCGCCGATTCGTCGACGAGGTGCTCCAGAACGCCCTGCCCGAGGATTCGCTCGCCCCGGAACGCGGGGCCGAGTCCGTCGTGCTGGCGACCCCGCCCGCGCTCATCGGCCGCGAGTTCGACGTGGTCGTGGTCGCCGGCCTCCAGGAGGGCGTCTGGCCGAACCTCCGGCCGCGGGGCACGCTGCTGCACGCCGGGGCGCTCCCGCGCGCGGTCGCTGCGGCCCGCGCGGGCGATCCGCTGCACGAGGAGGAGACCGCGGCATCCGTCCGCGCCGCGGTGCGCGCCGACGAACTGCGCCTGTTCGCGCTCGCGGTGTCGCGGGCCGCGCGCCAGGTCGTCCTGGCGTGCACGTCGAACGACGACGAGCAGCCGTCGGTCCTGATGGGGCTCGCGCCCACGCGACTGCCGGCACGACGCCGGCGGCCGCTGCACCTGCGCGGCATGGTGGGCGCGCTGCGGCGCGATGCGGGCGCGGGCGACCGCGAGGCGGCGGCGGCGATCGCGATGCTCGCCGAGCAGGGCGTGCCCGGCGCGCACCCCGACGAGTGGTACGGGATGGCCGAACCCACCACCACCGCGCCGCTCGTCGACCTCGACGGCGACCCCGAGGCGCTCGTCTCCGTGTCGCCGTCGCAGATCGACCGCGTCGAGGAGAGCCCGCTCGGCTGGTTCGTCGACCACGTCGCGCAGCCGCCCTCCGGGCTCGCCGCGTCGATCGGCACGATCGTCCACGCGGTCGTCGAGGAGGCGGCGCAGGCGGGCGACACCGACGTCGAGACGCTCTGGGCATCGGTCGAGCGACGCTGGCGCGACCTGCGGTTCGAGGCGGGGTGGGTCGCGGAGCGCGAGCGGCGCGGCGCACGGAAGATGACCGAGGGCGCCGCCGACTACCTCCGCAACGCGGAGGACGACGGGGTCGTCGTGCTCGGCGCCGAGGGGCGGTTCACGCTCGTGAGCGGGCGAGTGCGCGTCACCGGCACGATCGACCGGGTCGAGGCGTCGCCCGACGGCACGACGGTGATCGTCGACCTGAAGACCGGGCGCACCCCGCCCACCGCCGCGAAGACGGCCGAGCATCCGCAGCTCGCGGCCTACCAGCTCGCGGCCCGCGCGGGCGCGCTGCCCGACGCGGGGCGCCTCGGCGGGGCGAAGCTCGTCTACGTGGCGCGGCCCGTCGGCGGGCGGCTCTACACCGAGCGCGCCCAGCAGCCGTTCGACGACGATGCCGAGGCGGCGTTCCGCGACCGGCTCGACGCGGTCGCGCGGGTCATGGCCGGGGCCCGGTTCGACTCGCCGGTCGAGTTCGCGCACGGCTCGCGGTTCGGTCACTGGCAGTACCGGGTCCACCTCGTGCCGGCGGTGTGCGCGTGAGCGCGGTCCGGATCGGCGCCGACGAGATCGCCGCCCGACTCGGCCTGCACGCCCCGACGCCCGAGCAGCGCGCGGTCATCGAGGCCGACCCGCGCGGCCGGAGCATCGTGGTCGCGGGTGCCGGGAGCGGCAAGACCGAGACGATGGCGAACCGAGTGGTCTGGCTCCTCGCCAACGGCGCCGTCGACGTGCCCGAGGTGCTCGGGCTGACGTTCACCCGCAAGGCGGCCGGCGAGCTCGCCGAGCGCGTGCGCGAGCGCGTCGGGCAGCTCGTCGCCGAGGGCATCGCCGATGTGCGGCTCGATCCGCTCGAGTCGGCCGCGGTGTTCACGTACAACGCGTTCGCGGGTGCGATCCACCGCGAACACGCGATGCGGATCGGGCGCGAGCCCGACGCGTCGATCCTCGGCGAGGCGGCCGCGTGGCAACTCGCCCGCGGCATCGTGTCGGCGTCGGCCGACCCGCGACTGGTCGAGCTCGACGCGTCGCTCGACCGGGTGACGGGCGCCGTGCTCTCGCTCAGCCGCGCGCTCGCCGAGAACGTCGCCGACAGCCGCGACGTGCGCGCGTTCGCCCGCGAGTTCCTCGCGATGCACGACCTGCCGATCGAGGCGCCCCGCAAGCGGACCCCGTTCGACAGCTTCCTCTCGGCGCTCGGCGTGGTCGAGGCGCTGCCGCCGCTGCTCGAACTCGCCGACGCGTACGCGGCCGAGAAGCAGCGCCGGGGCGTCGTCGAGTTCTCCGACCAGGTCGCGCTCGCCCTGCAGATCTGCACGGCGCACCCCGAGGTCGTCGCCGGGCTCCGCGAACGGTACGCGACCGTGCTGCTCGACGAGTACCAGGACACGAGCGTCGTGCAGACGCGACTGCTCTCGACGCTCTTCCGCGACCACGCCGTCATGGCCGTGGGCGACCCCGACCAGTCGATCTACGGATGGCGCGGCGCGAGCGCCGCGAACCTCGCGCGCTTCGGCCGCGACTTCTCCGAGTCGGGAGAGGCCGTGGCCTACGACCTCTCGACGAGCTGGCGCAACCCGGTGATCGTGCTCGACGCGGCGAACGCGCTCATCGCGCCGCTCGACGGCGGGATCCCCAAGGCGCCGCTCCGTCCGTCGCCGTTCGCCGGCGCGGGCCGGCTCGAGGTCTCGTGGTCCGAGACGATCGACGATGAGGCGGCGGCCGTCGCCGACTGGCTGGCGCTCCGCATGCGTCCGGGCGGCCGGACCGGTGCACTGCTCTGCCGCACGTTCGCACACGTCGACCTCTTCGCGACGGCGCTCCGCGATCGCGGGGTCCCGGTGCACGTGCTCGGGGTCGCCGGGCTGCTCGACCAGCCCGTGATCGCCGACCTCGTGTGCGCGCTGCGCGTCGTGCACGATCCGACCGCGGGGTCGGAGCTCCTCCGACTCCTCGGCGGAGCTCGGTGGCGCATCGGTCCGGCCGACCTCGCCGCCCTCGGAGCGCTCGGGAAGTGGCTGGCCGATCGCGACCTGTCGACGCGGCGCCTCGCCGACGAGGTGCGCCGGGGCATCCGCGGGTCGATCGCGCCCGACGAGTCGCCGTCGATCGTCGACGCCCTCGACTTCGTGCTCACCGCACCCGACGACCATCGCGCCCTCGGCGGGCTCAGCGAGCAGGGCCTCGCCCGCCTGCGCCGCGCGGGCGCCCAGCTGCAGGCGCTGCGCCGGCGCGCGGGCCTCGGGCTCGTCGACTTCGTCACGCTGGTCCAGCAGGAACTGCTGCTCGACATCGAGGTCGCGGCGAACCCGGCGCAGCCGCTCGGCTCGGCGAGCCTCGAGTCGTTCGACGACCTCGTCACGAGCTTCGTCGACTCCGCCGAGCACGCGACGCTCGGCGCGTTCCTCGGCTGGCTGACCGAGGCCGAGCAACGGGACCGGCTGAGCCCGCGCCAGGACGAACCCGAGCCCGGGGCGGTGCAGGTGCTCTCGATCCACGGCTCGAAGGGGCTCGAGTGGGACGTGGTGGCGATCCCGCGCATGGTCGACGACGAGCTCCCGTCGAAGCCGCGCAGCAACCGCGGCTGGCTCTCGTTCGGATCGTTGCCCGACGAGTTCCGAGGCGATGCCGACGAGATCCCGCAGCTGACGTGGCGGGGCGTGCAGAGCCAGGCCGAGTTCGACGAGGCGGTGAAGGCCTACGGCGAGGAGAACCGGGAGCGGCACGCCGAGGAGGAACGACGGCTCGCCTACGTCGGCCTCACCCGCGCACGCTCGGAACTGCTGCTCTCGGGATCGTGGTGGGCGACGCAGCGCGCCCCGCGATCGCCGAGCCCGTTCCTGCGCGAGCTCGTCATGGCCGGCGTGGTGGACGGCGGTGCGCTGCCGTCGGCCCCGGCGGAGTCGGAGAACCCCCGTGCGTCCGACGCGGCGCGCGTGAGCTGGCCGCTCGATCCGCTCGGCGCCCGTCGTCCGGCCGTCGTGCGCGCCGCCGACGCCGTGCGCGAGGCCGCGGCACTGCCGACCGGCGCCGGCATCGGGCCGGTGCTCGCCGACGAGCTGCGGATGCTGCTGGAAGAACGTCGGCGCCGGACGGAGGCGCGCGGCACGGCCGGCGTGCTGACCCGCGTGCCCGCGTCGCGCTTCAAGGACTACGTCGACGACCCCGATGCGGTCGCGGCCGAGCTCGCCAGGCCGATGCCGCAGCGCCCGTACCGCGCCACGCGCATCGGGACCCTCTTCCACGCGTGGGTCGAGGAGCGTTCCGGCGGCGCCCCGGCCCTGCCCTCGGGTCCGGGCGGCGGTTCCGGTGCGCCGGGCCCGGCGGCCGCCGCGACCGACCTCGACGCGCTCGACTTCGCGTTCGACGACGCGGCCGCGGCCGACGAGCTCCTCGTCGATCCGGTCGACGCCCGCCTCGAGCGCCTGCGCGCCACGTTCGCCGCCTCCGAGTGGGGCGACCGCAGGCCGGTCGCCGTGGAACTCGAGCTGCACCTGCCGCTCGACGAGCAGGTGTTCGTGTGCAAGCTCGACGCGGTGTACGACGTCGAGCCGGGCTCCGGGCTCGGCCGCCGCGGCATCCGCGCGCAGGTCGTCGACTGGAAGACGGGTGCCGCGCCGCGCGACGCGCGCGAGCTCGAGCTGCGGCAGACCCAGCTCGCGCTGTACCGGCTCGCGTATGCGCGCTGGTCGGGGCTCCGCCCGGAGGAGATCGACGCCGTCTTCTACTACGTGGAGGACGACCTCGTGCTGCGGCCCGACGAGCTCTACGACGAGGCCGCGCTGCGCAGGGCCTGGGCCGGGGTGGCCGCGAGGGCCCGCGGCACGCGGCACGCGGGCGGGGAGTCGTCGGCGGTTCCGGAGGAGGTGCGCACCGCGATCTCGGGGCGCTGACCATCGGGCTTCCGCCTCCCGGGGCTTCCGACCGCGGAGCGGAGCGTCGCGTGCCGCCGGCTACGCCGACCGGTCCCGGGTCCCGCTCCCGCCGGCCGCGTCGGGCGACGTCCCCGCCGCCTCGGGCGCCGCGTCGCCCCAGTCGCTGAGGTCGAGCGGGATCGGCGCCGTGAGGCCTCGCTCGTCCCCGCCTGCGGCGCCGTCGTCCGCGAGGTGTCGGCGCAGCTCGGACACGTCGTAGCTGTCCGTCAGCATCGTGGCGCCCGACTCCTTCGGCAGCCCCTCGCGCGGCGTCTCGTCGAGCATCCGCTCGACGTCCGCGACGGCGAGCACCGGCCCGGTGTCGGTCGTCAGCGACTCGGACGAGTGGTCGTGCACGCTCGCCACGAGCCCGTCCAGGAGCCCCACGGCATCGTCGACGACCTCGTCGTCGTGCGTGTCGACGCCGTGCAGGAGCCACCGCGCGAGCTCGAGCTCGCCGTAGAGGAGCGCCCGCCGGGCGATCTCCGCGTCGGCGCCGCCCGCGCGCGCCTCGAGGTACGCGCCGAGGGTCCGCTCCGCGGACGCCCCGGTCGAGGTGAGGACCCAGTGCAGGTCGTGGGCCGGGTCGTCGTGGCCGAGCCCCGACCAGCCGATCACGCCGGTCACCCGGTTGCCGTCGACGAGGAACGAGTCGGCGCCGAGCTGGCCGTTGACCACGGTCGGCGCGAAGCGCCACAGGGTGTCGTCGTCGGTCGCCTCCTCCCACCGGCGGACGAGGGCGGCGGGCAGCCGGCCGGTGTCGGAGGCGCGGTCGATGATCGCGACCGCGGCCTCGCGGGCGTCGCCCGCCGAGCGGCGGGGGAGCCCGGCGTCGCCGATGAACCCCGAGGGCAGCGCGTGGATGGCGGCGATCGCACGCCCGACGTCGGCGGCGAGCTCGTCGGAGCCCGTGAGCTCGTCGGCCGTCCGCCCGGCCCCGGGGATGAACTCCGTCACGACGGCGCGCGTGGGGCCGATGGGCGCCTGGCCGACGAACTGCGGCACCGCGAACGGCAGCCGCGAGCGGATGCCCGGCGTGAGCGCGCGCAGCGCGACGAGGTCGGAGGACTGCTCGGACTCGGCCGTCTGCGACCGCGGGGCGCGGATCAGCAGGTGCCGTCCGTCGGTGGAGTGGAGCTCGACGGCATCGAACGCGCCGCCCGTTCCACGGGAGTGCGCCCGGGCCGCCCGCACCTCGAGTCCGGCCACCGCGGCCGTGGCCAACGCGGCTAGAGTGAGTGGGGGTCTGGCCATGGCACTCAGCCTAAGCAGGTCATCCGGCCTGCCCGGCGACCGCCACGCGTTCCCGACGACTCCGGCTCCGACGAGAGGTGCACCAGTGCTCCACCCCGACGCGCCGAATCCCGCCGACGTCGCGCACCCCGTCACCACCCCGCCGCTCGCTCGCGAGCACCTCGATCGCGACGCCGTGTCGCGCACCGCGACGGGTCGCGCCGACGCGTTCGACGCCGACCCGGACGCCCGGGTGCTCGCGGTGCACGCCGGCCGCGTGCTCGTCGTCGAGCCGGCGTCGGTCGACGATGCGCCGGGCCTCGGCCTGCGGCATCCGTCGACCCTGGCCGAGCCCGACGTGCGCTGCTACCTGGGGCGCACGCTCGATGCGGGGGCGGATGCCGCGGACGGCGCGCTGCCCGCCGGAAGCCCGATCGAGGCGTGGACCTACGACGCCGACGCCGCGGCCGCGATCGCCGACGAGCCGCGATGGGTCGGGCTCCGCGGCATCGCGACCTCCCTCGACGACCGCGACGCGGGCCTCGCGATCGAGGCGGTGGCGCTCGCGAACTGGCACGCGACCCATGCGTTCTGCCCCGGCTGCGGCAGCCCGACCGAGGTCGTGACCTCGGGCTGGGCGCGACGCTGCCTGGCCGAGGACCGCCTGCGCTTCCCGCGCACCGACCCGGCCGTGATCGTGCTCGTCACCGACGACGAGGACCGCGTGCTGCTCGGCTCCAACGCGATGTGGGAGCAGGACCGCTTCTCGGTGCTCGCGGGCTTCGTCGAGCCCGGCGAGTCGCTCGAGGCGGCGGTCGTGCGCGAGATCGGCGAGGAGGCCGGCCTCGCGGTCGACCGCGTCGAGTACCTCGGATCGCAGCCCTGGCCGTTCCCGGCGAGCCTGATGTGCGCGTTCCGCGCGCGCGTCGCGCACGGTGCGGCGACCACGGTCGTGCCCGACGGCGAGGAGATCCTCGAGCTGCGCTGGTTCGACCGCGACGGGCTCCGCGACGCGCTCGGCCGCGTCGCGCTGCCGGGTGAGACCTCGATCGCCCGCTGGATGCTCGAGGAGTGGTACGGGGGGCCGCTCGCCTCGTCGATGCCGTGGTCGACCTCATGACGGGCGACCCGCTCCTCACCGCCCTCGACGACGAGCAGCGCGTCGCCGCCGAGGCGCTCATCGGGCCGGTCTGCGTCCTGGCCGGCGCCGGCACGGGCAAGACCCGGGCGATCACGCACCGCATCGCCTACGGCGTGGCATCCGGCTCGTACGATCCCGCCCGGGTCATGGCGCTGACCTTCACCTCGCGGGCGGCCGCCGAGCTCCGCACGAGGCTGCGCGCGCTCGGAGCGGGGACGGTCGCCGCGCGCACCTTCCACGCGGCCGCGCTCGCCCAGCTGAACCACTTCTGGCCCATCGTCGTCGGCGGCCCAGCGCCCCGCGTGCTCGAGTTCAAGGGGCGGCTGCTCGGGCTCGCCGCCGAGCGGTCCCGGGTGAAGGTCGACACCGCGACGCTGCGCGACGTCGCCGCCGAGATCGAGTGGCGCAAGGTCGGCCTCGTCGGCATGGACGACTACCGCGTCCGGCTCGCGTCCCGCGGCGCGCCCGGCACGCTGACGGCGGAGCAGATGCTCGCGCTCCTCGAGGCGTACGAGGAGCTGAAGGACGAGCGCCGGGCGATGGACTTCGAGGACGTGCTGCTCGCCACCGCGGGCATGATCGAGTCCGAACCGGTCGTGGCGCTCCAGGTGCGCGAGGCCTACCGGCACTTCGTGGTCGACGAGTACCAGGACGTCTCCCCGGCGCAGCAGCACCTGCTCGAGCTCTGGCTGGGCGGGCGGCGCGACGTGTGCGTGGTCGGCGACGCGAGCCAGACCATCTACTCGTTCGCGGGCGCGAGCGCCGAGTTCCTCCTCGGCTTCGAACGGCACTACCCGGATGCCACGATCGTGCGGCTGGAGCGCAACTACCGGTCGACCCCCGAGATCGTCGAGGTCGCGAACCGGCTCATGCGCGGCCGGCCCGGTGCGCTCCGCCTCGCGGCGGCCGCGCCGGACGCCGGCGACCCGGCGACATCCGTTCCTGACGCTGCGGAGTCCGCGCTCGCGACCGCGCCTGGGGCCGGGCCTGCGGCCGCGCTGGCGGCGGAGCGCGTCCCGCACGGCCCGCGGCCCGAGGTGGTCGAGTTCCCCGACGAGCTCGCCGAGGCGCGCGGGGTCGCCACGCGCGTGCGGCAGCGCATCGACGCGGGGGTCGCGCCCGAGTCGATCGCCGTGCTGCTGCGCGTGAACTCGCAGTCCGCCCTCTTCGAGCAGGCGCTCGGCGACGTCGGCGTGTCGGTGCGGGTGCGCGGGGCGCAGCGCTTCTTCGACCGCCCCGAGGTGCGCGAGGCGGTGCACGCGATCCGGGCCGCCGCGCTCGCGATCGCCGACGAGCCGCTGTTCAAGTCGGTGAGCGACGTGCTGCGCTCGCTCGGCTGGACGCTCGAGCCGCCGGCCGGGCCCGGCGCGGTGCGCGACCGATGGGAATCGCTCAACGCCATCGCCCGGCTCGTGGACGACCAACCGGCCGGCACGACGTTCCGCACGTTCGCCGACGACCTCCGCACGCGCGCCGAGACCCACCACGAGCCGGCGGTCGCGGCCGTCACGATCGCGACCCTGCACTCGGCGAAGGGCCTCGAATGGGACGAGGTCCACCTGCCCGGCCTCGCCGAGGGCATGCTGCCCATCGCCTACGCGACCGGGTTCGAGGCCATCGACGAGGAGCGGCGACTGCTCTACGTGGGAATCACGCGGGCACGGCGACGGCTGTCGTTGAGCTTCTCGCGCTGGTCGTCCGGGCGGCGAGCGGAACGGGAGCCGTCGCGCTTCCTCCGGGAGCTCGACATCCGCACTCCGGGTGCATCGCGACCGGCGTCGGCCGCCGGGTCGCCGGCGCGGGCGCGTCGCTGACGACGACCGTCGCCGAGTCGAGCGCCGAGCCGCCCGTGCGCAGCAGGTCGTCGACGACGGATGCCGCGAGCGCGAGCGCCTCGTGCCTGGCGCGGCCCCGGTGCGGGGGTGGCGGTGCGACCGCGAGCTGGGCCGAGATCGCGGGCCACGCGGCATCCGCGTCGCGTCGCGCCAGGTGCACGCAGCGCACGCAGGGCCCGGAGCCCGGCCGGACGAACGGGCCGACCTCGGCGCCGCGTTCGTCGAACACGACGACGAGGTGCGGCACGTCGGCGGCGAGCCATGGCAGGTGGGTCGCCGGCGGCACGACGCGTTCGGCGACGAGCACCGCGGCCTCCGTCGTCGCGGGGTCGGCGTCGGCCGCGGCCACCGGACGATGCCCGAGCCGGAGGAGGGCGGTGCCGAGGTCGTCGACGAGCGCGGCCGGCCCGGAGAGGGCGACGACCCCGGACGTCGTCGGGTGCGGTCCGTCGAGGCACGCGGGCGCGAGTCGGTCGAGCAGTGCGTCGATCCGCTCGGGGTCGCCGTCGAGCGCGGCGCCGATGGTGTGCAGCGTCGACCGCGAGGCTCCGGCCGCGAGCGCGGCGAGGAGGCCGGTCTCGAGGCTGCCGGGGTCCTCCAGCAGGGCGACCGGGCGGACGCCGCCGAGCTGCAGCGTGCTCGGCGAGCGCCACACGAGGGGGAGGGCCGGGTCGAGTCGGGGCGTCATGCGGGAAGCATGCCGCAGGGGTCGACGGCGCGTCAGCGTGCGTCCACAGGTGCGACCCCGGGACCGGTCCGGCCCGACGCGGGGAACCCGCCCGTCAGGCCGGGCGCGGCCCGCCCTCGGGCGCCTCGCCTGGGTTGTCGTCGCCCGTGTCGTCGCCCGTGCCGTCGTCGCCGGCGGCATCCGCGGGCGGGAACTCGCCGCGCAGCAGGGCCTCGAGCGCCTCGTCGAACTCCGCGTCGGCGTCGCCGCCCGCCTCGCCGCCCGACGCGAGCCGCGCCGCGAGCGGCGCCGGGTCGTCGAGGTCGGCCGCGGTCGGCAGGAGGTCGGGGTGCGCCCACAGCGCGTCGCGTCCGCCGATGCCGACCGCGTCGGTGACCGCGCGCCACATGGCGGCGGCGTCGCGGAGGCGGCGGGGGCGGAGCTCGAGGCCGACGAGCGTCGCGAGCGCCGACTCGGCCGGCCCGCCGGTCGCCCGCCGGCGACGGATGGTCTCGGCGACGGCGTCGGACTTCGGCAGGCGGGACGTGGCATCCGCCGTGACGACGTCGACCCAGCCCTCGACGAGCGCGAGCATCGTCTCGAGGCGGCCGAGCGCCGCCTCCTGCTCCGGGCTCTTCGGCCGCAGCAGGGCGCCGTTCGCGACCGCGTCGCGCAGCTCGTCGGTGTTCGAAGGGTCGAAGCCCTCCGCGAGCTGCTCGAGGCGCTCGACGTCGACGTCGATGCCGCGCGCGAACGCGGTGATCGCGGTGATGAGGTGCAGGCGCAGCCACCGCGCGTGGCGGAACAGCCGCGCGTGCGCGAGCTCGCGCACCGCGAGGTAGAGCTCGACCTGGTCGGTCGGGATGTCGAGGCCCTCGCCGAACTCGACGACGTTCTCGGGCAGGAGGGCGGCCCGGCCGTCCTCCAGCAGGGGGAGCCCGACGTCGCCGCCGGATACCACCTCGGTCGAGAGCTGGCCGACGACCTGGCCGAGCTGCATCGCGAACATCGCGCCGCCGATGCCCCGCATCATCCGGCTCGCGCCCTGCACCATCGAGCGCAGCTCCTCGGGCGCCTGCTCGCTCATCACGCGCGTCAGCGAGTCGGCGATGCTCGTCGCGACCGGTTCGGCGAGCTGCGTCCAGATCGGCATGGTCGCCGCCGCCCACGAGCGCCGGGTGAGGAGCTCGGGCGTGCCCGGCAGGGCCGAGACCTCGACGGCCTCGTCGAGCCAGAGCGCGGCCAGGTCGAAGGCGCGGTCGAGTCGCTCCGTCTCGGCGGCGGCGATCTGGCGCTGACCGGTCGAGGCGCGCTGCTCGGCCTGGCGGAGCGCGAGCGACCAGTCGATGCCTTCCTCCTCGGAGCGCTGCATGGCCTGCTGGAGCTGGCTGAAGAGCGCCGCGATGCTCGCGGGATCGTTCGGCAGTCCGGCCGCACCGGCGAGCTTCGACGGGTCGATGCCGCCCGAACCGGACAGCAGCTCGCGCAGCATGTCGCGGAACTCGTCCTCGGGGTCGCGGTCGGGCTCCTGGTCGCGTTCGGCCACTCGGGCCACCTCCCTCGCTTCGCGCTCAACGCTACCGCCGGTCATCTGCGTCCTCGCCGGGAAATGGCCTAGGCTGACCCCTCGGGTGTCCGCCCGTCGCGAACAGCGCCGGGATCCCCCGCGGGCGCTCGGGAAGGACCACGGCGGATGACGCTCTTCGGCGGCCCTGGCGACGACCGGTCGGCGCCCGATCCGACGTCCGAACGCGTCGCCGTCGCGCGGCGCTCTCGTCGCGAGCGGATCGGCTGGACGGCGGTGGCGATCGCCGCGGTCGTCGGCCTCGGCTTCGCGCTGCTGCCCAGCCCGTACGTCATCCAGCAGGCGGGCCCGGTGTACGACACGCTCGGCACGACCGAGGTCGACGACGAGGAGGTCCCGCTGATCGAGGTCCCCGACGAGGAGACCTTCCCGACCGACGGCTCGCTCGACCTGCTCACGGTGTCGGTGATCGGGCGCCCCGGTGCGACCCCGGGGTGGCTCGACGTCGCCGCGGCCTGGGTCGACCCGCGCCGCGCCGTCCTGCCGGTCGAGGTGATCTACCCGCCCGGGATCAGCACCGAGGACCGCGACGCGGCGAACGAGGCGCAGATGGTCGACTCCCAGCAGGACGCCATCGCCGCGGCGCTCGTCGAGCTCGGCTACGACTTCCCGCGCGACGTCGTCGTGCAGGGCGTCGGCGAGGGGACCCCGGCCGAGGGCGTGATCGAGGAGGGCGACGTCATCCGCTCGGTCGACGGGGCGGAGGTGAACTCGGTCGACGAACTGCGCACGGCGCTCGGGGAGCACGGGACCGAGTCGCCCGCCGCGATCGGGATCGTCCGCGACGGCGAGGACCTCGAGGTCGAGGCGACCCCGGCCGACAACGGCGGCAACGCCGTGCTCGGCGTCGGCGTGCGCATGCGGTACGAGTTCCCCGTCGACGTCGAGATCCAGCTGAACGACGTCGGCGGTCCGAGCGCCGGGCTCATGTTCGCGCTCGGCATCGTCGACACGCTGACGCCGGGCGCGATGACCGGCGGGGAGAACGTGGCGGGGACCGGGACCATCGACTCCGACGGGACCGTCGGCCCCATCGGCGGCATCCGCCAGAAGCTCTGGGGCGCGCTCGACGCGGGCTCCCCGTGGTTCCTCGCACCCGAGTCCAACTGCGAGGAGGTCGTCGGGAACGTGCCCGACGGGCTCGAGGTCTTCGCGGTCGGCACGCTCGAGGAGGCCCGGGACATCGTCGAGACGGTCGGCGAGGGCGGGGACACGTCCGCCTTCCGGAGCTGCGACGCCGTCGTCGGCTGACCCCTCGCCGCGAGGCATCCGCCGGTCGTCGACGACGGATGCCGCGGGCCCGCGTTCGCCCGGAGCGGAGCCGCGCGGCCCGCCCCGCCAGCCCTTTCCAAGAAAGCCGACCGTAGGATGGGAATCCGATCCCGTCCCGACCCGAATGAGGCCGAGAGTGTCCACAGCACAGTCGCAGGAACCGAGGACGACGCGCCGCCGCGCGCCGATCGCGATCACGATCGGCATCGTCGGCGCCCTCGTCATCGCGTTCTTCGTGTTCGCCGGTATCTACGCGGACATCCGCTGGTACGACCAGCTCGGGTTCCTCGAGGTGCTGACGACCGAGTGGATCACGCGGATAGTGCTCTTCCTCATCGGCTTCGTCGCGATGGCCGTGCCGGTGTGGCTCTCCATCCAGATCGCCTATCGGACCCGTCCGGTGTACGCGAAGCTCAATTCGCAACTGGATCGTTATCAGGAGATCTTCGAGCCGCTCCGGCGCCTCGCGATGTACGGCATCCCGGCCGTCCTCGGCATCTTCGCCGGCGTCTCGACGGCGAGCCGCTGGGACTCGGTGCTCGCCTTCCTGAACCGCACGCCGTTCGGCTCGGTCGACCCGCAGTTCCAGTTCGACATCGGCTTCTACGTCTTCGAGCTGCCCTTCTACCGGTCGATCGTGGGCTTCGCGTCGGCGGTCGTCCTGCTCTCGGGCCTGCTCGTCATCGCGACGAACTACCTCTACGGGGCGATCCGCGTGAGCGGCCGCGAGGTCGTCATCTCGAAGGCCGCGCGCATCCAGATCGCGGTCACCGCCGGTCTCTACCTGCTGCTGCAGGCCGTGAGCATCTGGTTCGACCAGTACGCGACCGTGACCGAGACCGGTTCGCTCATCACCGGTGCCTCCTACACCGACGTGTTCGCGACGATCCCCGGTCGCCAGATCCTCTCGGTCATCGCCGCCGTCGTGGCCGTGCTCTTCTTCATCACCGCGATCCTCGGCCGGTGGCGACTGCCGCTCGTCGGCGCGGTGCTCCTGATCGTCTCGAGCCTGCTCATCGGCTCGCTCTACCCGTGGGTCGTGCAGCGCTTCCAGGTCGACCCGAGCGCGCGAGCGCTTGAGGCGCCGTACATCGACCGGAACATCGACGAGACGCGCGACGCGTTCGGCGTCGCCGACATCGAGGAGATCCCGTACGAGGCGGAGACCGATGCCGAGCCCGGCGCCCTGCGCTCCGACGCGGCGACCACCGCGAGCATCCGCCTCATGGACCCGGCGGTCATCAGCCCGGCGTTCCGCCAGCTCGAGCAGTTCCGCCAGTACTACCAGTTCCCCGAGATGCTCGACGTCGACCGCTACGAGATCGACGGGCAGTCGCAGGACACGGTCGTCGCGATCCGCGACCTCAACCTCGAGGGCCTGAACGACGCGCAGACGTGGTTCAACTCGCACCTCGTCTACACGCACGGCTACGGCCTGGTCGCGGCCGCCGGCAACCAGCGTTCGAGCGACGGCCAGCCGGTCTTCCTCGAATCGGGGATCCCGTCGAGCGGCACGCTTCCGGAGTTCGAACCGCGCGTCTACTTCGGCGAGAACTCGCCCGAGTACTCGATCGTCGGCGCCCCCGAGGGCACGGCGCCCATCGAGCTCGACTACCCGGCGGGCGGTGAGGGCGAGCCGCAGCAGACGACCTTCACCGGCGACGGCGGCCCCGTGCTCGACAACGTGTTCACGAAGCTCGTCTACGCGCTGAAGTTCCAGTCCGAGCAGATCTTCCTCTCCGACCAGGTCTCGAACGAGTCGCAGATCCTCTACGACCGCAACCCGATCGAGCGCGTCCAGAAGGTCGCGCCCTACCTCACGCTCGACTCCGACACGTATCCGTCCATCGTCGACGGACGCGTCGTCTGGATCGTCGACGGCTACACGCTCTCCGACCAGTACCCGTACTCGAACAAGGTCAGCTACAGCGAGGCCATCTCCGACAGCGAGGCCGTGCAGCAGCCGCTCGCGTTCGACGAGGTCAACTACATCCGCAACTCCGTCAAGGCCACGGTCGACGCGTACGACGGCACCGTGACGCTCTACGCCTGGGACGACGAGGACCCGATCCTGCAGACGTGGCAGAAGGTCTTCCCCAGCACGATCAAGGACATGAGCGAGATGTCCGGCGAGCTCATGAGCCACGTGCGCTACCCGGCCGACCTGTTCAAGATGCAGCGGGCCGTGCTCGGGCGCTACCACGTGACCGACCCGGTGACCTTCTACTCGCGCGAGGACGCGTGGACGACGCCGCTCGACCCGACGCAGAGCGCGGCGACCTCGTTCCTGCAGCCGCCGTACTACCTGACCATGCAGATGCCCGGCCAGGAGGCGCCGACCTACTCGATCTACTCGACGTTCATCCCCGAGGCGCGCGGCAGCGCGAGCCGCAACGTGCTGCGCGGGTACCTCGCGGTCGACTCCGACGCGGGCTCGACCGAGGGCGAACGTGCAGAGGGCTACGGCAAGCTGAGGCTGCTCTCGCTGCCGGAGGACGACAACGTGCCCGGCCCCGGTCAGGTGCAGAACACCTTCAACTCCGACCCGACGGTGTCGCAGTCGCTGAACCTGCTGAAGCAGGGCCAGTCCGACGTGATCAACGGCAACCTGCTCACCGTGCCCGTCGGCGGCGGCCTGCTCTACGTGCAGCCCGTCTACGTTCAGTCGACCGGTGAGACGAGCTATCCGCTGCTGCAGAAGGTGCTCGTGGCGTTCGGCGACGAGATCGCCTTCCAGGACACGCTCGACGAGGCGCTGAACGTGCTGTTCGGCGGCGACTCCGGCGCGGCCGCGGGCGACGAGGAGGTCGAGCCGACCACGCCCGACGGCGGCGAGACGGGCGGCGAGGGCGAGGCGCCCCCGACGACCGAGGACACCGAGCTGCAGTCGCTGCTGAACCGTGCCCGACAGGCCATCGAGGACAAGCAGCAGGCGCTGCAGGACGGCGACTGGGTGGCCTACGGTGCGGCGGACGCCGAGCTCGCCGAGATCATCTCGGAGCTCATCGTCCTCGCCGAGGACGGGGCCAGCACGACGGAGACGCCGTCGACCGAGGCGCCGTCGACCGAGGAACCGTCGAACGGCTGATGTCGGTCGATCTCGGCTCGGGGGACTGGCTCGAGGAGAACCGCGCGAACTGGGACGAGCGCGTCGCGCTCCACGTGGCGTCGCCGTTCTACGACCGGACGCGCCTCCGAGCCGGCGGCAGCGTGCTCGACCCGATCGCGCAGGCGGGCATCGACCGGATGTTCCCCGACGGCCTCGGCGGCGTGCGCGTGCTGCACCTGCAGTGCCACTTCGGCTCCGACACGCTGTCGCTCGTCAACCTCGGGGCCGAGACGATCGGCATCGACTTCTCGCGTCCCGCGGTCGAGGAGGCGCGGCGGATGGCGGGCGAGCTCGGCGTCGCCGACCGAGCGCGCTTCATCGAGGCGAACGTCTACGACGCGCGCCACCGGCTGCCCGACCCCGAGTCGTTCGACCTGGTGTTCACCACCTGGGGCACGATCGGCTGGCTTCCGGATGTCGCGGAGTGGGCGCGCATCATCGCCTGGTTCCTGAAGCCCGGCGGCCGCCTGTTCTTCGCCGACGGCCACCCCTCGGCCTACGTGTTCGAGGGCGACGCCGGTCCCGGAGGGATGCCCGCGTTCGCCTACCCGTACGTGAGCACCGGTCCGGACATCATCGACGACCCGAGCGACTACGCCGACCCCGAGGCCCGGCTGGTGAACGCCCGGACCTGGGAGTGGATGCATCCGCTCGGCGAGGTCTTCGCCGCGCTGCGCGACGCCGGGCTCAGGGTCGACCACTTCGACGAGCACTACGAGCTGCCGTGGCGGATGTTCCCGATCACGGTGCCCAAGGGCGACGGCATGTTCGGCTGGCCCGACCGCCGGTGGCTGCCGCTCGGCTACGAGCTCGATGCCTCGCGGCCGGCGACCTCGGTGGTCGAGTAGGCGCGCAGCGCCGTATCGAGACCCGCTCTCCGGTGGTCGAGTAGGCGCGCAGCGCCGTATCGAGACCCCCGAGTCCGGCGGTCGAGTAGGCGCGCAGCGCCGTATCGAGACCCCGACCCGCCCGGGATGCGGCCTCGATTCGACCGCCCTCCGAACGCGTGCTAGTGTTATCTCTTGTGCCGCGGGGTGGAGCAGTTCGGTAGCTCGCTGGGCTCATAACCCAGAGGTCGTAGGTTCAAATCCTGCCCCCGCAACCAAATCGAGAGGCCCCGGTCCGACTGGATCGGGGCCTTTCGCATGTCCACGGCGCGTCGGCCAGCCTCACGCCTTGGACCGTTCGAGCGCCGCGACGAGGGCGTCGAGCTGCGGCTTCTCCGTCTCCTCGACGGTGAGTGCCATGAATGAGGCCATGGCGAGGAGGACCTCGTAGCGGCCGGGCCGACCGCGCTTGGCGGGCTTGTGGGTGACCCGGATCTCGCGATACGTCGAGATCGGGTTCCGCGCGGCCTCGTCCATGCCGTTGTGCCGGAACTTCGCGACCGTGGCGCCGTCGTACAGGAGCCGTTCGCCGTTGGCGCCCTTGACCTCGATGGTGTCCATAGCTCACCTTCTCAGATGCGCCGGCGAACGGGCAGGCCCCGGTCCGAGGGGACCGGGGCCTGCCGACGAGGTCGGGACGGCGGTCGGGGCTAGCCCTTCCGGCCGTTGCCGGTGTTCGTCACCGTGAGCTCGTACCCCGCGTCCAGCGTGTCGAGGTCGCCGGTGGGCAGGTTCGACACGAGGGTCGCGAAGTCGCGGTTCTTGCCCTTCGCGCACGACGTGTCGAGGCCGGCCATCGTGATGTCGTCGCCCTCGAGGCGGTAGACGTGGTTGCCGGCCTCGTCGACGATCTCGTACTCGGAGTCCTCACCGGGGGTGAGGTCGCAGCTCGCGACGACCTGGAGCGTCCAGTTGTTGTCCTGGAGCCCCGTCGTCTCGATCCACTCGCCGTCGGCCGACGAGAGCGTCGCGGCCTCGCCGTCGACCATGACGTCGTCCACGAACCATCCGGTGTCGAGGTAGGCGGCGTCGGTCGAGTAGCGGAAGCGCACGTCCGTCGTCCCCGCGGGCAGGTCGGCCGAGAGGTGCACGTACTCGGGGTCGTCGACGAAGTACTCGCCGCCCGACGTGCCAGTGAGGCCGTTGCCCTCGGTGTTGTTGCCGTGCGGGTCGTCGTCCGTCGTGACGACGGCGCCCGAGTCATCCGTCAACGGCACGGTCACCCACTCGCCGCCGACGAGCGCCTCGACGAACCCGTAGTCCCAGCCCTCCTCGATGAAGCTCCAGCTCCAGAAGTCGAGCGTCGAGGCCGCGCCATCCGCCACGTCGACGTCGAGGACGTTGTCGGCCTGGCTCTCGTAGCCGCCGTACCAGTGCGTGTCGCCGGTGTGCGGCGCGATCTGCGTGGTGTCATCGCCGTCGAGCGCGACCGTGACCTGCGGGCCCGGGTTCCGGAACCGCTCGATCTGGATGCCGAACGGGAGCGCCGTGTCGGCCTGGCCGTTCTTCCGGCGGTCCCACTTCGCCTCGGGCTGCGCGCCCTGGTTCGACCCGCGGCCGTCCCAGAACTGGTCGTCGGCGATGTCGATCGTCCAGCTCGTCGAGGCCGGGTCGCCGAAGTCGACGGCCTTGATGTCGAAGCGCTCCGAGTCCTCGTCGTCGAGGTAGACGGCCACGGCCCAGTCCTCGTAGAGCTCGGTGGCCGAGCGCAGGTCGCTCCCGGTCGCCGCGTTGAACTCGGCGATCGCGGCGTCGACGCCGGCCATGCCGTCGGCCTGGTTCTCGAAGACGAGCTTGATCAGCAGGTCGCCGCCGGCGCCGTCGTACTCGAGGTCGGGCTCGTACGTGCCGTCGCCGTTGCCGCCCGCCTGCTCCCAGAGGTACTGGAAGTAGGTGTAGGCGGCGCCGTAGTTCTCGAGGCCGCCCGCCCATCGGGTCAGGGAGGTCTCGGCGTAGAACACCTGGTGGTAGGTCAGGTGCGAGCCGCCCACGTCGTAGCCGTTGAGGAACACCGCGAAGTCGGCGAGGCCCTCGTCGACCCAGCTGAGCTCGCCCGGGTCGCTGTAGTTGTGCAGCAGGTGCTCGAGCTCGTGCGCGATGACGCCCTCGTAGAGGGTCGCCTGGTCGTTCGCCGGGTCGTCGTCGCGCCACTCCGAGTCATCCGGCCCGACGCGGTTCGCCCAGTCGTAGGCATCGATCACGATCGTGTTCATGCCGGCCGAGTCGATGAAATCGGGTGCGAAGTAGCCGGCCGTGTAGCTCGTGACGTCGCAGTCGTAGTACTGCTCGTCCTGCACGTTGTAGACCACCATGACGAGCGAGTCGCTCTCGGGCACCGCCGGGTCGGCGGCATCCATCGGGCCGAAGTGCTCCTCGTCGACCGCGACGATCTGGTTCGCGAGCTGGTCGCCCATGTAGTCGACCTGGGCCTGCGTGATCGTGTAGTCGGCGACGTCGGCGTCGGCGCACGGGACGAACTCGTCGTCCGGCGCGGTGTGGTCGAATGCCGGGTCGAGGCTGTCGACGCCGACCGGCGCGCTGCCGTCGAGCGGTGTGCCCGCGGGCACGTAGATGTAGACCGGGGTGCCGTCCGGGGTCGCGCCCGCGTAGACGCGCGTGAAGTCCTGGTCGTAGGTCCCGCCGGCGGCGCTGTCGTTGATCGGCAGCGTGATCGTCGGTTCGCCGGGGAGGTTCTCGTGGTCGTCGGCCGAGGCCGGCGCCGCCGTCGCCGCGAGGAAGCTCGCGGCGAGGGCCCCCACGGCGAGTGCGCCGAGGGAGCGTCGTGGTGCTCTGAGCACAGGGTTTCCCATCTGTCGTGGCCCCGATGCCCGGAAGAGCGGGGTTGCTGGCCCGTCGGCGCAGGGACCGATCGTGCGCGGCGGCCGTTCGGGTCGCGCGCCTGAACCCCACCAGTCCAACAGGCGCCGCGGATCGACGGGAGGCACTTGCCATCGCGGCCCGGATCGGCTTGACTACGCCTCCCCGATCGTCGGCGCGGCAGGCGCGGCCCGCGCGCGGGGGCCGTAGAGTGCGGCATATGCCCGCCGACGCGGCCACGTTCCCCGCCTGGGTGACGGCGATCGCCTGGACGTCGCTCGTCATCGGCTTCGCATGCGCCGCGTGGGTCTGGCTCGACGTGCGGCGTCGACCGCAGCGGATGTCGGTGATGAACGTCGTCTGGCCGGTGAACATGCTCTTCGGCGGCATCCTCTGGCTGCTGGTGTACCTGCGGATCGGGCGGTCCGCCCGTCGCGGGGACGACCGCCCGCCGCGCAGGCGCAGCATGCCGGAGGCCGTCGCCGTGAGCACGAACCACTGCGGCGCGGGGTGCACGCTCGGCGACATCGTGGGGGAGTTCCTGCTGGTGCTCGTGCCGGTGCTCGCCGTGCTCACGGGCTACGGCTGGCTCTTCCAGGAGCGCATCTTCGCCGTGTGGGTGTGGGACTTCGTGTTCGCCTTCGCGATCGGCATCGCCTTCCAGTACTTCGCCATCGTGCCGATGCGCGGACTGGGCTTCCGCGACGGGCTGAAGGCGGCCGTCACGGCGGATGCGGCATCCATCTCGGCCTGGCAGGTCGGCATGTACGGCACGATGGCGATCGCCCAGTTCCTGCTCGCTCCGCTCTGGTTCGGCGGGATGATCCCGGTGCTCACCCCGGAATTCTGGTTCGCCATGCAGGTCGCGATGATCGCGGGCTTCTGCACGAGCTACCCCGTGAACTGGCTGCTCATCCGCGCCGGGGTCAAGGAGCGGATGTGACCGCCACGCGACGGGCCGGCCAGGCGCCACCGGCGACGCCGACGGGCGCGGCGGCGATCGGCGCGCTCGGCGTCGTGTTCGGCGACATCGGGACCAGCCCCCTGTACGCGCTGAGCGCCGCGCTCGCGCCGGCCGGATCGATCGATTCCACGACCGTCTACGGCGTGACGTCGATGGTCGTGTGGTCGATCACGCTCGTGGTGACGGTGCTCTACGTCGGGGTCCTGATGCGCTTCGACAACGACGGAGAGGGCGGGCTGCTGGCCCTGCTCGCCCAACTCCGCCGCGCCCACCCGACGGCGACGGTGCGGACCCTGGCCACGGTCGTGGCGATCCTCGGCGCGGCGATGTTCCTCGGCGACAGCATGATCACCCCCGCGATCTCGGTGCTCTCCGCCGTCGAGGGGCTCACCACGTTCGACCCGGACCTCGGGGCGGTCGTCGTCCCGATCACGGTCGCGATCCTCGTGGGGCTCTTCGTCGTGCAGCGGTTCGGCGCGGCGCGCATCGGCCGGGTCTTCGGACCGATCATGCTCGCGTGGTTCGGGCTGCTGGCCGTGCTCGGGTTCGTCGCCATCGCGGGCCGGCCCGACGTGCTGGTGGCGCTCTCGCCGCACTGGATCGTGCTGCTCGTCGCCGAGCACCCGTGGACGGCCTTCCTCGCGCTCGGCGGCGTGGTGCTCGCGATCACGGGCGCGGAGGCGCTCTTCGCCGACATGGGGCACTTCGGCCGGAGGCCGGTGACGATCGCGTGGCTCGCGATCGTCTTCCCGTGCCTGCTGGTGGCCTACGTCGGCCAGGCGGCGGCGGTCCTCACCGCGGGTGCGGCCGGGCCGAACTCCTTCTTCCTCCTCGTGCCGGGGTGGGCGACCGTGCCGGTCGTGATCCTCGCGACCGTGGCGACGGTCATCGCGTCGCAGGCGGTGATCTCGGGCGCGTTCAGCGCGGTGCACCAGGCCGGGCGGCTCGACCTCATCCCGACCGTCCGCGTCGTCCACACCTCGGCGTCGCACCGCGGGCAGCTCTACCTCCCCGCGGTCAACCTGCTGCTCGCCGTGGCCGTCATCGGGCTCGTCGTGGGATTCCAGAGCTCGTCGGCGCTCGCGTCGGCCTACGGCATCGCGGTCACCGTGACCCTGAGCTCGACGACGACCCTGCTCCTGCTGCTGCTGCGAGCCCGGGGACGCCTGTCGGCGCTCCGCGCCATCGGGATCGTCGCGATCCTCGGCGTGCTGCTCGCCTTCCTCGCCGCGAACCTGACGAAGGTCGTGACCGGCGGCTGGGTGCCGCTCGGGGTCGGCGTGCTGCTCGTGGTGACCATGTGGACCTGGTGGCGCGGGTCGCGCCGGATGGCCATCGCCCGTCGGGCGGACGAGCCCCTGCTCGCCGGCCTCGTCGACCACCTCGCCGCCGCGCCGCGCGTCCCCGGGACCACGGTGTACCTGGCCCGGAGCAGCGACACCGCGCCGGTGGCGCTCACCACGATCCTCGAGCGCTACCGGGTGCTCTCCGAGCACGTGATCGTGCTGGCGATGCGCACGACGACCTCCCCGTTCGGGGTCGAGGTCGAGAGCCGGCCCCTGGTGCCGGGCGTGACCGTCGTCGAGGCCGGCTTCGGGTACCGCCAGCGGGTGCGGGTCTCCGATGCCCTGGCGATCGCGGCCGCGCGCACGGACGCCGGGTTCGCGCCGGAGCAGCTCGAGGACGCGACCTACGTGGTCTCGTCGGATTCGCCCGTGGCCGACGCGGACTCGGCCCTCCCGCGGTGGCAGCAGCGCCTCTTCATCGCGCTCGAGCGCGTCCACGGTTCAGCGGTCGACCTCGCGCAGCTGCCCGCCGCGCGCACGGTGATCGTCGGGCGCGAACTCCGCGTCTGAGGTCGGCGGGCCCGCCTAGGCTGGCGTCATGCAGACGGATGCCGCGCCCCTCGCCGTCGCGGTCGCGCAGTTCGCGCCCGGCGACGACCCCGACGCCAACCTCGCCGAGATCGAGCGGCTCGCGGAGCTCGCCGCGCGCCGCGGCGCGCGGCTGGTGGTGTTCCCCGAGTACTCCAGCTACTTCACGCCCGAGCCGGGCCCCGACTGGGCCGAGGCGGCGCAACCGCTCGACGGGCCGTTCACGATCGCGCTGTCGGCGCTCGCCGATCGGCTCGGCGTGCACCTCGTCGTGGGCATGATCGAGCGCCCGGCGGGCGAGGAGCGTCGCGTGGCGAACACGGTCGTCGCCGTCGCGCCGGCCGAGGGCGTCGTCGCCGCGTACCGCAAGCTGCACCTGTACGACGCGTTCGGCCAGCGCGAGAGCGAATGGGTCGCCCCGGGCGAGATCGGCGATCCCGAGACGTTCGCGGTCGGCGGCATCCGCTTCGGCCTGCAGACCTGCTACGACGCGCGCTTCCCCGAGGTGACGCGACGCATCGTCGACGCCGGCGCCGACGTGGTCTGCATGCCGGCCGAGTGGGTTCGCGGGCCGCTGAAGGAGGCGCACTGGCGCACGCTCACGACGGCGCGCGCGATCGAGAACACGGCCTACGTGCTCGCCGCCGACCACGCCCCGCCGATCGGGGCGGGCAACAGCATGATCGTCGACCCGATGGGCGTCGAGGTCGCCACGATCGGCGAGCAGACGGATGTCGCGCTCGCCTGGCTCTCGACGGAGCGCATCGCCGAGGTGCGAAGGCGCAATCCCGCGCTCGCGCTGAGACGGTTCACGGTCGTCGTGCGCGAGGACGGCTGAGCGCTCGTGGCCGCCGGGCTGGCGGACCGCCCTGCCCGCACCGGCTGCCGACTCATCCCATCGCCGCGAGCCGCTCCGCGGCAGTCTCGAGCACCTCGCGCCGCTTGCAGAAGGCGAACCGCACGAGGCTCCGCACCTCGTCGCGGCGCTCCGGGTGCACGAACGCCGTGACGGGCACGCCGACGACGCCCGCGCGATGTGGGAGCTCGCGGCAGAACGCGTCGCCGTCGTGCGCGCCGAGCGGCGCGGCATCCGCCACCACGAAGTAGCCCGACGCCGGCACCGACGGCGTGAAGCCCGCGGCCGTGAGGCCCGCCACGAGCAGGTCGCGGCGTGCCGCGAGCTCGGCCGCGGCATCCGTGAAGTACCGGTCGGGCAGGTCGAGCCCCGCCGCGATCGCGGGCTGGAACGGCGCGCCGTTGACGAAGGTCAGGTACTGCTTCACCGCGAGCACGGCCGTCACGAGGTGCGCGGGGCCGGTGACCCAGCCGATCTTCCACCCCGTCGTGTTGAACGTCTTGCCGCCCGACGAGATCGAGACCGTGCGCTCCCACGCGCCCGGGTGGGTCGCGATCGGCACGTGCTGCCCGTCGAAGACGAGGTGCTCGTAGACCTCGTCGGTGACGATGAGCGCGTCGTGCCGGTGCGCGAGCTCCACGATGACGTCGAGCGTCGCCTCGTCGAGGAGCATGCCCGTCGGGTTGTGCGGCGAGTTGACCAGGATGACGCGCGTGCGGTCGGTCACGGCGGCGCGGAGGTCGTCGTGGTCGGGCCGCCAGTCGGGGAAGCGCAGGGGCACGGTGCGGTGGATGCCGCCCGCGCGCGCGATGACCGCCCCGTACGCGTCGTACGACGGCTCGAACGTGACGACCTCGTCGCCGTCGTCGACGAACGCCAGCAGGGTGGCCGCGAGCGCCTCGGTCGCGCCGGCCGTGACGAGCACCTCGTGCGCCGGATCGACCGACAGGCCGTACCAGCGGTGCTGGTGCCGGGCGATCGCCTCGCGGAGCACGGGCAGGCCCGGCCCCGGCGGGTACTGGTTCACGCCGGTCGCGATCGCCTCGCGTGCGGCGTCGAGCACCTCGCGCGGGCCGTCCTCGTCGGGGAACCCCTGCCCCAGGTTGATCGCTCCCGTCGAGACGGCGAGCGCGCTCATCTCGGCGAAGACGGTCGGGGCGACGCCGCCGTCGGGGGCGAGCAGGCCCGCTCCGGCTGCGGTCCGCTGCCACGGTGCGAGCGGTCGTGAGGGCATGGCATCCACGCTCACACCGTATGCCACGGTCCGGCGGCTACGCTGACTGCGGCGCCCGGGCGGTTCACGGTGGCGACATAGCTTCGACATAGGGACCGCCGATTCGCCGCACAGCTTGGAGCGGGATGCTGGCATCCGCTGGAAGGAGCGAAGATGACCGAGACCAACACCGGCGGGATCGAGCAGACCCCGGAGCAGCAGCCCGCGCCGACGGCGCAGGGTGCGGACGCCGCGGAGGCCACCGCCCAGGTCGAGACCCCCCGCGCCGAGGCGCCCGCCGAGCCCGTGACCGAGTCGGCCACGCCGGCGCCGCAGGCCGCCCCGGCCGCGCCCGCCGAGGCCGCTGCGCCGGCCGAGGCCGCTGCGCCCGCCGAGGCCGCCGCGCCCGCTGTGCCCGCCGCGCCCGCCGCGCCCGCGCCGCGCCCGACCGGCACCGTCTACACGCCCGGCCAGGCCCCGCAGCCGTACGTGGCGGGCCAGTACCGCCACGAGCCGGCCGCCGCGCCGACCGCGGGCCAGACGCAGCCGACCACGCCGATCGCCGGAGCACCCGGCACCGCGCAGGCCGGCGGCGCCGGAACCGTCCCGCCCGCCTTCGGCGGTGCCCCGGCCCCGGCGCCGGCCCAGGAGCCCGCGCCCAAGCAGCGCCGCGTCGGCTTCGGCGTCGCCGCCGCGATCGTGGCCGCCGCGCTCATCGGCGGCGCGTCGGGCGCCGGCATCACCGCGCTCATCACCAACGACGGCGACAGCGCCGTCGAGCAGACCTCGTCGGGCACGCAGCGCATCGTCGTGAACGACGACGGCTCGGTGAACCAGGTCGCAGCCGTCGCCGCGGCCGCGAGCCCGAGCGTGGTCACCATCGAGGTGAGTGGCGGCCAGTCGGGCGGCACGGGCTCCGGCATCATCCTGTCGGAGGACGGCTACGTCCTCACGAACACCCACGTCGTCACGCTCGACGGCGCGACCGGCGACGCGTCGATCCAGGTCAAGGCCGACGACGGCACGCTGTACTCGGCCGAGCTCATCGGCACCGACCCGCTGAGCGACCTCGCGGTCATCAAGCTGACGGATGCCTCCGGCCTCACGCCGATCGAGTTCGCCGACTCGAGCGAGCTCAACGTGGGCGACACCGCGATCGCGATCGGCGCGCCGCTCGGCCTCTCCGGGACCGTCACGAACGGCATCGTCAGCGCGCTGAACCGCAGCATCGACGTGGAGTCGTCGGCGGCGCCCGAGACCACGCCCGACGGCGGCGAGGGCGACCAGGGCGACCAGGGCGGCTCGGGCGAGAGCCCGTTCGACTTCTGGAACTTCGACGGCGAGCAGGGCGGCGGCTCGGGCTCGTCGAGCGGCGGCGGCCTGATCTCGATCCCGGTGATCCAGACGGATGCCGCGATCAACCCGGGCAACTCGGGCGGCGCGCTGCTCGACGGCGAGGGCAAGCTCATCGGCGTGAACGTCGCCATCCTCTCCGCCGGCGGCAGCTCGAGCGAGGCCGGCAACATCGGCGTCGGCTTCGCGGTGCCCTCGAACCTCGCCGAGCGCATCGCGAGCGAGATCATCGAGAACGGCTCGGCCACGCACGGCCTGCTCGGCGCCACGGTGACCTCGGCGCAGGCGAGCGGCGAGAGCTCGACGGTCGGCGCGCTCATCTCCGAGGTGAGCGCGGGCGGCGCCGCCGAGGCGGCGGGCCTGCAGTCCGGCGACGTCGTGACGGCGCTGAACGGCATCCCGATCACCGACCAGACCGACCTGACCGCGCAGGTGCGCGCCCTGGCCGGCGGCGCGGAGGCCGAGCTGACCTACACGCGCGACGGCGAGTCGAACACGGTGACCGTGACCCTCGGCACGTTCGAGGGCTGACGCCGAGCCCGCCTTCCCGGGCGATCGCTCCCACGGGGGCCGGACCAGCGGTCCGGCCCCCGTTCCCGTGCGCCGGGAACCCCGCGTCGGCACGGCGATCGCGAGGGTGCCTGCTGCTAGGCTCGATCGACCCTGTGCACGAGTGAGGACCATGCCCGACCAGCCCCATCCGGCGGACCTGTCGCCGCCGATCGGCGTCTCGTATGTCATGCCCGTGTTGAACGACGCGTCGCACGTCCGGGACGCGGTCGAATCGATCCTCGCGCAGGAGTACGACGGCCCGGTCGAGGTGCTGATCGCCCTCGGCCCGTCGATCGACGGCACGACCGAGCTCGTCGAGGCCCTGGCATCGCGCGACGCGCGCGTGCACGTGCTCGAGAACGAGGTCGGGTCGACGCCCGCCGGGCTCAACATCGGCATCCGCGCGGCCGTGCACCCGGTCGTGGTCCGCGTCGACTCGCACTCGATGCTGCCGGTCGACTACACGCGCATCGCGGTCGAGACGCTCGTGCGCACGGGCGCCGACAACGTGGGCGGCATCATGGACGCGCGCGGCGAGACGCCGTTCGAGCGTGCCGTGGCCCTCGCGTACACGACCCCCGTCGGCCTCGGCGGTTCGGCGTTCCACGTCGGCGGCCGCGAGGGTGCGGTCGAGACGGTCTACCTCGGGGTGTTCCGCAGGAGCGCGCTCGAGCGCGTCGGCCTTTTCGACGAGACGATCAAGCGCGGCCAGGACTGGGAGCTGAACCGGCGCCTGCGGCAGACGGGCGGAACGGTCTGGTTCACGCCGGAGCTCGCGGTCACGTACCGCCCTCGGTCGAGCCTCGAACGACTCGCCCGGCAGATGTTCTCGACCGGGCTCTGGCGCGGCGAGCTGGCGCGCCGGTTCCCCGCCGCGAACGGCCTCCGCTACTTCGTGCCGCCGGCCATGGTCGTCGGCGTCGTGCTCGGACTCGTCCTCGGGGTCATCGGCGTCGTGCAGGCCGCGATGGGCCAGGCGCCGTGGCTGCTCGTCGGCTTCGCCGTGCCGCTCGTCTACCTGCTCTTCGTGATCGCCGCGACGTTCGCGTACGCGCGGGGCCGAGGTGCGGCGACGGCCGGATGGTTCGTGCTCGTGCTGCCGTGCATCCACGTCGCGTGGGGGACGGGGTTCGTGCTCGGCTACCTCTCGCTGACGAGCAACATCGCCGAGCACACGGGAAGGTGAGCATGTCGGAGCCCATGCCGGAGCGGGGGATCCCGTCGAGCCTCGCCGAGCAGCGCGAGGTGACGCAGCCGCCCGAGGTGCGCGGCCGCAGGAACGCGGAGCACTGGACCGCCTCCCTGTACCTGCGCAACCTCTCGCCGTACCTGACGTGGCTGCTGCTGCACACGCGGATCTCGGCGAACGGAGTGACCGGGCTCATGATCCTCGTGGGCTGGTCGACCGCAGCGGCGCTGCTGATCCCCGGCATCTGGGGCGCCCTGCTCGCGGTCGTGCTCGGCCAACTGCAGATGCTCGTCGACTGCTGCGACGGCGAGGTCGCGCGCTGGCGTCGCACGTCGAGCCCCGCCGGCGTGTTCCTCGACAAGGTCGGGCACTACTCGACCGAGGCGCTGATCCCGCTCGCCCTCGGCATCCGCGCCGCCGCGTACCCGCTGGAGTTCCCCGCCGACTTCCTGTGGACGACGATCGCGGCCCTGCTGGCGCTCGTGATCGTGCTGAACAAGGCGCTGAACGACATGGTGCACGTGGCACGCGCCAACGCGGGCCTGCCGAAGCTCGCCGACACCCACGGCGAGACCGCGCCGCGCGGGGGCCTCATCGCGACCCTCCGGAAGGCCGCCCGGTTCGTCCCGTTCCACCGCCTGTACCACTCGGTCGAGCTGACCCTGATCGCGTTCGCGGCGGCGGTCGTGGGGCTGTTCGCCGGGCAGCCGCTCGTGGACCGCGTCGTCGTCGCGGCGCTGCTGCCCCTGGCGGTGCTGGCGCTCGTCGGCCACTTCGTCGCGATCATGGCCTCGCGTCGTGTCCGTGCCTGAGGCGACTCCGACGACGGCTCGACCCCGCGTCGGGGTCGTGGTGCTGACGATGGGCCGGCGTCCCGTCGAGCTCATGCGCGGCATCCGGAGCGTGCTCGACCAGCAGGACGTCGACGTCGACGTCGTCTGCGTCGGCAACGGCTGGGACCCGGCGACGGCCGAGCCGCCGCTCCCCGCCGAGGTGCGCACGCTGCACCTCCCCGAGAACCTCGGCATCCCGGCCGGCCGCAACCGGGGCGTGCCCGAGGTCGCGGGCGGCGTCCTGTTCTTCCTCGACGACGACGCGTACCTTCCGAGCCCGACGTTCCTGGCCGACGGATGCCGCCTGCTCGCCGCGCGAGCCGACCTCGGGCTCGTGCAGCCGCGCGTCGTCGACCCGACCGGCCTCGAATCGCCGCGGCGATGGATCCCGCGCATCCGGAAGGGCGATCCGGCGCACTCGAGCGACGTGTTCTCGTGCTGGGAGGGCGCGGTGCTCATGCCCAGGCCCGCGTTCGAGGCATCCGGCGGCTGGGCCGACCCGTTCTTCTACGCCCACGAGGGCATCGAGCTGGCCTGGCGCGTGTGGGACGCCGGCTACCGCGCCTGGTACGCGGGCGACCTCGAGGCCGCGCACCCGGTCATCGACCCGGCACGGCACGCGTACTACCACCGGCTGAACGCCCGGAACCGGGTCTGGCTCGCGCGCCGCAACCTGCCGGCGATCCTCGTCCCCTGCTACGTCGGCTCGTGGACGGCGATCCAGGTGCTGCGGTGGTTCCGCCGGCCCGCGGCGCTCCGCGCCTGGTTCGCCGGCTGGCGTGCCGGCTGGCGCGAGGACCCGGGTGAGCGGCGCCCCATGCGCTGGCGCACCGTGCTGCGGATGGCCCTCGCCGGGCGTCCCCCCGTCGTCTGACCCGCGTCACGAGCCGTGCGCGACGGCGGCTACCCTTGGACGGTGGAACTGAGGAGAGACGCGCGCCGCGCCGTGAAGCTCGTGCAGAACGTCCTTCGCTCGCGACGCGCGCAGCGACTGATCGCCGAGAAGCTCGCGGAGCAGGGGGCCCTCGAGCCGCACCGGTTCCGCGTCGGCGTCTACTTCGCCGATGGCAGGGTCAACCTGTACCAGCTGCGGCAGTGGTACAAGCCGCTCGCGCGCCTCGCCGAGCGGCACCCCGTGCTCCTGCTCAGCCGCGCGTCGGGCGCGGCGCTCGCGCTGCTCGACGAGTCGCCCCTGCCCGTCGCGTACGTCCGCCGGGTGGCCGACCTCGAGCACGTCATCCACGAGCAGGACCTGCACGTCATCCTCTACGTCAACCAGAACGCCAAGAACTTCCAGATGATGCGCTACGGGCGCCGCTGGCACGTGTTCATCAACCACGGCGAGTCCGACAAGATGTACATGACCACCAACCAGTTCAAGGCCTACGACTACGCCCTGATCGCCGGCGATGCGGCGCGCGCACGCCTCGAGAAGGTGCTCTGGGACTTCGACTTCGACAAGCGCGCCATCCCGATCGGCCGCCCGCAGGCCGACCACTACCTCGACGGCAGCCCGCTGCCCTACCCGGACGACGACCGCGAGGTCGTGCTCTACGCCCCCACGTGGGAGGGCGACCGCGGCGCGGCCGCCTACGGCTCGATCGCGTCGCACGGCGTCGACCTGGTCCGTGCGTTCGTCGCGAGCGGCCGGCACCGCGTGATCTACCGCCCTCACCCGCGCTCGGGCGTGGTCGACCACGACTACGGCGCCGCGAACGACGAGATCAAGCGCCTGCTCGAGCAGGCGAACGCCGCGGACCCGTCGGCCCACCACCTCGTCGACGAGGGCAACGACCTCGGCTGGCAGCTCGCGGCCGCCGACGTCGCGATCGTCGACATCTCGGCGATGGTCTACGACCGCCTCGCGGCGGGCAGGCCGCTCCTCGTCACCCGACCGGTGAACCCGCAGGCGCAGGTCGACACGGGCGGCTACCTCTCCGCGTGCGAATGGCTCGACCGCGCCGACGGCGAGGCGATGCTGGCCCGCGTCGACGAGGTCGCGCACGACGCGCGGGCGCTCGAGCGTCTCGGCTACTGGGTGGAGCGCTACTTCGGCGACACGACGCCCGGCGTCACGACCCGCCGCTTCCACGACGCGATCGACCACCTCATGGCCGAGTGGGAGCGCTTCGCGGCGCTCCACGCCACCGACCCCGAGGTCGACGACCACGACGCCGAGGGCGAGGCGGCCGAGCAGTCCGACGAGATCGAAGTCGACTGACCCGCGGTCGACCCGGTGCGGTCCGGCGGACCGGAACGTATGCTCGGGCCATGGCGCAGCTGATCACCGAGGCCGAGCTCGACGAGGTCGAGCTCCGCGTCGCCGACGGACGCGGCCACGTCGGGCGGGCCGACCTGCTCGAGCGGTGGGCGACGGATGCCTCGGCCTACGAGCTCGACGACGGGATCCGGCGGGCGCACCTCCTCCTGGTCGCGGCCGAGCACCTCGAGATGGCCGGCGAGCTCGAACGGGCGCTCGACGTCGCGCGACGCGCGGCCGAGGCATCCGACGCCCGACCCCACGAGGCGACCGGCACGATCGTCTCGGTCCTGCTCGCGCTCGGGCGGCGGGAGGACGCGGTCGGCGAGGCCGACGCACTGCGCGGTTCCGGCAACGGGGAATGGTGGCGGCACCTGCACGTCGCCGAGGCGTTCGAACTCGCCGACGAGTCCGAGCTCGCCGAACGCTGGTTCTCGATCACCCTCCGGCTCGTCGAGCGCGACCCCGAGCACGACGTCGCGGACCGCCTCATCGCCCTGAGCGGCCGCTTCCGCGTCCGACGTGACGCCGGCAAGCCCGAGGACGTGCTCGACGCCGAGACGAGCCAACTGCGCGAGCTGCTCGGGTACGAGCCGATCCGGTAGCCCGGGCGCTCAGTCCGCCGCGCGGTCGGCAGCGTCGCCGGCGACCTCGGCCGACGTCTCGATCCCGTCGTCGTCGGCGACGCCGGACTCGGCGGTGCCGTCCGTCCCGTCGCGCCGCGAGGCCCCGGCGGTCAGCCGTCCGAACGGCCGGCTCGCGACGCGCCCCGCGGTCGAGACCGCGCGCGCGAGCCGCCTGCCGGCCGAGGTGAGCATCGTCTCGTCGCCGCGCGGCTCGAGTTCGGCGGGGAGCGCGAACGGTGCGGGGCCGAAGGCCAGCCTGGACTGCTGGAGCACGCGGCGGCCGAGCACGTGGTTGCCGATGCCGCCGATCGCCGCGCCGATCCCGAACGGGATGGCGCGCCCGATGATGCCCGCGCCGCCGCGCACGGCGAACTGCTTGACGAACACGTGCCGCAGCCGGTCGACGACCGTGCCCATGACGGCGCGGGGGAGCGTGCTCGTGATGATCTCGCCGAAGTAGGCGTTGCGCGGCACGCCCGTGCCGGTCGCCTGCGCGGCGAACTGGCGCACGAGGTCGACGCCCTCGCGGCCCATCATGAGCGTCATCACGAGCGCGCGGGCGCGGTCGGGGTTCTCGACGTGCAGCCCGTGCACCTCGGCGACCGACTGCGCGAAGAGCGCGGTCGCCTCGAGGAAGCCCGCAGTCTCGACGCCCGAGAGGGCGAGCGTGATGCCCGTCGAGATGCCGGGCACGACGGCGGTCGCGCCCACGGCGGCGCCGCCGGTGGTGACGGCGGTCAGGTATCGCCGCTCGAGCACGCGCACGAGTTCCTCGGGGCTCGCCGTGGGGTGGTTCCGGCGGATGGCGCGGAGGTGCGCGAGCACGATCGGTCGCTGGATCGAGAGCAGCCGGTCGAAGCCGCGCTCGAGCCCGACGGCCCGATCCGCGGGGTCGGTCGTGGGCGCGCCGTCCGCGCCGTCGGGACCCGGCGCCCCCTCCTCGGGAGCACCGCGGCCCATCGTCGTGATCCGGTGCACGCGTTCGGACATGGCGTCGATCCTAGGCGGCCCGGATGGGAAGGTAACCGGGACCCGCCCTGCGGGGCGGGGGCTTGACGACGCGTCAGCGGGTGCCGTAGTCGGCGTTGTAGCGTTCGAGCACCGCGTCGATCCCCGCGTCGAGGACGAGCGCTCCCTTGTCGAGGTAGAGGCCCCGCGTGCAGAACCGGCGCAGGTCGCGTTCGTTGTGGGAGACGAAGAACAGCGTGCGCCCGCCCTCGAGGAGTTCCTCGATGCGGCGGTAGCACTTCTCGCGGAACGCCTTGTCGCCGACGGCCAGCACCTCGTCGACGAGCAGGATGGGCTCCTCGAGCTGCGAGATCACCGCGAAGGCGATGCGCACCTTCATGCCGCTCGAGAGGTGCTTGTAGGGGGTGTCGAGGAAGTCGCCGATCTCGGCGAAGTCGATGATCTCGTCGAACTTGCCGTCGATCTGCGCGCGACTCATGCCGTGCAGGCCCGCGGTCAGGTAGACGTTGTCGCGGACGGTGAGGTCGTCGACGAATCCGCCGGTGATCTCGATGAGCGGCGCCACGCCGCCGGTGATGCGAACGCTGCCCTCGTCGGGGATGAGGACGCCCGCGACGAGCTTCAACAACGTCGACTTGCCCTGGCCGTTCCGCCCGACGACACCGATCGCCTCGCCCGGCCGCACGTCGGCGTGCACGTCGCGCAGGGCCCAGAACTCGCCGGGGCGGGTGCGTCGACGGCGACCCGAGAGGAGGTCCTTGAAGGAGCGCCGGGCACGACGGTTGCGCCGGAACCGGACACCGAGGCCGTCGACGCGGATCGCGTACTCCTCCGTGGACGGCGCCGAAGCGGATGCGGCCGGCCCCATCAGATCTCCTTCAGCACCTGGCGCTCGGAGGACCGGAACACCCAGAGCCCGAGGGCGAGGAGCACGAGGGACATGGCGGCGGAGACGCCGACGTCGAACCAGTTGAGCTCGTCGGGGAAGAAGCCCGCGCGGTAGAGGCTGAACACGCCGCTCAGCGGATTGAACGCGGCCCAGAACTGGAAGCCGCCGGGCAGGTCGCTCGTGCCGTAGATGATCGGCGAGGCGTAGAACAGGAATCGCAGGATGAGCTTCACCGCCCGCTCGAGGTCGCGGAAGAACACGACGAGCGGCGCGACGATGAGGCTCACGGCGGCGGTGAGCACGGCCTGCAGGAGGATGCCGAGGGGGAAGAGCACGAGTTCCCACGAGACGGTCGCTTCGAACACGATCGCGAAGAACGCGAGCACGGGCAGGGCGAGGAGGAACTCGATCCCCTTCGACAGCACGATGCGGTTCACCCAGATGGTCCGCGGGATCATCGTCGAGCGGACGAGCTTCGCGTCCTTGAGGAATGCGCGGGTCGAATCGCCGACGGCGCCGTTGAACCACATCCACGGCAGCAGGCCCGCGAGCAGGAAGACGATGTACGGCTGCTGGCCGACCGTCCGGTCGAACACCTGCGTGAAGACGAACCAGTAGATGCCCGCCATCACGAGCGGGTCGAGCACCGACCAGAGATAGCCGAGCGCCGACGTCGAGTACCGGACCTTCAGGTCGCGCGTCGTGAGGAGCCACAGCGAATGCCGGTAGCCGTCCCATGGCGTCCGCGTGAACGGATGCGAGTCGGCGTAGCTCATCACGATCTCATCGTAGATGGCCGGAGGCCGGCCTCCGTACCGCTCCGATCGGCGCGCTGGCTCGCCGCCGGGCCGGAGATGTGAGAAGCGGATGCCGTTGCCGGCATCCGCTTCTCACGCTGTGTGGTGCGCAGGTCACACGAAGTGGTTCGCGCGCTCCAGGTCTTCCGCGAAGTCGATCTCGACCGCGTACAGGTCGGAGACGTCCATCGGCTCGACGAGGAGGCCGTTCTTCTCGATGGCCAGCTCGAGGCCGCGCTCGAAGTAGTCCTGGTCGCCGACGCGCTGCAGGTGGGCGAGGAACGTGCCCTTGTCGCGGCTCGAGATGTAGTTGATGCCGACGGCCTCGCCGAGCCCGCCCTTGACGGTCTTCGAGAGTTCCTTGATGTAGCCCTCGGCGGTCGTCGTGTACTTCACCTCTTCGTCGGACACCTTCGCGGTGTTGACGGTCACGAAGGACTGGTCGCGGGCGATGAACGCGAGCGCGCGGTCGAGGATCGCCGGGTCGAACACCACGTCGCCGTTCATCCAGAGCACCCCGCCGGGCTGCGACGCCTGCAGCGCACGCATGAGCGACTTCGACGTGTTCGTCTGGTCGTACTCCTCGTTGTAGACGAAGGACGCCTGCGGGAACGCCTCGATGATGTGCTCGAGCTTGTAGCCGACGACGATCGTCACGGCGGCGTTGCGGCCGAACGCGTGCTCGATGTTGTCGAACTGCTGGCGCATGATCGTGCGGCCGTCGCTCAGTTCGGTGAGCGGCTTGGGGAGGGAACGCCCGAGCCGGCTCCCCATGCCGGCTGCGAGGATCACGATCTGCGTGGTCACTGCATCTCCTTCGTCGATCGGGTGCCGGAGCCTCGATTCGGTTCGAGTTCACCGGGGATTCACCCGCAAGTTCACTTCTGGACACGCCGTTATGCCGGATCACAGGATACCGGACAGCCGGAGATGCCGCTGGGGGTTGCGATGAAGCCGTAGCAGGATCGTGATGCGACGCCCGGGTTCCGCCCAGCTTCGAGGATCCGCACGCCACGACGTGAATTCGCTGTGAGAGGTCCATGGCTGCGGGCAGGGGGGTTGGTAGGTTGTCGTGGTGACTTCCGTTTCGCGATCAGGTCCTGAGGACGAGACTCCCGAAGGCACGGACACGGGGGTGTCTGCTGGTCGGGGGGAATCCGTCGCGTCCGAGCAGGGGCGTGGCGAACCGGGCCGCGCCGGCGGGACGACCGCCGGCCGAGCCACCGCGGCGAAGTCCGCCGCCGCGCGTTCGAGCGCCGCGAAGGCGTCGACCACCAAGTCCGCCGCGGCGAAGTCGTCGACGAGGAGCACGGCGGCGAAGTCCGCGGCCACGCGAGCGACGGCCGCGAAGCGGGCGTCCGCCGCCCGCGCGACCACCGCCGCCGACGACGCGACGGGGACGACGGCGGCCGAACCGGTGACGCCCGCCGCGAAGCGCACGACGAGCGCGCGGAAGCCGGCCGCATCGTCGGGCACGGCGAAGCGACCCGCATCCGAGGCCGCCGCGAAGCGCACGTCGGCGAAGTCCGGCTCCGCGAAGGGTGCGTCGACGTCGGCGAAGTCCGGCACCACGAAGGGTGCGTCGGCGCCGTCGAGCCGTTCGGCGAAGGCGACCGGAACGACCGCGACCGGGTCGGCGACGCCGGCCCCGGCGGAGTCGGGTTCGGCGCCCGCCGACCGCGCGGACGCCACGAACGAGACCGGCGCGTCCGCGCAGAAGCGCGCCGCCGCCGCCCGCAGCGAATCGGCGAGCACGTCGGCGGCGAGGGGCAGGACGGCGAAGTCGGCCCGGGCCGCATCCACTGCGGCCGCGAGGGCCCGGGCGGCCGACGCTCGCAAGGCCGCGGCATCCGCCCGCGAGCGGGTCGCCGCGTCGGTCACGACCGACACGACCGAGGCCGAGCCCAGGTCGCGCCGCGCGACCGGCCCCGTCGACCCCGTCGTCGCGGAGCCCGAGGTCGCGGAGACTGCCGCGATGGACCCGGCCGCCTCGCCGGTCGCCGACGAGCCCCGCGCCGAGGTCGTCGCCGAGCCGACGCCCGCCGAAGCGCCCGCCGAGCCCGAGGCCGCCGCCACCGCTCCGGCCGAGGATGAGCCGGCCGACGTCGTGCGCGCCGCCGAGGTGACGCGCACGTGGCATCCGGGCGGACCCGACGAGACTCCGGCGACGAGCGGCGACCTCGCCGATGCCGACGCCGAGCCCGAGCGCGAGGCCGCTCCCGAGGCGGCGACCGAGGTCGCCGATGACGACACCGCCGCCGCGGTCGAGGAGTCTCCGAACGGCACGACCGACCTGACCGGCGAGGCCATCCTGCTCGTCGGCGCCGCCACGGCCGCCGAGACCGGCTCCGCCGTCGAGTCCGAACCGGCCGCGGAGACCGACTCCGCCGTCGAGTCCGACGCCGCCGTCGAGTCCGAACCGGCCGACGCGGCGATCGAACCGGCGCCCGTCGCCGACGACCACGAGGGCGAGCGCGGCGTCGCCGTCATTCCTCTGGGGACGATCGCGACCGGCACGACGCCGATGCCGCGGAAGAAGCGGACGATCCGGGTGGCCCGCGAGGCGCCCGCGCCGGAGGCGCCGATCGTGCTCTCGATCGACGGGCTCGTCAAGCGGTTCGGCGACACCACCGCCGTCGACGCGATCAGCCTCGGCATCCGCGCCGGCTCGTTCTACGGCATCGTCGGCCCGAACGGCGCGGGCAAGACCACGACCCTCTCGATGATCACCGGGCTCCTGCGCCCCGACGGCGGGTCGGTGCACGTCAACGGCATCGACGTCTGGAAGGAGCCGCGCGCGGCCAAGCGCATCACCGGCGTGCTGCCCGACCGGCTGCGCCTGTTCGACCGGCTCACCGGTGCCGAGATGCTCTACTACGCCGGCTCGCTGCGCGGACTCGACCACCGCACCGTGCTCGATCGCAGTGCCGACCTCGCCGACGCCTTCGGCCTCGAGGACGCCCTCGACCGGCTCGTCGCGGACTACTCGGCCGGCATGACGAAGAAGATCGCCCTCGCCTGCGCGATGATCCACTCGCCGCGCATGCTGGTGCTCGACGAGCCGTTCGAGTCGGTCGACCCCGTCTCGGCGGCGAACCTCACCGACATCCTCGAGCGCTACGTCGCGGGCGGTGGAACGGTGCTCCTGTCGAGCCACAGCATGGACCTCATCGAGCGCGTGTGCGACTCGGCGGCGATCATCGTGGGCGGGCGGGTCCTGGCATCCGGCACGCTCGACGAGGTGCGCCGCGGCGACACGCTCGAGGAGCGGTTCGTCGAGCTCGCGGGCGGACGCAAGGCAGCGGAGGGCATGGAATGGTTGCACAGCTTCTCCGACTGAAGCTGCGGCTGCTCGGGAACATCTTCAAGCGGAGCGCCTGGCAGGTCGTCGGCCTCGCGATCGCGATCGTCTACGGGCTCGGCATCTCAGTGCTGCTGTTCCTGATCCTCCTCGGCCTCCGCTCGGTCGAGGACGTGGCGTTCGTGCGCGACGTGCTCGTGGTCGGCGGTGCGGCGACCGTCGTCGGCTTCCTCCTGGTGCCGCTCGTCTTCGGCGTCGACGACACGATGGATCCGCGGCGCTTCGCGCTCTTCGGCATCCCCGACCGCACGATCGCGCTCGGGCTCGCGCTCTCCGCGATGATCGGCGTGCCCGCGGTCGCGCTCGCGATCGTGCTCACGGGGACCGTCGTGACCTGGTCGCGCGGGTTCGGCACGGCCGTGTTCGCGATCCTCGGCGCACTGCTCGCGTTCGCGACGTGCCTGCTCGCGGCGCGGCTGACCGCCGGCATCGCCGGGCTGCTCCTCGAGACGCGACGGGCGCGCGACGTCGGCACGGTGCTCGGCGTGCTGTTCGTGGTCATGATCGCGCCGCTCGCCGTGGCGCTGACGACGGTCGACTGGGCGGCCTCCGGCCGGCGCGCGATCGGCGCGATCGCCGGCGCGCTGTCGTGGACGCCGCTCGGCGCTGCGTTCGCCGTCCCCGGCGAGGCCGCATCCGGCGCCTGGGGTCTGGCGTTCCTCAAGCTCCTCATCGCGGGGGCGACCGTGTGGTTCGCCTGGGTCGCGTGGAAGGCGCTTGTCGCGAAAATGCTCGTCACGCCGGGTCGGCAGGCGAGCGTGCGCAGCTACCACGGCCTCGGCTGGTTCGGGCGCACGACGGGTGGTCCGACCGGGGCGATCGCGGCGCGGAGCACCACCTACTGGTTCCGCGACTCGCGCTACTGGGTGTCGCTCCTGATGGTTCCCATCGCGCCGATCCTCGTGATGCTGCCGCTCGGCATCGCCGGCGTCCCGTCGATGTACCTGGGCCTCATCCCGGTGCCGCTCGTGTGCCTGCTGCTCGGCTGGAGCCTCCACAACGACACCGCCTACGACAACACGGCCGTCTGGCTGCACGTCGTCTCGGGCGTGCGCGGCGCGGCCGACCGCTTCGGCCGACTCGTCCCCGTGCTCGTCGCGGGCATCCTGGTGATCGGACTGGGCAGCGCCGTCACGGTCTTCGTGCTCGACGACTGGCGCCTCCTGCCGTCGCTGCTCGGCGTGAGCACGGCACTGCTCCTCGCCGGGCTCGGCATCGGGTCGATCACCTCGGCCGCGATGCCCTACCCGGTCGTGAAGCCCGGCGACAGCCCGTTCCAGCAGCCGCAGTCGACCGGCGGGATCACGGCGCTCGTGCAGTCGTTCGCGATGTTCGCGGCGCTGCTCGTCGCGGCGCCCGCGATCGGGTTCGCCGCGCTCGGCATCTTCGACGACCCGTCCTGGCACGCGGCATCTCTCGCCGCGGGCGCCGGCCTCGGCCTGCTCGTGCTCGTGATCGGCGTGTTCGCCGGCGGGCGCGTCTTCGAGCGCCGCGCCCCTGAGATCGTCGCGGCGGCCGTCCGCGCCTGATCGCGGCGTAGACTGCTCGGCATGATCCGACCCGTGCACGCGAGCATCGCCGACCCCGACGCGCCCGGTGGCGGGACCTCGGTCCTCGACCGCGAACTCGAGAAGCTGCTCGAAGAGGAGCACATCGAGCCCGGCGACCACGAGCGGTTCTCGCACTACGTCAAGAAGGAGCAGATCCTCGAGTCGGCGATGACCGGCAAGCCGGTCCGCGCGCTGTGCGGCAAGAAGTGGACCCCGGGTCGCGACCCGGAGAAGTTCCCGGTCTGCCCGGCGTGCAAGGAGATCTACGAGCGGATGAAGAAGGGCTGACGCCCGCCGCCGTCCGGTTCAGCGACCCGCCGCTCAGCGGTACGTCGTCGGGATCACCGGCTCGCCGCGTCCCAGGCGGAACGCCTCGATCGGCAGTTCCTGCATCACCTCGGCGCGGTGCGCGCGTGCGGCCTCGACGCCCGCGTGGCCCGTGAACGCGGCATCCGCTCGCCCCTCGTGCATCAGCCGGACCATGAGCGGCCGCAGCTCGTCGTCGGCCGCGAACTCGGCCTCGCCGTCGGGGCCGTCGCCGACGAACACGAGCTCCTCGCGCGCGGTGCGCGTGGAGTCGATGCGGCGCGCGGCGTTCTTGCGCCCGCCGACGCTCAGCTTCTTCGTCGACGCCTTCGCGACGCTCACCCACTCGCCGTCGTCGCCCCGGCGCGCGACGAGCTTGTAGACCATGCCGGCCGCGGGAAAGCCCGAGCCGGTCACGACCGACGTGCCCACGCCGTAGGCGTCGACTGGGGCGCCCGAGAGGGCCGCGAGTGTGAACTCGTCGAGATCGCTCGTCACGGTGATGCGCGTGTTCACCGCGCCGAGCTCATCGAGCTGCTCGCGCACCGCGGCGACCACGGTCGGCAGGTCGCCGGAGTCGATGCGCACGGCGCCGAGCCCGGTGCCGGCCACCCGAACCGCGGTCTCGACGCCCGTCGCGATGTCGTACGTGTCGATGAGGAGCGTCGTGCCAGGCCCCATGGCCTCGACCTGCGCGCGGAACGCCGCCTCCTCGCTGTCGTGCAGCAACGTGAATGCGTGCGCGGCCGTGCCCATGGTCGGGATGCCCCAGGTGCGCCCGGCCTCGAGGTTGCTGGTCGCGTCGAACCCGGCGATGTAGGCGGCGCGCGCGGCGGCGACCGCCGACGCCTCGTTGGTGCGGCGCGAGCCCATCTCGGCGATCGGCCGGCCGAGCGCGACGGACACCATGCGCGCGGCGGCGCTCGCGACCGAGGAGTCGTAGTTCAGCACCGAGAGCACGAGGGTCTCGAGCATGACCGCGTCGGCGAACGGCGCCTGGATCGTGACGAGCGGCGAGCCCGGGAAGTACGCCTCGCCCTCGCGGTAGCCCCAGACGTCGCCGCGGAAGCGGTAGTCGGCGAGCCAGTCGAGCGTCTCGTCGCGGACCACGCGCTGCTCGCGGAGGAACTCGAGTTCGGCGTCGTCGAAGCGGAAGCGCTCGATGAGCTCGAGCAGCCGCCCGGTGCCCGCGACGATGCCGTACCGGCGCCCGTCGGGCAGGCGCCGTGCGAACGCCTCGAAGAGGCTCTCGCGGTGGGCGGTTCCGTCGAGCAGGGCGGCATCCACCATGGTGAGCTCGTAGCGGTCGGTGAACAGCGCAGCAGACCCGGTCACCCGGCCAAGCCTAGTGCGAGGGGGTCAGGATGCCGCGGCGGCGGCGCGCGGCGGGGCATCCGGCCGACGGGCCCCGGCAGCGGTGCGTGCGCGGGTGCGGGAGCGGAAGCCGACCGCGATCACGTTCGCGACGGTGACGAGCGCGAGCCCGACGAGCTGCCACGTCGCGAGGGCCTCGCCGAGGACGACGAGTCCGGCGAGGGCGGCGGCCGCCGGGTGCACGCTCTGCAGGACGGCGAACCGCTGCCGCGGCATCCGTCGTAGCACCATGAGGTCGATCGAGTAGGGGATCGCGGAGGAGAGCAGCCCCGCGATCGCGCCGACGCCGAGCACCAGCGCGATCGCGCCGGGCTCGAGGCTGAGGAGCACCACGACGAGGAGGGGCGCCGTGAGGACCGCCGCGACGGTGGTCGCGACCGCCGTGGCCTGCACGCCGGGCAGGGACCGGCCCGCGCGCTGGCTCAGCAGGATGTAGGCCGCCCAGGCGGCCGCCGCGGCGAGGGCGAACGCGATGCCGAGCGGATCGATACCGGGCACCGTGCCCGTGAGGAGCACGACGCCCGCGGCGGCGAGCACCGCGGCGACGAGGTCGATGCGGCGGCGGGATCCGAGGATCGCGAGGGCGAGCGGACCGAGGAACTCGATCGTGACCGCCGGGCCGAGGCCGATGCGCTCGACCGCGGCGTACAGGGCGAGGTTCATCACGACGAGCACGCCGCCGAGGAGCATCGCCGGTCGCAGCACCGACCACGTGAGGTCGCGACGGCGAGGGCGTGCGACGGCGAGCAGCGCGACGGCCGCCACCGCCTGGCGGAGGGCGACGACCCCGGCCGGGCCGACGAGGGGGAAGATCGTCGCGCCGATCGCCGCGCCGACCTGCACGGATGCCGCGCCCCCGACGACCGCGGCCGCGCCGCCGACCCCATCGCCCCTCACCTGTCCCATGGGGATGACGGTACGTGGCTATTGACGCGCTGAGAAATGCAATGCACGACCATTGATACGCTCACTGCATGGAACTGGAGCTGCGCCACCTCCGCGTCCTCATCGCCGTCGACGACGAGCGATCGTTCACGGCCGCCGCCGACCGGCTCGGGATGTCGCAGGCCGCGGTCTCGCGGTCGCTCGCGGCGCTCGAGCGTGAGGTCGGCGCGACGCTCATGCATCGGACCACGCGGCGCGTCGAGCCGACCGAGGCCGGCACCATGCTCGCCGGCGTCGCGCGGCGGATCACGGCGGAACTCGACCGCGCCGTCGCGTCCCTCCGCGGCGAGCGCGCCGTGATCCGGGTCGGGTACGCCTGGGCCGCGCTCGGGGCGCACACCACGGCAGTGCTCCGCGCGTGGAACCGCGCCCGCCCCGCGACCCCGATCCGCCTCGTGCGCATCAACTCGCGCGACGCCGGGCTCCTCGACGGGCACGTCGACCTCGCCGTCGTGCGGCACCCGGTGCTCCCGCCCGAACTCGAGTCGGAGGTCGTCGGGCGCGAGCAGCGGGTCGCGGCGCTGCCCATCGACCATCCGCTGGCCGACCGCGAGGCCGTCTCGCTCGCCGACCTCACCCCGTGGGAGGTCGCGGTCGACCGCCGATCGGGCACCACGACGCGGGAGCTCTGGGAGGCGCGGGGGGTCGCGGCGCCGCCCCTCACCTGGAGCGGCGACGTCGAGGAGTGGCTCGACCTCATCGCCGCCGGCGACGCGATCGGCGTCACCTCGGAGGCGACCGCCCACCACCTGCCGCGCCCCGGCGTGGTGTTCGTGCCGATCGACGACGCGCCGCCGATGGAGGTGCGCCTCGCGTGGCACCGGAACCACCGGCACCCGTCGTCGGGGCGCATCGCCCGCGCGGTGCGGGCGGCGTACGCGGCAGGCGCGACCGGGGGCGCGACCGGGGGCGCGATCGGGGCCGGCGCGCCGCCCGCCTGATCTAGGCTGGTGGCTCGTGAGTGATGCACCGATCGGGATCTTCGACTCGGGGGTCGGCGGCCTCACCGTCGCCCGCGCGGTGCGCGACCAGCTCCCGAACGAGTCGATCCTCTACGTCGGCGACCTCGAGCACTCGCCCTACGGGCCCAAGCCGATCGCCGACGTGCGCCGCTACGCGCTCGCCGTGCTCGACGACCTCGTCGCGCAGGGCGTGAAGATGCTCGTGATCGCCTGCAACACCGCGTCGTCGGCCATGCTCCGCGATGCGCGCGAGCGCTATGACGTGCCGGTCGTCGAGGTGATCCAGCCCGCCGTGCGGCGGGCCGTCGCGGCGACCCGCAACGGGCACGTCGGCGTGATCGGCACCGCCGGGACCGTGCAGTCGCGGGCGTACGACGACGCGTTCGCGGCCGCGCCGCACCTCGAGCTCTCGTCGGCCGCGTGCCCGCGCTTCGTCGAGTTCGTCGAGTCCGGCGTGACGACCGGGCCCGAGGTGCTCGCCGTCGCCGAGGAGTACCTCGCGCCGCTCCGCGCGGCGGGCGTCGACACGCTCGTGCTCGGCTGCACGCACTACCCGTTCCTCAAGGGCGCGATCTCGTACGTCATGGGGGAGGGAGTGAGCCTCGTATCGAGCGACGTCGAGACCGCGAACGACGTCTACCGCGTGCTCGTCTCGCAGGGTCTCGAGCGCCGATCGCCCGAACCGCCCCTGCACCGATTCGAGGCGACGGGCGGCTCGAGCGCCGCGTTCCTCGACCTCGCCCACCGGCTCATCGGCCCCGAGATCTCGCAGGTCGAGCTCGTGCAGACCGGTGCCCTCACGCTGCCCGCCGCCGCCGCGGCATCCGCCATCGACAGGAGACCGAAGTGACCGAGACCCCCGACCTCGTGCGCGCCGACGGCCGCACCCCCGACGCGCTCCGCGACGTCGTCATCGAGCGCGGCTGGAGCACGCACGCCGAAGGCAGCGCGCTCATCTCGTTCGGGAGCACCAAGGTGCTCTGCACCGCGAGCTTCACCAACGGCGTTCCGCGCTGGATGACCGGCAAGGGCAAGGGCTGGGTCACCGCCGAGTACGCGATGCTGCCGCGCTCGACGAACACGCGCAACGACCGCGAGTCGGTCAAGGGCCGCATCGGCGGCCGCACGCACGAGATCAGCCGGCTCATCGGCCGGAGCCTGCGCGCCGTGGTCGACATGAAGTCGCTCGGTGAGAACACCATCCAGATCGACTGCGACGTGCTGCAGGCCGACGGCGGCACGCGCACCGCGGCGATCACGGGCGCCTACGTCGCACTCGCCGACGCCATCGAGTGGGCCCGGGGCAGGAAGTTCATCGCCCAGAAGGCGACGCCGCTCATCGACACCGTGTCGGCGGTCTCGGTCGGCATCATCGACGGCACGCCCATGCTCGACCTCGCCTACGTCGAGGACGTGCGTGCCGAGACCGACATGAACGTCGTCGCGACCGGCCGCGGGCTCTTCGTCGAGGTGCAGGGGACGGCCGAGGGCGCGCCGTTCGATCGACGTGAGCTCGACGCGCTGCTCGACCTCGCCCTCGCTGGCACGACCGAGCTGGCCGCCATCCAGCGCGCGGCGCTCGAGGCGTCGCTCGGCGGGGCGGGCGCGGCGGGCGCCGGCGCGGGCGCCGCGAGCTGATCCGGGGTCGACGGATGCCGCAGCTGCTCGAGGTCGTCCTCGCTACGCACAACGCGCACAAGGTCGCCGAGTTCCAGCACATCCTCGGCGACGCCCTGCCGGGCCTCACCGTGCTGCCGTACGACGGGCCCGAGCCCGTCGAGGACGGCACGTCGTTCGACGAGAACGCCTTCATCAAGGCGCGCGCCGCGGCATCCCACACGGGTCGCATCGCGCTCGCCGACGACTCCGGCATCGCGGTCGACGTCATGGGCGGCTCGCCCGGCATCTTCTCGGCGCGCTGGGCCGGCCCCGGCCGCGGTGCGGAGGCGAACCTCGAGCTGCTGCTCGCGCAGCTCGGCGACATCCGCGACCCGCACCGGACCGCGCACTTCCACTGCACGATCGCCCTGGTGGTGCCGGATGCCGCGGGCGGCGAGGGGCACGAGTTCGCCGCCGTCGGCACGTGGCCCGGGCGCATCGCGACCGAGCGCGCGGGCGTGAACGGGTTCGGGTACGACCCGATCTTCCTGCCCGACGGTTTCGACGTGTCGGCCGCGGAGCTCGCGCCCGAGGTGAAGAACGCGCACAGCCACCGGGCGCGCGCGTTCCGGGCGCTGCTGCCCGAGCTGGAGCGCGTCGCGCGGTTCGGCTGACGCCGAACGGGTCCGCCGGCGTGAGCGTGCATACGGCTCATGTGCGCCGGCGTGCACATGACGAAACGCGAACGTCTCCACGCGTCACGAGGTCGATGCGCGTGCGCGTCGCCGAGCTCGACGCCGTCCGGGCGCCGGACAGCGCCGGACCGGCAGAGCGGGCGTGAGAACGGGTCTCGTTCCCATCAACGGCGGGCCGCGCCATCCGTGCCTACGCTTGAGGGGATGGGACACTCGCACGACCACGCCGCCGACGCGCATGCCGCCGGCCGCCGCCGCCTCGGGATCGCGATCGCGATCATCGCGGCGTTCGTCGTCGTGCAGGTCGTCGGCGGCCTGCTGACCGGCTCGCTCGCGCTGCTCGCCGACGCCGGGCACATGACGAGCGACCTGCTCGGCCTCGTCGTCGCGCTCGGTGCGGCGATCGTCGCCGCGCGGCCGGCGAACGACCGGCAGACCTACGGGTTCCGGCGGTTCGAGGTGTTCGGGGCGCTCTTCAACGGCGTGCTGCTCGTCGTCGTCGCGGTCGCGGTGACCGCGAGCGCGATCGGCCGGCTCGCCTCGGGCGCGACGGGCGAGGCCCACGAGGTCGCGGGCGGGCCGATGCTCGTGATCGCGATCGTCGGGCTCCTCGCGAACATCGCGGCGCTCCTCGTGCTGCGCGGCGGCGCGTCGCAGTCGATCAACCTGCGCGGCGCCTACCTCGAGGTGCTCGGTGACACGATCGGCTCGGTGCTCGTGATCGCCGCGGCGATCGTGATCGTGACGACGGGATGGGACGCCGCCGACCCGATCGCGTCGCTGCTCATCGCCGGGCTCATCGTGCCGCGGGCCCTCGTGCTGCTGCGCGACGTCATGCGCGTGCTCAGCCAGTCGGTGCCCGTCGAGACGGATGTCGCGGAGATCCGCGACCACATCCTCGGCACCGACGGCGTGGTCGCCGTGCACGACGTGCACGTCTGGGCGATCACGACCGGCGCCCACGTCTTCAGCGCGCACGTCGAGGTCGAGCCCGCCGTGTTCGCCGAGGGGCGGGTCGGCGCGCTGCTCGACGAGCTGGGCGGATGCCTCGACGAGCACTTCGATGTCGAGCACTCGACCTTCCAGCTCGAGCCGTCGGGTCGCGGGCGCCGCGAATCGACGACGCACGCCTGAGGGAACGCGCGGAGGGGCCGGATCAGCAGGCAGTGAGGGCTTCGACGCGGGCATCCAGCGACGCGGTCCCACCGAGGAGTTGCCAGTCCATGGCGCGGGCAGCCAGCGCCGCCTCGAGGCTTGCTCGTGGAATGCAGCGACTCGGCGTCAGGACGAGCGGAGCTCGGGTCGAGCCGCTGAGGGCGACCCCGCCGAGCGCGTCGGCGAAGCCGGTGCCGTTCGCCACGATCGCCGCGCCAGCCTCGGGCGCCCAGGCTGGGAAGCGCTCGACGACCCGTCGGTTCGTGTCGTAGCGATCGGCGCCGCCGATGCGCTCGGACGAGCTGTAGTTCGTGAAGTGCTCGAGCTGGTCCTGGAGCCAAGTAGTCACGGCGGCCTCGCCGCCGATGATCGCCATGCCGAGGAAGTTCGTGCCCCAGAGGAACGACCTCGTCTCCGGGTTCAACTCCGATGCCCGGCCGTCGATCAGGAGCAGGGGCGAGTCCCACAGCGCAGCGAGGGCTCCGCCGGAGAGCGCGTCGGGGAAGGCGCGACCGGTCGAGATGACGATCGACCGGCTCGGGATCCGCTCGCCGAACGCGTCCCGGATGATCGCCCGGGAGGTCGCGTAGCGGTCCGCACCCCACACCCTCGTCACCGTCGGCGCCGCCTCGGCGACCTGCGCGTACACGGCATCGCTCACGGCCGCCGGGCCACCGACGACCACGATGCGCTCCGGTGCGAGCCGCTCGAGCTCTGCTGCGATGACGCTCGGGAGAACGTCCTGGCGGGTGAGCAGCAGCACGCCGTCCTGATGCGCCGCGGCGGGTCCGGCGCTCAGGGCGTCCGGCCAGTTGAGGCCGTTCGCGAGGTAGACCACGGGGACACCGGGTGCGAAGCGTCGTGCGATCGCCGCGGACGTCGCGAACCGATCCGGTCCGGCGAGCCGCTGCACGGTTCGCTCGAGCGGGATCGGCCCGCCGTCGATGTTCCCCGTCACTGCACCGGCCGTGACATCGAACACGGTCGCGGAGTCGATCGCCGCTGCGCCCCCGAGGAACGCGTCGCGCAGGGTCGGGGGATTCCCGGCGTCGGCGAACTCGACGGTGTAGCGTCCCGCCGGAACGCGGCCCATGGCGTAGGTGCCGTCCGAAGCGGCCTCGGCCCAGTCGGCGAGCGTGGTTGCTCCGGTCTCCTCGTCGATGAGGTAGGCGTAGGCGGCCAGAGGGCCGGTCGGCGCGGCGCCGGATGACGGGACGGCAAGGGTTCCCGAGATCCCGCCGGCAGGGAGGAGCTCGATGTCGAGGCCGGAGACGCTCTCGGACTCGACGGTGACGGTCTGGGCGCGATCGGGGAAGGGCGTGTCCCCGAGCCAGGTGTCGGCGTAGGTCGTGGCGGCGGTCGCGGGCACCACCTGCACCGTGTACTCGCCCGATCCCACGTTGTTGAAGCCGTAGGCCGAGCAGCCGTTGGCCGTGAGGTACGCGCTCTCGTACGCACCGCTGTACCATCCGACGGGCACGAGGTCGACCCAGCACTCGGTGGACGGCCGCGTCCCGTCGGCGAGCAGCGGCCGGGTGATCGACCCGGAAAGGGTCCTGGTGGCCGTCGTGTCGGCGCTCGCGGAGGGCGCGGCGATCCCCGTGGAGAGCAGGATGGCAGCAAAAAGGGCGATGGTTCGGGTTCGCACGGCGGCAGGGTCCTCTGTTCGGTTCTGGCACCTCACACTATTGGGCGGATCTCGCTCAGAGGGGCGCCGTTACGGGATGGTTGCCTCCGGCAGGTTCGGCCGAGCTCGCGATGCAGGTTCGAGCGCCGGCGCGAACCCTTGACGTCCAGTTCGCCGGAATGTATCGTGACGCGATATACCGCAGTTCGATACATTCGACGATCGAGGAGACGATGAGCGCCGAGACCCAGCCGAAGGACCTGCTCCCGCTGACCGAGCCGGTCTTCCACATCCTGCTCTCGCTCGCCGACGAGGAGCGGCACGGGTACGGCATCATGCGCGAGGTGCGCGAGCGCACCGAGGGGTCGATCGTGCTCGCGCCCGGCACGCTCTACGGCGCGATCAAGCGACTCCGTGGGCTGGGGCTCATCGAGGAGGCGGCGACGCGGGTCGACCCCGAACTCGACGACGAGCGGCGCAAGTACTACCGCATCACCGGCCTCGGCGAGCGCGTCGCGTCGGCCGAGGCCGCTCGGGTGGCGGCGCTCGCCCGCCAGGCGGCCCTCAAGCGACTGCTCACGGGGTGGGGTGAGGTCTGATGTCCACGCCGGGCATCGAGGGGCGCCTGTTCGGTGCCGCGATGCTGATGCTGCCGGGGGAGTTCCGCTCCGAGTACGGGGAGGAGATCCGGGTGCTCGCCCGCGACACCGTGCGCGAGGCGCAGTCGCAGGGTGCCGGGTCCGCGCGGTCGGCGCGGACGCGGATCGTCGCCGACCTGCTGCTGGCGGCGATGCGGGAACACGCACGGAAGGAGTCCGTCATGCACTTCAACCTCGCCGGCCTCGGGGCCGGCATCGCGACGGCGATCGGCCTGCCCATGATCGTGGCGAGCTACTCGAGCTACGGGTTCTGGGGCCTGGTCCGCGGGACCGGCGCCGTGGTCGGATTCGACTCGAGCGACGTCGCCGTGCACCCGACGATCGTGCTCGTCGGCGCCCTGCTGACCGCGATCGGGCTGCTCGCGCTCGTGCATCGGCTCTCCGCCGCCGCAGCCGCGACCGTGTCGACGTTGCGCATCGCGGCTGTGGTCGGCTGCGCGATGGTCGGCCTCGGGGGCGCCGCCATGTTCGCATACGCCCTGCCGACCGTCTCGCCGTGGCGGGGTGCGTCCGACCTCGTCGGCAGCATCCTGCTCGGTGCCGGATTCCTCTCGATCCTCGGCGTCCTCATCGCCGCCGGCGTCATCGCCGTCCGCACTCGCGCCCTCGGCGCGCTCAGCTTCGCGCCCCTCGCGGTCGTGGGCAGCCTCGCGCTGCTGCTGGGCGTCGCACTCCTCGGCTTCGCGAGCGGCGTGTCGATGGAGGTGTTCCTCCGCGGACCCGCGATGGTGATCGCGGTGTGGCTCGTGCCCGTGACGTCGGTCCTCCTCGGCGCCGGCCTCGCGCTCACGCCTGCCCCGTCCGGGGCGCAGTCGAGGCCGCGCGAACCGCGCCCGGCGTGACCCGGCCGCCGGGTCACGCCCGGCGCCGCGAACGGCGCCCCGCCATGACCGCGCAGAGCGCGCCGATCGCCAGGAACACCGTGCCGAGCAGCGCCCCGGTCACGCTCGGCCCGTCGTGGTCGATGAACAGGAATGCCGGCTCGGCGACGCCCGTTCCGCGCTGCACCCAGTAGCCGACCGACTGCACCCATGACAGGCCGCCGACGGCGAAGGCGGCGATCGCGCCGGCGATCCACCACGTGCGTCCGTTGCGTTCGGTCATCCCGACCACCTCCACTGCGGCGGATGCCGCGTCTCGGTCTGGTCGGAGTCTATGTCGCGCGACGGTATATCGCAATGCGATATAGAACGGATGCCGCGCACCGGCCGCCCTCGAACGAGGGCGATCGGCACGCGGCATCCGCCTGCTCGGTCGACGCCTCACGGCTCGAGCTGGCCTGAGGCCGACGGGTCGTACCTCAGCGCCGGCCATCGCCGATCGGGTGGGCGGCGGCGAAGACGCCGTCGGGGTCGACGGTGCGCCGCACCTCGACGAGGCGTGCCCAGGCGTCGGCGTCGAACCCGGTGGCGACGTCGATCCCGCGGTCGGCGAAGTTGAGGAACGCGGTGCCGTTCGCCCAGGGAGCGAGTGCGGCCGCGACCGAACTCGTGACCGATTCGCCGATCGCCGCCATCTCGGGCGTCGGGGCCGGCGAGAGGGCGAACAGCGCGTAGGCGCCGTCGAGGCGTGCGAGCGCGCCGTCGCCGGACCGCGCGAGCGCACCGCCCAGGTGACGCAGCTCGGCGCAGATGAGCGGGATCTCGACGTCGGCGCCGGCGACGGCCACGAGCGCGTCGATCGCCGCATCCGGCAGTTCGGTCATCATCGCGTGATCGCTCACGCCGGGGACCGGGTCCGGCGGGTCCATGTGCACGTCGACGAGGCCCGCCGCCGGCATGCGCCCGAACGTGTCGACCTCGGGTGCGAGCGCGCGGAGCGGAGCGAGCAGCTCCGCCGCCCGTTCGTCGTCCTCGAGGATCGCGCCGTCGATCACGACGAGGCTGCGACCGCTCAGGAACGGGGGCATCGCCGGGTCGGGCGGGAAGCGCAGGAAGCGCAGCGACGTGGTCGCGGACTCCGGCAGGTCGGCCGTCCAGCGCGCCCAGGCCCGGGTCACCTCGGACCCCTTCGAGAGGTCCCAGAGCAGCATGCCCGCGACGACGTCGGCGACCGGGATGAGGTCGATCTCGACCGCGACGACGACGCCGAAGTTCCCGCCGCCACCGCCGCGGAGCGCCCACAACAGGTCGGGGCGCTCGTGCTCGCTCGCTCGGACGATCGAGCCGTCGGCGATCACGAGCTCGACGGCGCGCACGTGCGACGACGCCAGGCCGTGCGCGCGACCGTAGAACGACAGGCCGCCGCCGAGCGCGTAGCCGGCCACCGCGACGTCGCCGGCGCTGCCGTGCAGCGCGGCGAGGCCGTGCGGGGCCGCGGCCTCGACGACGTCGCGCCACAGCGTGCCGCCGAGCACCCGGGCGGTCCGGGCGATCGGGTCGACGGTCACGCCGGTCAGCTCGTGCAGGCGCACGAGCACGACGTCGTGGAGCGAGCCGGTTGCGAGCGCGGCGGCACCGTGGCCGGTGCTCTGCGGCGCGATGCGCAGCCCGAGCGCGGTGGCCGCAGCGACGACGCGGGCGACCTCGTCGGCCGTGCGGGGCACCGCGACGGCCGCGGGGCGTTGCACGACGGCGAGGTTCCAGGGGACGGTCGCCACGTCGTAGCCGGGATCGCCGGGCAGGAGCACGGTTCCGGCTTCGCGGAGCGTCGAGGTGTCGGTGAGCGAGGGGTTCATGTCCAGTCCTTCTGTTCAGGGGTACGGGTGGCGGGTGCCACGCCGGATGCCGCGCCGGATGCTGCGCCGGATGCTGCGCCGGTGGCCACGTCGGCCGCGAGGCGCACGAGCATGCCCGGCGGTTCGAGGTGCGTCGCGGAGACCCAGGCCACCACCGGCGACGCGGGGCCGGTTCCGAACCGCTCGAGCACCAGCGCGACCAAGTCCGAGGCCGTCCCCGGCTCGATCGCGTGGATTCGCACCTGCGTCACCGCCCCGGGCCCCAGCCCGCGTTCGGCGAGCGCCGCCTCGAGCCGGACGAGTGCGAGGCACAGCTGCGCGGTCGCGTCGTCGGCGTGCAGCAGCTCGCCGCGGTCGTCGACGGACCCGGTCTCGATGGTCGTGGTGGTGGTCACGTCGGACATCGTGCGCGGCCGGCCGGGCTCGCCGGTATCCCGCGCGACGGGGGAGTTCGGGTTCCCAGCGCGCGGGCCCGGCGCGATTCCCAGTGATCTGGGATACCGGTCCGGCGCGGCGAGGCGCATACTGAACGCGTGATTCCCCAGTTGACCGGGGCCCGCGTGCGTGGCGACCTCGACGTGCTCTCGCGCGCCGGGCTGGATCTCGACGACTTCATCGGCGAGGCGACGGACTCCGTGCGCCGCGCCGTGCCCTGGGTCGGCGCGTGCGTCGGAACCCACGACCCCGCGACGATGATGCTGACGAGCGCCCGGAAGTACGGTGCGCTGACGGCGCACAACGAGCACGACCGGCTCTTCGGGATCATCGAGTACGGCTCCGAGGAGCCGACGTCGTTCCGGTCGCTCGCCGTGAGCGACCAGAAGGCGATCGGCATGCGCGCGACCGAGGCGGCCGAGATCGATCGATCCGAGCGGATGGCCCGACTCATGCGTCCGCACTACGGGTTCGCCGACGAGGCCCGGCTGCTGTTCCGCGACGGCACGGCCGTCTGGGGATGCCTCGCGATCTTCCGCGGCAGCGACGATCCGGCGTTCACCGCCGACGAGGTCGGGTTCCTGGGCTCGCTGTCGGAGTCGTTCGCGCGGGGCGTGCGCTCGGGCATCCTCACCCGCCTCGCGCACGATTCGGTGCCGCTCGGCGAGACCGGCGGTCCGGCCGTCGTCATCGTCGACGCGCGCGACGAGGTCGCGCAGATCAGCGTCGGAGCGGAGGAACGGCTCGAGCAGCTGCGCGGCAACGCGCACGGCGGCGACCCGCTGAGCCTCGTGACCTCGCTCGTCGGCGCCGCGCGCCGCACGCTCGCGTCACCCGATGCGCCGCCCGCCCGCGCGCGGGTCCGCACCGGTTCCGGCGTCTGGCTCCTGCTGCACGCCTCGCCGCTGCGCGGCGCCGCGGGTGCGACCGGCGACGTGGTCGTCACCATCGAGGAGGCGAGGCCGCCCGAGATCGTCTCGCTCGTGGTCGCCGCGTTCGGCCTCACGCAGCGCGAGCGCGACGTCACGCGGCTCGTGCTGCAGGGCGTGGAGACCAAGGAGATCGCCTCGACGCTGCACGTGTCGGCCTACACCGTGCAGGACCACCTGAAGTCGGTGTTCGACAAGGCCGGGGTCCGCAGTCGCCGCGAGCTCATCTCGCGGGTCTACTTCGACCAGTACGTCCCGCGCATGGGCGAGACCGTCGGCGCCACGGGGTGGTTCGCGGGCTGATCGGCCTCAGCGACCGTCGTGCGGCGGCCGGTCGTCGCCGTGGCCGTCGCCGTGGTGCGGGTGGTCGCCGTCGAGGTGCGGCGGGCGGTCGAACACGTCGGGGTCGAGCACGAGCTCCTCGGCCTCCTCCTCGTCGGTCACGACGTCCTCGCCCGCGGCCTCGGCCTTCTTCGCCTTCCGGCGCTCGCTGAAGTAGTGCCACGCGGTCACGAGCGCGGTGCCGCCGACCGCCACGAGGAGGATCAGGTCGATGTACTCGCGCACGAGGAACGCGACCGGCGGGATGAAGCTGACCGCGTACCCGAACATCGTCAGACCGAAGCCCCAGATCACCGCGCCGATGAAGTTGTAGAGCGTGTACTTCGCGCGATTCATGTGCCCCACGCCGGCCGCGACCGGAGCGAACGTGCGCACGATCGGCACGAAGCGGGCGAGGATGATCGTGAGCCCGCCGAACCGTTCGAAGAACGCGTTCGTGCGTTCGACGTTCTTGACGCTGAAGAGCCCGCTCTCCTTCCGTTCGAACACCTTCGGGCCGCCGCGATGCCCGATCTCGTAGCCGACCTCGCCGCCGACGAACGCGGACAGGCCGATGAGCAGCGCGACGATCCACACCGAGACGCCGAACACGCCGTTCGGCGGCACCAGCTCGGGGTTCGACAGCAGGCCCGAGATGACGAGGAGCGTGTCGCCCGGCAGGAGGAACCCGACGAGCAGGCCGGTCTCGGCGAAGACGATGAAGCAGACCACGAGCAGCGCCCACGGGCCTGCGCCCTGGATGATCGTCTCCGGGTCGAGCCACGGGATGAGCGCGGTGTGGATCACGGCGTGGTGCTCCTGTCGTCGGACCTGGCGGCGGCCGGCCCCGGTCTGCTGGGGTGTCCGAGCAGTCTAGCGAGCGGATGCCTCGCGGCGATCGGGGCAGCCCCCGAATCCGCCGTGAGGACGACGTGCCGGCGCGCGCGCACCCCGGGAGACCGGCCCGACCCTTGCGGTCGGCCCGATGCCGCACTAGCTTGTGCCGCGTTGCCGAGGCCTTGGGGGAAGTCCGATGCGCACGCCGTTCATTCTCGTCACCGCTGCGATCCTCGCGGCACCGATCCTCGTGGGTCCCGCGCCGGGCGCCACCGCCGCCGGAACCGACCTGCACGGCTCACTTCAGACCGTCGCCGCGGGCGGAAGGCCCGGGGGCTGGAACGGCTGGGAAGTGGCGGCATCCGTCACCGGTCATGGCGCGCCGATCGCGACCGTGACGGCTGATGCCGCCGGCGCGTTCGACCTCGACATCGACGTGCCCGTACCCGCGGACGGCATCCTGTGGCTGATCGCGCGAGCGCCGGCGGACGCGGCCCGACCGGACGCGCCGACCGCGGTGCTCGCGTCGGCGCTGACGGGCGTGCCCGCCCAGTCGGTGGTCGTCAACGAGCGCACCACCATCGCGACCGCATGGGCCATGGCGCAGTTCGTCGACGACGACGGCATCGACGGCACGGCGCCGGGGCTCCGCAACGCGGCGGGGATGGCCGCGAACCTCGCCGACCCGGCGACCGGTCGGGCGGCGGCGATGCTCGCGGGCTCGCCGAACGGCGACGAGACCTCGACCCTCGCGGCGTTCGGATCGTTGACCGCCGCGCTCGCGTCGTGCGTCGTCGATCCGTTCGGCCATCCCGCGGCGCACCCCGGCGGCACCTGCGCGACGATCATCGACATCGCCGGCGAGGCGGACGATCCGGCAGTCCCGTCCGACGTGTTCCGCGCGTTCGCAGAGATCGCGCGCAATCCCGCCGTCGCCGCGCCGGCCCGGCTCTTCGAGCTCTCCACCCTCGTGCCGCTCTCCGGAACGACGCCGGTGCTGACCGTGCCGCCCGCGGCGTGGACGCTGGCGATCCGGTTCGACGGCGACGGGCGCTCGCTCGACGGCCCGGGGAACTTCGCGATCGACCACGAGGGCAACCTGTGGGTCAACAACAACTACCAGTACCGGCCGCAGCCCAAGGCCCCCGCGTGCGGGTCGGACGCCCTGTTCAAGTTCTCGCCGACCGGCGGGTTCGAGAAGTTCACCGGCGGCGGACTCTCGGGTGCGGGGTACGGCATCGAGCTGGACGAGCGCACGGGCGAGGTGTGGGTGTCGAACTTCGGCTTCTCGGCGCCCGAGCCGTTCTGCAAGAAGAAGCGGCAGCCGCCGCACGACACGGCCTCGCTGTTCAGCCCCGACGGGGTGGCGCTCTCCGGGGCCGGCGGCTTCACCGAAGGCGGGCTCGACTGGCCGCAGGGCATCGAGGTCGACTCGCAGCGATCCGTCTGGTTCGCGAACTGCCACGCCGACACGCTGACGCTGTACCCCGGCGGCGATCGCAGCGCGGCGCGAGCCGTGCCGGCCTCCGAGCTGCAGCTCGTGGAGCCCTTCGACGTGGTCGACAACGGCGACCGCATCTTCGCGTCGGGCATGGTGAACTCCGCGGTCCAGATGCTCGACTACGACGGGAACGTGCTCCCCGGGTCGCCGGGTGCGAATGCCGCCTTCGCCAACCCGATGGGTCTCGCCGCCGACGGCGCGGGCAACGTGTGGGCGGCCAACTCGTTCCTCGTCGAACTCCCGTGCCCGACGGTTCCGGGCAGTGATTCGACCGAGCTCGACCTCTCCGGCGTGCTCGGCGCCGAGTTCGACGCGGTCGGGGCGTACACGGGCGTGGGTCCGAACCCGTACCTCGGATCCGTGGCGATGATCGCCCCGGACGGCAGCAGCGTCACCAAGTACGACGGCGGCGGCACGACGCTGCCGTGGGGGATCACGACCGACGGCGACGGCAACGTGTGGGTCGCGAACTTCGCGGGCAAGCGGCTGTCGGCCTTCTGCGGGGCGGATGCGTCGACCTGCCCGCCCGGCGTCGCCACGGGCGACCCCATCTCACCGGACCTCACCGGGTTCTTCTTCGACGGCCTGGTGCGCAACACCGGCGTGGCCGTGGACCAGTCCGGCCACGTCTGGGTCGCGAACAACTGGATCGAGATCCCGATCCAGACGAACCCGGGCGGCCACGAGATCGTCGCCTTCCTCGGGCTCGCCGAGCCGGTCGAGGTCCCGGCGCCGGACCTGGCCGGCTGAGTCGCGACCGGGGCGGTGCGGCCGTGAGCGGCCGTGCCGCGGCATCCGCTCGCCGTCAGTCGACGCGCCGGAAGCGGGGGACGAGCCCGACGCCCACCTCGACCTGCTCGGTGAACATCGCAGCGGGCCGCACCCAGACGCCCCCGTCGCCGTAGAGCTGGCGGTAGACGACGACCCACTCCTCGGTCTCGCTGTGGCGGGCGAGCGTCAGCACCTCGTAGCGGGCGCCCTTGACGTGCTCGTACGTGCCGGGGGAGATGGCGGGCGGCTCGTTCGGAGAGGTCACGGGCTCATCGTACGGACCGGGCACCGTCCGCAACGTTCGCTGCGCGCACCGGGTCGACGTACGCCGCGCGCGTCAATCCCCTTCACCGGCCGCAGCATCCGCCCGAGACTTGGCGCGTGGCGACGGCGCTCTGGTTCGGGATCGTGGCCTCGAGCGCGCTCGTCATCGGGGCGGTGGTGGGCGCACGGGTCCGACTGCCGAAGCGCGTGCTCGCGATCCTGCTGTCGTTCGCCGCCGGCGCGCTCATCACGGCGCTCGCGTTCGAGCTGTTCGAGGATGCGTACGAGCGCGGCGGGATCGTCCGCGCGGCGCTCGGCCTGCTCGTCGGCGCGATCGTCTTCGCGGTCCTGAGCGCCCTCCTCGACCGCTGGGCGCAGCCCGGGCGGCAGGCGCGACCCGCCGCCGAGGTCGAGGGCAGCGTCAAGCTCGACACGGATGCCGCGGCATCCGATCGCCCGGCCTCGGCCGCGACGACCCGCGGTGCGGCGGGACTCGCGCTGCTCGCCGCGGTGACCCTCGACGGCGTGCCCGAGAACCTCGCGCTCGGCGTCTCGCTCGGCGAGGCCGGGACCGGCGGGTTCGCGCTCCTGGCGGCGATCTTCGTCTCGAACCTGCCCGAATCGCTGGTGGGCGCGTCGTCGATGCGCAGCCAGGGGCGCTCGACCCGGAGCATCGTGCTCTTGTGGAGCGCGTGCGCCGCCCTCCTCGTGCTCGCCGTCGTGATCGGGGCCGGGCCGCTCGCGAACTCCGACCCCGAGACGATCTCCCTGCCGCTCGCGTTCGCCGCCGGCGCCGTGATCGCCTCGCTCGCCGACACCCTGATGCCCGAGGCGTACGAGCACGGCGGCCCGGCGGTCGCGCTCAGCACCGCAGCGGGGTTCGTGCTGTCGTTCGTGCTCTCGCTCGCGTGAGGACGGGCGGGCGAGCCCCGATGCGAGTCGAGCCGAGCCGAGTCGAGCCGAGCTGAGTGCGGAAGGAGGGACTTGAACCCTCACGCCCGAAGGCACAGGAACCTAAATCCTGCGTGTCTGCCGATTCCACCACTCCCGCGAGTGCCCGTTCAGTCTAGGCGGCGGTGGGGCGCCGACCCGGCACGGAGGCGCGGACGCCAGAGGCATCCGCCTCTTGTCGTCGCGCGCGCCCTCGGCCAGACTGCCGCCCATGGGGGCAACGGATCACACGACCGCGCGCCGCGACGTCATGGTGATCTTCGGCATCACCGGCGACCTCGCACGCGTCAAGACCTTCCACTCGCTGTACCGACTCGAGGAGCGGGGGCTGCTCGACTGCCCGATCGTCGGCGTCGCGTTCGAGGACTGGACGAAGGACCAGCTGGCGCAGCGCGCCCGCGAGAGCATCACCGCGCAGGAGGGCGACCTCGACGAGGCCGTCTTCGCGCGCCTGATGGACCGCATGTCGTATGCGCACGGCGACTTCGGCAAGCCCGAGACGTACGACGGCGTGAAGCAGGCGATGGGCGGGGCGGAGCATCCGCTCTTCTACCTCGAGGTGCCGCCGAACCTGTTCGCGACCGTCGTGAAGGGCGTCGCCGGCGCCGGGCTCGCGACCAACGCGCGGTTCGTGATCGAGAAGCCGTTCGGGCACGACCTCGCCTCGGCGAAGGCGCTCGCCGCCGAGCTGCACTCGGTCGTCGACGAGTCGCAGCTGCTTCGCGTCGACCACTACCTCGGCAAGGTCGGCCTCGAGGAGATCCCGTTCCTGCGCTTCGCGAACACGCTCCTCGCGCCGGTCTGGAACCGCGACTACATCGACCACGTGGAGATCTCGATGACCGAGGCGTTCGGCGTCGACGATCGCGGCCACTTCTACGACCCGGTCGGGGCGCTCCGCGACGTCGTCGTGAACCACCTGATGCAGGTCGTCGTGGCGGTCGCAATGGAGGCGCCGGACTACGGGGATCGCTCGTCGCTCGGTCGGCGGCGGACCGAGCTGCTGCGCGAGATCGTGCCGGTCGATCCGGCCCGGTACGTCCGCGGGCAGTACCGGGGGTACCGTGACGTCGACGGCGTGGCCGCCGACTCGACGACCGAGACGTTCGCGGCGCTCGAGCTTCGCATCGACAACCCGCGGTGGGAGGGCGTGCCGTTCTTCATCCGCACGGGGAAGAAGCTCCGGGCGACCGAGACGGAGGTGCGCGTCGTCTTCCGCGAGGCGCCGTCGCTCGGGTTCGGCCTGCGCGGCGAGGCACCGCCGACGAACGAGCTGGTCGTGCGGCTCGGTCCGACCTTCGGCGTCCGCGTGGCGCTCGCGGCACAGCGCGTGGATGCCGCGACCCCCGAGCTGGCCGAACTCGACGTCGGCTTCGCGGCGACACCGGGGGAGTCGCCGACGCCGTACGAGGTGCTCTTCGAGGCGGCGCTCGCCGGCGGCGGGATGCGGTTCGCCAGCCAGGACACGATCGACGCCGAGTGGGCGGTCATCCAGCGTCTGCTGGACGCGCCGCCCCCGGTGCAGCCGTACGAGCCGGGCACCTGGGGGCCGTCGGCCGCCGACGCGCTCATCGACGGGCGGGGCGGATGGCCCGAGCCCTGGCTCGACGGATGAACCGCGTCGCCGGTCGCGCGGCGCCTCCTGAGCTCAGCCTGCCGTCGCGCCGCCGTCGCCGGCGAGCCGCTGCACGAGCTGCGCCTTGCGCCGGATCGCCTGCTCGTCGGTCGGCAGGTCCCAGATCGTGACGTGATCGTCGGGCCCGACCGTCTCGACGCCCGTCGAGGTCACGATCTCGATCTCGTCGTGCTCGACGCCGAACAGGTCGGCGCCGGTGCGCGCCGACCACCGCACGATCGTCCCGATCGACTCCCCGTCGGGCCGGGCGAGCACGTGACCCACGTGCTGCGGGCCGAGGCTCCTGGCCGACAGCCGACGGAGCGGCCGGGGTTCGCCTCCCGTCGGGTTCGGCCAGCACACCCGGCACGAGCGCACGCCGGCCAGGTCGCGCGCGGCCCGGCGCGTGATCAACGTCGGCAACGGCATCCGGTACGCCGGGTTCGACGCGAGGCGCCGCCGGTGCGGTGCGGTCCACTTGGACGGCCGGTCCAGGTGCGACTCGATCGAGGCGCACTCCAGGCGGTGCAGCATCTGCTCGCTCGAGGGGCTGCTGCGGGTCACGGCGAACTCGGCGCCCGAGGCGAAACCGCGTCGGAGCTCGGCGACCTCGTCGGCGACGATGCGCGCGACGAGCTCGTCGACGGCGTCGCTCCGATACGACGCGTCCTCACCGGTGGGGGGCGCGTCGACCTCCGGGCTGCGTGCAGGTTCGGGTCCGGTCATTCGCGTTCGCTCCGTTCTCGTCGCCCCCCGCGGCCGTGTCTCGTGGCCGAATGTAGTCAGGGAACCCCACCCGGGCGAGCGGCGAGCGCGGGCGTGTCGGACCGGTGGCACCCGAACGCGGGGTCCCTCGAGCGCCGAGCCGAGGCATCCGCTCGCTTCGCACCGCGAGTGCGATTGACTGGGGCCATGACGCATCGGCAGCGTGGGCGACGGGCGGGTTCGACGTGAGCGGAGGCGGTGGCGGGGGCTTCCGGCCGGGCAGCGGGATCCCGGGCGACGGCGAGCCGACGCGGCGGCCGTCGCTCGCCGCGATCATCGGCATCGCGCTCGCCGTGTTCGCGTTCCTCCTGCCCTCGTGGTGGGCGCTGCCCGTCGCGGCGATCGCGATCGTGCTCGGGGTTGTCGGGCGCCGCCAGTTCCGCGCCGACCCGGTCACGGGGCCGGGCTGGCTGTCGCTCACGGCGATCATCCTCGGCGCCTTCGTGCTCCTCGGCCAGATCGCGATCCTCGCCACCGCCCTCCTCTCGACGCCGGCCTGAGGCCGGACCGCCCCGGACGGGGGACAGTCCCGGGCTCGTCCGCGTCGATAGGGTGGCCGGGAAGCGACCAGCGACGACGACGCGGACGACGGGGAGGAGGACTCCGTGGCCCAGCTCGGCTCGATCCTCGTGATCTCCGACGACGCCGACGCGATCGCGGACCTCAGCGGCATCCTCGCGGAGGACCGCTACACGGTGGTCACGGCGCAGGGCGACCTGGCGCACGCGCACGCGGCCCTCGCGCACGGCCCCGACCTGATCGTCCTCGATGCCGGCCTGCGGGGTGCCGACGCGTTCGCGCTCGCCGCCGAGCTGCACCGGGCCGACGAGACGCACGACCTGCCGGTCATCTTCATGGCGGCCGACGCCGACGTCGAGACGCGCGTGCGCGGGCTCGAGGCCGGCGACGACCTGATCGGCATCCCGTTCGACGCCCGCGAAGTCCTCGCCCGCATCGAGCGCCAGGTCACGGTGTCGAAGGTGCGGATGGCGCTGCGCGAGTCCGAGGCGAAGTTCCGCTCGGTCATGGAGTCGGCGATCGACGCGATCATCTCCGCGGACGACGAGGGGATCATCCGGAGCTGGAACAGTGCGGCCACCGCCCTGTTCGGCCACACCGAGTCCGAGGCGATCGGGCAGCGGCTCGAACTCGTGATCCCCGAGCGGTTCCGCGACCTGCACCGCACCGGCATCCACCGCGTCAGCACCGGCGGCGAGACCCACGTCATCGGCTCGACCGTCGAGCTCGCCGCCATCCGCCGCGACGGCTCGGAGTTCCCGATCGAGCTCTCGCTCGCGACCTGGTTCCTCGACGAGGACCGCTACTACACCGGCATCATCCGCGACATCAGCGAGCGCAAGCAGGCCGAGCAGAAGTTCCGGTCGGTCACCGAGTCGGCGATCGACGCGATCATCTCCGCCGACCACACGGGCCGCATCATGTCGTGGAACTCGGCGGCCACGCGGATCCTCGGCTACACCGAGGAGGAGGCCGTCGGGCAGCAGCTCGAGCTCGTGATCCCGCCCGAGTTCCACGAGCTGCACCGGGCGGGCATCAAGCGCTACACCGAGACCGGCGAGGCGCACGTGATCGGCACCACGGTCGAGCTCTCCGCGATCACGAAGTCGGGCGAGCAGATCCCGATCGAGCTGTCGCTGTCGACGTGGACGGTGCACGAGGACCGCTACTACACGGGCATCATCCGCGACATCGGCGAGCGCAAGGCGGCCGAGGAGGCACTCCTGCAGAGCGAGCAGCAGCTCCGGGAGCGCACCGACGAGCTCCGCGGCAAGAACTCGGTGCTCGAGCAGACGCTCGCGCAGATCGGCCAGATGCAGGACCAGCTGATCCTCCAGGAGAAGATGGCATCGCTCGGCAAGCTGAGCGCCGGCATGGCGCACGAGTTGAACAACCCGGCATCCGCGGCCCAGCGAGGCGCCTCGCAGGCGATGGCGGTCTTCGCGAAGCTGCAGGAGGCGCAGCTCCAGCTCGGCCGTCTCGGGCTCTACGGGTCGAAGCTCGAGCACCTCCGCGCGCTCGACCGGCTGGCCGTCGACCGCGCCGACGCGCCGCTCGAGCTCGGGGCGCTCGAACGCAGCGACCGCGAGGCCGAGGCCGAGGACTGGCTCGACGAGCACGGCGTAGCCGACGCCGGCGAGCTCGCGCCCTCGGTCGTCAGCCTCGGGCTGTCGGTCGACGACCTCGACGACCTCGCCGCGACGTTCGTCGGCGAGGAGGCGTCGGTCGTCGTCGAGTGGCTGGGCCTGAAGTTCCTCATCTACACGCTGCTGTCGGAGGTCGCGGTCGGCACGACCCGGATCGTCGACCTCGTGAAGGCGCTGAAGACCTACACCTACATGGACCAGACCCCGGTTCAGGACGTCGACGTGCGGCGCGGCCTCGACAACACGCTGATCATCCTGCACAACAAGCTCAAGGCCGGCGTGCACGTGGTCCGCGAGTACGACGCCGACCTGCCCGCGATCCAGGCGTACGCCAGCGAGCTGAACCAGGTGTGGACCAACCTCATCGACAACGCGATCGACGCGATGGGCGGGCGTGGGAACCTGACGGTCCGCGCCCGGCGCGACGACGACGTGGTCGAGGTGCAGATCGAGGACGACGGACCGGGCATCCCGCCCGAGAACATGGTCGTGCTCTTCGACCCGTTCTTCACGACGAAGCCGGTCGGCGAGGGCACCGGGCTCGGCCTGCCGATCTCGCGGAACATCGTCGTGAAGAAGCACCACGGCGACATGACGGTCGACTCGGTGCCGGGGCGGACGTGCTTCACGGTGCGCCTGCCGATCGATTCGACGCCCGGCGACGAGCCGGACGGCGGGGAGGACTGAGCCGTGGCGAAGCCGGTGATCATGACGGTCGACGACGAACCCCAGGTGCTCAACGCGGTCGCCCGCGACCTGCAGGCGCGCTACCGCGACGACTACCGGATCGTGAAGGCGGCCTCGGGCCGGGAGGGCCTCGACGCGGTGGGGGAGTACCTCAAGCGCGGCACGCCCGTGGCGCTCCTCCTCGTCGACCAGCGGATGCCGGGCATGACGGGCACCGAGTTCCTCGAGCAGGCGCTGAAGCTCGTGCCCGACGCCAAGCGCGTGCTGCTGACCGCCTACGCCGACACGAACGCCGCGATCATGTCGATCAACGCGCTCGAGCTCGACTACTACCTGCTGAAGCCGTGGGACCCGCCGGAGGAACGGCTCTACCCGGTGATCGACGAGCTGCTCGACGACTGGCGCGCCTCGTCGCCGCCGGTGTACGAGGGCATCCGCGTGGCCGGCACCCTGTGGTCGCCGACGACTCACGCCGTGAAGGACTTCCTCGCGCGCAGCCAGATCCCGTACCAGTGGCTCGACATCGAGAAGAACGAGGGCGCGCGCGAACTCGTCGAGGCCTCGACCACCGGGACGCGGAGGCTGCCCGTCGTGTTCCTGCCCGACGGCACGACCCTGTTCTGCCCCGACCTGCACGAGCTCGCCGAGCGCATCGGCCTGCGGGCGCCGGCGCAGCAGCCCTTCTACGACCTGGTCGTCGTCGGCGCCGGGCCCGCGGGGCTCGCGGCCGCGGTGTACGGCGCGTCCGAGGGCCTGCGCACCGCGGTCGTCGAGCGCGAGGTGCCCGGCGGGCAGGCCGGCACGAGCTCGCGCATCGAGAACTACCTCGGCTTCCCGAACGGCATCAGCGGCGCCGACCTCGCGCGGCGCGCCGTGACGCAGGCGAAGCGGCTCGGCGCCGAGATCCTGAGTCCCCAGGCGGTGACCGGCATCCGGCTCGAGGACTCGTACAAGATCGTCGCGCTCGACGACGGCAGCGAGCTGCGCTGCCGCGCGCTCGTGCTCGCGACGGGCGTGTCGGCGCGCACGCTCGGCGTGCCCGGCGAGGAGCGGCTGCTCGGGGCATCCGTCTACTACGGCGCCGCGGCCTCAGAAGCGGTGGCGTACAGCGGATGCCGCGTGGCCGTCGTCGGCGGCGCGAACTCGGCCGGCCAGGGCGCGATGTTCCTGTCGCGGTACGCGGCCGAGGTCACGATCCTGGTCCGCGGCGAGGGACTCGAGTCGTCGATGTCGCGGTACCTCATCGACCAGATCGAGGCGGCGCCGAACATCACGGTGCGCCCCTTCTCGCGCGTGGTCGCGCTCACCGGCGACGACCACCTCGAGGCGATCACGGTCAGCGACATGGCCACCGGCGGCGAGGAGGAACTGCCGGCCGACGCGATGTTCGTCTTCATCGGCGCGGTGCCCGGCACGGGCCTCGTGCGGGACCTCGTCGAGCTCGACGACCACGGGTTCGTGCTCACCGGGCAGGACCTCGTGCACGACGGTCGCCGCCCTCACGGCTGGAGGCCGAAGCGCGACCCGTTCCCGCAGGAGGCGAGCGTGCCCGGCATCTTCGCCGCGGGCGACGTGCGGCACGACGTGATGCGACGCGTCGCCTCGGCGGTCGGGCAGGGGTCGGTCGCCGTGAGCCTGGTGCACAAGTACCTCGAGACGGTGTGAGGCGGGGCGGGTCCGTTCCCGGCGTGGGCGGCGCGCGTTCGCAGGACGACGGGGCGCATGCGGCCTCGGCGACGGTCGTGAGGGGTCTCGTCCTGCGAACCGGTCGCGGCCGGCGGGGCCGACGCGGCCGACCGGCTCCGTAGTGGATCGAGTTCGCAGGACGAGACGCCGAATGCCTCGCTGTGCGGGCGGATGACGCGTCTCGTCCTGCGAACCGGCGCGGCCGTGCCGGCCACCGAGCACGGGGTGCCTGCCGGAGGCTCGCGTTCGCATGATGGGATGCGGTTCGCGTCCGCCGGCGCGGGGACGGCGCGTGTGATCCTGCGAACTCGTCCGCCGCCGAGCGCGTCCGCCGCGCCATGATGGAGGCATGGCGACCGACCCGGTGGCGGAGGCGGCCGACGCGCTGTACGGGCTCGTGCCCGAGGAGTTCACGGCGGCCCGCAACGAGCGTGCGGCTGACGCGCGCACCGCGGGAGGCACCGCGCTCGCAAAGCAGATCGGCGCCCTGCGTCGTCCGTCACCCCCGGCGTGGATCGTGAACCGCCTCGCGCGCGATGAGCCCGACCGCGTGGGCGACCTCGTGGGCCTCGGCGGCGAGCTCGCCGACGCGCAGGCCGCTGGCGACGGGCGGGCGCTCGGCGCACTCGTCGCCGAGCGGCGCGAGCTCATCGCCGACCTCGTCCGGCTCGCGGTGTCGCTGGCGGACGCCGCCGGTCGCGAGCCCTCGCGCGCCGTGCTCGACGAGGTCGAGCAGACGCTGGTCGCCGCGAGCGTGTCCGAGGAGGCGGGCGCTGCCGTCGCGAGCGGTCGGCTCGTGCGCGCGCTGCGCGCGGTCGGCATCGAGGTCGACCTCGCCGGTGCCGTCGGCGGCGACGAGCCCGGCGCGCCGCGCCGCCTCGGGAAGCGCCCGGTCGAGCGGGCTGACACGCGGGCCGAGAAGCGCGAGGGGCGAGCGGATGCAGCCTCCCGCGGCGGCGCACGCGAGACCGCCGCCGAGCGGGCCGCTGTAGCGGCCCGACGGGAACGCGACCGGCTCGACGAAGCCCTGCGGCAGGCGCGCGAGCGCGCCGACGACGACGAGCACGCGCTCGCCGAGGCATCCGCTCGCCTCGAGGCCGCCGTGCGCCGGTTCGACGACCTCGAGACCGAGCGCGACGAGCTCGAGCGGCGCCTCTCGGAGGTGCGCGACGATCTCCGCCCGGCCGAGCGCGAGCTGCGCATCGCGACGCGCGCCCGCGAGGCGGCGGCCGCCGAGGCCGCGCGGTCGGCCCGCGCCCGCGACGAGGCCGAGGCCGCGCTCGGGCGGCTCGACCGCTGAGTCGATCCGAGGGCGCGGCACGCCGCGCGGGGGAGTAGCGTGAGGCCCGGTTCCCCCTGACCCGGAGACGGGAGTGGGCCATGGCCGAGAGGAACTGGGAATGCCGGATCGGCATCCACAAGTGGGTGCTGCAGCACGAACCGGAGACCGGCGACAGCTACTACGAGTGCGACCGCTGTGGGAAGGTCCGTTCGCCGGACGGGTACATCCCGCCGATGTTCGACGGCTGACGAGCGACCGCGACGGATCGGTGTGGATGAATGACCGGGCGGTCCGCTCCGCGCCACGCTCTCACGTTGACAGGCCGACAGCGATGATCAGGCCGGCTCCGCTTTGTCGAGAGCCTCGGAGATCCCCGGCGACTTGTCACCGTGGTGATGGATGACCTTCCACCCGTCGCCCTCACGGTAGTAGATATTGGTGACGCGGGAGTTCACCGTGAGCTGCGTGCCACCGACGCCGAATGCGGCGTGTTCGACGCCCACCTCGTATGCCGTGTCCCCGTGCACACGAAAGAGTTGATCTGTGATCTCCACAAGACCACCTGTGGACGACCGGGCCACGCGCTCGAACGACCCCTTGATGTCGTCCCAGCCCACCTGACGATCGCCGATCGGGTGCATCGTCGTCGCCTCGGGGCTGTGCACCCAGATATCGGTCAACGAACCGGCGTCCCCGGACAGCATCCGATTCAATGCCGCATAGAACGCCTTCGAGGCGGCGCGCACATCGTTTTCGGCGGTCATTTCCCTGCTCCTGGATACATGCGTGTCGAGCCATGAGATGACGATGACCCCGCCGACGCTGATCCACGACACGAGATCCATCGTGCCTCCTCTTGCGATGTCCCAGGCGTCGGTCGTCGATCACGCGTCGCGCGCAGGTTATACCCCGGCGCAGCGACGATGCGACGGGCGAAGATCCCGATCCTCCTCGCCGACCCGCCTGTGTGGATAACTTCCGGGCCGGATGCGCGACGATCTCCAAGATGGAGCGCATGTCGGACCCCGTGCGCACCATCGCCGAGCGGGTGCGTGGGCGGGTGCTCCGCGAGGGCGTCGACCTCGCCCGCGACGAGGCGGTGGCGGCGCGGTTCGCCGCCGAAGAGGTGCGCCGGTACTCCGAGCGGGCGCTCGCCGGCGCGCATGCTCCCCTCGCAGACGAGCAGGGCGCTGCGCGCGAGGTCGTGGCATCCATCACCGGCTATGGACCGCTGCAGCCGTTCTTCGACGATTCGAGCGTCGAGGAGATCTGGATCAACTCGCCGACCCGCGTGTTCGTGGCGCGCGGCGGCGTGGCCGAACTCACGACGGTCGTCCTCTCCGACCGCGAGGTGCGCGACCTCGTCGAGCGGATGCTGCAGCACTCGGGCCGCAGGGTCGACCTGAGTTCGCCGTTCGTCGACGCGTCTCTGCCCGACGGCTCGCGGCTGCACGTCGCGATCCCCGACGTCACGCGCGCCCACTGGGCGGTGAACATCCGGAAGTTCCAGCAGCGCATCCGGTCGCTGCAGCGACTCGTCGAGCTCGGTTCGATCACGAGGCCAGCCGCCGAGTTCCTGCGGATGGGCGTGCTCGCGGGCGCCAACGTGCTCGTCTCGGGTGCCACGCACACGGGCAAGACGACGATGCTCAACGCCCTGCTCGCGGCGACGCGCACGGGGGAGCGGGTCGTCACCGTCGAGGAGACCTTCGAACTCGACCTCGACGTGCGCGACCTCGTCGCGATGCAGTGCCGCCAGCCGAACCTGGAGGGGTCGGGCGAGATCACGTTGCGGCGGCTCGTGAAGGAGGCGCTGCGGATGCGGCCCGATCGGCTCGTCGTCGGCGAGGTGCGCGAAGCCGAGAGCCTCGACCTGCTCATCGCGTTGAACTCGGGCCTGCCCGGCATGTGCACGATCCACGCGAACTCCGCGCGGGACGCACTCGCGAAGCTCTGCACGCTGCCGCTGCTCGCCGGGCGGAACATCGACTCCGGCTTCGTGGTGCCGACCGTGGCATCCTGCATCGACCTCGTCGTCCACCTCGCCATCGATCGCGACGGACGGCGGCGCGTCGCCGAGATCGCCGTGACCACCGGCGAGACCGAGGGCGCCCGAGTCGAGGCCGAGGCGATCTTCCGATTCGACCGGTCGGCCGGCGAACTCGTGCGCACGGGAGCGCATCCGGTCCGGCTCGAGAAGTTCGAGGCGGCCGGGCTCGACCCGGCGATCGTCCTGGGCGCGGCGGCGTGAGCCTCATCCTCGGTGCCACGCTCGGCGCCGGCCTCGTCCTGGTGCTGTCGCCGTGGCTCTGGGCCGCGCGACCGGAGGGCGTCGGAGCGTCGGTCGGCGGCGCTGCGGAGCGGGGAGCGCCGGCCGCGATCCGCGACGAGCTCGCCCTCGCCGGCATCCCCGGGGTGCCGATCGCGGTCGTCGTCATCGTGGGCATGGTCATGGCCGCGCTCGCCGCGGCCGTCGCACAGGCGGTGTTCGGCGTGCCGCTGCTCGCGCTCATCGCGGCGCTCCTCGGCGCCGGCGCGGTTCCGCTCGCCATCAGGTCGCGTGCGAACCGGCGCCGCGCCGCGAACCGCGCGATCTGGCCCGATGTCGTGGACCACCTGGTCTCGAGCGTGCGCGCGGGGATGAACCTCCCGGACGCGATCGCCGCGCTCGCGGACCTCGGCCCGGCGGCGACCCGCACGGCGTTCGCGGGATTCGACGACGAGTTCCGTCGCACGGGCGACTTCGGCTCGGCCCTCGACGCGCTGAAGGCGCGCCTGGCCGATCCCGTCGCCGATCGGATCCTCGAGACGCTGCGGATGGCGCGGGAAGTCGGCGGCACCGACCTCACCGCCGTGCTCCGCGGGCTCGCCGCCTACCTCCGCGAGGACGCCGCACTGCGTGCCGAGGTCGTCGCCCGCCAGGGGTGGATCCGGAATGCGGCGCGCCTCGGCGTCGCCGCGCCGTGGCTCCTGCTGTGCGTGCTGGCGACGAGGCCCGAGACGCTCGACTCCTACGATTCCCCGGCCGGCACCGTGCTCATCCTGTGCGGCGTCGCCGTCACGCTCGTCGCGTACCGGCTCATGCTCGGACTCGGTCGCCTCCCCGAGGAGCGTCGATGGTTCAGTTGAGCGCGACGCCGATCGTCGCGGTCGCGCTCGGCGCGATCCTCGGGCTCGGACTCTGGCTCGTCGCGGCATCCGTCCCTCGCATCGGCCGGCCCCGGCTGGTCGACCGCGTCGCGCCGTACATCACCGACATCTCCGCCGAGGCGCGCGCGATGCGCGCCAGGCCGGCGTCCGATCCGGGCTCGGTCATCGGCATGCTCGTGCTCCCCGCGGCCCGGCGTGCCCGCGGCATCCTGTCGTCGATCCTCGGCGGCAACGACACGGTCGCACGGCGCCTCCGGCAGGCCGGCGCGGATGCCACGGTCGAGCGATTCCGCGGTCGACAACTCGTGTGGGCGTCCGTGGGGTTCGCCCTCGCCGCGCTGGTCGCCCTGTTCGCCCCCACGATGGAGTCCACCCCCGCAGTGGTGCGCTGGACCGTCCCGCCCTTCGGAGCGGTGGTCGGCGCGGTCGCGGCCGACTGGATGCTGCAGCGCGCGGCGCGTCGCCGACTCTCACGGATCACGAGCGAACTGCCGACCGTGCTCGAGTTCCTCACGCTCAGCCTCACCGCGGGCGAGGGCATGCTCGACGCGCTCCGGCGCGCCGCACGGACGGGCTCCGGTGAGCTCGCGCGCGAGTTCGCCGGCGTGGTCGCGGCAGTCGGCACGGGCGTGCCGCTCGGCCTCGCGCTGGCCGACGTCCGCGACGGACTCGAGCATCCGGCGCTCTCGCGCGCGATCGACCAGGTGCTCGGTGCGCTCGATCGCGGCACGCCGCTCGCCGACGTCCTCCGGGCTCAAGCGGGTGACGCGCGCGCGGAGGCCAAGCGCACGATCATCGAGCTCGCCGGTCGCAAGGAGATCGCGATGCTCGTCCCGCTGATCTTCCTCATCCTGCCGGTCACCGTCGCCTTCGCGCTGTTCCCCGGCTACCTCGTGCTCCAGGCGGGCTTCTGATGCGCCGTCGCACCCCGCCACCCGATGAAAGGACCTCGCATGCCGCGCTGGATCGCCCGACGCCTCGCCGACGAACGGGGGGACGTGCCCGGATGGGTGCTCATCACGCTCATGACCGCGGGGCTGGTGATCGTGATCTGGGGGCTCGCCGGCCCAGCCCTGTCCGGGGTCTTCGACCAGGCGATCGATCGGGTCGTCGGCTTCTGACTCGACTGGCCGACGAGCGCGGGTCCGCGGTCGCGGAGTTCTCGCTCGTCGGCGTCCTGCTGACCGCGCTGCTCCTCGCGGTCGTGCAGCTCGCGCTCGCCCTCCACGTGCGCAACACGGTGCTCGACGCCGCGGCGGAGGGCGCCCGCTACGCGGCACTCGCGGGGTCGTCGCCCGCCGCGGGCGTCGAGCGGACGCGCCGGCTGATCGACGCGGCCATCGCCGCCGACTACGCCGCGGACGTCTCGGCCGTCACGGCCACGGTCGGCGGGGTTCCCGCGATCGCCGTGACGGTCCGGACCGCACTGCCCGTCATCGGCCTGCTCGGCCCCGAACGCGCACTGGAGGTGACGGGCCATGCCGCGGTCGAGGCGCTCGACTGACGAGCCCGGATGGGGACTCGCCGACGAGGGCGGGTCCGCGTCGCTCGAGTTCCTCACGGTCGGCATGATCCTCCTCGTCCCGCTCGTCTACCTCGTGCTGGCGATGTCCGCCGTGCAGTCGGCCGCGCTCGGCGTCGAGGGTGCGGCCCGGCAGGCGGCTCGCGTCGCCGTGGTGCGGGCGGAGGCCGGCGAGCCCGCGGCATCCGTCGAACGCACCGTGCGCGTGGTCCTCGCCGACTACGGGGTCGATGCCGGCGAGGCATCCGTCGACGTCGACTGCGGCGGACCGTGCGGGACGCCGGGGGCGCGCGTGACCGTCGCGGTGCGGGCCGCGGTCGCGCTGCCGCTCGTGCCGCAGGTGCTCGCGTCGAGCGGGATCGGGTCGGTGCGCATCGAATCGCACGCGACGCAGACCGTGTCGCGGTTCGCGAGTGCACCGTGAGGTCCCGGGCGACGGCGCCGCTCCGAGGCGAGGAGACCGGGTCGACGCTGCTGCTCACGATCTTCTACGGCGTGCTGGCGCTTGCCCTGGTGCTCGTCGTGACGTCGGCGACGTCGCTGTACCTCGAGCGCAAGCGGCTGTTCACGCTCGCCGACGGCGCGGCGCTCGCGGCCGCCGAATCGTGGCGCCTCGACGAGGTGCGGCTCGAGGGCGACGTGCTCGTGTTCGGCCTCGACGAGGCATCCGTCGCTGCGGCCGCAGCCGGCTACCTCGGCGACGCGGCGCACTCGCTGCGCGGGCTCGAGCTCGTGCGGGCCGACTCGAGCGACGGGCGCAGCGCCAGCGTGACCCTCCGGGCCGTCTGGCACGCGCCGATCTCGACGGACCTCGTGCCGGTGACCGTGCCGATCGAGGTGACCGCCGACGCGCGGTCGGTGTTCCACTGACCGGGACGGTCGACCTGACGTGGACCAGCCGAGCTACGGTGCGCCGCCGCCGCCGGCCGGCTCGCCCAGCGCCTCGACGAGGTCGTCGCGGGCGAGGAGGAACTGCTCGGTGCCGAGGTAGTCGCCGTGCGTCGCGATGCGCCAGAGGTAGCTCGCCGGCGCGGACTCGGTGACGCCGCGGTCGACCGGGTTGTGCTTCTCGGGGTAGCCGTACACCGGGAAGCCGAGGTAGTCGGTCCGGCGCCAGAGGCTCCGCCAGCGCGGCACCTCGCGGTCGTGCGCGCCGAGGATGCCCGTGAGCGATCGCTCCGGATCGGCCTTCGGGGCGGGCAGCCCGACGCGGAACTCGTCGAGCACCTGCGAGCGCCACGGATCCGACCGCCAGAGCGACGGGCCGCGCGTGCCGGGCACGCCGAGGTCGTCCGGGCCGAACACCGACGGGAAGAACCGGCTGAAGTACGCGCGCAGCTGCGTGCCGTACGAGAGCAGTGCCGTGCGATCGACGAGCTCCTCGCCCTTCATCACCCCGGCCGGCACGCGATCGCCGCGCATCGCCATGAGCGTCGCCGCCGAGATCGTGGAGCCCATCGAATGGGCGGTGAGGATGACGCCGCGGCGACGCCGCGCCGACGGGTCGTTGAGCCAGGCCCGGGTTCGCGCCGCGAGCTCGGGCACGACGCGTTCGCCGAAGCACGGCGGCGCGAACGGGTGGCCTGCGCGCGGGAAGAACGCGACGACGTCCCAGAACACCCCGAGCGGGCGCTCGCTGCTCGAGGCGGCGTGCGCGACGACCGCGGCGACGGCGGCCAGGGCGACGGCGACGAGCACTGCGGTCGACGCGGCGCGGATCCCCGCGGGGCCGTTCTCGCCGAGGCGGTCCACCGCGAACGCCCGGAGGCCCTCGTAGACGACGGCCGACGACAGGCTGAGGAAGCCGATCGCGGCGAAGACCGCGAGCCAGCCGAAGAGCGGCTCGCCGCGATGGAGCAGGTGGGAGCTCCTGCGGACCGTGAGACGTCTCCGGTTCCGGGCGGCGGGCACCGCGACCCGCGGGGCGTAGGTGCTCGGGTCCGGCGTCTCGAGCCCGCCGCGATCGTGCGCGGGCGCACGCTCCTCGTCGCCGTCGGACGGCGTCGACCAGGCCAGCTTCGGCAGGCTGAACCGCGCGAAGCGCACCATGTTCACGATCAGCGCCGCGATGATGACGGCGAGCATCAGCGCGGCGATCGCGGTGAGCACGACGGCGAACCGCTCGTACGCGTCCGGGACGTCGAGCGACAGCTCCGGCTGCGGCTCGGGCGGTGTGCGCCAGATGTACGAGGTGTCGGCCTTGTCGGTCGAGGTGCCCAGCCATGAGGCCACGCCGAGCACCAAAAGGCTCGAGAGCGCCATCGACGCGAAGAGCGCCAGCAGCATCGCGACCGCGGCGCCCTGGCCGCGCCACGCCTCGAACCGGTGGTTCGCCGGCGTCGTCCACGCGTTCACGAGATGGAGCAGCACGCACAGCGCGGCGCCGCCGACCCAGAGCCACCGCTCGTCGCCCTCGCGGGCGTGGCTGCCGAGCAGCAGCGCCGCGCCGCCCACGAGGAGGACCGCGCTGATCACCCGACGCACCCACGAACGGTTCTTCCAGCCGGCACCGGCGAGTGCGAGGAACAGGGCGAGCACGATCAGGGCGATCGGCGTGCCGATGAGGCCGAGGAAGACCTTGCCGTCGCCCTCACCCTCGGTCGTCCGGAAGGCGAGCCACATCCACACCCCGTAGCCCGCGACCGATGCGACGAGGCATGTCATCGACGCCATCCGCTTCGCAGTGGTGCGACCGTCGGACGTCGTGTGCGAGGCGAGCGCGACGAGGACGACGATCGCGACGAGCAGGGCCGCCGCGCCGATCGCGAACCACGCCGCGAGCGGGTTCCCGAAGCCGGCGGCGAGGCACTCGCCCGTGATCGACGACGATCCGTCCGTCCAGCAGTCGCCGACCGCGAGGTACGCCGAGTCGAGGGCGAGGAGGAAGAGCACGAGCGCGATCGCGCCCGACACGTGCAGCCACTCTGAGGTCTGCCCGATGCGGGACTCGGTCCAGAAGCCGCGCGTGGCGAGCAGCGGACGGCTCCGCTCCTGCTGCAGCAGGTCCAGGTCGGTCCCGAACTGCTTCACGCGTTCCTCGTACGCGACTCGGCCGCGACGTGCGATCACGTAGAGCACGATCACGGTGGCGATCGGCGCCAGGCCGAAGAGCGCGGCCCGCCGGTCGCGCTCGAGGTCGACGAGGCCGTCGAACACCGACGGCAGCGCGGCGCACACCTGTCCGTCGCGGAAGCACTGGACGCCGACGAGGTCGATCGCGACCGAGCAGAACGCCGCGACCGCGATCAGCGTCAGCAGGAGCCCGAAGACGCGAACGGTGGCGGCGCCGAAGTCGCCGTTCCACTTGGGCGTGCCGGCGGTGTCGCCGGGCTGCGGGTCGATGCGCCGCGTCCAGTACCCGAGGTTGGCGAGCGCGTAGGGGAGCAGTAGGAACCATCCCACGTGCACGAACGCGCGGCCGATGGCCGCGAGCGCACCCCCGCCGGTGCGGGCCTGCGCGCCCCACGAGAACGCCTCGATCGAGCGGATGCCGCGTGCCGGGCGTTCCCCGCGCTTCCGCCAGAACGACCCGAGATCGTCGCCGAAGACCTTCTCGATCTCGTCGGGCGAGGACTCGAGCATCTCGGCCGGCGGAGTGTTGCGGACGCCGTGGATCCGGATCTCGAGGATGTCCGCCTTGCCCGGACCCGCGAGCGCATCGAAGAACCTGCCGAACATGGACCCCTCCCCCCAGAGGTGGCCGCCGCAGCGTCGACCTGAGCGAATGCTAGCGATGATGGATTCCCGGGACTGGCCCTCGAACGGGTCACATGCGCGCCGCTCGTCGCCCGGGTCGACGCCGATCTCAGGGTCCGCCCGGGTGCGACAGCTTCGCCGATGGGCGAGAGTAGACGAGGAATCCTCGAGGTGGTGATCGAGATGTCCATCGTCCGACGCACCGCGGTCGGAGTCGCCCTCGGCGCGCTCGCGGTCATCGGGATCGGGCAGGCCGCGCACGCGGGCGAGCCCTCCGACGCGGTCGTGTTCCTCGTCGACACGTCGTCGTCGATGGAGGGGGCGCCGCTGGCGCAGGCGCAACGCGCACTGGCGCGATCGCTCGATGCCGTCCCCGACGACCGGGCGGTGGGCCTCCGCACGTTCGCCGGCGGATGCGACGACCCGCCGGCGACGCTCGTCGACCCCGCCGTCGGGAATCGCGAGGAACTCCGGCGCGCGGTCGACGGCCTCTTCGCGTCCGGCGGCACACCGACCGGTCCCGCGCTCCTGACGGCGGCGCGGGCCCTCTCGGGCGGATCCGGCACGATCGTCCTCATCAGCGACGGATTCGCGGAGTGCGACCCGCCGCCGTGCGTGGTGGCGGCGGCACTCATGGAACAGGGGTTCGACATCCGCATCAACACCGTCGGCTACGCGTTCGACGGCGAACCGCCGAGCGAACTCACGTGCGTCGCCGAGGCCACCGGCGGGCGTTACTTCGACGCCGACGACGAGGAGTCGCTCGTGGCCGTCCTCGGCGAGGCGAGCGGAGGCGGCGGCGGCGGGGCACCGCCGGTGCCGTTGCTCATCGTCGGCGTCGTCGGGGTCGGCATCGTGGTCTGGGCGGCCGCGCGGCCGACCGCGCCGTGGAACCAGCGGCGCCTGGTACGTCGACGGGTCCGGGTGGCGGCCACCGCGGGACGCGGCGTCACCTGGTCGCCGAGCCGGGACGCGGACGGCGAGGCGCCGACGCGATCCGTGCGACTCGAGGTGCGACCGGGTCGCTGGGAGGCCCGCATCGTGGAGGGAGACGACCGTGGATAGCGTGCAGCTGAGCGTCCGGGACCTCGTGCTCGAGCCGGGGCGTGCGTCGGTGAGTCCGGAGGTGGCGAGGATCGCCGCCGATCGCGACGTGGGCGGGACGGTGGCGAAGGTCGTCGCCCGCATGGCCACGGCCGGGAAGGACTACCTCGCGGGGGAGGTCGGCAGGGTCGCCGACGGCCTGCTCGACCTCGACGTCACCGACGTCGTCGCACACGCGTGGGATCGCCATCGGGCGATCACCGAGGCGAAGGAGTGGTCGGCGAAGAACCCCGACGGCGAGATGGTCGTCCCGCTCGTCACGCACACCGTGAAGTGGAGCTACGAGCCGGCGGTCGAGGTGACGGTCGATGCGGTCCCGATCACGAGCATCGGGCTCGCGGTCGCGGTCGACACGACCGTGAAGGGCGCGGTGATCGCGTTCCGGCGCGGCGAGGTCGCCGACGTGCGCACCGGCACGGTCGAGGTGCGCGCGAAGCTCGAGTGCGAGGGCGTGAAGCTCGCCGAGCGCACCGGGTCGTTCGGTCTACCGGCGCTCCTCGGCTTCAGCGGCGCGCCGCCGGCCCGTCCGGAGGCGCCTCGCGCCGCGGTGCCGCCCGCGGTCCCCGCTCGGTACCGCCCGGGCGACATCGTGAACGGCCACCGGCTCAATGCGGATGCCACGGGCTGGGAGCCCGTCGACCGGTACCGGCCGGGCGACGTCGTCAACGGCTACCGCCTCAACGACGCCGGTTCCGCCTGGGAACCGGTCCGCGCGCGCTGAGAGGCGCCGGCGCGTCGCATCGCGTGGCGACGTCCGGGATCAGGTGCGGGTCATCGCCACCAGGAGGCCGACGACGACGAGCAGCACCGGGATGCCGATCGCGGCCAGGACGACCGCGCGGCGCAGTCGGTACATCGGGTCGTGGTCCCACATCGCGTTGGGCTGCATCCCCGTGCGGATCACGCGGCGATACCGCGAGCCGCAGTCGACGCATTCCCAGATCGTCCCCACCCGGTGGTCGCTCGCCGCGGGGAGCGGACATCGATGCGGATTCACGGGTGACGAGCGATCGGCGGTCGGCATGCGCCTCACCATAGGGCTCGGCGGGTCGCCGTGGGGGCGCGGTCGCGGGGCTGTGGATACGCCGGAACGGCCGGCGACCGAAGGTCGCCGGCCGCCCCGTCTCGGTGTCCCGAACGGGTTGCGCGCGTCAGTCCAGCAGGTGGCTCAACGCGGCATCCATCCACTCGGCCCGGGTCGCGGCATCCGTGATGCCCTCGAACCCGAAGCCCGCGTAGAGCGAGCCCGGCGTGGCCACGACCGCGGCCTCCGGGAACCCGCCCGCCGTGGTGCGGATGAAGTTGTTCGGGTTGGGCGAGCTGCCCTCGGGCGGGCCCGTGATCTCCCAGCCGCCGAGGTCCGCCTCGAACGAGGTCGTGCCCTCGCCCGTCGAGACCTCGATGTCGTCGAAGAACACGCCGAGACCCTGCGTCGCCCAGTCGCTGGCGTACGAGAGCGCGACCTCGACCTGGCCGCCGGCCCACGGGCTGAGGTCGACCTCCCACTGCTGCCATCCGCCGGAGTTGCCGGATGCGGCGTTCCACTCGCCGCTCGACCCGGTCGGCTCGCACGTGCCCGGCGTCTGGTAATGGTCGACCTGCGGGTGCAGCTCGTTCCAGCCGGAGAGGCAGCTGTCGCCCGTGTCCTGCGACGTGTGCCCGTTGGCATCGGGCAGTGTCGTCCAGTCGTCCTGACCCGGGGTGTGCGCCTCGACGAACGTGAAGTCCCAGTGGGCCTCGGTGTCGTACGACGTCCAGAACGACAGGGTCGCGCCGCCGGCCGGCACGTCGATCGTGCGCATGACCTGCTTGTACGACACGTCGCCCAGCTGCGAGTACAGGTAGTAGTCACCCGTGTGCGGCTCGAACGGACCGCCTGCGCGGTCCCAGCGGGCGGAGACCCAGCTGTCGAACTGCGGGTAGTCCGACGTGGGCAGCACGCCGCTCGTCGTGATGAACGAGTTCGTGTGGATCTGGTTCTGCGCGCTGTCACCGCCGTTGAAGCCCCAGCTGAGGCCCTCGAGCGGCACGTCCACGCCGAGCGCGTCGAGCACGTCGCCCTGCTCGTCGAGGCCCGCCGAGTCGACCGCCACGTAGGCGCCGAGCCAGTACTGCAGCACGTCGTTCGTCGCGTCGCCCGAACCGAAGAGCGCCTTGCATCGGGCCAGCACGGCCGGGTCGGCGCGGCACTCGGCATTCGCCGACGTCGGGTCGAAGTACTGCGTGCCGAGGTTCGGCGTGTACTGGCTGCCCGCCCAGTCGCCCGTGTAGAGCACCTGGCCGCCCTCGTTCATGAAGTCGCGGACGTTCAGCAGCTCGTCCATCGCGAGACGCGAGGCGTTGCCGCCGCCCCAGCCCGGCTCGCGCGTCACGATGTCGTCGCCCGTGTACCAGACGACGGCGTCGTAGTGCGAGAGCACGCCGAGCGCATCCGCAGCGATCCGGCCGTTGGCGTCGACGTCGTAGACGTCGTAGCTCGCACCGTTCTCGTCGAGCGCGTCGGTGTAGTACGACAGGTAGTTCGGGCCACCGGCCTGCCCCGGCGAGGCGCCGGTGTAGTCCTCGGCCGCGAGCACCAGCACCTCGGCACCCGACTCCGAGACGGCCTCGTAGGTGAACGAGTCGCTCGTCTCGCCGCCGCCCTCGAACCAGACCTCGACGGAGTCACCGGGGTCGGTGCCCGTCACCATGCCGGTCATCACGCGGTAGTGGACGTCAGTGCCGCCGCCGTAGCGATCGCCGCCGTCCCACTCCGACGTCGGCGCGCTCTGCGCCGCGCCGCCGTTGATCGAGTACTTCGCCGTGACGTCGCCGAGGCTGCGCTTCGCGAGCACGCGCACCTCCTGCGGGTCGCCGTAGGAGTGCTCGAACGTGAAGTTCGACTGCGGGAGCCCGACCTTGTAGTCGTCGTCGCTCTGCAGGTAGAACGGCTCGGTCTCGATGCCGAGGTGCGACACCGGGTTCGCGGGGTCCTTGGCCGACTTCGCGACATCCGTCGAGAACGGCAGGATCCGCTCGAACTCCGCCTGCACCAGCGCCTCGTCGTCGGGGAAGACGAAGCCGCCTCCGCTGCCGCCGTCGCTCAGCTCGGGCGTCCACGCGAGCGTGCCGTGCGCGGAATGCGCGAAGTCGGTCGTCTCGCCGTTCGTCACGTAGAGCACGTCGGAGGACAGGCCCGGCTCGAAGCCGTCGATCGACGGGTTGTCGAGGTTGCCCGACAGCGCGTAGTAGATCGGGTCGTCAGCGCTCGGCGTGCCGATCTGCCATCCCTCCGGGTAGAGCAGCCACTCGCCGAACGAGTGCCAGTTGACCTGGAACTCCGGCTTCGCGCGATCGAAGAGCGACATCATCGCCTGCGTCTCCGGCTCGGAGGCCGGCGACGGACCGCGGTAGGTCTCGCTCGCGGTCTGCGACGACGAGCCCTCCTCGTCGTACCCGAAGTGCTCCTCGTAGTTTCGGTTCGGGTCGACGCCGTCGCCCCGGTTGACCTCGCCGTTGCCGTCGTTGTCGCGGAGGTTCTTGCGCCACAGCCGCTCGCTGTCGAACGTGTACTGGTACCCGTCGGGGTTGGCGACGAGCAGGAACCAGAGCTCGGTGGACTTCAGGAGGTCCTTGACCTCCTTGTCGTTCGCCCGCCACTCGTCGATGTACCAGTTGAGCAGGCGCCGGTTGGTCTCCGCCGCGATCCACTCCCGCGCGTGCTGCGTCGAGCTGTAGAGCACCGCCGGACGCGAGCCGTCCTTCTGGCCCTTCGCGCCCTGCGTGAGCTTGAGGGCGATGATCTCGCGACCCTCGTAGGTGTGCCCGAGGACGACCAGCTTGACCAGCTGCGGGTTGTCCTTGGCGAGCTGGTACATCTGGTCGCGATAGCCACCCGGCTCGTCGTACGAGCGCCAGACGTCGTAACCCGAGGCGGCCTGCTCCTGCGCCGACTGCTTCGCGGACTTGCCGTTCTTGCCCTTCGTCAGCTTCACGTCGATGCCGCGCTCGGAGAGCCCCTTGGCCTCGGCCTCGGAGAGGATGAGCTGCATCTCGACGCCGCGACCGGACGCCTTGCTCGCGGCGATGTCGAGCCCGGAGGCGGCCATGTCGGCCGCCTGCTCCGCGCTGACCTCCGCGGTGTACATGTCGAGTTCGCCGACGTCGTCCTCCGCGGCGTTCGCGCCGATGGGACTCAGCATCGCCGCGGCGAGCGCCGCGGCGGCGGTTCCGAGGGCGATCCGGGTTCGGGTGGAACGGTTTCCAGTCATGACGACCCCTCCGGTCCGGCTTCCGGCCAGAGGGGATTGGTGACGACGACGTTGTGCGTACCAAGCTCGCCACGCTTCTGGCGCCTGCGGACCCTACGGGCCACCTTGGCCGCGTGCCTCTCGGGCTGTCAAGACTCAGCCCGAGGATTCGTCGATTCCGCCGCCGGACGATCGATTCCGCCACCATCCGGGCAGTTCGGCGACGGAATCGAGCACCGCGTCGGGTTCGATCGCACCATCGAGATCGGCCGGGTCGAACTTCCCGGTCCGCACCAGCACGCCCGTCAGTCCCGCGCGCTGCGCACCCTCGACGTCGGACCTGATGTCGTCGCCCACCATCACCGCTTCACCCGGCGCCTCGGCGAGCGAGTCGACCGCGGCGCGATAGAAGGCGGCGGCCGGCTTGCCGAGCACCACGGCCTCGCGCCCGGAGGCGTACTCGATTCCGCGCACGAACGCGCCCACGTCGAGCCGCAGTCCGTCCTCGGCGCGCCAGTAGCGCGTGAGGCCGAGGGCCACCAGCGGGATGCCGGGATCCGCCGCGAGCAGGCGGAAGGCGCGGTTCATCGTCGCGAAGTCCCATCCGCTGCCGAGGTCGCCGACGACGACCGCGTCGGGGAAATCGGAGGGACCGGCCGCGCCCACGCCGAGCTCCACGAACTCGGCCGCGGTCGCCTCGGGCACGAAGAGCGCCGGATGGCGGCAACCCTCCGCCTCGAGCCAGGCCGCCGCCGCGACGACCGGCGTGAGCACCTCGGCGACGCCGACCTCGATCCCCATGCCGCGGAGCTTCGCGACGATGTCGCGCCGGGGGCGCGAGGTCGTGTTCGTCACGAACCGATGGGGGATGCCGCGCTCGACGAGCCACGCGACCGCCTCGGCGCCGCCCGGCACCGGCTCGTCGCCGACGTAGAACACCCCGTCGAGGTCCAGCAGCACGCCGCGGGTGCTCATGCGCCGGCCCGTCCCTTCAGCCCGGTGCCACCCGCGATCGAGCGCATGACGAGCGAGTCGACGACCGGCAGCGACGAGGCGCGCAGCGTCCACCGCCTGAGCAGGAGCCGGAGCCGGTCGGGCGGCAGGAACGTGTTCGCCGCCCGGCGCCCGGCGGCCTGCTTCTCCTCGACGACCGGACGCCACCGGCGCTCGACCTCGCCGAGCGCCGCCTCGACCGCGGCGGCGTCGCGGCACGGCCCGACGAGGTCGGCGAGCAGTTCGGCGCCGGCGATCGCCATCGACGCGCCCTGCCCCGCGAGGAGCGAGACGGCCTGGCATCCGTCGCCGGCGAGCACGGTCGTGCCGCGGTGCCACTGCGGGAGCACGACCTGCGCGACCACGTCGTCGTACGGGTGCGGCGGGCAGCGCTCGAGCAGGCGGTCGATCGGAGGCCACAGCCCGCCGAACACGCGGCGCAGGCGCGTCGGCGCGTCCTCGTCGGGGTCGAGGCCGTCGTGCGCGTCCCCGCGGTACGCGAGGAACGCCGCGACCCGGCCGTCGCGCAGCCCGTAGATGCCGGCCTGGCGGTCGACCGTGTCGGTGAGCACGAACCGCCCGTCGAACTCGGCGTGCAGGTCGGGCGCGCCGTCGATCACGTACGCGGCCGCCCGGAGCCCGAGCGGGCGGACGAACTGCGACTCGTCGCCGAACAGCGCCGCGCGCACGCTCGAATGGATGCCGTCCGCCCCGATGACGAGATCGGCGCCGGCGAGTCGCCCGCCGAGCCCGCCGCCGAGCCCGCCGCCGCCGTCGCCCGCCTCGGCCGGGTCGTAGGTGACGCCGTAGTGCACGCGCACCGAGTCCGCGGGCGCGTCGGCGAGCGCGTCGAGCAGCACGAGCTCGAGGTCGGGGCGCATGAGGCTCAGCAGGCGCCCGCCGAGGGCCTCCGCGAACCGGTCGTAGTCGATGCTCGCGGTCCGCCGGCCCGACCGCGCGTCGACGTACTCGACCGCGCCGATCCGGTAGGCGACCTCGCGCAGCCGCGGCAGGAGGCCCATCCGCTCGGCCGCGTCGAACCCGAGGCCGAAGAAGTCCATCATGTAGCCGTCCGCACGCGGGCCGTCTGCCCGTTCGAGCACGTCGACCTCCCAGCCCGCGAGCGCCAGCTGCCGCGCGCTCGCGAGGCCCGCCATCCCGGCCCCGATGACCGCAGCCCTCACCGTGCCTCCGCTCCGGCGATGCCGAGTCCACCGCCCGGTGCCGACGCTACTCCGGCCGAGCGGGCGATCCCGGGTCGTCCGGCCCGCGCGGTGCGACCCCGTCGAGGCTCAGGTGTCCGCGGCGGGCGTCCAGGCCTCGTCGGGCTCGGGCGGTTCGGGCGACGGATGCCGCGGCGCGCGCGGCACGTACCGCGGGATCCACCGCCACAGCAGGCCCGCTCCGACCAGGCCGACCACGCCCATCGCCGCGGCGGCCGCCATCAGCGAGAGCGCCGACGTGATCGCCGAGATCGCGAGCGGCGCCGCCGCGCCGCCGGCGTCGGCGATCGTGCGGAACGCGCCGAGGAACGGCGCCGGGTTCGACGCGGGCGCGAGGTCGGCGCCGAGGGTCAGGACGACGCCCGACGAGAGCCCGTTCGCGACGCCGAGCAGCATCGTGGCCGCCGTGAACCACGCGACCGCGCCGGGCACGTCGTGCGTGACCGACAGCACGAGGTGGCCGACCGCGAGGCCGACGAGCCCGGGGATCGCGCTCCAGAGCCGGCCGTGCCGGTCCATCACGTGGCCGCTGACGTAGAACAGCGCGAAGTCGACCGCCGCCGCGATGCCGATGACGAGCGCTGCGGCATCCGGCCGCATGCCCAGCGAGACCGCCCAGAGCGGCACGATCACGATGCGACTCGCGCGGACCGCCGCGAGGAGCCCCACGCCGGTGCCGACCCGCCCGAGCACCCCGCGATACGCGACGATCGCGTGACGGATGCCGCCCGCGGCATCCGCTCGGCCCTGCTCGGCGGTCGCGGCGCCGACCCCGTTCTCGGCGGAGGCCGCCCGCACCCGCACAGCGGCGCCGAACACCCGCTCGGGGTCGGGCAGGACGAGGAGCACCGCGACGACCGCCGCGCACGCCACGACGAGGACCCAGAACACGGCCGTCGCCGAGCCCGTCCAGGCGATGATCGCGGCCGCCGTGAACGGGCCGATCGCCCAGCCGCCGCGGAAGACGCCGGCGAGCGTCGACAGCGCGCGGGCGCGCACACGTGCCGGCACGTAGCTCGTGAGGAAGGCGTGGCGCGCGAGCCCGAACACGGCCGCCGCGAGCCCGAGCAGGAACATGCCGACCGCGAGCGCCCACCCGGTCGGCACGGCGAGGGCGAGGAGGGTGCCGGTCGCCGCGAGCGCCGACGCCCCGATCATCGCCGCGCGCTCGCCGATGCGGGCCACGAGCCATCCGGCCGGCAGGTCGCCGACGAGCCCGCCGACCATGAGCATGGCCGCGATGAGCCCTGCGAGCGCGAGCGAGGCGCCGCGATCGACCGCGACGACCGGGATCACGGGGATGAGCGCGCCCTCGCCGAGCGAGAACAGCAGCGTCGGCAGGTAGGCCGGGAGGACGATCGACCGCCACGAGAACGGGTGGGCGGTGTCGGCGGTCATCGCCTGCGATCGTACGCCCGACCGCCGGCACGGGCTCGCGCAGGCCCGTCGCGTCCCGGGCGACTAGGCTGGTCGGGCCATGTTGGATCTTGACCTCACGCAGGAGATCGCCTCCCTGCGCACCACCTTCAGCGACATCCGCGCCGTCGTCGACGTCGACGCCCTCCGGGCCGACATCGCGCGGCTCTCCGAGGAGGCCGGCGAGCCGTCCCTCTGGGACGACCCCGCCAACGCGCAGCGGGTCACGAGCGCGCTCAGCCACCGCCAGTCCGAGCTCAAGCGCGTGACCGACGTCGAGCGGCGCATCGACGACCTCGAGGTGCTCGTCGAGCTCGCGAACGAGATGGAGGACGAGGACTCCGCCGTCGAGGCCCGCAAGGAGCTCGCCGCCCTCGAGGAGACCGTCAGCCAGCTCGAGGTGCAGACGCTCCTCGACGGCGAGTACGACGCGCGAGGCGCGGTCGTCACCATCCGCTCGGGCGCCGGCGGCGACGACGCCACCGACTTCGCCGAGATGCTCATGCGCATGTACCTGCGCTGGGCCGAGCGCCACAAGTACCCGGTCAAGGTCATGGACACCTCGTACGCCGAGGGCGCGGGCATCAAGTCGGCGACCTTCGAGATCGACGTGCCCTACGCCTACGGCACCCTCTCGGTCGAGGCCGGCACCCACCGCCTCGCGCGGATCAGCCCGTTCGGGTCGGCCGACAAGCGGCAGACGAGCTTCGCCGCCGTCGAGGTCATCCCGGTGATGGAGGAGGCCCAGGAGGTCGACATCCCCGAGAGCGACATCCGCGTCGACGTCTTCCGCTCGTCGGGCCCCGGCGGCCAGTCGGTGAACACGACCGACTCGGCCGTGCGCCTCACGCACATCCCGACCGGCATCGTCGTCTCGATGCAGAACGAGAAGTCGCAGATCCAGAACCGCGCCGCGGCCATGCGCGTCCTCCAGACGCGACTGCTGCTGCTGAAGCGCGAGGAGGAGGCCGCGAAGAAGAAGGAGCTCGCGGGCACCATCACCGCGAGCTGGGGCGACCAGATGCGCTCCTACTTCCTCTACGGCCAGCAGCTCGTGAAGGACCTGCGCACGGGCTACGAGGTCGGCAACCCGGCGACGGTGTTCGACGGCGACCTCGACGGCCTGATCGCCGCCGGCATCCGCTGGCGCAAGCAGAAGGACGACTAGGCCGGAGCCCGGGTCGGGTCGCGGCCCGACGTTTTCCGGTGTCGTTGGCCCGTTTCGGGCCGAGGCCGCCTACGCTCGAACCCGATGATCCGTTTCGACTCCGTCACCAAGTCCTACCCGGGACAGACCCGACCCGCCCTCGACGACATCACGGTCGAGATCCTGCGCGGCGAGTTCGTGTTCCTCGTCGGCGCGTCGGGGTCGGGCAAGTCCAGCTTCCTGCGCCTGATCCTCAAGGAGGACCGCCCGACGGCGGGCAAGATCCACGTCCTCGGCCAGGACCTGCGCGCGATCTCCACGCGCAAGGTCCCGTACTTCCGCCGCAACCTCGGGGTCGTCTTCCAGGACTTCCGCCTGCTGTCGAACAAGAACGTGTTCGAGAACGTCGCGTTCGCGCTGCGGGTCATCGGCAAGTCGCGCGGGTTCGTGCAGTCCGCGGTGCCCGAGACGTTGAAGCTCGTGGGCCTCGACGGCAAGGGCAAGCGGATGCCGCATGAGCTCTCCGGCGGCGAGCAGCAGCGCGTCGCGATCGCGCGCGCGATCGTCAACAAGCCGCAGATCCTGCTCGCCGACGAGCCGACGGGCAACCTCGACCCGGTCACGAGCGCGGGCATCATGACGCTGCTCGAACGGATCAACGCGTCCGGCACGACCGTGATCATGGCCACGCACGAGGCGGGCATCGTCGACCAGATGCAGCGACGGGTGATCGAGCTGAGCTCCGGCGAGGTCGTGCGCGACGAGCGCAGCGCGGGCTACGCGGTCGCCGGCGACCTCGCCGCACCCACCACGTCGGTCGTGGGCGCGATCCCGGCGGGCGACGCGGTGCCGTCCGATCGCGCGGCGGCGGCGCTCGCCGCGGTCGGCGCGGAATCGGGCGTCGCGCACGAGGCCGAGGGGGCCGAGCCCGGTGCGGTCGAACCCGCCGAGCCGACGCCCGTCCCGGCCGGCGCCGCGGCGGACGGCACGACGGCCGACGCCCTCGTCGCCTCGATCCGCGCCGAGGAGGCCCTCCACGCGGCCGAGCACGCGGACGTCCGCGCAGACGCCGAGGCCGGCGCCGACGCCGATGCCGAGGCCGTCGAGCCGGCCGCGTCGACGGATGCCGCGGCATCCGTCGACGAGACCGCACCGACCACGGCGAAGCGACCCGCGTCCAGGAAGAAGCGTCCGGCCCGTCGCCCCGCTGCGAAGGCCGAAGCCGCCGCGCAGGCCGCGGACGAGGCATCCGTCGACACCCCGATGGACACGGGCACCGTCGGCGTGGCCGCGCCCAAGGTCACCCGCAAGGTCATGCAGGATGCGCCGCCCCTCTACGTCGAGCCCGAGGAGCGCGACGCGGTCACCGACGAGGCCGCCGAGATCACGGCCGCCGCGACCATGCCCGTCGAGCCGCTCGCCGAGCACGCGGCGGAGGCCGGCGCGACCGCCGAGGACGGCGACGGCAGGGGCGGGCCGCCCGGCAGGCCGGCGGCGCCCGTGAGCACGAAGTCCGCGCACCTCACGCTCGCCGAGCGTCTCGGCCTGCGAAGCCCGGCCGGCCCGCGCGCCGGCGACGACGACCAGGAAGTGGGGCCGGTGAAGTGAGGGTCGGTCTCGTGCTCGCGGAGGCGGCGAACGGCCTGCGCCGCAACGCCACCATGGTCATCTCGGTCGTGCTCGTCACGTTCGTCTCGCTCACGTTCGTCGGCACCGCGGCGCTGCTGCAGTTGCAGATCGCCCAGATGCGCGGCTACTGGTACGACCGCGCGCAGGTGGCCGTGTATCTCTGCACGGCCGTGTCGACCACCGAGGGCTGCCTCGACGGCGAGGCGACGCCCGAGCAGAAGGAGGCGGTCGAGGCGCAGCTGCGCGGCGACACGCTCGCGCCGTTCATCGACGAGTACTACTTCGAGGACCGCGACCAGGCGTACGCCAACTTCCAGGAGCAGTTCGCCGGCACGCCCGCCGCCGACTACGTCACGCCCGACGTGCTCAACGAGACGTTCTGGGTGAACCTCACCGACCCGTCGCAGTCCGCGGTGCTCGTCGAGAGCCTCGCCGGGCTCTCCGGCGTCGAGCAGGTCGTCGACCAACGCCGCTACCTCGACCAGATCTTCGACGTGCTGAACGCCGGGAGCTACACGGCGATCGCGGTCGCGGCGGTGATGCTCGTCGCGGCGGCGCTGCTCATCGCGACGACGATCCGGCTCTCGGCGTTCTCGCGCCGGAAGGAGCTCGGCATCATGCGGCTCGTCGGCGCCTCGAACCGCTTCATCCAGACGCCGTTCGTGCTCGAGGGCATCTTCGCGGGGCTGCTCGGCTCACTGCTCGCGGGCGGCGCGGTCGTCGCGATCGTGTACTTCTTCGTGCAGGGCTACCTCGCCGACTCGCTGTCGTTCACGTTCGTCGGGCTCGACGACGCGCTGCTCGTCGTGCCGCTCCTCGTCGCCGTCGGGGTGCTCCTCGCGGCGGTCTCCGCCGCGATCGCGATCCGCCGCTACCTGCGCGTCTGACCGGGTCGAGCCGTGCCCGGGCCGGCCCGCGGGCCTCGGATGCCGCGACCGCCGCTAGACTGAAGGGCTTGCCGGCGATCGCCGGCGGCATCCGTCATCGAAGCGAGGAGTGGACCGTGCCCAGGGAACGCGGTGAGAAGGTCGTGGCGACCAACCGCAAGGCGCGCCACGACTACCTGATCGAGGACACCTACGAGGCCGGCATCGTGCTCTCGGGGACCGAGGTGAAGTCGCTCCGGCAGGGTCGGGCGTCGCTCGTCGACGGGTACGCCTTCATCGACGGCGGCGAGATCTGGCTCGACGCGGTGCACATCCCCGAGTACACCGAGGGCACGTGGAACAACCACGCCCCGCGACGCAAGCGCAAGCTCCTGATGCACAAGCAGGAGATCGTGAAGATCAGCCACAAGACCAAGGAGGGCGGTTACACGCTCATCCCGCTGTCGCTGTACTTCAAGGACGGGCGCGCCAAGGTCGAGCTCGCGGTCGCGAAGGGCAAGCGCGAGTACGACAAGCGGCAGGCGCTCCGCGAGCGGCAGGACAAGCGCGAGGCCGAGCGCGCCATGGCGAGCCGCCGGCACCTTGGGGAGTAGCGCCTTCCGAGGTTCCTGACGGGACTCGGGGTTAGACTCCGGCGCGTGGAGATCTCGACGCGCATCCCGGTGCCGGGCACGTACAACTTCCGCGACGTGGGCGGGTTGCCCGCGCGCGGCGGCACGGTCCGCCCGGGCCGGCTCTTCCGTTCCGACGGGCTGCACCGGCTCGGCGACGACGGACGGGAGGCGCTCCGGCGGCTCGAAGTGGGCGTGATCGTCGACCTGCGCGACGACAACGAGGCCCGGGCCATGCCCGACGACCTCGCCGGCCTCGACGTCGAGGTGCTGCGGCTGCCCGTCTTCGAGGGGTCCGGGGCGTCGCAGGGCGGGCGGGGCATCTCGCTCGAGGCGCTCTACCAGCGCATCGTCACCAAGCACTCGGCCGTCGTGGTCGAGGCGCTGCGCGAGATCTCGAGCGCCGGTGAACGTGCCGTCGTCGTGCACTGCACCGCGGGCAAGGACCGAACCGGCATCGTCGTCGCGCTCGCGCTGCTCGCCGCGGGCGTCGAGCGCGAGGCGGTCATCGTCGACTACGCCCTCACCGAGGGGCACCTCGCGGGCGAGTGGCTCGAGGAGATGGTCGCGCTCATCGGCGACTACGGCGTGCCCGACACCCCCGAACTGCGCGTCCTCATGGGCGGCAGCCCGCGCGAGGCGCTCGAGTCCGCGCTCGACGAGGTGGAGCGGAGCCACGGCACCGTCCGCGAGTACCTCCTGGCGTCGGGTCTCGACCACGACGACCTGGTCGCGCTCGAGGCGTGGCTGATCGACCGCGACTGAGGTCGCGCGCGACCGTCGTCGCGACCGCGGCGGCGGGTCAGCCGGCCGTGAAGCGCGCGTCGACGGATGCCTCGACGACGAGCTTCGCCGGGGCGAACTCCGGCGCGGGGCCGGCATCCGAGGCGTCCATCGCCATCGCGCGCATCGCCACCGCCTTGTGCGCCCGAGGGATCGGCTGCGCCTGGAGCAGGCCGTGGTCGGCGAGCTCCACCGGCGTCGGGGCGCCGAGACCGAGCGCCTCGGCGTAGACCGCGGCCTTGCGGACCGCATCGGCGACCGCCGCACGCTGCGCCGCCTCCTGCACGCGCGAGCGCGAGGCATCCGTCAGCCGCCATTCGACGCCCTGCACGGTCACGTCGGAGGCCGCGGAGGTCGGACCGACCCAGGCGCCGAGCGCCTCGAGGTCGCGGAAGACGACCTCGAGCTCGGCGGAGGCCTGGTGCACGAGCGGAAGCTGCCGGCCCTGCTCGTTCCACGGGCGATGCGACCAGACGCGCAACTGCCCGGCCGACCACGACTCGAGCGCTCCCGCGCCGTCGAGTTCGCGGATCGCGGCGAGCAGCCGCTCGTGGGTCTCGCCGACGGCGGCGAGCACGCGATCGCGGTCGGGGCCGCTCGACGACACGGCGAGCGAGACCGCGCCGAGTTCGGGTTCGACGCGCTCCTCGGCGCGCCCGGTGACGGCGATCGTGGTCGGCAAAGGGGACCTCCCGGCGGTGCGGCCGCGCGGAACGCGGGCGTCGGTCGGCCGCGCACGGGCGCGGCAGACCTCAGCATACGTCCGCACCCCGGACGTCGCCGGGCGCCCGCGGCGGGAGCCGCCGGCGGGCGCCCGACGATGCCTCAGGCGATCGCGCGTTCGGGGAGCACCCCGGCACCGTCGAAGAGGCGCTCGAACACCGCACCGCGATCGAACTGCAGGGCGTAGGCCCGCGCCCGCTCGGCGCGCAGCGCGCGCTCCTCCGGCGAGAACGCGAGCGCCCGGTCGATCGCGTCGGCGATGGCATCGGGGTCGTCGACCGGCACGATGATCGCGTGCTCGCCGACGGCCTCGCCGATGCCGCCCGTGTCGGTCGTGATCACCGTGCCGCCGCCCGCCAGCATCTGCTCCGCGAGCGCGATCCCGAACGTCTCCACGAACTCGGGCCGAGGCTTGCTCGGCAGCACGTAGGTGGCGCAGCCGGCCATCAGGTACGGCTTCTCCGCGTCGTCGACGTCGTCGAGGAACACGATCCGGTCGGCGACGGGCGAGACCGCCGCGCGGGCGCGGAACTCCTCGGCCGCCGGGCCGCGCCCCACGATGACGAGCTTCAGCCGGTCGTGGGCCGCAGTGCGCTCGAACCCCGCGATGAGGTCGTCGACGCCCTTGGCCTCGGTGAGCCGCGACAGGAACAGCACGTAGCCGTCCGGCTCCAGCCCGCGTGCGGCGAGCACGCCGCGCACGATCGCCGGGTCGAGGTCGAGGTACTGCGACGTGTCGATCGCCGGGTACGAGATGCGGATCCGGTCCCGGCACTGCTCCGCGAAGCGGGTGCCGTGGAACGCGTCGATCTCGGAGGCCGCGGCGACGATGAGCTCGCGCGTGTACTCGGAGACCGCCACGCAGTGGTCCTGCGCGAGGTAGCTCGAGAGGATGTGCGCGGCTGCGCCGAACCGGCCCTCCTCCACGCACGAGCGCACGACGTTCGTGACATCCGACCCCACGGCCTCGGCGATCGTCGTCACGTTCACCGGAAGGCCCGTGCTCCACGCCGCGCGCACCGCGTCGGTCACGGCCACCGTGTGCGGGCTGAGGTAGAGCGACAGGCACACCGTCGGCACCCCGTCGGTGAACAGCTCGACGAGGCGGCCGGTGATCCCCGCGAGGTAGCGGCCGTCGGGCACCTTGTAGTCGCCCACGGGCTCCGGCCGTTCGACGATGATGCCGGGGCTGTACGGCAGCATCCGATCCAAGGGTTTCAGCGGCAGCCCCGCCGCCTCGAGCCGGTCGATCGGCCAGGTCACGATGCGCACCTCGTCGAACCCGCGCTGCAGCGCGGCCTCGGCGAGGTTGCGGCCCTCGACCGAATGGCCGCAGATCACCGGATCGGCGCGGTTGACGATGACGAGGCGGTTGCGAGGCGGAGCGTTCATGGCTCCTCCTTTCCTGTGGGGCGCGAGGTGCGCGTCCTGATCGGGCAGGTCTGGTGGTGGCGGGATGAGGCGGGGTCAGCGTTCCGGGTATGACGGCGGGCGCGACATCCGCCCCCACTCGCTCGGTTCGGGGCCGAGTCGGAGCAGCAGGCTGCCGCCGCGGTGCAGTTCGTCGCCGCGGAGCCAGGTGCGTTCGAGCGGGTCGCCGTTGAGCTCGGCCGACTGCACGTACTGCGTGGGGCCGTCGCGGCGCGGTTCGACGAACCCGGCGGTCTCGATGCGGAACGCGTCGCCGCCGACGCGCAGCTCGGATTCGGCGAACGCCGGGGCGTTGACGAGGAAGAGGTTCTGCCCGGCCACGGGGAACAGGCCGAGGCTCGCCCACACGTACCAGGAGCTGATGCCGCCCGAGTCGTCGTTGCCGGGCAGGCCCCCGCGACCCGTGCCGAACTGCTGGTGCACGGCGGCGTGGACGATCTCGGCGGTGCGGTCCGGGCGACCTGCGTAGTGATACGCCCAGGGCGCCTCCATGTCGGGCTCGTTGTTCAGGCCCTCGAAGCGGCCGAGCGAGTACCCGGCCGCGAGCTCATCGAGCCCGGGCGCGACGCCGGGCTGCCGGACGGGCTCGGCGCCGAACCCGAAGAACGCGTCGAGGGCCGCCACGAAGCCCTCGTCGCCCCCGGAGAGCTCGATCCGGCTCCGCATGTCGTGCAGCAGCCGGAACGAGTAGTTGTACCGGCTGCCCTCGTAGAAGGTCGAGTCGTGGAGCAGCCCCGTCTGCGCGTCGAACGCGTTGGTCCACCGGGTCGCGAGCGCCGTGAACTCCTCGGCGAGCGCGCGGTCGCCGACCCGCGCCGCGACCTTGGCGGTGCACCAGTACCCGTACGCGAGGTCGAGCGTGTGGCTGATCGGGTGGGCGTGCCCGCGGAGCAGGAAGTCCTCGCCGTAGGTGCGGCGGAGGTCGGCGTGCATGTGCACGAGCGCCCACTCCCAGTCGATGCCGGGCAGGCCGAGCTGGCAGAGGTCGGCGAGGAAGGTCTGCGCGAGCGCGCTGCCCTGGCGGGAGAACCGGTCGCTGCCGCGCGCCATCCGGTACCCGATCGGGAAGTTGCCCTCCTCCTCGCAGATGGTGAGCAGTGCGTTCGCGAGCTCGACCGCCCGCTCGGGGAACAGCGTCGTGATGAGCGGCAGCTGCGTGCGGTAGATGTCCCACATCGTGCAGAGGTCGAACACGAACGGGCCCTCGGTCGGCCAGAACGGGCTCTCCTCGGGCGCGAGGCACGGCTTGATCAGCGAGTGGTAGAGCGCCGTCGAGAACACCGTCTGGCGCTCGGTCGACGGGGTGTCGACCGTGATCGCCTTCAGGTGCTTGCGCCACGCCTTCTTCGTCCGGTCGCGCCGGTGCGGGAACCGCGCGGGGCCGGTGCCCTCGTCGGCGCGGAGGTTCGCGCGCGCCTGCTCGACCCCGCGCAGCGAGAACCCGATGCGCACCTCGATGCTCTGCCCGGGTTCGCTCGGGCCGGCCCACATGAGCCCGAACGGCCGCAGCGTCGTCGGGCGGATGTGGTCGAAGGCCAGCCGCGTGCCGCCCGGCATCAGTCGCCGGTCGTACCAGAGCATCTGCCGCCAGGTGTGCGCGTCGCACTCGATGTAGACGGCGAGCGGCGCGCCCTCGACGACGATCTCGCCCTGCGCGATGCCCGGCGCGACCTGCTCGAGCTTCGCCCGCAGCGGGATCGTCTCGCCGTGGGGGATCGACAGGCCGCCGAGCGAGAAGTCGATCACGATGCGCGCGTTCGGATTCCTCGGGAACGTGTAGCGGTGCACGGCCGACTTCGGCCCGACCGTGAGCTCGGCGCGGATGCCGGAGTCGAGCGTCGTCGCGTAGTACCCGGGCTCCGCGGCCTCCTCGAGGAGCTCCCACGTGCGGCCGAGCACGTCGAGGGGCTCGAGCATCGGGGTGACGCGGAAGTAGTTGTAGTACTTGCGGATCGCGCCGGTGCCGGACTGCTGGAAGTGCGTGAACCCGGATGCCACGCCGCCCTCGTGGATCATCGGCGGCACGCCTTCCGTCGCGAGGTCGTACCGTCCGTACCCGGTCGGGTACGCCCCCGAGTACGCGCACGCGGAGACCATCCCGAGCGGGTAGGTCGCTCCGGGGTGCGTGTTGCCGACCTGCGGCTTCGGCCACCACCACGTCGCGGCCAGTCCCGTCTGCGGGGGAAGGTCGACGGCCTCGGTGCCGATGAACGGATCGACCCGCGCGATCATGCGGCTCCGGCGCCGGTCTCGGAACGTCCCATGCGGGGACGCTACGTGCTGGCGGCGCCGCGCGGGTTACAGTCACATGAACGATTCCGGCGCGGCATCCGGAATGTGCCGCAGGGCGCTCCTGTTGTATCCTGTAGGGCCGCGCACCCTCGAGGGTGGAGCGCGGTTGGCAACTCAACAGCGTGCGATGACGACCCGCCTTCCGACCTCCGGTCGGAGCGCGTCTCATGGGGATGATCGGTTTCGACATCGCCTGCGAGACCGCGTGAAGCGGGCCGAGGATGCAGGGTTATCTCGAAAACGCTCCCTGCGAACCAATAACTGCCAATAAGTCGCAGAACGACTACGCCCTCGCTGCCTAAGCGAGTCCGTTAGTCCGTCAGCCCGGGTTCGTTCCCGCCCCGGTCGCTGGCGTCATCTAGGGAACTCGCTGTGCGACGTCGCCTGAGCGTCGTACGGGACTCTTTCAGGCTGGGCCCGTCGACCTGGCTGCCTGTGGCAAGGGTCGGGGCCGAGCAGAACGCCTCACAGGATGCGCCCGGAGAAACCGTGGAATCCCAGCGATGGACGGGGGTTCAATTCCCCCCATCTCCACCACCGGTCGTCGTCGCACGCTCGCGAGTACCACGAAGGCCGCCCCGCGGGGCGGCCTTCGTCGTGCACGCGTCGTCGGCGACGGATCACGGGCAGCCCTCCATGAGCTGGATCCCGTGCTCCGCCTGGCGCTTCTCGCTCACCTGGCCGAGCGAGTCGCAGATGGCGTTGACGAGCAGGGCGTACCCCTCGCCGTTCTGGTAGTTGCCGTTCTCACCCGGCAGGCCGAAGTCCTGGACCGTCCCCGGCGGGACGAAGACCCACACCTCGGGCGCCCCGGGGAAGACGCTCGGGAGCCATCCCCAGTTGCCGCGGATGACGGGCGCGTCGCATTCGCTGCCGCAGGCTGCGGGCGGCTTGCTGACATTGATGCAGTCGAGGGCCTGAGCCGAGGTGGGAATGAGGACGAATGCGGCGGCGAGGCCGGCCGCGGCCAGGGTTCTCTTGAGCATGATTCCTCCGTTGCTTCAGCGGTACGGGAAACTGCCGGATCGCCACAGACACTACTCGGACCCGAGGAAGTGTCAATATCTGCAGGACGTTCCGCTGCAGGCGGCCGTCGTCGCCCATCGGCTCGCTGAGCCGCAGGCCCTCAGCGGCCGCGTGCGGCGTTGACGTGACCGAGCGCGGAGATGCGGCGGAACCACGAGCCGCGTGCCGGTTCGGTGGACTCGATCGCTGCGGCGGAGGCAGCGGCGCTCACCGCGCCATCCGCAGCGTCGAGCTCGGTGTCCGGTTCGCCCGCTTCCGCCTCCCGCTCCGCCTTCCAGATCAGGTAGGCGGCGTACGGGTCGTTCTCCGGATCCAGCGGTTGCTGGTCGACGACCTGGTGCCGTCGGCGTGCGATCAGCCGCATCTCTTCCCCCTCGAGGCCCCCCGGCCCTCACGACAAGGGTACGTGACGACGGCGACACTCCGGTCACGATGGCGCGGATCGTGCCCGAAACGCGATATCGGCGGTGGCGACGCACCGTCCTCGAGCGGCGACGTGTCCGGTGCGCGTCACCCGAGGTGGGGGAGCACCTCGGCGGCGATGAGCTCGACGTGATCGAGGTCGCGCTGGTCGACGAGCTGGAGGTACACGCGGTCGGCGCCGAGGTCGGCGAGTCGCCGGAGCTTCTCGACCGCGACCTCGGGGGTGCCGGCGACGTTGACCTCGGCGAACGTGTCGGGGTCGGCGTGGATCGCGGCGAGCCGAGCGAGGTAGGACGCGTCATCCGTCGCCACCACCGTCGGCAGCGCGACGCTCAGGCGCATCGTCGCCGGGTCGCGGCCGATCGCCTCGCACGCGGCGCGCACGCGCGCGAACGACGCGGCGATCTCGTCCTCGTCGGAGAAGCCGCGGTTGTACTCCGTGGCGAACCGCGCCGCGAGCGAGGGCAGCCGCGTGGGCCCGCCGCCGCCCATGATGAGCGGCACCGGCGACTGCACGGGCTTCGGCAGCGCGGGCGCGTCCACCAGCTCGTAGTGGTCGCCCGCGAACGAGAAGCGCTCGCCCACCGGCGTCCGCCACAGCCCCGTGACGACCTGCAGCTGCTCCTCGAGGAGGTCGAAGCGCCGGCCGGGGAAGGGGATGCCGTACGCGGCATGCTCCGCCCCGAACCAGCCGGCGCCGATCCCGAGCTCGACGCGGCCGCGCGACATGTCGTCGACCTGGGCGACCTGGATCGCGAGGAGGCCGGGGTGCCGGAACGTCACCGGGGAGACGAGGGTGCCGAGCCGGATGCGCTCGGTCTCGCGGGCGATGCCGGCGAGCGTCGTCCAGGCATCGGTGGGTCCGGGCATCGGGTCGCCGGGGCCCATGTGCAGGATGTGGTCACTGCGGAACCAGCCGTCGAACCCCAGGCGCTCGGTCTCCTGCGCCTGGGCGAGCTGCTCGTCGTAGCTCGCGCCCTGCTGGGGCTCGGTGAAGATGCAGACCTCGAGCTCGCGGCTCATCGCAGGGCCTCGAGGACGGCGTCGTGGAGCAGGCCGTTGGTCGCGAGCGCGCTGCCGTTGGCGGCGCCGGTCTCGCCGGTGACCGAGGTGAGCCGCCCGCCGGCGCTTTCGACGATCGGGATGAGCGCGGCGAGGTCCCACTGCTTCACGTCGAACTCGCCGACGACGTCGACGAGTCCCTCCGCGAGCAGGCAGTACGACCACAGGTCGCCGTACGCGCGGTCGCGCCACACGCGCTCGCCGAGTGCGAGCAGCCGCTCGAGGTAGCCGGCCTCGCGCCACTGCGCGATGCTCTGGAAGCTGAGGGAGGCGTCGCCGAGGTCGGCCACGTTCGACACGCGGATGTCGCGAGGCGTCGCGCCCGGCGCATCCGTCGTCTGCGCGCCGGCACCGCGCGCGCCCCACCAGCGTCGCCCGATCGCCGGCATCGACGCGACGCCCACGACCGGCTCGCCGTCGACGGCGAGCGCGATCAGCGCGCCCCACACGGGCACGCCGCGGAGGAAGTTCGAGGTGCCGTCGATCGGGTCGATGATCCACCGGCGCGAGCCCGTGCCCTCGGTGCCGTACTCCTCGCCGAGGATGCCGTCGCCCGGCCGGCGCTCGGCCAGCACCTCGCGCACCGCGCGCTCGACCGCCAGGTCGGCCTCGGTCACGAACGTGCGGTCGGGTTTGGTGTCGATCCGGAGGTCGACGGCGCGGAAGCGGGCCATCGCCGCCGCGTCGGCGAGGTCGGCCAGTTCGAGGGCGAGGGCGAGGTCGTCGGCGTACGAGGCATCCGTCACCGGTTCAGCCTATCGACCGGCCACGACGGGTTCCGGGCGGGCGGCGTGCCCGAGTCGACGTCGATTTCGCGTTCAGGGCGGTCACCTGATACCGTTGTTCCTCGGTTCGGGGTTCGAAAGAAGCCGGCCGAAACGCACCTCTAGCTCAATCGGCAGAGCAACTGACTCTTAATCAGTGGGTTCAGGGTTCAAGTCCCTGGGGGTGCACCAGCAGGCCCCGGCGAGTGATCGCCGGGGCCTTCGTCGTTCCCGGCGGGCGGTGGCTCCCGAGCGCGCCCGAGCTCCGGCCGTATCGTTGACCGGAGCCACGCGGATCGGACGACGGGAGGACGATGGACGCGTCCCCGGCGACCGACGAGACCGGTCGCGTCGCGCCCTCGTTGCGCGCGCGTGCGGCGCGCGTGCCCGACTGGGCGTGGGCCGTGGCCCTCGCCGTGCTCGGCTCGGTCGTGTCGTGGCTCCGCATCGAGCCCGCGGCGCGGGCCGCGCTGTGGGCCGAGGACGGCACGTACTTCCTCGGCGACGCGCTCGCCGCGGACCCCCTGAGCGTCCTCCTGCAGCCCTACCAGGGGTACCTGCACCTGGTGCCGCGCCTCATCGCCGGGGTCACCGTCGCGGTGGTCCCCGTCGAGGGGTACGCGATCGCGATGACGGTCGGGTCGTGCCTCGTCGTGGGTGCGGTCTCGGCGGCGGTGTTCGTCTGCGCTCGCGACGTCGTGGCCTGGCGTCCGGCCCGCATCGTGCTCGGAGCGCTGACCTTCCTCGCCCCGGCTGCCGGGTGGGAGGTGCTCGGCAACGCGGCGAACCTGCACTGGTACCTGCTCTGGCTCGCGCCGTGGCTGCTGCTGGCCGCGCCCCGCCGGCGATCGACCGCGATCCTGCTCGGGGTCGTGGGCCTCGCCGCGGCCCTCACCGAGATCCAGATGCTGCTGTTCCTGCCGCTGCTCGCCTGGCGGTTCCGCGATCCCAACCGCTGGATCATCGGTGGAGGAGTCCTCCTCGGATCGGCCATGCAGGTGGCCGCGCTCCTGCTCTCACCCCGCGATCCCGGAGCCGAATCCTCCCCGCCGCTGCTGTCGACGGTGCAGGGGTACCTCTACCACGTGCCGATGGAGGCGATCCTCCCGTCCCGGCAGTGGAAGGCGGCGTGGGTGCTCCACTTCGGCTGGTGGGGCGCGGCGCTCGTGCTGCTGCCGTTCCTCGTCGCGCTGGTGTGGGTGCTGTGGCGCGGCGTCGCGGTCGAGCGCATCGCGGCGGCCGCGCTCGCGGCGGGGTCGGTCGTCGCCTGGTCGGCGGCCTACGTGCTGAACTCGAACCCCGACTACTTCTTCTCGCTCGTCCCGGTCGAGCTCGCCGTGCACATCCACCTCACCCGGTACGGCGTCGTCCCGGCGCTCTACGTGCTCGCGATCGTGGTCCTCGCGACCTCCGTGTCCTGGCGCGCGGGGGTCCTGCGACGCACGGCTGCCGCCGTGCTCGTCGGCGTCGTGGTCGTGACCGTCGTCAGCGTGCTGGTCCCGCAGCCGTCGTCGCGCTCCGGGGGCCCCGATTGGGGCTCGGCGGTGCCGCCGGCCCGGGATGCCTGCACGATCGACGGCGCACCCGATGAGACGACGATCGCGATCGCCCCCGAGGGATGGCGCGTCGAGGTGCCCTGCGTCCGACTCGACGGGTGATCACGCCCGATGCGGGACGTGGCATCCGCCCTTCGCCTCACCAGAACGAGAACGGGTCGACGCCGATGAGGCGCAGCACCTCGTACGTCGACCCGACGAAGCAGTACGTGCCGAGCAGGGCGCCGAGCAGGGTCTCGCGGAGCGAACCGGTGTCGCCGAGCACGGGCAGGGACACGTAGCCGTTCGGCAGCCAGACGCGGTTGAGCACGGGCACCGGGCGCAGCGCCCGGGGCGGTCGGATGCGCCACGGCCAGATGAGGCCGGGCAGGCCGCCGGTCGTGAGGAGGTCGCCGAGGAGGTGCGCGACGAAGCCGACGAGCACCGCGAGCGGGAACCACGCGACCTGCTCGGGCGCGAACACGACGATGAAGGCGCCGAGCAGGGCGCCCACCGCCCAGGCGGCCGGCCACGAGCGGATGAGGCCGCGCGCCTTCAGGCCGAACGCGGTGAGCGCGGCCGTGCCGGCGCCGGCGCCGATCGCGAGCGTGCCGAGCGGGTCGACGGGGAGGGCGACGAGCGTGAGCGCCCACGCCGCGGCGAACGTCACGAGCACGCCGACGGGCGAGTGCGCCCCCTGCCGGTGGCCGCCGGATGCCGCTCCCACGACGCCCGTCGCGAGCCGGCCGAGCACGGGCACCGAGTGCGCGATCGTGGCGCTGTGGTGGTCGGCGTCGGGCAGCAGCGCGGCGCCCGCGCAGACCGCGGTGCCGGCGAGCACGCCGACGGGGTCGAGCGGGTACGCACCGGCGGTGACGATCGGCATCGTTCCGGTGATCGCGAGCCACGCGGCGGCGCCGCTCGTGGCATGGGTGATGCCCATCATCGAGGGTGGTGCTCCAGGGGGTCGGGTCGGGGGCGCGGCCGGGCGCGGCCGGGCGAGCGGCGGGGAGAGGGTCCGCCGTCGACCAGTCTGCCGGGGGCCGCGGACATCCCCCCTCCGCGCGTCGGCGGTGTCCGCGATCGACCGACCATCACGTGCGGCACGCCCGCGAGCGGCCCTAGACTGCCGCGTGAACGCGCCGGCCGGACCGAGCGATCCGAGTCGGCAGAGCGACGGGGGATGGCTGATGCAGATCGCGATGGTGGGACTCGGTCGGATGGGCGCGAACATCGTGCGCCGCCTCATGCGGGACGGGCACGAATGCGTCGTCTACGACGTCGACCCGGGCGCCGTGGCGACGCTCGCGGGCGAGGGCGCGACCGGCGCCGAGAGCATCGCCGACCTGGCGACGAAGCTCGACGCCCCGCGCACCGTGTGGCTCATGGTGCCCGCGGGGATCACCGGGAAGCTCGTCGACCAGGTGGCGGCGGTGCTCGACGCGGGCGACGTCATCATCGACGGCGGCAACTCCAACTACCGCGACGACGTCCGCCGCGCCGAGGCGCTGACGTCCTCCGGCATCCACTACGTCGACGCCGGCACGAGCGGTGGAGTGTTCGGCCTCGAACGCGGCTACTGCCTGATGGTCGGCGGTCCCGACGAGGCGGTCACTCGCATCGAGCCGATCCTCCGCTCGATCGCGCCCGGGCCGGGCGACATCGAGCGCACGCCCGGGCGTACGGGGGAGCTGTCCCCGGAGGAGCGCGGCTACCTGCACTGCGGCCCGTCCGGGTCCGGTCACTTCGTCAAGATGGTCCACAACGGCATCGAGTACGGGATCATGGCGGCGCTCGCCGAGGGGCTGAACATCCTGAAGAACGCGGATGCCGGGCTCCGCCCGGAGGAGCACTCGGCCGAGATCGCGCCGCTCGAGGAGCCCGAGTTCTACCGGTTCACGATCGACACGCCGGCCGTCGCCGAGCTCTGGCGGCGGGGGTCGGTGATCTCGTCGTGGCTGCTCGACCTGACCGCGGCGGCACTCGTCGAGAACCCGACGCTCGACGGACTCGCCGGCCGCGTCTCGGACTCCGGCGAGGGCCGATGGACGGTCAAGGCAGCGGTCGACACCGGCGTGCCGGCGCCGGTGCTCGCGGCCGCGCTGTTCGAGCGCTTCGCCTCGCGCGAGGACGATCGCTACGCCAACCAGCTGCTCTCCGCGATGCGGCTGCAGTTCGGCGGGCACCGGGAGCTTCCGGCCGGCGACGTCCTCGAGACGGGCAGCGAGAGCGCGGACGCCTAGTCGTCGACGCCGCGCGCCATGAGCGCCTCGCCGAGGTGGTCGGCGGTGCGGAGCGTCCGCACGATGACCGGCACCGCGAGCGCGGTGAGCGACCCCTCGGCGCCGCGCGCCTTGCGCGCCTCGAGCACCTCGCGCACGAGGTCGGCGAGCAGGGGCACGCAGCGGATGGCGAGGGCGAGCGCCAGCCCGACGCGGTCCGGGTCGATCCACCGCGCGAACGGGCGCAGCAGCACCTGCATTGCGTCGAGGGTCGCCATGACCGGAGTGGTCAGCGTGTAGACGGCCGCGAGTGCGACGGCGAGCACGAGGCGCACGCCCATGGTCGCGGCGGCCTCCCACCCGGCGAAGATCCACTGCACGGGCACCGCGAACGCGAGCACCCAGAGGATCGGTGAGACCTGGCGCCAGGCGACGCGCACCGGGATCCGGGCGAGCGAGAAGAGCCCCAGCGTCGCGGCGGCGACGATGCCGAGGGCGGGCAGCGAGCCGACGAGCGCGGTCGCCGTCACCGTGGCCGCGAGCAGTGCGAGCTTCGCGAGCGCCGGCATCCGATGGATGACCGAGGAGCCCGGGTGGTACACGCCGATCATCGCCGCTTCACCCGATCAGGGCCCGGTAGGCGTCGAGCGCGTGCTCCGGCGGGCCGTCGGCGACGATCCGGCCGGCCTCCATCACGATCACGCGATCGAAGGATTCGAGGAGCTCGAGCTGATGGCTGACGACGACGAGCTGCTCGTCGAGCGTCGCGAAGTGCTCGGCGATGCGGCGCGCGTTGCGCGCGTCGAGCAGTGTCGTCGGCTCGTCGGCCACCACGATCGCGGGTTCGCCGACGAGCACGGCGGCGAGGGCGAGCAGCTGCTTCTGCCCGCCCGAGAGGCGGTGCGCCGGCCGGTCGGCGAGATCGGCGAGCCCGAAGCGGTCGAGCACCGCGTCGACGCGTGCGGCCGCGGTCGCGGCATCCAGCCGGTGCCGTCGGAGCGTGAACGCGACGTCCTCGCGGACGGTGGGCATCACGATCTGCGTGTCGGCGTTCGTGAACACGAACCCGACCCGGCGGCGCACCTCGCGGCCATGCCGGGCGACGTCGAGGCCGTCGACGGTGACCGTGCCCGAGGTCGGCGTGACGAGCCCGTTGACCATGCGCGCGAGCGTCGACTTGCCCGAGCCGTTGGCGCCGACGATGCCGATGCGCCGCTCGGTGAGCTCGAGCGTCACGTCGTCGACGACGAGCCCGTCGTCGAAGCGGTGGCTGACGCCGTCGAAGCGGATGGCGCTCATGCGACGCGCTCCACGATCATCGCGACGCCCTGCCCGCCGCCGATCGAGCACGCCGCGAGGCCGGCGCGGGCGTCGTCGTCGGCCGCCATGCGGGCCGCGAGGCGCACCAGCAGGATCGCGCCCGACGCACCCCACGGGTGGCCGAGCGCGATCGCGCCGCCGTCGCCCGAGAGGGTCTCCTCGTCGAGCCGCAGTTCGTCGCTCACGGCCAGTACCTGCGCGGCGAACGCCTCGGTGATCTCGACGAAGCCGAGGTCGGCGGCCGTCATCCCCGCGCGCTCGAGCGCGCGGCGCCCGGCCCAGGCGGCGCCGAGGCCCGGCAGGGCGGGGTCGCCCGCGGCGACGGCCGTCGCGCGGATGCGGAGGGCGGGCAGGTCGAGGTCGCGTGCGAGGTCGGCGGTGGTCACGGCCATGGCCGCGGCACCGTCGGAGAACCCGCATGAGTTGCCCGCCGTGACGGTGCCGATGGCCGCCTCGCGGGCGGATGCCGCGCGGCCGAGATCGAACGCCGGAGCGAACCGCGCGAGCATCGCGACATCCATCGACGCCCGCGGCCGGTCGTCGCGCGCGACGCCGTCGATCGCCACGACCTCGGCGTCGAACCGCCCGGCATCGCGGGCGGCGGCGGCTCGGGCGTGCGAACGCGCGGCCCAGGCATCCTGCCGCTCGCGGGTGATGCCGCGCACCTGCGCGAGGTGCTCGGCCGCCGGACCCATGTCGGGGTCGGGCAGGCCGGCCGGCGCGAACGGCGCGCGCGCGTACCGCTCGCCGGTGCCGGGCCACACCCGGTGCGGTGCGGTCGACGCCGACTCGGCGCCGCCGGCGAGCACGAGCCCGGCGTCGCCCGCGCGCACGCGCGACGCCGCCTGGATCACCGCGTCGAGCCCCGACCCGCACTGCCGGTCGACGGTCACGCCCGGCACGTGAGCACCGAGGCCCGCGCGCAGCGCGGCCACCCGCGCGAGGGCGCCGCCCGGACCCATGCAGTTGCCGACCACGACGTCGTGGACGGCCACGCCCGCGGGCGCGACCTCGGCGGCGACGGCGGCGAGCACGGGCGCCGCGAGCGCGTCCACGGTGTGCCCGGCGAAGCCCCGCCCGGCGGTGCCGATCGCCGTGCGTCGCGCCGCGACGATCACGGGCGCCTGGTCGCGGGTCATGCGTTCCTCCCGTCGATGAAGGGCCGCGGATGCCCCGTCCCGAGCCGCCCGGCGACGATGTCCTCGCGCAGCCGCCCGCGTGCGGGCTTGCCCGACGGGGTGCGCGGGAGTTCTGCGGCGAACCAGCGCCGCGGCAGCTCGATCGGGCTGAGCGCGGCGCGCGCGGCATCCGCCACGGCCTCGAGCCGGGCGCCGGGCTCGAGCTCGACGACCGCGGCGATGCGCTCGCCGAGCAGGTCGTGCGGCTCGCCCACGACGGCCGCGTCGCGGACGCCGGGCAGCGCGGTCAGGTGCGCCTCGACGTCCTCGGCGAGCACGGTCGCGCCCGCCGTGATGATCGCGGACTCGCCGCGTCCGAGCACCCGGATGCCGCCGCCGGACGTGCGCTCGACGAGATCGCCGACCGTCGCGAATCCCTCGGCGTCGCGACGCATCCGCCCGCCCACGACGTCGAGTGCCAGGTACGGCGATCGCGCCCACAACTCGAGCCCCGCGTCGGCCGGTCGCAGGTCGACCTCGACGCCGGGGAACGGCGCGAGGCCGCTGTCTGCTCCGCCGCCGTCGCTCGCGGCGTGACGGGCGGCGAGCACGAACGACAGCTCGGCGGCACCGTAGTACTCCACGAGACGGATGCCGCGCGCCGCCGCCTGCTCGCGGAGCCGGGCCGGGAGGGCCGCGCCCGCGACGATCGCCGTGCGTGGCGGTGCCGCGTCGGCGGCGAGGAGCCGCGCGAGGCGCGTCGGCGTCGCGTGCACCGCCGTCGCCGTGCTCAGGTCGTCGGTCGCCGTGGCGCCGATCCAGAGCGCGTGCAGTGCCGCGTAGAGGTGCATCGAGACGGCGAGCGGGCCGGTCACCGCGATGCGGTCGTCGGGACCGAGGCCCGCGAGTTCGGCCAGTGGATCGGCGGACGCGAGCCACGACTCGACCGTGCGCGCGATGATCCGCGGCCGGCCGTCGGACGCGGTGGAACCCGAGGTCGTGAGCGCCAGCCCGGTGCCGTTCGGAAGGTCGTCGGCGATGCGGTCGGCGTCGGCCTGCGTGCCGCCGACGAGCACCGGCCGGCCACGGTCGAGGCAGGCGAGCACGGTCGTGATGGCGGCGACGGGGTCGGCGTCGGCGCGACATCCGACCGGCCCCTGCCCTGCGGGCAGCTCGGCGCGGGCGACCGCACGCGCGAGCTCGTCGGAGCGGACGTTCCGTCCGCTGAACGAGAGCGCGATGCGGTCGCCGGATGCGCCGAGCCGGTCGATCACGTGGCGGCGGCCTCCGAGGCGGCGCGCTTCCACGGCCACGGGCGCGGCTCGATGAGCCCCGGCCAGGCGCGGTGCACGCCCTTGGCGACGAGCACGGTCACGACGACCTTCAGGATGTCGCCGGGCAGGAAGATCGCGGAGCCCGCGATCGCGACGCCCAGCGGGGTGCCGGTGATCGCGGCGAAGACCGGCACGCCGACGAGGTAGATCACGACGATGCCGCCGAGTGCGGTCGCGCCAAGCGCGGGCAGGATGCGGTAGCGGGGAAGCAGGCGGGCGGTGAGCCAGCCGATCACGAGCGCGCCGAAGATCCAGCCGATCAGGTAGCCGACCGAGGGGCCGACGAAGACGCCGAGGCCGCCCCGTCCGCCCGACAGCAGCGGCAGGCCCGCCGCGACGAGCACGAGCAGCAGGAGCACGCTGAGCGCGCCCTTGCGCGCGCCGAGGATCGCGCCGGCGAGCATGACGCCGAGCGTCTGGAACGTGATCGGCACCGCGGTGCCGCCGAGGTACAGGGCGCCGGGCAGGCCGAGCGCGGCGATGAGCGCGGCGAAGACGGCGATCTGCGCGAGGTCGCGGGCGGAGGTGCGGACGCGGCGCCGTTCCGGCGCGGCGACGGGGCTGGGTGCGGCGGTCATGCGGTTCCCATCGGTCGGCGTGAGGGGGCGGGGATGCCCGTGTCGTTCACGCTACGAACCGCGGGGGAGGCGCCGCGCGAGGTGGCCGTACAAGAAACGCCGACCGATTTTGGAGCGCCGAGGTCGCCGTCGGGCGCGGGCCTGCGAGTTGCATCGACCGACTATCGGCTCGCGGTCGTCATTCCAGGTTGTCGTCACCATTGGCGAGTGCGAAACCCCGTTGCACCCACCAAAGCTGACGACACTCCGCGCACCACTACTCCTGCCCGAGGAGCGAGACCTGTAGGTATCCGATCACGCGCACGGCTTGCTCGATACTTGGCTCATGCTGCAACGACCCCTCGGACCCCGCGCTGCACACAGACTGTTCGTCGTCATCCTGTGGGCAGCACCCATCCTCGTCACGCTCGCGGGCTTCGCCCTGCTCGCGTGGGGCGGCAATCGGCAGTGGGTGGCATACGTGGCGTTCGGACTTGCCGCGATAAGCGCGATCGCGGCCGTTCGTGAGCAGCGGAAGGCGCAAGCACGACTCGACAGCGCGCCGAACGACTAGGTCGAACCGCGATTCGAGCCCGGCTTCAGCACCAGGCGGTCATCGTGCGCGCGCCGTCGGCATTCCTCCGCGAAGGCGCGCGCCGCGTTCGGGTCAGCTCCGAAGGACGCGTACTCCTCATCGCTCAGCGCGTAGTACTCCTCGTAGTCCGTGAGGCTGCTCGACACGGGGATCGAGAGGTAGGCGGTGCCGGAGTCCTGCTCGACGCCGAGCGAGTAGCGCTCGGCCCGGTCGACGAACGAATCCACGAACCTCATCGAACGACGGAACCGATCACGTCACGCAGCGCGCGCGGGCTCCTCGACGGCGAGTTCGGCGACGTTGTCGGCGTCGACCGCCGGCTCCGCGGCATCCGCTTCGTCGACCTCGACCGGGTCGGCCCACATCACGAGCGGGGCGGGCGTCCAGCTGAGCGCGTGCGACGTCTCGTCGGCGGGGACGACGACGGCGACCTGCTCGCGCTCCTCGAGGATCGCGCGGGTGACCTCGGCGGCGATCTGGTGGGTGAGCATCGCCTGGAAGATGCGGTCGGAGTCGTCCGCCGAGCGGCGGACGAGGGACCATTGGCCGTCCGGGCCGATGAACCGCGACAGGCGGGCGTTGACGAGCTCGAAGATGTGCTCGCCACGGAGGTCTGCGGCGGTTGCGCGAGGAGAGGGCGCGGGTGCGGTGTGGGCTGCGGCCTGTGCGGCGAGCCGTGCGCGGCGCCAGCGGCGGAACATCGGTGTCCTCTCGGTCGGAACGGGTGTCGGACTACGTCGGACGGCGTTTCGTCCAGTGTCCGTCACGCGGCGACCCCCCGGGCTCGGACACGCCGCAGGGGCGTCGAGCCGTCGGACGCGGACGGTGCGGGTCGGTCGAGGCTACTCGGCCAGCTCGCGGCGCTTCTGCTCGTCGGCGACCGTGCCGATCGCGATGGCGAGCGTGGCGGCCCACGAGACCCACATGAGCACGAGCCTCCAGTCGCGTGGCCCCGCCTGCGTCGCGCGGATGACTCCGACCGCGCCGAACAGCGAACTCAGGACCGCTCCACTGAAGAGGTACTTGCGCATTCCGCAACGCTATCGCGTCCGGATCGGCTCGCGCGACCGGTTGACGCGAGCCGCGCAGGCTGTGAGATCACCACGAGTCTGACCGATCGTGCAGACTCTGACCGATCGGTCAACTAGCGTCGATCGCATGCCCACCGATGCGAGAACGACGTCGCGCGTGCGCGCCGCCGACGAGTTGAAGCACGCCGCACTCGAGCAGTTCGCGACGGTCGGCTTCGCCGGCACGTCCCTGCAGCACATCGCCGACGAGGCCGGGTACGCCAAGTCGAGCGTGCTCTACCACTTCGCCTCGAAGGAGGCCCTGCTCGAAGCCGCGATCGAACCCGCCGTGGCGGGCTTCGAGGACGTGCTCGCGGTCTTCCTCGCCGGCCGCGGCGGTCGCAGCGATGCACGGCGCCGCGAGCTCGTCGACCGGGTCGTCGACCTGCTCCTCGAGCACCGCGAGGCCGTGCACGTCTTCCTCACCCAGGGGCAGAGCCTCTCGGGCCTGCCCGTCATCGACCGGGCGAACGTGGCCGTGCGCCGCCTCGCCGCCGCCGTCTGCGAGGAGCGCGAGAGCGTCGACGACCAGGTCCGCTTCGGCATCGCGATCGGCGGCGCGGCGTTCCTGCTCACCGCAGGTCGGACCTTCGCCGACGAGTCGACGCTCCCGACCGACGACGAGCTGCGCGACGCGCTCCGCCGCATCATCGCCGACATCCTCACCCCAGCTCGAACCCCCAGCAACTGAGAGAGAACCGTGGCCCTCCTCCTCCACCGCATCGGACGCTTCGCCTACCGCCGCGCCTGGGTCGTCATCGTCGCCTGGGTGATCGCCCTCGGCGGCCTCGTCGGCGCCGGCATCGGCCTCGGCGGCCAGCTCCAGGAGTCGTACGCGATCCCCGGCACCGAGTCCCAGGACGCGATCGACCAGCTCGCGGCCGTCTTCCCCCAGACCGCCGGCGCGTCGGCGAAGGCCGTCGTCGAGGTGCCCGACGGCGACTCGGTCGAGAACGCCCCGTACCGCGACGCCATCGAGGAGACGGAGTCCGAGCTCGAGGACGTCGACGGCGTCGCGAGCGTGCTCGGGCCGTTCGACGAGTACGCCGGCGACCAGGTCTCCGACGACGCGCGCACGGCCTACATCCAGGTGCAGTTCGACGGCCAGGTCACGGATGTCACGCAGGACCAGATCGACGCCGTGACGGCCACCGGCGAGACCGGCCGCGACGCGGGCCTCGAGGTCGCGTTCGGCGGCGAGGTCTTCCAGGAGACGACCTTCGGCCTCACGATCACCGAGGCGTTCGGCGTGATCTTCGCGGGCGTCGTGCTGCTCATCACGTTCGGCTCGCTGCTGTCCGCCGGGATGCCGCTGCTCACCGCGCTCGTCGGCGTCGGCACCGCCTTCGGCGGCATCTCGCTCGTCGCGGCGTTCGCGACCATCTCGAGCACGGCGCCGATGCTCGCGGTCATGATCGGCCTCGCGGTCGGCATCGACTACGCGCTGTTCATCCTGTCCCGACACCGGACCCAGCTCGCGCGCGGCATGGATACCGAGGAGAGCGCGGCCGAGGCGGTCGCGACGGCGGGCGGCGCGGTCGTGTTCGCCGGCCTCACGGTGATCATCGCGCTCCTCGGCCTGCTCGTCGTCGGCATCCCGTTCCTCAGCGTGATGGGCGTCGCCGCCGCCTTCGCGGTGCTCGTCGCCGTGTTCGGCGCGACGACGCTCCTCCCCGCGCTGCTCGGCCTCGCGAAGGGCCGCCTCGCTCCGAAGGAGGGCAGCCGCGCGCACCGCCGCGCGGTCGCCTCCGACGACTCCGGCAAGCGCACCATGGGCCGCCGCTGGGTCGACACCGTGCTGAAGGCCCCCGTGGTGTTCGTGCTCCTCGTCGTCGGTCTCCTCGGCGCCGCGGCCGTCCCCGCGGCGAGTCTCGACCTCAACCTGCCCGGCGGCCAGGGCGAGGAGGGCACGAGCCAGCGCGAGGCGTACGACATGATCGAGGAGGGCTTCGGTCCCGGCTACAACGGCCCGCTCATCGTCACGGTCGACATCACGCAGACGACCGACATCTTCGACGACCTCGACGCGATCGGCGCCCGGCTCGCCGAGGTCGACGGCGTCGCCTACGTCGGCGACGGCCTGCCGAACGAGACCGTCGACACCGCGATCATCCAGGTGATCCCCGAGTCGGCGCCGACCGACCCCGAGACCAAGCAGGTCGTGCAGGACATCCGCGCCCTCGAGGACGACATCGTCGACGAGTTCGGCACCCCGATCGCGGTGACCGGCTACACGGCCGTCTCGATCGACATCTCGCAGCGGCTCAACGACGCGCTCGTGCCGTTCGCGCTCATCGTCGTCGGCCTCTCGGTGATCCTGCTGCTCGTCGTCTTCCGATCGCTCTTCGTGCCGGTCAAGGCCGCGCTCGGCTTCCTCCTCTCGGCCTTCGGCGCGATCGGCCTCACGGTCGCCGTGTTCCAGTGGGGATGGCTCGCCGACCTCATGCACGTCGAGCCCGGGCCCATCCTGAGCTTCCTGCCGATCCTGCTGATGGCCGTGCTCTTCGGCCTCGCCATGGACTACGAGGTGTTCCTCGTCTCCGGCATGCGCGAGGAGTTCGTGAAGACCCGCGACCCGCGCACCTCGATCGTGCACGGCTTCCAGCACGCCGCACGCGTCGTGACGGCCGCCGCGCTCATCATGTTCTTCGTCTTCTTCGCCTTCGTGCCCGAGGGCACGGGGGTGATCAAGGGCATCGCGTTCGCGCTCGCCGTGGGCGTCGCCTTCGACGCGTTCCTGGTGCGGATGACGCTGGTGCCCGCCGCGATGGCCCTGGCCGGCCGCGGCGCGTGGTGGCTGCCGAGGTGGCTCGGCCGCATCCTCCCCGACGTCGACATCGAGGGCGAGGGCCTGCGGCACCACCTGGCCGAGTCGGAGTGGGCGGCCGCGCGGAACGCGGACGTGCTCGCCGACGGCCTGCTCGTCGGCGACCGGGCGGCGGCGATCGGGCCGATCTCGGTGAGCGTGCCGCGCGGCGGCGTCCTCGTCGTCCTCGGCGAGCCCGCCGAGCGCCGAATCGTCGCCGCGACGCTCGCCGGCCGCGTCCTCCCGGCGGGCGGCCGACTCGCGGTCCTCGGCGCTCCGCTCCCGGTCGACGCCGGCACGGTCATGCGTCGCGTCGCGATCGCCGACGGGGCAGCGGATGCCGCGGCCGCGGGCAGCGCGGGCGAACTCATCGCCGCGCGTGCCGACGCGACCCGCGCGTGGTACCGCCTCGACTCGACCCGATCGGCCGTGGAGGCCGCGCTCCGGCGCGTCGCGGACGCGCGTGTCGCGCCCGACGACGAGATCTCGCGCCGGTCGCGCACGATCGATCCGGACACCCCGATCGCATCCCTCGACGCGCTCGACCGCCTGCTGGTGACGGTGTCGGCGGCACTCGCCGAGCACCCCCGGGCGATCGTCGTCGACTTCGACGGCCTCTCCGGGTCGGCCGCCGCGTGGACGGCCCTCGACCGCATCGTTCCCCCAGGCGTCGTGCTCATCGCGACCGCCGACCCCGACGCCGACCTCGACGCCGCCGGCGCGGCGCTCGCGCCCCGCGGCATCCGCTCGATCGACCTCGCCACCCGCCCGATGGAGGCACTCCGATGACCCGCACCGACGCCCCCGCCCAGGCCGCGCCCGCGGCCCGCCGCAGAGGCCGCCGCGCCGCGCTCCTCGCGGCCGTGATCGCCGTTCCGCTCGCCGTCGCCGGCCTCGTCGCCGGCGCGGTCGGCGGCGCCGACGAGCGCATGGACGCGATCCCCGCGATCGTGGTCAACAACGACGAGATGGTCACGACGACCACGCCCGACGGCGAGGAGCAGGCCGTGCTGGCGGGCCGGCTGCTCGTGACCGAGCTCACGGGCGACGGCGACACCGGGTTCGACTGGACGATCTCGAACGACGAGGAGGCCGCCGACAAGCTCGCCGACGGCGAGGCGTACGCGGTGCTCACGATCCCGGCCGACTTCTCGGCGTCGGTCACCTCGCTCGCGGGCGACGCGCCGACGACGGCGGCCCTCGACATCCGCACCGACGACGCGCACAGCTACCTCGCCGGCACCATCGGGTCGGCCGTCGGCGACGCGATCGCGACCACGTTCGGGCACGAGCTCACGACCCAGTACCTCGAGGGGCTCTACGGCAACCTCGTCCAGGTCGGCGGCTCGCTCGGCGATGCGGCGGATGGCGCGGGGCAGCTCGCCGACGGCGCCGACTCGCTCGCGACCGGGCTCGACCAGCTCGCGGGCGGCATCGGCTCGGCGGCCGACGGCACCGCCGAGGCGGCCGACGGCGCCGCCGCGTACGCGTCGGGCGTCGGCCAGTACACCTCGGGCGTCGAGCAGCTCGCGGGCGGGCTCGGCACGCTCGACGCCGAGGCCGGCGGCCTGGACGGTATCACCTCGGGCGTCGCGCAGTACGTCGGAGGCGTCGCGCAAGCGGGCGCGGGGATCGACGACGGCATCGCGCAGTACGTCGCCGGGGTGAAGGCAGCCGGAACCGGCGTGGACGACGGCATCGCCGCGTACCTCGACGGCGTCGCCGGCGCCGGCGCACAGCTCTCCGCGGGCACGGCGCAGTACGTCGACCGGCTCGACCTGCTCGCCGACGGCGGCGACCAGCTCGCCGAGTCGATCCCCGCCCTCCTCGCGGCGGACCCGACCGGCGCGCTGGCTCAGGCCGCCGTGGCGGAGTACGCAGCAAACGTCGAGGCCGCGGCCGACGGGGGTCGCGACGTCGTCGCGGGCACGGATGCCACGTTCGCCGGGCTCGCGTCCGGCGGCGAGGAACTCCGCACGGGAACGGCCACCGGGTTCTCGAAGCTCGTGGCCGGCGGCGACGCGCTCCGCGCGGGCACCGCGACCGGGTTCGACGAGCTCGCCGCGGGAGGCGCGGCCCTCGTCTCGGGCACGGGGTCGGGCATCGACGGCCTGCAGTCCGGCATCTCGCAGCTCTCCGGCGGCGCGTCGCAGGCCGCGGCCGGCTCGCCCGCGCTGCGGGACGGCGCCGACGGGCTCGCATCCGGCGTGAGCGGTATCGCGAGCGGCCTCACCCAGCTGAGCGACGGCGCCGCGGCATCCGCCGACGGAGCGGCCCAGCTCGCCGACGGCACGGGAGAGCTCGCCGACGGCCTCGCCCAGGGCGCGGAGGGAACGTCGTCGCTCGACGGGCTCGACCCCGAGGAGACGGCGGGCGTCGTCGCCGAGCCCGTCGTCACCGAGGCGACCCGCGCGAACGAGATCTCGACGTTCGGCGAGGTCGTCGCCATGCTCATCGGCCCGATCGGGCTGTGGCTCGGCGCGATGACGACGTTCCTCGTGTTCCGCCCGCTCCGCCGCGAGGCGCTCGAGACGACCGCGCCCACCGGCCGGCTCGTCGCGCGCACGCTCTACCGCGGCTCGCTCCTCGGGCTCGCGCAGGCGGCCGCAGTCGTGCTGCTCATGCACACCGTGCTCGGCGTCGACTGGTCCCTGCTTCCGCAGACGCTGGCGTTCTCCGCGCTCCTCGCGGTCGTGTTCACGGCGCTCCACGCGTTCCTCAGCGCGTGGCTCGGCCGGATCGGGACGGTCGTCTCGCTCGTGCTCGTGGTGCTCCAGCTCGCGGCATCCGGCGGGGTCTACCCGCTCGAGATCGTGAGCGGGCCGTACCAGGCGATCAGCCCGTTCCTGCCGCTGACCTGGGCGGTGCAGGGCATGCAGCTCATCGTCTCCGGGGCCGGCGGCTCCGGGGTCTGGGCCGCAGCGGGCGCGCTGGTGCTGTTCGGGGTGCTCGGAGTCGCGGGCACGGCGATCGTGGTCGCGCGGCGCCGAGGCATCCGCACCGCACCGCGCCTCGCACCCGCGGGCGCCTGACGGGATCGGCGGCGGCGTCGCGGCTGACGCCAGGCGTCGCCGCCCGCCACCCGGGCTACGAGTGGCGGCCCGGGATGATCGCGTCGATCACGCGGCGGAGCGGCGACTCGTGCGACGGCTCCGGCGCGGCGACGGAGGCCGCGACCGCGGTGTGCTCGCGCGCGAACGCGACGGTCTCGCGCAGCATCTCGAGTCGCTCGGCCTCGGTCTTCGCCTTGCGCGTGTTCACCTCGGCGACGATCGAGCCGTCCCAGCCCTGGTCGGCGAGCATGCGCAGCACCTCGGCCACGGGCTCGCGGCCCTTGCCCGGCAGCAGGTGCTCGTCGAAGATCTGGCCCTCGCCGATCGCACCCGACCCGTCGCAGAGATGCACGTGACGCAGGCGCTCGCCGAGGTCGGTCGCGAGTTGCAGGCTGTCGGTGCCGGAGAGCGCTGCGTGCGAGAAGTCGAGCGTCACCGCGTCGCAGTCCATCTGCCGGGGATCCCAGCCGGGGGCGTACGCCTTCATGTTCCGGCCGGCGGCGCGCCACGGGAACATGTTCTCCACCGCGATCTCGACGCCGTGCTCCTCGGAGAGGGTGCGCACGATCGAGAGGAACTCGAGCGCGTAGCTGGCCTGCCAGCGGAACGGGGGGTGGACGACGACGCTGTCGGCACCGACCGCTTTCGCGAGCTCGGCCGTGCGGGCGAGCTTGACGCGCGGGTCGCGGCCCCACACGAAGTGCGTGAGCAGCAGCACCGGGGCGTGGATCGAGAGGATGGGGAGGCCGTAGCGCTCGGACATCTCGTTCAGCGCCACGGGATCCTGTGTCGTCGCCTCCTGGGAGACCATGATCTCCACGCCGTCGAACCCGGCGTCCTTCGCGATGCGGAAGGCGTGCTCGGGTTCGAGTGGGTACACGCAGGTGGTGCTCATACCGATACGGATCATGAGGCTCGAAGTCTAGCCCCGACGGCTGAGGATCGGGTGGGGACCTTCGGCTGTTAGCCTGATTCGCGAGCCGCCAGGAGGATCCGACGACGTGAAGCCCGCGACCGACTCCGAGACCGAGCCAGAGCCCGAGATCGAGCCCATCTACGACATGGTCGTGGTGAGCAACCGCCTGCCCGTCGACTACGTGGGCGGCGAGGGCGCCGACACGACGTGGAAGTCGTCGCCGGGCGGGCTCGTCACGGCGCTCGAACCCGTCATGCGTGCGAACGACGGAGCGTGGGTCGGCTGGGCCGGCGTCGCCGACCGCGAGTTCGCGCCCTTCGAGCACGACGGCATCTCGATCGTGCCGGTGCCGCTCTCCGAGCAGGAGATCGAGGAGTACTACGAGGGCTTCTCGAACGACACGCTCTGGCCGCTCTACCACGACGTCATCGCGCCGCCGAGCTTCCATCGCGAGTGGTGGGAGGCGTACGTGGCGGTGAACCGCCGCTTCGCCGAGGCCGCCGCGGCCGCCGCCGCCGAGGGCGCCGTCGTCTGGGTGCAGGACTACCAGCTGCAGCTCGTGCCGCGCATGCTCCGCGAGGCCCGCCCCGACCTCGTCATCGGCTTCTTCAACCACATCCCGTTCCCGGCCTACGGCATCTACTCGCAGCTTCCGTGGCGGCGCCAGGTCGTCGAGGGCCTGCTGGGCGCCGACGTGATCGGCTTCCAGCGGGCAGCGGATGCCGGGAACTTCTCGCGCGCGGTCCGGCGCCTGTTCGGCTACAAGACGCGCGGCACCGTGGTCGACGTCCCGGAGGAGGACGGCGGCGTCCGCCACGTCGTCGCGCGCCACTTCCCGATCTCGATCGACGCCGCGGCCTTCGAGGACCTCGCGCGCATGCCCGAGGTGCAGGAGCGCGCCCGCGCAATCCGTCGCAGCCTCGGCGACCCCGACGTCGTGATGCTCGGCGTCGACCGCCTCGACTACACCAAGGGCATCCGCCACCGCATGAAGGCGTTCGGCGAACTGCTGCGCGACGGGCGCCTCGAGGTCGAGCACGCCACGCTCGTGCAGGTGGCGAGCCCGTCGCGCGAGCGCGTCGAGACCTACCGCCAGCTGCGCGACGAGATCGAGCTCACGGTCGGCCGGTTGAACGGCGACTACTCGACGCTCGGGCATCCGGCGATCACCTACCTGCACCACGGCTACCCGCGCCAGGAGATGGCGGCGCTCTACCTCGCCGCCGACGTGATGCTCGTCACCGCGCTCCGCGACGGCATGAACCTCGTCGCGAAGGAGTACGTCGCGAGCCGGTACGACGACGACGGCGTCCTGCTGCTCAGCGAGTTCACGGGCGCGTCCGACGAGCTCCGCCAGGCGATCCTCGTGAACCCGCACGACATCGAGGGCCTGAAGGACGCCATGGTCGAGGCGACGAAGATGCCCAAGCGCGAGCGCGCCCGCCGTATGCGCGTGCTCCGCAAGCGCGTCAAGGACAACGACGTCGCGAACTGGTCGGCGACCTTCCTCGAGACGCTCACCGGCGTCGGCAAGATCGCGCCGGGCGTGCCCGACGCGCTCCGCAGCGCCGTCCGCCGGCTCGTCGAGGCGCCTCGGCTGCTCGTCGCGCTCGATTTCGACGGCACGCTCGCCCCGATCGTCGACCGCCCGGAGGACGCGCGCGCGACCGAGCGCGCCCGGGCCGCCGTCGAGCGGATGGCCGGACACGAGGACACCCGGGTGGCCCTCGTCTCCGGGCGAGCGCTCGACAGCCTGAAGGAGGTCGCCGAGCCGCCCGTGGCCGCGCTCCTCAGCGGGTCGCACGGCGTCGAGCTGCAACTCGATGCCGGGGGAGTGACGATCGACCTCCGCGAGGGCGAGCTCACGCGTCTCGAGCAGCTCATCGAGATCGTGGAGGACGCGGCATCCGCCGCCGACGGCGCCTGGGTCGAGCGCAAGCCCGCGGGCATCGCGCTGCACACCCGCATGCTCGGCGCGAGCGCCGGCGCGGCCCTGCAGCGGAGCGCCCGCGAGCAGGTCGAGGAGGCCCTGCCGGGGCTCGCGACGCGCACCGGCAAGAACGTGCTCGAGTTCGCGGTGCGCGCGAGCGACAAGGGCGAGGCGCTGCTGCGCCTGCGCCAGCACGCCGGCGCCGACGCCGTGATCTACGTCGGCGACGACGTGACCGACGAGGACGCGTTCGCCGTGCTCGAGGGCGAGGACGTCGGCGTCAAGGTCGGCCAGGGCAAGTCGATCGCCGCCTACCGGCTGAAGGGGCCCGACGACGTGGCGGAGCTCCTGGAGCTGATCGCCGACGCACGCGACGCCGCCCGCTGAAACGCCGCGGCGCGGCATCCGCCCCGCCCTCGACGCCGTGGCGAACGGAAGCCGCCGCGAGCGCCGCACGCGCGGCGAAACGGGTCGCGCTCGGCCCGTAGACTCGACCCATGTCGGAGATCGATCCCAAGCCCCGCAGTCGCGTCGTCACGGATGGCATCGAGGCCACCACGAGTCGCGGGATGCTCCGCGCGGTCGGCATGGGCGACGCCGACTGGGACAAGCCCCAGATCGGCATCGCGTCGTCCTGGAACGAGATCACGCCCTGCAACCTCTCGCTCGGCCGCCTCGCGCAGGCCGCGAAGGAGGGCGTGCACGGCGGCGGCGGGTACCCGCTGCAGTTCGGCACCGTCTCGGTCTCCGACGGCATCTCGATGGGCCACGAGGGCATGCACTTCTCGCTCGTCTCGCGCGAGGTCATCGCCGACTCGGTCGAGGTCGTCATGCAGGCCGAGCGCCTCGACGGCTCGGTGCTCCTCGCCGGCTGCGACAAGTCGATCCCCGGCATGCTCATGGCCGCGGCACGGCTCGACCTCGCGTCGGTGTTCCTCTACGCCGGCTCGATCGCGCCCGGCTGGGTGCGCCTCTCGGACGGCACCGAGAAGGACATCACGATCATCGACTCGTTCGAGGCGGTCGGCGCCGTCAAGGCCGGCAAGATGAGCGAGGAGGACGCCAAGCGCATCGAGTGCGCGTTCGCGCCCGGCGAGGGCGCGTGCGGCGGCATGTACACCGCCAACACCATGGCCTCGGTCGCCGAGGCGCTCGGCCTCTCGCTGCCGGGCTCGGCGTCGCCCGCCTCGGCCGACCGCCGCCGCGACTACTACGCGCACCGTTCGGGCGAGGCCGTCGTGAACCTGCTGAAGCAGGGCATCACCGCGCGGCAGATCCTCACCAAGGAGGCGTTCGAGAACGCCATCGCGGTCGGCATGGCGCTCGGCGGTTCGACGAACATCGTGCTCCACCTCCTCGCCATCGCGCGCGAGGCCGAGGTCGAGCTCAGCCTCGACGACTTCAACCGGATCGGCTCGAAGGTGCCGCACATCGGCGACCTCAAGCCCTTCGGCAAGTACGTCATGAACGACGTCGACCGCCGCGGGGGCCTGCCCGTGCTCATGAAGGCGCTCCTCGACGCCGGCCTCATGCACGGCGACGCGCTCACGGTGACGGGGAAGACCCTCGCCGAGAACCTCGCCGAGATGGACATCCCGCCGCTCGACGGCGAGGTGCTCCGCACGCTCGACGACCCGATCCACGAGACCGGCGGCCTCACGATCCTGCACGGCTCGCTCGCGCCCGAGGGGGCGGTCGTCAAGACCGCGGGCTTCGACGCCGCGACCTTCGAGGGTCCCGCGCGCGTGTTCGAGCGCGAGCGCGCCGCCATGGACGCGCTCACCGCGGGCGAGATCACGCACGGCGACGTGGTCGTCATCCGCTACGAGGGCCCGAAGGGCGGCCCCGGCATGCGCGAGATGCTCGCCATCACCGCCGCCATCAAGGGCGCTGGGCTCGGAAAAGATGTACTACTCTTGACGGACGGTCGATTCTCAGGCGGCACAACCGGCCTGTGCATCGGCCATCTGGCACCCGAGGCGGTGGACGCAGGTCCGATCGCCTTCGTGCGCGATGGTGATCTGATTCGGGTCGATATCGCGGCTCGTTCCATCGACCTACTGGTCGACGAGTCCGAGCTGGCAGCCCGCCGCGACGGCTGGGCTCCGCTTCCTCCGCGCTACACCCGAGGCGTCCTCGCGAAGTACTCCAAGCTCGTGCGCTCCGCAGCCGAAGGCGCGACCACGGGCTGAGGCTCTCGCCTGTCCCGAACTCACCATCACCATGAACAGGAATCGAATGACCACGGAAGCCAACCCCGTGCCATCGCCCGCCACCCTGTCCCAGTCCCAGAACGGGCCCGAGATGCTCACCGGAGCCGAGGCGGTCGTGCGATCGCTCGAGCTCATCGGCATCACCGACGTGTTCGGACTGCCCGGCGGTGCGATCCTGCCGGTCTACGACCCGCTGCTCGACAGCCGCCGACTCCGGCACATCCTGGTCCGCCACGAGCAGGGCGCCGGCCACGCCGCCGAGGGCTACGCGTCCTCGACCGGCAAGCTCGGCGTCGCGATCGCGACCTCGGGACCCGGCGCGACGAACCTCGTGACCGCGATCGCCGACGCGCACATGGACTCGGTGCCGATGCTCGCGATCACCGGCCAGGTGTTCTCGAACCTCATGGGCACCGACGCGTTCCAGGAGGCCGACATCGTCGGCATCACGATGCCGATCACGAAGCACTCGTTCCTCGTCAAGCGCGCCGAGGAGATCCCGGCGACCATCGCGGCCGCGGCGCACATCGCGTCGACCGGCCGGCCCGGCCCGGTGCTCGTCGACATCACGAAGGACGCGCAGCAGGCGACGTTCGCGTTCTCGTGGCCGCCGAAGCTCGACCTGCCCGGCTACCGCCCGATCACGAAGGCGCACGGCAAGCAGGTGCTCGCGGCCGCGCAGCTCATCGCCGAGGCGAAGCGTCCGGTGCTCTACGTCGGCGGCGGCATCATCCGGGCCGGCGCCTCCGACGAGCTGACGGCCTTCGCCGAGGCGACGAAGGCGCCCGTCGTGACGACGCTCATGGCGCGCGGCGCGTTCCCCGACTCGCATCAGCAGCACCTCGGCATGCCGGGCATGCACGGCACGGTCCCGGCGGTGCTCGCGCTGCAGGAGTCCGACCTGCTGGTCGTGCTCGGCGCCCGCTTCGACGATCGCGTGACCGGCAAGGCGGCGCTGTTCGCACCCGAGGCCAAGGTGGTCCACGTCGACATCGACCCGGCCGAGATCGGCAAGATCCGCGCCGCCGACGTGCCCATCGTGGGCGACGCGAAGGAGGTGCTCGTCGACCTGCTCGCCGCGTACCGCGAGGTCACGAAGGCGGGCGAGCCCGACCTCGAGGAGTGGTGGGCCACGCTCGACGGCCTCCGCACCGAGTACCCGCTCGGCTTCGCGCCGACCTCCGACGGGCTGCTCGCGCCGCAGTACGTGATCCAGCGCATCGGCGAGCTGACCGGCCCCGAGGGCGTCTACGCCGCGGGCGTCGGCCAGCACCAGATGTGGGCCGCGCAGTTCATCAAGTACGAGCGCCCCAACTCGTGGCTGAACTCGGGCGGCGCGGGCACCATGGGCTACGCCGTTCCCGCGGCCATGGGCGCGAAGGTCGCCGAGCCGAACCGCACCGTGTGGGCGATCGACGGCGACGGCTGCTTCCAGATGACGAACCAGGAGCTCGCGACCTGCACCCTGAACGACATCCCGATCAAGGTCGCGGTCATCAACAACTCCTCGCTCGGCATGGTCCGGCAGTGGCAGACCCTCTTCTACGACGGCCGGTACTCCAACACCGACCTGAACACGGGGCACGACACCGCCCGCGTGCCCGACTTCGTGAAGCTCGCCGAGGCCTACGGCGCGCTCGGCATCCGGGTCACGAAGGAGGAGGAGGTCGACGACGCGATCAAGCTCGCGCTCGAGACCAACGACCGCCCGGTGGTGATCGACTTCGTCGTCTCCGCCGACGCCATGGTGTGGCCGATGGTCCCGCAGGGCGTCTCCAATTCCTACATCCAGTACGCCCGCGACCACTCGCCGGCCTTCAGCCAGGAGGACTGAACATGTCGACCCACGTGCTCTCCCTCCTCGTCGAGGACAAGCCCGGCCTGCTGACCCGTGTCGCGGGACTGTTCGCGCGGCGCGGCTTCAACATCGAGTCGCTCGCGGTCGGCCACTCCGAGATCGACGGCCTCAGCCGCATCACCGTCGTCGTCGACGTGGAGGACCTGCCGCTCGAGCAGGTCACGAAGCAGCTGAACAAGCTCGTCAACGTGATCAAGATCGTCGAGCTCGACCCGACGCAGTCGGTGCAGCGCGAGCACTTGCTCATCAAGGTGCGCGTCGACAACACGACGCGCTCGCAGGTGCTCGAGGCCGTGAACCTCTTCCGCGCCCGCGTCGTCGACGTCTCGACCGACGCGCTCGTGATCGAGGTCACCGGCGACTCCGGCAAGACCAACGCGCTGCTGAAGGTCCTCGAGCCCTACGGCATCAAGGAGATCGCCCAGTCGGGCCTCCTCGCCATCGGGCGCGGCGGCAAGTCGATCACCGAACGCGTCTTCAAGAACTGACGGCGGACGCCGTCAAGGTCGAGTAGCGCGAAGCGCGTATCGAGACCCGCAGAATCAGAACCACCACAAGGAGAAAGAACCGCAATGGCTGAGATGTACTACGACCAGGACGCCGACCTCTCGATCATCCAGGGTCGGAAGGTCGCCGTGATCGGTTACGGCTCGCAGGGCCACGCGCACGCGCAGAACCTGCGCGACTCGGGCGTCGAGGTCGTCATCGGCCTCAAGGAGGGCTCGAAGTCGATCCAGAAGGCGGAAGAGGCCGGCTTCGAGGTCAAGAACGTCGCCGACGCGGCGGCGTGGGCCGACGTCGTCGTGATCCTCGCTCCCGACCAGTACCAGCGTCACATCTTCGCCGAGTCGGTGAAGGACAACCTGAACGAGGGCGACGTGCTCGTCTTCGGCCACGGCTTCAACATCCGCTTCGGCTACATCGAGGCCCCGGCGGGCGTCGACGTCATCCTCGTCGCGCCGAAGGCGCCAGGCCACACCGTGCGTCGCGAGTTCGTCGCGGGCCGCGGCATCCCCGACATCATCGCCGTCGAGCAGGACGCCTCGGGGACGGCCTGGGACATCGCGAAGTCGTACGCGAAGGGCATCGGCGGCACCCGCGCCGGCGTCATCAAGACGACCTTCACGGAAGAGACCGAGACCGACCTGTTCGGCGAGCAGGCCGTGCTCTGCGGCGGCACCTCGCAGCTCGTGCAGTACGGGTTCGAGACGCTCGTCGAGGCCGGCTACCAGCCCGAGATCGCCTACTTCGAGGTGCTCCACGAGCTGAAGCTCATCGTCGACCTCATGTGGGAGGGCGGTATCGCCAAGCAGCGCTGGTCGGTCTCCGACACGGCCGAGTACGGCGACTACGTGTCGGGCCCGCGCGTCATCGACCCGTCGGTCAAGGAGAACATGAAGGCGGTGCTCGCCGACATCCAGGACGGCACCTTCGCCACGCGCTTCATCGCCGACCAGGACAACGGCCAGAAGGAGTTCCTCGAGCTCCGCGCCAAGGGCGAGCAGCACCCCATCGAGACCACCGGCCGCGACCTGCGCAAGCTCTTCGCCTGGACCCAGGTCAGCGACGACGACTACGTGGACGGCGAGGTCGCTCGCTGACGCTCGCATCCTCGCGCGTCCTCGTAGTCGGCGACGCGGTGCCTGTTGCTGCGCCGTCGGCGCAGGGGGACGGCGAGGTCGCTCGCTAGAGTTCCCTGCGAACACCGCGCGGCGGGGCCGGTCCGGGTCGGCCCCGCCGTGGGTGCTCAGCCGTTGCCGCCCTTGCCCTTGCCGGTGCCGCCCTTCACGACGAGCGATGCGGCGTTGCCGTTGTTCGACCCGTTCGGGTCGGACGTCGAGCTCGTCACGTCGGCGTCGTTGAGGACCGTGCCGACGCTGCCGTTGGCCTGGGCCTCGATGACGAACGACACGGTGGCCCCCGCAGGCACCTCGGACGCAGAGCACGTCACCGTGTGCGCGGCCTTGTCGTACGAGCACTGCGGCGAGATGTACTGCACGACGAGCTTCTTCGCCGTGAGCGGCAGCTCGTCGGTGACGACCACGTCGCGTGCGTCGGACGGCCCGCCGGTGCCGCAGTTCGGCGACGGCGTCGACTGGGCGTCCTGCTCGCACCCGAGGTCGTTGTGCACGACCAGGGTGAAGACGATCACCGGCGCCGGGTTGCCCGAGCGCAGGACGGCCGTCTTGTCGAGCCACAGGTCGGCGGCGGTGTCGACGTTCGTCGACTGGTTCGCCGTGTTGTCCGAGCCGTCCGGATCGGGCGTCGCCGATTCGACCGTCGCGGTGTTCTCCAGCACGGCGTCGGGGTCGAGCGACGGGTCGACGGTGACGGTCAGGTAGACCGTCCGCGTCTCGCCCGGCGCCATGGTCCCGAGGTCGCAGACCACAGTGCCCGCCTGGACGAGGGTGCACACCGTGGTCCCGTTGCCGTCCACGCCCTCGACGAAGGTCGTGCCGTCCGGCAGCTCGTCGGTGACCACCACGTCGGTCGCCGTCGACGGTCCGCCGTTCGCGACCGTGATCGTGTAGGTCAGGTCGTCGCCTGCGAGCACGGGGTCGGGCGAGTCGGTCTTGGTGATCGACAGGTCGGCCGACGCGCTCACGACCGTGGTGACGGTGTCGAGGTTGTCGATGAGGTCGTCGTCGAACGTCTGGCTCTCCACGCGGGCGTCGTCGTGCAGCTCACCCGTGAAGCCGGGGAGGATGCGGACGACGACCGTCATCGTGCGCGTCGCCGACGGCGCGAGGTTGCCGAACGAGCACCGGCTCGGCTGAGCCGCGTCACCCGGCACGCCCGCGTTGCAGCTCGCGCCGTTCGACCCGGTGACCGAGACGATCGTGACCCCGGAGGACACGGCGTCGGTCACGACCACGCCGGTGGCCGTCGAGGGCCCGCCGTTCGCGATCGAGAGCGTGTACGTGATCTCGGTGCCGGCGATCGCGGTCGGCGGCCCGGTCTTGTCGACCGAGAGGTCGGTCACGGCCTTCACGCTGATCGACTCCTGCGCCTCGTTGTTGGAGGCGTCCGGATCGGGTGTCGGCGACGTGACCCGCACGACGTCGTTGATGTCGACGTCCTCGGTCGCCGAGACCTCGACGACCACCGTCGCGCGGCCGCCCGCGGACGGCGATGCCGCCGCGAGGTCGCCCAGCTGGCAGGTCACGACTCCGCCGCTCACGCCGCACGTTCCCTGGCTCGGGGTTATCGCCCCGAAGGTGAACGCGCCGTCGCTCAGGTTCGTGTCGGTCACGACGATGTCGCGAGCCGACGAGGGCCCGAGGTTGTCGACGAAGATCGTGCACGTCCCGGTGTCGCCGGCCGGCAGTTCGTCGTCGGGCTTGCAGACCTTCGTGACGGCGAGGTCGCTGCGCTCCTGCACGAACGTCCGCTGCGTGAACGAGTTGTTCGTCAGGTCGTCGTCGACGCTCGCGCCGGACACGGTGACGACGTTCTCGATCCGGATCGTGCCGTCGTCCTCGTCCACCACCGCATCGGAGTCGACGCGCGTCTTGACGACTATCTCGCGAGACTCGCCGGCGGGGATGTCGCCCACCTGGCACGTGAGCCGATGCTCGACGGCGTCGTACGTGCAGTCGCCGTCGTCGGAGAGGTACACGACCTCGTCCGGCAGTTCGTCGACGACGACCGCGCCGGCCGCGGCATCCGGCCCGTCGTTGGTGACCGTGATCGTGTAGAAGAGCTCCTCGCCGGCGATCACTGGATCGGGCGAATCGGTCTTCGTCACGCGCAGGTCGGCGATGGGGATGAGGTCGGAGACGTCCTCGACGAGCCAGGAGCCGCGGCCCATGGTCCCGACGAGCATCACGTCGTCGCCGGCGTCGTAGGTGACGTCGAAGGCGATCGTGTTCGGCAGCGAGGAGCCGAGCTCCGCCCAGACGCCGAGGTTCTGCGTCTGGCTCATGAAGACGCCCGTATCGGTGCCGGCGAACAGCGCGAGCACGTTCATCCCGGGCACCGGCACGATCGCGAGCGAGCGGATGACGGCTCCCGGCGACACCGCACCCAGGTTGCCCGTGATGTCGGCGAACGAGCCGCCGGCGTCGGTCGTGCGGAACACCTGCGTGGAGGTCGCGACGAACGCGTCGGCCCAGTTCTCCGGGTTCAGCACGATGTCGTTGGCCACGCCGTTGGTCCAGCCCGGCAGCGTCGCGGGCGTGCCCGCGCCGCTGCTGCGCAGCCGCAGGCCGCCGTTGGAGTCGCCGAACCAGAGGACGCCGGCGTTGTCGGCGCCGCCCGCACGGCCGCCGTAGGCGATCGCGCGCGTCGTTCCCACCCCGGCGCCGAGGCTGTTCACGATGATCGTGAGGTTGTCGAGTGCATCGGTGGACTCGTAGACGCGGTTCGAGGTCACGATGAACCGCGACGGATCGATGTCGTTCATCACGAGCGGCGTGTAGAGCGGCAGGGTCGAGTTGCCCGCGCCGTCCACCTCGAACGCCTGCAGGGTCTGGCCCTGGCCGACGACGTTGAAGCCGGGCGCGGAGTTGATGCAGACGTTCGCTGCCGTGCAGCCGCGCCGCAGGAACGATCCCGCACCGAGGCTGTTGGAGCTGCTGTACCTGACGGATGCCGCGCCGCTGTCGTCGACCGCGACGAACCCGCCGTCACCCGCGCTCAGCGTCTCCCAGCTCGTGGAGCCGGAGGAGGACTGCTCGGGCGCGCCGGTGTCCTGGTCGCCGCAGAGGATGAGGTCGCCGACGTTGTCGTAGGCGCACGAGTGGTGCTCGCTGATCTGCAGGTTGCCGTTCAGCGACTGCCACTCGCCGTTCGTCGTCGACGGGTCGGTCTGGCGGTAGACGCCGCCGTCGTCGCCCTCGAGGATGTCGCCGTTCGCGTCGAACACGATCTCGCGCGAGTCGGCGTGGGGTGCGCTGTCGTCGCTCGTGCCGACGTGGGTCAGCGGAGTGCACTGAGCGCCGGCGGCGTTGCCCGAGTCGCACCGGAACAGGCGGCCGGAGAAGTCGTCCGCCCCGATCGAGTTCGGGAAGCTGCCCGCGTTCGGTCCCGCGTCGAGCGGTTGACGGTCGCCGCCGAGGTACACGAGCTGCGGATCGGTCGGGTCGGCGGCCATCGAGAAGTGGATGCCGCCCTGCCCGCCCGGCTTCGGACGCGGTTGCAGGCCGACGATCACGCCGCCCTCGTTGGTGGACGGTGTGTCCATCTGCGTCCAGTTCGCGCCCTGGTCGGTGGAGCGCCAGAGGCCAGCGAGCTGGTTGTTGTTGACGACGCCGGCGAACACGACGTTGTCGGGTCCGTCATCGTGCACCGCGAACTCGAGGTTGTTCGTCGTGGCGTTGCTGATGCCGGTGAGGTTGTTCGTCACGTTGGTCCAGCTCGCGCCCGTGTCGAGGCTGCGGAAGATGCCCTGCTGGGTCCCGGCGTACAGCACGGTCGGGTCGCCCGGGTCGCCGACCAGGTCGAAGACGCCGACGTTCGGCAGGCCGCTGGTCCCGTTGCCGGAGAGCCGCGTGAAGCTCGTTCCGCCGTTCGTGCTGCGGAAGATGCCGCCCTGGCCGCCGCCGATCACGTTGCTGTTGCTGTTCGAGGCGACGACGAGCGTGGTGCCGCGCGGCGCGACGCCCGAAATGCTCTCGCCCGCGAGCTGTGCGCCGCCGAGGGGCGTCCAGCTCGTGCCCGCGTCGGCGGTGCGGAGCAGGCCCGTGAGCGGTCCGGAGATCCGGCCGAACGAGCTGACCCGCCCGATTCCGGCGAGCAGGACGGTGTTGCTCGCGACGGTCGGGTCGAGCTCGAGCGCACCGATCGAGAGGCTCGCCTGCTGGTCGGTGAGCGGCACCCAGTGCGGCGACGCCGACGTGGCGTCGTTCGTCCGCCAGATGCCGCCGTTCACCGTGCCGATCCAGGCGATGTCCGGATCGTCGGGGTGCGCGACGACGGTGTGCACGGCGCCCGCGACCTCATCGTCGGGCGATACCGACTCGACCTGGCCGCCGGTGATCGGGCTCGGACCCTGCGCGACGTAGTCGGCCGCGATGGTCGCCGCGCCCGCGCCGGCGCCCGGCGCGAGGATCTGGGTACTCAGGAAGACGGCCGCTGCGAGTGCAGCCAGGAACCCCTTCTTCGATGAATTCGCGGTCTGTTCGGCGACGCGCTCGGTCATCACAACCCCCTCGGCGCGGTCCCGGGGCACCCCCATGTCCCATGAGGGACGCGCTCGACGGCGCCGAGTATGGCCCTGCCCGACGGCGGCGTCCAGCCTCCGTCGGACGATCGGCTGCCCCCAGTTCGGGGGTTGTCCTCAGCCGTGCGGCGCGCTGCGCTCGAGCACGTCGAACTGCACCTTCGACCGCTCCTGCCCGGCGAGCGTCTGGCGCTCCAGAACGCCGTCGAGCGTGTAGGTCGCCTCGCGCTCCCAGTCGCCGCAGGCGCCCCCGCCGTTGCCGGGCTCGTGACAGGTCACGAGGGTGCCGTCCTCCGCGAGCGGCAGCGCCTCGTCGACGTCGGCGGCGATGAGCACCCCGCGGTCGGGATCGGCGACGTAGCCGACGAGCACGCACGGTGTCGACTCGGCGCCCGGCGGGGGGCACTGCGCGACGAAGAACACCTTGCCGACCAGTTCGACCCGCCGGTCGAGCCAGGCGTCGGGGTCGGCGACGAGATCGTCGATGGATGCCTCGACCGCGGCATCCATCGTCGGCGAGGCGGTCGGTTCGGCGCTCGGGCTCTCACTCGAGGAGCCCGCCCGACCGGACGACGCGCACGCCGCGAGGGCGAGGAGGATCGCGGCGGCGACGGCGATGCCGCCGCGCCACCGTGCTGCGCCGCTGCCGGTCCGGGTCGCGCCACCGACCCCGGCCACCGGGGCGCCGTGCGACGAGACGCCCACATGTCCATGATGCGCCCGACCCATCGGCGGGTCAACGGCCGCGCCGTCGCTAGGCTGATCGGCATGGCGCGCGAATCCGGCGACGATGACGAGGCCCTCCGCTGGGAGGGCGATGACGACGCGACGCTCGCGCCGGGATGGAAGCGGGTCGGCGAGCCGGCGGCGGCCGGCGACGGCGTCGACGACGGCGACGACGACGGCGACGACGAGGCGACGGAGGCCGCGGCATCCGCTCGCTCGAACGGCGACGCCGCAGCGACGGCCGACGCCGGGTCGGCCGCGCAGGTCGGCTCGGCCGAGCTCGTGCTGCTCGGCGTCTTCGGCGGCGCGTTCCTGCTCTACACGCTGGGCTGGATCCTCACCGCGCTGCGCGTCACGAACACCGCGACCGACCCGGTGGGGCAGTCCATGTTCGCCCTCGGGCTGTGGCTCGCCGTGCTCGCGCCGGCGCTATGGTTCGGCGTGACGTTCGCGCTCACGCGCGGGCGCGTCCCGCTCCGGTTCACGTGGCTCGCGGTCGGCGCCGTCGTGCTGCTGCCCGTGCCGTTCGTGGCGGGGGTGACCGCATGAGCACCGAGCCCGACCCGACGGATCCGACCACCAGCGCCGGCCGCGCCGGCGGCGCCGCGGAGACGACCGCGCCCGCCGTGGAGAGCGCGCCGACCCGCCGGACCCCGTTCTGGCTCGAGCTCACGCTCGCGATCGTGTTCGGGCTCTTCTTCGCGTACGACGCCTGGGAGGCCGTGGGCAACCTCGTCGGCATGGCCGGCATCGCGTCGACGCTGGGCACCACGCTGAGCGCGACGGGCTGGATCGTGCTCATCCTCGCGATCCTCCTCCCGGTGGCCTTGTTCGCGATCGCGTTCCTCATCGGGCGGCGCCGCAGCGCGCTCGTGCAGGCGGCCCTGTACCTCGCGGGGCTCGCAGTGTCGGCCGCGCTGTACCTCGACATCCTGCTCATGTTCGGGCCGGGCGCGCTGCTCGCCTGAGCAGGCGCGAACCGCCCGCACGCTCGTCTGCGCGCGTCACACGATTCGGGCGGCGCGATACCCCTGAAGTAGGCTGGCCGCGTCATCCGCGCCCCGATGATGCCGGCGCGACGTTCCGCGGTGCGCGCACCGCAGCCCCAATCGCAGTGAGGATCCGTCCGTGACCAAGCCGGTCGTGCTGATCGCCGAAGAACTCTCGCCCGCCACCGTCGACGCCCTCGGGCCCGACTTCGAGGTCCGCAACGTCGACGGCACCGACCGTCCGGCGCTCCTCGCCGCGCTCGCCGACGCGAACGCGATCCTCGTCCGCTCGGCCACGAAGGTCGACGCCGAGGCCATCGCCGCGGCGCCGAAGCTGCAGGTCATCGCGCGTGCGGGCGTGGGTCTCGACAACGTCGACATCAAGTCGGCGACGACCGCGGGCGTCATGGTCGTGAACGCCCCGACCTCGAACATCATCTCGGCCGCCGAGCTCACGGTCGGCCACATCCTGAGTCTCGCCCGTCACATCCCGGCCGCGCACTCCGCGCTCGCGCAGGGGGAGTGGAAGCGCTCGGCCTACACCGGCACCGAGCTCTACGAGAAGACGGTCGGCATCATCGGCCTCGGCCGCATCGGTGCGCTGATCGCCGCTCGCCTGCAGGCATTCGGCGTCGAGGTCATCGCCTACGACCCCTACATCACGGCCGCGCGCGCGCAGCAGCTCGGCGTCCAGACGGTGACGCTCGACGAGCTCCTCGAGCAGAGCGACTTCATCACGATCCACATGCCGAAGACCCCCGAGACCACGGGCATGATCAGCGCCGAGCAGTTGGCGAAGATGAAGCCGACGGCGTTCGTCGTGAACGTCGCGCGCGGCGGTCTCATCGACGAGGACGCGCTGCACGACGCGCTCGTGGCGAAGACCATCGCGGGCGCCGGCCTCGACGTCTTCGTGCAGGAGCCGCCGAAGGAATCGCCGCTGCTCGCCCTGCCGAACGTCGTCGTCACGCCCCACCTCGGCGCCTCGACCGACGAGGCCCAGGAGAAGGCCGGCATCTCGGTCGCGAAGTCGGTGCGCCTCGCGCTCGCCGGCGAACTCGTGCCCGACGCGGTCAACGTCGCGGGCGGCATCATCGACCCGTACGTGCGCCCCGGCATCCCGCTCGTCGAGAAGCTCGGCCAGCTCTTCGCCGGCCTCGCGCAGGGCCCGCTCGAGAGCCTCGACGTCGAGGTGCACGGCGAGCTCGTCGACTACGACGTGAGCGTGCTCAAGCTCGCGGCGCTGAAGGGCGTGTTCACGAACGTCGTCAGCGAGTCGGTGTCGTACGTCAACGCGCCGCTGCTCGCCGAGCAGCGCGGCGTCGCCGTGCGGCTCATCGCCGACGCCGAGAGCCCCGAGTACCGCAACGTGATCACGCTGCGCGGCGCGCTCGCCGACGGCACGCAGGTGTCGGTCTCAGGCACGCTCACCGGTACCAAGCAGATCGAGAAGCTCGTCGGCATCAACGGCTACGACGTCGAGGTGCCGATCGCCGACCACCACATCGTCATGCTCTACACCGACCGCCCGGGCATCGTCGCGGTCTACGGCAGCGAGTTCGGCGAGGCCGGCATCAACATCGCCGGCATGCAGATCGCGCGACGCGAGGCCGGTGGCCAGGCCCTGTCGGTGCTCACTGTCGACTCGCCGGTGCCGGCCGACGTGCTCGAGCGCGTGGGCGAGGCGATCGCCGCTGACGTGCTCGTCGAGGTCGACATCACCGAGTCCTGATCGCACTTCCGGTGGTCGAGTAGCCGCGAAGCAGCGTATCGAGAACTCGCGCCCCGGGGCCTCGCTTCGCGCCTGGGGTGCTACTGACCAGCGGGTCTCGATACGCGCGCGGCTGCGCCGCGTGCTACTCGACCACCGGTGCCGCTGCGGCTGCGCCGCGTGCTACTCGACCACCGGTGGTGCCGCTGCGGCTGCGCCGCGTGCTACTCGACCACCGGGTCTCGATACGCGCGCGGCTGCGCCGCGTGCTACTCGACCACCGGTGACGGGCCGTGGGCGAGCCGCTCGAGGAGCTCGACGAGCGCGTCCATGTCGGCGCCGTGCGGCGCGTCGACGCCGATCTCGGGGTCGACGCCGTGGAGGGCCGAGTCGTAGTAGAGGCCGTCGCCGATGAGCGTGACGGCGAGGGCGATCGTCGGGTCTGGCACGTGGCGACGGATGGCGCGCAGCCACCGGTCGCGCACGTCGCGGATCATCACCACGGCGGGCGCGCTGCCGGCCTGGGCGAGGCGGGCGGCGGCGACGCCGGCTCGTTCGAGCGGCGAGTCCTGCGAGACCGAGCTGCGGACGTAGTAGGCGATCGCGCCCTCGGGCGCCTGCTCGAGCACGGCGATGTCGTCGTCGACGAGGCGGGAGAAGCGCTCGAGCACGCCCTCGACGAGCGCGTCGCGGCTCGCGAAGTGGTAGAGCAGCCCGCCCTTCGACACGCCCGCGGCGCGCGCGGTCGCGTCGAGCGTCGCCGCGCGCACGCCGCCGTCGATGAGCAGTCGCTCGAAGGCGTCGAGGACGGCGTCGCGGGCGGCGGGGGGTCGGCTCATGGCTCCGATGGTAGCGAGGGGAACGGTCGGCGGCATCTGATACTCTACCGTCCAGCCGGTACAGTAATAGGACCCCGACATGACGAACGACACCAACACCAGCACGATCGACCAGACCCGCCGCGGCGCGAATGCCGAGGCCCACGCGACGACGGATGCCGCGGCATCCGGCCTGCGCCAGGACCCCGGCCGCGAGCAGCCGCGCGGTCGTCGTGCGGCGACCCGCCGCTGGATCGCGCTCGCGGTGCTCATGCTGCCGGTGCTGCTCGTCGCGGTCGACAACACCGTGCTGAGCTTCGCGCTGCCCGAGATCGCGCGCGACCTCGGCCCGACGGCGGCGCAACAGCTGTGGATCATCGACGCGTACCCGCTCGTGCTCGCCGCACTGCTCGTCGCGATGGGCAGCGCGGGCGACCGCTTCGGCCGCCGCCGCATGTTGCTCATCGGCTCCATCGGCTTCGCGGTCGTCTCGATCGGCGCCGCGTTCGCGCCGAGCTCCGAGGCGCTCATCGCGGCACGTGCCGCGCTGGGCTTCTTCGGCGCCATGCTCATGCCGTCGACGCTCTCGCTCCTCCGCTCGGTCTTCACCGAGCGCGAGGAGCGGCGGCTCGCGATCGCGATCTGGGCGTCGGGCTTCGCGGCCGGCGCCGCCCTCGGCCCGATCGTCGGCGGCCTGCTCCTCGAGCACTTCGCCTGGGGCTCGGTGTTCCTCCTCGCCGTGCCCGTGCTCGTGCCGCTCGTCGTGCTGCTGCCGATCCTCATCCCCGAGAGCCGCGACCCCGCGCCCGGCCCGATCGACGTGCCCAGCATCCTGCTCTCGTTCGGCGCGATGGGTGCCACGGTCTACGGCATCAAGCACCTCGCGACCGAGGGCGTCGACGCCATCGCGATCGGTTCGGTGCTCGGGGGCCTCGCGCTCGGCGCGTGGTTCGTGCGACGCCAGCTGCGCGCACGCACGCCGATGCTCGACATGCGGCTGTTCCGCGTGGGCGCGTTCGGCGGCGGCGTGGTCGTGAACCTCCTCAGCGTCATCGCGCTCGTCGGGTTCCTCTTCTTCGTGTCCCAGCACCTGCAGCTCGTCGCCGGGCTCTCGCCGGTGCAAGCCGGACTCGCGCTCGCACCGGGCCTCGTGGTCATGATCGCCGCGGGCCTCTCCGTGGTGCCGCTCGCCCGACGCATCCGCCCCCGCGTGCTCGTGCCGTCGGCGCTCGCGGTCTCGGCCGGCGGCTACCTGACGGTCGCGCTCACGGCCGGGGAGCAGGGCATCGCCGGCGTCGTCGTCGCGTTCGTCCTGCTCGGCCTCGGGATCGGCATGGCCGAGACCGTGTCGAACGAGCTCATCCTCTCGGCGGCGCCGCCGGCGAAGGCCGGCGCGGCCTCGGCGGTCTCCGAGACGGCGTACGAGCTCGGCGCGGTGCTCGGCACGGCGCTCCTCGGCAGCATCCTCGCGGCCTGGTACCGCGCGTCGCTCGAGTTGCCGGCCGGCCTGACGGCGTCGCAGGCGGATGCCGCGCGCGAGACGCTCGCGGGCGCCGTCACGGTCGCAGAGTCGCTGCCGGCCGCGGCATCCGCCGACCTGCTCGCGTCGGCCGCGCACGCGTTCGACGGCGGCGTGGTCGTGACCTCCTTCATCGGCGTGCTGCTCATGGTCGGCGCGGGCGTCGTCGCGGCGCTCACCCTGCACGACGCGAAGGGCGCGGACGACGCGAGGGGCGCCGCCTCGGGGTGAGGCGGCGCCCCTCGCGGGCGATCCGGGCGGGCCGGGCCGGTCAGGCCGGCCGGCCCGCGACTCGGGTCAGACGGTCGTCGTGTCGTCCGGACGCGACGTCTCGTTGCGCGTGACGCGGTCGCCCGTCGCGGGGTCGACCGTCGTGCGCGACGTGGAGACCGAGCTCCGGCGCCGGGCCATCAGGATGATGCCGAGGATGATCACGACGGCGCCCGCCGCCATCAGGATGTAGCCGACCATCTGCAGGTTGATCCAGTCCACCGCGAGGTTCAGTGCGAACGCGAGGACGGCGCCGATGGCGAAGAGGACGATTCCGAGGCCGAGACTCATTCTGGGGTGCCTGCTTTCACTCGGGCGGCGCGGGGCCGCGGGGCAGGGGCGGGGTGCCGCCCCCGATGCCGCCGAGTGTAGTGATCGCCGATCGCGGCGGACAGTACGCTGGGAGGGCTGGCGTACGAAGGAGTGTTCATGGTAACGACGGTCAGGCTCGCGGTCATCCCGGGCGACGGCATCGGTCCCGAGGTGGTGGGCGAGGCGCTGAAGTCGCTCGAGGCCGCCACGGCCGGCAGCGGCGTGGTGTTCGAGCAGACGCACTTCTCGCTCGGCGCCGCGCGCTACCTCGAGACCGGCGACACCCTGACCGACGACGACCTCGCGGCCATCACGGGCCACGACGCGATCCTCCTCGGCGCCGTCGGCGGCGTGCCCGGCGACCCCCGCCTCGCGGGCGCGAACATCGAGCGCGGCCTGCTGCTGAAGCTCCGGTTCGAGCTCGACCACTACGTCAACCTCCGCCCGAGCGTGCTGTACCCGGGCGTCGCGAGCCCGCTCGCCGACCCGGGCGACGTCGACTTCGTCGTCGTGCGCGAGGGCACCGAGGGCCCCTACGTCGGCAACGGCGGCGCGATCCGCGTGGGCACGCCCGCCGAGGTCGCGAACGAGGTCTCGGTGAACACGGCCTACGGCATCGAGCGCGTCGTGCGCTACGCGTTCGCCGCGGCATCCGCTCGCCCCAAGAAGAAGCTGACGCTCGTGCACAAGACGAACGTGCTCGTCTTCGCCGGCTCCCTCTGGAAGCGGCTCGTCGACGCCGTCGCCGCCGAGTACCCCGAGGTCGCGGTCGACTACCTGCACGTCGACGCGGCGACCATATTCCTCGTGACGGATCCTGCTAGATTCGACGTCATCGTCACGGACAACCTCTTCGGCGACATCCTCACCGATCTGGCCGGCGCGATCAGCGGCGGCATCGGACTCGCGGCCTCGGGCAACATCAACCCCGACGGCACGTTCCCGAGCATGTTCGAGCCGGTGCACGGTTCGGCTCCCGACATCGCCGGGAAGGGCATCGCCGACCCGACCGCCGCCATCCTCTCGGTGGCGCTCCTGCTCGACCACCTCGGTCACGCAGCCGCCGCCGACCGGGTGCGCGACGCGGTCGCCGCCGACATCGCCGAACGCGGCGACGCACGGCGCTCGACCTCCGAGATCGGCGACGCCATCGCCGCACGCATCGGCGCCACCGTCGGCGCCCACTGACTCGCACCCTTCCGAAGGAGGACACCTTGACCACCTCGAACCTCACCCTGAAGACCCCGTCGCCCGCCGGACTGGTCTGGCAGGTCACGAACAACGAGACCGCGAAGTCGGCGGAGGAGCGCGCCGCGATCCTCGCCGACCCCGGCTTCGGCAACCACTTCACCGACCACATGGCCGACATCTGCTGGTCTGAGAAGGGCGGATGGCACCGGCCCCGCGTCTCCCCGTACGGACCGATCCAACTCGACCCGGCCGCCGCGGTGCTGCACTACGCCCAGGAGATCTTCGAGGGCCTCAAGGCGTACCGGCACGCCGACGGGTCGATCCGCACCTTCCGCCCGTACGAGAACGCCGCGCGCATGCAGCGTTCGGCGAGGCGGATGGCGCTGCCCGAGCTGCCCGTCGAGATCTTCATCGACTCGCTCAAGCAGCTCATCGCGGTCGACGCCGACTGGGTGCCGAGCGCTCCTGAGACGAGCCTCTACCTTCGCCCGTTCATGTTCGCCAAGGAGGCGTTCCTCGGCGTGCGCCCGGCGAAGAAGGTCGCCTACTACCTGATCGCGAGCCCCGCGGCGGCGTACTTCCCCGGCGGCGTGCAGCCCGTGAACATCTGGCTCTCCACGCACTATGCCCGTGCGGGCAAGGGCGGCACGGGTGCGGCGAAGACCGGCGGCAACTACGCCTCCAGCCTGCTGCCCCAGGCCGAGGCGCACGAGAAGGGCTGCCAGCAGGTGCTCTTCCTCGACGAGGGCAAGTACCTCGAGGAGCTCGGCGGCATGAACGTCGTCCTCGTGAAGAAGGACGGCACGCTGCTCACGCCCGAGTCCGACTCGATCCTCGAGGGCATCACGCGCGACTCGATCCTTCGCCTCGCGGCCGACCGCGGCCACCAGATCGAGCAGCGCCCGATCACGCTCGACGAGTGGCGCGAGGGCGCGGCATCCGGTGACATCATCGGCGCGTTCGCCTGCGGCACGGCGGCCGTCGTCGTGCCCATCGGTCGCCTGCTGGGCGAGGACTTCGAGATCGTGCACTCCGGCCCGCAGTCGGAGGAGCTCGCGCTGTCGCTCCGCGAGGAGCTCACGGACATCCAGTACGGCCGCGTCGAGGACCGCCACGGCTGGATGGCGCGACTCGACGCGTGACGCACGCCGGGTCGGCAGGCGGGCGGCCGCCTGCCGACCCGACCGTCGCGGCGGTGCGGATGCCGCGCAATAGGCTGGGCGCATGAAGATCGCGCGCTTCTCCCACGGTGAGACCATCTCGTTCGGCATCGTCGACGAGGAGGAGCACGAGCTCGTCGTGCTGAAGGCCGACCCGATGTTCGCCGGCTACGAGCCGACGGGGGAGCGCGTCGCGCTCGCCGACGCGAAGCTGCTCGCACCCGTGATCCCGCGGTCGAAGGTCGTCGCCGTCGGCAAGAACTACCACGAGCACGCGGAGGAGATGGGCGGCGAGGCGCCGGCCGAGCCGCTGCTGTTCCTGAAGCCCAACACGTCGGTGATCGGTCCGGGCGACGCGATCGTGCTTCCGCCCGAGAGCGCGCAGGTCGAGTTCGAGGGCGAGCTCGCGGTGGTCATCGGGCGCGTGGCCCGACGCGTGAGCGAAGCCGACGCGGAGTCGGTGATCTTCGGCTACACGATCGCGAACGACGTGACGGCACGCGACCTGCAGCGGCGCGACGGCCAGTGGACGCGCGCGAAGGGCTTCGACACGTTCTGCCCGCTCGGCCCGGTGATCGAGACCGACGTCGACCTCGCGCACGGCGAGCTCACGACGAGCGTCAACGGCACGCGGCACCAGCACGGGCGGTTCGCCGACATGGTGCACTCGGTCGCGAAGATCGTCTCGTACGCCTCCGACGTGTTCACGCTGCTGCCCGGCGACGTGATCCTCACGGGCACGCCGGCGGGCGTCGGCCCGGTCGTCGACGGCGACTCGGTCGAGGTGTCGGTCTCGGGGCTGGGGTCGCTCGTGAACCCGGTGCGCGAGGCGCCGGCGCGCTGATGGCGGGCGGTGTCGGCGAAGCGCCTGCGGCGCGCGCACGCGAGGCGCGCCAGCCGGGTGAGCCGCGCGATCTCCGCGACCTGCGCGACCGCGACGACATCGCGCGACTCGTTCGCGAGTTCTACGCGCGGGCCTTCGCCGATCCGCTCATCGGGCCGATCTTCACCGACATCGCGCATATGGACCTCGAGCACCACCTGCCGATCATGTGCGACTTCTGGGAGACGGTCGTCTTCCGGGCCGGAATCTACCGACGCAACGCGTTCACGCTGCACGAGGCGCTGAACCGGCGGGCGCCGCTCGGCGGCGCGGAGTTCGAGCGCTGGATCGAACTGTGGACGGCCACCGTCGACGACCTGTTCGCAGGGGAGTCCGCCGAGCGCGCGAAGGCGCAGGCGCGCCGGATCGCGTCGTCGATGCGGCGGCGACTCGCGGGTGGTTCGGGCAGCGCACTCGAGACGATCGGCACGCGCGAGCGGCTCGCGGCGGCGGGGGAGATCGACGAGGTGCGCGAGGCGCCCGCTCGCTGATGGAGGAGGCCGGTCAGCGCCGCACCCGATAGCGCAGGTGCAGCACCCGTTCGCCCTGGATCACGACGTCCGGATCCTCCAAGAGGTGCGGCGCGTCGACCGACCCGAAGAAGCGGCGGCCCGACCCGAGCACGACCGGTGCGACATCCATGCGGACCTCGTCGACCAGGCCGGCGGCGAGCGCCTGGCCGCCGACGTCGCCAGCCGCGACCTCGACGGTACGGTCGCCCGCGAGCTCCTGCGCCGCGGCGACGGCCGCCTCGACGCCGTCGACGAAGTGGAACGGCGCTGCCTGGTCCCACCCCTCGGGCGGCGGCCGGTGCGTGACGACCACCACGTGGTCGATCCCGCTCGGCGGCGTTCCGTCCCAGCCGTCGGTCAGGTCGAAGACGCGCCGGCCGCAGATCGTCACGCCGATCTCGTCCCAGTACGCGCGAATGACGTCGTGGGACGCCTGCGACATCTTCAGCACGCCGCTCTCGTCGAGCGGCACGTCACCGCTCGTCAACCAGTCGAACAGCGGTCCGGGCTGGTCCTCGTCGTCGGCGATGAAGCCGTCGACCGACACCGTGGCGTACATGACGACCGCGCCCATGGGGTGCTCCTCCCCGTCGAGATGCCCCCACGGTAGCGCGCGCCGCGGGCGCTCGCCCTCGTCCGGAGTCGAACGGCCCCGGTCAGCCCCGCGCGGTGCGTACGGCCGACGCCGCGCGCTCGACGTCCTCCTCGTCGTTCCACACGTGGAACGCGACGCGGGCGCGACCGGCACGACCCGACGCGACGAGGCCGGCCGCGGTCAGCGCGGCGAGGTCGTCGCCGTCGGGGTCGGGCCAGGTGACGATCGCGCTGTCGGATGCCGCGAGCCCGAGCCGCGCGCGGAACCCGTTCGCGAGCCCGAGGTCGTGCGCGAGCACGGCGGCGGGGTCGAGGCTCGCTGCGAGTTCGAGCGCCGCCTCGGCGCCGACCCAGGCGTGCCACGCGGGGGAGACGTCGAACCGTCGCGCGCCCGCGGCCAGGTGCAGCTCGGGCCCGTAGCACGACGCCCACGGGTCCTCGCCCGAGTACCACCCCGCCGTGAGCGGCGGGATCTCGTCGAGGGCGCGGTCGCCGACCGACATGAACGCGGCGCCGCGCGGCGCGGAGAGCCACTTGTACGCGTGGCAGACGACGAGGTCGGCGCCGAGGTCGGTGGTGGGGAGCCATCCGGTCGCCTGCGTGGTGTCGACCAGGGTGAGCGCGCCCGCCGAGCGGGCCGCCGCGATGACGGATGCCGCGTCCGCGACCTCGCCCGTCGCGGACTGCACGAGCGAGAATGCGACGAGCCACGTGCCCGGGCGCACCTCGTCCGCGAGGTGCGCGAGCGGCACGTGGCGCACACGCAGGTCGCCGCGGGCGAGGAACGGTGCCACGACCGAGCTGAAGTCGCCGTCGACGCAGAGCACCTCGGCGCCGGCCGGAGCGGACGCGGCGACGAGTCCCGTGAACACCGAGACCTGCGAGCCGACGGCGACGCGGTCGGCAGAGGTGCCGAGGAGCGTCGCCGCGTGGCCGCGGGCGCGTTCGACGACGCCCGTGTATTCGGCGGCGGACGCGCGGCCGTCGCGCCACCGCTCGAGGTCGCGGGCGACGGCGGCGACGGTCGGTGCGGCGGGGATGCCGAGCGTGCACGCGGCGAGGTAGCCGCGACCGGCGGTGAAGCGCGGGTCGGGGAGCGTCGTCGCGGTCGAGGCGAGGGTGGTCGCGGTCATGCCTCCAGCCTGCGCCGTGGAGTTCGATCCGTCGAGAGCAGGTCTGCGATCCATTGCATAAGAGGTGCTTATGATCGGTGCATGGATGCCTCGCCCGCCTCGCCTGCCGAGGCCGCCGTGACGACCGGCCTCGCCGACCTCGACGCCATGAGCCTGCTCGTGCTCCGCGAGATCGCCGAGCGCGGGTCGATCACGGCGGCCGCGAACGCCCTGGGCTACAGCCAGCCGGCGCTCAGCCAGCAGGTGCGCCGGGCCGAGGCGCGCGCAGGCGTCGCACTCGTGGAGCGGACCGGCCGCGGCGTCCGTCTCACCCCTGCCGGCCGCGTGCTCGCACGGCACGGCGGCGCGGTCGCGACCGCCCTCGAGGCGGCTCGCGGGGAGCTCGCCGAACTGCGCGGGCTCCGTGCGGGGCGCGTGCGGCTCATGGCGTTCCCTTCGGCTTCGCCCAGCATCGTGCCCGAGTTCATGGCCGAGATGGCCCGTCGGCACCCCGGCGTGCAGGTCAGCTTCGTCGAGGCCGAGCCACCCGAGGCCGTCGCCGCCGTGCGCGAGGACCGCGCCGACCTGGCGCTGACGTTCAGCTACCCGGGCGACCGCAGCGATCCGCACCGGGAGAGCGCGCGCGGGCTCGAGGTCACGACGATCGGCAGCGACCCGATGCACGTCGTCCTGCCCGACGCGCACCCGCTCGCAGCCGGCGACACCGTCGACCTCGCGGGGCTCGCGGGGGAGCCGTGGATCGCCGGATGCCCGCGCTGCCGCGGCCACCTGCTCGAGCTGTGCGACACCGCCGGTTTCGCCCCGCGCATCGCCGTCGAGACCGACAACTTCGTCGCCGTCGAGGAGCTCGTCGCGAGCGGGCTCGGCGTCGCTGTGCTGCCCGCGCTCGCGATCGAGTCGGCGGGGAAGCGCGCCGGTGTCGCGGTGCGCGGCACCACGAACGGCGACCGCCGCACGCTGCACCTCGTGACCGCGCGCGGCGGACGCGGCGTGCCGGCCGTCGCGGTGGCCGCCGAGGCGCTCGCGCGCCTCGTCGCAGGCCGCGGCGGAACCCCCGCCGATGCGGGCCCGGGCCGTACCATTGAGGGCGATGTCTGACACGACCCACCCCACGACGACCGCCACCGGATCCGAGATCCGCGTGCGGTTCTGCCCCTCGCCCACCGGGACCCCGCACGTCGGCCTCGTGCGCACGGCCCTCTTCAACTGGGCGTACGCGCGCCACACCGGCGGCACCTTCGTCTTCCGCATCGAGGACACCGACGCCGCCCGCGACAGCGAGGAGAGCTACGCGCAGATCATCGACGCGCTCACCTGGCTCGGCCTGCAGTGGGACGAGGGCGTCGACGTCGGCGGCCCGCACGAGCCGTACCGCCAGTCGCAGCGCGGTGAGATCTACGCCGACGTCATCGAGCGACTGAAGGCCGCCGGCCACGTCTACGAGAGCTACTCGACCGCCGACGAGATCGACGCGCGCAACGAGGCGGCCGGCCGGCCGAAGCAGTTCGGCTACGACAACTTCGACCGCGACCTCACCGACGAGCAGCGCGCCGCCTTCCGCGCCGAGGGCCGCCAGCCGGCACTGCGCCTCCGCGTGCCCGACGTCGACCTCGGGTTCGACGACCTCGTGCGCGGCCGCATCGACTTCGCGGCGGGCTCGACGACCGACTTCGTCGTCGTGCGCCCGAACGGCGCCCCGCTCTACACGCTCGTGAACCCGGTCGACGACGCGCTCATGGGCATCACGCACGTGCTGCGCGGGGAGGACCTGCTCTCCTCGACGCCGCGCCAGATCGCGCTGTACCACGCGCTCATCGAGATCGGCGTCACGAGCTTCGTGCCCCGCTTCGGCCACCTGCCGTACGTCATGGGCGAGGGCAACAAGAAGCTCTCCAAGCGCGACCCCGAGTCGAACCTCTTCCACCACCGCGACCGCGGCTTCATCCCCGAGGGCCTCGTCAACTACCTGGCGCTCCTCGGCTGGGGCTTCTCGGCCGACCGCGACGTGTTCAGCCGCGACGAGCTCATCGAGGCGTTCGACGTCGAGAACGTGAACCCGAACCCGGCCCGCTTCGACCAGAAGAAGGCCGACGCGATCAACGGCGACCACATCCGCCTGCTCGAGCTCGCCGACTTCACCTCGCGCACCGTGCCCTACCTGCAGGCCGCCGGCGTCGTCACGACGCCGATCACGCCCGGCGAGGAGGCCCTCCTCGTCGAGGCCGCCCCGCTCGTGCAGGAGCGCATCACCGTGCTCGGCGAGGTGCCCGGCCTCCTCGGCTTCCTCTTCACGGATGCCGCGAGCCTCGAGTTCGACGAGGCCGCCGTCGGGTCGCTGCCCGCCGACGCGCCCGCCGTGCTCGCCGCCGCCCGAGAGGCCCTCGAACGCATCCCCGGCGAGGCATGGACGCACACCGAGATCGAGGAGGCGCTCCGCTCCGCGATCATCGACGGCCTCGGCCTCAAGCCCCGCGTCGCGTTCGGCCCGATCCGCGTCGCGGTCTCCGGCCGCCGCGTGTCCCCGCCCCTCTTCGAGTCCATGCAGATCCTCGGCCGCGTCGAGTCGCTCGACCGCCTCGACCGCCTCGCCGCGCTCGTCGGCTGACCCCGACGGATGCCGCGGCCGCGCCGCGTTCGTCGCTGCCGCGGCATCCGCTCGAGAGGCCCCCTCGATTTGGACCGCACCCCGCGATCGGCTACAGTTACATGTCGGCCCGGAACCCCGGTTCAGGGCCATTGGGGTATGGTGTAATTGGCAACACGGCTGATTCTGGTTCAGTTGTTCTTGGTTCGAGTCCAGGTACCCCAGCAGTGAGAAACCCCCGGCTGACCGGGGGTTTTCGCGTATCTGGTCCCGGACGCTTACGGTCGCCGCGGTACGCAATCCCCTCCGAAACCCCTCCGCCGACTGGCGGGGCGAGCGGATAGTGTCGGCCACGTCGGTCAGAATGAGAGCGTGACCGACGCGATCGACAGCCTCTTCGATCCGTCCAGGAACGAGCCCCAGCCGAGCTTGGACTTGGACGCGCTGCGTCGGCTGCTCCAAACGCAAGCGAACACGATCGTCGCGGTTGGAACCGGTGGCTCACGCATCCAAGATGTGGATGCCAAGTACCAGCGGAACGCCCGCGCACTGGACGCGAACTTCAGAAGACTAGGCCTCCAGCCGCCGTTTCCGTACCAGTCGCTATGGGACTGGTACGGGTTCTACTCGCAGAATCTCAGCACCTACCGCGAGCGACGTGAACACGTCCGCGATCTGACGCAATCTGCGCTGTCTACGCTCGATGACATCGAAGCACGTGGTGAAGTGCACGATCCTGCGGCCGACGATGAGACGCCGACGTGGGAGAATCTGAACGCGCGCATCGCCGGTCTCGTTAAGGAGTACTCGACAGCGCGAGATCGCGATGACTGGCAGGACGTGGGACGGCGCAGCCGCGAGATACTCATCGACTTCGGCAAACTCATCGCCGATCCGGCCATCGTGCCGAAGGACCAGGAAGCGCCGAAGGGTGCGGACGCCAAGGCTTGGTTCGATCTGTTCCTCGCACGGTACGCGGCAGGTCGAGACAAGGCTGAACTGCGTGCCACCATGCGAGCTGTCTGGGACCTCTCGCAGAAGGTTACTCATGGTGATATTGCAGATGTAGACGCATTCGCGGCGGCACAGGCGACCGTGCTAGTCGTCCGCACAGCGCAGAAGCTTCTCCGCGATGATGAGTCGGCCGCACAGTAGCTCTGCCTCACGTCGGCCCGCGGCGGTAGGTTGACTCCGTGGCGACATTCGATGACGAGACGCTTCAGGCTATTGGCGAGTTGATTGCGCTTGGCGAGCAGGAAGGTTTCGCAATCACCTTCCAGCCCGACGCCGATGGATGGACTGTCGGCTATATGCGGGGCATGGCCGGTGGCGATCTGCACAGCGATTTTGACCTGGAGAGCGCAGCTCGCGGTGCGGTTCGTCCGCTTCTCGATCTGTCGGCCCGGTTCATATCCAATCGTCGCGAACGTCAGCGATGATCGACATCTAGCCGATCCTGACGAGCGCCGGGCGCGTGGCGACGGCTTCGAGACGGTCCATGTCGTCCGTGTGGCTGTCGGCGAACAGGTGCAGGTGGTGCTTGTACATCGTCGCGATGTCGGCGTGCCCCATGTACTTCGCCGCACGCTCGATCGGGATGCTCGCCGCCGCGCAGGCGCTGGCGTAGAAGCGGCGCAGGTCGTGCCAACGCACTGCCGGGATGCCGAGCTTGGCCAGCGCGGGCAGGTAGTGCTTCCGGTACTGGCTGTCGCGGCTGAACGGGAGCGAGTAGTCGAGTGCGCCGCGCGAAGCGCCGTGTCCGCCGCACCGTCGCGCCGGCCACAGCAACGCGGCCCGGTCGTGCTGTTGCGGATGCTGGACTGGGAGAACGGCCTCCCAGTCCGCATTGACACCGCAATTGACCCTGCTCGAGTTCGAGATCAGCAATGACGCGCGAGCCGCACCACCACCTACTCGTGCAGCGCCCACATGCGGGACTCGGCTGGAGGGCTTGAGGCCACTCCCTGCTCGGGTCGTGACCCCGCGTACACCTTCCGCCGCCAGTCCGTTGCGACTAACTGTCCGTCTGAGCGACGTCGTCGATCGGGTAATCGACGTACGCGAACTGGGTGCCATCAGGCGACCAGCTGTTTACGTTGATGGTGCCTTGACCGCCGAACAGCGTCACGATCGTCTCCGGGTCTCGCCAGTTTCCGTTCCGGACGAGACGAAGTTCGACGGGAAGGTCCGCCGGGTGGCCGATGGTCCCGGGCGGGAAGCTCAGGTACACGGCCAGCTCGCCGCGAGCGGGCAGGTGAGGGAACCAGTTGACCCGATCGTCGAAGGTCAGCTGCTCCAATCCGCTGCCGTCTGAGCGGATGCGGGCGATCTGCGCGTGCCCGTCCGTGTCGCTGAAGTGCTCGGTGTTGAAGTAGACCCACTCTCCGTCGGGCGAGTACTCGCTCCCGTCCGACGGTCCTCCTTGGAACAAGGGGCGGTCGTCGCCTCCGTCAACCCGGATCGTGTGCACATGGGCGGAGCTGATCGTCATCTCTGCGCTGATCTTGACGGCGGTGTATGCGAGTTGAGTTCCGTCGGGACTGACACCGTGCAGGAAGTGCAGGATGCCGTCATCGGGGGCGGTGATGCGCGTCGCGTCTCCACCGCTCAGCGAGGCGCGGTAGATCTGCCAGTCGTTCGCGGAGATGAAGATCTCCGTCCCGTTCGGTGCGAGGACATGGTCGTTGTTCAGGACTGGAACGCCGGTGATCGGCACCTGACGTGTACTTGCGCCCGACATGGGCGTTAGGGTCCAGAGCACTCCGTCTCCGTTCAGGATCAAGCGACCGTCCTGGGTCCAGTTCGGCGCCTCCAGCAGGACGTCGTTTCCGCGGTGGATCAATGTCGACGACATCGTGCTCGTGTCGAATACATGGACGCGACAGCTCTGGCCCGCCGCAAGGGTCCGTGCAGGAGGGATGCTCACCGGGTCGTCTCCTCAGCCAGGAGCTCGCGCAGGCATTCCGTCACGAGATCGTGGTCTTCGTCCGACGCCAGTCCGGACACGGTGGCGACGGCGACGACGCCGACTCCGCTGACCCGAATCGGGACGCTCCCTCCGCCGAGAACGTACTGTTCTCGGGGTAGCCACCCGATGCTGGCCGGGTCGAAGCCCATCTCCCCGAACTCCGCCTCCAGGACCGCTGTGCTGCGCTCGAGCCGGAGCGCCGTCGCTGACTTGCCATCCACCCAGAACTGCTGATCCGGAGTAGACCCAGGCAGCGCTGCGCGGAACAGGATCGCACCGGGCTTGCGGATGTCCACCGTGATCTTGAATCCGGCCTGCATGGCGCGTTCGACGATGCGGGCTCCTAGGCGCCACACCTCCGTGAGCCCGAATGCGGGGAATACGAGCTCGCCTTCCTCCGCGCGCAGCGTCTCGATTCGGGTCGTCGTCATTGACATGGAAGGTCCTCTCGGGTGTTGTATCGGAAAACCTAGCATATGCTAGGTTTTAAGGCGAGACCCCCAGCGCAGAGGAGCCGCATCATGTTGCCCGAGTACTTCCCCGAGCCGACCATCTACACGCCCGATAGTGGTGAGCCGACGTTGGCGTGGGGCATTCTCGGCCCCGGGTGGATCGCCGGCGTGTGGGCTGACACGGTTGCCGCGAACACCGCGCAGCGGGTCGTCGCGGTCGGGTCGCGATCCCGGGACAGGGCGGAAGCGTTCGCGGTCGCCCACGGCATCGAGCGAGCACATGGCTCGTATGAGGCACTGGTCGCCGATCCCGGCGTCGATGTGGTGTACATCGCCACCCCGCAGAGCGAACACCTGTCCCTTGGCCTCATGGCGATCGCTGCCGGCAAGCACGTGCTGATCGAGAAGCCACTTGCGATGACCCGAGTGGAAGTGGACGAGTTGGCGGCGGCCGCTCGTTCGGCAGACGTGCTGCTCATGGAGGGAATGTGGACTCGATACCTGCCGCAGGCCTCGGTGATCCGTACGTTGGTGTCGGACGGGTGGTTGGGAGAGGTGAGCGCCGTAGTCGCCGATCACGGCCAGGCGATTCCCGTCGAACTCGGCCACCGGCTGTACAGGCCGGAGTTGGGCGGCGGCGCGTTGCTGGACCTGGGCATCTATCCCGTCCAACTGGATTCGATGCTTCTGGGCGCTCCGACCGAGATCGTCGCGACCGGACGCCGTTCTGATTCCGGAGTAGATGAGACCGTGAGCCTCGTGCTGCGCCACGGCGCCCGGAATCAGTCCACGATCTTCACATCGATCGCGACTCGCACCCCGAGCAAGGGGCATATCGCAGGCACAGACGGTCGATTGGAGCTTCTCGACTCGATCAACGGCCCCAGCCGCCTGCTGGTCTCCGACGGCGGCTGGTTCACTCCGCAACGCGAATGGGACGACCCGACCGACCTCCGCGATCTAGCCGCTCTGGCGTGGGAAGCTACCGCGCTGGCGACGTTCGTCGGCGAAGGCCGCCGTGAGTCCCCGGTGCACACCCTCGAGGAGACCGCGGCGATCATCGACACGCTCGACCGTGCGCGGCGGCTGCTCGGCGTCCGTTGGGAATCGGCGGTTCGCGCAGGAGCGTGACCCAAACGGGAGCGAGCATCCCGATCCAGAGAGCGATCGCTTCGGGATCGTCGTGGTCGGTGCGCAGCCGACACAGTGCGCCGCCCATCACCTCATCTCACCCAACCGGTTCCATGACGAAAGGCACGATCATCACCACGACAACGTCCTTCCCCGCAGGCTTCCTCTGGGGTGCTTCGACCGCCGCCCATCAGATCGAAGGGAACAACACCAACAGTGACTTCTGGTCGCGGGAGAACGAAGCGGGAACGATCCTCCCCGAACGATCCGGCGATGCGTGTGACTCCTACCACCGTTGGCGTGACGACCTCGACATCGTTGCTTCTCTCGGGCTGAACTCCTATCGCTTCTCTCTCGAGTGGAGCCGGATAGTGCCGTCGATCGGCGCGGTCTCGAATGCCGAGCTCGCTCACTACCGACGGATGATCGACGGATGCCTCGAGCGTGGGCTCACGCCCGCGGTGACTCTGCACCACTTCACCAACCCGCGGTGGTTCTCCGATCTCGGCGGCTGGCGTAGCGCCGAGAACATAGCGCACTTCGAGGAGTACGTTGCCGCTGCGGCAACCATCCTCGAAGGAGTCGAGTGGGTGTGCACCTTCAACGAACCGAACATGCTCGCGATGATCGCCGCGATGTTCGATGCAGGTGAGCGCGAAGAGCTGGTTGCCGGAGCGATGCCGCCTCCCGACCGGACGACCACTGAAGTGACGATCGAGGCCCACCATCGCGCAAGGGTGCTTCTCGCCGAGCGTACCGACGCCAAGGTGGGATGGACGATCGCAAACCAGAACTTCCAGGCTGAGCCGGGTGCCGAAGAGGTTGCGCGCGCGTGGGGGTGGCCGCGCGAAGACATCTTCATCGACGCTGCGCGTGGCGACGACTTCATCGGCGTGCAGGCGTACACTCGCGTGCGCATCGGCCCGGACGGCGCGCTGCCCGCGCCCGACGACGCCGAGCGCACTCTCACGGGCTGGGAGTACTACCCGACGGCGGCCGCCGAAGCGGTGGAGCACACGGCGCGGCTACTGCCCGACGTTCCGATCGTCGTCACCGAGAACGGTATCGCCACCGATGACGACGACCGTCGCATCGACTACACGAGTCGCTCGTTGGGAGCGCTGCGGGAAGTCATGAAGTCGGGTGTCGACCTTCGCGGGTACTTCCACTGGAGCCTCCTCGACAACTACGAATGGGGCAGCTATGCACCGCGGTTCGGACTCGTGGCGGTCGATCGAACCTCATTCGAGCGCACCGTGAAGCCGAGCGGGGCATGGTATGGGTCGGTGGCCGCCGCGAACGGCGCCACGCTATGACCCTTGCGGAGCCAGCGATTCCCGGGTTCCAGCCCGACCTGCTGTGTCTGCGTCCAGTGGTGTAGACGACCTTGAGGCACTGGCGAGTCAGGCGACGCGCAGGAGGCGTTCAGACTCTCGTAGAGCGTCATCCCACGAAGTCGCCGAGATGGCGAACACGTCGGTGAAGTGAGTGGAATCCATGATGAACGGACGGTCCCATTGATAGCGGGTTGCGCGGAGTTCGCGCATCAGGGGGACGACGAGTCCCGCCGTCCATAGCAGCGGATAGGGAATCGAGAGCAGTCTTGGTAGGGGTTCATGCGCGATGGTTGAGAATCGGGTCGCTACCTGACGTAGGGAAAGCGGCTCCGGAGATGGTACGTGCCAGGCCTGGCCCCATGCATCCGGTTCCGACGCGACGGTCACCAAGGCGCGCGCAACGTCGCTTGCTGAGGTGAACGTGTGCGGCTGGTCAAGCGGGACTGGAACGATTGCGGGTCGGTGAGCGAGGATCTGCTTCGCGACGGCGAGACTGAATATTCCTGTGCCCTGGAGAATGTCGCTGCTGCGGACCTCGGAAACGCGAACCCGTCCGGATTGATGGGCTTCGAGCGCATCACGCCACATGTCTGCGCGCAACCGAAGCTTTGCGGGCGCATCGGCGCCCACCAAGGGCGTCTGCTCCGTCATCGGCTCCCGGCCGGGCGCGTATCCGTACAGGGTGGCCGCTGACACGAGAACGGCATCCGCCCGTTCGGCCGCAGAGAGCAGTGAGGCGTGGAGGGGTGGCCAGTCGGTCAACCATCGGTTGTAGGGCGGGTTCGCGCAGTTGTAGATCACGTCTGCATCGCGGGACAGCCTCGCGAGGGTTTGGATGTCTGCTGCGTCGGCCGCCACGGCCTCGACTGCAGGATGATTCGCACGTGCGCCTCGCCGCGTGACCATGCGCACGCTCTCGCCACGCTGTGCCAGCAGGTCTGCCGTGGCGATGCCACTCGCACCTGCTCCAACAACCAGATGAACTCCCATGCCCTCACTATAGTGGAGCAACCATTCCACTTACCCGTGGAGTCCGAATCAGCGTTCGTCGTCGGTGCCCCCGCGCGCATCCAACGAGCGACTGACCAGAACGAGGCGGATCGGCGCCGACGGGGCCCGACACGGCGTGGTTCAAGCGGGCATGACGATCCGGCTGAAGCTATCCTGTTGTCGGATGAACACGACATCGAGCCCGCGCCGCGTTCGCGGGCCGTACCGCAGGAGCCGCGCGACCCAGGAAGCCATTTTGGACGCCGCGCTCGCCGAGTTCGCCCAGAACGGCTTCCGAAAGGGTTCGATGAAGACGGTCGCCGAGAAGATCGGCATGAGTGAAGCCGGCATGCTCCACCATTTCCCCAGCAAAAACGCCCTCCTTGCCGCCGTGCTCAAGCGCAACGACGACCTGTCGGGTGCTCTCGACGTTGAGTCCATGGGTGGACGACGCGTCCTCGAGGAGTTCATCGCGCGTGTCGGCGAGAATGCCACCCGTCCGGGTGTGACGCAGCTCTACTGCGTGCTCTCCGCTGAAGCGTCCGACCCCGATCATCCTGCGCGGGACTTCTTCGTCGAGCGCTACCGGATTCTGCGAGGGGTCGCTCGGGAGGCGCTTGCGGACATGCGTCGCTCGGGTGAGTTGCGCGAAGGTGTAACCCCTGAATCGGGCTCGATCGCCTTCGTCGCAATGATGGACGGCGTCCAGCTGCAGTGGCTCATTGAGAAGGGCGAGATCGACATGCAGGGCGAGATGCTGGACTACTACCGTCGCAACCTGCTCGCCGAGCATCTCGACGTTCCTGCCGTCGCCGCGTCGGAGCCAACGACGCACGCGTAGTCCCGATCGATGTCCGTTGGCGCCGCGACCTGTGCCCACCCTGCGATGAGGTAGGCCTCGTCGACATGTCAGTCTCCCGCGTTCCGGGCGACGTCACTCGAAATGATCTGCTTCTGCGCGCGCTCGAGGATGTCGATGATCGACACCACCTCCGCGTGCGGATGTACTGGGGACTCGAGCAGACCCTGCTCGACGAAGAACGCGAACGCCGACGCTTCGCATGCGAGAGCCTCATACGGTTCGTCGGCGAACTCCTGATCCTCCCAATGAGCCGTGGTCGCCCCGGAGCCGGGGGCGACGAGCGTCAGGCGAAGCGCGGTCGGACGGAGGAATTCGGGTCCGATCTCGAGGCGGCCACGCGTTCCGCAGACCGTGGCAACCACCGGTGACCACGACTTCAGGGACGTCTGCGCGATCGCAACCGCTCTCGGGTAACCGAGCGACACGATTGCCTGGTCGTCGACACCGCTGTCGGCGAGCGAGCCGATCGCCGAGACACTCGTGGGAGCCCCGAGGACGGACGAGATGAAGGACACCGGGTACACACCGGCGTCGAACAGGGCACCGCCGGCGAGCGCCGGATCGAAGAGCCGGTGCGCGGGCATGAAGGGGATGCTGAACCCGAAGTCTGCCGAAACCATCGTCACGTCACCGAGGGTGCCGTCCTCGAGCAGCTGCCGCAGGCTATCGGCCTGCGGGAGGTAGCGGGTCCACATCGCCTCCATCGCGAGGACGCCGCGATCGCGTGCGGCGGCGAACACCCGCGCCGCGTCGGCCGGTGTCGTCGTGAACGGCTTCTCAACGAGCACGTGCTTGCCCGCCGCGATCGCGAGCAGCGCCTGCTCGGCGTGGACGCTGTGGGGCGATGCGATGTACACGGCGTCGACCTCGGGATCGACGACCAACTCGTCATACGAGCCGTAGGCGCGGGGAACGCCGTGCTCGTGGGCGAACCCCCGCGCGCGCTCCGCGGATCGGGACCCGATGGCCATGACCCGATGATCCGTGCGCGCGGCGAGGGCGCGGACGAATCGCGCGGCGATGCCGCCCGGCGCGACGATACCCCAGCGTAGACGCGCCGCTGTGGGCCACGGTCTCGGCCGCGGAAGGGTCGATGGCATCATCCGTCTCTGCTCCTCCACGCGCAGCTGCTCTGAGTGCGCCTGCAAAAATATAGCAGGCGCTACAGTTTCACTTGCCGCGTGGCGATTTCAGGCGACGACGGGTGATTCGGGCAAGAGGGTGGCGAGAGAGTGGCGCATCCGTTCGACCATGTCGAAGCGGTCATCGATCAGCCATTGCAGCTGGAGTCCGTCCCAAAGAGCGATCACCGCATCGGCCAGGAACGCCGCGTCCCGACTCGGATCGATCCGTCCAACGCGCTGATCTTCACGCACTGTCTCGATCATGACGGCGCGGAGTCGCTCGTAGCGAAGGACGAACCACTCATGGGCGGGATGGTCCGCAGCCGACGCCTCAGCGGCGATGATCGCGAGCATTCGCAGGAGCTCGGGGCGATCCAGGTTGCGGATGACCAGTGCGACCACCCAGCTGGTGAACCCGGGGCGCGTGGCGAATTCCTCGCCCTGGCGATCCGTCTCCTCGAGGACGGCTTCGAGGAGGTCGACCTTGCTCGGAAAGTGATGCGTGACTGCCGTGAGGCTCATGTCGATCTCGCGGGCGATCTCGCGTAGTGAGCCGCCGTGATAGCCCTTCGCCGCGAAGACTCGGATTGCCGCTTCGACGATCTCCGCCTGCCGGAGGCGCGACTTCGCATAGGGCCCTCGACGTGCTCGCGAGACCGTCTCCGTCATGCGCCTACTGTACTCGGTGCTGCGAAAGTATTGCAGCTGCAATATTTCTACGTTAGTGTCGGCGCGTGGTTCCAATCCACCTGCTCAAAGAGGAGATCCAATGCACAGCCGCAAGATCATCGCCGCCTTGGCCGCGACAGCCGCGTTCGCCCTGCTGCTCACCGGATGCGGGCGAGCAGACACCGGCGTCAACACCGATACAGCATCCGACGTCGTCATCGACGACAGCCCGGCGACCGGAACCATCGAGGTTTGGGCGATGGGCACGGAAGGGGAGCTGCTGGAACAGCTCACCGCCCAGTTCGAAGAAGCCAATCCGGATGCGACCGTCAACGTCACGGCGGTGCCGTGGAGCGACTACATGACGAAGATCCAGACGGCTGTCGCATCCGGTCAGACCCCGGACGCCACCATGGTCGGCACCACCGACCTCGCCGCGGCGGTCGACGCGGGAGCCTTGGCGCCCGTCCCCGACGACCTCATCGACTACGACGAGTTCTTCGCCGGCGCTGCACAGGGGACCGAAGTCGCTCGCACGAGGTATGCCGTTCCGTGGTACGTCGAAACGCGCGTGCTGTTCTACCGCGGCGACCTCGCGGAGGAAGCCGGTCTCGAGCCGCCGACCACGTGGGAGGAGCAGACTGAGTTCTTCGGCGCGCTGCAGGGGAACGGCTCGGAGTGGGGTACGACCTTGTTCACCGGCGCACCGAACAGCTATCAGTTCGTTCTTCCGTACCTGTGGCAGGCCGGCGCAGAGATCATCAACGAGGACGGCACTGAGTGGACCTTCGACACTCCGGAGGCGGAGGAAGGTCTCGCGTATTACCAGTCGCTCATCACGGATGGGTACGCGGATGCCAACGGTCCGGTCAACATCGGTGAGATCGAGCCCGACATCGTCAACGGCAGCGTCGCGTCGATCGTGTCCGGACCGTGGGAGTCGAGCCTGCTCGTCGCCGCCGGCGGCGAGGACTTCTACAACGACCAGATTTCGGTCGCTCCGCTCCCTTCGGGCCCCGCGGGCAACGTGAGCTGGGTCGGCGGCGCCGGTCTCGGCGTGTTCGCGGACGCCGAGAATCCTGAGGGCGCCTGGAAGCTCCTTCGCTGGTTGTCGGAGCCCGAGGTGCAGCAGCAGTGGTTCGACATCTCGTTCGACCTCCCATCGGTCGCTTCGGCGTGGGACTACCCGGCCATCGCCGACAACCCCATGTACGCCGTGATGCGCGAGCAGATGGACAACACCAACACCCCGCCCGCCGTCACCACTTGGCCCCAGGTCTACGCCGCGTTCGACGCGCAGATCGAGCGAGTCGCCGCAGGAACGGCTACGCCGGCCGAGGCGCTCGCCGCGCTTCAGGCAGAGGCGGAGTCGATCGGAACCGGCAACTGACGTGACTGCCACCACCCTGGCCCTGGCGGAGACGCTCACCGAGCGTCCCCGCCAGGGGCGACCCCCGCGCCGCGTGCGACGCACCCTGATGGCATGGAGCTTCGCGCTGCCGTTCGTCGTGCTGTTCCTCGTCTTCGGTGCCGGTCCGGTCCTGGCGTCCCTCGCGTTCAGCTTCAGCGACCTGCGAGCCCGCGACGTCCGATCGCCCTTCTCGGTCAACTTCGTCGGCCTCGAGAACTACATCGACATCTTCTCCGACGCCACCTTCGTGCGCGCGATCGGCAACACCATCTACTTCGTGGTGATCGGCATCCCGCTCACGATGGCGTTGGGACTGCTCGTGGCCGTCGGCCTGAACGCCGGCATCAACAAGCTGAAGGGCGTGTTCCGCGTCAGCTACTTCGCCCCGTTCGTAACGAGCATCATCGCCGTTGCCGTGGTGTGGCGCTACCTGTACCAGGAAGACGGCCTGCTCAACGCCCTGCTCGGGGTCGTCGGCATCCCCGGCCCCGACTGGCTCAACGACCCCGCGTGGGCGATGCCGGCGCTCATCATCATGGCTGTGTGGCGCAACATCGGGCTTCCGATGGTGATCTTCCTCGCGGGACTGCAGAACATCCCCAAGGAGCTCTACGAGGCGGGCGAGGTCGACGGAGCGCGGGGCTTCACGGCGTTCCGCACGATCACCCTTCCGCTCCTGCGTCCCACGACCCTCGTCGTCGCCGTGCTGTTGAGCATCGGCTACCTCCAGTTCTTCGAGGAGCCGTTCGTCATGACCAACGGCGGCCCGCTCGACGCGACCGTCTCGATCGGCCTGTACGCCTATGAGCAGTTCGGCTTCGGAAACTACGGCGTCGCGTCCGCAGCGTCGTACGTGCTCGTGATCTTCATCGTGGCGCTCGGACTCCTTCAATTCCGACTCTTCCGTTCAAGGACCTGATATGGCTGCCCTCATCGTCGCCGGAGCGACACAGCCCACTCGGCGCCGAGCCCCGATCCGCGTCAGCAGACTCGTGACCTATGGCGTCCTCATCGTCGGCGCGGTGCTCATGCTCCTCCCGTTCATCTGGATGCTGCTGGGCTCCTTCAAGGACAATGCGGAGATCATCGCCAACTCCACAGCATGGCTTCCGCAGGTGTGGACATTCGAGAACTACGCCCGACTCATCGGCGGTCTGAATTTCACGACGGCGTTCGCGAACAGCGTCATCGTCGCGGGGGCATGCGTGCTCGGCAACCTGGTCTTCTGCTCGATGGCCGGTTACGCACTCGCGAAGATCGACTTCGCGGGCCGGAATGCATTGTTCGTGCTCGTGCTCGGGATGCTCATGATTCCGGCGATCGCCACCTTCGTTCCGCTGTTCGTTCTGGTCACCAATCTCGGCTTGAGCAACTCGCTGCCCGGCATGATCCTGCCCTATCTGGTCACTCCGCTCGGCGTGTTCCTGATGCGTCAGTTCATCGGCGAGCTGCCTGACTCGCTGCTGGAAGCGGCGCGCCTCGACGGCGCCGGCGAGTGGCGTATCTTCGCGCAGATCGTGCTCCCGCTGTCCAAGCCGCCGCTCGCGACGCTCGCGATCCTCACGTTCCTCGCACAGTGGAACAACTTCCTGTGGCCGCTCGTCGTCGCTCAGACCGAGGATCGCTACACCCTTCCGGTCGCCCTCGCGCTCTACTCCGTCGGCCAGAACGGCACCAACTACGGCCTGCTGCTTGCCGGTGCCGTGATCGTGGTCGTGCCGATCCTGGCACTGTTCCTGTTCCTCCAACGCCAGTTCATCGAGGGCGTCGCCTCGACCGGCATCAAGTGACACCCGAAGGAGCTGACGACGTGGGCATCACCACAGTCCTCACCAACGTGGCCGACACCGCACGGTCGGTCGATTCTGCTTCGGTCCTTCTTCGAGTTCGAGCCGCTGGGCGAGCTCGCCTACCTGCTTCCGACACGATGACGAATGAGACCATGACGCCGACGACCTCTACCCACTTCCCCGCGGGTTTCCTGTGGGGGGCTTCGACCGCCGCGCACCAGACCGAAGGGGGGAACACGAACAGCGACTTCTGGGCGAAAGAGGTCGTCGAGGGTTCGATCCTCCCCGAGCGCTCGGGCGATGCGTGCGACTCCTACCATCGATGGCGCGAGGACCTCGACCTCGCCGTCGGTCTTGGCTTGAACTCGTATCGCTTCTCCCTCGAGTGGAGCCGCATCGTCCCGACCCCCGGTGCCGTGTCGCTCGCCGAGTTGGCGCACTACCGCCGGATGATCGATGGGTGTCTCGTGCGAGGCCTCCAGCCGGTCGTCACCCTGCATCACTTCACCAACCCCCGGTGGTTCGCCGATCTCGGCGGCTGGCGGCGGGCCGACAACATCGCGCACTTCGAGGCGTACGTCGCGGCAGCATCTACGATCCTCGAGGGCGTCGAGTGGGTGTGCACCTTCAATGAGCCCAACATGCTCGCGATGATCGCGACGATGTTCGACGACGGGCAGCGCGAGGAGCTCGTCGCCGGCGCCTTGCCACCGCCCGACCCCGCGATCACCGACGTGACCATCGCGGCCCACCATCGTGCGCGGGCCCTGCTCGCCGAGCACACCGACGCGAAGATCGGCTGGACGGTCGCGAACCAGAACTTCCAGGCCGAGCCGGGTGCCGAGGATATCGCCCGCGAATGGGGTTGGCCGCGCGAAGACGTCTTCATCGACGCCGCCCGAGGCGACGACTTCATCGGCGTCCAGGCCTACACCCGGGTCAGGATCGGCGCCGACGGAGCGCTGGCCGCGCCCGATGGTTCCGAGCTGACGCTCACGGGATGGGAGTACTACCCGAATGCCGCAGCGGAGGCCGTGAGGCACACCGCGCAACTGCTGCCCGGCATGCCGATCGTGGTGACTGAAAACGGCATCGCGACCGACGACGATGATCAGCGAATCGACTACACGAGTCGATCGCTCCGTGCCCTCGCCGACGTCGCCGGATCCGGCGTCGACCTGCGCGGGTACTTCCACTGGAGTCTGCTCGACAACTACGAGTGGGGTAGCTACGCTCCCCATTTCGGACTCGTGCAGGTCGACCGTACGACGTTCGCCCGCACCATCAAGCCGAGTGGATCGTGGTACGGCGCCGTGGCGTCCGCGAACGGCGCCACGCTGTGAGCGCGGCCCAGCCGGTCATCCCAGGCTTCTATCCGGACCCATCGATCTGCCGGGTCGGCGACACCTACTATCTCGCCAGTTCGAGCTTCGAGTACCGCCCTGCCGTACCCATCCATGAGAGCCAGGATCTCGTCGACTGGACGTTCGTCGGCAACGCGATCACGACATCGTCACAACTCGCCGACTCCGACGGCACGGGAAGCACCGGTGTGTTCGCCCCCACGCTGCGCCATCATGACGGCCTGTTCTGGCTCATCACGACCGACGTCGTGGACGGCACCCCCGAGCAGACTCTCCAGCATGCCGAGGATGTGCGCGGCCCGTGGTCAGCACCGGTCCGCACCCGGGGGGCGGGCGGAATCGATCCGGACATCTCCTGGGACGGTGCGGACTGCTATCTGACCTGGTCGCACTTCGATGCCGCGGGTTCGGAGATCCGCCAGGCACGGGTGGATCCGTACACCGCCGAGCTGTTGGAGGAGCCACGGCTCCTCTGGAGCGGCACAGGACTGGCCTTTCCCGAGGGACCGCACATCTTCTTCCGCGAGGGATGGTGGTACCTCCTGATCGCCGAAGGCGGGACGGAGCGCGGTCACTGCGTAAGCATCGCCCGCGGGCCGTCGCCACGCGGACCGTTCGCGGGCGCACCGCAGAACCCGATCTTCTCGCACCGAAGCCTGCCGACCCCAGTGCAGAACGTCGGCCATGCCGATCTGGTCGAGTGCTCCGACGGCTCCTGGGCGATGGCGTATCTCGGCGTCCGGCCCCGCGGCACCAGCCCCGGCTTCCACGTCAACGGACGTGAGACCTTCGTCGCCGGAATCGACTGGCGCGACGGTTGGCCGGTCGTCGACGAGGAGCGATTCGTCGCGGCATCCGTCGACACGTCTTTCATCGATGATTTCGCTGCGCCGAAGCTGCACGGCCGATGGATCTCGCCGGGGGTGTTCCCCGACACGTTCGCGCGCGGCACCGAGAACGGCTTGCTGCTCGAATCGCGGGTGCAGTGCACCCTCGGGGTTCGCACCCGCGACGACGCGTGGACCGCTGAGGCCGAGCTCTCGATCGAGGACGGGTCTGCGTCGATGGAGGTGCGAATCGACCGCGATAACGCGTACGGTATCGCCCTCGACGGATCGGATGCGGTCGCGACGATCCGGATCGGTGGGATGACGTGGAGCCTCGGCGCGGCGAAGCTGACCGACAACGTCCACCGTCTGCGGATCAGGGCGCGGTCGACGCGGTCAATCCGCGGCGTCTCGACCGGGCCCGACCGCATCGAGCTCGCAGTGGGCGACGCTCACGACTGGCGGGTGCTCGGCGACCTGGACGGTCGCTATCTGTCCACCGAGGTGACCGGCGGATTCACCGGGCGCATCGTGGGCGTCGCGGTCGAGAACGGTCGCGCAGTCCTGAGACGTTTCTCATACACCACAGGGGAGACCATGCAATGACGACCGCAACACGTGAGACGATCTCCGACGAGCAGCTGATCGACCTCCTCGGCAGACTCGACCTCGAGACCAAGATCGCCCTGATCACCGGACAGGACTTCTGGAGCACCACGGCGGTCGAAGCCATCGGCCTACGAAGCATGGTGCTGTCGGACGGGCCCTCGGGCGTGCGCGGTCCGGTGTGGGACGAGCGGTCACCGTCGCTCAACCTCCCCTCGGCGACCGCGCTGTCGTCGTCGTGGAGCACCGAGGTCGCATCCGAGTACGGGCACGTTTCGGCTGCCGAGGCGCGCCGCAAGGGGGTCGACGTCGTTCTCGGCCCGACCATCAACCTGCACCGCTCGCCACTCGGCGGGCGTCACTTCGAAGCGTTCAGCGAAGATCCGCTGCTCACCGCGGAACTCGCGGCCGCGTACGTGCGAGGCGTGCAGGAGCAGGGCGTCGCGGCCACGCCCAAGCATTACGTCGCGAACGACTTCGAGACCGATCGATTCAACGCCAACACGGTCGTGGGCGGGAGGGCCTTGCGCGAGCTGTACCTCCTGGCGTTCGAGAAAGCCGTGACCGAATCGCATGCCTGGGTGCTGATGAGCGCGTACAACTCGATCAACGGGGTGACGGCTACGGAACACGAGCTCCTCGAGACTCCGCTCAACAGTGAATGGGGATTCGACGGAGTCGTCGTGAGCGATTGGACGGCCGTGCGTTCGCTCGACGCCGCTCGGGCATCCCAGGACCTCGAGATGCCCGGTCCAGTGGGTGCATGGGGTGCGGCGCTCGTGGCTGCCGTGCGTGGGGGCGAGGTCGACGAGGGCGCAATCGACCGAAAGGTGCTGAGAATTCTGCGCCTGGCGGCACGGGTGGGGGCGCTCGAAGGAGCGGCGCCGCGGCGGGTCGACCCGATCGACGGCGTCGCGTTCGCGAGAGAAGCTGAGATCCAGGGCGCGGTCCTGGTCGAGAATCGCGGTGTGCTGCCATGGAGCGCGAGCCCGTCACGCATCGCCGTGATCGGTCACAACGCCACCGCCGCGCGGTCTCAGGGAGGCGGGAGCGCGACCGTAGTGCCGGAGCACGTCATCGCACCTCTCGAAGGCATCACTGCGGCATTTCCGAGCGCACAGATCGACTACGCCATCGGCGCCGTTGTGCAGGAAGGTCTCAGCGACCTTCCTCTCGCAGAACTGACCAACCCGCACTCCGGTGGCCCGGGCGTTCGAGTCCGATTCCTCGATGAGAGCGGTGCCGAGATCTTCGCCGAAGACCGGCTCGCGACATCCTACGTGTGGTTCGGCGGCGATGCGCCGATCGCACGTGCGCGAACGATCGAGATGTCCACTCGCTGGGCGCCGCGAGAGGACGCCCACGTGCGCTTGGGCTTCGCCGGTGTCGGGCACGGCATCGTGACCGTCGACGGTGAGATCATCGTCGACGCGCAGACGCGATCCGTCGGAGACGACCTCGGCGCCGCGCTCCTGGCTCCCCCCAGCCGCTCGGGCGCCGTACCGGCCCCGGCTGGTGTCTCGAGGGACGTCGTCGTCTCGTTCAGCTACGAGCCCCTTCCCGGCGGCCTCGCCGGCGCGATCGGCGTCGCGTTCGGGGTTGAGCCGGATGCATCCGATCCGGAGGCGCTCCTCGAGGAGGCGGAGAACCTCGCCGCGATGGCCGATGCCGTCGTGCTCGTGGTGGGAACGAATAGCCGTGTCGAATCCGAAGGGTACGATCGCGGTGACCTCACGCTGCCCGGTCGGCAGGACGAGCTTGCGCGTCGCGTGCTCGCCGCCAATCCGAAGACGGTCGTGGTCGTCAATTCGGGCTCGCCGGTCGTCATGCCCTGGGCCGATCAGGCCGGCGCCGTGTTGCTCACCTGGTTCGGCGGGCAGGAGTATGGCGCGGCGCTCGGAGACATCCTGAGCGGCGAGGCCGAACCCGGAGGGCGGCTTCCCACGACGTGGCCGCGGGAACAAGGTGACGTACCCGTCATCGACGTGACCCCCGTCGATGGCGATGTGCGATACGACGAGGGCATCCACATCGGCTATCGTGCCTGGTTGCGCGCCGGAGTCGCACCGCGCTATTGGTTCGGTGCGGGCGAAGGCTACACACGGTTCGAGACATCCCGCGCTTCCGCGAGACCTGTCGACGACGGAGTTGCAGTCACCGTGGATATCTCGAACGTCGGTGAGCGTGATGGCAAGCATGTCGTGCAGGTCTATATCGCTCGATCCCAGAGCGCTGTGGATCGACCCGTGCGCTGGCTTGCGGGTTTCGCACGTGTCGACCTCGCTCCGGGGGAGCACGAGCGCGTCGCACTGACCCTTCCGAGGCGGACCTTCGCTCATTGGGACGACGGTTGGAAGGTTGAACCGGGTTGCTACGACGTCCAGGTCTGTGCCGACGCTGCCAACGTCATCGCCGCGGTAGAGGTCATGCTGGATTGACGCTGAGCATGCCACCGTCGCGCATCGGCCGGGTTCGCCTCGGGGCGCCGCGCTGATGTGGAATCACTCGTAGCGGAGGGCGTCGATGGGGTTCTGCTGTGCGGCGCGTCGGGCGGGCAGGGTACCGGCGAGGAATGCGATACCCATGACGACGAGGATCACGGTGATGATCGCGGACGGTTCGAACAGCATGATCTGCAGCCCGGGAAGTCCGGAGAGTAGGGAGGTGGCGAGTGCAGTGCTGATGGCAGTACCGGCGAGGACGGCCGCGGCGGCGCCGATAGCGCTGCCGAGGAACCCGATGAAGACGGCTTCGCTGCTGAACAGTCCGAAGACTCTTCCGCCGCCCATGCCCATGGCTTTCATCAGGCCGATCTCGCGGGTGCGCTCTTGGACGCTCATCAGCAGGGTATTGACGATTCCGAAGCCTGCAGCGATGAGCGCGATGACAGCGAATGCGTTGAGCACGCCGATGATTCCGGAGATCACGGTTTGGAACGCGCCGATCTGGTCGGCAGTGGTCTGGGCAAGGAAACCTTGGTCGGCGAGGTCTTCCTTGATGGAGGTGATCTGGTCGTCGGTGGCGTCGCGTTCGAGATGGGCGACGGCGGAGAGGTAGCCAACGGGGGCGTCGACGGTTCTGCCGGTCTGCTGGACCTCGACGAGCGCATCGGTAAGGTTCTCGTTGATGCTCGCGCCGAGTGGCAGTAGGGAGGTGTTCTGCACGCCAACGATGGCGACGTCGACGTCGTGCTGCTCTCCGACTGCGTCTGTGGCGCCGATGGTGACGGTGGCGCCGACGGCGTCCTCTGCGTCAGCGAATCCGAGCGCGTCGAGGTATTCGTCGGGGAGCAGGATCTCGTTCTGGTCGCTGTTGGTGAGCGGCGCGCCGGCGGCCAGATCCGGCACGATCGCCGCGGAAACCGGGTTGAGGCTGATCTCGTACTTGTCGCTCCCGTCGGCGGTGATGAAGTCGGCGGAGACGAACACCGTCGGCTCGACGCTCGTAACGCCGTGGGTGGATTCGATGGCCTCAATATCGTCCACGGTGAGGGCTCCGGCCCCGAATCCGCCGGGGCCGGCGGGCGCTCCGGGAAACGGGTCGTCCGCGGTGGCCCGGTCGGGGTCGTACCGGTTGGGTCCCTCCTCGGCGGCGGTTTCGGTGTCGGGCGCCTTGTTGACGGTGAGGACACCTTCGGCGCCGATGGCGCCCAGTTGGCTGTCGATGTAGTCGGAGATGCCTGCGCCGATCGCGCTGGTGATGGTGAGCGTGAACGCGCCGATGAAGATGGCGACCACGGTGAGGGAGGTGCGCAGCTTGCTGCGGAATGTGTTCTGAACCGCGGTCTTCAGGAGGTCACCGGTGTTCATGCCGCCGCTCCTTCGCTGCCGTGTCCGTGCAGGTTCGGGGGCGCTGGGGCGTCCGTTTCCCGGCCGTCTCGGAGGTAGATCTGCCGGTCGCAGCGTTCGGCGAGCTCGGTGTCGTGGGTGACGATGATAAGTGTGATGCCCTGCTCCCGGTTGAGGGTGAACAGGATGTCTTCGACGACCTGCCCCGTGGCGGTGTCGAGATTGCCGGTCGGTTCGTCGGCGAAGATCACCTTGGGGTTGTTCACCAAGGCGCGGGCGATGACGACGCGCTGCTTCTGACCGCCCGACAGGTTGGTGGCCCTGTTTTTCGCTTTGTCGTCGAGCTCGAGCGCACGGAGCGCAGCCATGCCGCGTTCACGTCGCTCGCGGCCGCTCACCCCGGCGATCTTCAGCGGCAGCACCACGTTGTCGAGCACAGTGGCGTTCGGGACCAGGAAGAACTGTTGGAACACGAACCCGAAGTCCGCGTTTCGCAACTGGTTCACCGCTCGGCCACGCAACGTGGCGGCGTCTTCGCCCCCGACGAGGACCGCACCGTCATCGGGTTGATCCAGCAGCGCGAGGATGTGCATGAGCGTGGACTTCCCGGAACCGCTCTTGCCGACGATCGCGACGGATTCACCAGCCCTGACCGCCAGCGACACGCCCTTGAGTGCGTCGAAGCGGCCGCTACCGCTGCCATAGGACTTGTGGATGTCGGTGGCCTCGAGAACAGGACTATTCACAGCGCTCCTCGTGATTGTGCAGTCAATGCAAATTAGCATGAACTGCATTGCGCGGTCCGGTTGCTGGGTGAGTTCTCAGGACAAAGGGTGATGTGGATCATGGTGCGGCGTCGCTGCGAGTCCCGGGGTCGCGGCCGGAGAGATCTTGAGCGCGCCAGAGCGGACGCGACAAGAATCCGCACTTCGCCCGCACGACCTCGGTGAGCCGTCGTCGGGCGGCGGGACCGACCCTCCGAGTCGAGGTGGCGGGCCCGACCTCAACTCGGGTTGTGCGGCGAATGCGCCAGACCTTCCCACGCCGATCCCATCGCGAGGATCAGGGCGTCGCGGTCCGCGACAACAGTGACGATGGTGGCGACCGGAATCCCGAAGCAGCCGAAGTGGTCAACGACACGAACCGGGGCGCTGCGATTCGCCCGAGTCCCCAGGGGCGCCGGAACTCACGACATCCGTCATGTCAGTCTTCCAGGGTGGACCGCGATGACGGTCCCTTGTCACGCGGTTGCGGGTGCATAGCGGTGCGGCCGCGACAAGGAGGATCAAGTCCGATGCCTGGCTGCAGCGGTGTGGAACGCTTGCCGCCCACGAGCACTGCGCAGCCGGCCATAAGTTTTTGCTGTCCACTCAGACGGACACAGACGTCCGGGGAAAGCCTAGACGGCCGCGCGTCCGCCATCGACGGGCAGAAGCACCCCGGTGATGTAGCTGGCCTGCTCGGACGCGAGGAACACCACAGCATCGGCAACATCGGTGGTCTTCCCGATCCGGCCGAGCGGGATCGTTTGCGCCACGTAGTCGAGGTTCTCTCCGAGCGCGTCGACGACGGACTGGCTGCCGGTTGCTCCCGGAGCGACGGTGTTCACCCGGACGCCCGCGTGCGCGAACTCCGCTGCCCAGCTGCGGGTGAGGGACTCGAGTGCCGCTTTCGACGCCCCGTACACCGACATGCTCGGGGTGCCGTGCCTGGCGACGACCGAGCTGATGTTGATGATGCTCCCCCCGCGCCGGGCGATCATCTGCGCGACGAGCGCGGCCGTGAGGAAGAACGGACCCCGCACGTTCGTGGCGAAGACCGTCTCAAACGCCTCCACCGCCTGTTCGGTTGTGTGCGCCGACGCGGCGTCTGCGGCGTTGTTCACGAGGATGTCGACCGGTCCCGCCTGTTCCGCCAACGCGTGGACGCTGTCGAGATCGGTGAGGTCCGCGCCAATGAAGCGCGCCCGATCGCCGAGCTGTGTCGCTGCGGCCTGCCCGCGGGTCTCATCGCGGCCGGTGAGGATTACCTGCGCGCCGCTGTCGCGCAGGGCAGTAGCGATCTGGAAGCCGATCCCGCCAGTGCCCCCCGCTCCCGTTACCAAGGCCGTCTTGTTCAGCAGTTCCGTACTCATTCGCTCCCCATCGCGCTCGGCGAGCGTCCCTGTGACGCCGCGGCTCTCCCGCCGGACAGTAATCGGAACGCGTGGTCCATTTCCTATGGAAGTCGATCCTAACTGGAACCTCTGCTCCGCATCGGTGATCGAAGTCGCCAGCGTCACGGAAGGACACAGTGCGACGCCCACCATCGCGATAGACGGAGCCGGCTCCGGGATGGGACTGGCCATCGCCCACCTTCGGCGAGCCCGGATTCGACATTTCCCTGAAGTCCCGCACCCAGGTCAAGCTCGACGCGCTCGCGGCGCAACTGAGTGGAAGGCATCACCGCGAATGGGCTCGCCGTGGATGTCCTCGAGTATCCCCGACCACTGAACCGATACACACAGCCGCCGGCCACTTCGAGAGCATCGACGTGCTCGATGATGCTCGGGACCCCGCGCGCTGCACACCTGCCGCGTGCGCGGGTACGACGCTGTGCGCTCCTTCTTCCTCCCCGCCCGAAAAGCAGACTGACCACGCGTCGATAGGCACGCCGACACACCGAGCATCCCGGACGAACGGCGAAGTGCAGCCGAACGGCCGGTGCGCGGGCACTTAACCCGCCCCGCCTGACAGAAGGACTATCAGTCCTCGCCGAGGGCGAGTTCGTTCTGGGTGAAGCGTGAAAGAACATCGACCGCATCTCGAACGAGGTGCGTCGGCGCCTGCTCACCGCTGCCCGCGAACCAGGCGTGCATGAGGTAACGCATCACCCCGCTCGCAAGAGCGACAACCATGCGAGCCTCCTGCTCGAGTTGCGCAGGGGTCCCAGGCCGGTGCTGGTTGCGGAACCGTGAGAGGACGATCTGGATGTAACGGTCCTCCAGTGCACCCATCTTCGCCATCTCGGCCTCCATCAGCTGCGGGTGGCGCTGCAGCACCACGCGTCGGGACGGAAGGAGCGCAAGGTCAGGCTCCTGCTCAAGCTGAGCAGCGACGATCAGTTCCAGCAGGTCCGCAACGATGCCAGGTCCCTCAGTGCTCACGAACGCGTCGATCTGCTCCGCCGTCGGCTCGTGCGGGCCGCCGATGATGACCCCCTCCTTCGACCCGAAGTAGTTGAAGAAGGTGCGCTGCGAGACCATGCTCGCCTCGCAGATCATGTCGACGGTGACCTTGTCATAGCCGTGCTCGAGCATCAACGAGATCGCGGCGCGCTCGATCGCGTTCCGGGTCGCGACGCGCTTGCGCGTCCGCAAGCCGACGTCGGAGGAAGGCTCGTGCATCGGTGATCTCCACTCGTCATTGCAGTGATGGCGCACCTGGCTGCCGTTCGACCCACAGCCCCATGGGGCGCCACAATTCAGCGTGCACAAGACTAATGTGCAGTCGCTGCACGTGGGACCCTCTCAAGCATTGCCGACCTCGTCTGCGAACGATATTCTAGCGATCACTAGGTTTTCACTGATGACGCGCCGACGCGTCATGGAGCGGACAGGAGCAAACGGTGGGCATCCAGAGCATTGTGATCCGAGTTGCCGATATCGATCGGTCGCTTGACTTCTACGCCGGCCTGCTCGGCGGCGAGCCGATCGGAGTCGCTGACGGGGAGCGGGCGACGCTCGATTTCGTGACCGGCACCGTCGAACTCGTTCGGTTCGAGAACGGCACCGAGTCTGTCTGGGTTGAGGATGATCTCTACCGCGGGTTTCGGCATGTCGGCTTCGTCGTCGCCGACATCGGCCGGTACGTCGAGGAGGTCGCCCGGCGCGGCATCCGGGTGCGTTTCGGTCCGATGGACCTCGGTACTGGGATGCACATCTTCTTCGTCTTCGACCCCGACGGGACCGTCGTCGAACTCGTCCAGGGTGATGTCACCTACACGGAAGTATTCGACGTCGAGCTCGTCGAGGCGGCACGCGCGCTGGGCGCCGCCGAACGTCCGAGACTCGACCACATCGGTCACACTGTGGACTCGCTCGAGGCGAGTGTCGACTACTACGCTGCGCTGGGGTTCGGCAACGCTGGCAAGCTCGTGGCTCCGGGTGACCCGCGCGGTATGAGAATGGACTATCTGCGTGGTGGCGACACCGTGATAGAGCTCTTCAGCTGGAGCGTGCCGACGGCGGCCAATCCTCCTCGCCCGGGCAGCTACGGGTTCGCGGCCGCCGTGGTCGACGGCTCGCCGACCGGCGAACGGATCGGCAGTCTGGGCGACGGCCGAACCGTACTTGCCGATCCAGACGGACTCCCGTTGATCGCCGGGTCCTGACCTGAGTCACGACGAAGCGCGGCGCGGTCACCCGCGCCGCGCTTCGTTTCGCATCCGCTTTCAGGCCGACTGCGGCTGCAGCATGCTGCGCGACATCCGGCGCTCGCGCTGGCGATTCAGGTCTGGAATCGGGCTGGATAGCAGCAGCCGCTGCGTGTACGGGTTGCTCGGCGTTCTTGTGACGGTTGAAGCGTTCCCGCTCTCGACGATCTGGCCGCGGTACATGACCGCCACTCGATGACTCAGATGCCGAACCACGGCGAGGTCGTGCGAGACGAAGAGGTATGCGACACCGGTGTCGTCCTGGATCTGTCGCAGCAGATCGAGCACGCGCGCTTGGGTCGACAAGTCGAGCGCCGAGACCGGTTCGTCGCACACAATGAGCCGCGGTCGGATGGCGAGGGCGCGTGCGATTGCGATCCGCTGCCGCTGGCCACCGCTGAACTCGTTCGGGTACCGTTGGCCGGAGTTCGCTGGCAACCCGACCTGATCCAACAAGGTGCGCACGCGCTGTATCGAGTCGGAGCGCCCGATCCCGCTCGCCCGGAGCGGCTCGGTGAGAATCTCCTGCACGGACATCGTGCTACTCAGCGACCCATACGGATCCTGGAAGACGACTTGGATGTCGTTTGCGAGCTCGCGCCGCGCGCGACGTGGCAGACGGGTGATGTCGCGCCCCTCGAAAGCCACGGTGCCGGCTGTCACGGGCGCAAGTCCGAGCACAGCCCGACCCAGCGTCGTCTTGCCCGACCCGGACTCGCCGACCAGGCCGACGGTCTCACCGGGATGGATGTCGAGCGAGACGCTGTCGAGTGCCCGGAACCGGGACCAGCGACTGCGTCCGAACTCGACGACCAGATCGTTGATTCGAAGGAGCGGTTCGCCCATCATCGCGTCACCGCCAGATCACTCCGAGAAGGCGATGGTTCCGGTGTAGGTCTCACGTCGTCCTCGTCGATCAGCGAGCCGAACAACTCGCGCGTGTATTCGTGGCTCGGATGGTTGAAGATCTGCTCCACTGGTCCGGTCTCCACGATCTGTCCCGTCTTCATCACCGAGACGTGGTCGCAGATATCGGCCACCACGCCGAGGTTGTGCGTCACCAGGAGAATCGACAGCCCGCTGTCCTGCTGGATCTCGCGGAGCAGGTCGAGGACCTCTGCTTGGACGGTCACGTCGAGCGCCGTCGTCGGCTCGTCCGCGATCAGAAGGTCCGGGTTCGACGCGACCGCTCCGGCGATCAGGACGCGCTGCGCCATGCCACCGGAGATCTCGTGCGGATACGAGTGGAACGTGCGTTCCGGGTCAGAGATGCCGACACGGGCCAACAGCTCGAGGGAACGCGCGATCGCCTGCCTCTTCGACATCCGCAGCACGGACCGCAAAGGCTCGATGAGCTGACTGCCGACCGTGAACGAGGGGTCCAGGTTGGAGATGGGCTCTTGGGGAATGTACGCGATTCGCCGACCACGAACGCCGGATACTGCCGAGCGGTCGAGCAGGTCAACATCGTCGAACTGGATCGAGCCGGCGAAGACGCGTGCTGTCGACGGAAGCAACCCGAGTATCGCCCAGGCAGTTTGGGTCTTCCCTGAGCCTGACTCGCCGATCAGGCCGTGAACCGAACCTCGAGTGATCTCGAGATCGATTCCCCTCACCACCTCGGCCATGCCGTCCGAGTTCGGATATCCGATTCGCAGGCCTGCGACCCGCAGCAGGACGCCGGGCTCGAGTGGCGTGAGCGAAGCCGAGCGGGTCACCGAGGTCTGCTCCACCTGGCCCTTCGCGCCGCGTCGACGCGTGGTCGTCCGTCCGAGCTCGTCGCGTAGCGCGTTGCCGAGCAGCGCGAACGCGACGCTGGTCAGCGCGATGATGATGCTCGGCCAGATGATCAACTGTGGCTGCCGGTAGATGTTGGCGAACGCGTCAGTGAGCACGCCGCCCCAGGACGGCACGGTGCTGTCATCGAAGCCAAGGAAGCCCAGGCCCGCTTGGATCGCCAAGGTGATGCTCGCGAGGATCGCGGTCTGGACGATGATCGGTCCACGAACTGCACCGAGCACGTGGCGCGCGATGATGGCGCTATCTCGCAGTCCCGAAACCATCGCCGCCTCTACGAACAGCTCCGAACGCGCGCTACGCACGGCCGCGTAGACGAGACGGAAGAAGGCCGGAGACATGAGGATTCCGAAGATCGCCATGGAGATCCAGAGCGAGGGGCCGAGCACGCTCCGGACTGCAAGCAACACCACGATCCCGGGCAGTGCCATCAGCAGATTCACGATCCATGTGGCCCCGTCGGCGAAGAACCCGCCGTAGTATCCGGCGATGAGTCCACTCGGAATGCCGATCGCCGCCGCGACACCGACCGCGAGTGCTGCGGCGGTGAGGCTGACCAGCCCTCCGGCGATCAGCCGGGAGAGCACATCCCGACCGGAGCCGTCGGTTCCCAGCCAATGAGTCGCGTCTGGGGAGGCGAGCACGGCATGGATGTCGATCGTCGCGGGGTCGTGGGGCATGATCAAGGGGGCGAAGACGGCGGCCAGGCTTATGACCACCAGGAAGATCAGGGATGCCAGCCCAGCCGGGTTCCTGAGCAGACGCCGAAACACACGCGGACGCGACGAGGCAGCGTGCGCCTGATCGACGGTGGACACGTGGCCGGTAACGAGCCGTGCATCTTTCATGAGACACGAACCTTCGGGTTGAGGACACCCTGCAGGATGTCGATGATCAGGTTGACGGCGACGACGATGAGCGTGATCGCGAGCACCAGTCCGAGTACGAGCGGGATGTCTCCGCTCGCGGCGGCCTGCACGGACACCTGACCGAGCCCGGGAATCGCGAAGATCTGCTCGATCACCACTGCTCCACCGAGTAGGCCGACGAATTGCAGCGCAAGGATCGACAATGCGGGCCCAGCGGCGTTGCGGAGGACGTGCCGGAACAGGACGCGCCGCGTCGAGAGTCCCCGGCTTCGCAGCGTGCGCACCCACTCCGCCTCGAGCGCCTCGATCATCGAACCGCGGACTTGTTGTGCGACGGCAGCGATCGCGCCGATCGAGAGCGCTGCGATCGGCAGGGCGGTTGAGCGCAGCGAACCCACTATCGACTGGGAGAACGGCACGTATCCGGTGGCCGGAAGCCATCCGAGCCGTAGGGCGAACACGTCGACGAGGAAGATCGCGATGATGAAGCCCGGAATGGCGAAGCCGAGCACGGAGAGAACCTGGACCCCGGCGTCGACGACGCCGCGACGTACGGCGGCCAGGACGCCGAGGACGGTTGCCAGGATCGCGCTGATCAGTGTCGTCCCGATGACCACGGTGACGGTGACCGTTGCACGAGTCACGATCGAACTCGAGACCTCCTGACCAGTGAACCACGACCGGCCCAGGTCGCCGCCGGTCGCGCTGGAGAGCCACAGCCAGAATTGCTCGAGGAGCGGCTTGTCCAGACCGAGGGCGGCTCGTTTCGCGGTGACCGTTTCGACGGACGCGGTGGGCCCGAGGATCGTTCGCGCAATGTCCCCTGCGGCGAAGTGGAGCAGGAAGAACGCCAGCACGACGATGACGGCGACGAGCACGAGTCCTGCGCCGATGCGGCGAAGCACGAAGAGAGTCATGAGCCGAATCCGGCCGGCGGGCGCGTGTCGGCGATCTCCTCCAGCTCTTCGACGAGGCCCGCGTCATCGAAGTGGAAGAGCAGCCAGTAGTGGAAGGCCGCCGAACGTGGATCTGCTTCCGGCCAGATCCGCAGTCGGGCCAGGACCTTGCTCTCGTCGGCAAGCGGATCGGCCGTGACCTCCATCTCGAACCGGTTCTCCGCGAGCTGGGCGAATTTCGCCGCCTCGAGCTGGACGAGCGTGTCGCGACCATGGATCGCTTCCTTCATCTCATTCAGCCAGAAGGAGAGAACACCGTCTGGATGCCAGAACGACGTCCAGGTCTCGAGATCACGGTTGACCTCGGCCTGATAGAAGGCTTCGACAGTTCGCTTGTTTCGATCCGATGCGGAACTCATCACTATTCCTTTGCTTTGACTGGGGGAGGGGGTGGCGGGCGACCGGCGCGGAATTCCAGTCGCCCGCCCTTGGTTTGCGCGACCCGAATCAGCCCCCCGCGGGAAGGATGTTCCACAGGGCGGGCATCGCGCCGCCGCCTCCCTCCATGGTGATGATCTCGATGTCGGGCGAGCTCGCGTAGCGGTAGCCGGGCGCATAGAACGGCGCGAACCATGCCTGCTCGACGAGGTATCGGTTCAGATCGGCCGCTGCCTGGTCCGCCTCATCCTGATTTCCGAGCTGGATCTTCTGCAGGTAGTCGGCCACCGTCGGGTCGGTGCTGTGGAACGGATTCCACGTCGCGTTGGGCGTCAGGATGAACTGCGCCAACTGCCAGTCAGCTGGATCCTTCTGCAGCTGCATGTAGTACGCGGGGAACTTCGGGGTGAGCAGCGCGGTGAAGAAGTCACCGATGGGGACCTCGGTCTCCTCGACCGCGATTCCTACGTCAGCCAGCTGATCGGCGACGAGATCGTAGAGGGAGGCGCCGAGAGCGGCGCGTGCGGTCGGCATGCTCAGGGTGAACCCATCTGGGTAGCCGGCATCGGCGAGCAGTTCCTTCGCCTTCTCGGGGTCGTAGTCGTAGTAGCTGTCGAGGCTCACGTCATACGCGGCGGACGATGGCGGGAACATCTGCTCCGTCACCTCACCTTGGCCGCCTGCGACGGCGTCGAGCAGGGCCTGCCGGTCGAAGGCGTAGTTGATCGCCTGTCGCACGCGAACGTCGCCCAGAGGCTCACTCATGGTTCCGTCGCGGTCGGCGAGGGTGAGGCCGTTCCAGCCTGGCTGCTGCCCGCTCAAGGTGTATCCTGCGGCCTCGGCGGGTACGTTGTCCTCCGTGGTGAACAGCGGCGTACCGTCGACTTCGCCCGCCTTGATCGCGTTGAGCACGGCTGTGGAATCGCTGAAGAGCTTGATCACGAGGTGCTCGTAGTGCTGCTGGTCGGGGTTCCAGTAGTCGGGATTCTTGTCGTAGTAGTACGTGCTGCCCTCGACGGTGGTCTCGGTATCGAGGAGGTACGGCCCGGACCCGACAGGTACGGTCTGAATGTCCGGGTTGTCGAAGGCCTCGGCGCTCTCCTGGAGGCCCGCGTTCTGGGTCAGGTAGGTCAGGAACGCCGGGTTGGGCGCTTCGAGCGTCAGGACAACCGTGCTGTCGCCGTCGGCCTCGGCCGAGACCATGTCCGCGAGTTGCGACGCATTCGTGCTCGTGCCGTCGCGGAAACGCGTCAGGTTGGCGACGGCGACGTCGGCGTTGAACGGGCTGCCGTCGGAGAAGGTGACGTCCGTTCGGAGTTCTAGGGTGACGACCGTCTTGGAATCGTCCCAGCTCCACTCGGTGACGAGGGCGGGTGCCAGTTCGCCGTCCGCGTCCACCTGAAGAAGCGTGTCGTATACCGCGGAGAGGTAGGCGGACTCCTGGCTGAAGTTCGCTTCTGAGGCCTGGAATGTGTGCAGCTGAACGATCGTGCCGAGTGTGAGCGTGTCGCTGCTCGAGGAGCTCGCGTCGTCGGCGCACCCGGACAGGGCAATTGCTGCGACGGCCGCGGCAGCGACTGCTGTGGTCAGCCGCGGAGGTGTCAGTTTCATCGTTGGTGCCTTTCGCATCGAACGTCGTTGTCGGATGGGACGACTCTGACGCTACCACGAAAGCCCAGTAGTCGCTAGGTTTTCGCGCAGGACCCCGCAGTATGGTCGCGACCGAGTCGAGGTGAGCCCGACCCGGGTGGCGCGTGCTCCGTCGATGCGGAGATCCGCCCGGCGTGCCGCAGCGGTGTCACCGAGCGAACGTCAGGGCACCGGTCGATGAGGCAAAGCGACACCCATGGGCCCCACGTGAACGAGGAAGCGCCGCCGAGCAGCGAGCTCGGCGGCGCTTCAGCCTCCCAGTGACGGCAGGCCCTGAAGGTCAGGCCAGTGGACCCGGCGCGGTATCGCCGATCTCCTCGATCTCGACGATCAGGCCGTCTGCGTCGAACCGGAAGAGGCACCAGATCTCGACCCTTCTGCCGCTAGCAGTAGCCTCGCCGAGCCCGAGTCGAGCTAGGATCCGAGTCGGATCGGCAAGCCTGTCCGTGCGGACGTGAATTTCGTACGGCGGGCGCTCGGCGAACTTTGCCTTCGTGGCTTCGACGAGGGCCTCGAGCCCGACAACGGGCTCGACGGGTGCCGCGAAGCGGAAGGTGTGCCGCCCAGACTCGCTCCACAACGGCTCCCATGCCGTGATATCGCGCCGCTGCTCGGCGTCGTAGAGAGAGAGCACCGCCGCTTCATTGCGCAGGCTGGTGGCCATTTCGGTGTCGATCGTATTCGTCACATCGGCTCCTCGACTCGTGATGATCGTCCTATGGTATCTCAAAAGCGAGTCACCGCTCGAAGTTCACGGGTGAAGGCGCTGCCCATCCGTTCTCCGGGCGCCGAGCGCGGCGAGGGCCGAGTCCAACATGGAGACCGGACTTCCGGTCGTCGTTACACTGCGTGTATGTCGACCGGCGCTTCTCTCCTGGGTCGGCGCGCGAGCATCATCGACGTTGCCGAACGTGCCGGGGTTTCCAGGCAGACGGTGACCCGCGCCATCAACGACATGCCGGGCATCAGCGCGGCCACCAAGCAACGTGTGCTGGACGCTGCTCGTGAGCTGCAGTACCGCCCGAGCCGTTTCGGCAGGGGTTTGGTATCGCGAGGGACACCGACCCTGGGCCTCGTCGTCGTCGACCTGACCAACGGGTTCTGGGCGGAGCTCGCTTCCGCGGTGCTCGATGAGGCGACCGAGCGCGGATGGACGGTGCTCATCGCCGAGACGTCTCACGATGCCCGCTCGGCGGTGGCAACTTTGCTGGACCACGTCGACGCGCTCTTCGGTCTCGTGGACGTTCCGGAAACGGAGCTCGACGAATTGGTGGGTCCGACTCCGATCGTCCTTCTGGACCCCAAGCCGGACTTGCGCCGTCGCGCCTGGGTCCGCCTGGATTTCGAGAGCGCGATGGCGGATGCTGCGAGTCACCTCGTCTCGAAAGCGCGACGCCGAATCGTCATGCTGGATTGGTCGCGTTCGCAGCCTCGGTCTGAACGGGCCACGAGCTTCGTCCATGCGGTCGAGGGCCTGGGGCTCGACCCGCTGGTGCTGCGACACACTGCGACCAGCGAGCCATCCATCGACCTAGGGAGGCTCGCAGCCGAAGAAGCCCTGGTGCAGTGGCCGGACCTGGACGCGTTCGTCTGTTTCAACGACCCGATTGCGGTCGGCGCGTTGAAGGCATGTCAGGCTGTCGGACGCAGCGTACCGGCGGACGTTTCGATCATCGGAGTCGATGGTTCGGCGGTCGGCCTCGTCGTCACGCCTGAGCTGACCACGCTGAGCTTCGACTTCCGCGAACTTGCACGCACGGCGTTCTCCACGTTGCTCGCGAGCGTCGAGGGCTCGCTCGCCGATGGCGGCCCGGCGGCCCATCGGCCGGTCCGACCTCAGCTGGTCGTGCGCGGCTCGAGCTGAGCGAACCGCTCAACGCACCAGTTGAGAGGTCCTCGTCGCACGGTGAGCTGCGATGAGGTCTCGATACCACAGCGCGGACTTCTTCGGGATCCGATCCAGCGTGGCGGGGTCGACCGCAGCGATACCGAACTTCGCACTGAATCCTGCCGACCACTCGTAGTTGTCCATGAGGGACCAGAGGTAGTAGCTGCGGACATCGTGGCCGGCGCGGATTCCTTCGGAGATCCATTCCAGGAATCCGCGGACATACCTGATGCGCTCGTCGTCGTCGAGCGGGTCGGCGGCGGACGCAGGGCCGTCGGTCATGCCGTTCTCCGTAATGTGGATCGGGCCGCTCCATCCGTAGTCGTCGCGCACCAACTCGAGCGCGTCGAACACCGCTCTCGGGTAGTACTCCTGTCCGTTGTCCAGGAAGTTCCCGCCGGGGAAGGGGTCGCTCTGCGCCCACTTCGTGCCGTCGTTCTTCTCGGAGTCCACGACCACACGCGAGTAGACGTTCAGGCCGAGGTAGTCGAACGGTTCCGAGATGAGTGCCTGATCCCCGTCGGCGATCTCCGGCATCGTGCCGTCGGCTTCGAGCCTGGCGCGGATGCGATCGCTGTACCCGCCGCCGAGCAGCGCGTCGAAGAAGAAGCGGAATCCGTCGTCGTCACCCGCGTTCGCGAGAGCGATGTCGGCGGGTGAGTCCGTCTTGGGGTGACGCTTCCAGATGTCGAGCACGATGCCGATCTCGCCTGGTGAACCGGCCGCGCGGAAGGCCTGGACTCCGCGCCCATGCGCGCGCAGGGCGTTGTGCATCGCCTGCCGTCCGTCGGCTGCGTCTCGTCGCCCGGGCGCGAAGAAGCCCTCGCCGTACCCTGCCCAGATCGCGATCGGCTCGTTGAGGGTCGCCCATCGGTTGACGCGGTCCCCGAAGCGATCGAAGACGAGCGCGGCGTATTCGGCGTACCACTCCGCCACGTCCCGATTCGGCCAGCCGCCGCGATCCTCGAGGGCCTGGGGCAGGTCCCAGTGGTAGAGCGTCACGTTCGGCTGGATGTCCGCGCTCAGGAGGTCGTCGATGACTTGGTCGTAGTACGCCACGCCGGCGGGGTTGACTCGACCCGTACCCTCGGGGAGCAGCCGAGGCCAGCTCATCGACAGGCGGTAGGTGTCCAAGCCGAGTGCGTTCATCAGAGCGATGTCGTCGCGATGTCGATGATACGAATCGCACGCGACATCACCTGGGACGTCGTCCTTCACCTTGCCGCTGGTGTGCCCGAAAGTGTCCCAGATCGAGGGCCCCTTGCCATCGGCGTTCCAGCCGCCTTCGATCTGGAACGCGCTCGTGGCGACCCCGAAGCGGAAGTGCGGGGGGAGATCAAGGCTAGGCAAAGCGCCTCCTTCGACGTAGGCTCGTGAACGTTCACGATATGACCCGATGCTCACGAAGGCAAGACGCTAATGCCAATCATCGACCGGCACATCCGGGGCTTGGTCACGGCCCGGTTGCAATCACGAGAATTCCCGATCCCAGTCATTGACAGGACGGGCTCAGCGGGTCTAGCTTCAAACTGAAAGCCGGTCAGTGAATAGTTTCGGATCGGCATCCTGACGCATCACAGCAGTCGCTACAAGGAGGTACTGATGCTGCACCAACGAACCCGACGGCTTCGCACCGTCGTCGGAGCCAGTGTTCTCATCGGCGCGCTCGCGCTCACCGGTTGTTCCGATGGCGGAGGGGACAGCGGCGACGGCGAGCCCGTGACGCTCACCTGGTACATGGGAGCCGGCGTTCCGGACGACATCGCCACGGCTGAGGCGCTCGCTGCGGCCTTCAACGACCAGAACGAATCCGGCATCACCGTCGAAGTGGATGCCTCGGGACCGGAGGGCGTGGAGGGCGACAACCTCATCAAGACCCGGCTCGCCTCCGGCGACATGGCCGATCTGCTCTGGTACAACAGCGGCGCGCTGATGTACGCGCTCCAGCCCGACGACCAGCTCCTGAACATCGCTGACGAGCCCTGGGTGGATGACCTCAACGACGCCTATCGGGCCACGGTCTCGACCGAGAACGGCACCTACGGCGCGCCGGTGGGCAACGCCATGGGAGGCGGCATCCTGTACAACGTCGACGTGTTCGAGGAAGCCGGAGTCGAGGTTCCGCAGACGTGGGACGAGTTCCTCGATGTCGTCTCCGAGCTCAGCGACGCGGGGATCACGCCGGTCATCCAGTCCTACGGCGACACCTGGACGTCGCAGCTCGTGGTGCTCGGCGACTTCTACAACGTTCTGGCCGAGGACCCGGCCTTCGCTGAGGAGATCACCGCGAACGAGACCAGCTGGGCCGACGGTGCAGGGCTGGCGTCGTTCCAGAAGCTGCAGGACCTGGCAGATGCCGGAGCGTTCAACGAGGACTACTCCACGCTGCTGTTCGACCAGGCGCTGGCGAAGCTCGCGCAGGGTGAGGGCGCGATGTACCCGATGCTGACCTTCACGCAGGCCACGTTCAAGCAGGACTTCCCCGACTCGAACATCGGCTTCTTCCCGGTCCCCGGTGACTCCGCGGATGACCTCGGCCTCACCACCTGGATGCCGTCCTCGGTCTACTCGCCGGCCTACACGGAGCACCCCGACGAGGTGAAGGAGTTCATGGCGTTCGTCGCCAGCCCCGAGGGCTGCGCCGCGATCGGCGAGGCCCGCGGCAACGCTGGACCGTACGTCGTGAACGGCTGCGAGATGAGCGGCGACGTCTCCCAGATCGTCTCCGACATGCTGCCGTACTTCGAATCCGGCAAGACCGAGCCGGCCTTCGAGTTCCTGTCCGTCGTCAAGGGTCCGAACCTTGCCAACTTCACCGTCGAGGTGGGCTCGGGAATCTCGACGGCCGAGCAGGCGGCCGCGGCGTACGATTCGGACAACGTGCTCCTCGCGCAGCAGCTGGGCCTCCCCGGCTGGTGATCCGCCGGTACTAGGAATCGCAGTTCGTAGTGGGGCCGGCGTTCCGCCGGCCCCGCTGCACCTTGGAGGGACCCTTGACCACGACACTGCCTCCGCGTGAGCGGACCGACAACCCACATCCCGACAGCCAGCCTTCGCGCAAGGAGAAGAAGCGCCGCGCCAAGCGCGATCCCTTCGCGTTCGCGTATCCGGGCTGGTTCTATGCCCCGGCGGGAATCATCTACGGGATCCTGTTCCTGTTCCCGACGATCATCTCCTTCTACTTCGCCTTCACGCGCTGGAATCTGTCGTCTGCGGAGTTCATCGGGTTCGACAACTTCGTCACCTTCTTCACGCAGGAACGGCTCTTCAGGGGCTTCATCAACACCCTCATCTTCGGTGCCCTCACGTCCTTCGCCAAAGTCGTCCTCGGGCTCCTCCTGGCAGTCGTCCTCACCTCCGGGATCTTCGCCCGCGGCTATCTGCGCGCGGTCGTCTTCTTCCCCGTCCTCGTCTCGACGATCGGCGTCGGCGTCACCTTCAAGATCCTCTTCGATCCGTTCGACGGTCTGGTGAACGAGGCGCTGGCGGTGATCGGCATCACCGGCCCGAACTGGCTGACCGACCCGAACATGGCGATCTACTCGATCGCGATCGTCGACATCTGGAAGGGCGTGGGCCTCGCCGCGCTCATCTACATTGCGGGAGTCGTCGCGATTCCGAGCGACTACTACGAGGCTGCCCGGGTCGACGGGTCCAACGCATGGCACAGCTTCTGGCACATCACGCTGCCGCTGGTGCGCCCGGCGACGATCACCGTGGTGATCCTGTCGCTCATCGGGGGCCTCCGGACCTTCGACCTGATCTGGACGATGACCAGCGGCGGCCCCGGGTTCGCGAGCGACACCATCGCATCCGTCATCTACAAGCAGTACGCGGCGGGGTACTACGGACTCTCCACGGCGGGGAACGTGATCCTGTTCGTTCTCGTGACGGCGATCGTGCTGCCGATCTACATCTTCTTGAACCGGAAGTCGAAAGAGCTGTGAGAACCGAACGTATCCGGAACCTCGTCGGCGGCATCATCGCGATCGTCGTCACCGGCATCATCTTCCTGGTGCCGTTCATCTTCATCCTCCTGACGGCGATGAAGACCCGCGAAGAAGCGAACCTGCTCGAGTTCGGATGGCCCGTCGGGGACTTCCGCCTCCTCGAGAACGTCATCGAAGTCCTGCAGATCCGCGACTACACCGTGGTCCGCGCGTTCATCAACAGCAGCATCCTGACGGTGTTCTCGGTCAGCATCATGGTGGTTCTCGCTGCGATGGTCGGCTGGACCCTCCAGCGCCGTCAGAGTCGGTGGAATGGGCTGATCAACATGCTCGTGCTGGCAGGTCTCATCATCCCGCCGGCGGTCGTACCCACGATCTTCGTGATGAAGACGCTCGGGATCTTCGCCACCATGCCCGGCCTGATCCTGGTCGAGATCGCGTTCGGACTGTCGTTCTGCATCCTGCTGTTCCGTGCATTCGCGGCGACTGTCCCGCGAGAGATCGACGAGGCGGCCATCATCGACGGTGCCGGCCCGATTCGACTGTTCTTCCAGTTCGCGTTCCCGCTGCTGCGAAGCGTCATCGTCACGGTCATCGTCGTGCAATCGGTGTTCGTGTTCAATGACTTCGCGGCTCCGCTGTACTTCGCTCCCGGTGCCGAGAACGTCACCGTTCAGCTGAGCCTGTACAACTTCCAGAGTCAGTACTTCACGTCGTACAACCTGCTCTTCACGGACATCCTCCTGATCACGGTTCCGCCCTTGATCCTCTACATCTTCTTCAACAAGCAGATCGTCGCGGGCCTGACCTCCGGGGCAGTCAAGGGATGAGCGCGGAAGTCACGCAAGCGAGTTCGCTTCGACGGCTGGGCCGCTCCGGCCTCCTGACGACGCCAGTGGGCATCGGCGGCAGCCCACTCGGCGGTATGGAGGGGCTCTACGGGCACGACACCTCCCACGAGGATGGCGTCGCCACGGCAGTCCGCGCTCTGACCGGCCCGTTCACGCTGCTCGACACGTCGAACGCGTATGGCAACGGTCGCAGCGAGCAGCGGATCGGCGAGGCCATCCGGAATCTCGGAGGCGTTCCCGATGGCTACCTGGTCGCGACGAAGGTGGATGCCGATCCCACGAGCGGAGCCTTCGACCGAGACCGGGTCCTGCGCTCCTTCGAGGAAAGCACGGAGCGGCTGGGTCTGGACCATATCGACCTGCTGCACCTCCACGACCCCGAAGGGCACATCTCGGTCGACGAAGCACTGGGCCGGAACGGCGCCATCGAAGGCCTGATCGAACTGCGGGACGCGGGCCTGGCCGGCTCGATCGGCATCGCCGGAGGCGCGGCCGCAGAGATCACCCGGTACGTGGAGACGGATCACTTCGACGTACTCCTGACGCACAACCGCTGGACGCTCGTGGACCGCACGGCGAACGAACTCCTCGACCGGGCACGAGCGCTGAACATGGGCGTGATCAACGCGGCGCCATTCGGCGGCGGCGTGCTCGCGCGACGGCCCCGACCCGGCGACCGGTACGCATACGGGCTGGGCACCGCGGAGCAGGTGAACGCCGCTGAGCGGATCGCTACGTTCCTCGGCACGGTCGGGATCCCCATCGCCGCAGCCGCGCTGCAGTTCTCCGTCCGCGAATCGCGCATCGATACGACCCTGATCGGCGCATCCAATCCCGGGCGAATCGACGAAGCCCAGCGCCTCCTCGACGTCAAGATTCCCGATGAGGTGTGGGTGGAACTGGACGAGCTGACACCCGCGCGAACCCACTGGATCAACGACTGACGGCGGGCAGCGGCACGTGGTCGGCGTCGCTGCTTGAACCGATCAACGCTCCACGACTCGAGTTCGCTCATGGATGGACCACACGGAGGAACCCCGATCATGTCGGTCATCGCGAATCCCGGTTGCGGCGAGGATGCGCACTGGAAACCTGACACCCGATGAGCGACCTCGGTTGGCTCGACGACCCGCAGGCGTTGGAGGCCGAACACGTCATCGTGCTGTTGCCGTCGCTGGGAACCACGGTGCGCATCTTCGATGAGCTCGTCGACGGACTCACGGGACGATGGCGCGACCTCGCCGTGCTGCGAGCCGATCTGCCGGGCCATGGGATCGCTCCGCGGGCGTACGAGGTCAGTATTCCGTCGCTGGGCGCGGAGGTCTCCGCAGTCGTCCGGATGCTCCGAGCTCGGCACGTCACCGTGGCGGGAGTTTCGATGGGCGGCGCGATCGCGTTGGAGGCGGCGACGCACCGACCGCCCGACCTGGACAGCTTCGTGATGATCAACAGCGGGACCAGCTTCGGGACACCCGATGGATGGCGGACCCTGATCGCCAACGTCACCGAGGCGGGAGTAGCGGCAACGGCACTCGGGGCCAAGGCGGGGTGGTTCTCTCCTGATTTCGCAGAGTCGGCGCGAGCTCAGGCGCTGCTCGAGGATCTCAGCCGAATCGACTCCTCGTCGTACGTCGCCTGCTGTCGCGCGCTCGCCGACTACCACGGGCCAGCGGATCTCGGTCAGCTCGATGTCCCTGCGCTCCTCATCGCAACGTCCGACGACACGGCGACGCCCCCGACAGGACTTCGCGCCCTCGCTCGGCGGTTGAGGCATGCCAGGTTCGTCGAGCTTCCCTCCGGTGGCCACCTCTCCCTGGTCGAGCACTCTCACGCGGTGGAAGCCATCCTCGCGGACGCGATTCAGAAGGGCCGAACGAATGACTCGTGACTTCCCAGCTGACTTCCTCTGGGGAACGGCGACAGCTGCACACCAGGTCGAGGGGGACAACCACAACTCGGATTGGTGGCGATACGAGCACGCGCCGGGCAGCGCCGCCCTGGAGTCCTCAGGCGACGCCATCGACCACTATCACCGCTATTCGGACGATTTCGAGTTGCTGGCGGGAATGGGGCATACCGCTCACCGGCTGTCCGTCGAGTGGGCACGCATCGAACCCGCGCCAGGCGAGTTCAGTCGTGCGGCGATCGCGCACTACCGGACGGTGCTCGAGACTCTGCGAGCGACGGGTATGCGGTCATTCGTCACCCTCAACCACTTCACGCTGCCGGCGTGGTTCGCGGAACGAGGTGGATGGCTGTCGCACGACGCGTTGGCCTGCTTCGACCGCTATTGCCGGCGGATCCTGCCCGAGCTCGGCGAGTTCATGGACTTCGCGTGCACGATCAACGAACCCCAGATGGTGGCTCTCCACGGCTATCTCGAGGGGTACTTCCCGCCAGGGGAGACGAATCCGACGCTCTGGAAGCGCGTGGGCCGCGTCCTGCTCGATGCTCACCGGCTGGCGGTTCGCGCGGTTCGAGACGAGAGCACCGCCGACCCGGGTCTCGTCGTGCAACTGCCACTTCTCGCACCAGCCCGCGAGGATGAGGCAACTCAGGTCTTCATGCGGGCGCTACGCGCTGAGGTCGTCGATCTCTACCTCGATGGCCTCACCGGCGATCCTGACGCCGGAGGGTGGCTCGGCGTCCAGTACTACCGGAAGAACTGGGTGGATCCGGCGTCGCCCACCTTGTTCGGCACGCCACCCCCGGGAACCCGGCTCACGCAGATGGGATGGGCCGTCCATCCGGACGGCCTCCGCGACATGCTCCATCGAGCTGCGAAGACAGGGCTCCCGCTGTATGTCACTGAGAACGGCATCGCGACCGAGGACGACGCCGAACGGATCGACTACCTCGAATCGCACCTTCAGGCGGTCGCGCGAGCGAGGTCGGAGGGAGTCGACGTGCGTGGATACATCCACTGGTCGGCATTCGACAACTTCGAATGGGCTGAGGGGTATCGTCCCAAGTTCGGCCTCATCGCAGTAGACCGCGACGGCGAGTTCCGCCGGGTTCCCAAGCCCAGCGCCTACGCGCTGGAGCGCGTCGCGCGCAGCGGGGACATCTCGGCATTGCGGGCGCATGGACCTGTGTTCAAACAATGAAAGCCAATCGATGAGTTGTATTGGGCTAGGCTTTCGTCAGAAGCCGGCATCGGCGCTCGACGAGGACGTCTGGAGGACGAAGTGAAGTACCGGTACCTGGGAAACTCGGGGCTCAGAGTCACCGAGATCACCTACGGCAACTGGTTGACGCACGGCTCCCAGGTCGAGAACGACTCGGCGAGGGCCTGCGTCCGTGCCGCCCTCGATGTTGGCATCACGACGTTCGACACGGCCGACATGTACGCCAACACCGCCGCCGAGACCGTGCTCGGTGAGGCGTTGAAGGGCGTGCGTCGCGAATCGTTGGAAATCCTCACAAAGACGTACTTCCCGGTCGGACCCGGCGGAGCGAATGACTCCGGCCTGTCGCGCAAGCACATCATGGAGTCCATCGATGGGTCGCTCCGACGCCTCGGAACTGACTATGTCGACCTCTATCAGGCTCACCGCTGGGACTACGCCACCCCCCTGGAGGAGACGATGGTGGCGTTCGCCGACCTCGTCAGGTCGGGCAAGGCGTTGTACATCGGGGTCAGCGAATGGACGGCCGATCAGTTGCGACAAGGTGCCGCCCTCGCGAGGGAGTTACGCATCCCCTTCGTGTCGAACCAGCCGCAGTACTCCGCGCTGTGGCGCGTAATCGAGGCAGACGTCGTGCCGGCGTCGCGGGAGCTCGGCATCTCCCAGATCGTGTGGTCCCCAGTCGCCCAGGGCGTCCTGACTGGCAAGTACCGTTCCCGACACGCGGCACCGACCGGCAGCCGTGCGACCGACGGAAACGGCGGTGCCGAGATGATCGAACGCTGGATGCGCGACGACGTGCTGGATCGGGTTCAGCGTCTCGGTCGGGTCGCCGACGAGCTCGACCTCACGATGGCTCAGCTCGCCATCGCGTGGGTGCTTCAGAACCAGAACGTCGCGGCTGCGCTCATCGGCGCATCGCGTCCCGAGCAGGTCGTCGAGAATGCCGCAGCTTCCGGAGTCGTCCTCCCGCCCGACGCCCTGGCTGCAATCGACGACGCGCTCGGCGACGTCGTCGAACGCGACCCTGCGAAGACCAGCCTCGAATCGCCGGTCGACCGCGTTCGCACCGATGGCTGGGGGACGACGCCGTAGCACTGAAGCGAAGCGACCAGAGGCTCCGCGACACCGGCGTCCGCTCGATGCTGCTCTTGGGGGTGTCTGTCCGGACCTCCCGCCGCTCAGGCGCTCCTTGCATCGTAGAGAGCGAGTGCATCGCTCGAAGACATCAGGGAGGCCGGATGCTGCACGAACGAACGCTGGGACGACGGGGACTGAAGGTCGCCGAGATCGGCTTGGGGACGATGGGGATGACCGCCTTCTACGGTCGTGGCGGGAGCCGGGAGGAGCACCTCCGGGTCATCCGCAGGGCCCATGAGCTCGGCGTGACCCTGTTCGACACCGCCGAGCTGTACAACCGCGGGAACGGCGCGAACGAGGTGCTCTTGGGCGAGGCGGTCGCGCCGTTCCGTGAATCAGTGCAGCTCGCCACGAAGTTCGGGTTCACCTACGACGCGAACGGCGATTCCAATGGTCGTGACTCGAGCCCGTCGAACATCCGCCGAGTGACGGAGAACAGCCTGCGCTACCTCGGCACGGAGGTGATCGATGTGCTCTATCAGCACCGGCAGGATCCGGCCGTGCCCGTCGAGGAAGTGGCTGGCGCCGTGAAGGAACTGATCGAGGAGGGCAAGGTCCGCTACTTCGGACTCAGCGAGGTGGGACCGGAGACGTTGCGGCGCGCTCACGCGGTGCAGCCGGTCTCCGTGGTGCAGACCGAGTACTCGCTGTTCGAGCGAGGTGTGGAGTCCGAGGTGCTTCCGGCCGCCCGGGAGCTCGGCATCGGGTTCGTCCCGTACTCGCCGTTGGGACGCGGTTTCCTCACATCGGCGGTCAAGCCGGCGGAGCAGTACGAGGCGAGCGATTTCCGGCGTCATGATGCTCGCTGGCAGGGCGAGAACTATCGTTCGAACGTCAGTGCAGTCGATCGGCTCACCGCGTTGGCCCACGACAACGGCGTGACGGCAGCACAGTTGGCGCTCGCATGGCTGCTCGCACAGGGCGATGACATCGTGCCCATTCCCGGCACCCGTAGCGTGGATCGGCTGGAGGAGAACATCTCGGCCGCCGCGCTCTCACTCACCGCCACGGAGCTCGACCTGATCGACGAGATCATCCCGGACGGCGCGGTCGGCGCGAGATACACCGACGAGCACCTGCCGACGTGGGTGTGATGGCGGACTCCACCGGAGTCCGACACGCCGTCGCCCGCTCGCAGTCGAGCGCTGACACGGCCTCGGGCCGGCCCGGCCGACTGCCGTTCGTCGTCTCCGTGCTCGCGGCGGGGGTGTTCCTCATGGGGACCACCGAGTTCGTGGTTGCCGGGATCCTCCCCGAGATCGCCGACGGGCTGGGCATCTCCGTCCCGGACGCGGGCTTGATGATCACGGTGTTCGCGCTCGGCATGATCGTGGGGACGCCGACGATGGCCATCGTCACCCTGAGGCTCTCGCGACGACTCACGCTCGCCGTGACCCTCGTGGTATTCGCGATCGGCCACCTGCTCGTCGCAGTGACCTCGAGCTTTCCAGTCATCCTCGGCGCCCGCTTTCTCACCGCCGTCGCGACCGGGGCGTTCTGGGCCGTGGCTGCCGTGGTCGCAGCGCAGGCTGCCGGACCCGTCAGGTCATCGAAGGCGCTGGGAATCGTACTCGGCGGTGGGATGCTCGCAAATGTGATCGGGGTACCGCTCGGTGCATTCGCCGGTCAGTCGATCGGATGGCGCGGACCATTCTGGGTGCTGGCGATCGTGGCCGCCCTCGCGGCCGTGGTGATATACCGGCAGGTTCCCCGCGAGCCGCCCGCCGGAGCTGTTCCTTCGGTCCGCGCCGAGGTCGCGAGCCTTCGAGATATCCGCATCTGGCTGGTCTTGGCCGGGGCCGCGATCGTGTGCGGCTCGTCGTTGGCGGTCTACAGCTTCATCTCCCCGCTCCTCACGGAGAACGCCGGGCTCCCGGCACATGCGGTCCCACTCGTGCTCGTCGGCTACGGTCTCGGCGCATTCGTCGGATCGAACCTCGGCGGTACTCTCGGTGCGACGCGGCCGCTCACGGTGTTGTTCTCATCTGCGACCGCGACGCTGCTCGTGCTCGCCGGACTCGTCGTGTACTCGGACGATGCCGGCGTGACGGTCGTGCTGATCGTACTGCTCGGGCTGTTCGGGATGTCGACCAATCCGATTCTGATCGGGATGGCGGTGCGATACGCCGACCGAGCGCCGACACTCGCCTCCGCCCTGAGCACCGCTTCGTTCAACGCGGGCACCGCGGTCGGCTCGTGGCTCGCCGCCCTATCGTTGGGTGCGCAGAACGGCGCGGGCGGGCCGCTCCTCGTCGGCACTGGAATCGCGGCGCTCTATTTCGTGCCCCTCGGTCTTCTCGTGCGATGGCAGCGTGGTCGCCGACTGGCCGGGGCGAGCATCAGATGACTCCGAGGCGACTGCGCCGCGGATGGTCGACGTGCGGATGGCGTCCATCGACGCGGTAGTTCGTCACATGCAGGGACGGGCCCTTCCGGTGATGTTGTCGATGATGAGGGCGACGAGCACCGCGATGCATCCGATGACCGCGAGGAGGAGCGCGAGCGAGATGCCTTCCGACGTCGGGTGTCCGTCGCCGGCCAGGTGTGCCGCGAGCGCTGCACCGGAGATCGCGCTCCCCAACGAGCCGCCCATCGTACGCAGTACCTGGTTGAAGCTCACGGCGCTACCGAGTTCCTCGGTGACGACGCCGACACGATCGTCGCGCACGGCACCATCGACGAACTCGCGGATCGCACGCGGGCGCACTGGGACGCCGGCGCCGATCACGTCTCCGTGAACGTGCAACCCGACACAGAGGACCCGGTGCCGACCCTCCGTGCCCTTGCAGCCGCCGCTTCCGAACGCTGACGCCCGCCCACACACGGAGGAGATCATGGAAGTCCATCGTCACGAAACCATCAAGAATCCGCCCGAGTGGTTCACCGGTGATGTCTGGCTGGACGCCGTCGCGGCACCGAACGGAACCGGCCAGCAGGCGAACGCCGGAATCGTCCGCTTCGCTCCAGGCGCCAGGACGGCATGGCACACGCATCCCGGGGTCAGACGTTGCACGTGCTGGAAGGGATCGCGCTCGTGCAACCGCGAGGCGGCGCCGTCGTCGAAGTTCGGCCGGGCGAGACAGCGGTCTGTCCTCCGGGGGAGGAGCATTGGCACGGGGCTGCGCCGGATAGCTTCATGACCCACCTCGCCGTGTGGGATACGCTCCCCGGTCAGCCGAGCGCGGTCTGGGGGAACCACGTGACCGACGCGGAGTACGGCGCCCGGTAGCCAGCCTCGACGCTCGGGTGCTGGACCCGCGGGCTGCTCAGTGACCGGCGTTGGTCAGCGCCGATACGGCGTCCGCCTGCTCCGTCGTCAGTTGCACGTCAGCCGCTGAGGCGTTGGCCTGGAGTTCGTCGACGGATTCGGCGCCGATGATCACGGATGCCACGGCCGGACGGGAAAGCAGCCAGCTCAGGGACACCTGTTGCATGCCCATACCCCAGACGCGGGCGAGCCGTTCGAGTTCCCGTGCGACCGCGATCTCGGTCTCGGTGAAACCCGTGCCGCCGAAGCGTTGGTCACCGGAGATGCGCCGATCCAGGACGGCCAGGTCGGCGAGCAGGCCTCCGTGCAGTGGTGCATACGGCACGATCGACGCGGCGAACCGTTCGCACGCCGCGGCCAGTTCACGCTCCGCGGTCCGGTCGAGAAGGCTGTACTTGACCTGGGCGCAGACCGGTCCGGACCTGAGCCGCGCGCCGTCCGCGATCCACAACGCCTCGGTGAGCTGCCAGGCAGGATGGTTCGACAACCCGACGTAGCGGAGTTTCCCCTGTCGGATCAGGTCGTCGTAGACGGCGAGCGTCTGTTCCAGGGGCGTGTGGGGGTCGGGGAAGTGCGCGTAGTGGAGATCGATGTAGTCGGTACCCAGTCGGCGCAGGCTCTGCTCGACCTGGCGGATCACATACCGTCGCGACAGGCCGGCGTCTGGATTGAACCGCCGCTCGCCGCACTTGGTGGCGAGGACGACCTCGTCGCGGCGACCGGCGAGTGCTCGGCCGAGGATCTCCTCCGCGGACGCCCGCTCGCTCGAGGGAGGCGCGCCGGGCCTGTCGAACGTCGGCGACGAACCGTACACATCCGCCGTATCGAAGAAGTTGATCCCAAGATCGAGCGCCGCGGAGACGATACCGGCCGCATCTGACGCTGTGGGAGCGACCCCGAATGTGGCGGTTCCCAAACCGATCTGGGAAACGCGTACGCCGGTCGGGCCCAGCCTGCCGTACTTCATGGGAGGAGCCCCCTCTCCGGGCCGACGGCGCTCCGACGTCCGCCCGGACTCAGCATGTCAGCGAACCCGCTCGGCGGTAAGGTCGCGTCGACTCGGAATTCAACCTGCCCTCCTCGTCAGCTGCCCAGGCGGGTCAGCTCGTCGTCGGTGAGCCGCAGGTCGACCGCGCGTGCGGAATCGACGATGGTCTCAGGGCGGGAGGCTCCCGGGATCGGGATCATCGTGGGCGCGAGCGACAGCTCCCACGCCAGGGCGACCTGCTGCGGGCTGATACCGCGCTCGGCGGCGATCTCTGCGAACGCCGGGTTCACGCCTGCGATGGAGCGGCTGCGACCGATGCCGCCGAGCGGGTTCCACGGCAGGAACGCGAGCCCGAGTTCGGCGGCGAGCTCGAGCTCGGATCGCGAGTCCTGGTGGGCGGGGGAGTATCGGTTCTGCACCGAGACCAGGCCCTCACCCAGGATGTCGCGGGCGACGCGGATCTGATCCGTGGTGACGTTGGAGATGCCCGCCGTCTGGATCACACCGTCCGCGAGGAGATCCTTGAACGCACCGATCGAGTCCTCGAACGGCACGGCAGGGTCCGGGTCGTGGAACTGGTAGAGGGCGATGCTGTCCACGCCCAGGTTTCTCGCCGATATCCGCGCCGCGGTCTTGAGGTGCTCCGGCGTGCCGTTGTTGACCCAACTTCCGTCAGCGGGCCGCTGGAAGCCGCCCTTGGTCGCGACGACGACGTTCGATGTGTCGTCCCGGTAGCTGCGCAGCGCCTTCGCGATCAGGATTTCGTTGTGGTTCGTCTCGTCTGTTCGCGACCGGTAGGCGTCGGCGGTATCGATGAGTGTCACGCCTGCGTCGAGCGCGGCGTGAACGGTGCGAATGGCGCGGTTCTCGTCGGGCCGGCCGTCCAGTGACAGCCACATTCCGCCCAGGCCGATCGCACCGACCTCGAACGAGCCGATCTTCCGCGTGAGCATACGTGGTCCTCCCGATGTGCTTGCGTGACGTTCGGCTCCATCGTGACGGCGAATCGAACGGCGTGGGAGGCCCGGACCAGACCCCCCAGGCCTTCGCGGCGTGAATCTCGATTCGACACCTGTGGCACCGCGTCTCCGTCGACGGATGAATCGTGCGCCAGGTCCTTCACGGCGGTGCCGGCTACCCGGTCGAGCCTTCCATCCGCGCGGCGCGCGTGACATCCTGCGGATCACCGGCATCGAGCGTTCGTGCCCGTCGGTCCTCCGCCCATGCGGGCAGCAGAGCGAGGCGGTCGGCGTCGGGGGTACCGGGCTCGGCGCTGTACGTCACGATCGACAACCCCTTCTCGCCGGGCAGTTGCCAGCCGTCATATGTCACCTCGATCGCTCCGACGCCGGGGTGATTGAAGGTCTTCACCCCGCTGCGATGCTCGTGGACGTCGTGCTCTGCCCAGTCCTTCCGGAACTGTGGGCTGCGTGCCGACAGCTCGCCGATCAGTGCGGTGAGTTCCTCGTCGAGCGGGTTCCGGCCGACTTCGAGTCGGAGCATCGCGGCGGTCATCCGGCGCGCTTCCCCCCAATCCGCGTAGAACGTGCGGGCGCGTGGATCGAGGAAGGTCGTGCGGGCGATGTTCGGGCGAGCGTCGGTGTCGAAATGGATGTGGTACAGCGCGCGTCCGGCCTCGTTCGCACCGACGATGTCGTGTGGCGCGTTGTACACGATCGCCGGCAGGGCCATGCTGTCGAGCACCCGCTGCACCGACGTGCGCACGGACCCCGGAGGACGCATCGGCCGGGAGGAGACTCGCGGGGCGGATGCGCGACGAGCGAGGTCGAACAGGTGGGCACGCTCGATATCGTCAAGCAGCAGGGCCCGTGCGATCGCGTTCAGGACGCTCTCCGATGCGCCGCGGATGTTTCCCCGCTCAAGTCGCGTGTAGTAGTCCAAGCTCACATCGGCGAGCATCGCCACCTCCTCGCGCCGCAGTCCTGGCACACGCCGGTCTCCTCCGCCGTCGGGCAGACCAACCTGACCGGGTCGCACCTGGGCGCGCCTGGTGATCAGGAACTCGCGGACCTCGTCCTTCACCGTCATGACCTCACCCTAGGCATGCTGTTCCACGACGCGGGAGGCTCTGCCGCGGCCCCCCACCCACGTCCGCCCCTCGCGGTCCGAAACGCGAGAACCGGAATGGAGTGGCGAGCATCGTCGGCGCCATCCTGTCAACCGGTGATGCTTGCCTGTGAGCGCGCGCGGCTGGCGCGCGCCCACGTCCGCGGTGGCGGGGTGAGTTCGTGGTCGCCGGAATGGCGGAAGGCCTGGAGCATGTATTCGCCGAAGCGTCGCCAACTCTTTGTCGCAGCGTGTCCCATGCCGCGAATGATGCCCGCGTTGGCGTTGATCAGCAGGTAGAGGTCGCTGTGGTCGAAGTCCTCGCGAAGGGACCCGGCCGCCTTGACCCGGTCCACCAGGGCGATGCTGGCGTCGAGAGCGCGAGAGATCTCGCTGCGGAACAGGGCGGTGGCGTCGCGCGGGCGGAGGATGAGTTCGCTGAACGCGAGGTCGGCGGCCTGCTGCTCGAGCATGAAGAACACGTAGTCCTCGAATGCCTCCCAGGGCGCGGTTCGTGCGTGTTCGACCGCCTGCTCGGTGCGGTCGGCGTACCGCGCGATCTTCTCCTCCATCACCACGGTGACCAGTTCATCCACTGTGGGGAAGCGGCGGTAGATCGTGCCGACTCCGACACCGGCGACATCCGCGATGTGCTCGAGCGTGACCGCGGTGCCCTCTTCAGCGAACACGCGTCCGGCGGCGCAGATGATGGCCTGCCGGTTGCGTTCGGCATCCGCCCGCAGCGGCTTGGGTTCGGCAGTCGACGGCTTAGTCACGTCATCATCTTACCGGATGTGGAATAGTCCTTCCAGTTGTGTGGTTGACTCTTGAAGTGGAGCAACGGTTCCACTAAATCGATCTCGTGATCGCAGGAAGGCAGGAAGACATGAAGGCTCTGGTGTTGAAGGACTTCGACACGGCTCCCGAGGTGGCAGAGGTGGATCTGCCCGAGCCCGGTGCCGGTGAGGTGCGGGTCCGGATCAAGGCCGCGTCGATCAACGGATTCGACGTCGCGGTGGCGGGCGGCCGTCTGAAGGGCATGATGACCCACCGGTTCCCCGTGGTCGTCGGCAAGGACTATGCGGGCGTCATCGACGCGTTGGGTCAGGACGTGACGGAGTTCGTGGTCGGTGACCGGGTATTCGGCGTGGTCTCGAAAGAGGACCTCGGCGACGGCTCCTTCGGCGAGTACGTGACCGTGCCCGTCGCGACCGGCATCGCCCGCATCCCGGAGGGAATCGGGTACACGGAGGCTGCGGCGCTGGGCCTTGCCGGCACGGCGGCGGCGGATGCGTTCGATGCCGCGGCGATCGGTGCCGGTCAGCGGGTGCTGGTCGCCGGGGCGACCGGAGGCGTCGGCCAGCAGGTGGTGCAGCTCGCGGCGAAGGCCGGTGCCGAGGTGGTCGCCACCGCGACGTCGGACGAGGAGGTCGCGAAGGTGCGTGAACTCGGCGCGGCCTCGACGGTCGATTACCGCGCGGATGTCGCCGCGCAGGTGCGCCAGCTCCACCCGTCCGGCGTGGACGCGGTGCTGCACTTCGCCGGCGACCCGGCGGCATTGGCATCGATCGTGAGGGAGGGTGGGGTTCTCGTCTCGACGTTGGTGATGGACCCTGCGCAGCTGCAGGTCGAGGGCGTACGAGTCGTCCCGATCTTCGCGCAGTCCACGAACGCGACACTGGAGCGCATCGCCCGCGATCACGCCGAGGGACACACGGCCGTGACCGTGCAGCGCGTCTACACACTCGACGAGGCGCCCGACGCGCTGGGCCACTTCGCCGCTGGCACGCTCGGCAAGCTCGTGCTGGCCATCAACTGACGCTGACTCGCGACGGTGTGCGGGCCGCAGTGCGGCCCGCACCATCGCGCGACGGAAGGACCACCCATTCATGGAACTCGGAATCTTCTCCCTCGGTGACATCTACGCACCCGGCGGCGACACGGCCGCGTCTCGCACGGACGACATCACCTCGTACGGCGTCGCGGCGGAGCGGGCGGGGCTGGACGTCTTCGGGGTCGGCGAACATCATTCGCGGCAGTTCGCCGTGTCATCGCCGGCCGTGAACCTCGCCGCGATCGCCCAGGCGACCGACCGGATCCGACTCACCACGACGGCGTCGGTGCTGTCGGTCCTGGACCCGGTCCGGGTCTACCAGGACTTCGCCACGCTCGATCTCATCAGCCACGGCAGGACGGAGATCTACGCCGGGCGAAGCGCGTTCGCCGAACCGTTCGCCTTGTTCGGTGAGAACCTCCACGACCTCGATTCACTGTTCGCGGAGAAGCTCGAACTGCTGCTCCGGCTCCGCGATGAGGACAGCGTGACCTGGGAGGGTGCGCACCGGTCGCCGCTCGTGGACGCCGCGCCCAATCCGTCGGCACGTCCAGACCTGCCGATCTGGGTGGCCGTGGGTGGCACCCCGTCCAGCGCCCAGCGCGCCGGAGCGCTCGGGCTGCCGATGGCGCTCGGGTTCATCGGCGGCACTCTGGACCACGCGAAGCGTCTCGTGCAGCTCTACCGCGCCGCGGGGCGGGCGGCCGGTCACGGCGATGAGGTGCTGAAGGTCGGCATCACCAGCCACTTCTATGTCGGCGAATCGCAGGAGACCGCACTGGAGGAGTTCTTCCCGTACTACCAGCGGTACCTGGCCCCGGAGACCAATGGTGGTCGCGGCTGGCGGGTCGACCCTGCCGGGGCGCAGATGCTGACCGCGCGCCGGGGCGCGCTCATGGTCGGCGGACCCCGGGAAATCGCGGAGAAGATCCTCGACCTCCGGGCAGAGCTCGGCGCCGACCGCTTCCTCGGGCAGGTCGACCTCGGCGGACTCCCTCGCACGATGGTGCACGACTCCATCCGCCGCTTCGGGGAACGGGTCGCCCCGGCAGTACGACAGGTGCTCGGGTCGTGAACGTCACGGTCTTCGGCGCGACCGGCGCCATCGGGGCACTCACGGTCGACGAACTCCTCGAGCGTGGGCACGCCGTCACCGCCTACGTCCGCAACCCCGCCAAGGTCCCAGACCGCTGGGCGGGAGCAGTGTCGGTCGTGGTGGGACAGATCGACGACGCCACTGCGATCGACACCGCCGTCGCCGGATCCGACGTCGTGGTCAGCGCCCTCGGCCCGAGCATGGACCGGCACGCCACGGGGCTGCCACTCGTCGAGGGCACGGGCCACATACTCACCGCCATGCGTCGCCACGGCGTCACCCGGTATATCGGCCACGGCACCCCCAGCATCCTCGATCCGCGTGAAAGACCCACCCTGCAGACGCGCCTCATCCGCTTCCTCGGCCGCACCTTCCTGCCACGCGCCTACGCCGAACTCATCGGCATGACCGACCTCGTGATGCAAGCACGAGTGCGCTGGACGATCGTCCGCTTCACTGCCCCGAAGGACACCCCCAAGCGCGACGCCCTCCGCGTCGGGTTCTACGGGCAGAACTCGATCGGGTTCGCGATCAGCCGCGCCGACATCGCCGCGTTCACCGCTTCGCAAGTCGTCGACGACACCTACCTCGACGCCGCCCCCGCCATCAGCAACTGAACCGAACGAAGGAACCCCCATGGATATCGCTCTCTGGATCGCCTCCGGCATCCTGGCCGCCGCCTACCTCGCCGCCGGCCTGATCAAGCTCATTCGCCCGAAGCCGCAGCTGAAGTCGATGCTGCCCTGGACGGAGGACTTCGCGCCCGCGACGATCAAGCTCATCGGCGCCGTCGAGCTTCTGGGCGCGGTGGGTCTCATCGTGCCCTGGGCGACGGGCATCCTCCCGGTGCTGACGCCGTTGGCCGCGACAGGACTCGTGATCGTGCAGGTCAGCGCCATCGTCACGCACGTGCGGCGCGGGGAGGCCAAGGTCACCCCGTTCAACGTCACAATGCTCGCCGTGGCCCTGTTCATCGCCATCGGCCGATTCGTGCAGCTCGCCGGCGTCTGAGCAGCCCAGTCGAACGCGACCCTTGGCGCGGCGGCGGACATCGTGCGGGATGAAGACGCTCGCCCGGGCTTCCGCCGCGCCGAGTCTGCGCCAGCTTGATCGATCGTCAGGAGCGATCGGCTGAGAGCAACATTCCGTTCGCGTCGCGGGCGTCGTCGTCGACCCAGATCAGTCCGAGGGGTTCGTCGACGTCACCGCGCGAGTCGACCACGGTGGTCCTGTAGCCGACACGCCACCGATGGTCCGCCCCCGCGCTCCACGGCAGCGGAGTCGGATCCTCGATTCGGTCGACCAGTTCGACCACCGCCCACGCCGGAGCCATGAGGCCTGTGTGCTCCGGGGCGAGGAGGATCCTCGCGCCGACTCGCAACGGCGCCCGGAGGACATCCCCGGAGGTCATCGACGGAAGATGAACTCGGCGTGCTCCTGCGCCTGGTGCAGATCCCAGTAGGCCGCCGCGATCTCGGACGCCGGCGCGGTCGGAAACCCGGGGACCGACGCGACATCGATCGAGACATCGATTCCGACGTGAACCGCGTACACGCCGGAATCGGCCAGCTCCAGGTTGAGATTCATCGCCCAGTTGCGAAGCGCCGCCGCGGCGGCGTTGACGTTCGCGATCATCGGAACCGGGTTCACGGATCCCGCTCCCGTGGTGAACAACAGCGTTCCGGCGCCGGCTTCCTTCATCGCCGGCAGCACCGCCTGCGCGGCCGTCATTGCGCCGTAGAGTTGCGCTTCGATCTGCAGCTGCGTGTTCTCCGGTGTCATTTCCGACGGGGTTGACAGCACCGTCTCGTCCTGGCCCTTGGCGACGGGGGAGAACTCGAGGACGTCGATTCGACCGAACTCATCGGCAGCGGATGCGAGCGCCTGCCTGAGCGCCGACCGGTCGAGCACGTCGGCCGGAAACGCCGCAGCGGTGATCCCGTCGACCTCGAGTTGTCCCACAAGGCGATCGAGCGTGCCCTGATTCCTGGAGATCAGCGCGACGTCGAAGCCCCTGGAACCGAAGGTTCGGGCGATCGCAAGGCCGAGTCCCGGACCGGCGCCGACGATGGCAATAGCTGGCATGATTCCGTCATTCCCTTCACAAATGGAACGGGCGATCCGTTTCCGGGACGAGCCTAACATAAATGGAACGGGCGGACCGCTTAGTACGATGGTTGCCATGGAATTCCCGGAGGTGCGGAAGGCATCGACGCGCGAGGGCGCGGCCGAACGACGGGCTGACGCCCAGCGCAATCGACAGCGGATCCTCACGGCTGCTCGAAGGCTGTACGCGACCGAGGGCTTGGGCATTTCGATGGCGGCGGTCTCCCGCGAGGCGGGAGTCGGCAAGGCCACGCTCTTCCGCCACTTCGCGACCGTTCCCGATCTGGTCAGCGCGGCGTTCGCAGAGCAGATGGACGCGTACGTGCTCGCCACGCAGGAGGCTCTGGCCGAGGACGACGCCTGGTGGGGCTTCATCCGCTACGTCATCACCGTGTGCGAGATGCAGGCCGGCGACCGCGGATTCGCCGACGTGCTCACGACCGCGCTTCCCGGATCAGCGGACTTCGAGGCGCGCCGCGTCCAGGCGTACGAGGGCTTCCTCGAGGTGGTCGAACGAGCCCGCAGCACCGGTCACCTTCGAGACGACTTCACGTCCCAGGACCTCATCCTCGTGCTATTCGCCAACGCCGGTGTCGTCGCCGCAACGGCATCCGAAGCGCCCGAGAGCTGGCGCAGGCTGATCGGGCACCTCATCAGGGGATTCGCCGCAGAGGGGGCGCCCACGCCCTCGCTGCCAACGCCTCCGGATGACGAGGCCTTGTATCGAGCCATGACGCGCGATGCGCCCGTGGCGATCCGCCGACGTTGAGAACGGGTCTCAACGGAGCGATGGGAAGTTCTGGTCGCCTCGAATGCTCGCGATGCGCTTCGCCACTGCCGTCGCGGCGTCGTCGACCCGGGCATTTCCGGATACGCGCACGTCTTCCGAGGCCGCCCCGAGCGGACCTGCTCCGCTCCCGAGGGCGCTGAACATGTTCAGATCGCGCTCGCGTCCGCGGGGCGGAGAGATGCGGAGCACGGTGAGCCCGATGCCGTGGTTCGCCGCAGTTGTGGGGAACTTCGCTTGACCTGAACTGTTCAGCGAGTGACAAGTTCTGCCTGAACGCGTTCATGTGGCTCAAGAATCCGCGCTCCTCACGCGCCTTTTCGGTGCGGACCGGCAAATGTCAAGCATCAAAAGCAGTTCGCCGATTGCTATTGACGAACGCCGCGACACCGGGAAGAGTGGCGGCCGAACGGATTGAATCCATTCAAGTTGTTCAATCCCGGCTGTGTTCCAAACCCTGCAACCCGCCACGAAGGAGTGCGAGTATGAGCATGTTGTTGATCGCCGGAGCCGGAGGGGGCCGTCGTGGACGGCGCTCCCGGTCGGGATCGAGCGCGGTGATCGCGCCATGAGGAAGGTCCTGATGACATCACTCGTGGCGGCCGGCGTGGTCGCCCTGTCGGCGCCGCTTGGCGCGGTGACGGCTTCGGCTGCTCCACCGTCGGAGCGACTCGCCGTGACCGTCGAGGGACTCAGCGTGAACGGGCGCGCCGACCAGCCAATCGACCTCGGGACCGGTCGCCCGTTCCTGTCCTGGATCATGACGTCGGAGGACACCGAGGGCAATCCCTGCTTCGACGGCTCCGTGGCCGGGGCGTGCGCGCTGGATCGTCAGACCGGCTACGAGATCGAGGCGGCTTCGAGCGTCGCGGCGCTCGAAGCCGGCGACCTGCTGTGGGATTCCGGCAAGGTCGACTCCGACCAGCAGGGCAACGTCGCGTACGGCGCCCCGGATGCCCTCGAGTCGCGCGATACGGTCGCGTGGCGGGTGCGCGTCTGGGATGCGCTCGGCAATCCCTCCGCGTGGAGCGACCCGTCGACCTTCACGGTGGGGCTGCTGGACCAGGACGACTGGGGTGACGCGCGCTGGATCGAGCAGGCTGGGCGGACCGAGTCCGACCCGCTGCCGATCTTCGCCCGCCAGTTCGACCTGGCCGTGGGCAAGACCGTCGACCGGGCGCTGTTCTACCTCTCCGGGGCCGGGATGCACTACCCGACGGTGAACGGCCAGAGCATCACCGACGAGCACATGGCACCCGGGAACACGAACTACCAGCTCTCGACGGAGTACCGGGCCTACGACATCACGTCGGCGCTCGAGGCCGGCGAGAACGCCGTGGGCGTCGAGCTCGGGAACGGCACGGCCTACGTCCGGCGTTCGATCCACAACCCCGCGGTCGGCCGCACCTCGCCCTACGCGTGGTGGCAGAGCCAGATCAAGGGCTCCGGCACGCTGGTGGCGGATGCCCCGGCCGGCGCGACGAACGTCCTGCTCAGCAGCACGTCGAACTACCACGTCGGCGGCACGATCAACATCGACACCGGCGACGGCGGCGACCGCCTCGAGTCCCGGGTCATCACCGGGATCGGCACGGCCGGCCCGCTGGGAACGGGGATCTCGTTCGAGCCGGCGCTCGACGAGGCGCACGCCTCCGGTGCACTGGTGACCGCATCGGGCAACAACATCGCCGCCAGCGACCCCAGCGCGGGTGCCGCGGTCACACCCCGCATGATCGGCCGGATCGAGGTCTCCTACACGGACGGCAGCACGGACGTCATCGTCTCCGATCGGAGCTGGCGAGCGGCATCCGGTGCCCTGGTGACCGACGCGTGGTTCGCGGGCGAGGACTTCGACGCCCGCCGCGTGCAGGTCGGCTGGAACGAGCCGGGCGCCGATCTGACGGATGCGGCGACGCGGCGCGACGGCACGACGGTGAACTGGACCTCGGCCGGCATCGCGCCGCCGCCGAACCTGGCGACCCAGCTGGTCTCGCGCGCCGGCGAGGGGATCCACGAGGCGGAGCGCTTCACGCCGCAGACCATCACGAACCCGGCACCGGGTACCTGGGTGTTCGACTTCGGTCAGAACATGGCCGGCTGGCCCGAGCTGAACCTGCCCGAGCTGCCCGCGGGGACCCTGATCAAGGTCAAGCCCGCGGAGAGCCTCAACGCGGATGGCACGGTCAACCAGTCCTCGCTCGGCCCCGGTGGTCGCGGTCGAGACCTGTTCAACAGCTACATCACCGCCGGTCTGGCCGGCGGCGAGCAGCACGCGCCGAAGTTCAACTACTTCGGCATGCAGTGGGTCCAGATCGAGGGGCTGCCCGAGGGCCTCGAGCCGACGGCCGACATCGTCACGGCGGTGCGCCTCCAGGCGGGTACGCCCGATGTCGGCAGCTTCGACTCGTCGAACGAGCGGATCAACCGCATCAACAAGATGGCGTACTACTCGATGGCGACGCAGATCATGTCGACCTTCACGGACTGCCCGGGACGTGAGAAGCAGTCCTACCCGGCGGACTACACGATGCCGATGGACGGATTCCACCGGCTCTTCGAGTTCGACGCGTACATGCAGACCACGGAGCACCACCTGGTCGAGGGGCAGTCGCGGGCCGATACCTCGATGTTCGGCAACGTCGCGCTCAAGACCCCGGTCCACGACTGGGGCTACATCGGGCGCTTCGGTGACGAGATCAACTGGGGCAACGGCATCATCCTCGTCCCGGCGTTCCTGTACGAGTACTACGGGGACACCGACACGATGACCCGCTCCTACGACCGGATGGTCGACTTCGTCGACTACATCCGCCGCGAGAAGGCGGGCACGGGCGACGACGAGCACATCGTCAATGCCGCGCTGTCGGACTGGGTGTCGGTCGAGCAGACCGACGGCCGGATCTCGGGCACGTGGGGCTACTACGTCATGATGACCAAGATGGCCATGATGGCGGAGCTCACCGGCCACGACGAGGACGCCGCAGAGTACGCGCAGCTGGCCGAGGACATCAAGGACGCATTCAACGCGCACTTCCTCAACACCTCGGTCGGCTTCTACACGGCCGAGGGCGAGGCCGGCACCGCCGGCGCCACCCAGGCCGCGCAGGCGCTGGCGCTGGACGCCGACATCGTCCCGGAGGAGTACCGCGACTCGGTCACGGCGGAGCTCGTCCGGAACGTGAAGGAGTTCGGCGACGACGATGACCCGCACTTCAGCGCGGGCACCATCGGACTCGCTGCGGTGGTGCGTCAGCTCACCGAGTCGGGCAACGGCGACGTGCTCTTCGACGCGGTGCAGACGGACACCTACCCCGGTTACGGCTACTTCATGCAGTCGACCACGGCGAACCCCGACGGGTTCACCACGATCGGCGAGCGGTGGAACCGCGGTGACTCGAAGAACCACATGATCCTCGCCCAGATCGTCGAGTGGTTCCAGAAGGGCCTCGCGGGCATCGATCAGGCCGAAGGCTCGGTCGGGTACGAGTCCCTCGTGTTCAAGCCGCAGCCGGCCGGCGACCTCACGTGGGTCGAGGGCAGCTTCCAGACGCCCAGGGGCCTCGCCTCCAGCCGATGGGACAAGGCCGACGACCGGCTCACGCTGACCGTCGAGGTTCCGGCGAACACCACCGCCGAGGTGTGGGTGCCGACCGACGGCGACCAGGCCGTGCTCACGCCCGAGCGTGCGACGTTCGAGCGGATCGAGGGCGACTTCGCCGTCTACTCGGTCGGCGCGGGCCGGTTCACCTTCGTGGCCGGGGAGGAAGGGTACGCCGCCCTCGCCGCAGCCGTGGAGCGCCTGTCCTCCGAGGGCGAGCTCGAGGCTCGCCTCGCCGAGAGCCTCGACGCGTTCATCGCGAAGGCCCTCAGCGCCTCCGCCGAGGGCAAGGCCCAGGTCGCCGACAGCGCCCTGCGTTCCTTCCTCAACCAGATCGGGAACGCCAACGCGAAGCAGGCCTCCGAGGCGGCCAAGGCCGAGCTGACGGAGATGGCGAAGGCCCTGCAGGTGATCCTTCGAGAGGAGGGCGGAATCCCGGTCGATCGATGATCTGACCTGCTGCACCGATGCGGGTGCGGGCGCTCAGCGCTCGCACCCGCATTCGCCGTGACGGCGGATGCGGCCGGATCGCGCCTGATTCGGAACGGGCGCGACTCGGTTCAGTGAGCCGTGGTGAGGCGGTGGACCCCGCCGACGACCTGCTCGACACGGCCGTCAGGCAGCACGATCTCCGCATGGAGCCCATCGGGGAGGGCCACGTCGAGTGTGAACCCGCCGTCGTCGGTGTGCCACGCGGCCGAGATCATGCCGTGCCGGCACTCATAGGACGTCTCGGCCCAGGTGATGCCGGGTCCCGGCACCGGCTGGATCCGGACCCGGGTGTAGCCGGCGGCGGCAGGTCGGATGCCACCCACGACCTGGTAGATCCAGTCCGCCACGGCGCCGAGAGCGTAGTGGTTGAAGCTCGTCATCTCGCCGGGGTTGATCGTGCCGTCGGGCAGCATGGAGTCCCAGCGCTCCCATACCGTTGTCGCGCCCATCGTCACGGGATAGAGCCAGGACGGGCATTCCTTCTCCAGGAGCAAGGCGTACGCATCATCGACGTGACCCGTCTCCGAGAGCGCCCATGTCACGAACGGCGTGCCGGCGAAGCCGGTCGTGACCCGGTGACCGGCGTCGCGCACGATCGCGGCGAGGCGGTCTCCCGCGCGCCCGCGGTCCTCGTCGTCCAGTACCCCGAACGCGATGGCGAGCGCGTAGACGGTCGCGCAGTCGGACTTGATGATGCCTCCGTCGACGTAGTGCTCGTTGAACGCGGCCCGCGTACGCTCGGCCAACTGAGTCCATCGCGTGGCGTCCTCGGACTCGCCGATGATTCCCGCGACCTCTGCGGCGAAGGTCGCGGACCGATACAGGCAGGTAGTTGCGACGACGTGGGGATCGGCCTTCGCGTCGGCGGGCTGGTCGGGCGGTGCGTCCGGGTCGAGCCAGTCGCCCAGCTGGTGCCCGAGGTCCCAGAGCCCCGTGGGCGAGATGTAGCGCTGCACCGACGCCAGGTGAAGCTTCATCGCCGGGTAGTGCGATGCGAGGCGGTCCGCATCCCCGTATGCGGTCCAGAGGGCCTGAGGGACCCAGATCGCTGCGTCGCCCCACACCGCCGTCGCTGTCCAGGGCGGCATTTCGAAGTCCTCAGGGAAGGTTGCGTACTTCAGGGCGTCGGGAACGACCAGTGGTACGGCGCGGTCGGGGGAGTGAGCGGTCTCGGCGAGCAGGTCGGCGAGCCAGTTGTCGAGGAAGTCCGCGGAGTCGAACTGAAAGCAGGCGGATGCCGCGTAGGCGGCGAGGTCACCGGTCCAGCCCAGGCGTTCGTCGCGCTGCGGGCAGTCGGTGGGGACGCTGAGGAAGTTGCCCTTCTGGCCCCACACCGAGTTGTGGATGAGCTGGTTCACGAGCGGCTCCGAGCACGAGAAGTGCCCGGTGCGCCGCATCTCCGAGTGCACGACCACCGCCTCGAGACTGTCGGGACTGAGGTCGCCCGGCCATCCGCGGACCTCGACGTATCGGAAGCCGTGGAACGTCAGCGTCGGTTCGAACGTGTCGACGCCGCCGGAGAGGATGAAGACGTCGCGCGCCTCTGCGGCCCGCAGCGGTCGGGTGCCGAGCTCGCCGTCTTCGAGTACCTCGGCATGGCGGATCTCGATCTGCGTGCCCTCCGGTCCTTTGACCGTAAGGCGGAGCCACCCGACCAGGTTCTGGCCGAAGTCCACCAGGGTGCGTCCCGTCGGCGACGTCCAGATCGCGGTGGGCTGGAACGTCTCGTGTCTGAGTACCGGCGGTCCGCTCTGGGGGACCAGCCTCCCGCGTTCGACGTCGACCTCGAGCACCTCCAGTGGCGGTGCAGTGACGTGCCGCCGGCGCGCGTCGATCGTCTGCCCGTTGTACAGGGAGTTGCGCGTCGTGTCCGACGCGGCGGCGGACCAGTTCGCATCGGTGATGATGCGCTGGACAGAGCCGTCCCGGTAGGTGACCTCGAGGACTGCCGCGACCGAGATGACGTCACCGTAATTGGCGTTCGCTCCGGCGAACGCCAGGTCGCCTCGGTACCAGCCGTTGCCGAGCACGAGGTCCAGCCGAACGGCTCCGCTCCCGGTGGCGACCAGGTCTCGTACATCGTGCTCCTGGTAGGGAAGGCGCCACTCGTAGGCGGTCCATCCCGGGTCGAGCACGGAGTCGGAGACGGGTCGCCCATCGATGCGGGCCTCGTACACGCCGTGGGCCGTGGCGCGCAGCACCGCACCCACCACGTCCGAGCGTGGATGGTCGAGGTCGGCCTCGATCCAGAATCGCGGAGCGACGTGGCGGTCTGCCCGGGCCGTGATGAAGTGGGCGTTCCCGAGGGCGTCGAGCGTCATCGTGTTCCTCTCCAGGAGCCCGAGATCGAAGACCCATCCGCTCCGACCGCAACCGGCGCTGCTGCATCCACGGCGATGTCGAGTGTGACGGGCAGGTCGGCCACCGAGAAGCCGACGCGGAGCGCGTAGGCTCCCGGTTCGGTTCGCCAGCCGTCGTCCCAGTGCTCGAAGGCCCGCGCTGCGACCGGCACTTCGACGGTCACGGTCTCGCCGGCGGCCGCCGTGGCCGGGGCGAACCCGGCGAGCCATCGGACAGGGCGGTCGATCTCGGACGGCGAGACCCGCTCGAGGTACACCTGCGCGACCGTCTTCCCGGTTCGGGATCCCCGGTTGGTCAGTCGGATGGCGACGGTCGCGTCCGCACCTTCGGACACCGTCGCCGGCGCGGACGCTGCATCGAGGGTCCAGGTCGTGTACCCCAAGCCGTGGCCGAAGGGATAGGCCGGAGCGGCGCCCGTGCGGAGCCACGCACGACTGCCGACGTGCACGCCCTCCGCGTAGTCGAGGACGCCGTCCGTGGGTCGGGTCTCGCGCACCGGCACGGTCTCCTCGGTACCCGGCCAGGTGACCGGGAGGCGCCCGCCCGGTTCGGCGGCGCCGCTGAGGATGTCGGTGAGGGCGTCGCCGAATTCCTGTCCGGGGAACCAGCTCACGAGGATGGCGGGGACCCCGTGGCGCCATGGCAGGATCACGGGCGCGCCGGCGTTGACCACGACGACGGTGCGGGGGTTCGCTGCGGCGACCGCGCGGACCAGGTCGTCCTGGCGGCCGGGCAGGGCCAGCGAACGGCGGTCGAACCCCTCCGACTCGACCTCCGCCGACGTCGAGACGACCACGACGGCCACCTCCGCATCGGCGGCCGCATCGGCGGCCTCGGCGATGAGCTCGTCGGCGTCGCGGGTCGTGGGCGGGACGCCGACGCCCAGCGACAGCGCATCGGGCATCGCGCCGGCCACCGGGCGGAAGGTCACCGTGACGTCGGTCTCCTCCGACGGGGTCGGGACCTCGACGACCGTGGCCGGCGGGTGAAGGACGGCGGCGGCCGGATCGTCGTCCGGCCCGGTGCGGAGCGCGCCGGCCGCGACCTCCATGCCGTCGGCGGAGACGGCGTAGTCGGCGAGGCCGACGATGCCGAGTCGTGCGACGGGTTGGTCCGTGCCCGGTCGCCAGCGGAAGCTCATCTCCACGCGCGCGGCTCCGACGACGGGGGACTCGGGGTCGAACCCGACGATGCGAGACGTCTGGCGTCGTTCTTCGAGGGTCACCGACCCCGACGCATCCAGGTATCGAACGGTCATGCCCGGCAGCCCGTCGAGCGTGGTGAAGTCCTCCGGCGCGAGGTCGGCGACACCGTGCTGCACGACCGCGCCGAGCGACCAGCTCACCCGGGTGTCCGGCCATCGTGCGCCGATCGCCGCGAGGGGTGCGCTGACCGCCTCCGGGATGACCGTCGCACTGCCGCCGCCCTGGGTCCGTGCGACGCACGCGCCTTCGCCGATCAGCGCGATCGACTGAGGGGACGTCATCGGGAGGAGCCCGTCGTTCTGGAGTAGCACCGACCCCCCGATCGCCGCGGCCCGAGCCGTCTCACGTACAACGCGCGCATCGGCGGGCGCGACGTCCGGTCGTCGCGGGACATCTCGGAGCGCCCCCACGCGCGCGGCGAGCATGAGGAGGCGGTCGACCTTGCGATCGACGGCCTCACGGGGGATGCGCCCGTCCTCGACGGCGCGGACCAGCGCGTCGCCCCACGGGCCGCTCGGGCCGGGCATGGCCAGGTCCTGGGGATGGCGGGCGCTCTCGATCGAGCGCACGGCCGTCCAGTCGCTCACGACGACACCGTCGAATCCCCACTCGTCGTTGAGCGGGGCGGTGAGCAGGTCGTTCTCGGAGGCGGTGCGCCCGTTGATGGCGTTGTAGGCGCTCATCACCAGCCAGCTTCCTCCGTCGACGACGGGGCCCTCGAAGGCGCGCAGGTACACCTCGCGGAGCGCGCGGTCCGAGACGCGGACGTCGACGGTGAAGCGATCGGTCTCGGAGTCGTTGGCCACGTAGTGCTTCACGGTCGCGCCGACGCCGAAGGACTGGATCCCGCGGACGTACCTCGTCGCGAGCACGCTGGTCAGCAGCGGGTCCTCGCTGAACGCCTCGAAGTGGCGGCCGCCGTACGGCGTGCGCTGGATGTTGATCGTCGGTGCGAGGACCACGTCGACCCCCTTGCGCACGGCTTCGCTGCCGAGCCCTGCGCCCACTCGTTCCACCATCGCGGGATCCCAGGACGCGGCGACCGCCGTGGGCGACGGGAAGTTGACCGACGGTGATCGCTCGTCCCACAGGGCGCCCCGGACCCCGGCCGGCCCGTCGGAGAGCACCATGGAGCGCAGCCCGATCGATGGGAGCGGGGTCGTGGACCACGAGTCGCGCCCGGTGAGGAGCGCGACCTTCTCCTCGAGCGTCAATGACGCGCGAAGCGCGCAAAGGTGGCTTCGGATCTCGTCGTCCACGGTGTCGTCTCCACTTCCTCGTCGGACTCGACGACCGGAAAACCGGTCAGCGACATAGTTTCATAGAATCCGCGTCGGTACCATGGCGACATGGCGTCACGTGGTCCCTATGCGAAAGGTCTCGCTAAGCGAGGCGAGATCCTCGATGCTGCACTGGAGGAGTTCGGGCGACGCGGGTACGACCGGACCTCGATGCGCGAGATCGCGCGGCAGACGGGCCTCAGCCAGGCCGGCCTGCTCCACTACTTCAGCACCAAGGAAGAACTGTTCCTCGCGGTGCTCCGTCGCAGGGACGATCGCGCCACGGCGCCAGATGAGGACAGCCACATCCACTCCGTGAAGCGATTGCTCGATGCGGTGGCGCGCAATGCCGGCGAGCCGGGTCTCGTCCGGCTGTTCGTCTCGATGTCGGCCGAGAGCGTCGACGGCGACGGCATGGCCCATGGATTCTTCGTCGACCGCTACCGCTGGCTGATCCATGAGATCGCCGGCGACATCCGTGCGCAGCAGGAGGCTGGGAAGGCCTCGACGGCCATCGACGCCGAGGATGCTGCGTCGATCCTCGTCGCCGTTGCGGATGGACTGCAGCTTCAGTGGTTGCTGGACCCGGACAGTGTGGACATGGCCGATCGGATCGCGAAGCTCTGGTCGATCCTGAAGGTGGCCGAGTAGCTCGTTCTCCGCGGAACGGAGAACGAGCATCGAGCTGTGGTTCACTCCGTAATACAGTTCGATGAGCGGTTTAACCGAGGAGGCCCGCCGATGCCGGTTTTCAACAACCCTGTGGTGCGCGGCACGGAGCCCGATCCGTCCATCACACGAGTCGGGGAGGACTTCTACCTCGCAACCTCGTCCTTCGGTCTCCTGCCCGGAGTCCTCATTCGCCATTCGACGGACTTGGTGAACTGGACCATCCTCGCCGGAGCGATCTCACGGCCGGAGCAGTATCGCAGGGACGGTCGAGAAGGCCCCATCATGCTGTTCGCTCCGACGCTTCGATACGTCGATGGAGTCTTCTACCTTGCCTGCACGAACGTCGCGGAAGGGGGCGGCAACTTCATCGTCCGTGCCGAAGACCCGAGCGGCCCTTGGTCGGATGCTCTGTGGGTGGACGATGAGGCATTCGACCCGTCTCTGCTCTACGACGACGGACGCTGGTACTACACCAGACGCTCGATGCGCCCGCGCGAAGACGGCTTCCTCGGCCCCGTCGTGCAGGCCGAGCTCGACATCACGACCGGCGAGCTCGGGCCGTTCCGGGAACTCACGACCAACTACGGCGGGTTCCAGTCCAACGACATCGAGGGACCGCACCTGTACCGGATCGGCGATTGGTACTACCTCTTCAGCGCCGAAGGCGGCACCTGGAAGGGCCACATGCAGACCTGCGCGCGCAGTCGCAGCCCGTGGGGACCATTCGAACCGGCGCCCCATAACCCCGTCCTGACGCATCGTCACCGCGTGGGTCACCCCATCCAGAGCACCGGCCACGCGGACCTCATCGACGACGAGAACGGCAACTGGTGGGCAGTGTTCCTCGGCACACGGCACGAGAGCGCGGGCGGATTCGCAGTGCACCACAACCTGGGACGGGAGACCTTCCTGGCTCCCGTGTCGTGGACCGCCGACGGGTGGCCCGTCATCGGTCGCGACGGAACCGTCGAGCTCATCCAGGAGCACAGCGCACCACTGCCCGCACCAGCCACTCCACGGCCGACGTCCGCACCCACGTCGTGGATCGAGTACGGCTGGAAAACGGTCGGACCGTCTCCGGACGGCATCAGCGCGACGGAAGCCAGCGTGACGCTCCCTCGCGGCCGTGCTCTCGGCGAGCCTCGGCAGGGAGCACTCCTCCTCGCCCAAACCGAGGATTCGCAGACCTTCGAGGCGACATTGGCGTCAGCGGACTTCGACGGTGCGGGAGTAGGTATCTACAGCGACGACGCCCACTTCTTCCGGCTGACGCTGCGGCGTGGTCGAGACTCGACCATCGAGACCACGTTCACTCGAAGAGTCGATGACCTGCACACCGTCGACCACCGCGTGCTGCCTCCCGCCGACTCCATCACTCTCCGAATCGTCGCCACCGCCGACTACTACCGGTTCGAGGCGGTCCCCGGTGGGCAAGCGCCCGTCGCTATCGGTCAGGGCCGCGCGCGACTGCTCTCAGCTGAAGCGGCGGAGTGGTTCGTCGGAGTCCACTTCGCGGTCCTCGCCGAGGGAAGCGGCGATGTCGTCCACTTCCGTGGTGTCCGGCGGACCTCGGAAGCCCGATGAGGGCCCGAGGCGGGTGGTAATCCGCCGGCCGTTTAGGCCGGCAACGTCACGATTTCGCTTCCGGCGGTCGGTACCACGTCTCGTCGGGGTGCTATCGCCTCTTGACCCGCTCCCTTGAGCCGGAGACCCCGGCGCCCACGGGCGTGGAACGGAGGTCGCGCTCAGCGCGCCGCGGCGGCCCGCCTCGCCGCGACCTCGGTGATGTCGACGTCGAGCGTCAGCAGGGCAGGTTCCTCGTCGAGCGACGCGATCACCTCGCCCATCGGGTCGACCACGAGGCTCGAGCCGATCGAGATCGGTGCGGCCTGGGAGACTGCAGCGACGAAGTACAGGTGCTCGATGGCGCGGGCGCGGGCGAGCACGCGCCACTGGTCGAGCTTGTGCTCACCCGGTACCCACGACGCGCACAGCGCCACGATCTCGGCACCGGCTTTCGCCAGGGCGACGCCGAGTTCCGAATGCCGCACATCGCTGCACGTCATCAGCCCGACGCGCACGCCGTCGACCTCGACGACGGTCGGTTCTGGGTGCTCTGCCGGGGAGATCCAGGCGGACTCGTGGAATCCGTACGCGTCGTAGAGGTGGATCTTGCGGTGGCGGCCGAGCAGCCGGCCGTCGCGCCCGATCACGACGAGCGTGTTGAACGGGCGATCGCCGTCGGGGTGCTGCTCGACGATGCCGGCCACGATCGCGACGCGATGGGACGAGGCGAGGGCCGAGAGCGCGCTGCAGAACTCGCCGTCCACGGGCTCGGCGACCTCGGCGAACGTGGCGTCGACGGCGTGCTTCTCGTACATCGCGTACTCGGGGAACACGACGAGCGTCGACCCCGCGGCAGCCGCGCGCTCGACGGCGGCGCCGATGCGGCGCAGGTTGCGCGCCGCATCGGCGTCCGAGTCGATCTGGGCGAGGGTGAGTCGCACGGCAGCGAGTGCGTCAGCGCGTGGCCGCGGGCTCGGCCGGTGCGGTCGTGTCGACGGCATCCGCCTCGTCGACGGCGAGCTCGGGAGGCAGGCGCCGGAAGCCCTTCGTCACGAGGGCGAGCGTGATGACGCCGAGCGCCAGCCAGCTCACGCCGAGCATGATCGCGTTGAAGTCGAGCTGCGTCAGCAGGTAGGCCGTCACGATTGCGCCGACGATCGGCACCACCAGGTAGAGCACCGGGTTGAGGCGCTCGCCCTCGCGGCGGCGCTTCGCGTAGTAGACGATCACCGCGACGTTCACCATGGTGAAGGCCGTGAAGGCGCCGAAGTTGATGAATGACGTGGACGTGGCCACGTCGAGGAACAGGGCGACGAGTCCGACGATTCCGATGAGCGCGATGTTCACGACCGGAGAGTGGAAGCGAGCGCTGAGCGTCCCGAAGACGCGGCGGGGGAGGGCGCCGTCGCGGCCCATCGCATAGAGCAGGCGGGCGGCGGAAGCCTGGGCGGCGAGCCCCGACGCGAACTGGGCGATGACCAGCCCGGCGATGAAGATCGCCCCGAACGCGTTGCCGCCGATCTGGAGGGCGATGTCGAACGCCGCCGACGAGGCATCCGCGAACTCCCCACCGGGGTGCACGAGCTGCGTGACGTACGAGACGAGGATGAAGACGGCGCCGCCGATGAGCGCGATGAGCATGATCGCGCGTGGCATGTTCTTGCGCGGCTCGATCGCCTCCTCGGTGAACGTCGTGACCGCGTCGAAACCGAGGAACGAGTACGCGGCGATCGCGGCGCCCGCAGTGATCGTGGCGAACGACGAGGTGGGATTGGCGAAGGGCGCGGAGCTCACAAGGCCGGCGGCGCCCTCGTTCGCGATGACCGAGCCGATCGACAGGGCGACGAACACGCCGATGACGAGCACCTGGAAGGCCATCATCAGGTAGTTCGTCCGGTCGGCCACCTTGATCCCGAGGATGTTGAGCAGGCTCGTGACCACGATGAACCCGACGATCCACACCCACGCGGGCACGCCAGGGAACTGCGCCTCGAGGTACGCCGCGCCGATGAGCCAGATGACCATCGGGAGGAAGAGGTAGTCGAGGAGCACGACCCAGCCGACGAGGAACCCGACTCGCGAGTCGATCGTGCGGCGAACGTACGTGTACGCGGACCCGGCGACGGGGTACGCGGCGGCCATGCGGCCGTAGCTCGAGGCGGTGAAGAGCATCGCGACGAGCGCGACGAGGTAGGCGGACGCGCTTGCGCCGCCGGTGACCTCGGCGACGACGCCGAAGATCCCGAGGACGATGAGCGGCGTCATGTAGGCGAGGCCGAAGAGCACGAGCGACGGCAGTCGCAGCGTGCGGGTGAGCGTCGGGGATGGCGCGGACATGAAGACTCCTAGCGGGTGGGGTTGGCGGTGCGCGTGCGGGTGATGCCGGCGAGGGGGGTCGCCCCGGTGGCCGCGGGATGCCAGCGTTCGGGGTCGATGCGGCCGGCGTAGAGGGGGAGTTCGATCGGGGCGTCGGCGGGCCGGAACTGCGACCACATGCGGTTGGTGCCCGCGGTGCCGTGCTCGCGGACCTCGGCGATGCGGTCGAGGTCGAGGTCAGTGACCAGGGTGACGGGATCGCCGTCGTCGGACGCGTCGAGCACCTCGCCGTCGGGGTCGACGACGAGGCTCAGGCCTCGGCCGATCGGGCCGGCGCAGTTGACGCTCAGGGTGAAGGTCTGGTTGACGATCGAGTTGGCGCGGGCGAGCACGAGCTCCTGCGCGCGGTCGGGGGTCGTGGTCTTCACGATGTTGACGACCACCTCGGCGCCCATCCACGCGAGGTGGCGCGAGACCTCGGGGAACCAGGCGTCGTAGCAGATCGAGAGGCCGATGCGGCCGAGGCCGTCGAGGTCGACGGTCACGAAGCGGTCGCCCGGGTCGTAGGGCTCGAACGGCCGCCACGGGAAGACCTTGCGGTAGCGGGCGACGAGGTCGCCGTCGGGCGAGAAGACGAGCGCGGTGTTGAAGAGCTCGCCCTGCTCGCCGCGCTCGCAGATGCTGCCGGGGATGAGCCAGACGCCAGCCCGGCGGGCGAGGTCGCCGAGCGACTGCACGAGCTCGCTGTCGATCGGCACGGCGGAGGCCCGGAGACGCTCGGTGCGCTCGGTGTCGGGCCACGTCTCCGACCCGAACAGGTGCAGCTCCGGGTAGACGACGAGGTCCGCCCGGCCGGACAGTGCGACGACCTCGTCCGCGAACGAGGAACGGTCGGTGCCGATGGGGACCGGGGCCGACTGCTGGGCGGCGATGCGAAGCGTGCGGGGCATGAGGACCTTCCGAGGTTGCGTGGGAATAAAATAGATCAGAATGATCGAATATTGCAAGACCCCGCGTACAGTGAGTTCCGTGAGCTCGCTGCAGTCAACCGATCCGCCGGAGGCCTCCACGCCGGACGCGCACGCGCTGACCGAGCCCGAACTCAGCGGGATCAGCCGGATGTCGGCCGTCGACACCGTGCGTGCTCGGATCGCGCTCGCGATCGACCTCGACCTCATGACAGTGGGGGAGAAGCTGCCGCCCGACGCCCGAATCGCCGCCGCCCTCGACGTCAGTGAGATCACCGTGCGCCGCGCCCTCGAGTCCATGGCCGCGGACGGCGTCGTCGAACGCCGTCGCGGCCGGAACGGCGGCACGTACGTCACCGGCCTGCGCCCGTCGGTGCCGGACAGCGCAGTCGAGGCCTACCGCGCTGATGCCGCCCAGGTGCACCGCCTCATCGACCTCCGCACTCTCCTCGAGTGCGCCCTCACGCACCACGCGGCAGTGAAGGCCTCCGCCGGTGAGCTCGCCGAACTGGCGCAGCACGTCGCGGACGCCGCTGCCGCCGAGAACTGGACGGAGTACCACCGCGCCGACGAGCGCTTCCATCTCGGCATCGCGGAGGCGAGTGGCCTGACATGGGCCCTCGAGCAGTACCGCGAGGTGCTCGTGGAGTTGTACCGCTACTTCATCCCGTACCCGATCGACGTGCTCCACGCGGCGAACGAGGACCACGCCCGGATCGTCGACGCTCTCGCTTCGCATGACCCGGTCATGGCCGTGGACGTCGCGCGCGAGCACGTGCAGCATCTGCATTCGACGATGTTCGTCGGGCAGTTCGAGGAGCAGTACCGACAGGACGGCGGCAAGTAGCGGTCGATCCGCCGCCGCCGCCGAGGTGGATGCGCTGGGAGTCCTCCTAGAGGTCCTTCAGTGCATCCGTCGCAGATCGGGGAGGGGCGGCCGAACGGCGCTCCTCCCCGAGTGCGTTCAGTTGCCGTTCGCCTCGATGGAGACCAACTTCCACTGGTCCCAGGTCTCGAGCCGCTGCTGGTAGAGGTGACGAGCGATCTGCGTGGGGGCCGTGCCGAACAGGACGCGCAGCGGAGGCTGCTCTGCATCGACGATCTTCAGTAGCGCGGGGCCTGCCGCGGCAGGGTCGCCCGTCGCCTGCCCGGAACTTGCCTTCATGCGCTCCGCCATCGCCTGGCGCAGCGGATCGTAGGCGGGCATCTGCGTCGCGTGCACGGCGCTGCTGCCGGCCCAGTCCGTGGCGTAGGAGCCCGGTTCGACGAGCGTGACCTTGATACCGAACCCGGCGACCTCCTGGGCGAGTGATTCGCTGAGGCCCTCGAGCGCCCACTTGGAGGCATGGTATCCGCCGAGGTTCGGGAACGCGCCGATGCCACCGATCGTGGAGATCTGGATGATGTGGCCGGCGCCTTGCGCGCGCAGGGTCGGCAGGACCGCCTGGGTGACGTGGAGGACGCCGAACAGGTTGACCTCGAGCTGCTCGCGCAGCTCCTGGTCACTGATCTCCTCGACCGCGCCGAACAGGCCGTAGCCGGCGTTGTTGACAACGACGTCGAGCCGCCCGAACTGGGCCACAGCGGCTGCGACGGCCGCGTCAACGCCTGCACGATCGGTGACGTCCAGCTGCACGGGAAGGACGGCGTCACCGTACACGTCCACGAGGTCCTGGAGGGCGTCGAGGTTGCGGGCCGTCGCGGCCACCTTGTCACCGCGCTGCAGGGCCGCCGAGGCGAACTGCTTGCCGAATCCTCGGCCTGCGCCGGTGATGAACCAGGTCTTGGTCATTTCTACTCCTCACTTCAAGTACCCCGCGCCACATATGACATCAGGTGACACTTTCGTACCTCAGTGTATAGCATGGAGGCATGACAGAACCGGGAATGGGCGCCACGCTGCGCGAGCGTACGCGTCGGGCCGTTCAGGCCGAGCTGCTCGCTGCCGGCCAGGCGCTGTTCGTCGAGCGTGGCTACGAAGATGTGACGGTCGATGAGATCGCCGCGGTCGTCGGGATGTCGAAGCGCAGCTTCTTTCGCTACTTCGGAAGCAAGGAAGCGCTCATACTCGGCAAGTTCGACAAACAGGGCGAGGACTTCGCTGCTGCACTGGCGAGGCGCCCGCTCGACGAGCAGCCTTGGGTTGCGCTCCGACGGATGTTCGACCCGGTCGTGATGTACATGACCGACGAGGACTCGCGTCGATCGGCGCTCGAAGTGAACCGCGTCATCCAATCCTCGGAGACGCTCCGCGCGGGCTATCTCGAGCGAATGGAGCGCGCCCAGCGTCTGATCGCGATCGAGCTCGAACGCCGCGAAGCCGAGCGTGAGTCGGAGGCGACCGCGCTGCAATTGGCAGCCGTCGTGGCCGCCGCGTTTGCCGCATTGTCGACCGCGAACCGCTTCGCCGAGTCGCAGGGAGTTCCGCTCGCGACGGCATTGGACGACGCCATCTCGGCGATCTCGGGCGGCGAGTTCGCCTGACATACGTCGCGCACACCAGCCTCGTCGACCGCCGTCTCAGGTGACCAGAAACCTGCCGAGAGCGCCCTCGGAGACCAGATTCGGCCCGTATGACTCCGTAGCAGCACGTAGACTTGGGCGCATGAGATCCGCGGAAATCCGCGGAATTCCGCCTCTCGCGGGCCGGCCCCGAATCGCCGAGATCGACTTCAGTTGTTCTTGGTTCGAGTCCAGGTACCCCAGCAGTGAAGAAAACCCCCGGTCAAGTGGGGGTTTTCGCATTTCTGCGGTTGAACGGACGGTATGTCCGATTTCCGCTATCCTCTCAGGTTCCGGCGCGGTCTTTTGCGGCTTCTCGCCCGGAATTCCGGGGATCTCGGGGGATTCGCCGTCGCGAAGTCTGGGAGGACGTGATTCGGGGCGGATTGTTCTTTATTCGAGTCCTCGCGAGAGTAGTGCCTGATCTGGGATTGTTTCTGGGTTCGCGAGCCGGTGTGGAAGCGGCCGTTCCGAGGGACGGTCGCCGCATGGCCCTTGGAAATGCCGTGTGATCTGGACTTCTCATCATGTGCTGCGAGGCGTCGTCGAAGACCGTTCTTGGTCTCGTTTCTGGTCGCGTCCTGCCACCGCGGTTTGCGTCTCGGTACGGCTGGGACCGCCAACACAGATGACGACGCCGACGCCCAGGCCGAGCCGATCAGAGCTCGGAGAACACGTCGTCGGCCTCCGCGCGGATCGTGAAGGTCGCGAGGTCATCGAACGTCGTGGGCTTGGGATTCACCTGCACCAGGCGCGCGGTGGGGTTCAGGTCGCGGAGGTATCCGCCGTACATGCCCTTGGATCCGACGGTGATCACGAGGTCTGCCTGGGAGACCCAGGCTCCGGCGCGGTCGTACTCGGGCTGGTTGACACCGACGTGGGTGTAGACGGGGAAGGACACGACGATTCCGCCGCATGCACGGCAGCGGGGCGCCGTGCCGCGGTTCCAGATGTCGATGTCGTCGTCGCTCAGGCGGCAGCTCAGGCAGCGGTTGATCGCGTAGCTGCCTTGGATCTCGGCGACTTCGCGGGAGCCGGCGAGTGAATGCAGGTGGTCGATGTTGGTGGTGATGACGCCGTGGACGAGGCCCTGGTGCTCGAGCTCGGCGATCTTGCGGTGCGTGATGCTCGGGCCGGTGTCGAAGATGGCGTTGAGGAACGACTTCCGCAGGAGTCGGTAGCTGCGTTCGGGGTGGAGGCGCACGAGCGCCTCGACACTGGTCTGCGCGACCTGCAGGACGTTCATGTGCTCCATGTCCAGGATCCCGGCCGACATGGAGATGCCGGCACCGGTGATGACGATGGTGGAGCGACTGCGTTCGATCTCGTGCCGAAGAGCCGCGATCTGCTCGTGCATGATCTGTACCTTTCGGGTCTGGTGGGCGGACTCGCGGGTGGGGGTGGGGAGAGGGGGGTGCGTGCCGGGGCACGCACCCCCCTCTCTCGCCTCAGGCGCGGACGAGCTGTTCCGCGGGTGCGGCGTCGGTCGTGGCGGCGGTGGTGCTCATCACGAGGGCGGTCGCTGCGCGACGCTGCTCGCGGAGGTGTCCGACGAAAGCCAGCAGTAGCCCGCCGACGAACCATGCGCCCAGCACGAGCCAGGAGAAGAGCATGTTCGCATCGGGGAAGTACGACAGTTCGCGGACGAGGGTGGCGGCGGCGCCCGGCGGGAACCACTGGCCGACCGTGCCCCAGATTCCGGGAAGGAACTGCGCGGGAAGCGCGGCGCCGGAGATCGGGTTGGCGAACAGCATCATCACGACCGGGCCGACGGCGATGCCCGCGCGTCCCAGGAGACCGACGAATCCGATGATGGGGGCGGCGATCGCGCCGATGGCGAGGGCGAATGCTCCCCAGTTGGTGAGGAAGTCGCCCTGGATCGCGCCGAACCAGTTCTGCAGGATGCTGGTGAGCACCAGACCGCCGACGGCGGAGTACACGGTGACTCCGACGATGCGTCGCAGCGACCCGACGATGGCGGTGGAGATCACGATGCCGCCGATCATTCCGCCGAACAGGATCGGGAAGAACGCCGAGGTCAGCAGGGACCCGTTCGGGTCGTCCTCCGAGAGCGGGACGACGTCGGTCACGGCCAGGGTGATCTCCGGTGCAGCGATGGCGGATGCATCCAGGCCCTGCGCATCTGCCATCGCGGCGGCTTGCGCGGTGGCCTGGGCGTCGAGGGCTTCCTGCAGCGGGTCGGCGAGGCCGGCGATGACCTGGTTGATGGTGCCGTTCGCGGACGCGGTGAGCAGCTCGGGTTCGGTGCCCAGGATGATCGCGCCGGCGTAGTCGCGCTGCTCGATGCCCTCCACCGCGGCGTCCCGGTCGTCGACGGTGGTGATGTCGAAGGTGTCGCCCGCCTGCTCCTCGAGGAGCGGTTGGACGGCGGATACCGCGGCTTCCGGGCCGGTGAGGGCGAGTGCGACGCCCTTGGGCTCCGCGGTGAGTGCGGGCCAGGAGAAGGCGAGCAGTACGACCGCGATGAGCGCGGTCAGCACGGTCGACAGGGTGATGGTGCGCCACATCGGCGTCTTCTGCGGAACCGACGGTGTCGTCGATTCGGGGGTCGTGGACATGGGATCCCTCCGTGAGGTGTGAACGAGGTGAGTGAGGCTGGTTGGGACAGCGAGTGCCGGCGCCGCGTCAGGCGGCCTGGCGGGCGGAGGTGATCAACATCTCCTTGCCGTACGTGTCGGGGTCGTCGATCGCATCGAGAATCGCTGCCGCCACATCCGCGCGCTGGGTGCGGGGAGCGCCCGGCATCCGATACCCGGTGGCGGCATCGACGATCGTGGGGTGCGGGGTTCGGGCGGCGTCGAACAGCGGGCCGGGGTGGAACGTGGTCCACTTCAGGCCCGATCCGACCAGTTGACTCTCCCCGGCGACGTGGTCGCGGAAGTTGCCCGCCAGGAAGGTGCGGCACCCGAACCGGTACGGGTAGCGCGTGTTCGCGAACGTGTTTCCTGCGCCGAGGGCCGACAGCACGACGACTCGGTCGACACCGGTCGTACGAGCGGCGGCGATCACTGCCGGTACGGCCGTCTGCATGATCGGCACGTTCGGCTGCGTGACCTTCGGGCCGAGGGTGATGACGACCGCATCGCAGCCGGCGAGTGCGCGCACGAGCGCGGCGCCGTCTTCGAGCTGCCCTCCGACGATGGTCAGGCCGGCTGCAGCGTTCATCGCCTCAGGGCGCCGCACATAGGCGACCACTTCATGACCCGCCGCGAGGGCCTGGCGAACGACTTCGCCACCGGTTCGGCCGGTGGCACCGAGAACGGCAATACGCATGACTGCTCCTTCACAAGAGTTCCTCGCCGTCGCGCCGTGAGGTCGTCGGCTGAATCTAACTGGACAACTGTCCGGTTATGAGTGTAGCGGACAATTGTCCGTTTGTGAAGTCGAGCGAATAGGCGGGTGATCAGTCAGGGGCTGCGGGGGTGCGGAGGGCGTCCATCACGAGGTCGAGCAGTCGCGTCATCCGGGGTTCCCACCCGGCGCCGGCCGGGATCTGCCAGATGCCGGCGATGAGGGCGACGAAGTCTTCGCTGGTGATGTCGGAGCGGATCACGCCGGCTTCTTGGCCGGCGGTCAGGAGGGTGGCCACCGCGTCGACGACCTGCGCGTACCCGGGGCGGGCGGTCTTGTCCTCAGCCTTCACGGCGGGCCGCATCGCGGGCCCGAGGTCTGCCTTCGCGAGCGCGAACCGGGAGAGGGCGCCCATCCACTCGCGGAGCGCGGATGCCGGATCGGTCTCGCTCAGGAGCCGGTCGGCGCTGTCGACGAGCTCTTGAACCTCGCGGCGGTACACCGCCCAGAGCAGCGCCTCGCGGTCTGGGAAGTTCCGGTACAGGGTGCCCTGGCCGACGCCTGCACGCTTCCCGATCGCGCTGAGCGACGCGTCGGGATCGCGCGCGAGCTCCACCACCGCCGCCTCGAGGATGCGATCGCGATTGCGGATCGCGTCAGCGCGCTGACGGGGGGCTTCGATATCGGACACGGTGCACCTGCCTCGAACTAAGCGGACGACTGTCCTATTAGGATACGACGAATGGAGCTCACCAGCGAGCTGCGCGCGGATCACGCATCCGGGGCGGTGTCGTCGGCGTTGGCCCGCGCCATCTTCCACAGTTGCAGGAGCGTCTGCTCGTCCACGCGCATCTCGTCGTCGACGGTGTCCGTGTCGAGGCCCCGTACTTCTCGATGGAGCTGCTCCATGTGTTCGTCGAGTATCTGCGCCGCGCGTGCGGCGGCGGTCAAACTCGTGACGAGGCCGGCGGGCACATCGCCGTCGTACTTGTAGTGGATCTTGTGCTCCAGGCTCGCCCAGAAGTCCATTGCGATGGTCCGCACCTGCAGTTCGACGGCGACGTTCACGGCGCCGGTACTGAGGAACACGGGGATCTCGATGAGGGCATGCAGGCTCTTGTACCCGTTCGGCTTGGGTTCGGCGATGTAGTCCTTGACGTTGATGACGCGCACGTCCGTCTGGGACGTGAGGGCTTCGAGCACTCGGTAGGTGTCGGCGATGAAGCTGCAGGTGATCCGCACGCCGGCGATGTCCCGGATGCGCTCTCTGATCGCCTCGGGGGTGGGGTCGATGCCGAGTCGGGCGGCCTTCTTGAGCGTGCTGGAGGGGCTCTTCACCCGCGAGGTGACGTGCTCGATGGGGTTGTATCGGTGCAGGTGCTGGAATTCGCGTCGCAGTATCGAGACCTTGGTGAGCATTTCGTCGATCGCGAACTCGTGCTCCATCTGGATCCGGTCGAAATCCTGCCGCAGTCGACGAGCGAGCTGCACCATCTCACGCTCCGGCCCCGAATCTGCGCTTGACTCATCGGCATCGTCGGTCATGTCGCTCCTCGATCGATGTCAGCGATCGTACGCGCCGGCAACGTGCGTCCACGTGTGATCAGGACCCCGACCACCGCTCCCATCGTGTTGGCGATGAGGTCCCGAGGGTCGGATACGCGAGGGAGGGGAATCTGCGCGATCTCGATGCTGAGGGTGACGAGCACACTGACCGCGATCAGCGCCGCCGGGGATGCGCGTGGAAGTGCACGCCCGAGCAAGAACCCCAGCACCGCGAACAGGATCACGTTGGCGGCGAATTCGAACGCGCTGCCCGTGGTCCACGTGTCGGCGTCGGTCCACGCGCCGAGGGCGAGGACGCCACCTGGAATCTCGTTCGGCGTGGTCAGCCAGGGCGGATCCGCCAGCGTGAATCGTCCGACGAGCAGCAGGTATGCGAGGGTCAGGGCCGCGTAGACGGGGGAGAAGCGCCCGCGCGACCCTGACCGTTCTGCTGTGGGCACAGCCGGTCAGCCGCCCCACACCGCGATGAGGGCGAGGAGGATCGCGGAGAGCGGGATGAGCACGGCTGCGCCGTGGACGAGCAGCGGATGCAGCGGCAGCCCGGCGATCTCCCATTCGATGCCGTCCATCAGCGCTCCTCGGGGACGCGCATCAACCGTGCGTACACGGTGATGCCGATCGCGAGGGTCGCAACGTGCATGATCATCAGCGTCACCGCCAGGATCCACCCCATGCTGATTCCCACGAGGATGTCCGGGACGAACGAGACCACCAGGAAGGTCGGTACCAGCCAGGTCAGCACTCGTCGTGGACGTCTCGCGTACCGATTGATGAGATGCCATCCGACCGCCCCGGCGATCGCTGCGATCACGGTGAGGGTGATGTACGACATCGGCAGGATGCCGCCGGTGGCGGGGGCTCCGAGGGCGAGGCCTGCCCAGGCGATGAGCGCGTTGGCGAGGCTCGCCGTGAGGGCGACGATGCCGGCGCTGAGGGGGATCGCCTTGCTGGCCCGGTACGTGGTTTCAGTGGCCGTGTCCATGTTGTACTCCTGGTTCGAGGGTTGACTCGGTAGGTGTCGGGCTACTCGTAGCGGAGTGCGTCGACGGGGTCCTTGCGGGCGGCGCGAGCTGCGGGGAGGGTGCCTGCGAGGAAGGCGACGGCCATGATCACGAGGATCGTGACGCCGATGGTGATCGGATCGAAGGCGATGAGCGTGAGTCCGGGGAGGTTCGCGAGCAGGGCGCCGGCGAGGAGACCGCTCACAGCAGTGCCGACGATCATCGCGGTGATGACGCCGATGGCGCTGCCGAGGAATCCGATGAAGACGGCTTCGATGCTGAACAGTCCGAACACGCGGCCGCTGCTCATGCCCATCGCCTTCATCAGGCCGATCTCGCGGGTGCGTTCCTGCACCGACATCAGCAGGGTGTTGACGATCCCGAATCCTGCAGCCAGCAGGGCGATTCCGGCGAATGCGTTGAGGATGAGCACGATGGTGTCGATCACGGTCGTGAACGCTCCGAGGGTGTCGGCGGTGGTGGTGCCGCTGAAACCTTCGTCGGCGAGTCCCTCCTTCAGGGCGTCGACTTCGTCCGGGGTGAGTTCCGGGTCGAAGGTCGCGGTCGCCTGAGCCCACTGGTCGAGCTGGTCGTCGGGGAGTCCGGTGCTCTGCAGCGTGACGAGTTCGTCCTGTAGCGCCTGGTTGGCGATGAGGCTGGCTCCGCCGGGACCGGCGAGGGTCTCCTCCGTGACCCCGACGATCTCGGCGTCCACGGTGTGCTGCTCGAAGGCGCCGTCGGTGACGGCGATGGTCAGCGTTGCGCCGATCGCGTCGGTGTCGTCGTCGAAGCCGAGGGGCTCCACGTAGGTCGGCGGGAGGGAGATCTGGAATTGCGTGGTGCCGTTCTCGGGCTCGGCGCCGGCGGTTGTTTGCACGGTCTGCCCGGGGGTCAGGGCGCTGACCGTGGCGGTGTACCGGGTGCCGTCGTCGTGGCTGACGTAGTCGACCTGCGCGGGCGTGATGGGCTCGACGTCGAGGATGTCGTCGACGTCGCCGATCGCGTCGAGGTCGTCTTGGGTCATCATCTCGATCGAGGTTCGCGCGATACCGTCTCCGGTCGTGACGGCGTTCGGGTCGTATTCCTGCGGGCTGGTGTCGGTGGGGTCGAAGTCCTCGTCCGCGACCTTGGTGACGGTGAGGACGTCGCCGCCGCCGATCGCGGCGACGGTGTCGTCGATGTACCGGTTGATCCCGGTTCCGAGGCCGCTTGTGATGGTGAGTGTGAATGCGCCCACGAAGATCGCCAGGACGGTGAGGGTGGTTCGAGCGCGGGAGCGGAAGGTGTTGCGCACGCCGGTCCGTACGAGATCGATCGTCTTCATCGGGTGGCCTCCTCGAGGATGCGGCCGTCCTGGATCTGGATTCGCCGATCGCACCGGGCGGCGAGGTCGTCATCGTGGGTGACGATGACGAGGGTGATGCCCTGCTCCCGGTTCAGGGTGAAGAGGATGTCTTCGACGGTGCGCCCGGTGGCGGTGTCGAGGTTGCCGGTGGGTTCGTCCGCGAAGATGATCCGTGGGTGGTTGACCAGGGCGCGGGCGATCACCACCCGTTGCTTCTGCCCACCGGAAAGGTCGGTGGCCTTGTTCTTGGCCTTGTCGGCCAACTCGAGCTGCTCGAGGGCGGCCATTGCCTGCGCACGGCGGGCGCGGTTGGGCATGCCGGCGATCGTGAGCGGCAGCATCACGTTCTCCAGCACCGTCTGCGTCGGCGTGAGGAAGAACTGTTGGAACACGAACCCGAAGGTCTTGTTCCGGGCGCGATTGAGCTCGGAGCTTCTCAATTCCTTCGCGTTGCGACGGTCCAGGAGGACGGTGCCAGCGGTCGGCTCGTCCAGTAGTGCGAGGACGTGCATGAGGGTGGACTTGCCGGAGCCGCTCTTCCCGACGATCGCGAGGCTCTCACCCTCGCGGATGTCGAGGCTGACGCCGCGCAGGGCGTCGAACCGGCCGGCCCCGCTGCCGTACGTCTTCTCGACGTCCCTGACGGAGATGATGGCGGCGCCCTGAGTATCTGCGCCAAGGGGATCAAGCATCGTGAGTCCTTCGTTCGTATTCCGGTCCCTTCGAGGCTCTCGGAACGCGGCCACGGGCGCGTCGCCCGCCGGGGGCATCCCTGTACCCCGGCCGGGGTATTCGCCGTGTGGAACCCTCACCAGCCCCTGCCCGCGGCAGATACTGGGGTCATGTCCGACACGTCACCGACGTCCGCCCCCGCTCGCAGCGGGTCGGCCCTGGCTCGTCTGCCGGGATGGTCGAGGGACCTGCTCGCGGCGCTGCTGGTGATCGTCACCACCGTCGGGCCGCTGCAACGGATCGTCGAAGAGCCCACGATGCGCGGCTACGCCCTCGCGCTGCTACCGGCTGCGCTGATGTTCGCTCGCCGGCAATGGCCCTGGGGAGTCCTCATCGGATGCGTCGCCGCGTACGTCGCGGCCACGCTCGTGCTCGGCGTGAGCCCGTTCTCCGCGCTCGCCGCCGGTATCGCGCTCTTCACGATCGCGACACGACACCCGCGCCGGACCGTGATCATCACGACGCTCGTCGTCGCCGCAGTCATGGTTCCCGTCGCATTCATGCACGAGTCCACAGAGCAGCATCCGTTCACCGTTCTCGTTCTGGCCACTCTCGCGTTCTTCGCCGCTGCCGGCGACGCCACTCGGACACGCCGCGCGTACATCGATCAGATCGTGCAGCGCGCGGAGTTGGCCGAGCAGACTCGTGATGCCGAAGCGTCTCGGCGTGTCGCCGAAGACCGTCTTCGGATCGCGCGCGACCTCCACGATGCCGTTGCGCACCAGATCTCCGTGGTCAGCCTGAACACCGCTGCGGCCGACCGCACGCTCACCACCGATCCGGATGCCGCCCGGGCGGCCCTGGCGACGGCCCGAGCCGCCGCCCGTGATGTCCTCGGCGAGATCGGTGACCTGCTCGCAACGCTTCGCGCTGCGGAGGAAGGTGCTCCGCGAGCGCCGCTGCCCGGGATCGCACAGCTCGATGCGCTGTACGCGTCGTTGGAGGCCTCAGGACTCCACGTGACGATCCGCGAGGAGAATCTCGAGCCGGACCTGATCCCCGGCGCGGTCGACGCGACGGTCTACCGGCTCGTTCAGGAGTCGCTGACCAACGCCGGCAAGCACGGCGCAGACGATCGCGCGCACGTCTGGATCAGTCAGGGCGCGGACGCCATCCGCCTGCTCGTCACCAACCCGACGACCGCGATGAACGGGGGCGATCCAGCCGCTGGCGACGTGCCTGGTCATGGCATCCTGGGCATGCGCGAACGCGTCGCAGCCGTCGGCGGGAGCATCGACATCTCCCGACAGGGCGGAACGTTCCGCGTCAGCGCCGACCTCCCGCTGAGGCGTACGAAAGGAGGAACACGATGATCCGTGTCGCCGTGGCCGACGATCAGGCCCTCATCCGCAACGCCGTTGCACAGATCATCGGAAGCGAACCCGACATCGAGGTCGTCGGCCACGCCGACACGGGACTCGCCGCCCACCGACTTGCAATCCAGGCCCGACCCGATGTCGTGCTGATGGACATTCGGATGCCGGTCATGGACGGCATCGAAGCGACCGACCTCATCTGCCGCGATCCCGCACTCGCGGAGACCCGCGTGCTCATCCTCACCACTTTCGAAGAGGACGAGTACGTCGTCGCCGCACTCCGCGCCGGGGCGAGCGGCTTCGTGGGTAAGGGAGCTGAGCCGGACGAGCTGGTCCGGGCCATCCGTGCCGTCGATGCCGGAGAGGCCCTGCTGTCGCCGGCCGCGACCCGCGGACTCATCGACAGGTACCTTCGGACCGATCCGAGCGCCGTGCGCCCGGGCCCCAAGATTCACGCTCCGGAACTCACTGCGCGCGAGAACGAGATCCTGCTCCTCGTCGCCCGCGGCGGATCGAACGACGACATCGCGAAAGCGCTCTTCATCTCACCTCATACCGCGAAGACGCATGTCAAACGCATCATGGCCAAGATCGGCGCCCACGACCGCGCGCAGGTCGTGATCTACGCGTACGAGAACGGACTTATCAGCTCGCAGCAGGGCTGATGTGCAGCGATGCAGCTGAAGCGGTTGGGGGTCCGTCGCAGGTTTCGTGCTTCAGGTGACTGGAAATTGCTCTTGATCGGGAGATCTGACCGCGGCAGCGAGGCCTTCGTCATCGCGGTGCCGTGAGCCGACTGGGCAGCACCGACCAGGTTGGCGCGGGCGTGATACCCATTCGGGCAGTACGCGTCCTTGAAGGAGCGTGCGAAGCGGTCCACCCCGGAGCAGCTTCGTGCGCTGAACATCATGCTCGATGAGCGATCGTTGGCGCGCGCGTAAACGCCGGGCTGGTGCTGACGGTGGAGCGGGCGAAAGAACTGGTCGAGGAGCTCGAGCGGCGGCTCGTGGCGCATGGCATCCGGGGTTCGGTCCGGATCGTGGGTGGCGCGGCGATGGTGCTCCGCTTCCCGGATGACCCGGTGATGCGGGTCACGACCGATGTGGATGCCGCGTACGAGCCGCGCCCGGAGATCGACGAGGTGATCGCCGAGATCGCCGGTGACGTTCTCGCCGCTCGCCGTCGCAGGTTACCGGTGTGTCGAGAACTGGGCCGGCGGGGCGACTCGGCTATGACTCGACGAGTTCGCGGAGCCGCCTGAACGTGGCATCCGCGAAGCCGCGCGCGCGGTCATCGAGGACTGACCACCAGATCGCGTCCGGGACGGAGAGTTGCTGGATCATCGGCCGCAGGTGCTGTCGATCCCGGCGCGAGAGCTCGGTCGCGAGGTATCGACGTGGGGTTGCTGCGAGGAGCACGACCACGTCTTCGAGGTGACGCTCCCGATCACGACGATCGACCGAGTACGCGGCCGCCTTCGCGATGATCGCCCCGGTTGCATCGGGGACGTTCACGAGGGCGGTGGCGCCGCCGTGCCGACCGGTCACCGTGTATTGGTCGAGGCGCTGGAGTGCTTGCTGAGCTCCAGGCGATCGCAGTACCGGTCTCATCCGCCAGCGGTAGGTGCGGTCGGCTGCCTGCGGCACCATCACGTCGACGACGTCACGCCCGCGTCTGAAGCGATGGAACGGCCCTGTTCCGTTCGGCTCCACGGGCTCGAACCCAGCCGCCTGAAGGGGTCCTGCGACCTGGGAGATACGCGCGGCGCCGATGTTGATGAGCACGTCGAGATCGCTGGTGTGGCGTGGTGGTGTGATGCCGGCTCGGATCGCGTGCGCGTGGACCATGAGACCGCCAACGAGAGCCCAGCGCTCAGATGGCACGGCTTCTGCGACCTCGAGGAGGAGCGCCCACTCGACGGCGCGTTCGTCGACCTCGATCAGCTGCGCTCGGCCAGCCACGCGTTCCGCATCCTCTCGAGGGCGTCGAGACCCGCCCGGCGGATCCTGGTCGTGGTGCTGCGCGTGCAGTCGGCGGCCACGAGTGCCGCTGGCGTCTCGTCGGCGATGCGCGGGGTACCGCTCTTGAAGCGATGGAGGAACACGTCGCCGGTCGGCGACGGCACCAGGTCGAACTCCTCGAGGAATGCATCGCGCGACGCGTCGTCGTGTCGCACGTACCCGTGGATCGACTGGCCCTCTTGCTGATCGACGACTCGCGCCGCCCGGTCTCGTTCGATCCGGTCGAGCGCGCTCGCACCGGTGAGGGCGAGCGACCGACGGATGTCGTCGCGGTCGCGCTCGAGGTCACGAGCGTCGTACCGTTCGACGTCGACCGCGGCGACCATCCGGCGTGCGAGATCCGGGGAGTCGTGCTTGAGGATGCGGCGGCTCGCCTCCGACGTGTCGGTGGGAGTGCCCGCTTCTCCCGAGAGGATCGCGATGACCTCCCAGACGATGTCTCCGGACCACGGGCGTCCTGGAATCGCGCCGATCAGCTCCCGCTCGTGCACGCTCGCGAGCTCGATCGACAGGCCGGCCGAGTTCTTGCTGCCACGCAGCGCACCTGCGTGCCAGAGCTCGGCGACACGTCGACGCGAGATGCCGAGCCGCCTCGCCGCTTCACCGGCAGTCACCATGCTCATCGTCTAAACCCTTCTCGATTGAGAATAGTTTAGCCCGACACTGCGCTGAACGGTCGCGCGGCGCGCGATGTCAATCGTGAAGCGCAGCGTCCCGTCGGGGGTGCACCACCGTGCCCTGTGAGGGAGAATTGCCCCATGGCCGCGGCCGACATCGTCGGAGAGCCGCACGTGAACGGGCACGAGCTGCCCACGGCGCTGTGGCGCCGGATCGACCTCTGCCAGGGGCATCCCACGGGCCACGTCCTCGGGCAGACCCGCGTCGCCCTGCGCCTCGTGGAGCGAGCGCCGCTGGACGCCGGCGCCCGGCGCGAGGTGTTCCACACCTCGATGCTGTCGTGGGTGGGCTGCCACTTCGACTCGTTCGAGCGGGGCATTCGCGGACCTCTCGACTCAGGTCACCGACGCAGCTCGGCCACCGGTCGGGCGCCGCGGAACTCGTGGACGCAGCAGCGGCAGACGAGTTCGGCCTCAGGGTGAACTGACGAAGGGAGGTACGCATCGTGGCAATGTCGGAGATCGCGCGCCGATCGCTGATCAGTGAGCTTGGCGCGCGAGTGCGAGGAACGGTGATCGGCCGGGATCACTCGGAATACGACGAGGCGCGAGCTGTGTGGAACGGCCTGATCGATCGACATCCGGAGGTCGTCGTTCGTTGCGCGGACACCGATGACGTGGTCGCCTGCGTGACCGCGGCGCGGACGCATCGACCGATCGTGTCGATTCGCGGGGGCGGGCACCAGGTTGCTGGGAGCGCGGTCTGCGACGACGGGCTGGTGATCGACCTCTCGCGGATGCGCGACGTGGTCGTCGACCCGGTCGTACGCACGGCCCGCGTGCAGGGCGGGGCGCGCTGGGCCGACGTGGATGCCGCCGCCCAGGCGTTCGGGCTCGCCACACCGGGCGGCGAGGTCTCGGAGACCGGCGTCGCCGGCCTGACGCTCGGCGGCGGCCTCGGCCTGATGCAGCGCACCCACGGCCTCAGCTGCGACAACGTGCTCTCGATGACCGTCGTCACCGCGGACGGCGCGGTGCGCACGGCGAGCGCCGACGAGAATGCCGAGCTGTACTGGGCCCTGCGCGGAGCCGGTCGCGGTCTCGGGGTGGTCACGGAGTTCACCTTCGCGCTGCATCCGCTCGGTCCGGAGGTTGCTGCGGCCGCGTTCGTCTACCCGGCGGAGGACGCCGGTGCGGTCTTTCGCGCGTGGCGGCGCCTTGCCGCGGAGGCGCCGCCGACCATCGCGCCGCAGTTCGCACTGTGGGCGCTCCCGCCCTTCCCCGGGTTACCGGATGAGTTCGTCGGCGTTCCGGTCGCGATGGCCATCGGCACCTACATCGGCGAACCCGCCGATGCGGCACCGGTGCTCGAACCGTTCCAGGGACTGGGCGAACCGATCCTCGATCTCAGCGGCACGAGCACGTGGGTGGAAGCGCAGAGCGAGTTCGACTTCGCGCTCCCCGACGGCGGACGGTACTACTGGAAGTCGCATTTCACGGACGAGCTGGATGACGCGACCATCGACCTCATCGTCGAGCACGCCGCCCGCCGACCCGATCCGAACTCGGCCGTGTTCGTGCGGACCCTGGGTGGCGCGATCGACCGGATCGGTTCTGACGAGACGGCGTTCGCCCATCGTGGTGCGCGGTTCAACGTGAGCGTGGACGCGGTCTGGAGCGATCCTGCGCTCGACGACGATGCGATCGGCTGGGCGCGCGGGCTCTGGAACGCGCTGGAGCCGGTCTCCCGCGGAATGTACGTGAACTTCGCCGGATTGGGCGAGGAGGAAGGTGCCGACGGTGCCCTGATCCTCGGCGCACACGAGGAGCGCGTCGAACGGATCCGGCTCGCCTACGACCCCGACGGTGTGTTCGCAGCTGCCGCGGCGCGGCCCTGAATCGCGGCGAGCACCCCGTGGAACGCGGTGGCCGACACCGGCGGCAGGATCACGGTCGCGACCGCCGGGGATCTGGTGGCGATGAAGACGGCCGCCGGCCGGGCGCAGGACCTCGCCGACCTTCGCATCCTGGCCCGCCACCTCGGCATCACCGACCCCGAACGGAGAACGCCCGCGCGCCGTGGGGGAGTGCCCGCTGACGCCCGACGGTGGAGTCGTGTCATCCGCCTCTCCGCGCGGACTGCGAGTCAGGCGAACCCTGCGCTCGACAGGGCGCGCCGTGCGTTGCGGGCGTCGATCTGACCCATTGCCGAGTTCGGACCGGAAGGCAGCGTCGGCGCGACGGCCCGTCACCGAAGAACGCATCGCGATCCTCGGCAGCCTCGCCGCCGCGCAACCCGCGCCAGCGGCGGACGAACGCAGCCGTTCGCGACGGCGGACGTGAACCTTCCGAAACCGAGTGCGGAGGACGGATTCGGCGAGGAATCCCGCTCAGGAGAGGGTTGTCGCGGTTCAGTCCGGACTCCCCAGCGGCCCGGTTCCGGCGCCGTCCGGCACGGTGTCGATCCGGACGAGTTCCTCGCGTCCGGCGCCGCCCGATGCGTCGAGTGCGAGCACCGGGCCGACACCGGGTGCGTAGAACTTGAGCTCGGCGACATCCGGTTCGATCGTGATGGTGTCCCAGGTGAGCAGGACGTCGTCGAACGCGCCGATCGGCGCCTCCGCCTTGGCGTGCACGCTCAGGACCTCGCCGTTGTCCTCGGCTTCGCCGCGGTAGTACTCCTGGCGGTAGGCCATGCCCGGCTGGGGATCGGCGGGGATCAGGATGCCGGGCAGGGCGCCGTCGACGCCCGCCTCGAACGATCCGGAGCGCGACGTGATCGCACCGTCCTCGAACTCTGCGGTCTCCTCGCCGAGGTACCACACCGCGCCCGCGTCGTCCTGGGCGTACCAGTCGAACGTGTCCTCGATGATGTCCGCGCCGTCCCGCACGGTGTCGCGCACGACACGGGCGGTGATGCCGTTCGCGATCCGCTTGGTCTGCGAGGTCGCGATGACGGTGACGACGAGGTCCGTGCCGTCCGCCCCGGCCTCGCGGTAGGTCCAGCGCGTTCCGGGCGTCATCGGCCAGTAGGGATTGTCGATGTCGGGACTGAATCGGGCCGGATCGAGGTCGACCGGCTGGTCGCCGACCGGGAGCCCGGATGAGGCGCTCCCGCCGGCGCCGGACCCCGCGCCGGCGTCGACCGACCCCGCGCTGCAGCCGGTCGCGGCCGCCGCGACGGCCGTGACGGCGGCGATCGTGGCGATCCGATGGACCTTCCGTGCTCGCATGATCCCGTTCCCTTCCCTCGGTGTCGCAACCGTGTGCTTCGAGGTTCGCCCGCCACTGCTGACTCGGCGATGAATGCGAGCACGGCGCGTTCAGGTGGGAGTCAGCGGATGCGTCGCAGACTCGCCTCGAACGCAGGAACGAACGCAGGAACAGGGGAGTACCTGATGAAGAAGCGCATGATCGTGATCGGGTCGGCGGCGTCCGGGATCGCCCTGCTGCTCGGCGGCGCGGCGCTCGCCTACGCCGGGACGTTCGAGTCCTCCTCGCCGTCCGAGGCCGCCGAGGACTCGGCGGAGGGGCCGGATGTGCCGATCACCGGTGACGCCCTCGAGCGCGCGAGTGCTGCGGCGCTCGCCACCACCGGCGGCGGACAGGTGACGGGGACCGAGGTCGGCGACGAGGAGAGCCTCTACGAGGTCGAGGTCACGTTGCCGGACGGCAGCCAGGTGGACGTCCAACTGGACGAGTCGTTCGCCGTCGTGTCGACCGACGCGGACGTCGAGTCGGACGAGTAGCTTCCGGTCGGCGCGGGGCCCGGCACGCCACGGGTCCGATACGGCACGGGGAGGATCGGCCTAGGCTGATCCCGCGAGTTCGCGTGCGCCGCGCCACCTCCGCGTCGCATGCGCACGACAGGAGCCGAATCGTGAAGGTACTGCTCGTCGACGACGATCGGAGGCTGGTCGCGAGCCTGTCCCGCGGCCTCGAGGCGGAGGGGTTCACCGTCGAGGCCGAGCACGACGGGCCCGGCGGCCTGTGGCGAGCGACGGAAGGATCGTTCGACGCGATCGTGCTCGACATTATGCTCCCCGGGCGCAACGGATTCCTCGTCTGCCGCGACCTGCGCGAGGCGGGCGATTGGACGCCGATCCTCATGCTGACGGCCAAGGACGGCGAACTGGATGAGTCGGAGGCGCTCGACACCGGCGCCGACGACTACCTCGTCAAGCCGTTCTCCTTCGTCGTGCTCGTCGCGCGCCTCCACGCGCTGATGCGCCGCGGGTCGCGGAGCCCGGCACCGGTCTCGGTGGGAGACCTGACCATCGACCCTCGAAGCCGGCGCGCCGATGTCGGCGGCCGGGAGCTGGCGCTCACCGCCCGCGAGTTCGACGTGCTCGAGTTCCTCGTGCACCGCGCGGGCGAGTCGCTCTCCAAGCGCCGCATCCTCGACGGGGTGTGGAGCGACGACTTCGAGGGCGACCCGAACATCGTCGAGGTGTACGTCGGACGCCTGCGCCGACGACTCGCGGACGCGGGATCCGGCGTGGCGATCGCCACCCTCCGCGGAGCGGGATATCGCATCGAGGACGGGTGAGCCATGAGCGGCATCCGTGTCCGGACGACCGTCGTCTCCGCCCTGCTCGTATTGGTCGTGCTCACCGCTGCAGCGGTGGCGCTGGTGACGGCGCAGCGCGCCGTGCTCACCGAGTCGGTCGACGAACTGCTCGACCGCCGGGCGGCGGCGGTGCTCGAGACGGTCGAGGCGTCGACCACCCCGCCGCCGGTCGACCTCGCGGCCGACGGAGACGAGGAGTCGTTCGCCGTCGTCACCGACCTCTCCGGTGCCGTGGTCGCCTCGACCGCCGGCGGGAGCCGCGACCTCCCGCTGCGCGCCCCGGCGGGCGAGGACCCGAGGTTCGCGACGGTCGCCGTGCCGTCGTCCGAGCCCGCGGGCGACGGCGGTGCGTCGTTCCGCCTCCGCTCCGAGCGCGCAGGCGACCTCGTCGTCCACACCGCGACCCCGCTCGACGACGTCGACGAGAGCGTGCAGGCCCTCATCCGAGGGCTCGCGATCTCGGTGCCGCTGACCACGATCCTCCTCGCGGCCGGCGTCTGGCTCCTCGTCGGTCGCGTCCTGCGCCCCGTCGAGGCCATCCGGCGGAACGTCGCGGAGATCGGCGGCGACACCCTCGACCGTCGCGTCCCCGAACCGACGAGCCGCGACGAGATCGCCCGGCTCGCGGTCACGATGAACGCGATGCTCGACCGGATCGAGCAGGCGTCGGTCGAGCAGCGACGATTCGTCGACGACGCGTCGCACGAACTCCGCAGCCCGCTCGCACGGATGCGCACCGACCTCGAGGTCGACCTGCAGCATCCCGCGCAGGCGGACCCGGCCGCGACGCTCGAGCGCGTGCACGACGACGTCGCCGAACTCGAGCGACTCGTCGACGACCTGCTGACGCTGGCGAGATCGGATGCCGCCGGGCCCTCGGCCACGACGGCGAACCAGCCGCCCGTGGACCTCGACGACGTCGTGCTCGACGCCGTCGCCCGCGTCCGTGCCCGCCGTCCCGGCGTCGTGATCGAGACGACCGACGTCGCGGCCGCTCGCGTGGGCGGGCGACGTTCCCAGCTCGCGCGGGCGGTCGGCAACCTGCTCGAGAACGCCGCGACGCACGGACGCCCGCCGATCGCGGTGCGCCTCGCGCAGCGCGACGGATGGGCGCAGCTGGAGGTCGCCGACGCGGGCCCCGGCATCCCGGAGGCGGACGCGGATCGCGTCTTCGACCGGTTCGTCCGGCTCGACCCGGCGCGGTCGCACGATGCATCGGGTACCGGCCTCGGGCTCTCGATCGTGCGCGCCATCGCCGTCGCGCACGGCGGCACGGTGTTCGTCGATGCGGGACGCCCGTCCGGCACGCGCGTCGTGATGCGGATCCCCACCGGTGCGCTTCCGTCCTCGCCGGCAGGGGAGTAGACCGGGGGTGGAGCGAAGGAGGGCGACCATGTCCACGCCGACATCCGGTCCGGGTCCCGACACGATCGTGCTGATCCACGGGTTCTGGGTCACACCGCGCAGTTGGGAGCACTGGAAGCAGCACTACGAGGGCAAGGGCTACACGGTGCTGACGCCGACGTACCCGGGATTCGAGGTCGAGGTCGAAGCGCTCCGTGCGGATCCGACGCCGATCGAGCAGCTCGAGGTGTCGCAGATCATCGGGGGGTTCGAGGAGCTGATCGGCGCGCTCGACCGTCCGCCGATCATCATGGGCCACTCGGCCGGCGGGGTCTTCACACAGATCCTGCTCGACCACGGATACGGAGCCGCGGGCGTGGTGATCTGCTCGGCGCCGACCGAGGGCGTGAAGGTGATCCCGCTCTCCCAGGTCAAGTCGTCGTTCCCCGTGCTGAAGAACCCCGCGAACCGGCACAAGGCCGTCGGGCTGACCCCGGAGCAGTGGTACTACGTCTTCGGGAACACGTTCGGCGAGGAGCGGTCGCGGGAACTCTACGACCGGTACCACATCCCCGCTTCGGGCAAGGTCTTCTGGGGCAGTGCCCTCGCGAACATCCACCCCGGCAAGGACGACACCTACGTCGACTACCGCAACGACGCGCGGGCCCCGCTGCTGTTCATCTCGGGCAGGCAGGACCCGCTCTTCCCGCCGAAGGTGGGCCATTCGAACGTCAAGCACTACACGTCCGACACGGTCACCGAGATCGTGGAGTGGGACGGGCCGCACCTGCTGCCCGCCATCCCCGAGTGGGAGGAGCTCGCCGACTTCGCGCTCGACTGGGCGCTGACGCATGCGGGAGGCGGGCCCGAGGACGGAGCGGGGCCGGGCTGACGGACCGCCGGCGATCTCAACCATCCGGACGATTCGACGGCGTCGTCGACGCTCCTACGCTTGCGGCATGGAATCCGGGATCGAGCCGATCGAGCAGTCCGAGCTGCGGAACTTCATCACGCACACCGAGGACACGATCTCACCGAAGGGCGTCGCCGCCCTCTACGGGCGCGCCGAGATGCTCGCGCGGTTGCCGCTCGGCCTGCAGCGCCGGATCGTTTCGCGGGCCCGCGCCGACGACTACATGGGCTTCGTCGTCGAGCCCTACTGCACGTTCCTCGCCTACGGGATCCGCGACGAGGTCGCGGCGGGCCGGCTGCTGCCACCGGGCTACCGCCTCATCCCGACCGCCATGTTCGCCGACGACGAGCCGCGCGCGTGCGCCATCCTCGGGGCGTTCAACGTCCACGCCTCGGTGTTCTGGGGGGCTCGGGTGGAGCTCTACCTCATCGCGGAGGACACGCGCACGGGAATGCTGACCTGGGTCATCTGCGACTACGAGTCCAACACGATCAACTACGACCCCGGGCAGGGGTTCTCGGCCTCCACCACGAGTCGGGCCGTCGTCACCACGTCGCACGCCGGTGAGGTGATCGTCGACGTCCGGAGCCGGGAGCGCGCGAACGCGCTCACGATGACGGCGCCGCTGGCGGCGGGTGCGATGCGGTCGCTCGACCAGCGTCTCTGGGTGGACGGCAACCTGTCCGTCGACTACGGCGGACGACTCGAGCACGCGGACTCCGTCCCCTTCGGGCTCGTCTTCGACCCGGGCGAGATGGCCCGGGCGCTGCAGCTCCCGCCGGAGGCGGTCGAGGTGGAGCGCAACACCTTCGGCGCCGACTTCCGGGAGGACGAGCCGTTCTCGGTCGCCTGCTTCCCGTACGCGCAGCACTTCCTGACGACCAGCTACCCGCGCTCGAGCCCGATCCACGACCGGCGGTCGCTGGAGGAGGCCGTCCGCTCGCTGCCGGCCGGGCCTCGCTGACATCGCGTGCGCCGGGCCCGCCCGGTGCGGCTCGCGCGCTAGCGTGAACGCATGGACCTCCAGCTCAGCGGTCGCGTCGTGCTCGTCGTGGGCGGCGCCGGCTTCATCGGTTCGGCGATCGTGCGGCGGGCCCGCGAGGAGGGGGCGACCGTCGTCGTCGCCTCGCGGGATCCGGGCGACGGCATCGTCCTCGACGCCCGAGACGACGCGTCCGTGATGGCGGCCATCGAGCGGATCGTCGACCGGCACGGCCGGCTCGACGCGGTCGTCGTGACCGCGGCGCCGCCCGCCCAGACGCTCGATCCCGCACGACTGGGCGACCCGGCGCAGGTCGCCGAGGCGTTCGACGCGAAGTCGCTCGCATTCCTGCGCGTCGCGAACGCGGCGATCCCGGTGATGACCGCGGCGGGCTTCGGCCGGATCGTCGGCGTGAGCGGGCAGAACGCGTTCCTCAGCGGGAACATCACGGGCTCGGTGCGCAACGCCGCGTTGAACGTCATCGCGAAGAACCTCGCCGATGCGGCGGCCGGCTCGGGAGTGACGGTCAACACGGTCAATCCGGGGCTGGTGCGGAACGAGCCATCCGTCGACGTCGAAGCGGGGAAGGGCGGCGAGTCCTCGCCGACCCAGATCGCGGACCTCGTCGCCTTCCTCATCTCGCCGCTGTCGGCGGTCTCGGGCGAGACGATCGCCGTGGGCCATCGCGTTCGCGGGGTGGTCTCGGGCTAGCAGGGCGCGCGGCGCGCCCGGCGCTGCTTTACAAGGGCCGATCCCTGAGGTTCGATGGAAGGCGAGGCCGAGGAGGACCGGAACCCTGCATCCGGTCCCGAGACGGGGACGGCCTCGGAAGGTCGGGGTTGGTTCGATGATGTACGGCGACACGCACGATCGCGCGGTGACCCGACCGCGCACGTTCGGCGGCGTCCTCGGCGGGCTGCTCGGCCTCGTCGCGGTGAGCGCGGCCGCGGCACTGCTCGTCGCCGCCGCGGTGACGCCGGCGATCGCCACGGCGGGCGTCGCGGCATCCGGCACCATCTCGCTCTTCGAGAACCTGCCGAGCTACCTGAAGATCGGCGAGCTCTCGGTGAAGAGCAACATCTACGCCAAGCAGTCCGACGGCAAGCAGAAGCTGCTCGCCTCGTTCTACGACCAGAACCGGGTCGAGGTCGAGTGGGACGAGGTGAGCCAGTACGTCAAGGACGCGGCGATCGCCGGTGAGGACCCGCGCTTCTACGACCACAACGGCGTCGACCTGCAGGGCACCATGCGCGCGGCCGTCACGACGGCGAGCGGTCGCGAGACCCAGGGCGGCTCCTCGATCGCCCAGCAGTACGTCAAGAACGTGCGCGTACAGGAATGCGAGCGCGAGGCGGTCGACGAGGAGGAACGCGACGGATGCTACGACGCCGTCACCGAGACCTCGATCGATCGCAAGCTCAAGGAGATGCGCCTCGCCATCGGCGTCGAGAAGCGCTACACCAAGAGCCAGATCCTGCTCGGCTACCTCAACATCGCGGGCTTCGGCGGCACGGTCTACGGCATCGAGGCGGCGGCGAACTACTACTACGGCACGAGCGCCTCGAGGGTGACGCTCGCCCAGGCGGCGTCGCTCGTCGCGATCGTGAACAACCCGTCGAAGTTCCGCCTCGACCAGCCCGACAACGAGACGAACGGCGCGGCCGACGGATACGCCGCCAACCACGGTCGGCGCGACTACATCCTGCAGAGCATGCTCTCCGAGTCGAAGATCACGCAGGCCGAGTTCGACGAGGCGATCGCGACGCCGGTCGAGCCGAAGATCACCGAGCCGAGCACCGGATGCCAGACCGCCGGCGGAGGCGCCTACTTCTGCGACTACGTCAAGCACATCCTGCAGAACGACCCGGTGTTCGGCGAGGACGAGGCGTCGCGGCTGCTGAACTTCCGCCGCGGCGGCTACAACGTGTACACGAGCCTCGACCTCGACCTGCAGGCCGCGGCCGAGCGGGCGATCGCCGCGCACGTGCCCGCGACGTACCCGGGATGGGACGTCGGCGGCGTCATCTCGACCGTCGAGGTCGGAACGGGCCGCGTGCTCGCGATGGCCCAGAACCGGACCTACAGCCAGGACCCGAAGGTGCTCGAGAAGGGGCCGCAGTACACGAGCATCAACTACAACACCGACTTCGCCTACGGCGGATCCCGCGGCTTCCAGCCGGGATCCTCCTACAAGGTCTTCACGCTCGCCGAGTGGCTGGCGGAGGGCCACGGGCTCGCCGAGCGCGTCGACTCCCGGCCGAAGAGCAACTGGGGCGTCTTCCAGGACAGCTGCCTCGGACCGCACTTCGCGGGCGACTGGAATCCCCGCAACGACGCGAACGAGTCCGGCGCCAACTACAGTGCGCTCGAGTCGACGATCGGGTCGATCAACACCGGCTTCATCGGGATGGCGAAGAACCTCGACCTCTGCGGCATCCGCAAGACCGCCGAGGCGTTCGACGTGCACCGCGCCGACGGCAACGTGCTCGTGCAGGGCCCGTCGTCGGTGATCGGCACGAACGAGGTCGCGCCGCTGTCGATGGCGGTCGCGTTCGCGGGCATCGCGAACAACGGCAAGACGTGCTCGCCGATCGCGATCGACCGGATCACCGGGCGCGACGGCGAGGAGATCCCGCCGCCGAAGTCGGAGTGCACGCAGTCGGTGCCCGAACCCGTCGCCGCCGCGATGCACACCGCGATGGGCATGGTCATGACGCAGGGCACGGCGGTCGCATCCCGCGCGGCGACGGTCCCGGCGGTGCCGCTCATCGGCAAGACCGGTACGACGGATGGCGCGAAGGACACCTGGATGGTCGGCGCGAGCAGCAAGGTCGCGACGGCGGCCGCGGTGGTGAGCGTCAACGGCGACGCGAACCAGCGCGGCATCTGGTTCGCGACCGGCCAGGCGGCGACGGCGCGTCACCGGATGTGGCCCGAGGTGATGTCGGTGGCAGCCGCCAAGTTCGGCGGAGACGGGTTCACCCAGGCGGGGCTCGGCCCCGTGTCCGGTCCCGGGTCGTTCCCCGACGGCCGTGTCGTGGAGCCGGACCCGCCGACGACGAGCGAGCCCACGACCGGACCCGACACGCCGGGCGAGCCTCCGTCCGGTGGCGGCGGCGGGACCGGCGGCGGCGGGAACGACGGCGGCGGCAACGACGGCCCCGGCAACGGCAACGGCAACGGCGGCGGCAACGGGGGCCCCGGAGGCTGATCCGACGGAACGGCGGAGGGCACGGCGCGCGACGCGCCGTGCCCTCCGCCGCGTCAGGCCGTCGCCGGCGCGGTGCGCGAGTGCCGCACGCGGTGGATGAACCAGGCCGCGAGCGCCATAAGGGCCAGCGCCCCGAAGACGAGCATCCACGGCAGCAGTGCGCCGGGCGAGACGCCCTGCGTCCCGGCGGCGAGCTCCGCGGAGCCGGCGGCGAGCCGGCCGTTGCCGTCGCGGAGCTCCGCGGCGCCCGAGGCGAGCGTGTCCGCACCGGTCGCGAGCTCGACCGTCCCGTCGGAGAGCGTTCGCGTGCCGGCGGCGAGTTCGGCGGACCCGGCCGCGAGCTCGTCGAGGCCGGTCGACAGGTCGGTCGCGCCCTGGGCGAGCGAGCCGTTCCCGACGGCGAGACCGCTCGCGCCGGTGGAGAGCCGCTGCGCGCCGGCGGCGAGCTCGGCGGTGCCGGCGGCGAGGCGCCCGGTGCCCGCGACGAGCTCGTCGACCTTGAGGTCGAGCGTCGACGTGCCGCCGCGGAGGTTCGCCGCGCCCGCACTCAGGCGGGCGGCGCCGTCGGCGAGCTCGGTCGACTTCGCGCTCAGCGTGCCCGCGCTCGACGCGGCGAGGTCGAGCTTCGCGTCGAGCTTGGCGGCGCCCGCGGCGAGCTCGCCCGACTTCGCTGCGGCGACGTCGAGCTTCGCGGCGAGCGCCTGCGTGCCGGCCGAGGTGGCCTGGGCCCCGGCCGAGACCTTCGCAGCACCGGTCGAGACCGCCCCGGCGGAGCCGGCGAGGTGCTGTGCGGCCTGGGCGAGTGCGAGCGCGTTCGCGACCGTCGCCTGGTCGGCACCGCCGTCGACGAGTGCCTGGTGGAATCCGCTGAGCTGCTGTGCGAGCGACGTGCTGCCCGCGGCGAGCCCGGCGGTGCCGTCGGCGACGCCCTTCGCGCCCGCGGCGACGTCGCCCGTGCCCGCGACGAGGAGCGGCACGCCGGTGGGACCGACGGCGTCGCCGAGGCCCGCTGCGAGCGCCGCCGCGCCGCTCTCCACGAGGTCGCCGCCGGCGGTGCCGGCGAGCGCGGCGACGCCCCCTGCCAGCTGCGATGCGCCGTCGGCGAGGCGGGCGGCGCCGTCGGCCGCGCTCCCGGCCCCGGTCGCCAGCTCCGCGGCGCCCGCGTTCGCGCGGCTGATGCCGTCCGACAGCGCGCTCGAGCCGTTCGCGGCACGAGCCGCCCCCGAGGCGGCGTCGCTCGCACCCGTGGCGCTGCGCGCCGCGCCGTCGGCGAGTTCGGCGGCCCCGGCCTGCGCTGAGGCGGCCCCGGCCTCGAGCTTCGCGGCGCCCGCAGCGGCGGATTCAGCACCCGCCCCAGCGGCCTCCGCGCCGTCGGCCGCCGCGGCCGCGCCGTCGCGGACGTCGCCCGCGCCCGCCGCGAGGGCCTCCGCGCCGTCGGCGAGCTCCGCGGAGCCCGCGTCGGCCTGTCCGGCCCCGTCGGAGAGCCGGGTCGCGCCGGCCGAGATCGTGTTGGTCGTGAGCAGGAAGAACGCCGCGAGGGCGATCAGGGCGATGGTCGTCGCGGCGGCGGCGATCCGCACGCCGAGGCCGTGGCGGTGCACGGCGGGGTCGGTTCTCGTCATCGAGTCTCCTGGGTTTCCGGCGCGCCGAAGCGCCCGTGTGCGTGGGGTGCAGGACCGACGGCGCCGGGGTGCCGAGGCGCCGCCACTCGGGCCCACGCGGATGCCTCGGCCGTGACATCCGGCCGACGGTCGCTCCGTCGCGGCCGAAAGTGGCATGAATCTGACAGAGGTCTCGTGGGTTCGTCAATGAACGCGCGCGAAGTTCGGTGGAACCCGCCAATCGGCAGGGCACGACAGGTCGGCGCCGTTGTGTCGGTCCGACAGCGGATGCCGCGGCATCCGTCGCCTCAGAGGTCGAACGAGTCGCCGGGTTCGAGTGCCAGGTACTCGCCGCCGCCCTGCTCGGTGGCCCACCCGAGCCGGGTGTTCGACAGGTCCTTGCCGGCGCGGGAGAGCACCATCTCGTGCGTGGGGAAGGCCCGCTTCGGGCGGACCGCCATGACGTAGTCCATCGCCTCGGAGATCTTCATCCACGGCGCCCCGGCGGGTGCCGCGAGCGCGTCGACCTCGACCCCCTCGGGCACGGCGAACGAGTCGCCGGCGTAGTAGAGCGCGTCGTTCACGAGCACGCCGACGTTGTCGATGACCGGGATCGACGGGTGGATCACGGCGTGCCGACCGCCGAAGAACCGCAGGCGGAACGGCCCGACCTCGACCTCGTCGCCGGGCGCGACGCGCTCCACCTCGATGCCGGCGTCGGCGGCCGCCGCGACGACCCCGTCCGGCCCGAGGACCCGCACGCCGGGGCTCTTGTCGCGGATCCGACCGAGCTGCTCGGGGGTCCAGTGGTCGTCGTGCAGGTGCGTGATCACCACGGCGAGCGCGCCGCCCGCCTCGGTGATCGGAGTGGTGAACTTGCCCGGGTCGACGAACAGCCGGTCTCCGGAGTGCTCCACGACGAGGGCGGCGTGCTCGAGCTTGGTGACGCGCATGATCCGAGCCAACACCGTGCGTGTCGTGCGCGCAACCGGGTCGCCCTGCCATGATCGCTGCATGTCGCGTGGCCCCCGTCGCCTCCTGCTCGCGGTGAACCCGAGCGCCTCGTTCGGTCGCAACCGATCGGTCGGGCCCGCCACCGCGCGCCGGCTCGAGGCCGAGGGGTACGAGGTGACCGTGCTGCGCGCCGACAACTTCGAGCTGCTGCGGCGCGAGGTCCAGGCGGCGTTCGAGGCGGGCACCGACGGCCTCGTCGTGGTCGGCGGCGACGGCATGGTCTCGCTCGGCGTCAACGTGCTGGCGGGCTCCCCGGTGCCCATGGGGCTCGTCGCCGCCGGCACGGGCAACGACCTCGCCCGCGCGCTGGGCCTCCCGCACGAGGACCCCGAGGCGGGCATCGACGCGCTCGTCGAGGCGCTCCGGCGGCCGCCGCAGTCGATCGACCTGGGGCTGATGCAGCACGGCGGGCTCCGCACGTGGTTCGCCTGCGTGCTGTCGGCGGGCTTCGACGCGGTCGTCAACGAGCGGGCGAACCGGATGGCGCGGCCGCGCGGTCCGAGCCGGTACACCATCGCGCTCCTGCGCGAACTCGCGACGTTCCGGCCGCGCCGGTACGCGATCACGATCGACGGGGTGCGGCGCGACCAGGCGGCGATGCTCGTCTCGGTCGCCAACACCCCATCGCTCGGCGGGGGGATGCGGATCGTCCCGCACGCCGACCTCGCCGACGGCGTGCTCGACGTGTTCATCGTGCATCCGCTGTCGCGCATCGGACTGCTCGGGGTGTTCCCGCGCGTATTCGCGGGGGAGCATGTCGACCATCCGGCCGTGGAGTTCGTGCGGGCGACGCGGGTCCGGGTGGAGGCCGACGACATCATCGCGTACGCCGACGGTGAGCGCGTCGGCCCGCTGCCGATCGAGGTCGAGGTCGTGCCCGCCGCGTTGCGGGTGTTCGCCTGAGGCCGGGTCGCGACCCGCTCGCCTCGCTCGATTTGGAATGCGTCGGAGACGTATGCCATACTCGAACACGTCGCAGCGAGGCCCCATCGTTTAGCGGCCTAGGACGCCGCCCTCTCACGGCGGTAGCGCGGGTTCAAATCCCGCTGGGGTCACCAATGACAGGCGAACGCCCCCGCATCATCGTGCGGGGGCGTTCGTCGTTTCCGGGGGCGGTCGCCTAGACTCGTGCGAGCGAAGGGGAGTATCCCGCCGGGCCGCCAGGTCCCGGGCCACGATCGTCAGTACGAGCGCCGTCGATGCCGCTCCGGGCGTGGCGGCGCATCCGATGCGCCGGGAGAGACTTTCGGTCCGTGCCGCACCCTCCGAAAGGCCCTCCGTGACCGCATTGCCCCTCTGGTTCGAAGTCGGTTCCCTCGTCGTCCTCACGCTGATCCTCGTCGCCGACCTGCTGATGGTGATCAAGCGCCCGCACGTCCCGTCCTTCAAGGAGTCGACCCTGTGGGTCGTGTTCTACATCGTGCTGGCGCTCGTGTTCGCCGGGCTGATGTTCGTGATCGGCGACGCCGAGCACGGCGCCCAGTTCCTCGCGGGCTGGCTCACGGAGTACAGCCTCTCGATCGACAACCTCTTCGTCTTCGTCATCATCATGGCGAGGTTCGCGGTGCCCCGGAAGTACCAGCAGGAGGTGCTCATGGTCGGCATCATCCTCGCGCTGGTCCTCCGCGGGATCTTCATCCTCCTCGGCGCGCAGCTGATCGAGAACTTCAGCTGGATCTTCTACATCTTCGGCGCGTTCCTGCTCTACACCGCGGCCCAGCAGGCGTTCGGCGACCACGAGGACGAGGGCGGCGACTCGGCGCTCATCCGGATGCTGCGCCGCCGGCTGCCGATCACCAACGACTACGACGGCATCAAGCTCCGCACGATGATCGACGGTCGTCGCTTCTTCACGCCGATGCTCATCGTGTTCGTCGCGATCGGCACCACCGACCTCATCTTCGCGCTGGACTCGATCCCCGCGATCTTCGGCATCACGCAGAGCCCGTTCATCGTGTTCACGGCCAACGTGTTCGCGCTCATGGGCCTGCGACAGCTGTACTTCCTCCTCGGCGGCCTGCTCGAGCGCCTCGAGTACCTCAAGTACGGCATCGCGTTCATCCTCGCGTTCATCGGTGTGAAGCTCGTGCTGCACGCGATGCACGAGAACGAGCTGCCGTTCATCAACGGCGGCGAGCACATCGAGTGGGCTCCGGACATCTCGACCTGGACCTCGCTCGCCGTGATCGTGGGCGCGATGGCGGTGGCGACGGTGGCGAGCCTCGTCAAGGCGAACCTCGATGCGCGCCGCCGCGGCCACACGCTCGGCGAGGAGATCCCGCACTTCACCGAGGAGGGCGAGCGCGAGCGCGATCGCGACGCCGACAGCTCGACCGTCGAGCGCTGAGGCGTCCCGGTCGGGGACGGAGTGACGCGAGCGCGGCGAGCGCTTGCTAGCGTGGAGCGACTGCGCCCCATCGGCGTGGACTCTGCCCTGCCCAGAGAGGACCCGATCACGTGACGTCTGACGGCAGCGGTGTCGTGCCCATCCCCACGGGGTCGGCGCGGATCGCGCACAGCGCCCGCACCCACGTCGGCAACGTCCGCACGGTGAACGAGGACTCGCTGCTCGCGCAGCCGCCCGTCTACCTCGTCGCGGACGGCATGGGCGGGCACGCCCGCGGCGACGCCGCGAGCCGCGCCGTGGTCGAAGCGTTTCGCCGGCACCTCGACGGGGGCGCGCCGTCGACGCCGGAACGGGTGCTCGACGCGATCCACAGCTCGAACGACGTCGTCCGCGCGCTCTCCGACGAGGGCGACGAGGGCACGGCCGTGGCGGGCACCACGGTCTCGGGGATCGCGATGGTCGACGCCGGCGACGGTCGCGGCGTGCACTGGATGGTGTTCAACGTCGGCGACTCGAGGGTGTACGCCTGGGACGGCCGCCGGCTCGAGCAGGTGACGGTCGACCACTCGGCCGTGCAGGAGATGGTCGACGCCGGCCTCATCCGCGCGGAGGAGGCGGAGAAGCATCCGGACCGGAACGTCATCACCCGGGCCGTGGGCGCCGACGCGCACGTCGAGCCGGACGTCTGGCTGATCCCGGCATCCGGCCGCCAGGTGTTCCTCCTGTGCTCCGACGGGCTGTCCAAGGAGGTCGGCGACGTCGAGATCGCGCGCATCCTGGCCGGGCACTCGATGCACGCGGCCGGCCTCGCCGGCGAGCTGGTGGATGCCGCGCTGGAGGCGGGCGCGCGCGACAACGTGAGCGCGATCGTGGTCGAGTCCGACCTCGGCGGCGCCGCCGACGAGGACGGCACGACGCGGGATCGAGGAGACGGGCTCGCGGAGGCGGTCGAGCAGACCACGCCGCGCGGAAACGGGGGATGACGTGGGGGAGTACCTGCCCGACCACGGTGGTCGCTGGCTGGCCGCGGTGCGCGGCGACGCGCTGCTGGTGCTGCCGGCCGAGCGCGCCGGCGACCTGCTCGAGCTCTGGCCGCGACTCGACGGCGATGCGGCCGCGCACGTGATCGACCGGCTGGCGGGGTCGGGCATCACCGCCGCGCCGAGCTTCGCGCTCGTCGTGCGCGAGCGCGCGACGGGCACGGCGCGGGCGCTCGTGCGCGGCGACCTCCGCGTCACGCTCGGGGAGGTCGAGGTCTCCGGTTCCGGCGTGTCGACGTGGCAGGAGCGCGCGGTCGACGGGCGTCCCGACGTCCGGGTCGCCATCGCGGAGGCCTCGGAGGGGACGCGGCTGCCCGTCGTCGAGGGCGTGGTCGCGGCATCCGTCGTCGAATGGAGCGTCGGACGCGACCAGGCGCGACCCGCGCGGGCGGTCGCGCCGGCCGAGCCGGCCGCCGAGCCCGCCCGGGCCGAGGAGCCCGACCGTCCCGAGGAGCCCGACCGTCCCGAGGAGCCCGCCGCCGAGACCGTCGTGCCCGACGAGCGGACGATGGTGCCCGAGGACACGGTCGTCGGCGTCTCCCGGACCGAGCGCCCGACCTTCGCGCGCCCGGCCGTCGAGCGACCGGCCGTCGACCGCCCGGCACCCGCGGTCGACGCGACGGCGACCGCTGCGACCGACGCGTCGCCGGTGGTCCCGGTGATCGTGCCGCCCGACTTCGGGTCCACCCCGCCCGCGCGGGACGAACCCGTGCCGGCGGCGGCGTCCGCCGGGGCGCCGGCCGTGCTCGGCGACCACGACGGACTCACCGTGGCCGCATCCGACCTCCGCCGTCTCCGGGCGAGGCTCGGCGGCGCGGGCGCCGCTGCGGCCGGCGGCGACGAGCCGACCGATGGCGGCGGCGCAGCGCGCGGGGCCGCGGCATCCGCCCCGTCGTCCCCGCCGCTCGCGCTGCGCATGCCCGACGGATCCATCGAGCCCATCGTCGGCGAACTCGTGCTCGGCCGCGCTCCCGCGATCGGGCGCGTCACCGGCACCCGGATCCCGAGGCCCGTCGTCATCGGCGCCGGCGACCCGGACATCTCGCGGACCCACCTCCGCGTCGCCGTCGAGGGCGGCACCGTCGTCGTCACCGACCTGGACTCGCGCAACGGCACGCAGGTCGTCGCACCCGGCCAGCCGCCGCTGCGGCTCCGCCCGTCGGAGGCGACGCCCGTCCTGCCGGACACCGTCATCGACCTCGGCGGCGGCTGGAGCATCCAGGTGGTGGTGCGCTGATGCGACGCCCGCCCGCCGCGCCGCCGGAGCTTCCGGGGTTCACGCACCTCGGCCTGCTCGGGTCGGGCGGCTTCGCCGACGTGTACCTCTACGAGCAGCGCCTCCCGCGCCGCAAGGTGGCCGTGAAGGTGCTGCTCGCCGACGACATCGACGCCTCGACGCGTGCGCAGTTCGTCGCCGAGGCGAACCTCATGGCACGACTGTCGGCGCACCCGTTCATCGTCACGATCTTCCACGCCGACGTGTCGGCCGACGGCCGCCCCTACTTCGTCATGGAGTACTGCTCCGGTCCGAGCCTGTCCGAGCGGTACAAGCGCCAGCCGCTGTCGGTCGAGGATGCGCTGCGCACCGGCATCCGCCTCTCGGGCGCCGTCGCGACCGCGCACGCCGCCGGCATCCTGCACCGCGACATCAAGCCCGCGAACGTGCTGACGAACGACTACGGATGGCCCGCGCTCAGCGACTTCGGCATCTCCTCCGACCTCGAGGGCGACCTGCCGGTCCACACGATGAGCTTCACGGGGGATGCCGCGGCCACCGGCTCGGGGACCGGATCCGACCGCGCGGCGGTGGGCATGAGCGTTCCGTGGTCGCCGCCCGAGCTGTTCGAGGACGATCCGCGACCGGACACCCGCAGCGACGTGTTCGCGCTCGCGGCGACGGTGCACACGCTGCTCGCCGGACGGACGCCGTTCGAGGTGCCGGGCCGGTCGAACGGCCCGCTCGACCTCATCGGGCGCATCGAGCGCGGCCGCATCACGCCGATCGGCCGCGACGACGTGCCGGCGAGCCTCGAGTCGGTGCTCGCGACCGGCATGGCCGTGCGGCGCGAGGACCGGTTCCAGAGCGCCGTGGAGCTCGGTCGGGCGCTGCAGCGCATCGAGCTCGAGCTCGGCTACTCGGTGACCGGGATCGAGGTGCCCAACCTCGCCGCACCCGGCGACGGCGACGGGGTGCCGCCCCCGACCGACGCGGACGACGAGCCGGCGACGCGCGTGCGCGGGGTGCGCGAGGTGGCGGCGCAGGGCGCTCCCGCCGTCGGCTCCTCGCCGGTGGAGGACGGGACCGTGATCCGGCCGACGGCAGCGGCACCGGCAGCGGTCGCGGCGGTGGAGGGGGCCGTCGACGGCGCCACGCTCCTCGCGCACGGTCGGCGGGCGGCGGGCGCATCGCGGCCCGAGGGGACCGCACCGCAGGAGCCCTCGTCCCCGGGGGGACGACGCGCGATGGCCGGGATCGTCACGGCCGTCGCCGGGATCGTGGTCATCGTCGCGGTGAGCGGCGCGCTGCTGCTCGGCGGCACCCTCGGCGGTCCCGGGACCGACCCTGAGGAACCCGGGACGATCCCCGAGGATGCCGTCGTCGCCGCGAGCGTGCCGGCGCCCGAGGTCGAGCCGGGCGCGATCGCCGACGGGCGCGCGGTCTTCACCGTCAGCCACGACGGCGCCCAGGACGGCGACCGGTACCGCTGGCAGCGCGCGGACGGCTCGGGATCGACCGCCGTCGCCGACGGGCCGGAGATCGTCGTGGGCGACGTCGCCGCCGGCCAGACGGTCTGCATCGAGGTGCAGGTCCAGCGGGGCAGCAAGACCTCCGAGCCCGTCACCGGGTGCACGTCGTGAGGCCGCTCCGCGTCGAGTACTGCGGCGAGTGGTACACGGTCGAGGCCGGGAGCACCTTCACGATCGGCCGCGAGTCCGACCTGACCATCGACGACAACCCGTACCTGCACCGCACGTTCCTCACCCTCTCGAGCGAGTTCGGCCTGTGGTGGCTCTCGAACGTCGGCCAGCTGCTCTCCGCGACGGTGTCGGATGCCACGGGCAGCGTGCAGTCGTGGGTGGCGCCGGGCGCCAAGCTGCCGCTCGTGTTCAAGACCGTCCACGTGCTCTTCAGCGCGGGCGCGACGACCTACGACTTCACGGTGCACGCGGAGGAGGACTTCTACAACACGTCGCTGACCGCGGCGCCCGCCGACGGCGGCACCACGATCCTGCCCGTCACGCTCACGACGAGCCAACGGCTCCTCATCGTCGCGCTCGCCGAGCAGGTGCTCTCGCAGCCGAGCGCGGGCCGCGCGACGGTGCCGTCGTCGGCCGAGGCCGCGGCCCGGCTGGGCTGGAGCATGACGACGTTCAACCGCAAGCTCGACAACGTGTGCGAGAAGCTCGACCGGATCGGCGTGGACGGTCTCCGGGGCGGGCGCGGGCGGCTCGCCGTGAACCGGCGCGCCCGGCTCGTCGAGTACGCGGTCGCGACACGGCTCGTCAGCGCCGAGGACCTGGCGCTCCTCGACGGCGACGGGCCCGGCGGCGCCGTGGGGGACGCCTGACGGGGCATCCGACCGCCGGAGGTCCCTCTCCGATTCGTCGTCGCGCGCGGCGGGGGATCGTCTCCGATTCCGGACCGAGGTGGGGACCGCTCCCCATTTCGGGGCCCCGGAATCGGCGTGTTAGCGTATGCCCGACCCGCCGGTCCCTCCGGCGGCGACATCCGACGCCCTACCGACGGAACGCACCGGGGGAGACGTATTCGTGGTCACGTTGAGGTCCTGGGCGCGGTCGCGCCGGAACGTCGCCTCGGCCGCCGCGCTCGCCGTGCTCGCCGGCGTGCCCGTCGGGCTCGCCGTCGCCCACCAGGGCTTCCCGGTCACCGACCCCGACCTGCGCGCCCGCGAGGTGTGGGTCACGAACGCCGAGGAGCTGCTCGCCGGACGGCTGAACCGGCAGATCGAGGAACTCGACGCGGCCGTGGCGACGGCCACGAACGAGATCGACGTCTTCCAGGAGGGCGAGGACGCCTTCCTGTACGACCCGGGCGTCGGCTCGATCGAGCGCATCGACCCGTCCTTCACGACGCTCGTGCAGCGCATCGACGTCCCGCCGGCGTCCGAGGTCGCGTACGGCGGCGACGTCCTCGCGATCCTCTCGCCCGAGGGCGAGCTCTGGCGCGTGACCGCCGACGGCGACCTCGCGTTCGACCACCGGGGCACCGACCCGATCGTCGAACTCGGGTCCGGCGCGCACGTCGCCGTGACGCGGGAGGGCACGGTCCTCGCCACCGCACCGGGCGACGGCGAGATCGTCTCGCTGGCCCGCGAGTCGTCGGAGCCGACCACCGCCGAGCTCCCCGACCTCGGCGAGCACCAGTTGGCGGCGGTCGGCGAGCGCGCCGTCGTCTTCGACGCGGAGGCCGGACGCGTGGTCGTCGAAGGGCGGGAGATCGAGCTGCCGGAGCCGGCGCTGCGCCTCCAGCAGTCCGGGCCCGAGAGCGACCTCGTCGTGCTCGCGACGGCGACGGGGCTCCTCGAGGTGCCGCTCGGCGGCGGCCCGGTGCGCGCCGTCCCGCACGGCGGCGAGGTCGCGGTCGCGGGTGCCGGCGAGGTCGCCGCCCCCGTGCGGCTCGGCACGTGCGCCCACGGCGCCTGGGGCGGCGCCGCAGGTCGCTACCTGCTCGCGTGCGACGACGCCGAGCCGCAGTCCGCCGCGATCGAGCAGCCCACGGCCGTGTCGCGCCTCGAGTTCCGGGTGAACCGCGACGTGATCGTGCTGAACGACCTCGCCAACGGCAACGCGTGGCTCGTCGACTCCGACCTCCGCCTCGTCGACAACTGGGAGGAGGTCACGCCGCCGGAGGAGAGCGACGAGCTCGAGGGCGACGAGAAGTCGGCCCAGCAGACCTTCGAGGACACGCTCGCCGAGCGCACCGACGTGAACCGCCCGCCGGTGGCCCGCGACGACGACTACGGCGTGCGTCCCGAGCGCACGACCGTGCTCGAGGTGCTCGAGAACGACACCGACCCCGACGGCGACGTGCTCACGATCGCGAGCACGTCGGAGGTCTCCGACGCCGCCGGCCGACTCGAGCTCATCGACGGCGGGCGCGCCCTGCAGTTCACCCCGGCGGCCGGCGCCGCGGGCAGCGTGTCGTTCCGCTACGGCGTCGACGACGGTCGCGGCGGCGTCGCCGAGGCATCCGTCGACGTGCGCATCGTGCCGGACGGCGAGAACGTCGCGCCGGCCGGGTTGCGGCAGGCGGCGATCAGCGTGGAGCAGGGCCAGCACCTGACCTACAACCTGCTCGCCGACTGGAACGACCCCGACGGCGACGACCTGTACCTCGTGAACGCCTCGCCCACGGGCGGCGACGCGGTGCGATCGAGCCCCGACGGGACGATCACGTTCGAACACCGCTCGGCCGAGCTCGGCACGAAGGAGGTCCAGTACACGGTCTCCGACGGGCGGACGACGGCCGCCGGGACCCTGACCGTCGAGGTGAAGCCGACCGGCACGCTGAACCCCATCGGCACGCCCGACTTCGCGCGGGTCTTCGCGGGCGAGACGACGCTCATCGAGCCGCTCGCCAACGACCTGTCGCCGTCGGGAGCCGGCCTCGAGCTCCTCGGCGTCGAGGAGGCGCCCGAGGTCGCCGCCGTCACGCCGAACGTCGAGCGCGGCACCATCGCGTTCTCGAGCACCGAGCCGGGGGAGTACGTGTTCCTCTACTCGCTCGGAGCGGGCGCGGCGACGAGCAAGGGGCTCGTGCGCGTGCAGGTCGTCGAGGCGCCCGCCGAGGCGCAGCCGCCGATCGCGGTGAAGGACACCGCCTACCTCCGTGCGGCCGAGCCGCTCACCGTGCCGGTGCTCGCCAACGACGTCTCGCCGTCGGGCCGGGTCCTCGCCGTGCAGTCGATCGACGACTCCGCGGCCGACGGCCTCGTCTCGGTCGAGATCCTCACGAACACCGTGCTGCGCGTGACCGCCTCGCAGGCGCTCGACGAGCAGCTCCAGGTGTCGTACACGGTCTCCGACGGCGTGAACTCGTCGACCGCGAGCGTCACGATCGTGCCCGTGCCGCCGCTCGTCAAGCACCAGCCGCCGGTGGCGGTCGACGACGGCGCGATCGTGCGTTCGGGCGACATCGTGACGGTCGACGTGCTCGGGAACGACACGCACCCGGACGCCGCGACGCTGCACCTGCTCCCCGAGCTCGTGGATGTCGACGCGCCCGACGGGCTCGCGTTCACCGACGGCGACACCGTGCGCTTCCAGGCCCCCGAGGCACCCGGCGTCTACAGCGCGGTCTACACCGTCACCGACGACCACGAGCAGACCGCGCGGGCGACCGTCCGCTTCACGGTCGTCGGCCGCGACGCCGGCGAGAACCGCGCCCCGCTGCCCACCCCGCTGACCTCGCGCACGTTCGCCGGATCGGCCGTGAAGGTCGACGTGCCGCTCGACCAGCTCGACCCCGACGGCGACTCGGTGACCCTCACGGGCATCACGGTGGCGCCCGAGTTCGGTCGGGTCGTCGAGCGCACGAGCACGTCGTTCACGTACGAGGCGTTCGCCGGGTCGGCCGGCACCGACGAGTTCGGCTACGAGGTGCGCGACACCTTCGGCGCGACCGCCGAGGGCACCATCCGCATCGGCGTCATCCCGAGGCCCGAGGTGCAGCTGCCGCCGAAGGCGGTCGACGACGCGATCGAGATGAAGCCCGGCCGGACCGCGTCGGTCGAGGTGCTCCTCAACGACTCCGACCCGAGCGGGTACCGGCTGCACGTCGCCGACCTGCCCGAGGTCGACGACGGCATCGACGCCGAGATCCGCGACCGGCGACGAGTCGTCGTGACCGCCCCGCAGCAGGAGGCCGCGTACACGATCCGCTACGAGATCTCGAACGGCCACGGCGGCGCCGACACCGCCTTCCTGCAGGTCGCCGTGACGGAGGACGCCGTGATCGACCCGCCCACGGCGGAGGACCAGGTGATCGAGCCGGAGGCGGTCGTCGACGGCGAGGTCGTCACGGTCGACCCACTGGCGGATGCCACGAACCCCGGCGGGCTCGTCGAGGACCTCGCCGTCTCGCTCGAGGGGCCGAACGCCGGGCGGGCCGAGGTCGCCGCCGACGGCACCATCGACGTGATGCCCGGCCGCGAGCGCTACGCGGTCGCCTACCGGCTCACCAACGAGCTCGACGACCTGTCGGCGATGGCGTTCGTGATCGTGCCGCCCGTGCCGTCGGGCGACGACACCGTCGAGGAGACGCAGCGTCCGAAGACGCCGGAGGAACTGCTCGCGGAGGAGAAGGCCAAGTTCCCCGCGCCCTACCTCAAGGACCTCGGCGAGGTGATCGTGCCGATGAACGGCAGCATCAGCTGGAACGTCGACGACCTCGTGATCGTGCCGTCGGGCGACCCCGCACTGATCCTCTCCGCGTCGTCGACGAACGCGGGCGAGCCCGCGTTCGTGAGCGGCACGGCCGTGCAGTACGTGCCGGCCGCCGACTACCGCGGCGCCGCGTCGCTCACGTTCGAGGTGACGGATGGCGAGGGTGCCGACGATCCCGTCGGGCGCACCGCCATCCTGACCATCCCGATCACGGTCGGCGACCCGGACTTCAACGACACCCCGCCGACGTTCACGCCGCGGAGCGAGACCATCGAGGCCGGCGAGGCGCCGCTCGACGTCGACCTGCGCTCGTCGACCGACCAGCCGAACCCCGACAACATCGAGCGCGTCGAGTACCGGAACCTGCAGGGTGCGAACGCCGACATCGAGGCGGCGATCGTCGAGGGCTCGATCCTCCGGCTCTCCTCGCCGCTCGGCGTGCAGCCCGGCACCGAGGCGCGGATCTCGTTCGACGTGGTGTTCAACGAGTTCACGGTGCCGGGCTACGTCGACGTGACGGTGGTCTCGTCGACGCGGGCGATGCCGAAGGCGAACGACGACGGGCCCGTCGAGATGGTCCGCGGCGGCTCCGCGACCGTCGACGTGCTCGCAAACGACTTCAACCCGTTCGCGCCCGACGCGCCCCTGACCGTCGTCGCGGCGCAGGTCGACCAGGCGGATGTCGGCGCGAACGCGTCGGTGTCGCACACCGCCTCCGACGTGACGGTGAACGCGGGCGCGGCGTTCACGGGCACGCTGAGCGTGATCTACCGCATCCAGGACGGCACGGAGGACCCGGCGCGCGAGGTGCAGGGTCGCGTGACCGTCGTCGTCCGCGACGCGCCCGACCGTCCGGCAGCGCCGGAGATCCGGAGTTCCGGCAACCGCTCGGTGACCATCCGATGGACGGCGCCCGCGAACAACAACTCCGCGATCACCGACTACGAGGTCGACTACAACGGGCAGCGGACGACGTTCGGCGCCGGTGCCGCAGGCGTGAACCAGGAGTTCACGGGGCTCACGAACGGCACCGCGTATCGATTCCAGGTGCGCGCGAAGAACGACATCGGCTGGAGCCAGTGGTCGCCGCTGTCGGCGTCGGAGACGCCGTACGGCACGCCCGGCGCGCCGACCGGCGTGAACGCGCAGGTCAACGGCTACGCGCCGACCAGCGTCGACGTGAGCTGGAACGCCCCGTCGAACACCGGCGGCGGCACGATACGCTACGACGTCCGGATCGACGGCGGGGCGTGGGTGAACTCGGGCCAGAACACCAGCCACCGCTTCACCGGCGTCGGTGCCGGCTCGCACACCGTGGCGGTGCGCGCCGTGAACCTCGGCAGCGGCAACGCCGGCACCGCGTCGTCCGACAGCTTCTCGGTGCAGAACCCGCCGCCCCCGCAGCCGTCCGGGAAGATCGGCAAGGGCCCGAGCCGCTCGTGCGACAGCGGCGGCGGCGGGTGCGCCGAGGTGCGCATCACGTGGAGCGACATGGATCCCGGTCGGTACCGCGTGTACGCGACGATCAACGGCTCGTCGTGCTGCGGCTACCAGGAGACGGTCGACATCGGCGCGAACGGGCAGAAGCAGCTCCTGAACCACCTCGGCGTGCGCGCGGCCGGCGAGACGATCGCGGTGCGGTTCGAGAACGTCAGCGGCGGCACGTCGCGCACGCTCGGCGGGATCAGCGGCACCCAGTGGAACAACCTCGGCTACAACACGTGGTGACGGGCGCGAGCCCGACCGAAGCAGACGACCCGGAGGAACGAACATGACCGTGACCCAGGACCAGGCCAGCTGGTTCCAGGACGCCTTCTCGAAGCTCGTCGACAACGTCGACCGCGCGATCCTCGGCAAGCGCGACATCATCGAGCTCGTCGTGACTGCGATGCTCTCCGAGGGGCACGTGCTGCTCGAGGACTACCCCGGGACGGGCAAGACCGTGCTCGCGAAGGCGCTCGCGAACACGCTCGACGGAACGCACTCGCGCATCCAGTTCACGCCCGACCTGCTGCCGTCGGACGTCACGGGCGTCACGATCTACGACCAGGGCAAGGGGCAGTTCGAGTTCCACCGCGGTCCGATCTTCGCGTCGATCGTGCTCGCCGACGAGATCAACCGCGCGAGCCCGAAGACCCAGTCGGCGCTCCTCGAGGTCATGGAGGAGGGGCGCGTCACGGTCGACGGCGTGGGCTACGAGGTGGGCAGCCCGTTCATGGTCATCGCGACGCAGAACCCCGTCGAGCAGGCGGGCACCTACTCGCTGCCCGAGGCGCAGCTCGACCGCTTCCTCGTCAAGACGTCGCTCGGCTACCCCGACCACGACACCGCCGTGACGCTGCTGCTCGACTCGGCGAACCGCGCCCGCGCGTCGAAGGTGTCGCCGATCATCGCCTCGAGCTCGGTGACGACCATGGCGCGGCTCGCGGCCGAGGTGCACGTCGACGCGGCGGTGCTGTCGTACCTCAACCAGATCGTCTCGGGCACGCGGGACCACCGCGACTCGGCGCTCGGCGTCAGCATGCGCGGCGCCCTCGCGTTGGCGCGAGCCGCGAAGACCTGGGCGATCTCGCGCGGACGCACCTACGTCACGCCCGACGACGTGCGCGAGCTCGCGGTGCCGGTGCTCGCGCACCGCATCATCGTCGACCCCGAGGCCGAGTTCGCCGGCTCGACGGCCGAGGAGATCGTCCGCACGGTGCTCGTCGAGATCGCGCCCCCGGCGTACCGCGCGGCATGACCGCAGGCATCGACGCACCGGCGTCGACGCCGCCCGAGCCGGCGGCGCCGGCACCGGACCCGCGGGCGCGGACGGCGCCCGGGAGGGCGTCCGCGACCCGGACCTCGCAGACGGGCATCGCGCTCCGCTCCGCCGGGCGCTCGCTCGCGGGATCCGCTCGCTCGCTCGCCGCCGGCCTGCACCGGGCGGGCCGCGCCGTCGGTGGGTTCGCCGCGCCCGTGACGGGCGTGATCTCACCGGTCGGATGGCTCGTGCTCGCCGCCGGCGTCGTCGCGCTCGCGCTCGCGTGGCCGCTCGGCTGGATCGAGCTCGCCTTCGTCGGCGCGACGCTGCTCGCCGCGCTCCTCGTCGCGGTCCCGTTCGTGTTCGGACGGATGGCGTACCGGGTCGGGATCGAGCTCCAGCCCCGTCGCGTCGTGGCCGGCGAGCGCGCGCTCGGGCGCCTCGTGGTCCGGAACGTCGGCGACGGGACATCCGTGCCCTCGCAGCTCGAGCTGCCCGTCGGGAGCGGCCTCGCCGAGTTCGTCATCCCGGCGATCCCGGCGGGAGGCGAGCACGAGGAGCTCTTCGCGGTGCCCACGCAGCGCCGCGCCGTGATCGTCGCCGGCCCCGCGGCATCCGTTCGCGGCGACCAGCTCGGGCTCATCAGGCGAGAGGTGCGCTGGACCGACCCCGTCGAGCTGTTCGTGCACCCCGTGACCGCACGCCTGAAGCCCTCGGCGGCGGGCCTCGTGCGCGATCTCGAGGGCGAGGTCACGAAGACCATCACCGACAACGACATCTCCTTCCACGCGCTCCGCGCGTACGAGCCCGGCGACGCGCTCCGCAACGTGCACTGGCGCACGTCGGCGCGCACCGGCCGGCTCATGGTGCGCCAGTACGAGGAGACCCGGCGGTCGCAGCTGCTGCTCGTGCAGCCGACCAGCGCGGAGCACTACGCCTCCGAGGAGGAGTTCGAGCTCGCGGTGTCGGTGCTCGCCTCGCTCGGCGTCCAGGTCATCCGGGACGCAACGCGGCTCGCCGTCGCCACCGACCGCCTGCGGCTCGGCACCGCGACGCCGACCGCCCTGCTCGACGACACGTGCCGGATCGCGCCGCTCGAGGACGCCGCCGCGCCCGTCCGCGACGTCGTCCGCGAGGCGGGCCGCCGCATCCCCGCGCCGAGCGTACTCGTCGTCGTCGGCGGCTCGCGCGCGCCGCTCGCCGAGTTCCGCGCCGCCGAGACGGTGTTCGGGTCCGACACCCAGGTGATCGTGTTCCGCACCGAGGTCGGCGCGGCGTCGCGCATCGCTCGCGTGGGGGAGTCCACGATCGTCACGGTCGGCTCGCTCGACGAGCTGTCGCGCCTCGTGCGGAGGGTGCGCCCGTGAACCGGATCGCCCGCAGCTCCCTCGTCGACCTCGGCGTGCTCTCGGTGCTCTCGCTCCTCGCGATCGCCGGGTACGAGACGAGCTTCGGCGGCCTCGACTTCCTCGCCGCCGCGCTCGCCGGCGTCGTCGTCGGCACGCTCGCGGCCGTGCTCGGCACGGTGCTGCGCCTGAACGTGCTCGTCACGGTGCTGCTCGGCGTCGTGCTCTACTTCCTCGTCGGCACGCCGTTCGTGATGCCGGGCGAGGCGTTCCTCGTCGTGCTCCCGACGCTCACGTCGCTCGCCGGGCTCGCCGTCGGCGCCGTGCACGGCTGGGCCGACATCCTCACGATCGCCGCACCGGTCGAGGCGCCCGACTACGTCGCGGCGGTGCCGTACGCCGCCGCCGCCGTCGTCTCGCTCGTCGGCGGGATGCTCGTGCTGCGGTGGCTGCCCGCGCGTCGCACGCCGCTCCGGGCGGCGGTCCTGGTCGTCGGGCCAGTGCTGCTGTTCCTCTCCGGCATCCTGCTCGGCACCGACCAGGCGTTCCTCGCGGCCGTGCGCGGCGTCGCGTTCGCGGCGGTCGCGCTCACCTGGATCGCCTGGCGTCGCGGCGCGAGCGTCGAGGCCGGCGGCGAGGGCGCGGTGCGCCTGCGTCGACGGAAGCTCACGGGGTCGGTCATCGTCGTCGCCGGGGCCGTGGTCATCGGAAGCGTCGCGGGCCTCGCGGTCGCGCCCGTCGCGCCGGACCGGTTCGTGCTGCGCGACCGCGTCGTGCCGCCCTTCGACCCGCTGGAGTTCCCCAGCCCGCTCGCGGGCTACCGCGAGTACACGAAGGAGCTCGCCGAGTCGCCCGTGTTCGTCGTCGACGGGCTGGAGCCCGGCGACGCGCTGCGGCTCGCCGCCATGGACTCCTACACGGGTCGCCTCTGGAACGTCGCGGGGCCCGAGGAGGCCGCGGCCGACGGCGGGTACTCGATCGTCGGATCGACGCTGCCCGCGCCCGAGCTCGCCGACCTCGGCGGCGCCCGGTCGATCGAGGTCGAGGTCGCGGCGTACTCCGACGTCTGGCTGCCGACGGTCGGCTACGGCTCGACGCTCGAACTGCTCGACCGCGGCTCGGCGGAGCGGGCCGGCGACGTCCGCTACAACCCGGCCGCGGGCACTGCGGTGCTGACGAGCGGTGCGGCCGAGGGCACGCGCTACCGCCTCGACGCGCGCGTGCAGGTCCAGCCGGAGGACACCGAGATCGTCGACGTGCCGGTCGCCCGGCTCGCGCTGCCCACCGTCGAGAACCTGCCCGACGTCGTCGCGGCGAAGGCCGAGGAGTTCGCGGGCGAGGCTCCGAGCCCGATCGAGCAGCTCCGGAACGTCGAGCGTGCGCTGAAGACCACCGGGTTCCTCAGCCACGGGCTCGCGAGCGACGCCGTCGCGTCTCGGGCCGGACACGGCGCCGACCGGCTCATCGAGCTCTTCACGCGGAGCCGCATGGTCGGCGACGAGGAGCAGTACGCCGCGGCGATGGCGCTCATGGCCCGCCACCTGGGCTATCCGTCGCGCGTCGTCATGGGGTACGCGCCCGAGGTCCCGGAGGGCGGCGGCACGGTCGAGGTGCTCGGCGGCGACGTCACGGCGTGGGTCGAGGTGCCGTTCGAGGGCGTCGGCTGGGTCGCGTTCCACCCGACTCCCGACAACGTCGACGTGCCGCAGGAGCAGACGCCGAAGCCGAAGTCCGAGCCCCAGCCGCAGGTGCGCCAGCCGCCGCGCGCGGAACAGGCGCAGGACGAGCTCCTCACCACGACCGAGATCGACGACACCGACGACGAGGATCGCGACCGGCCCTTCCAGCTGCCCGCGTGGGCGTGGATCGTCATCGCCTCGATCGGCGTGCCCGCGGCGCTGCTGCTGCTGCCGATGCTCGTCGTCGCGATCGCGAAGCGCCGACGGCGAGCCATCCGGCACCGCGGCACCGCGGACCGTCGCGTCGCGGGCGCGTGGGAGGAGCTCGTCGACCGGTACGCCGAGCTCGGCTTCGAGCCCCCCGAGCAGTCGTCGCGCCTGCAGACCGCGCGGTCGCTCGAGCGCCAGCTCGACGAGCAGGGCCTCGGCGACGTCCGCATCGCGGGTCGGGCGCCGCTCTCGGCGATCGCCGCGACCGTGGACCGCGACGTGTTCGGCGGCGAGGACCTGGAATCGGCGTCGGTCGACCGCCGCTGGACCGAAGCGGATGCCGCGGCCGCGGCGGTCGCGGCGGCGGCGGGCCGGATGCGCCGATTCGTGGCGCGCTATCGCCTCCGCCGTCGCCGATGAGACCGGGCCGCGACGAGGCCGCGGGTTAAGGTGGGGGCGTGAGCGAGCCCGAGTTCATCGTGCCCCCGCCGGGGCTCGTGCCGGACGCGCCCGAACCGGATCGACCCGGGCAGGCCGAGGGCACCGTGCGCGCGGAGCGGGCGCTCCCGGGGTTCCGACCACCACCCGGCATCCGCCCGCCGTCGGCCCTGCCGATCGCGCCGCCCGCCCTGCCCGCCGACGTCGCCCCGGCCGCAGCGCCCGCACCCGCCCCCGTCCCGACGGGCCCGTGGCACCTCCGGAGCGCCGACGGGATCGAGTTCTCCGTGCCCGAGCGCGTGGTGGTCGGCCGCGACCCGAAGCCGAACACGTGGCTGCAGGGCGCGACCGTCGTCGCGATCCCCGACCACACCCGCTCGATGTCGAAGACCCACGCGCTCCTCGAGGTGCGGGGCGGCCGGCTCCTGGTCACCGACCTCGATTCGACGAACGGCGTGCGCGTCTGGCCCGAGGGGTCGGAGCCCACCGACCTGGAGCCGGGCGTGCCCGCCGAGGTCCCGCTCGACGCGGTCGTCCTGCTCGGCGACGTCGCCCTCCTCGTGGAACGGGCACCGGCGGACTCGGTGTAACCTGTCGGCATGCGTGCTCGGCGACTTCTCCTTCGCTGCCGCGGCGGGGCCCAGTCCTGAGGCCTTCCCCGCCGCGGAGTCCGTCGACGGCCGACCACCCTCCCGAAGGAAGACGTACCGCATGAACGAGACCACCCCGAACCCGTCGCGTCCGCAGACCCTGGCCGAGAAGGTCTGGGACGCGCACCTGGTGAAGAAGGGCGAGGACGGCACGCCCGACCTCATCTACATCGACCTCCACCTCGTGCACGAGGTCACGAGCCCGCAGGCGTTCGACGGGCTCCGCATGGCAGGCCGCCCCGTGCGCCGCCCCGACCTGACGATCGCGACGGAGGACCACAACACCCCGACGCTCGACATCGACAAGCCCATCGCCGACCCGACGAGTCGCACGCAGATCGAGACCCTGCGCCGCAACGCGGCCGAGTTCGGCATCCGCATCCACTCGCTGGGCGACAAGGAGCAGGGCATCGTCCACGTCGTCGGCCCGCAGCTCGGCCTCACGCAGCCCGGCATCACCGTCGTCTGCGGCGACAGCCACACGTCCACGCACGGCGCCTTCGGCGCGATGGCGTTCGGCATCGGCACGAGCGAGGTCGAGCACGTGCTCGCCACGCAGACGCTGCCGCTGAAGCCGTTCAAGACCATGGCGATCACCGTCGAGGGCACCCTCCGGCCCGGCGTCACGGCGAAGGACATCATCCTCGCGGTGATCGCGAAGATCGGAACCGGCGGCGGCCAGGGCTACGTGCTGGAGTACCGCGGGAGCGCCATCCGCTCGCTGTCGATGGACGGCCGCATGACGATCTGCAACATGTCGATCGAGGCGGGCGCCCGGGCCGGCATGGTCGCGCCCGACGAGACCACGTTCGAGTACCTGAAGGGCCGCGCGCACGCGCCGGAGGGCGAGGACTGGGACGCGGCCGTCGAGTACTGGCGGACGCTCCCGACCGACGAGGGCGCCGTGTTCGACGCCGAGGTGTTCATCGACGCCGACGAGCTCGAGCCCTTCGTCACGTGGGGCACGAACCCCGGCCAGGGCGTGTCGCTCAGCGGGGCCGTGCCCGACCCGGCCGACATCGAGGACCAGCACGAGCGGGCCGCCGCCGAGCGCGCCCTGGAGTACATGGACCTCGCACCCGGCACGCCGCTGAAGGAGATCCCGGTCGACGCGGTGTTCATGGGCTCGTGCACGAACAGCCGCATCGAGGACCTGCGGGCGTTCGCATCCATCATCGAGGGCCGCACCAAGGCCGAGGGCGTGCGCGTCATGGTCGTGCCCGGCTCGGCGCGCGTGCGCCTCGAGGCCGAGGCCGAGGGCCTCGACAAGGTGTTCGAGGCGTTCGGCGCCGAGTGGCGCTTCGCGGGCTGCTCGATGTGCCTCGGCATGAACCCCGACCAGCTCGCCCCGGGCGAGCGCTGCGCGTCGACCTCGAACCGCAACTTCGAGGGCCGCCAGGGCAAAGGCGGCCGCACGCACCTGGTCTCGCCGCTCGTCGCGGCGGCGACCGCCGTGCGCGGCACGCTCTCGAGCCCGTGGGACCTCGAACGGGATGCCGCGGCCGAACCGGTCGGCGCGGGCGCGAAGGGCGGCAACTGACATGGAGAAGTTCAGCACGCACGACGGCGTCGCCGTCCCCCTGCGCCGGTCGAACGTCGACACCGACCAGATCATCCCCGCGGTCTTCCTGAAGCGCGTGACCAAGACGGGCTTCGACGACGCGCTGTTCCACGCCTGGCGCCAGGACCCCGAGTTCGTGCTCAACCACCCCGCGCACGCGGGCGCGTCGGTCCTGATCGCCGGCCCCGACTTCGGCACCGGGTCGAGCCGCGAGCACGCCGTCTGGGCGCTGCGCGACTACGGCTTCAAGGTCGTGATCTCGAGCCGGTTCGGCGACATCTTCCGCGGCAACGCGGGCAAGCAGGGGCTGCTCGCGGCGCAGGTCGCCTACGAGGACATCGAGCTCCTCTGGGAGGCCATCGAAGCGCAGCCGGGAATAGCCGCGACCGTCGATCTGGTTGAGCGTACGGTGAGCATCGGGAGCCTCACAGTCGCCTTCGATATCGATGACTACACTCGGTGGAGGCTGCTCGAAGGGCTCGACGACATCGGGCTCACCCTCCGGGACGAGCAGGCCATCTCCGACTTCGAGGCGACTCGGGCGGGATGGCGGCCGACGACGCTCCCCATCAGGGAGCCGGCAGAGACAGGGAACTGAGTGAACACACTCGTGGATGACGCGAAGCAGCACGGCACGGCGGTCGGCCTTCCGGTCGACCGCATCACGATCAACGGGGGCAAGCCGCTTCGCGGTCGAATCGAGCTGAAGGGGGCCAAGAACCTCGTCACCAAGGCGATGGTCGCGGCGATCCTCGGCGACACGCCGAGCGTCCTGAAGGACGTCCCGAACATCAGCGACGTGCGCATCGTGCGGGGCCTCCTCGAGGTCCACGGCGTGACGGTGACCGAGGGTCCCGAGCCGGGCGACCTCATCCTCGACCCGTCGGCCGTCGAGTCGGCGCACATGGCCGACATCGACGCGCACGCCGGCTCGAGCCGCATCCCGATCCTCTTCTGCGGGCCGCTCCTGCACCGACTCGGCGAGGCGTTCATCCCCGACCTCGGCGGCTGCCGCATCGGCGACCGGCCGATCGACTACCACCTCGAGGTCCTGCGCAACTTCGGCGCGATCGTCGAGAAGCTGCCGAGCGGCATCCGCATGTCGGCGCCGACCGGCCTCAAGGGCGCGAAGGTCTCGCTGCCGTACCCGAGCGTCGGGGCGACCGAGCAGGTCCTCCTCACGGCGGTGCTCGCCGAGGGCATCACCGAGCTCACGGGCGCGGCGATCGAGCCCGAGATCATGGACCTCATCAACATCCTCCAGAAGATGGGGGCCATCATCACGGTCGACACCGACCGGGTGATCCGCATCGAGGGCGTCGAGCGGCTGCAGGGCTACTCGCACCGCGCGCTCTTCGACCGGAACGAGGCGGCGAGCTGGGCCGCGGCCGCGCTCGCGACCGAGGGCGACATCTTCGTCGGCGGCGCCCGCCAGCCCGAGATGCTCACGTTCCTCAACATCTTCCGCAAGGTCGGCGGCGCGTTCGAGATCGAGGACGACGGCATCCGCTTCTACCACCCCGGCGGTGAGCTGAAGCCGGTCATCATCGAGACCGACGTGCACCCCGGGTTCATGACCGACTGGCAGCAGCCGCTCGTCGTGGCGCTCACGAAGGCCAAGGGCGTCTCGATCGTGCACGAGACCGTCTACGAGCAGCGCTTCGGCTTCGTCGACGCGCTCGTCGAGATGGGCGCGTCGATCGACGTGCACAAGGAGTGCCTCGGCGGCCGGCCGTGCCGGTTCGGCCAGCGCAACTTCAAGCACTCCGCGGTGATCTCCGGCCCGTCGCAGTTGCGCGGCGCCGACATCGAGGTGCCCGACCTGCGCGGCGGGTTCAGCCACCTCATCGCGGCCCTGACGGCCGAGGGGCGCTCGACCGTGTCGAACGTCGGGATCATCGCGCGCGGCTACGAGAACTTCATCACGAAGCTGGAGCTGCTCGGAGCGGACTTCGCGCTCGAAGGATAATGGGTCAGTGCCCCATCGTGACCCCTCCGTCGTGCCCGCAGTGAAGCCCGGCGCCGAGAAGCGCCGCCCCTCGTTCTTCTGGGTGCTGGCCGCGCTGATCCTCCCGCTGTGGAGCCTCGGCGTGAAGTACCGCTTCCACCACCCCGAGCGGATGCCGCAGGCCGGCGCCTTCGTGCTGTCGCCCAACCACTACAGCGAGATCGACCCGCTCGTGATGGGCGTGGCCTCGTGGCACCTCGGGCGACTCCCGAGGTTCATGGCGAAGGCGTCGCTGTTCAAGAACCCCGTGCTCGGCTGGTTCCTGCGCACCTCGGGCCAGATCCCCGTCGAGCGCGCGGGCAGCAGCAGCCACGCCGCCATCCGCGCCGCGGAGGAGCTCGTCGAGAAGGGCCGCATGGTCATCGTCTACCCCGAGGGATCGCTCACGCGCGACCCCGACCTGTGGCCGATGCGCGGCAAGACCGGTGCGGTGCGCATCGCGCTCGAGCGCGGCATCCCGGTCGTCCCCGCCGCCCACTGGGGCACGCAGCAGATCATGCCGAGGTACGCGAAGAAGGTCAGCTTCTTCCCGCGGAAGACCGTGGACGTCGTCATCGGCGAGCCCCTCGACCTGTCGGCCTACGAGGGCAAGCCGCTCGACCAGGCGACCCTCCTCGCCGCGACGAACGACCTCATGAACGCGATCGCCGCACTCGTCGGCGAGCTGCGCGAGAAGACGCCGCCGGCCGAGCGCTGGGACCCGACCAAGCACGGGCAGAAGGAGACGGGGCGCCTCGATGGCTAGGGGGGCCGGCCGCCGCGTGCCCGGCAAGCGCGTCGCCGTGCTCGGCGCGGGCAGCTGGGGCACGACCTTCGCGAAGATCCTCGCCGACGGCGGCGCCGACGTCGTGCTGTGGGCCCGCCGCCCCGAGCTCGCGCGCGAGATCCAGGAGGCCAAGCGCAACAGCGACTACCTCCCCGGCATCAACCTGCCGATCGGACTCCGGGCGACGAGCCGGCTGGACCTCGCCCTCGCGGGGGCCGAGCAGGTCTACATCAGCGTGCCGAGCCAGACGCTCCGCCAGAACCTGATCGCGGCGGAGCCGCACCTGCACGCCGAGGCGACGATCGTCTCGCTCATGAAGGGCGTCGAGAAGCCGACGGGCCACCGCATGAGCGAGGTCATCGCCGAGGTGCTGCCGATCGCCGAGTCGAAGATCGCCGTGATCTCGGGCCCGAACCTCGCGCTCGAGATCGCGAGGGAGCAGCCGACGGCGGCCGTGGTCTCGTCGACCAGCATGGAGACCGCGCAGTCCGTGGCATCCGTGTCGCGCAACCGCTACTTCCACTCGTTCGTGAACACCGACGTCATCGGCACGGAGTTCGGCGGGGTCCTGAAGAACCTCATCGCGGTCGCGATCGGCATCGTCGACGGCGCCGGCTACGGCGAGAACACGAAGGCCTCGATCATCACGCGCGGCCTCGTCGAGATGACCGACTTCGCCGTCGCCTACGGCGCGCACCCCGACACGCTGTCGGGCCTCGCCGGGCTCGGCGACCTCATCGCGACCTGCCAGTCGCCGCTCTCGCGCAACAACACCGCCGGGCGCCTGCTCGGCCAGGGCTACAAGCTGCCCGAGGTCGTCAACCAGATGCAGCAGACCACGGAGGGGCTCGCGTCCGTCGGCCCGATCCTCGAACTGGCGCGCGCCAAGGGCGTCGAGATGCCCATCGTCGAGCAGGTCCGGCAGGTGCTCGCCGGAACGCTCGCGCCGAAGGACATCGCGCCGCACCTCACGACCGACGACGAGCCGCAGGGCGAAAGGACGATGGATGGACAAGCTCAGGGTGGTTCTGCTCTTCGGCGGGCGCTCCAGCGAGCATTCGATCAGCTGCGCCACGGCGGCGGGAGTGCTCCGGGCGATCGACCGTGACCGCTACGAGCTGATCCCGGTCGGGATCACGCGCGACGGCGCGTTCGTGCTGGAGGCCGACGACCCGGATCGCTTCGCGCTCGACCCGGCGCACCTGCCCGAGGTGCACGACAACGGCACGCGCGTGCGCTGGCCGGAGTCCGCCGCGTCCCGCGAGCTGCACGTCGTGACCGCGAGCGGCGAGAAGTCCTCGCTCGGCGAGGTCGACCTCGTCTTCCCGATCCTGCACGGACCCTTCGGCGAGGACGGCACGATCCAGGGCCTGTTCGAGCTGCTCGGCCTGCCCTACGTGGGCTCCGGCGTGCTCGCGAGCGCGCTCGGCATGCACAAGCACTTCACGAAGACCGCGCTCGCGGCCGCAGGCATCCCGGTGGCGCCGTGGCGCACCGTGACGGCCCGGCAGTGGGCGGATGACCCGGCCGCCGTCCGCGCGGACGCGGCATCCCTCGGCCTGCCGCAGTTCGTGAAGCCGGCCCGTGCCGGCTCGAGCGTCGGCGTGAGCAAGGTGGCGGAGCCGGGCGAGCTCGATGCGGCCCTCGAGGTCGCGTTCGCCGAGGACGACACGGTGCTCATCGAGTCCGCCGTGATCGGGCGCGAGGTCGAGATCGGCGTGCTCGGCGGCGCGCCGGGCGAGCGCCCGCGCGCGTCGGTCGCGGGCGAGATCGTGCTCACGGGCGACGGGTTCTACGACTTCGCGGCGAAGTACCTCGACGCGCCGGGCGTCGACCTCGTGTGCCCGGCCGACCTCGGCGACGGGCGGCTCGAGGAGATGCGCGACCTCGCGATCCGCGCGTTCGAGGCGATCGGCGCCGAGGGGCTCGCGCGCGTGGACTTCTTCCTCACCGAGGAGGGGTTCGTGGTCAACGAGCTCAACACGATGCCGGGCTTCACCCCGATCTCGATGTTCCCGCGCTGCTGGCAGGAGTCGGGCGTGAGCTACCCCGAGCTGATCGACGAGCTCATCAGGGTCGGGATGGCGCGGGGCGTGCGCGTCGGCTGAGGCCCGCGTCGGCTGAGCCCCGCGCCGGCCGGCGGCCGCGGGCCCAGGGGCAGGCGGGCCGCGGACTCAGCCGGCGTCCGTCGCCTCGCCGGTGGCCGGTGCGAGGTCCTCGAGGTCGGTGCATCCGCCGTCGGCGGGGATCGCCGCGACCGCGCCGGAGAGGTCGGCGATGGCCGTCGAACCGGCGACCGCGTCGTTGTCGACGACGACCTCGACGGCGGGCGTGCGTCCGTAGGTCACGAAGCGATAGGTCGGCGCGTCGGACTCGTCGATGATCCAGTCGACCTCGTCGACGCTCACGCAGCGCAGGGTCGTCGGGCCCGGGGGCTCGATGCCGCAGCGGAGCAGGACCGCCGCCGGCGAGCCCCATGCCCCCGTGCCCTGCGCGGTCGTCTCGCGGGCGTCGAGGCCGGCGACCTGGTCGGGCAGGCGCACCACGACCGAGGCGCAGTCGGCGGCGGCCGCGTCCGGCGCGGGATCGAACGGCACCGGCTGGCTGCAGGCGGCGAGGAGGGGCACGGCGGTCGCGGCGACCAGCGAGGCCGCGACGAGGCGCGTACGGCGGCGGCGGCCTGACGGGGGAGTCGACATCGTCGATCAGGCTACCGTGGGAGCCATGGAGCAGCCTACACGCGAGCCGTCGCCCACGGTCGGGGAGCTCGGCGAGACCGCGGTGCTGGCCCGCATCCTCCCGCGCCTCGAGCCGGGCGAGGCCGCGCTCCTCGGCGCGGGCGACGACGCCGCGGTCGTGGCCGCCCACGACGGCCGGTTCGTCGTCACGACCGACCTCATGGTCCACGGTCCGGACTTCCGCCTCGCCTGGTCGCGCCCGCACGACCTCGGCTGGAAGGCGGCGGCCACCAACCTCACCGACGTCGCCGCGATGGGCGCGAGGCCGACGGCGCTCGTCGTCTCGATCGCCGCGCCGCCGACGACCCCCGTCTCGCTGCTCGAGGGCATCGCCGACGGGCTGCGCGATGCGCTCGACGCGCTCGCGCCGGGGGCCGGGGTGGTCGGCGGCGACCTGTCCGCGTCGTCGGTGCTCACGATCGCCGTGACCGCGTTCGGCGACCTCGACGGGCGAAGGCCCGTCCTGCGGTCGGGGGCGCGACCGGGCGACGTGCTCGCGCACGCCGGCGCCCGCGGCGACGCCGCGCGCGGGCTCAAGGTGCTCTTCGCCGAGGCGCGCGACGCCGACGGCGAGCCCGACGCCGACCTCGCCGACGCGGCCCGCACGAGGCATCCGCTCCTCGTCGGCGCGCAGCTCGCGCCGTCCCCGCCGGTGTCGGCGGGCGTCGTGGCGGCGACGTCCGGGGCGACGGCCATGCTCGACGTGAGCGACGGGCTCGCGCGCGACGCGCGGCGGCTCGCCGAGGCGAGCGCGGTCGGGCTCGACTTCCATGCGGGCGCGCTCGGCCCGGATCCGCTGACGGCGATGGCCGGCGCGGAGGACCACGGCCTCCTCGCGACGTTCCCGGCGGGCACGACGCCCCCGGAGCCCTTCGAGGTCGTGGGCGTCGTGAACGGCGATGCCGGGCGGCTCACGCTCGACGGCGAGCCCGTGGACACGAGCGGATGGGACCCCTACTCGGGCTGGGACGGCGGTACCGGCTGATCCGCGTCGGCCGTCGACGCCCACCAGAGCGTCGTCTCGCCGTAGTCGCGGCGCCGCTCGGGCTCGATGCCGTCGGGCCACCCCGGTTCGGGGGAGCGGCTGCTGCGCTCGACGACGACCGTGGCCGAGTCGGCGAGGAGCGGGGCGAGCAGCGCGAGGTCCTTGGCGAGCTCGGCCTCGCCGAGGTCGTAGGGCGGGTCGACGAACGCCAGGTCGACGCCGCCGGCCGCCGACTCGAGGTAGGACGCGACGCTCCGGGCCTCGACGCGCACGCGCGGCGCCGCCGCCCCGCGTGCGGCCCTCGCGAGGGCCGCGGCGTTCCGCCGGCACACCTCGGCGGCGGGCCTGGCCTTCTCGACGAGCACCACCTCGGCCGCGCCGCGACTCGCGGCCTCGAGCCCCAGCGCGCCCGAACCCGCGTACAGGTCGAGCACCGAGGCATCCGCCACGGCGTCGCGCGCCTCGAGCGCGGAGAAGATCGCCTCGCGCACGCGGTCGCTCGTCGGTCGCGTGCCCGAGCGGGGCACGGCGAGGGTGAGCGAGCCGGCGAAGCCGGCGATGATGCGCGTCATGTCTCGGGAGCATAACGGCCCCTCCTCCGGCGCTGCCATGATGGTGAGGTGGATGACTCGACCGACGCCCTGCACGCCGATCCGTCGCATCACCGGGGGCACGAGCAGCAGGCCATCGACCGCATGTGGGACTTCGGCGATGCCGCCGCGAGCGAGGAGCGCTTCCGCGCGGCCGCGGCCGACGAGACGCTGAGCGCGCACGGGCGCGCCGTGATGGCCACGCAGCTGGCCCGCGCGATGGGCATCCAGCACCGCGAGGAGGAGGCGCTCGCGGTCCTCGACGAGCTCGAGGCCGCCGACCCGGGCGACTCCGACGAGGAGGCGGCCGAGCTGCGCGCGCGCATCGCGCTCGAGCGCGGCCGGATGGCCGCGGCCGGCGAACGCGTCGACGAGGCGGTGCCCGAGTTCACGAGGGCCGTCCGCGAGGCCGCGCTCGGCGGCTCGACGTTCCTCGTGCTCGACGCGCTGCACATGCTCGCGCTGAACGACACCGGCCACGAGGAGGAGTGGGCCGCCGAGGGCTTCGACATCCTCGAGGGCGTCCGCGACCCGCGCCTGAAGCGGTGGGGCGTCGCGCTGCACAACAACCTCGGCTGGACCAAGCACGACGGCGGCGACGCGCAGGCGGCCCTGTACCACTTCCAGAAGGCCGTCGACGCGGCCGACCGCTACGGCACACCGGGGCAGCAGCACGTCGCCCGCTGGTCGGTCGGGCGCGCGCTCCGCACGCTCGGCCGCACCGACGAGGCGCTCGAGATCCAGCGCGAGCTCGCGCTCGCGCGCCCCGACGACCCCTACGTGCGCGCCGAGATCGAGGCCCTCGCACCCGCGCCGACGGAGGCGGAGCCTACGATCGAGCCATGACGGCCGATCGCGTGGCGGAGGGGGCGCTGACCCTCGACAGCCGCCTGAACGGCGCGCTCGGCGGGCGCACCGCGCAGGCGCTGCAGCGCGCGTTCGGCTACACCACGGTCGGCGACCTGCTCGCGCACTACCCGCGTCGCTACGCCGCCCGCGGCGAGCTGACGGCGCTCGCCGAGCTCCCGCTCGACGAGAACGTCACGATCGTCGCCGAGGTGCTCGAGGTGCGCGAGCGCACCATGCGGTCGCGCCGCGGATCGATCCTCGAGGCGAAGATCTCCGACGGCACCGGCATCCTCACCCTCACCTTCTTCAACCAGAAATGGCGCGCGAACGAGCTGAAGCCCGGCGTTCGCGGCATGTTCGCCGGCAAGGTCTCCGACTACCGGGGCGCCCGCCAGCTCGCCCACCCCGACTACCAGCTCTTCGACGACGCGGTGCCGACGACCGGGGCGGATGCCGCGGCCGTGCGCTGGGCGACCGCGCCGATCCCGATCTACCCGGCCACCGGCACGCTCTCGAGCTGGCAGCTGCAGACCGCGATCGGCGTGCTGCTCGACGGGCTCGGCGCCGTCGACGACCCGATCCCCGAACCCGTCCGGCGCGGCCGCGGCATCCGGTCGCACCGCGACGCGCTCGAGGGCGTGCACCGGCCCGAGCGTGACGAGGACTGGAAGGCCGCACGCCGCACGCTCCGCTTCACCGAGGCGTTCGTGCTGCAGACCGCGCTCCTCGAGCGCCGCGCGGCGGCGCGCGCGCACGAGGCCGTCCGGCGGGAGCCGCGGCCCGGGGGACTGCTCGAGCGGTTCGAGGCGTCGCTCCCGTTCACGCTCACCGACGACCAGCTCGAGGTCGGCGGTGAGATCCTCGCCGACCTCGCGGCGGCCGTGCCGATGAACCGCCTCGTGCAGGGCGAGGTGGGGTCCGGCAAGACCGTGGTCGCGCTCCGCGCCATGCTCGCGGTCGCCGAGTCGGGCGGGCAGTCGGCGCTCCTCGCCCCGACCGAGGTGCTCGCAGCGCAGCACCTGCGCTCGATCGCGAAGATGCTCGGCCCCGAGCTCTCCGCCGAGCTCATGCCGACGCTCGTCACGGGCCAGCTGCCCGCGGCTGAGCGACGGAAGGCGGCGCTGCGCGTCGCGGCCGGGCAGTCCCGCATCGTGGTCGGCACGCACGCGCTCCTCGGCGACACCACGAGCTTCGCCGACCTCGGCCTGGTCGTCGTCGACGAGCAGCACCGGTTCGGCGTCGAGCAGCGCGAGGCGCTGCGCCTGAAGGGGCGCCACCCGCACGTGCTCGTGCTCACGGCGACGCCGATCCCGCGCACGGTCGCGATGACGGTGTTCGGCGACCTCGACGTGAGCACCATCCGGCAGCTGCCCGCGGGCCGGGCGGGGATCGAGACGCACCTCGTCCCGCTCGCCGAGCGACCCGCATGGCGCGCCAGGGTCTGGGAGCGCCTCGCGGAGGAGCTCGCCCAGGGGCGGCAGGGCTTCGTCGTCTGCCCGGCCATCGAGCCCAAGGTGGCGGAGGACGACGGCGAGCCCATGGAGGGCGAGCCCGCGCCCGGCGCCGGCCCCGCGGCATCCGTCGCCTCGGTGCTCGCCGAGCTGCGGGCGCTGCCGTCGCTCGCCGGCGCGCGCATCGCACCCCTGCACGGGCGCATGTCGGCCGACGAGAAGGACGACACGATGCGCGCGTTCGCGGCGAAGGAGCTCGACGTGCTCGTCGCGACGACCGTGATCGAGGTCGGCGTCGACGTGCCGAACGCCAGCACCATGGTCGTCGTCGACGCCGACCGGTTCGGCGTCTCGCAGCTGCACCAGCTGCGCGGGCGGGTCGGCCGGGGGAGCGTGCCCGGGCTCTGCCTGCTCGTCTCGCACGCGGAGGCCGGCAGCGTGGCGCGCGAGCGCCTCGAGGCGGTCGCCGCGACGCTCGACGGGTTCGAGCTCGCGCGGGTCGACCTCGAGCTCCGGCAGGAGGGCGACGTGCTCGGCGCGATGCAGTCGGGCGGGCGGTCGTCGCTGAAGCTGCTCCGCGTCGCGCGCGACGGCGACCTCATCGCCGACGCGCGCGAGGCGGCCGCCGAGCTCCTCGCGGAGGACCCGCGGCTCGCCGGACACGCCGCGCTCGCGGCCGCCGTGCGGCGCCGCCTCGACGACGAGGCGAGCGAGTACCTGAGCAGGGGCTGAGACTCTCCCGCACCCCGCCCGGAGCGTCGATCGCGCACTACGCTGGCACGTATGCAGCGGATCGCCGTCGTCCCCGGATCATTCGACCCTGTCACGCGCGGACACCTCGACGTCATCGAGCGGGCCGCCGGCCTGTACGACCAGCTGCATGTCGTGGTCGTCCACAACCCCGACAAGTCGGCGCTGCTGCCGATCGCGCAGCGGGTCGCGCTCATCGAGCAGTCCATCGCCGACGCCCGCATCCCCGGCGACATCGTGGTCGCGTCGTGGAGCATGGGGCTGCTCGTCGACTACTGCACCGACGTCGGCGCCTCCGTGCTCGTCAAGGGCATCCGCTCGCAGGTCGACGTCGGCTACGAGACGCCCATGGCGATCGTGAACCGGCACCTCGCGGGCGTCGAGACCGTGTTCCTGCTGCCCGACCCGGCGAACGCGCACGTGTCGAGCTCGCTCGTGCGGCAGGTCTCCGCGCTCGGGGGCGACGTCGCCCCCTACGTGCCGCGATCCGTGGCCGAGTACCTCCAGGGGGCGATGCGGCCGTGAGCGACTCGGAGGGCGCCGTCGGCGTCGCGGCCGCGATGGGGATCGACGAGGTCGGCGACCGCGCCGCGGCCATCGTCCGCAACGTCGAGACGGTGATCAGCGGCAAGCGCGAGGCCGTCACCGCGGCGCTCACCGTGCTCCTCGCCGAGGGGCACCTGCTCATCGAGGACGTGCCCGGCGTCGGCAAGACGATGCTCGCCAAGGCGCTCGCCCGATCGGTCGACTGCACGGTCAGCCGCATCCAGTTCACGCCCGACCTGCTGCCGAGCGACGTCACCGGCGTCTCGGTCTTCGACCAGGTGTCGCGGCGGTTCGAGTTCAAGCCCGGCCCCGTGTTCGCGAACATCGTGATCGGCGACGAGATCAACCGGGCCAGCCCGAAGACGCAGTCGGCGCTCCTGGAGTGCATGGAGGAGCGCCAGGTCACCGCCGACGGCACGACCTATCGCCTCGAGCAGCCGTTCACCGTCGTCGCCACCCAGAACCCCGTCGAGATGGAGGGCACGTACCCGCTGCCCGAGGCCCAGCGAGACCGGTTCATGGCCCGCATCTCGATGGGCTACCCGGCGACCGCCGACGAGCTCGCGATGCTCGCCCAGCGCGAGACCGCGAGCCCCCTCGACACCCTCGAACCCGTCGTCTCGCTCGCCGAGCTCCGCGCGATGATCGAGACCGTCCAGCGCGTCTACACCTCCGAACCCGTGAAGGAGTACGCCGTCGAGCTGGCGCGCGCCACCCGCGAGGACCGCCAGCTGCGGCTCGGCGCGAGTCCCCGCGCGACGCTCCAGCTGATCCGCGCGGCCAAGGCGCACGCCGCCATGCACGGTCGCGACTTCGTCCTGCCCGACGACGTCGACGCGCTCGCCGTGCCGGTGCTCGCGCACCGTCTCGTGCCGACGAGTCGCGCGGTCGGCGGTCACGACCACGACGGCGGCCCCCTCATCGACCAGATCGTGCGCCGCATCGTCGGCGAGACGCCCGTCCCGGTCGGCAGCGCCCGGAGGGAGTGATCGGGATGTCGCGGGCCGGTCGAGTGCGTCACCAGGCGCGTCCTCGCCTGACGCCGCGAGGGATCGCGCTCATCGCGGTCGGCGGCGTCCTCTTCGGCGTCTCGCTCTGGTTCGACCTCCGCGACATCCTCCTCCTCGCCGCGGTCGGCATCGCCATGCCGCTCGCCGCGCTCGGCTTCCTCGCCGTGCGCCAGCCGCGGCTCGCGGTCCACCGGACCTTCGAACCGCCGGTGGTCGGCGCCGGCCACTCGACGACCGTCAGGCTGCGCGTGCACAACCGCAGCAGGCGCGCGTTCGACGGTGCGCACTGGCGCGACCTCTCCTCGCCCGCGCTCCGCCCGCCGCCCGAGGCGATCCTGCCCGCGATCGGGCGCACCGAGGGGGTCCTCCCCTCCGGTGACGACACCGTCGGGCTCGAGTACCGCATGCGCACGCCGCGACGCGGGGTGTTCGACGTGGGCCCGCTCCGCATCTCCGTGACCGATCCGTTCGGGCTCGCGCGCATCGACCGCGTGGCGGGCGGCGCGCGCGACCTCGTGGTGACGCCCCGGGTCACGCTCCTCGAGCCCGCGGTCGGGCTGCTCGCGAGCGTCGACGGCACGGTGCACGCGCTGCAGCGCCGCACGCGGCCGAACAGCGACGAGCTCATCGCGCGCGAGTACCGGTACGGCGATCCGCTCCGGCGGGTGCACTGGGCCGCGACGGCCCGCCGAGGCGAGCTGATGGTCCGCGACGAGGAGCAGCGCGGCGACCCCGAGCTCCGCATCCTCCTCGACACGGCGCTGGGCGGCCGCGTGTCGCATCCGGCCTCGGGTGCGCGCGACGGCGCCGACGCCCTCGACCCGGCGTTCGAGCTCGGCGTCGAGCTCGCCGCATCGCTCGGCGTGCACCTGCTCGGCCGAGGGTTCCGGGTGCGGCTCGACCCGGTCGACGATCCCGCCGCGCACGTCGATCCGATCGCGCCGGAGGCGGGCGGGTACCGATCGCCGGGCGGCGACGTCGCACTGCTCGAGGACCTCGCACGGCTGGACCCGCCTCGCCGCGACGCGGCGCGGAGCGAGCCGCGCGAGCCCCGGCGGCATCCGATCGCCCCCGTGACGACCGTGCGGAGGGACATGCGGATGCCGGCGATCGCCGTGCTCGTCGACCCGTCGGGCGACGCGGCCGAGACGCTCGTCGCGCTCCGCAGCTCGGTCGAGCCCGCGATCGCGTTCGCCGCCGACGGCGTCTCCGCCCGCATCGTCGACCGGCTCGAGGAGGCCGACTGGAGGGTGATCCGCGTCCACCGGCCCGCCGACCTGCCCGCCGCGTGGCAGGAGGCCTGGCGGTCGGCCCGCGAGGCCGTGCGCTCGGGAGGCCGACGTGGGCCCTGACCGGTACCCGCTCACCCGTGCGCAGTCGCTCGCGCTGTCGGGGGCGAGCCTGCTGCTCCTCCTCGTCGCGACGACCGCGCTCGGGCCGCTGATCGCCGGGAGCGGATGGTGGTGGGCCGGCGCCGTCGTCGCGGTCGCCGTGATCGGGGGCGGAGCGGCGCTCCGCGCCCTCCGCACGCCGCCCTCCCTGGTGCCGCCGCTCGAGCTCGTGGCGATGCTGCTCGCGCTCACGCTGCTCTTCGGCGGCGCGACGAGCCTCGCACTGGTGATCCCGACGCCCGACACGTTCGGGGTGTTCGGCGAGCTGACCGAGGGCGCGCGTCGCACGATCGAGCAGCAGTCGGTCCCGGCGATCCCCGTTCCGGCGCTGGTCTGGGCGATCGCCGTCGGCGTCGGACTCATCGCCGTCTTCCTCGACCTGCTCGTGCAGACCGTCCGGGTGCCGGCGCTCGCCGCGATCCCGATGCTGGTGCCCGTGCTCGTGCCGGGGCTCTTCGTCGCCGACGGCGCCGAGGCGCCGGCGCTCGTGCTCACGGCCGCGACCTACCTGCTGCTGCTGCGCGTCGACGTGCGGGTGCGACGCGCCGCCGAGCTCGTCCAGGAGGACGATCGCGACGACGCGCCCGTCGTCAGCGCCCCGAAGCGCGCGCCGATCGTGTCGACCATGGGCGCATCGCTCGGGCTCGCCGCGATCGGTCTTGTCGCGGCATCCGTCATCGCCGCCGCCACGCCGAGCGTGAGCACGAGCTTCCTGGTCGGCACGGGCGGGCCCGCGACCCTCTTCGCACGCGGGGTCAGCCCGTACGTCGACCTCGGCCGCGACCTCCGCAGGCCGGAGCCGGTGCCCGCGTTCTCGTACGTGTCGCCCGAGGGGGAGCGACCGTACTTCACGCTGCTCACGGTCGAGCGGCTCGAGGGGCAGGTGTGGTCCGCGACCGATCGCGCGGTCGACGGGGAGAACACGCTCGGGACGCTGCCGGGGCCCGACGGCCTCGCCGAGGACGTCCTGGTCGTGCCCCGTCCCATCGCCGTGCAGGTCGACCAGGTCCGCACGGCCTGGCTGCCCGTGCCGTACCCGACGACCGAGGTCAGCGGGGTCAGCGGGTCGTGGTTCTGGGACCAGGGCACGCTGAACGTCCGCAGCGTCGACTCCACGACGCTCGGGCAGCAGTACCGCCTCACCCACCTCGACGTGCAGCCCGACGTGACGCAGCTGCGCTCGGCGCCCGTCGCGTCACCGGGTGCCGTCGCCGACGCGACGCGCCGGCTGCCCGACGACCTTCCGCCGATCATCGCCGAGACCGCCGCCTCGGTCACGGCATCGGCGGCGACGCGCTACGACGCGGCCGTCGCGATCCAGGCGTTCCTGCGGGGCTCGGACTTCGAGTACTCCGAGAGCGCGCCCGTCGCGGACGGGTACGACGGCGCGGGATTCGATGCGATCGCCGCGTTCCTCGACCAGCGAGCGGGCTACTGCGTGCACTTCGCGTCGACGATGGCGGTGCTCGCCCGCGAGGTCGGCATCCCGTCGCGCATCTCGATCGGGTACACCGCGGGAACGCCCGGCGACGGGCGCGTCGACGGCGAGGTCGTGATCGAGGTCGACTCGCACGACCTCCACGCCTGGCCGGAGCTCTACTTCGAGGGCGTCGGGTGGGTCCCGTTCGAGCCCACGCCCGGGCGCGGGAGCGTGCCCGACTACTCGCGTCCGAACGCCGGGCAGTCCCTCCCGGGGGTGGTCCCGACCGGTCCGGCCGCGACGCCCGGCGCGACCGGACGCCCGGAGGGCGATCCCGACCGGGCGCTCGGCGGTCCCGGCGGCACGCCGTCGGCCGGGGCGCAGGTCGCGCAACTCGGGCTCATCGGGCTCGCCGTGGCGCTCGTCCTCCTGCTCCCGGCGATGATCCGGGTCGGCATCCGTGCCGCGCGACGCGGGGCCATCCGCTCCGGCGAGCGACCGGCGGATGCCGCGTGGCGCGAACTCCTGGCGACCGCCGTCGACCTCGGGCTGCCCGTCGATCCGCGGCGCACCGTGCGCGGGCTCGCGGCGGAGCTCGCCGAGCGGCCGGCGTTCCGCGGCGATCCGGAGTCGCCGCCGGGCGAGCGCTCGGAGGCGCGCGCCGCGCTGGAGCGCGTGCGCGATGCGGTCGAACGGGAGCGCTACGGTCGCGTCCGCGGAGCCGGAGCCGGTGCTGGTGCCGGAGCCGGAGCGGGAGCGGGAGCGGGCGCGCCCGCAGGGGCGCACGCGGGCGCCGGGGCGGGCGCCGGGTCCGCCGGTCCGGGCGGCGGCGAGGACCGCGAGCACGCCCGCCGCGGCGCCCTCGCGGTCGATCTCCAGGCGGCGTCCGACGCGCTCCGCGCGGACGCTCCCGCCGTCCGCCGGGTCGCCGCCGTCCTGCTTCCCGGGTCCCTCCGCCCGTCGGCGCGCATCGCGTTCGGCCGGCCGGCACCGCCCGGCGAGTAGGATCGTCGTTCGTGGCCGTACCGCATTCCCCCTTCAGCATCAACGTTCGCGACCTCGTCAACCGACCCGGCGAGATGCGCGAACAGCAGTTCGACGTGCCCGTCCCCGAGCAGCTGGGCGAGGGCATGGTCTCGATCCGGCAGGGTTCCGACCTCGCGATCGACGTGCGCCTGGAGTCCGTCCACGAGGGCGTCCTCGCCACCGCGGAGGTCGACGCGACCGCCGAAGGCGAGTGCGGACGATGCCTCATCGACATCGCGCTGCCCGTCCGAGTCGAGTTCCAGGAGCTTTTCGCGTATCATTCTGGGGAAGCTTTCGAGTATGAGGTTCAAGACGACCACGTGGATCTTGAACCACTCATCCGAGATGCGGTAGTGCTGGCACTGCCCTTCCAGCCGGTGTGCCGGCCTGACTGCCCCGGTCTCGACCCCGAGACCGGACAGCGACTGGCCGATCATCCGGAACTCGTCACCCCTGTCGAGCGCGATCCGCGTTGGGCTGCGCTCGCGGGGTTCGCGGCTTCCGAAGACGAGGGCGCGGATGCTGCATCCGACGCCGACCAGCAGAGAGATTGAGAGAGAGTCATGGCTGTTCCCAAGCGGAAGAAGTCACGCGCCAACACCCACGCGCGCCGTTCGCAGTGGAAGGCCGAGGCCCCCACGCTCGTCAAGACCGTCGAGAACGGCAAGGTCACCTACAGCCTCCCGCACCGCGCGCGCGTGGTCGAGGACTCGGCGGGCACCCCGCTCTTCCTCGAGTACAAGGGCCGCAAGGTCGCCGACGTCTAGTCGGCCAGTGAACGACGAACGACCGGTCGTGAGGCGCGTCGAGCGCACGGACACCGGGGCCGACGAGCTCGCCGAACTGCAGCGCACGCTGCGCGTCGAGCTCGACCCCGAACTCCTGCTCCTCGCCCTCACGCACCGGTCGTTCGCGTACGAGAACGGCGGCATCCCGACGAACGAGCGCCTGGAGTTCCTCGGCGACTCGATCCTCGGGCAGGCGGTCACCGTCAAGCTGTTCACCGATCACCCCGAGCTCGACGAGGGCGAGCTGGCCAAGCGCCGGGCGAGCCTCGTCTCGAGTGTCGCGCTGGCCGAGGTCGCCCGGACGATCGGGCTCGGCCCGTACATCCGGCTGGGTCGCGGCGAGACGATGACGGGCGGCGCCGACAAGCCGTCGATCCTCGCGGACACCGTCGAGGCGATCATCGGCGCGGTCTACCTCTCGCGCGGCGGCGAGGTCGCGACCGACCTCGTGCTGCGGCTCATCACGCCCCTCATGCGCGATCCCGACCGGTTCGGCGCGGCGATGGACCCGAAGACGAGCCTGCAGGAGATCGCCGCGCGCCGCGGCGCGACCGCGCCGTCGTACTCCGTCAGCGAGAGCGGCCCCGACCACAGCAAGCACTTCGTCGCGACGGTCACGGTCGCCGGCCTGGTGTCCGCGTCGGGCGAGGGCTCGAGCAAGAAGCAGGCCGAGATGGCGGCCGCGCTCGAGGCCTGGACCACCCTGAACGACCGCTGACGTGCCCGAACTGCCCGAGGTCGAGGTCGTCCGCGCCGGGCTCGCCCCGGCCGTCACCGGCGCCCGCGTCGCCGGGGTCGAGGTGCTCGACGCCCGGTCGCTGAAGCGCCACGAGGCGGCATCCGGCGGCTTCGAGGCGCTGCTCACGGGCGAGCGCATCGAGGCCGCCGTGCGACGCGGCAAGTTCCTCTGGATGCCCCTGGCCGGCGGTACCGCGCTCGTCGGCCACCTCGGCATGAGCGGCCAGCTCCTGCTGCGCACGCCGGACCACCCGGGCGACGACCGCCACGCGCGGATCAGACTGCACCTCGAGCACCCGGTGCACGGCGAGCTGCGCGTCGACTTCGTCGACCAGCGGATCTTCGGGTCGATGGCGATCGATCGCATGGTCCCCACCGCGGACGGCGAGGTCGCGGGGTTCTCGGCGGACGTGACGGGTCCGTGGGCACGATCGATCCCGTCGCAGGTGGCGCACATCGCGCGCGATCCGCTCGACCCCGCGTTCGACGACGCCGCGTTCGCCGCGGCGCTCGCCCGCCGGGCGACGGGCGTCAAGCGCGTGCTGCTCGACCAGGGCGTGGCGTCGGGCATCGGCAACATCTACGCCGACGAGGCCCTCTGGGCGGTCCGCATGCACGGCGAGCAGCCCGGATCGAGCCTCGGCCGGCGGCGCGTCCGCGACCTGCTCGCGGCCGTCCGGGAGGTGCTGCAGAAGGCGCTCGCCGAGGGCGGCACCAGCTTCGACGCCCAGTACGTCAACGTCAACGGCGCATCCGGCTACTTCGCCCACTCGCTGAACGCCTACGGACGCGCCGGGCGCCCGTGCCCGCGGTGCGGCACGCCCATCGTCCGCGAGGCGTTCATGAACCGCTCGTCGCATCGGTGCCCCCGCTGCCAGCGCCTGCGCGCGAGCGTGCGCCGCGTCGCGGCACACGACGCATCGGCGCGCGTCGTGCGGGTCACCCCCGCTGCCACGTCGCCTGGATCGAGTGCGGGCGGAACCCCAGCTCCCGGTTGATCGCGAGCATCGGCCCGTTCTCGTCGGCGTTCCAGGTGTACACCTCGGTGCGCTCCGGCGCGGCATCCGCGAGCGCGACGAGGTTCGCGAGCTTCATGCGCATGCCGAGGCCGTGGCCGCGGTGCGGGCCGAGGACGAGCGTGTCGTCCTGGTAGGCGCCGCGCTTGCCGGGCGCGAGCGTGAGGATCGTGAATCCGGCGACCTCGCCGTCGGGGGTGATCGCGGCGACGGTGAGGTGACGGCGTCCCGCCTGGACGGCGCGCGCCTCCTCGTCGATGATGCGCGCGGCATCCCAGTGCTCGTCGGGGAAGTCGACGGCCCCGCTCGGCGCCTCGGCGACCATCTGCGATCGGGCGGCCGCGAACGCGTCGAGGTGCTCCTCGGGCGTGCGATCGCGCCAGAGCTCGATGCGGTAGCCGTCGGATCGGTCGACCTGCCGGGACAGGTCGCGGAAGCGTGCGCCGAGGCCGCCGACGGGAAGGGCGCTCGCGACGAGCAGCTGGCCGAGCTCGTAGCCGCGCGAACGTGCGAACCGGACCGAGGGCGCGTCGGCGGGCAGGGAGGCGCCGCCCTGCGGCGGGCGGAGGCGCTCGCCGGCGCCGTCGTCGGTGCGGTGCTCCGAGATCAGGATGGTCGATCCGCGTCCGGCGTCGCGGGCGGATGCCTCGACGGCGTCGAGCACGCGGCCGCCGAGCCCGCGTCGGCGGTGGGCCGGGTCGACGCCGACCATCGTGATCATGGGTGCGCCGCCGTCGTTCCCGCCGCGCTCCCACCACGCCGCCGTCGCGGCGACGAGTCGGCCGCCGTCGAAGATCCCGAAGCGACGCCGCTCGAGGTACGGGTTGGCGCCGAGGACCGCGAGCTCGGCCGCCGAGTAGCTGAACTCGTCGGTGCCGACCGTCTCGAGCTGGATGCGGCGAGCGAAGTCGGCGTAGGCCTCCAGGTCGGCCGACTCCGGGACGCCGATGCGGTCGTGGGGCCGGATCGGACGGAGGACGCCCGCCCCGCGGTCGGGCGCGGTGCCGCTCACGGCCGCTGCCAGACCGACTCGAGGGCGAACGGCCGGAAGCCGAGGTCGAGGTTGATGGCGAGCATGTGCTCATTCTCGTCGGCGTTCCAGGTGTAGACGCGCTCGCGCGAGGCATCCGTCGCCTGGAGCCGCACGAGGTTCTCGAGCTTCAACCGCATCCCGAGCCGGTGGCCCCGATGCGGGGCGAGCACGATGGTGTCCCACTGCTCCACGGCGCGCGAATCCGGCAGCAGGGACAACTCGGTGAAGCCCGCGACCTCGCCGTCGGCGGCGACCGCCGCGACCGCGAGGCCGATCCGGCCGACCTCGCGCGAGCGGCGCTCGCCGTCCCGGATCCGGGAGGCGTTCCAGTGCTCGAGACCCCACTCGATCGCGCCCGCGGGCGGATCGGTGGACATCCGCTCGTGCGCGATCGCGAGCGAGTCGACGAGGTGGTCGGGCGCGCGCTCCTGCCAGGCGACGAGGCGGTACCCGTCGGAGGCGCGCGAGCGGGCCTCGGCGAGGCGGCGTCGGAACTCGTCCGCGCGACCCGCGACGTCCATGGCGCTCACCCGGTAGAGCTGCCCGAGCGCGTAGCCGTGCGCGATCGCGAACCGCGCCGCAGGCGCATCCGCGGGGATGTCGCCGTCGCCCTGCGGCGGGCGCAGCCGCGGCCCCGACGGCTCGCCGCGTTCGACCAGGTGATCGGCAGAGAGCACGGTGTTCGGCCGGCCGGCCGCCCGTGCCGCTACCTCGGCCGCGGCGAGGAGCCGGGATCCGATGCCCTCCCGTCGCCGATCCGGGTGGACGCCGATCACCTCGACGTAGGACGTCGACTCCCCGTCGTCGACCTCCCACTGCACCTCGGCGAGGCCGATGAGCCGCCCGCCGTCGAACGCGCCGATCCCCGTGTACGTCGCGAACTCGGCGCGGCGCAGGTCGTGCAGCACCTCGCGGGGTCGACGCGTCAGCTCGGAGGTGCCGAGCGCCTCGACGTCGAGCCGGCGCAGGAGGTCGGCGTACGCGACGAGCTCCCCGGCGTCCGGAGCGTCGGCGCGCTCCGGCAGCCGGATCGGGCGGATCTCGAGCGCCATCGCGTCCCCTCCCTCGCGCAGGCAGCGTGCCAGCCTAGTCGGGGTCGATGACGGCGGCAACGGCGGGGGAGCGCGGGCACGCGGCATCCGCTCGGGTACGCTCGTCCGAGGCATCCAGCACCATCACGCCGCGACACCGGGGGGACATGTACCTCAAGAGCCTCACCCTGAAGGGCTTCAAGTCCTTCGCGCAGCCGACCACCTTCGCGTTCGAGCCGGGGGTCACGTGCATCGTCGGCCCCAACGGCTCCGGCAAGTCGAACGTCGTCGACGCGCTCGCCTGGGTGATGGGGGAGCAGGGCGCCAAGACGCTCCGCGGCGGCAAGATGGAGGACGTCATCTTCGCGGGCACCTCCACGCGCGGCCCGCTCGGTCGCGCCGAGGTGAGCCTGACCATCGACAACGCGGATGGCGCGCTGCCGATCGAGTACACCGAGGTCACGATCTCGCGCACGCTGTTCCGCAACGGCGGCAGCGAGTACGCGATCAACGGCGAGCAGTGCCGCCTGCTCGACGTACAGGAGCTGCTCAGCGACTCGGGCCTCGGCCGCGAGATGCACGTCATCGTCGGCCAGGGCCAGCTCGACCAGGTGCTGCACGCGAGCCCGGAGGACCGCCGGGGGTTCATCGAGGAGGCCGCGGGCATCCTCAAGCACCGCCGGCGCAAGGAGAAGACGCTCCGCAAGCTCGACGCCATGCAGGCGAACCTCACGCGCCTGACCGACCTCGCCGCGGAGCTCCGTCGGCAGCTGAAGCCCCTCGGCCGTCAGGCCGAGGTCGCGCGCGAGGCCGCCGGCATCGCCGCCGTCGTGCGCGACGCGAAGGCGCGGCTCGTGGCCGACGAGGTCGTCGAGCTGCGGCGTGCGCTCGAGGCCGCCGGGCGCACCGAGCACGAACGGCACGCCGAGCGCCTCGTGCTCCAGCAGGAGCTCGAGCGCCACCAGGCCCACATCGACCGGCTCGAGCAGGCGCAGGGCGGCGACGACGTCGACCGGGCGCGCGCCGTGAGCTTCGCGCTCGAGCAGTCCGAGGCCAGGCTGCGTTCGCTCGACTCGCTCGCCCGACAGCGCATCGCGCTGCTCTCCGCGGCCGACGAGGGCACGGATGCCGCGCCCACCGTGACGCTCGCCGACATCGATGCCGCGCGGGGCGAGCTCGACGGCATCCGCGGCGGCGTCGGCGACGCGGCGTCCGCCCTCGAGCAGGCGGCCGTGACCACCCGCGATGCGAGGACCGCGCTCGACGCCGTCGACGAGGAGATCGCCGCGCAGGCGGCACGCGTCAGCGAGTACGACCTGCGCGCCTCCCAGCTCTCCGGCCGGGCCGACGCGGCGGCGTCGAAGCTCGCCGCCGTCCGCGGCGAGGTGCTCCGGCACCGCAACGCCCTCGACGCCGCGCAGTCGCGCCGCGAGACGGCCGCCGCCGACCTCGCGCGCGTCGAGGCGGAGTCCGACGCCGATCCCGCCTCCGCGACCGACCTCGACGAGGCGTACGAGCTCGCGCAGGCCGCGGTGTTCGAGGCCGAGACCGAGATCGAGAAGCTCCGCGAGGCGCTCCACGACCGCGAACGCGAGCGCGATGCGCTGGGCGCGCGCGTCGGAGCGCTCTCGCTCGCGCTCGACCAGAAGGACGGCTCGGCCGCGCTCGCCGCGTCCGGCACCGCGGGCGTTCGGGGCCTGCTCGCCGAGCACCTGCGCGTCGAGCCCGGCTACGAGGCCGCGATCGCCGCCGCGCTCGGGCCGCTCGCCGAGTCGGTGCTCGTGGACGACCGCGTCGCGGCCCTCAGGGCCGTCGGCGTCGCGACCGACGACGACCTCGGCCGCGTCGCGCTCACCATCGCCGAGCCGGGACCCGGTTCGCGCGGCGCCGGCAGCGCGCTCGCCGTCGACGGGCTCACGGCCGCGGCCGACGTGGTGACCGCACCCGCCGGCATCCTCGCCCTGCTCGGCGAGGTGGTCATCGCCGACGACCTCGACGCGGTGCGCGCCGCCGAGCCCGCGATCGCCGCCCTCGACCGGCCTGCGACCGTGATCACGCGAGACGGCACGGTCATCGGGCGGTACGTCGTGCACGGCGGATCGGGTCGGACGCAGAGCCGCATCGAGCTGATCGCCGAGCGCGACCGCGCGGAAGCGCGGCTCGAGGAGGTCCGATCCGACATCGAACGCGCACGCTTCGACCTCGACGAGCAGCGTGGCAACGCCGAGCACGCCAAGCAGCAGTCGAAGCTCGCGCTCGCGGCGCTGCGCGAGTTCGACGCGCAGCTCGCCCAGCGCACCGAGGCGCTGAACCGCGCCCGCGTGCAGGCCGAGGCGGCCGCGGCCGAGACCGATCGCCTCGCCGATGCCCTGCGGACCGCCGAGGAGCGCATCGCCGAGGCCGAGCAGGCCGCGACGGCGGCCAAGGACGAGCTCGAGGCCGCCCGCGCCGAGCCACGACCCGTGCTCGACGCCGATCGCCGCGACGGCGCGCTCGCCGCGCTCGAGCGCGCCCGAGAGGGCGAGGTCGAGGCGCGACTGAAGCTCGAGACCGCGCGCGAGCGCGTGCGGGCCGAGGAGGCGCGGATCGTCGCGATGGAGCGCCAGCACGAGGCCGAGCGGCGTGCCGCCGACGAGGCCGCGCGGCGCGCCGTCATCCGTCGCGCCCAGCTCGACGCCGCGTCACGCGTCGCCGACGCGCTGCCGCCGGTGCTCGCCGCGGTGGGCCGTTCGGTCGCCGAGGCCCGTGTCGCGCTCGCGGCCGCCGAGGCCGAGCGGACGAGCCGCAACGAGGAGGTCCAGGTCGCACGACGTGCCGAGGCATCCGCTCGCGAACGGCTGCAGGCCGTGACGGAGGACGTGCACGGGCTCGAGCTGCGCATCTACGAGAAGAAGCTCCACGTCGGCTCGCTCGTCGAACGTGCCGAGAGCGAGCTCGGGCTCGGCGAGGACGTCCTGGTGGCCGAGTACGGTCCCGACCAGCCCGTGCCCGACGACGCGGACGCCGAGGCGGAGCCGCGGCCGTTCGTTCGTGCAGAGCAGCAGAAGCGCCTGCAGGCCGCCGAGCGCAAGCTCGCCCAGCTCGGCCGGGTGAACCCGCTCGCGCTCGAGGAGTTCGCGGCGCTCGAGCAGCGCCACCAGTTCCTCACCGAGCAGCTCACCGACCTCGCGAACACCCGCAAGGACCTCCTCACGATCATCGAGGAGATCGACGGGCGCATGGAGTCGATCTTCCGCTCGGCCTTCGAGGACACGCGGGAGGCCTTCGCCGAGGTGTTCCCCATCCTGTTCCCCGGCGGCGAGGGGCGCATCGCGCTCACGAACCCCGACGACCTGCTCACCACCGGCATCGAGGTGAGCGTCAAGCCCGCCGGCAAGAAGATCGAGCGGCTGTCGCTGCTCTCGGGCGGCGAGCGCTCGCTCGCCGCGGTGGCGCTGCTCATGGCGATCTTCAAAGCCCGCCCCAGCCCGTTCTACATCATGGACGAGGTCGAGGCCGCCCTCGACGACGCCAACCTCGGTCGGCTGCTGACGACCTTCGAGGACCTCCGCGAGGAGAGCCAGCTCATCGTCATCACGCACCAGAAGCGCACGATGGAGATCGCCGATGCGCTCTACGGCGTCTCGATGCGCCAGGACGGCGTCTCGGCGGTGGTCGGCCAGCGCGTGCGCGAGGAGTTCGCCGCGAAGGCCAGCTGACACCGGTGATCGAGGGGGCCGCCCTGCGGCCCGCCCGGTGATCGAGTAGGCCGCCCTGGGGCCCGCCCGGTGATCGAGTAGGCCGCCCTGCGGCCCGCCCGGTGATCGAGTAGGCCGCCCTGCGGCCGTATCGAGATCCGGTGACGGGGTCTCGATACGCTGCCTTCGGCTGCTACTCGACCACCGCCTTCGGCTGCTCCTCGACCACCGCCTTCGGCCGCTCCTCGACCACCGACTTCGGCCGCTCCTCGACCACCGGTGCCGCGCTCACGTGAGCCGGCGGTCGCCCGGCGCGAGCACCCGGAACCAGCGGTACCCGTACGCGTCGAGCTCGACGTCGATCCGGCCGCGCTCGTCGATCGGGTCGGCGTCGACGGCGAACAGGTCGGAGAGCACCGCGTCGCCCGGCACGTCGCCGAGCTCCAGCGTCACGCGCACGGGTCGCGGCGCGAAGTTGTGCAGCGCGACGAACCGCAGGTGGTCCTCGGTGATGCGGTGCGCGAGCACGGCCGGTTCGCCGACGTCGAGCAGCTCGAACGCACCCCAGCCGATCTCGGGCGAGTTGCGGTACCTCGTCACGAAGCCGCGGATCGCCGCGAGCAAGGAGTCGGGGTCGTGCATCTGCGCCTCGACGCTGACGTGCTCTGGCGCGTACCCGTCGCCGGGCGGGGAGGCGGCGAGCCGGCCCGGCGCGGCCCGCGAGAAGCCGCCGTTGCGGCCGCCCGTCCACTGCATGGGCGTGCGCACCGCCTGCCGCTTCTCCTGCTCGCCGTTCTCGCCCATCCCGATCTCCTCGCCGTAGAAGAGCACGGGCGTGCCGGGGAGCGCGAACAGCAGGCTGTAGACCATGCGGATGCGGCGTGGATCGCCCTCCAGCATCGGCGGGAGCCGTCGCACGATCCCGCGACCGTACACGCGCATCCAGTCCTCGGGCGCGAACGCGTCGAAGACCTCCTCGCGCTCGGCCTCGGAGAGCTTGTCGAGGGTGAGCTCGTCGTGGTTGCGCACGAAGTTCGCCCACTGCTTCTCGGGCTCGAGCTGCGGGCGCCGTGCGAGCGTGTCGCGGAGCGCCGTGGCATCCTGCCTTGCGAGCGACAGGTACAGCCGCTGCATCGCCTCGAAGTCGAACTGCAGCGTGAGCTCGGCCGGATCGCCGTCCGCGCCGAAGTACGCGATCTGCTCGTCGTACGGCAGGTTGACCTCGCCGAGCAGGATCGCCTCGCTGGCCCGGCGCTGGAGGTAGCGCCGCAGGTCCCGCATGAGCTCGTGCGGGTCGCCGACGTCCTCGCCCTCCGGCGGCTCGATGAGGAACGGCACGGCGTCGACGCGGAAGCCGGAGAACCCGAGCTGCAGCCAGAACCCGACGGTCTTCGCGATCTCGTCGCGCACCTCCGGGTTCGCGATGTTCAGGTCGGGCTGGTGCCGGTAGAACGAGTGCAGGTAGTACTGCTCCGTGCCCTCGTGCCACTCCCACACGCCCTCCTCCTCGCCGGGGAACACGCTCTCGGGCGGATTCGGGGGGATCTCGTCGCGCCAGACGTAGAAGTCGCGGTAGGGCGCGTTGCGCCCGCGCTTGGCCGAGGTGAACCACGGATGCCGGTCGGACGTGTGGTTCATGACGAGGTCCATGATCACGCGGATGCCGCGATCCTTCGCCGCACGCGTGAACGCGACGACGTCGCCGAGCGAGCCGAGCCGCGGGTCGACGCCGAGGAAGTCGACGATGTCGTAGCCGTCGTCCTGGTCGGGCGAGGGTTGGAACGGCATGAGCCAGATGCAGGTGACGCCGAGCTCGGCGAGGTGGTCGAGCCGTTGGGCGAGGCCCTCGAAGTCACCCGTCCCGTCGTCGTTCCAGTCCATGAACGTCTCGACGTCGAGGCAGTAGACGACCGCGGTCTTCCACCAGAGGTCGCCCCGATCCGTGGCGCGCATCGGCTCAGCCCTCGAGCCCGGCCGACGGACCTGCGGCGCGGAGGGCCGGCAGGACATGGGCGCCGAACGCGTCGATGAACCCCGCCTGCTCCTGTCCGACGTGGTGCAGGTAGATGCGGTCGACGCCGAGCTCGGCGATCCCGAGCAGCGCGTCGAGGTGCCGCTGGAGGTCCGACGAGGCGAGGAGCGTGTCGGCGACCTCCGACGGCGTCGCGTCGGCGGTGCGCTCGTCGAACGCCTCGGGGGTCGCGAGCTCCCACGCCAGGTGGGGCGGCACGAGGCTCTGCCGCCACTGGTCGTGGGCGATCGCGACGGCCTCGTCGTCGGTCGGCGCCCAGCAGAGGTGCACCTGGACGCAGATCGGCCCGCGTCCGCCGGCGTCGCGGTAGGCGTCGATGAACTCCCTGAGCGCGTCGGGCTCCTGGTCGACGGTGATCACGCCGTCGGCCCACTCCGCGGTCTCGGCCGCGGTCTCGGTGCTCACCGCGGCGGCGATGAGCGGCGGCGTCTCGTCCGGGCGGGTCCAGAGCCGTGCCTCGTGCACGTCGAAGGTCCCCTCGTGCGTGACCGTCTCGCCGGCGAGGAGGCGGCGCATGACGTCGATCGTCTCGGCGAGCCGGCGGTCGCGGTCGTCTTTCTCGGGCCAGGGCTCGCCCGTGATGTGCTCGTTGACGGCCTCGCCGCTGCCGATCGCCGCCCAGAACCGGCCGGGGAACATCTCGCCGAGCGTCGCGATCTTCTGCGCCGCGACGGCGGGGTGGTAGCGCTGGCCCGGCGCCGTGACGACGCCGAGCGAGAAGTCGGTCGCCTGCAGCGCCGCGCCGAGCCACGACCACGCGTAGCCCGAGTGGCCCTGGCGCACGCTCCAGGGCGCCCAGTGGTCGCTGCACATGGCCGCGTCGAAGCCGGCCTGCTCGGCGCGCACGACGGCGTCGAGGAGCGCGCTCGGCGGGAGCTGCTCGTGCGACGCGTGGAATCCGACGAGGGGCATGGGGGTCTCCTTCCGTCAGCGCTCGATGCTTCCGGGACGCGCACGGGGCGACAAGGCCTTGCGGGCCGCGCGGTCGCCCGCTATCCCGCGTGCTGCGGCGCGAGCCCGCGGCATCCGCCACCCGTAGGCTGGGAGGCATGGTGGAACGCGCATCGTGGTCGCTCGGGTCGGCCCTCCGCAACGTCTTCGGCGCGAGGACGATCGACGAGGACACCTGGGACGACCTCGAGTCCGCGCTGATCCGCGCCGACTTCGGGCCGGCGGTGACCGAGGAGATCGTCGAGTCGATCAAGGCGCAGGTCGAGCGCTACAAGACCACCGACCCGCGCGACGTGCAGCGGATGCTCCGCGAGCTCGTCGAGGAGCGGCTCGCGAAGTACGACCCCACGCTCAAGCTCACCGAACGTCCCGCGGTCGTGCTCGTCGTCGGGGTGAACGGCGTCGGCAAGACGACCACGATCGGCAAGTTCGCCAAGTTCCTCGGCAACTACGGCCGGAGCGTCGTCGTCGGCGCGGCCGACACCTTCCGCGCGGCGGCCGTCGACCAGTTGGCGACGTGGGCCGAGCGGGCGGGCGCGCAGGTGGTCCGGCCCGAGCGCGAGGGCCAGGACCCGGCGTCCGTCGCCTTCCAGACCGTGGACTACGCCAAGCGCACCGGCACCGAGATGGTCATCATCGACACGGCCGGCCGCCTGCACACCAAGGGCGGGCTCATGGACGAGCTCGGCAAGATCCGGCGCGTCGTCGAGAAGCAGGCGCCGATCAGCGAGGTGCTGCTCGTGCTCGACGCCACGACGGGGCAGAACGGGCTCGCGCAGGCCGAGGCCTTCATTCAGCACGGCGGCGTGACCGGCCTCGTGCTCACCAAGCTCGACGGGTCCGCCAAGGGCGGCTTCGTGATCGCGGTGCAGGAGAAGACTGGCCTGCCGATCAAGCTCATCGGCCAGGGCGAGGGCATCGGCGACCTCACGGGCTTCACGCCGCACGTGTTCGCGCAGCAGCTCGTCGGCTGAGAAGGGGAGGGCGCGCATGTCCATGGAGCACGACTACTTCGGACTCGTCGGCGACTACTGGTCGGAGGACGTCGAGTACGGCGACCAGCGCGTCGAGGTGGTCCTCGACGCCGACGCCGACACCGTGGCGCTCGCGGCGCTGGATGTCGCGGCGACCCTGGTCGGCGAGCTCGAGCTCGTCGACGACGAGCTCCGGTCGGCGTTCGTCACGCAGCTCGACTCGGGCTCCTCGCCGGTGATGCGCTTCCTCGCGGCCGTGCTCGATCCCGAGCTGGAACAGGCCGAGGAGGTCGAGGCCGCCATCGGCCGCGACTCGGGCGATCGCCAGATCGACGCGCTGCGCTCGATGTCGCTCATCCGGGTCGACCTCCGCCCCGATGCCGACGAGCCCGGCGACGCGTTCGCCGAGTTCGAGTTCGGGCTCGCGCCCGAGGACACCGACGAGCGGCTCGTCGCGTCGATCGACCTCGAGCGCGAGATCGTCGACGTGCGCTTCGAGGGCTGAGCCCGCCCCGGCATCCGCAGCGACCTCCGAGCGGATGCCGCGGAGTCGCCCTCTACACTTGAGGGCATCATGGCTACGTTCGGCACCCTCTCCGACCGTCTCACCGAGACGTTCAAGAACCTCCGCACCAAGGGCAAGCTCTCCGCTTCCGACGTCGACGGCACCGTCCGCGAGATCCGGCGCGCGCTCCTCGACGCCGACGTCTCGCTCGACGTCGTGAAGTCCTTCACCGCGACGGTCCGCGAGCGCGCGCTCGGCGACGAGGTGAACCGGGCGCTGAACCCCGCCCAGCAGGTCGTGCAGATCGTCAACGAAGAGCTCGTCGCGATCCTCGGCGGCCAGCAGCGCCGGCTGCAGTTCGCGAAGACCCCGCCGACCGTCATCATGCTCGCCGGCCTCCAGGGCGCGGGCAAGACGACGCTCGCCGGCAAGCTCGCGAAGTGGCTCAAGAAGGACGGCCACACGCCCATGCTCGTGGCCGCCGACCTGCAGCGCCCGAACGCCGTGAACCAGCTCCAGGTCGTCGGCGAGCAGGCCGGCGTCACCGTCTTCGCGCCCGAGCCCGGCAACGGCGTGGGCGACCCCGTGCGCGTCGCGAAGGACGCGGTCGTCCAGGCGCAGCGCGCCCAGCACGACGTCGTCGTGATCGACACCGCCGGCCGCCTCGGCGTCGACGCCGAGATGATGAAGCAGGCCGCCGACATCCGGAAGGCCACGAACCCCGACGAGGTGCTCTTCGTCATCGACGCCATGATCGGCCAGGACGCGGTCACGACCGCCAAGGCCTTCCAGGAGGGCGTCGACTTCACGGGCGTCGTGCTCTCCAAGCTCGACGGCGACGCGCGCGGCGGTGCCGCGCTGTCCGTGGCATCCGTCACCGGCCGCCCCATCATCTTCGCCTCGACCGGCGAGACGCTCGACGACTTCGAGCCGTTCCACCCCGACCGCATGGCGAGCCGCATCCTCGACCTCGGCGACATCCTCACCCTCATCGAGCAGGCCCAGCAGGCCTTCGACGAGGAGGAGGCGCTCAAGGTCGCCGAGAAGATCGCGTCGGAGCAGTTCACGCTCGAGGACTTCCTCGCGCAGATGCAGCAGCTCCGCGGCGCGGGCTCGATCAAGAAGATGCTCGGCATGCTCCCCGGTGCGGGCGGCATGAAGCAGCAGCTCGAGAACTTCGACGAGCGCGAGATCGTGCGCACCGAGGCGATCATCCAGTCGATGACGCCGGCCGAGCGCAAGAACACCAAGCTCCTGAACGGCTCGCGTCGCCTGCGCATCGCGAAGGGCTCCGGCATGACCGTCACCGACGTGAACCAGCTCGTGCAGCGCTTCGAGCAGGCCGCGAAGATGATGAAGACCGTCGCGCGCGGCGGCGTGCCGCAGATCCCCGGCATGGGCCCGATCCCGGGCGGCGGCGGGTACGGCGGCGGCAAGCGCCAGGCGGCGAAGAACAAGAAGAAGTCGGGCGGCGGCTCGCGCTCGGGCAACCCCGCCAAGCGCGCGGCCGAGAACGCGGCGATCGCCTCGGGCCAGGTGCCCGGTGCGGCCTCGAACGCGCCCGCCGGCTCGGGCTTCGGCATCGGCGGCGGTGCGGGCGCCGCGGGCGGGCCCTCCGAGGAGGAGATGGCCGCGCTGCAGAAGCTGCTCGGCCGCTGACCGGCTGCCGTCGGCATGCCGCGGCGGAGCGCCCCGGCGTAGTGTTGGACCCGCGGCGCGCGCCGCGGACGAGGACGGAGCGACGATGACGACCGGCGACCCCGACTACCGCGACTCGGGCCTCGAGTTCGCACCCGACTTCCTGCTCGGCTCGGCGACCGCGTCGCACCAGATCGAGGGTGCAGCGACCGAGGGCGGCCGCGGCCCGTCGATCTGGGACACGTTCAGCCACACGCCGGGCAAGGTCTGGAACGGCGACACCGGCGACGTCGCGTGCGACCACTACCACCGGTGGGAGTCCGACCTCGACCTGATGGCCGAGCTCGGACTCGAGGCGTACCGGTTCTCGATCGCGTGGCCGCGCATCCAGCCGACGGGCCGCGGGCCCGCGAACGAGGAGGGGCTCGCGTTCTACGAGGGACTCGTCGACGGGCTCATCGCCCGAGGCATCCGCCCCATCGCGACGCTGTACCACTGGGACCTGCCGCAGGCGCTGGAGGACGAGGGCGGCTGGACGAACCGCGCGACCGCCGAGGCGTTCGCCGACTACGCGCGGATCGTGGGGGAGCGGCTCGGCGACCGCGTCGCGGTGTGGACGACGCTCAACGAGCCGTGGTGCTCGGCGTACCTCGGCTACGGTTCCGGTGCGCACGCGCCCGGCCTCATGGACGGCGCGAAGGCGCTTGCCGCGGTGCACCACCTGAACCTCGCGCACGGCCTCGCCGTGTCGGCGCTCCGCGAGGTCGTCACGAACGACCCCGGCTTCTCGATCACGCTCAACCTGCACGTCATCCGGCCGGCCGGCGAGACCGGGCACGAGGCCGCCCGCCGCATCGACGGGCTCGCGAACCGCGTCTTCCTCGGGCCACTCTTCGGCGACGGCTACCCCTCCGACGTGATCGAGGACACCGCCGACGTCACCGACTGGTCCTTCGTGAAGCCGGGCGACACCGAACTGATCGCGCAGCCGATCGACCTGCTCGGCGTGAACTACTACTCGACCGTCACGGTGCGGATGTGGGACGGCGTCTCGCCGCGCGTGAACGCCGACGGCCACAAGGACATGGGCGGCACGCCCTGGCCGGGCTCCCAGCACGTCGAGTTCCTCGAGCAGCCGGGGCCGTACACGGCGATGGGCTGGAACATCGACCCGTCGGGACTCGAGGACCTGCTGATCGCGCTGCACGGCGCGTACCCCGAGGTACCGCTCATGATCACCGAGAACGGCGCCGCGTTCGACGACGTGGTCACCGAGGGGCCCGACGGACCCGAGGTCCGCGACCTCGACCGCGTCGACTACCTCCGCCGGCACTTCACGGCCGCGCACCGCGCCCTGGCCCGCGGCGTCGACCTGCGTGGGTACCAGGTGTGGTCGCTCATGGACAACTTCGAGTGGGGCTACGGCTACTCCAAGCGCTTCGGCATCGTGCGCGTCGACTACGACACGCTCGAGCGGCTGCCGAAGGCGAGCGCCCGCTGGTTCGCCGAGCTCATCCGGACCCGGCGCATCCCCGCGTAGGCGCGCTACCCGCCCGCCGCCCCCCGCGGGTGCGTGCCCTCGCGCAGCTCGCGCGCGAGGTGCGCGACGACCGCGGTGAGGTCGCCGCCGTGCTGCTCGGCCACCTTCAGCTGGCGCTGGTACCCGGCGCCCTCGTCGATCGTGCGGCGGATGCGCTGGAGCTCGACCGCGCAGCCGAGGCGCTCCGCGACGGGGGCGAGGGTGACGAGCAGGTCGCGGAGCGCGTCCGCGACGGGACGCTCGTTCCCCGCGGCATCCGTGATGATCTCGGCGTGCATGCCGTAGCGGGCCGCGCGCCACTTGTTCTCGCGCACGTACCAGGGCTGCATGACCGGGAGCGTCTCGCCCTCGTCGAGCCGCGTCGACATCCACTCGACCAGGCTCTGGATCAGCGCGGCGATCGCGCCGATCTCGTCGGCCGACGACACGCCGTCGCACACGCGGACCTCGACGGTGCCCCAGCGCGGCGACGGGCGGATGTCCCAGCGCACCTCGGTGTGGTCCTCGATGACGCCGGTGCGGACGAGGTCGTCGACGTACCGTTCGTACGCCCCCCAGTCGGGAAGCTGGTAGGGCAGGCCCGCGGTCGGCAGCTGCTGGAACATCAGCGCCCGGTTCGACGCGTACCCCGTCTCGACGCCCGCCCAGAACGGGCTCGACGCCGACAGCGCCTGCAGGTGGGGGACGTAGGCGAGCAGCCCGTCGAGGATCGGCAGCGCCTTGTCGCGCTCCTCGATGCCGACGTGCACGTGGATGCCCCAGATCATCATGTTGCGGCCCCACCAGCGGGTGCGCTCGATGAGCTTGCGGTAGCGGGGCTTGTCGGTGAGCCGCTGGTCGTACCAGCGGCTGAAGGGGTGCGAGCCGCTGCACATGAGCTCGTACTCGCCGATGCGATCGAGGACGGCGCGCACCTCCGCCACCTGCCCGGTGAGGTCGTCGACGGCGCCGGCGACTCCGTCGTGCACGCCGCTCACGAGTTCGACCGTGTTCGTCAGCAGCTCCGAGGTGATGAACGGATGCGGCGTCCCGTCGGCCTCGCCGAGCTCGTCGAGCACGCGGTCGCCGACGGACGCGAGCTCGCCGGTCGATCGGTCGACGATCGCGAGCTCCCACTCGATGCCGACGGTCGATCGCTCGGATCGCGCGAACTCGATCGCCATGCGGCACCCCCGTCCCGCGCCCGTGGGCGCACGGCAATCATGTCACGGTGCGAACCGCCGGGGCCGGGACCGGGACGACGCGATCCGGCCCTGTCGTCGGAGCGGCGGCGGGGCTAGGGTGTGATGCATGACATATCACCGGCGTCGACATGGCTGACCCGGCCCGACTGCTCGAGGTCGCGAGCCTCCGCGAGCAGGTCGAGCGCGCGATCTCCTCGCGGATCGTCTCCGGGGAGGTCGCACCGGGCGACGTGCTCACCGTGCCGACCATGGCGGTGGAGTTCGGCGTCAGCGCCACGCCCGTGCGCGAGGCGATGCTCGACCTGGCGCGGCGCGGGTTCCTCGCGCCGATGCGCAACCGGGGCTTCCGGGTGACGGAGGTCTCGCTCGACGAGCTGCGCCAGCTCCGCGAGGTGCGCCGCCTGCTCGAGGTCCCGCCGATGCGGGAGCTCGCCGGGCACGTGCCCGACCAGACGGCCTCACGGCTGCTGGAGCTCGCCGCGGAGATCGTCCGCGCGGGCGAGGAGGGGCGCTTCCAGGACTACCTCGAGGCCGACACGACGTTCCACCTGACGCTGCTCGAGCTCACCGGCAACCGATTCCTCGTCGACGTCGTGGGGGAGCTGCGTCGGCAGACGCGCCTGACCGGCCTCGCCGAACTCGCCGAGTCCGGCGCGCTGACCGAGTCGGCGCTCGAGCACGCCGAGCTCGTCCGACTGCTCGTCGACGGGCGCGGGGATGCCGCCGCCGACCTGATGTCGCGCCACATCGGGCACGTGGCCGGCATCTGGAGCGGCGAGCGCGAGGACTGAGGCGCGGCGTGCGGGCGGTGGTCATCGGGGCGGGCATCGTGGGTGCCGCCTGCGCGCTCGCGCTCGCCGAGCGCGGCGCCGAGGTCGTGGTCGTCGATCGGGTCGGGGTCGCCGGCGAGACGTCGAGCCGGTGCGAGGGGAACCTGCTCGTCAGCGACAAGGCGCCCGGGCCCGAGGCCGACCTCGCGATCGCCTCGAACGCAAGGTGGCGGCCCCTCGCCGAGCGACTCGACGACGACCGGCGCGACGGACGGCCGGCGACGGAGTTCGAGGCGAAGGGCGGCATCGTCGTCGCGTTCGCCGGGGGCGGGGCCGCACTCGAGCGGTTCGCCGATGCGCAGCGGGCGACGGGCATCCGCGCCGTGGGGATCGACGCCGCGGCGCTCGCGGCCGACGAGCCGTTCCTGTCGCCCGAGGTCGCCCATGCCGTCCACTACCCTGACGACGCCCAGGTGCAGCCGTCGAACGCGACGCAGGCACTCCTCGCCGAGGCGATGCGGCTCGGCGCGCGCCTCGTGATCGGCGAGGTGACCGGCGCGATCGGACGGACCGGCCGACTCGCCGGCGTGCGGACGAGTGCGGGGGAGATCGACGCCGACGCGGTGGTGAACTGCGCCGGGCCGTGGTCCGCGGAGGTCGCCGCGCGCCTCGGCGCGCGCCTCGACATCCGCCCGAGGCGGGGCATGATCCTCGTGACGGCCCCCATGCCGCAGCGCGTGTTCCACAAGGTCTACGACAGCGACTACGTCGGCGCGGTGGGCTCGGGCGACGCCGCCCTGCAGACCTCGACCGTCGTCGAGTCGACCCCCGGTGGAACCGTGCTCATCGGCTCCAGCCGCGAGCGCGTCGGGTTCGACGAACGGCCGGGCGTCGCACCCGCGGCGGCGATCGCGGCCAAGGCCGTCCGCCTGTTCCCGTTCCTCGAGCGCACGATCCTGCTGCGCAGCTACGTGGGATTCCGCCCCTACGCACCCGATCACCTCCCCGTGATCGGGCCCGATCCGGATGTCGCGGGGCTCGTGCACGCGACCGGCCACGAGGGCGCGGGCATCGGGCTCGCGCCGGCGACCGCCGAGCTCGTCGCGCACGCCGTGCTCGGCGCCCCGACCGACCTCGATCCGACGCCGTTCCTGCCGAGCCGGGCCGGCCTCCGGGAGACCGCATGATCCGCATCACCGTCGACGGCGAGCCCGTGCAGGGCCGCGACGGCCAGACCATCGCCGGAGTGCTCGTCGGTGCCGGCCGCACCGCCTGGCGCACCTCGCAGACCGGAGATCGGGGCGTGTTCTGCGGCATCGGCGTGTGTCACGACTGCCTCGTGACCGTCAACGGCGTCGAGGGGGTCCGCGCGTGCCGGCGCGAGGCCGCCGACGGCGATCGCGTCGAACGGGAGGTGCGCGCGTGACGCACGTCGCGATCCTCGGCGGCGGCCCGGCCGGCCTCGCGGCCGCGCAGGGCGCCCTCGCCGCCGGCGCCCGGGTGAGCCTGCTCGACGAGGGCGACCGGCTCGGCGGCCAGTTCTGGCGGCACCACGAACGGCTGACCGATCCCCGCCTCCAGCACGCGTGGCACCGGTTCGGGCGACTGCGCGGCGCACTGGCCGACGGCGACGCCCAGGTGCACGTCGGCGCGAGCGTGTGGTGGGCCGAGGCGTCCGCCGACGGGGTCCGGCTGCGCGCCACGGTCGGCGACGCCGACGGCGACGGCCGGACCGGGCTCGAGGTCGACGCCGACGCGGTCGTCGTCGCCACCGGCGCGCACGACCTCGCGCTCCCCGTCCCCGGCTGGACCCTGCCCGGCGTCACCACGGCCGGCGCCGCGCAGGCGCTCGCCAAGCGCGACGGCGTCGCCGTCGGGCGCCGCACGGTCGTGAGCGGCTCGGGGCCGTTCCTCCTGCCCGTGGCGCACTCCCTCGCGCTCGTCGGATCCGAGGTCGTGGCGGTGCATGAGGCGTCGCGGCTCCCCGCGCTCGCCCGCGGGTGGCTGCCCCGGCCGTGGGAGCTCGCCGGCAAGGCCGAGGAGTTCCTGGAGTACGCGGGCGGCCTCATGCGGCATCGGATCCCGTACCGGACGGGGAGCGCCGTCGTGCGGGTCCTCGGGACCGACCGGGTGGAGGGCGTCGTCGTCGCCGCGGTCGACGCCGACTGGCGACCGATCCCGGGCACCGAACGCGAGGTCGCGTGCGACGCGGTCGCGCTCGGCCACGGCTTCACGCCACGGCTCGAGGCCGCCCTCGCGCTGGGGTGCGCGATCGACGGCGATCATCGCGGGCGATTCGTCGTAGTGGATGACACGCAGCGCACCAGCGTCGCCCGCGTGTTCGCCGCGGGCGAGCTCACGGGCATCGCGGGTGCCGACGCCGCGCTCGCCGAGGGCGCCGTCGCCGGGTTCCTCGCGGCGGGCGGTGCGTTCGACGATCCCCGCCTCCGGGGCCCGGTGGCCGCGAGGTCGCGGACGCGCGCGTTCGCGAGGCGCCTCGAGCGGGCGCACGGGATCCGGCCCGGATGGACGGCGTGGCTCGACGACGACACGATCGTGTGCCGCTGCGAGGCCGTCGCGCGGCGGGCGATCGTCGAACGCGCCGACGTGCCGCTCCGCGCGATGCGGCTCGCGACGCGCGCGGGCCTCGGCCCCTGCCAGGGGCGCACGTGCGGTCGGACCGTCGAGGCGATCGTCGCCGAGGCCGGCGGGGCCGCGGCATCCGTCGGGTTCGACCGTCGGCCGGTGCTCGCGCCGGTGCGGATCGGCGAGGTGGCGGCGCTTGCCGAGACCGATCCGCCCACGTAGCATGTGACATATTACTCGAACGAAACCCCGAAGGACGGACGACGCATGACCGGCACCATGGACCTGGGCGGCGTCATCGTCGCGACGACGCTCGCCTTCCGGGAGGACGACTCGGCACCCGCGGGGCTCGCCGTCGACTACGACCGGTTCGCCGAGCACGTCGACTTCCTCATGCGCAACGGATGCCGCGGCGTCGGGCCGAACGGATCGCTCGGCGAGTACTCGTCGCTCACCGACGACGAGCGCCGCCGGGTCATCCAGGTCGCCGTCGAGGCGGTCGACGGCCGCGGCGTCGTCGTCGCCGGCGCCCACGGCGTCGGCAGCCACCAGGCGCGGGCGTGGGCCGAGCTGGCCCGCGAGGACGGCGCCGACGGCGTGCTGCTCCTCCCGCCGACGCTCTACCGGGCGAACGAGGGCGAGGTGATCGCGCATTACGAGGAGGTGGCGAAGGCGGGCCTGCCGATCATGGCCTACAACAACCCCTTCGACACCAAGGTCGACCTCGTGCCCTCGCTCGTCGCGAAGCTCGCCGAGATCCCCGAGGTCGTCGCGATCAAGGAGTTCTCGGGCGATGTCCGGCGCGTGTACGAGATCCGGGAGCTCTGCGACATCGACGTCATCGCGGGCGCCGACGACGTGCTGTTCGAGCTCATGGTCAACGGCGCGGTCGGCTGGTTCGCCGGCTACCCGAACGCCTTCCCGAAGGAGGCGGTCGAGCTGTACGACCTGTGCGCCCGCGGAGACTGGCACGAGGCGAAGGCCCTCTACGAGCAGCTCGTCGCCGTGTTCCGCTGGGACTCGCGCACCGAGTTCGTGCAGGCCATCAAGCTCTCCATGGACATCTGCGGCAACTCGTACGGCGGGCCGACCCGCCCGCCGCGCGGCCCGCTCTCCGCGGAGCAGCACGCGCAGGTCACGGCCGACACCGAGCGGGCGCTCGCCGCCCTGGCGGCGCGCTGATGAGGGCGCGCCGGGTCGTCACGGCGGTCGACTCCCACACCGAGGGGATGCCGACCCGCGTCGTCACGGGCGGCGTCGGCCGGATCCCCGGCGCGACCATGAACGACCGGCGCCTCCACGCCATGGAGCACCTCGACGGCCTCCGCGGCTTCCTCATGAACGAGCCGCGCGGTCACGCCTCGATGTCGGGCGCGCTGCTGCAGCCGCCCGCGCGCGACGACGCCGACTGGGGCGTCGTCTTCATCGAGGCGAGCGGGTTCCTGCCCATGTGCGGGCACGGCACGATCGGGGTCGCGACGGTCCTCGTCGAGACCGGCATGGTCGAGGTGACCGAGCCGGTGACCGAGATCCGGCTCGACGTGCCGGCGGGGCTCGTCGTCGCGCGCGTCGAGGTCGAGGGCGGCCGGGCGACGCGCGTCACCATCGAGAACGTGCCGAGCTTCGTCGAGCGGCTGGATGCCTCGATCGAGGTGCCCGGCCACGGGACCGTGCCGTACTCCATCGCGTTCGGCGGCAACTTCTACGCGCTCGTCGAGCTCGACGCGCTCGGACTGCCGTTCGACCGCGAGCGCAAGGACGACCTCCTCGCGGTGGGGCTCGCGATCATGGACGCGATCAACACGCAGGCGCCGCCGCGGCACCCCGTGCTCGAGGGTGCGGACCACGTGCACCACGTCGAGTTCATCGCCCCGGGCTCCGACGCCGTGCGATCGCGACACGCGATGGCGATCCATCCGGGCTGGTTCGACCGGTCGCCGTGCGGGACCGGGACCTGCGCCCGGATGGCCGAGCTGCACGCGCGAGGCGACCTCGCGCTGGAGGCAGACTTCGTCAACGAGTCGTTCATCGGGAGCGAGTTCACCGGGCGGCTCCTGCGGGAGACGGCCGTCGGCGGCGTGACCGCCGTCGTGCCGACGATCAGCGGCCGCGCCTGGGTGACCGGCTTCGCGCAGTACGTGCTCGACGACGACGACCCGTTCCCCGAGGGGTTCGTGTTCTGAGCGGATGCCGCGTCGGAGCGCAGCGGGAGCCGGCGACGGTCAGCGGAGGCTGAACCCGGCCGCCACGGGGTCGTCGGGGTCGAGCTCGAACTCGCACGCGCCGACGCGATACGCCTGACCCGTGACCTCGGGGACCACCCCGTCGACGGTGCGCCCGGCCACTCGACCGAGGAACCGGGTGCCGATGATCGAGTCGTGCGTGAGCACCTCGTCGTCCGCGAGCTCGCCCCGCTCGGCGAGCAGCGCCACCCGCGCCGCCGTGCCCGAGCCGCACGGGCTCCGGTCGACCTCGCCGTCGGCGAAGACGGTCACGTTGCGCTGCCAGGGCCCCTCGTCGGTGCGCCCGAGGTCGTCGACGAGGATGGTCCCGTAGACGCCGGACAGGCGGCGATCGACCAGTTGCGCCGCGGGGTGGTCGTGCAGCGCCCATTTGATCTCACGACCCAGCCGGATGAGCTCGGTCGTGTGCGCGGGTGTCACCTGGAGGCCGAGCGCCGCGGCGGGAAGCGTCGCGTACACCGCGCCCCCGAAGACCAGGTCGACGTCGACCTCGCCGCGGCTCGTCGGGAGGCGGATCCCGGTCGCGAGCACGCGCGAGGGGACGTTCCGGAACACGACCCCGGTCGTGCGGCCTCCGCTCCGCTGCACGCGCGCCTGCACGCGACCGCTCGGCACGTCGATCGTGACGACCGCCTCGCCGTCGTCGGGCGCGACCACGCGCCCCGTGCGCACCGCCCACGCGCCGAGCGCCATGGTGCCGTGGCCGCACGCGGTCGAGAACCCGTCCTTGTGCCAGAACAGGACCCCGAAGTCCGCGCCGTCGTCGTCGGGCGGGGTGATGAAGCCGCCGTACATGTCGTCGTGCCCGCGCGGCTCGAGGCACAGGAACCGTCGCAGCGCGTCGGCGCGGCCGGTCATCGCCTCGACGCGGCGCTCGGCGACGGTCGCGCCCTCGGTCGGGGCGTCGAGCACGATCCGGAACGGCTCGCCCGCCGTGTGCCAGTCCTCGGTCCGCCACCGCATCATGCGCTCCCGCCGTTCGCGAGGGCGAGGGGCGCCACCGCGAGGTCCTGCCAGCCCATGCCGCAGGTCTTGACCACGCGAGGGCGGTCGGATGGCACGGGCTCTCCGCCGAAGAGGGTCGCGAACGGGATCAGCGCGCCGGCCGAGAGGTGGCCCTCCCCGATCGCGAGGATTACGTCGCCGGCCTCGGCGAGCGCGACGCGCTCGGACTCGACGATGACGTGCGCCCGACCGAGGAGGTCGCCGGGCAGTTCTCGTGCGGAGGGCTCGTGCGAGCCGACGGCGACGACGGCCGCACGGTCCGCCACGAGGGTGGCGTCGAAGAGCGGTTCGCGTGCGGTCGTCGCGCAGACGACGACGTCGGCGTCGGCGACATCCGCTGCGCTGCCCACGGCGGCATCGAGCCCGGGTCGTGAGACGCGCGCGACCGCGTCGCGGGCCTTCCCGGGTTCGCGCCCCACGAACCTGACCCGGTCGATCGGACGGATCGCGCGCATCGCCTCGACGTGGCGGACGCCCTGCGGGCCGGTGCCGAACACGACGAGCGAAGCGGCGTCGGGCGCGGCGACGACGTCGAGCACCGCGGCCGACACCGCGGGCGTGCGGAGGTTCGTGAGCTCCGTGCCGTCGAGCACCGCGACCGGGGCGAGCGTCTCGGCGTCGATGAGGACGTAGAGCGCCTGGATCCGCTCGAGGCCGCGCGCGGGGTTGCCCGGCGCGACGGTTGCGAGCTTCTGGCCGACCCATCCGCCGAGCTCGGAGGGCATGAGCAGGAGCTGCCCATGGCCGACTTCGACGACGCTGCGCGGCGGATCGGCGTCGGGGTCGTAGCCCGCACGCAGCACGGCGCCGATCGCGTCGATCGCCGACCGCATCGAGACGCGCTCGGCGATCGCGGGTCCGTCGACGAGTCCGACGGAATCCAAGGTGCCGCCCATGCGGCCATCGTATTCACCGACGCGACCGGGAGGATTCTCGTTTCGGCGCGGAATCTGCAAGAATGGTCAGTCGAGTTCTGTACCGCCCGACCCTCTATCCGGCGCGCAGAGCACCCTTTGAGCTTCCGCCGAGTGTGCACCCCACGCTCACGGCTGTCAGTTCGCCTACCTCACAACACATCCAGGAGAATCGTGGCTGTCAAGATCCGCCTCAAGCGGCTCGGCAAGATCCGTGCCCCGTACTACCGCATCGTCATCGCCGACTCGCGCACCAAGCGCGACGGTCGCGTGATCGAGGAGATCGGCAAGTACCACCCGACCGAGAACCCCTCGTTCATCGAGGTCGACTCGGAGCGCGCGCAGTACTGGCTCGGCGTCGGCGCGCAGCCGACCGAGCAGGTCCTCGCCATCCTCAAGCTGACCGGCGACTGGGGCACGTTCAAGGGCGACAAGAACGCCAAGAGCACCGTCCAGACCGCCGCCCCGAAGGCCGAGTACGAGGTCGACGCGACCAAGAAGTCGGTCGTGAAGCCCAAGGCCGAGAAGCCGGCCAAGGCCGAGGAGCCCGCCGAGGCCCCCGAGGCCGCCGACGAGACCGCGTCGGACGAGGCGTAGGCCTTGCTCACCTCCGCGCTCGAGCACCTCGTCAAGGGGATCGTCGATCACCCCGACGAGGTGAAGGTCGTCTCCGCGTCGAGCGCGCGCGGCGAGGTCCTCGAGGTGCACGTGCACCCCGAGGACCTCGGCCGCGTCATCGGGCGGTCCGGTCGCACCGCGAAGGCGATGCGGACGATCGTCGCCGCCCTCGCCGACGGCCGCCGCGTCCGGGTCGACGTCGTCGACACCGACGACTGACGTGGCCGCGGCAACCCGCCCCCAGCAGCTCCGCGTCGGCCGGCTGACGAAGGCGCACGGCCTGAAGGGCGCCCTCAAGCTGGAGCTGTACACCGACGACCCCGAGCGACGCTTCGTGCCGGGCGCGGTGTTCTCGCTGCAGGTGCCCGAGGAGTCGCCGTGGCACGGCCGCACGCTCGCGTTCCGCGAGCTGCGCTGGTACAACGGCCAGCCGGTCGGCTTCTTCGAGGGCGTCGACGACCGCACCGCGGCCGAGGGCCTCGTGAAGGCCATCCTGTGGGTCGACCAGCCCGTCGACGAGGAGCCCGAGCCCGACGCGTGGTACGACCACCAGCTCATCGGGCTCGCGGTCGTCCGCGACGGCGAGCGCATCGGCCAGGTGGCGCACGTCGACCACCTGCCCGCCCAGGACCTCCTCGTCGTCAAGACGAAGGGGGGCGACGTCATGGTGCCGTTCGTCTCCGCCTTCGTCCCCGAGGTCGACGTCGAGGCCGGCACGCTCACCGTCACGCCGCCGCCCGGGCTGTTCGAGGAGCTCCCCGAGGAGACCGGGAGCCCTGAGGCATCCGTCGCCGATGCGGCCGACGCCGCGGACGGCGCCGACGCGTCCGACGAGACCCCCTCCGCGTAGGCGACGACGATGCGCATCGACATCGTCACGATCTTCCCGTCGTTCTTCGACGTGCTCGACCTGTCGCTGCTCGGCAAGGCCAGGCAGACGGGGCTGATCGACGTCGTCACGCACGACCTCCGTGACTTCACCCACGACCGTCACCGCACGGTCGACGACACGCCGTACGGCGGCGGCGCCGGCATGGTCATGAAGCCCGAACCCTGGGGCGAGGCGCTCGACTCGATCGTCGGCGACGGCGACTCCGACGCGCTCCTCGTCGTGCCGTCGCCCGCCGGCGAGCCGTTCACGCAGGCGACGGCGCGCGAGCTCGCGACCGAGCCGCACCTCGTGTTCGCGTGCGGCCGCTACGAGGGCATCGACCAGCGCGTCGTCGACCACTACGCGACGCGCATGCGCGTGCGCCTCGTCAGCCTCGGGGACTACGTCCTGAACGGCGGCGAGGTCGCCGTCATGGCGATGATCGAGGCCGCCGGCCGGCTCGTGCCCGGGGTCGTCGGCAACCCCGAGAGCCTCGTCGAGGAGTCGCACGAGGACGGCCTGCTCGAGTACCCGAGCTACACCAAGCCCGCCGTCTGGCGCGGGCTCGAGGTGCCGCCCGTGCTGCTCTCCGGGCACCACGGCCGGGTGGCGGAATGGCGGCACGAGCAGCAGGTCGAGCGCACCCGTCGCGTGCGTCCCGAGCTGCTCGCCGACGATCCGACGGATGCGCCGGACGCCCCCTGATCCCTGGCGCCGACCGCCCTCGGCGTGAGGGACTCTTCACGCGCCGGAAACACGTGGGTGTGCTCGGCGAAACACGCCCTGAATACCGTCGGATCGGCGGGTGAGACCGGATTCCGCCGGAAGGTGCGGGCGTGAGATGGGTCGGACGAGCGATGCCGGAGACGTGTCACAGCCGGTCCGTCGCCCGCCGCTCCGCCTCGTCGCCGTCACCCACGGAACCCCGTCGACCGCCAACCGCGAGGCGGTCATCCGGCTGATCGACGGCGTCGCCTCCGCCCGCCCCGACCTCGACGTCTCGATCACGTTCGTCGATGCGAGCAACGCCGACATCGGCGCCGCGCTCGAGGCGGCGGCCGAGCCCGACGCGGTCATCGTGCCGCTCGTGCTGTCGGCGGGATTCCACGTGCGCACGGGACTCTCGCTCGGCCTCGACCGGATCGGCGGGTCGGCCCGACTCGCCGCGGAGCTCGGACCCGACGAGCGCCTCGTGGACGTGCTCGCCGAGCGGCTGCTCGCCGCGGGGCTCGCCGACGGCGACACGGTCCTCCTGGCCGCGGCCGGCTCGAACGACCCGCGCGCCGTGCGCGAATGCTTCGAGACGGCCCGCCGGCTCGGCCAGCGCCTCGGCCGGTCGGTCACCGTCGGCTTCATCGCCGCCGCGATCCCGCGGCTCCCCGATGCGATCGAGATGATCCGCGAGGTGCACCCGGGTTCCCGGATCGTCGTCGGGCCGTACCTGCTCGCCCCCGGCACGTTCTACGACCAGGCCGTCGCGGTCGGCGCCGATGCGATCGCGGACCCCCTGCTGGTGCCCGGCGCCCCGCCGCCGCCCGCGCTCGTCGACCTCGTCCTCGACCGGTACTCCGCCATCGAGCAGGAGCAGCGCGAGCACGCCTGAGGCGAACCCCGGCGGCGACGACGGATGCCGCGTCCCCGACACCGTGCCCGACGTCAGCCGGTGAGGCTCGGCGCCCCGTCGGCCTCGGCCGCGCGGGCGAGGACGTCGGCGATGCGCCCGCGGCATCCGCCGCAGCCCGTGCCGGCCCGCGTGTCCCGCCCGACGCACTCGACGGTCGTGTTGCCGCACGCCGCCGACTCCTGGATGCGGCCGACGGTGACGCCGTTGCACCAGCAGACGGTCGTCTCGGGCGCGAAGGCGTCGGCGTTCGCGGCCGGGTCGTCGTCGGGCCCGTCGAAGCGCAGCAGCAGCGACCGGTCGGCGGGCAGCTCGGCACGTCGCTCGAACAGCAGGGTCAGCTCAGCCGCGGTCCGGGGCATCCCGACGCTCGCGAAGCCCGTGAGGATCCCGTCCTCGGTGACCATCTTCACGTAGCGCAGGTGCTCGGGGTCGGCCCATTGGGCGACCCGACGTCGGGGCGAGAGCGCGTCGTCGTCCCACGGGTCGGCGGAGACGTCGCCGACGGCCACGACGTCGACGTGCTCGGCCTTGAGCATGACGATCGCGTCGCGCTCGGGCGGCAGCGGCGCGGCGGCCGATCCCGTGGCGGGGTCCGCCGCCTCGGCGGCGAACCGGCCCGCGAGGTGCTCCGCCTGACGCCATCCCGGCCCGATGAGCCCGGAGGGGGCGCCGGGGAGGATCCGGCGGCCGGCCGTCTCGTCGGTGCGCTCGACGACCTGGGCGCAGTCGCCGATGGCGAACACGTCCGGGTCGCTCCAGCTGCGGAGGTCGGGTCCGACCACGACGCCGACGGCGGTGCGGAGCCCGGCGAGCGTGGCGAGCTCGTTGCGCGGGCTCACGCCGCACGAGAGCACGAGCAGGTCGCCCCGCACCTGCTTGCCGTCGGCCGTGACGAGCATGTCGAAGCGGCGCGTACCGTCCTCGTCGGTGCGGAACCCGATCGCCTCCGCGCGGCTGTGCGCGATGACCGTGATGCCCGTGCGACGAAGCGCCGAGCGCAGCACGTGACCGCCGCCGCGGTCCAGGTTGCGCGGCATCGGATGCGGCCCGTGATGCACGACGCAGACCTGGGCGCCCGCATGGGCGGCCGCGAGTGCGAGCTCGAGTCCGAGCACGCCGGCGCCGAGCACGACGATCCGGCGTCGGCCGCGCACGGCGGCGAGCACTCGTTCGGCGTCGTCGAGGTCGCGGAGCGCGGTGACGCCGGCGGGCAGCTCGTCGTCGCGTGCGACGAGCCGGGCGGGGTGGCGCTCGAGGTCGGCGAGGTCGCGCCGCGGGCGCTCGACGCCGTCGAGCGTGGGCACGTTCGCGCGGGAGCCGGTCGCGAGCACGAGCCGGTCGTAGGGGAGCGCCTCGCCCGTCGAGAGGTGGACGAGGTGCGCGTCGCGGTCGATCCGCGTCGCCCGCACCCCGAGCAGGATCGCGGCACCGGCCGCCTCGGCGGCCTCGCGGTCGCCGACGAGCATCGCGTCGAGGTCGGCGTTGCCGACGGCGTACTCGGCGACGAGCACGCGGTTGTAGGCCTCGACCGGTTCGCCCGCGACGACCGTCAGCGCGACCGCGCCGCCGCGCGCGGCGGGCAGCAGCTCCTCGACGAAGCGCGCGCCGACCGGGCCGTAGCCGATGAGGACGATCCGGAGAGGGCTCATGATTCGGCTCCCGTTTCGACGAGGCGCGTCACGCGCACGAGGTTGGCCTTGAACTCGGGCATCGACGAGATCGGGTCGACTGCGTCGGAGGTGAGGAGGTTCGCGGCCTGCTCGTCGCCGTAGTGGAACGGCAGGAACACCGCGTCGGGGCGGATGTCGGTGGTCAGCCGAGCGCGGCACCGCACCGTGCCGCGCTCGTTCCGGACCTCGACGGGCTCGTCGTCGGCGATGCCGAGCCGAGCCGCGGTGGCGGGGTGGATGGCGGCGCGCGCATCGGGCTGGGCGCCGAGCAGTTCGGGCACCCGGCGCGTCTGCGCCCCGCTCTGGTAGTGCTCGAGCAGGCGCCCGGTCACGAGGGTCAGCTCGTCCGGCGACGGCGCCGGGCGGGCGCCGGTGCGCGGTGCGACGGCGACCAGGCGCGCGAGCCCGTCGTCGTGGTGGAACCGCTCCGCGAAGAGCCGCGGGCTGCCCGTGCCGCCACGCGGGAACGGCCAGAAGGCCTCGGCGCCGGAGTCCAGCAGCGCGTAGTCGATGCCGGAGTAGTCGGCGATGCCGCCCTCGGAGGCGAGGCGCAGTTCCTCGAAGACCGCCTCGGGGTCGGTGTCGAAGTCCGCGGTCGATCCGAGCCGCATCGCGAGTTCGTGCAGGATCCAGAGCTCGTCGCGCGCACCGGCCGGCGGCGCGAGCGCCGGGCGACGACGGATGACGCGTCCCTCGAGGTTCGTCATCGTGCCCTCCTCCTCGGCCCATTGGAGGACCGGGAGCACGACGTCGGCGAGCGCCGCGGTCTCCGAGAGGACGAAGTCGCACACGACGAGGAGCTCGAGGCGTTCGATGCCGCGTCGCACCTCGGCGACGTTCGGGGAGGAGACCACGAGGTTCGAGCCGTGCACGAGCAGGGCCCGCACGCCGTCGGGGCGGCCGAGCGAGCCGAGCAGCTCGATCGCCGGCAGTCCGGGCCCGGGGATCTCCGACGCGTCCACGCCCCAGACCCGGGCGACGTGGGCGCGCGCGGCCGGGTCGGTGATCTTGCGGTACCCGGGCAGCTGGTCGCACTTCTGGCCGTGCTCGCGCCCGCCCTGGCCGTTGCCCTGGCCGGTGAGCGTGCCGTAGCCGCTCCCCGGACGGCCCGGTAGGCCGAGCAGCAGCGCGAGGTTGATCGCGGCGGTCGCGGTGTCGGTGCCGTCGACGTGCTGCTCGACGCCGCGGCCGGTGAGGATGTACGTGCGCCCGCCCGACGCGAGGCGGCGGGCGATCGCCCTGACCGTCGCGGCGGGCACGCCCGTCACCGACTGCACACGCTCGGGCCACCACTGGGCGACGCTCCTCCGGAGCGCGGCGAACCCGGTCGTGCGACCGGCGACGTACGCGTCGTCGACGAGCCGCTCGGCGATCACGACGTGGGCGAGGCCGAGCAGCAGCATCAGGTCGGTGCCGGGGGCGGGCTGCACGTGCAGGCCCTGCCCGTCGTCGACGAGCCGCGCGGTCGCCGTGCGCCGCGGGTCGACGACGACGAGTCCGCCCGCCGCCTGCGCCCCGCTGAGGTGGCCGATGAACGGCGGCATGGTCTCGGCGACGTTGGTGCCGAGCAGGAGGATGGTTTCCGCGTCGTCGAGGTCGGTGAGCGGGAACGGCAGGCCGCGGTCGATGCCGAACGCGCGGTTGCCCGCGGCCGCCGCCGACGACATGCAGTAGCGCCCGTTGTAGTCGATGCGGCTCGTGCCGAGCGCGAGCCGGGCGAACTTGCCGAGCAGGTACGCCTTCTCGTTCGTCAGCCCGCCGCCGCCGAACACGCCGACGGCGTCGGCGCCGTGCTGCGAGCGGATGTCGCGGAGCCGGTCGGCCACGAGGTCGAGGGCCGCGTCCCACGTGGTCTCACGCAGGGCGCCGTCCGCGTCGCGCACGAGCGGCGCTGTCAGCCGGGACGGCGCGGCCAGCAGCTCCGCGGAGGTCCAGCCCTTCTTGCAGAGCCCGCCGCGGTTGGTGGGGAAGTCGCGACCCGCTACCGTCACCGGGGCCGCCGGGGCGGCGCCCGTCGCGACCGTCGCGGACGCGGCATCCGTCGGCGTCAGGGTCATCGCGCACTGGAGGGCGCAGTAGGGGCAGTGGGTCTCGGCTGCCATCTGGTCCTCCTGGTCTCGGTGATCGGGTGGGGTGGGGGTGGGAGCGGGTCGGGCGGTGAGGTCGCCCGACCCGCCCCGGTCAGATCCGGTGTCCGGAGCGCTTGGCGAGGGTCAGGTAGACGCCAGCCGTGATGAGGAGCATCACCGCGTACGCCCACACGAACCAGCTGAGGCCCGTCGTGTAGTCGCCGAACGTGGTCTTCGAGAAGCCGAGCAGCTGCGGGATCACGAACCCGCCGTACGCGCCGACCGAGGAGATGATGCCGAGGGCCGCGGCGGCCTTCCGCTGCGAGCTCACGTCGCCGGCCGACTCGTGCGCGTTGTGCGCGCCGGCGCGGAGGGCGAAGACCGTCGGGATCATCCGGTAGGTCGAGCCGTTGCCGACGCCCGATGCGGTGAAGAGCACCAGGAACAGGCCGAGGAAGAGCCAGAAGTTCCCGAGCGGCAGCGTCCAGACGACGGCGAGCGCACCGAGCGCCATGACCGCGAACGCGGCGATGGTGATCTGCGTGCCGCCGAACCGGTCGGCGAGGCGCCCGCCGTAGGGCCGGGCGAGCGAGCCGACGAGCGCGCCCATGAACGCGAGCGACAGGGTCGCCGACCCGACGTGGAACGCGGAGAAGTCGGGGAACTGGTCGGCGATGAGCTTCGGGAAGACGCCCGCGAACCCGATGAACGAGCCGAACGTGCCGATGTAGAGCACGGCGAGGATCCACAGGTGCGGCTCCTTCAGCGCCGCGAGGGATGCCGCGACATCCGCCTTCGCGTTCGAGAGGTTGTCCATGCGGAGGGCCGCACCGACCATCGCGGCGAGGATGAACGGCACCCAGATCCAGCCCGCGAGTGGGAGGTTCAGCGTGACGGCCGCCCCGATCGTGATGGCGATCGGCACCACGAACTGCGCGACGGACGCGCCGAGGTTGCCGCCGGCGGCGTTCAGGCCGAGCGCCCAGCCCTTCTCCCGCTGCGGGTAGAAGTACGTGATGTTCGCCATGGAGCTCGCGAAGTTGCCGCCGCCGAACCCGGCGAGCGCCGCGATCGCGAGCATGACGCCGAAGGGCGTCTCGGGGTTGCCCACCGCGATCGCGAGGCCGATCGCCGGGATGAGCAGCAGGCCCGCCGAGACGATCGTCCAGTTGCGGCCGCCGAAGCGGGGGACCATGAAGGTGTACGGGATGCGGAGCGTCGCGCCGACGAGTGCGGGGATCGAGATGAGCCAGAACACCTGGCCCGTGTCGAACGCGAAGCCGGCGGCCGGCAGCGCGACCACGACGATCGACCAGAGCTGCCAGACGACGAAGCCGAGGAACTCGGCGAAGATCGACCAGCGGAGGTTCCGGGCGGCGACGCGCCGGCCCTCGCCCTCCCACTGGACGTGGTTCTCGGGGTCCCAGCCGTCGATCCAACGGCCGGGACGGCGGGTGAGGGCGGCGGTCGCGACGGGCGGAGAGCCGGGTGCGGCGACGGCGGCGGGGGGCGCGGTGGGCGGAGCGGAGAGGGTCTCGGTCATCGGTGCCTCCGGTGGGTGTCGGTCACGGGTCGAGCTGGTGAGGCGACGCTATCCACGCCGTGTTTCCCCGACCGGCGCGGGTGGTGAACTTCGTGTTCCCACCTGCTCACCTCTCGCCGAGTCCGATGTGAGGTCATGGTCAGACGTCGATCCGGTAGCCGCGCTTGACCACGGTCGAGATGAGCCCGGGCACGCCGAGGGTCTGCCGCAGCCGGCTCAGCGCGACCTCCAGTGCTCGCTCGTCGGCGCCGCCGGGCATGCCCGCGGCGAGGCGCTCCCGGGCGACGACGGAGCCTCGGGCCCGGATGAGCGGGCGGAGGATCGAGAGCGCGACGGGCGGCAGCGCCACGCGGCGTCCGCGCACCTCGACGACCGAGCCGCGGAGCGCGAGCGGGCCGTGCTGCGTCTCGAGGCGGACGACGCGCTCGTCCTCGAGGTGCTCGCACACCTGGCGGATCATCGCGCCCATCCGGAACCGCTCGGGCTGGAGCGGACGGATGCCCGCGGCGACGAGCGGCGCCGAGGTGACGGGTCCGACGGTCGCGGCGACCACCGGCCCGCGCATGGCGTCGACGAGGTCGTCGTATCGCCCGCGGGCCTCGGCGGCCATGAGGAGCGCGTGCACGGCGGGCGCGCTCGTGAACGTGATGCAGTCGAGGCCGCCCGTGCAGGCGGCCTCGATCAGGCGGTCCACGCGCTCGTCGGCGAGGTCGGGGTCGATCCAGCGGTACGGCTCCACGGTGAGCACGCGGTCGTGCGCGTCGCGGAGGCGGTCGAGCGCCTCGGGCGGCAGGTAGCCGTGCAACTGCACCGCGACGGTGAGGCCGGGCGGATGCGTCGCGAGGACCTCGTCGATGAGCGACTCGGTCGTCTCCTCGGCGCTCATCCCGACGTCGTCCAGGCCGGCGGCGCGGATGCCTCCGCGCGCCTTCGGACCGCGGACCAGGATGGCGGTGCGCCCGAGCGCGCACACGAGCTCGTCGCCGAGCCCCGCGGCATCCGCCACCTCGAACCAGCGGCGCACGCCGTACGCGGTCGTCGCGAGCAGGACGTCGGGGCGGGCCGCGATGATCGCGCGCGTGTCGGCGATCACGGGCTCGTCGGAGCTCGCGTTCGCCATGCGGATCGTCGGCGCGTGCACGACCTGGGCTCCGCGGCGAAGGAACGCGTCGATGAGATCCGCGGATCGGCGGTCGCTCGTCACGCCGATCCGGAACCCCTCGAGCTGGTCGGGACGGAACCCGATCGTCGACTCGACCTGGTCGGTCATGGGGCCACCGCCGCGAAGCCCGCCGCGCGCTCCATGAGCTCGGCCGCGCTGCGGTCGCCGTCGTGTGCGAGCCGGACGACCTCGCCGACGACGATCACCGCCGGCGAGCTCACGCCGGCGAGCCCGGCCGCCGGGACGATGCCCGAGAGGTCGGCGATCGTCGTGCGCTGGTCGCAGCGGAAGCCGCGCTCGATGATCGCGACCGGCATCGAGGCGGCCATGCCGTGGCGGGCGAGCCCCGCGGCCAGCTGCGGCAGTGTGTTCACGCCCATGAGCACGACGATCGTGCCGCCGAGGCCGGCGAGGTGGCGGAGCTCGTCGTCGCTGAGCGGCGCGTGCCCGGAGACCACGGTGAAGAGGCGGCTGACGCCGCGATGCGTGAGCGGGATGCCGGCGGCGCCGGGCACCGCGACGGCGCTCGTCACGCCCGGGAGGACCTCGACGGGAACCCCGGCGCGGTGGCACGCGAGCACCTCCTCGCCGCCGCGGCCGAACACGTACGGGTCGCCGCCCTTCAGGCGCACGACGTGCCGTCCGGCGAGGGCGTGCGCGACGAGGAGCGCCTCGATCTCCTCCTGCGGCAGCGCGTGATGGCCCGGCTGCTTGCCGACGTCGACGAGGTCGGCGTCGGGCGCGAGTTCGGCGAGGCGCGCGTGCGGTGCGAGCCGGTCGTACAGTACGACGTCCGCGGAGCCGAGCGCCCGGACCGCCGCGACGGTGAGGAGCTCCTCGCGCCCGGGACCGCCGCCGACGAGCGTCACCCGCCCGGTCATGCGTCGGCCCCCCGGATCGGGATCGTGGGTCCGGCGACGAGCACGGACTCGCCGCGGGCGATCTCGTCGGGCCGGGCCGGGCGGAGCTGGCCGCGCTCCTCGACGCGCGCGAGCGCCGAGACGGCCGCGCCCTCGGGGTCGTCGGGGTCCGGGGCGTTCACGAACGGCCGGAAGCGGCGCAGCCGCTCGGGGTCGGCGAGCGTCGCGGCCCACTCGTCCTCGTAGGTGTCGACGTGCGTCGCCATCGCCGCCTCGAGTTCGTCGGCGAGCCCCAGTGAATCGTGGACGACGACGTCGCGCACGTGGTCGAGGCCGCCCTCGATGTCCTCGATCCACCGGGCGGTGCGCTGCAGCCGGTCGGCGGTGCGGATGTAGTACATCATGTAGCGGTCGATGTACCGGATGAGCGTCTCGTCGTCGAGGTCGCTCGCGAGCAGCTGCGCGTGCGCGGGCTGGAAGCCGCCGTTGCCGCCCACGTAGAGGTTCCACCCCTGGTCGGTGGCGATCACGCCGACGTCCTTGCCGCGCGCCTCCGCGCACTCGCGCGCGCAGCCCGAGACGCCGAACTTCAGCTTGTGCGGCGACCGCAGTCCCCGGTAGCGGAGCTCGAGGCGGATCGCCATCGCGACCGAGTCCTGCACCCCGTACCGGCACCAGGTCGAGCCGACGCAGCTCTTGACGTTCCTGAGCGCCTTGCCGTACGCCTGCCCCGACTCGAAGCCGGCGTCGATGAGCCGCTTCCAGATCTCGGGCAGCTGGTCGAGCCGGGCGCCGAACAGGTCGATGCGCTGTCCACCGGTGATCTTCGTGTACAGCCCGAAGTCGGTGGCGACCTGCGCGATCACGGCGAGCTTCTGCGGCGTGATCTCGCCCGCCGGGATGCGCGGCACGACCGAGTACGTGCCGTCCTTCTGCATGTTCGCCATGGCACGGTCGTTCGTGTCCTGCAGGCCGCCGCGGCCGCCGTCGAGGATGTACGAGCCGTGCTGGGCGGCGAGGACCGACGCGACCACGGGCTTGCACACGTCGCAGCCGCGTCCGGTGCCGAGCCGGCTGATGACCTCCTCGAACGAGGTCAGCTCGAGCACCCTGACGGACTCGAAGATCTCCTGCCGCGAGATCGGGAAGTGCTCGCACAGCGCGCGAGAGACGGTCTGTCCCGACTTCTTCAGCTCGGCCTCGAGCAGCTTCTTCACGAGCGGCACGCACGACCCGCACTGGGTGCCGGCCCGCGTGCAGGCCTTGAGCGGCCCGAGTTCCGAGCAGCCCGCTTCGTGCTCCCCGTGCGGTCCGTTCACCGCGTCGCGGATCGTGCCGGCCGCGACGTTGTTGCAGGCGCAGACGAGGGCGGATGCCGGGAGCTCGTCGCCCGCGGGCGCCTCCATGCCCGACGCCGACAGGTAGGCCGCCGGCTCGCCCGACAGCTCGGTGCCGAGCATCGGTCGCAGCGACGCGTAGGGCGAGGCATCGCCGACGAAGATGCCGCCGAGCAGGGTCTTCGCGTCGTCGGTCATCACGAGCTTCTGGTACAGGCCGCGCGCCGGATCGGCGTAGACGATCTCGAGCGCCTGGTCAGTGCGCGCGAGCGCGTCGCCGAAGCTCGCGACGTCGACGCCCGCGAGCTTCAGCTTCGTCGCGTCGTCGACCGTCGTGAACTCGGCCCCTCCGCCGAGGAGGCGGTCCGCGACGACCTCGGCCATCGCGTTCGCCGGGGCGACGAGGCCGGTGCAGCGGCCCTCGAAGCTCGCGACCTCGCCGATCGCCCAGACGTGCGGGGCGGATGCCGCGCAGCCCGTGTCGATCGCGACGCCGCCGCGCGGTCCGAGCTCGAGCCCCATCGCCCGAGCCAGTTCATCGCGTGGCGTGATCCCGATCGCGAACACGACGAGATCGGCGTCGACGCGGCGGTCGTCGGTGAGCTCCACCCCCACGACGCCGCCGCTGCTGGTGAGCACCTTCGCGGGGCGGACCCCGAGGTGCAGGTCGATGCCCTGGCCGGCGATGATGCGCCCGAGCGCGCGGCCCGCGCCCTCGTCGAGCTGCGCCGACATCAGCCAGGATCCGGAGTGCACGATCGCGGCGTCCGCACCGAGCTTGGCGAGGCCGCCCGCGGCCTCGAGGCCGAGCAGCCCGCCGCCGGCGACGACCACGCGCGGGGCCCGGCCGAGGCGCGCGGAGAGCTCGCGCGTCTCCGCCACGAGGGCGTCGACGTCGTCGATCGTGCGGTAGACCCGGATGTGCTCGCTGCCCGGGATCGGCGGCACCGGTGCGCTCGAGCCGGTCGCGAGGACGAGTTCGTCGAAGCGGAGCTCGACCCCGTTCGCCGTCGTCGCGACGCCCGCCGCGGCATCCACCTCGGCGACGCGCTCGCCCGTGATGAGGCGCACGGAGCCCTCCGACCACGGCGTCGCGGGCAGGGCGAGGTCGACGGTGGTGTCGGCCAGCCGGGTGCTCAGCGCGACCCGGTCGTACGGGGCGTGCACCTCGTCGGCGACGACGGTGAGGCGGAGCGTGCGGCCGCCGTCGCGGGCGTGCAGGCTGTCGGCCAGTCGGTGGGCGGCGGGCCCGCCGCCGACGACGAGGACGTCGCGCGGGGCGACGGCGTCGATCTCGGTGTCGTTCATGGCTCCTCCGGTCCTGGATTGACGGCGAGCGTACGGCGGCGCGGTTTCGCCCCTGTTTCGGAGCCGTAACACAAGCGCTCGGAGACCTTGCATGACGCCGTGCGTCATGTGAGGGCGGTTTCACCCCGGTGAAACACGCATGGCGCGATCGGGGAAACATCCGCTCCGTAGCGTCGGTGGCGACGACGAGGAGGACCCAGGATGACGTCGACGATCGAACTCACGACCCGGTGGATCCGCGCCTGCGCGATCGCCGACCTCGAGCCCGGTTGGGGCGAGGTGGCGCTCATCGGATCGCGGCTCGTCGCCCTCGTCAGGGTCGACGACGAGGAGGTGTACGCCGTGGACCACCACGACCCGCACACGGGAGCACCGGTCATGGCACGTGGCATCGTGGGCTCGCGCGCCGAGCGGCCCACCATCGCCTCGCCGCTGCACAAGGAGGTCTACGACCTCGGCACGGGGGAGTGCTTCACCGACCCGGCCCTCGGTCTGCGCACGTTCCGCACGCGCGTCATCGGCGGGATGCTCGAGGTGGAGGTCGACGCGTGAGCCGCGCGACGGTCATCGCGGCATCGCACGGGACGTCATCGCGCGCGGGCCGCTCCGCGGTGGCGGCGCTCGTCGCCGAGGTGCGCGCGTCGGCACCCGTCGGCTGCGACGTGATCGACGCGTTCGTCGACGTCCAGGAGCCCGACGTGGCCACCGTGCTCGAGGTCGTCGGCGACGACGTCGACGTGACGGTCGTCCCGCTCCTGCTCTCCGCCGGCTACCACGTGCACGTCGACCTCGCCGAGGCCGTCCACGGCCGACGCGCCGGTCTCGCCGGCGCGCTCGGCCCGGATGAGCGCCTCGTCGACGTGCTCGTCGAGCGACTCCGCGAGGCCGGGCTGGCGCCCGGCGACCGGGTCGTGCTCGCGGCCGCCGGATCGAGCGACGCCAGGGCGGTCGAGGACAGCCGCGCCGTCGCCCGCCGGCTCGGTGAACGTCTCGGCCGGCTCGTGACGATCGGGTTCCTCTCCGCGGCGCGGCCGACGCTCGCGGAGACCATCGGCTTCGCCCGCGCCACCCACCCGCTGTCGCGCATCGTGGCCGCGACGTACCTGCTCGCGCCCGGCTACTTCCACGACCTCGCGGCATCGGCCGGCGCCGACGTCACTGCGGCGCCCCTGCTGCGCGCGGATGCCGCTCCGCCGCCCGGCCTCGTCGGGCTCGTCCTCGACCGCGCCGGGGTCGGAGCGCCGAGTCCGGTCGCGTAGGACGGACCTTCCGGCGGGCTCAGCCCCGCCGGGTGAGCACGATCGGGTCGCCCTCGGTGACCGCGATCGTGTGCTCGGAGTGCGCCCCGCGAGAGCCGTCGACGCTCCGCAGGGTCCAGCCGTCGGGGTCCGTGAAGATGCGGTCCGTGCGGTGCAGGAACCACGGCTCGATGGCGACCACGAGGCCGGGCTTCAACGGCAGTCCGCGACCCGGGCGCCCGCTGTTCGGGATGTGCGGGTCGCCGTGCATCGTCCGGCCGACGCCGTGGCCGCCGAAGTCCGTGTTGATCGAGAGACCCTCGGCCTTCGCGACGTCGGCGATCGCCCGCGAGATGTCGCCGATCCGGTTGCCGGGGCGCGCCGCGGCGATGCCCGCGTCGAGGGCGCGCCGCGTGGTGTCGATGAGGCGGAGGTCCTCGTCGCGAGGGGTGCCGACGACGATCGAGATCGCCGAGTCCGCGACCCAGCCGTCGACCGAGGCGGCGAAGTCGAGGCTCAGCAGGTCGCCGTCCTTCAGCCGGTAGTCGTGGGGGAGTCCGTGCAGCACGGCGTCGTTGACCGAGGTGCAGATGACCTTGCCGAACGGGCTGGCGCCGAACGACGGGTGGTAGTCGATGTAGCAGCTCTCCGCGCCGGCCTTCCGGATCATCTCGTGGGCGAGCGCGTCGAGCTCCAGCAGGTTGACGCCGACGGCCGCGGCCTTCGTCGTCGCCTCCAGCACGCTCGCCACGAAGCGGCCCGCGGGACGCATCTCCTCGATCTCGGCAGGGGTCCTCAGTTCGATCACGCTCATCCTCTCCGCCTCCCATTCTGGCGGCTCCGCCCTGAGTGAACACCCGGCCGACCCCCAGTCGCCCCAAGTACGCTGGGCGCATGCTCATCCGACGCGGGTTCTACCGGTGGCAGTTCGCCGCCGCGATCGTGCTGCCGGTCTGGCTGCTCATCGGCTACGCGATCTTCGGCTCGAGCGGGTGGGGCGTGCTCGGGCTCATGTTCGCGACGCCCGTCGCGTTCGTCATGCTCGGCATCGTGGCCCTGCTCGTCGCCGCGCGGCCCGACGTGCGCCAGGCGAAGGCCGTGGCCTGGTCGGATGTCGCGGTGCTCGGCGCCTGGCACCTGCTCATCGTCGCCGCAGGGTTCTACGGCCCGGCGGGTATCACCTTCGCGGTCCTCGCCATGGTCGGCGGCATCGCGGCGTTCTGGTACGCGGTCTGGCGCCTCCTCCGCGACGGCGCGCGCCGCGTGCGCGCGACGATGGACGAGTACGAGCGCCTCGTCGCCGAGGGCCCGCCTGCACAGGGCGTCGGCCGCGATGCCCGGCGCACGCCCGCCGACGACGCCGGCGAGGTCATCGTGATCCGCGAGGAGCGCCGCTGGGAGGAGCCGCGGGCCTGACCCGCCCGCATCCGCGCGGCGCGGCCGCGAGGCATCCGTTCACCGCTTTTGGCCGGGAGCGACCCCATCTGGCAGAATGGATGTTTGTGCCGTCGCATGGCTCTGCCTCCGGGGAGCCCGCACGTCGCGAGTGATCGCGCGAACGGCGCCGAACTCTTCTTCCAATCAGATCCGCGTTCGACCGGTGGCGGGCGCAGAGAGCGAACCATCATGCACATCCTCGACCACGTCGACGCCGCGAGCCTCCGCTCGGACGTCCCGGACTTCCGCCCGGGCGACACCGTCAAGGTGCACGTCAACATCGTCGAAGGCACCCGCTCGCGCATCCAGGTCTTCCAGGGCGTCGTCATCGGCCGCTCGGGCGAGGGCGTGCGCGAGACCTTCACCGTCCGCAAGATCAGCTTCCAGGTGGGCGTCGAGCGCAAGTTCCCGGTCCACTCGCCGGTGATCGACCACATCGAGGTCGTCACCCGCGGCGACGTCCGCCGCGCCAAGCTCTACTACCTGCGCGAGCTCCGCGGCAAGAAGGCGAAGATCAAGGAGAAGCGCGAGAGCTGATCGGCCCGCGCGCCGTTCCGAACGCGTCATCCGCTCGAGCTCCTCACCCCTAGACTGGGGCGGGGAGCTCGAGCCGTTTCATGACTGAAGACACACGTACGCAGCGCGACGAACGCGCCACCTCCGGGGCGTCGTCACGCCGCCGGAGCACCCTGCTGTTCCTCCGCGACCTGGTGGTGATCTTCCTGGTCGCCGTGCTCGTCTCGTTCCTCATCAAGACGTTCCTGATCCGGTCGTTCTTCATCCCGTCGCAGTCGATGGAGGAGACCCTGATGCAGGACGACCGCATCATCGTCAACCAGCTCGTGCCCGAGGTCACTCCGATCGAGCACGGCGACGTCGTCGTGTTCAAGGACCCGGGCGGATGGCTGCCGGCCCGAGCCGACGAGGCGCGCCCGCCGCTCGTGGCGGTCGTCGACGGGTTCCTCGCGTTCGTGGGCCTGTCCGCGCCCGACTCCAACGACCACCTCGTCAAGCGCGTCGTCGGCCTGCCCGGCGACCACGTCGTCTGCTGCAACGCGCTCGGCCAGATGACGGTGAACGGCGTGCCGCTCGACGAGCCGTACGTCGCGCTGCCGCCCGGCGAGACCAAGGTCTCGCGCGACGACTTCGACGTGACCGTGCCCGACGACTCGCTCTGGGTCATGGGCGACAACCGCTACAACTCGAAGGACTCCCGCTACAACACCGGGACGCCGCTCGAGGGCTTCGTGCCCGTCGAGAACGTCGTCGGTCGCGCGGTGGTGGTGAGCTGGCCGATCTCGAACTGGGCCTGGCTCGACAACTACCCCGAGGTGTTCGCCGGCGTCGACGAGGCGGCTGGCTGACGTGCCACCCGCCGGGGTGCCGACGCTGCGGCTGGAGCGCGACCTGCTGGCCGGGGGAGCACCCGTCGTGCTCGCGTGCGACGAAGTGGGGCGCGGGGCGCTCGCCGGGCCCGTCACGGTCGGGATCGTCGTCATCGACGCGACCGTCAAGCGGATGCCGGCGGGCCTGCGCGACTCGAAGCTCCTGCCCGAGCCGAAGCGCGAACTGCTCGCTCCGCGCGCTGCCTCGTGGGTCCTCGGGTCGTCCGTCGGCGAGGCGAGCGCCGACGAGATCGACCGGCTCGGCATCATGGCCTGCCTCGGGCTCGCCGGCGCGCGGGCCTTCGCGGCGCTCGGTGTCGACCGCGGGCTCGTCGCCGGTGCGCCGCTGCTCCTCGACGGCAACTACGACTGGCTCAGCCAGTCCATCGAGCACCGGGCGCAGGTCATCACGCGCATCAAGGCCGACCGCGACTGCGCGTCGGTGTCCGCGGCATCCGTCATCGCCAAGGTGCACCGCGATCGGGGCATGCGCAGGGCGCACGACGAGACGCCGCTCTACCACTGGCACGAGAACAAGGGCTACTCGAGCGCCGCGCACTTCGCCGCCATCGCCGAGCACGGGCCGAGCGCGCTGCACCGGCACACCTGGCTGCACGACCGGTCGCCCGAACCGGCGCCGTCGCTGTTCGACCTCGAAGTAGGATGATCCACGATGGATGAGGACGAGTTCGACGACTACGACCGTGAAGTGGAGCTCGCGCTGTACCGCGAGTACCGCGACATCGTCACGCAGTTCAAGTACGTGGTCGAGACGGAGCGGCGCTTCTACCTCGCGAACGAGGTCGAGTTGGTGCGCCGCGACACCGAGCACGATTTCTACTTCGAGCTCTCGATGAAGGACGTCTGGGTCTGGGACGTCTACCGCGCCGACCGGTTCGTGAAGTCGGTGCGCGTGCTGACCTTCAAGGACGTCAACGTCGAGGAGCTCGCGACCCGCGAGTTCGAGCTCCCGAAGGACCTCGCGCTCGAGGAGTAGCGGGGTCGCGAGCCGTCCTCCACCGGCGACCCGCAGGCGGTTCCGGTCACGGACCGGCGTCCGGATGGCCGCCCGCCGGCGCCCGAACGCGACACTGGGCCCATGGCCCACAACATCGAACTCGGGCGGCGCGGTGAACAGGTCGCGGCCGACCATCTCGAGGCGCGCGGCATGCGCGTCGTCGACCGGAACTGGCGCTGCACGCACGGCGAGCTCGACCTCGTGCTCCGCGACGGGGACTGCACCGTCTTCGCCGAGGTGAAGACCCGCACGGGCCCGGGCTTCGGCCACCCGTTCGAGGCGATCACCGCGCTGAAGCTCGCCCGCTTGCGTCGCCTCGCACTCGCGTGGTGCGAGGCGCACGACCAGTCGACCGCGCGCATCCGGATCGACGCCGTCGCGGTGCACGCGCCGTCCTCGGGTCCCGCGATCGTCGAGCACCTCGAGGGGATCGCCTGATGGTCGTCGCACGGACCCGCGCCATCGCGCTCGTCGGACTCTCCGGCTCGGTCGTCGAGGTCGAGGCCGACCTGTCGAGCCAGCTGCCCGCCTTCGTCATCATCGGCCTGCCCGACACGGCGCTCGGCGAGGCCCGCGAGCGTGTGCGCTCGGCCGCCGGCAACGCGGGGTGCCCCCTCCCGGCACGCCGACTGACCGTCAACCTCTCGCCGGCCTCGCTCCCCAAGCACGGCTCCGCCTTCGACCTCGCGATCGCGATGTCCTGCCTGGCCGCTGCCGGCACCGTCGCCCCCGAGTCCGTGGCGCGGTTCGTGCACCTCGGCGAGCTCGGGCTCGACGGACGGCTCCGACCGACGCACGGCATCCTGCCGGCCGTGCTGGCCGCCGCGCGGGCGGGCTGCGAGCGCGTCATGGTGCCGACGGCGAACGCCGCGGAGGCCCGGCTCGTGCCCGGCGTCGAGGTGGTCGCCGTCGCATCCCTGCGCGAGGCGGTGGAGCGGCACGGCGGCGAGCCCGGGCCGGAGGCCGTTCGCGTCGGCGAGCCCGTCGCCGATTCGGACGGGGCTGCGCCGCCGGCGGATGCGGTGGCTCCCGACGGCGACCTCGCCGAGGTCATCGGCGGCGAGGAGCCGCGCCAGGCGCTCCTCATCGCGGCGGCCGGCGGTCATCACCTGCTGCTCGCCGGACCGCCCGGCGCGGGCAAGACCATGCTCGCGTCGCGGCTGCCGGGCATCCTGCCCGACCTCTCGCCCGAGGCGGCGCTCGAGGTCGCCTCGCTCCGCTCGCTCGCCGGCCACCCGATCGGCGAGACCCTGTCGGTGCGACCGCCGTTCGAGGCACCGCACCACACCGCGAGCGCGGCGGCGATGGTCGGCGGCGGCAGCCGCGGCATCCGCCCCGGCGCGGCCGCTCGCGCATCGCACGGCGTGCTGTTCCTCGACGAGGCGCCCGAGTTCCCCGCCAGCGTCCTCGACGCGCTCCGCCAGCCGCTGGAGTCCGGCCGGATCACCATCCACCGCGCGAGCTCGGTCGCGACCTTCCCCGCCCGGTTCCAGCTCGTGCTCGCCGCGAACCCGTGCCCGTGCGGCGGCGGCGACGCGCCGGACGCCGGCTGCGCCTGCCCGCCCGCCGCCAAGCGGCGGTACTTCGCACGCATCTCCGGCCCGCTGCTCGATCGCGTCGACCTGAGGCTCTTCGTGCACCGCGTCACCCCGTCGAGGCTCAAGGTGGAGCGTGATCGCGCCGGAGAGCCCGGGGCCGCTCCGACGATGAGCTCGCAGGAGGCGCGCAACCTCGTCGTCCGCGCCAGGGACGCCGCGGCGCGACGCCTCGCCGGCACGCCGTGGCGCACCAATGCCGAGATGCCGGGCCCATGGCTCCGGGGAGAGGGCGGACTGCACCCCGGGTCGGTCGCGACGCGGTCGCTCGATCGCTCGCTCGAGCGCGGCGGCGTCACGATGCGCGGGTACGACCGAGTGCTCAAGGTCGCGTGGACGATCGCCGACCTCGATGGTGACGACCGCCCGAACTCCGAGCACGTCGGGCGCGCACTCGCGATGCGCCTGGGCACGGCGGCATGAGCGCGGACACCCTTCGCGCCCTCGCCCGCGACGTCGCGGACGCGCTGGCCGCGGTCAGGACCGGGCCGGATGCGACGTCGGCGTCGGCGACCGATCCCGAGGAGGCGGTCGCGGCCGCGCTCCTCGGCTACCTCTCCGAGCCCGGCGACGGGGTGCTCGGCCGACTCGTCGGCGTGCTCGGCGCGCGATCCGTCGCGGCGGCGCTGCTCGCCGGTCGATCCGGAGCCGCGCTCGCCGAGGAGGTCGCCGCGCACGCCCCGGTCGGCGTCGACGCTCCGAGCGCCCGCGAGCTCGCCGCCGGAGTCGCGCGGTGGCGCCCACGCGTCGACGAGACCGCGTTCGCACGGTCGGTCGTCCAGGCGGCGCGCGTGCGCGCCCGACTGCTGCTTCCCGGCGACGACGCGTGGCCCGACGCCGTCGCCGACCTCGGCGCGCACGCTCCGCTCGCGCTGTGGGTGCGGGGACGGCCGGCGGCGCTCGCCGAGTCGCCGTCCATCGCCCTGGTCGGAGCGCGCGCCGCGACCGGGTACGGCGAGCACGTCGCCATCGAGGCGTCGGCAGGGCTCGTCGACCGGGGGTTCGCCGTCGTCTCCGGCGGTGCGTACGGCATCGACGGGACCGCGCACCGGGCGGCGCTCGCCGCCGGGGGGACGACCGTGGCGTTCCTCGCGGGCGGGGTCGACCGCTTCTACCCGGCCGGTCACGAGACGCTCCTCGGCCGCATCGCCGAGACCGGCGCGGTCGTCTCCGAGCTCGCGTGCGGTGCGGCACCGACGCGCTGGCGCTTCCTGCAGCGCAACCGGCTGATCGCCGCCGCGTCCGGAGCGACGGTTGTGCTCGAGGCAGGCATGCGATCCGGTTCGCTGAACACCGCGGGTCACGCGGCGGCACTCGGTCGACCGCTCGGCGCAGTGCCCGGACCGGTCACGAGCCCCGCGTCGGCGGGCTGTCATCGCCTGCTCCGCGAGTTCGACGCCGTCTGCGTGACGGATGCCGCGCAGATGGCCGAACTCGTCACGATCGGCGGCGTCGGAGTCGACGGCGGTACCCCGCCGGGCGCCGCGTCTCGTCCCGACCACGTGCTCGAGGGATTGACGTCGGCCGAACGGCGGGTGCTCGATGCACTCGGAGTCCGCCGCGCACGCACGATCGACGAGCTCGTGCGATCCACCGGATCGACGCCCGGAGCCGTCCTGGGCGCGCTCGGAGCGTTGGATGCCACGGGCCTCGCGGCCAGGTCCGGGGAGGGCTGGGTTCGACGACCCCCCGATTGAGGCTCGGCTTCACGTGGATGGTGGTCCTAGGCTGGCCGCGGAGGCAGACATGGATCATCCTCGACTCGGCAGGTACCCCGCGGCACGACACGTGATCGCGCACCTCAGCGACACGCACCTCCTCGCCGGCGGTGCGCCGCTCGGGGGTCGCGCCGACACGGTCGCCAACCTCGAGCGCGCGACGGAGCAGCTCTCGCGGATGACGGGCGGGCTCGACGCCATCCTCGTCTCGGGCGACGTCGCCGACCTCGGCGAGGACGACGCCTACCGGCGTGTGCGCTCGGCCCTCGACCCCGTCGCCGAGGCCACGGGCGCCCGCCTGATCTGGGTCATGGGCAACCACGACGAGCGCGAGCCGTTCCGGCGCGTGCTGCTCGGCGACGAGAGCGGCGACGAGAGCCCGGTCAACCAGGTCATCGGCCTCGACGGACTGCGCATCGTCGCGGTCGATTCGAGCGTGCCCGGGTACCACCACGGCATCCTCGAAGCCGAGACGTTGGACTGGCTCGACCGCGTGCTCGCGGAGCCCGCCCCCAACGGGACGATCGTCGCGCTGCACCACGCCCCCATCGCGACCCCGCTCGCGCTCATGGACGTCCTCGAACTCCGACGGCAGGACGAGTTCGCCGAGGTCCTGCGGGACCGCGACGTCCGAGCCATCCTCGGCGGGCACCTGCACTACCCGACCCAGGGGACCTTCGCGGGGATCCCCGTCTCGGTGGCCGGATCGCTCGCGTACACGATGGACCTCTCCGCGCCTGCGCGACACCTCGTCGGGATCGACGGCGGCAGGTCGTTCTCGCTCGTGCACTGCTTCGACGACACCGTCGTCACCTCGGTGGTCCCGGTCGGACGGTTCGGCGAGATCACGAGCTTCGGCGAGCAGTTCCTCGCCGAGGTCGAGGCCCTCGACGAGGAGGGACGACTCGACCGCTTCTCACGGAAGCGGGAATGGGTGACGGATGGCTGATCCGGTGGACGTCGCCGCGACCCGGACCCGCTCGCACCCCGTGGCCGGTCGGAGGAGCATCGACGTCGCCGTGGAGGGCTACCTCGGGCACGTCCGCCTCGAGCGCGGCTACTCGGAGCACACCGTCGCCGCCTACGCGTCCGACCTGGCCGACCTCACGCGGTTCGCGGAGCAGCGTTCCGCGACGGGCGTCGACGCCGTCGACCTCGACCTGCTGCGCGACTGGTTGTGGGACGCGACCGAGCGCGGCCTCGCCCGCGCGACCGTGGCGCGCCGCGCGGCATCCGCTCGGGGCTTCTGCGCCTGGCTCGAGCGCACGGGCGCCCTCCCGGTCGACCCGGCGGCCCGGCTGCGCGCTCCGCGCGCCAAGCGAACCCTGCCGCGCGTCGTGGCGGCGCCGTCCGTCGAGGCGGTGCTGGACGGCCTGCAGGCGCGAGCCGCCGACGGCGATCCGGTGGCCGTCCGCGATCTCGCCGTGATCGAGCTGCTCTACGCCTGCGGGCTGCGCGTCTCCGAACTCGTCGGCCTCGACGTCGACGACGTCGACCGCGGGAACCGGACGGTCCGCGTCACGGGGAAGGGTGCGAAGGAGCGCGTCGTGCCGTACGGCGCGCCCGCCGCTGCGGCGCTCGAGCGCTACCTCGCCTCGGCTCGCCCCGCACTGCTCGCCGCCGCCGCGGGCGCGAACGGAACCGCCGCGGATGCCGGACGGGCGGTGTTCGTCGGCATCCGAGGGGCGCGCCTCGGGGTCAGGAGCGTCCACCGCCTCGTCGCGGGCCTCCTCGCGGAACTGCCGGGCTCCGGTCCCGCCGGTCCCCACGCCTTCCGGCACAGCGCGGCCACGCACCTGCTCGACGGGGGCGCCGACCTCCGCGCCGTCCAGGAGTTCCTCGGCCACGCGAACCTCGGCACGACGCAGATCTACACCCACGTCTCGGCCGAGCGGCTCAAGCAGAGCTATCGCACGGCCCACCCCCGCGCCTGAGCACGGCTGGGCATCACCCCTCCATCGGGAGCAGCACCGCGCGCGGCACCCCGCCGAACCACCGCAACGGGGACACGTACTCGCCGTGCACCCGCACGCCGAAGTGCACGCATCCGCCGTCGCAATGGCCGCCGGTCGAGACGGTCGCGACCGGCTCGCCGGCCCGGACCGCCGCGCCCGCCGCCAGGTCGGCCTCCACGGGCTCGATCGAGCTCACGACGCCGTCGCCGTGATCGATCGAGAGCACCCCGCGCCCCGCGACCGGGCCGGCGAACGAGACGACCCCCGCGGCGGGCGCGACGACCGTGCTCCCGGCAGCCGCGGCGAGGTCGATCCCTCGGTGTCCGGCGGAGTACGGCGTGGGCGGGGCGCGGAACGGCGCGACGACGATCACCGGCGGTCCGACCGGCCAGAGCCACCGATCGGCCGGCGCGACGACGGACGGGTCGACGCGCGGGGTCGGCATCGATCGGGCCGCGGTCGACGCCGAGGCGGAGCCCGGCGCCGCCAGCACCACCACGAGGACGGCGAGCAGGCCCGCGACGCTCGCCGCGACGGCCGCGCCGGGGAGGGGCGAGAGGCGCATGCGTCGACCATGTCGGCCGCGGCATCCGCTCGTCGAAGGCCCGATCGGGTCGGTGGCCCGGGACCGGTCGTGCGGCGGGTGGTGAGGAGGGGTCGCCGAGCCGCACCGTGATAGCATGACCGGAGCGCCCCGCCTGTCGGGGCGACTACGCGTGCCCATTCGGCCACCGACTCCACTCAGTCCCGCTCGTGCCATCGCAGCGCGAGCCGGCGGAGCCGTGCCGGGCACCAGGGCTTCCGGCCGCCGGTCGGAGCATCAACTGAGAACAGAAGGAGAACGGCCATGGCCGTCGTCACCATCCGCCAGCTGCTCGACAGCGGCGTGCACTTCGGGCACCAGACCCGCCGTTGGAACCCGAAGATGAAGCGCTTCATCTTCACCGAGCGTTCCGGCATCTACATCATCGACCTCCAGCAGTCGCTCGCCTACATCGACAAGGCCTACGACTTCGTCAAGGAGACGGTCGCCCACGGCGGCACCATCCTCTTCGTCGGCACCAAGAAGCAGGCGCAGGAGTCGATCGCCGAGCAGGCCACGCGCGTCGGCCAGCCGTACGTCAACCAGCGTTGGCTCGGCGGCCTCCTCACCAACTTCGCGACCGTCTCCAAGCGCCTCGCGCGCATGAAGGAGCTCGAGGAGCTGGACTACGAGGGCACCACCTCTGGCTTCACCAAGAAGGAGCTGCTCCTCAAGAAGCGCGAGCTCGACAAGCTGCACAAGTCGCTCGGCGGCATCCGCAACCTCTCGAAGACGCCGTCGGCGCTCTGGGTCGTGGACACCAAGAAGGAGCACCTCGCGATCGACGAGGCCAAGAAGCTCGGCATCCCCGTCATCGGCATCCTCGACACCAACTGCGACCCCGACGAGGTCCAGTACCCGATCCCGGGCAACGACGACGCGATCCGCTCGGTGAGCCTGCTCACGCGCATCGTCGCCGACGCCGCTGCCGAGGGCCTCATCCAGCGCCACCAGAAGCCCGAGGAGGGCGAAGAGGCCGAGCCGCTCGCCGAGTGGGAGCAGGAGCTCCTCAAGGCCGGCTCCGAGAGCACGCCCGAGCAGTCCTCCGCCGAGACCGAGAAGGTCGCGGAGTCGAAGGCGGAGGCCGAGGCCGAGGCCGCCGAGGTCGTCGACGAGGCGGCCACCGAGGTCGCCGCGACCGAGTCCGAGGCCGACGCCGCGGGCGCAGCTGCCGCCGAGTAGTCGGCACCCCCCACCCACTCCGAAACGACAGGGAGTCCATTCCACATGGCCAACGTCAGCATCGCCGACATCAAGGCGCTCCGCGAGCAGCTCGGAACCGGCATGACCGACACCAAGAACGCGCTCGTCGAGGCCGACGGCGACATCGAGAAGGCGACGGAGATCCTGCGCCTGAAGGGTGCCAAGGGCAACGCCAAGCGCGCCGACCGCTCGACCTCCGAGGGCCTCGTCGCCGCCGTCGAGAACGGCGACGGCACCGCGACCCTCATCGAGCTCGCGTGCGAGACCGACTTCGTCGCCAAGGGCGACAAGTTCGTCGGCCTCGCCGACCGCGTGCTCGCGGCCGTCGCCGCGGCCCGTGCCGAGACCGTCGAGGCCGCCCTGGCCGCGCCGGCCGAGGCCGGAACCGTCGCCGGGCTCATCGACGGCGAGGCCGCGATCCTCGGCGAGAAGGTCGAGCTCCGTCGCGTCCGCCTCGTGAAGGGCGAGCACTTCTCGATCTACCTGCACAAGACCTCGAAGGACCTGCCCCCGCAGGTCGGCGTGGTCCTCGGCTACGCGGGCGACGACGCGGAGACCGCGCGTTCGATCGCGCAGCACATCTCGTTCGCCGCGCCCGAGTACCTCACCCGCGAGGACGTCCCGGCCGAGGCGGTCGAGAAGGAGCGCGCGCTCGTCGAGCAGATCACCCGCGAGGAGGGCAAGCCCGAGGCCGCCCTCCCGAAGATCGTCGAGGGTCGCCTCGGCGCGTTCTTCAAGCAGGTCGCACTGCTCGAGCAGGACTACGCCAAGGACAACAAGCTGTCCGTCGGCAAGGTCGTGCAGGACGCCGGTCTGACCGTGAGCGACTTCGCTCGCTTCAAGGTCGGCGCGTAACACGTGCCAGGGGAGTCCGGACCGCATCACGCGGTCCGGGCTCCTTTGCTGTGTCCGGACGTCGCGGTGACGCGCATCGGACGCGGAGCGGTCCCGCCTGCACTGCGGCGCGGGCTCGGAACCACTAGTTTTGACTCCCAGAGGGGAAGGATCGGTCGGGGATGACGGAACACACGCGCAGGGTGCTGCTCAAGCTGTCGGGCGAGGCGTTCGGCGGCGGCGCACTCGGAGTCAACCCCGACGTCGTCAGTTCGCTCGCGCGGGAGATCGCCGACGCGGCACGCACCGTCGAGGTCGCGATCGTCGTCGGCGGCGGCAACTTCTTCCGCGGGGCAGAGCTCAGCCAGCGCGGCATGGACCGCGGGCGCGCCGACTACATGGGCATGCTCGGCACGGTGATGAACTCGCTCGCCCTCCAGGACTTCCTCGAGCAGGCGGGCGCCGAGACGCGCGTCCAGTCCGCGATCTCGATGACCCAGGTCGCGGAGCCCTACATCCCCCGTCGCGCCGAGCGGCACCTCGAGAAGGGGCGCGTGGTCATCTTCGGCGCCGGCGCCGGGCTGCCGTACTTCTCCACCGACACCGTCGCCGCGCAGCGCGCGCTCGAGATCGGCGCGGACGTCGTGCTGGTCGCCAAGAACGGCGTCGACGGGGTGTACTCCGACGACCCGCGCACGAACCCCGACGCCCACAAGATCGACCGCATCAGCTACCAGGAGGCCCTCCAGCGGGGCCTCAAGGTCGTCGACTCGACCGCGTTCAGCCTCTGCATGGACAACGGCATGCCGATGCAGGTGTTCGGCATGGAGCCCGCCGGCAACGTGACGAAGGCGATCCTCGGCGCGGAACTCGGCACCGTCGTCAGCAACGGCGAGCCGAACACCGATCGATAGACTGTCCCGAGCCCGAGAGAAGGAGTCCCCGTGATCGCGGATGTACTGTCCGAAGCAAGTGCACGCATGCAGAAGGCCGTGGAGGTCGCCAAGGACGACTTCGCCTCCGTTCGCACCGGCCGCGCCAACCCGCAGCTCTTCCAGAAGATCATGGTGAGCTACTACGGCACCCCGACGCCGCTCGCCCAGCTCGCTTCGCTCGCGAATCCCGAGGCGCGCACGCTCGTCGTGACGCCCTACGACAAGGCGGCGATGAAGGACATCGAGCAGGCGATCCGCGACACGCCGAACCTCGGCGCGAACCCGTCGAACGACGGCAACATCATCCGCGTGACCCTCCCCGAGCTGACGGAGGAGCGTCGCAAGGAGTTCGTGAAGATCGTGCGCTCGAAGGCCGAGGATGCGCGGGTGTCGGTCCGGAACATCCGTCGCAAGGCGAAGGACGACCTCGAGTCCCTGAAGGGCGAGGTCGGCGACGACGAGGTGGTGCGCGGCGAGAAGGAGCTCGAGCACGTCACCAAGTCGCACGTCGACCAGATCGACGAGGCTCTCAAGCGCAAGGAAGCCGAACTCCTCGAGGTCTGAGGGGCCACACCATGACGGGCGTCCCTGATGGGGAACGGTCGGACGCCGACGACCAGCGGCATTCGACGCGCGACGAGATCCGCGCGCAGATGCATGCGCGACGGGTGGACCTCGAGCGCCAGTTCGAGGCGTCCCGCGCGCAGTTCGACGAGGCGCAGGAGCGCATCAACGCGCGCACCGGTCGGAACCTCCTCGTCGCCATCCTGATCGGACTGGCATTCGGCGGCACACTGCTGCTCAGCCTCCTCGTGTTCAAGGAGCTGTTCATGGTGTTCGCGGTCGTCGTGGCCGGGTTCTCCAGCTCCGAGCTCGCGGCGGCGCTGAAGCACGGCGGCTACCGGGTGCCGCGCATCCCGACCGTGGTCGCGGCCGTCGCCGCCGTGCCCGTCGCGTACTACGGCGGACCGGCCGGGCAGGTCGCCGCCGTGCTCATCGGGATGGCCCTCGTCGTGCTCTGGCGGCTCGCGCAGCAGGCCTCCAGGAGCGTCCGCGCCGAGTCGTCGGGCCTCGCGCGCGACCTCGGGGCCGGGATCTTCGTCCAGGGGTACGTCACGTTCCTCGCCACGTTCGCGGTGGTGCTCACCGCGGCAGACGGCGGCCAATGGTGGACGCTCGCGTTCATCATCCTCGCCGTCGCCGCCGACACCGGTGCGTACGCGTCCGGCCTCGCCTTCGGCCGGCATCCGATGGCGCCCGTGATCAGCCCGAAGAAGACCTGGGAGGGCTTCGCGGGCGGCGCGCTCGCCAGTCTCATCGCCGGCGTCCTGCTCGCGCTGTTCATGCTCGGCCAGCCGTGGTGGTTCGGGCTGGTCTTCGGCGCGGCCATCTTCCTCTCGGCGACCCTCGGCGACCTCGCCGAGTCGCTGATCAAGCGCGACCTCGGCATCAAGGACATGAGTTCGTGGCTGCCGGGGCACGGCGGGTTCCTCGACCGGCTCGACTCGATCCTCCCGTCGGCGGCCGTCGCGTTCGCCGCTTTCCAGATCTTCGCCTGAGGCGTGCGCGAGGAACCGCCGCGGGTGCGCGATACTGGTGCGGTGGATGCCACGTTCCCCCGGGCCCGCAGGAACCAGCTGGGCTACAAGACCGCCGAGGTCGAGGACTTCCTCCAGCGCGCGCGTCGCGCCTACGACGGGCGCCCCGAGCCCGACGACACGGGGCTCGATGCCGAGCGCATCCGCCTGACCGCGTTCTCGATGCAGAAGGGCGGCTACTCGACCAGCCACGTCGACGCCGCCATGGAGCGGCTCGAGGACGCCTTCGCGTTCCGCGAACGGCAGATCGCCTCGCGGCTGCACGGCGACGAGGCGTGGCTCGCCGAGGCGCGCACGACCGCGCAGGTGGTCGCGAACCGGCTCGCGCGTCCCGAGGGCGCCCGTTTCGACCGCGTCAGCTGGCTGGCCGTCGGGTACGACGTGCACGAGGTCGACGCGTTCGCCGATCGGCTGACCCGGTACTTCCGCGACGGGTGGCCGATCGCGATCGACGACGTGCGTGGGGTCGTCTTCTCCGCCCAGCGCGGCGGATATCGCGAGGCGCAGGTCGACCTCGTCCTGGACGCCGTCGTCGACGTGATGCTCGCGGTCCGGTGAGCGGCTCGAGGTTCGACCGGGGGGATTCCCTCCGTTACACTCGACCAATCGTGGGCAGGCATTCGGATCAGGACGGCGAGATGTCGATGGATGCCGTCCGGGAGCGCTGGGCACGTGACGACGCCGCGGCCGCGACGCGATCGCTCCGTCCGCAGGTCGCGGCGCGCCCGACCCGGACCACGACGAGCGTCGAGACGCCGCCGCCGCGATCGACGCAGCGGGGGAGCGTGACCGGTCCCGTCAAGCAGGCGGCGACCGTGGTGTTCGCCTTCGCGGCATCCGTCAGCTTCCTCCTCGTCAACGTCGTCGACCCCTACTCGGGCGCGACGGCCACGTCGACCTACGTCCCGGTCGACCGCTTCGGCGGCGAGGCCACGCAGGAGGTCGAGCTCGCCGACGGCTACTCGTCGCTCGCGGTCGCCTCCGAGGGGTACGTCGTCGAGGCGAAGCCCGACGAGCCCGAGCCCGAGGCCGCGTCCGCCGCGGGATGGGCGCCGCCGGCCGTGGTCCCCGACCCGGGCAGTGCGCAGGCCTACGGCGCGCAGGCGGTCGCCGCGCGCGGATGGCCCACGACCGAATTCGACTGCCTCGTCGCGCTCTGGAACAAGGAATCCGGATGGCGCGTGAACGCGTACAACGCCTCGAGCGGGGCGTACGGCATCCCGCAGGCGCTCCCGGGGTCGAAGATGGCGACCGCCGGCGCCGACTGGGAGACGAACGCGGCCACGCAGATCGAGTGGGGCCTCGGGTACATCCAGGCCCGCTACGGCACGCCCTGCGGCGCGTGGGCGCACTCGCAGAGCGTCGGCTGGTACTGACCCGCCTGCCCCGCGACATCCGCCCCCGACCGTAGACTGGACCGATGGCCCGCTCGCACCGCTCCCGTGGTCGCGCCGCGAAGGCGCGCGAACCGCACCCGGAGCTCGACGTCGCGCGGATGACCGCCGGCTGGCGCCGCACCGAGGTGCGCGCCGGGCGGGAATGGAACGTGCAGCCGGTGTCCGAGGCGCAGGCGGTGAAGGCCTACCTCTGCCCGGGCTGCGGACTCGAGATCGACCCCGGTGTCGCCCACCTCGTGACCTGGCGCGCCGACGGCGTCCTGGGCGACGCGGCCGACCTGGCCTCGAGGCGACACTGGCACACCCACTGCTGGAGGATCGGACCCGCGTGACCGACGACACCATGACCGAGATCCGCGCCGGAGCCGTGCTGCCGGCGCAGCGCGAGGAGATCGAGCTGCGCACCGACGACGGCCTCCGCCTCGTCGGGGAGCTCGCCACACCCCTCGACCGCGCGCCCGTGGCGACCCTCGTGACGCTGCATCCGCTGCCCACCGCCGGCGGGTTCATGGACTCGCACATCCTGCGCAAGGCGGCCGCCCGACTGCCCGCCCTCGCCGACCTCGCCGTGCTCCGCTTCAACACGCGCGGCACGAGCTCGGTCCGTGGCACCAGCGAGGGCGAGTTCGGCCACGGTGTCAGCGAGCGGGCGGATGTCGCGGCCGCGATGCGCTACGTCGCCGAGCGCGGACTGCCGAACCCCTGGCTCGTCGGCTGGTCGTTCGGGACCGAGCTCGCGCTGAAGTACGGTCTCGAGCACGGCATCGCCGGCGCGATCCTGCTCTCGCCGCCGCTGCACCGGACGAGCGACGAGGAGCTCGCTCGCTGGCGCTCCGCGCCCGTTCCCGTCGTGGCCCTGATCCCGGAGCACGACGACTACCTGAAGCCCGCCGAGGCCGCCGAGCGGTTCGCGGGCCTGCCGAACCTGACGCGGATCGACGTCGAGGGGGGCAAGCACCTCTGGGTCGGCGAGTCGCAGACGCGCCGCGTGCTGGACGAGATCGTGCGCGCGGTGAACCCGGCGGCCCTGCCGATGCCGACCGAGTGGCCCGCGGCATCCGTGTCGTCGCCCGAGGCCTGACGGCCACCTCGGTCCGAGCCGGCGCGGCGGGCCGCGCGCGCTGGGCCGGCGCGAGCGCGGTCAGCGCTCGTTCTGGCGTGGGATGACGACCTGCTTGATGATGAGCAGGATCGCCGCCGCGATCGGGATCGCGACGAGTGCCCCCAGGATGCCGAGCAGCGCGCCGCCCGCGAGGGCGGCCACGACGACCAGGGCTCCGGGCACCTTGACCGCTCGGCTCATGATGCGCGGCGCGAGCACGTACGCCTCGACCTGCATGTAGATCAGGTAGTAGATCGCGGCCACGAGCGCCGTGAGCGGCGAGCCGAGTCCCGGGATGAGGCAGAGCAGCACGATGATGACGGAGCCCGTGAGCGTTCCGACGAGCGGGACCAGCGAGAACAGGAAGGCGATGAACGCGAGCACCGCGGGGAACGGGGCGCGGATGATCGAGAGGAACGTGAAGCTCAGGAAGCCGTTGACGGCGGCGAGCGAGACCTGGCCGATCACGTAGCGGCCGACGGACTGCGTGATCTGCTCCGTCAGGTCGGCGAACCGCGCCCGACGCGATGCGGGGATGAGCTGGTAGGTCGCCCGCTTCATGGCATCGAGCGACGCCGTGAAGTAGATCGTGAGGACCGCGACGATGATGACCCCGAACACGCCGCCGCCGATCGCGAGCGCGACGGCCCACACGCCGCCGAGCAGCTCGCTCAGCCGGTTCGGGTTGGTGAAGAAGTCGGTGAGCGCCGCTCCCGCCTGCTCGCTGATCTCGTCGATCAGCAGCAGCGGGAACTGCTCCTGCAGCCAGGCGATCCAATCGACGCGGTTGACCTGGTCGATGATCCGCGGGATCTGCGCGATCAGCTCGGCCACCTGGTCGACGATGATCGGGATCACCGCGATGAGCAGCGCGGCGACGACCGCGGCGACGCCGGCGATGACGAGCAGGATGGCCGCCCAACGCGGAAGCCCCCGGCGCTCGAGCCCGCTCACGGCGGGCTCGAGGCCGAGGGCCAGGAACAGCGCTGCTCCGATGTAGGTGAGGATCGTCGACAGGCTCGACACCGCGGACAGGATCAGGAGTCCGGTGCCGACGCCGAGCGTGCCGACGAGCGCGATGCGGAACGCGTTCTGGATCTTCAATCCCCGCGCTCCCTCGTCTCGCGTTACTTGTTGGCCACCTGCTCCGCCTGGGTCAGCACGCCGCGAAGGCTCTCGAAGTAGCCGGCGACCGCGTCTCGCTCGATCCTAATCTGGGCGAGGCGGTCCTCGGCGTCCGCCACGAGGGCGCGCGTGCGCTCCTCCGCGTCGGCGATGAGCTTGCGAGCCTGCGAGTGCGCCGCGGCGACGCGCTCGCGCGCCTCCTCGTCGGCCTTGTCGCGCGCGTCGGCGATGTCGGTCCGCGCCTCGGTCTCGAGGCGCTCGGCCTCGGCGCGCGCCTCCGCGGTGCGGGCGACGGCCTCGGCGAGCTCGGCGTTGGAGTCCTCGAGGAACTTCTTGGTCTGGTCGGCGGCCTCCTGCTGCGCCGTCAGCAGCTCCTGCTCCGCCTCGTCGCGCTTGGTGGCGAGCTCGGCGTCGAGGTCCATGCGCGCGCGCTCGATCTCGCGACGCATCCGGTCGACCTCGTGCGTGGTCTTCTTCTTCATCGAGGTGAGCTGGTTGTCGAGGTCGATCCGGGCCTGCTCGGCCTCGGCCTCGAAGTCGGCCCGGGCCTGCTCCTGCTCGAGTGCGAGGTCGGCGCGCATCTGGTCGAGCTCGGCCGCGTGCTTGGCGCGGATCCGGTCGAGCTCGTGCTGCAGCTTCAGTCGAGCGGTCTCGGTCTCGCGCTCGAGGTCGACCCCCACCTGCTCGCGCTGCTGCGCGAGCTTGACCCGCTCCGCGTCGAGCTCCCGGTCGAGGTCGGTGCGCGCCTGCTCCAGCTCGTGCTCGAGCACGGCGCGACGCTCGTCGATCTCGGCGTCGAGCGCGGCGCGCGCCTCGGCGGTCTCGCGCTCGAGGTCGAGTCGCGCCTGCTCGGTCTCCTTGGCGAGGTCGATGCGGGCCTGCTCGGTCTCCTTGGCGAGCTCCGCACGCTTCTGGTCGAGCTCGACCGCGACCTCGGCGCGCGTCTGCTCCGTCTCCTCCTGGAGCCCGGCCGCGGCCGCACGCGCCTCGTTCGCCTCGGTGTTGGCGGCGACGAGCATCTCGGCGGCCTTGCGCTCGGCCTCGGCGACAACCGCCGCAGACTCCCGCTTGGCGGTGGCGCGGGCCTCGGCGGCCTCCGTCGAGGCCGTGCCCCGGATCGACGCGGCGTCGCGGTTGGCGTCGTCGCGGACCTGCTCGCTCGCCTCGTGCGCGCGGGCGACCATGTCGTCGGCCTCGGCGCGCGCGTTCTCGAGCAGGCGGTTCGCCTGCGCGCGCGCCTCGCTCAGCGTGCGCTCCGCGAGCTCGTGCGCGTCGGAGCGCATGAGGTGCGCCTCGTCCTCCGCGGCACGACGGAGCTTCTCGGCGTCGATGTCGGCCTGGGCGATGAGCCGGGTCGACTGCTCCTCGGCGACGCGCAACGTGTTCTCGAGCTTCGTGCCGAGGCCGGAGAACGTGGGGCTGCCGACCTCCTCGAGCTCTGCGGTGAGTTCCTCGATGCGTGCGAGGAGGCGCTTGTTCTCCTTCTGCACGTCACCTGACGCGTTGTTCGCCGAGATGATCTCGCGGCGGAGCTGGTTGATGCTGCGGTCGACCTCGTCCTTGTCGTATCCGCGGAACACCTGCGTGAACTCGGTCTCTTCGACGGCCAATTCTTCCTCCGGGGTCCGTGTCCCGCGTTGTGGGGGGTTGTGGGGGGCGCGCGGGTCGCCTCCGATCATACGGCCCGGAGCCCGCCGACAGGCGGCCGATGTCATACAGACATCGGTTAGGAGACTCCCAGACACCGTCGCTAGTCTTGGGTGTCTTTGTCGGATGCCGCCCCCGCGGCCTGGAGGTAACCCGAGTGCGCTTCGTCCTCGCCATTCTGGCGTTCGCTGCTGCCGCCGTGCTGGTCGGCTTCGGCATCGCCCAACGGACCGTCTTCCTCGAGCCGGACAAGGTCTCGCTCGGAACGGTGGTCGAGAACCAGGCCAGTTACACGGTCCTCACGCCCGAGGCGCTCGCCGCCAACCCCGGGAAGCAGACGATCACCGTGTCCGGCGGCGGACCCGTCCACCTCTCCTACGGGCGCACCGACGACGTGCTGAGCTGGATCGGCGACGACCCGTACGTCTCGGTCGGCTACGACGGGACGACCGGCGAGCTCACGAGCGAGGTCGTGGTGGCGCAGCCCGTCGACGACTCGACCCCCACGACGCCGGAGACCGGGGAGCCCGCCGCCGAGGAGTCCGAGGACGCGGAGGCGGAGCCCGACCCCGCGGCGTCCCCCGCCGGCAGCGACCTCTGGCTCGACGAGTTCACCGGCGACCGGACGCTCACGACCACCGTCGACGTGCCCGAGGGGATCACGGTCCTCGTCTCGTCCGACGGCACGCAGCCGGCGCCCGGTCGCATCGTGGTGGCCTGGCCGCTCGACAACGCGACGCCGTGGGCGGGACCGCTCATCGCCGGCGGGGCCGTCCTCTTCCTCGTCGGCATCGTCCTCGTGATCTCCGGCGTGGTCGCGCACCGCCGCTCCCGGGGACCTCGCCGCAACCTCCCGAAGGGCCCGAAGGGCAAGCTGACGCGCGCACCGCGTCCGCCGCGGGCGCAGCGCGCCGCACTCGGCTCGGGCGGGGCCGGCAGGTCGTCCGGTCGCGCGAGGCGAGTCGCGCTGCTGCCGGTGCTCCTGGTGCCGGCGATCGCACTGTCCGCGTGCTCGTCGGACTACTGGCCCGACCTGTCGTCGGCACCCGAGACGACGGCCCCCGCGACTCCGGTCGAGACCGCCGCCGAGGACGAGGCCGAGCCGGTCGAGCCCGCGACCCCCGAGGTCGTCCCGGCCGTGACGGTTCCCCAGATGGAGCGCATCATGCGCCGTGTCGCGGTCTTCACGACCGAGGTCGACGCCGACGCCGATTCGCAGCGGCTCGGCGAGCGCTTCACCGGGCCCGCGCTCGAGGCGCGGAAGGCGAACTACGCCATCCGCAAGTCGCTGCCCGACCACGCGGCGCTGCCGGCCATCCCGGCGTCCCCGCTGACCCTGACGCTGCCGCAGCAGGTGACGGGCTGGCCGCGGACCGTGCTCACGATCGCGAAGAACAACGACGACGAGACGGTCGCGCCGACGGCCCTCGTCCTCCGCCAGGAGTCGCCGCGCGAGAACTACAAGGTCCTGTACGCGACGGCGCTCGTGCCCGACGCCGACGTGCCCGAGGTGGCACCGGCATCCATCGGCGCCCCGCCGATCAACCCCGAGTTCAAGGGCCTCATCATGCCGACGGGCCAGGTCGCCCCGGCCTACGCCGACGTGCTGCTGAAGGGCGACGAGTCGGAGTACGCGCAGTTCTTCGACCCGGAGGGCGACGTCATCCGCCAGCAGCTCGGCGTCGAGGGGCAGAAGGCCATCGCCGACGACCTCCCGGACACCGCCGACGTGGCGTTCTCGAACGCGCCCGGCGACAGCCCGACGGTCGCGCTCGCGACGAACGACTCCGGCGCACTCGTGACCGTGTCGATCACGCAGACCGAGAAGGTGACGCCCAACGACGGCGGCACCATCGGCTTCAAGGAGGGCCAGCCCGGTGCCGCGCTCTCCGGCTTCGACGAGAAGAGCGCCAAGGGCGTCGAGCGCGAGATCGGCATCCAGCTCATGTTCTACGTGCCCGCGGTCGGATCCGATGAGCAGATCCGCCTGCTGGGCTGGTCCGAATCCCTGATCGGCGCATCGGAGGTCAAGTGACGAACGCGTTCCCACCCCACGAGCCCGCCAGCCTGCGCGGGGCCGTCGACCTGTCCTCGCTCGTCCACCGCGGCGAGCGACGGGCAGCGGATGCCCCGGGCGCGCCGCCGGCCGCCGGAAGCCCCGGCGGCTACGTCGCGGCCGTCGACGACCAGAGCTTCGCCCAGGTCCTCGAGCTCTCGCGCTCGGTGCCCGTCGTCCTGGCGTTGTGGGCGTCGTGGAGCGAGCAGTCCACCCAGCTCGTGGCCGCACTCGAGCGGCTCGTGAACGCCCGCGAGGGCCGGCTCGTGCTCGCTCCTGCCGACGCCGACCGCAGCCCCCAGCTCGTCCAGGCGCTGCAGGCGCAGGCCATCCCCACCGTGGTCGCGCTCGTCGCCGGGCAGCCGGTGCCGCTGTTCCAGGGCGTGCAGCCCGACGAGGTCATCGACCAGGTGTTCGACCAGCTGCTCGAGGTCGCCGAGCGCAACGGCGTGACCGGCCGCGTGCCCGCCGCCGACGGCGACGACGCAGGCGACGCCGCCGCCGAGGAGCCCGCGGAGGAGCCGCTGCCGCCGCTGCACCAGGAGGCGTTCGACGCCATCAGCCGTGGCGACTACGCCGCCGCGGCATCCGCCTACCGCACGGCGATCGCGCAGGACCCGCGCGACGAGCTCGCGGTCGCCGGCCTCGCGCAGGCGAACCTGCTGGCCCGGCTGCAGGGCAAGACGCTCGACGAGATCCGGAATCGCGCGGCGACCGCGCCGGCCGACCTCGACGCACAGCTCGACGTCGCCGACCTCGACCTCTCGGGCGGCCACGTCGACGACGCGTTCGCGAGGCTGCTCGACCTGTTCCCGACGCTCGACGCCGACGCGAAGAACCGCGTGCGGGAGCGCCTGCTCGAGCTCTTCCAGGTGGTCGGCGTCGCGGACCCGCGGGTCGCGGCGGCGCGGCGGCGGCTGGCGACGCTCCTGTACTAGGTCTCGATACGCGCCGGCTTCGCCGGTGCTACTCGACCACCGGGTGTGGTTACGCGCCGGCTGCGCCGGTGCTACTCGACCACCGGGTGCTCGACCACCGGGTTCAGGCGGGCGTGAACCAGAGCGCGCCGAGCGGCGGCAGCGTGAACACGGCCGACGCGGGCTTGCCGGCCCACGGCTCGTCGGTCGCGTCGACCCCGCCGAGGTTCCCGACGCCCGAGCCGCCGAACTCCGCGGCATCCGTGTTCAGCACCTCGCGCCAGCGCCCCGCGAACGGCAGGCCGAGGCGCACGTCGTGATGCGGGTTGCCCGCGAAGTTGACGATGCACAGCAGCGGCCGGCGGTCGCGGTCGTACCGGAGGAACGCGATCACGTTCATGTCGGCCGCGCCGCCCTCGACCCAGTCGAAGCCGGCCGAGTCGTCGTCGAGCTGCCAGAGCGCGGGCGTCTCGGCGTAGGTGCGGTTCAGCCGGCCGACGAGCTCCGCGAGCTGCCGGTGGCTCGGCTGGTCGAGGATCCACCAGTCGAGGCCGCGTTCCTCGCTCCATTCGGAGAGCTGCCCGAACTCCTGCCCCATGAACAGCAGCTGCTTGCCGGGGTGCGCCCACATGTAGGCGAGGTAGGCGCGCGTGTTCGCCAGCTGCTGCCAGTGGTCGCCCGGCATCTTGCGCACGAGCGACCCCTTGCCGTGCACGACCTCGTCGTGGCTGATCGGCAGGATGAAGTGCTCGCTGAACGTGTACAGGAACGAGAACGTCAGCTCGCCGTGGTGGTGCGAGCGGTACATCGGGTCGCGCTGGATGTACTGCAGGGTGTCGTGCATCCACCCCATGTTCCACTTGTACCCGAACCCGAGCCCGCCGGAGCTCGTCGGCGCGGTGACGCCGGGCCAGCTCGTGGACTCCTCGGCGATCATCACGATGCCGGGGTTGCGCTTGTAGGCCGTCGCGGTGGCCTCCTGCAGGAAGCCGATCGCCTCGAGGTGCTCGCGACCGCCGTACCAGTTCGGCAGCCACTCGCCGTCCTCGCGCGAGTAGTCGAGGTAGAGCATGGATGCCACGGCGTCGACGCGCAGGCCGTCGACGTGCATCTCCTCCAGCCAGAACAGCGCGTTCGCGACGAGGAAGTTCCGCACGCGCGGGTTGCCGTAGTCGAAGACGAGCGTGCCCCAGTCCTTCTGCTCGCCGCGGCGGGGGTCGGGGTGCTCGTAGAGCGGTTCGCCGTCGAAGCGGGCGAGGGCCCACTCGTCCTTCGGGAAGTGCCCGGGAACCCAGTCCATGATCACGCCGATGCCGGCCCGGTGCAGCCGGTCGATCAGGTACTTCAGGTCGTCGGGGGAGCCGAACCGGCTCGTGATGGCGTAGTACCCGGTGACCTGGTAGCCCCACGACCCGCCGAACGGATGCTCCGCCAGGGGCAGGAACTCGACGTGCGTGTAGCCGAGCCACTGGACGTACTCGATCAGCTCGTCCGCGATGTCGCGGTACCCCTTGCCGGGCCGCCACGAGCCGAGGTGGAGCTCGTAGATGCTCATGGGCAGCTCGTGGGGGTTGCGGTGCGGGCGCTGCGACATCCACTCGCCGTCGGCCCAGTCGTGGCCGCTGGTCGCCACGACCGACGCGGTCGCGGGCGCGACCTCGGCGCGGCGGGCCATCGGGTCGGCCTTCATCAGCCAGTCGCCCGACTGCGCGAGGAGCTCGAACTTGTACGCCGCGCCCGGTTCGACGTCGGGCACGAACAGCTCCCAGACGCCGCTCGAGCCCATGTTCCGCATGGCGTGGCCGAGCCCGTCCCAGCGGTTGAAGTCGCCGACGACGCGCACCGCGCGGGCGCGCGGCGCCCAGACGGTGAAGGAGACGCCGCGCAGCGGCCCCGTGACCGACGGGTACTCGCGGTGGTGTGCTCCGAGCACGGTCCACAGCTCCTCGTGGCGGCCCTCCTCGATGAGGTGCAGGTCGAGCTCGCCGATCGTCGGCGCGTAGCGGTAGGGGTCGTCGGCGGTCCATTCGGTGCCGTCGTCGTACCGGGCGCGTACGCGGTAGCCGGTCGGCCCGAACGTGCCGGCACCCGCCCAGACGCCGTGGCCGACGTGCGTGAGCGCGAGTTCGCCGCCGTCGTCGAGCAGGGCGGTGACGGATGCCGCGAGCGGCCGTCGCACGCGGATCACCGTGTGCGCGCCGCCCTCGCCGGGGGCCTCGAACCCGTGCTGGCCGAGCACCTGGTGCGGGTCGTGGTGGCGCCCCTCGGCGACGGCGAGGAGGAGGTCGTCGGGCACCGACGGTGCCTGGACGGGGGTGGTGTCGGTCATTCCGCGCCTCGAATCACTCGCAGGATGTGCACCGGCTGCGTGAACGCGTCCAGTCGCACGTAGTTGTGCTCGCCCCATTCCCAGCGGTCGCCGGTCACGAGGTCCTCCACCTCGAAGGTTCCGCCCTGCGGGAGGTCGATCGCCGGGAGGTCGAGGTGCACGGTCGTCTCGCGCACCGAGTGCGGGTCGACGTTCGCGACGACGAGGATCGTGTCGTGGTCGTCGGGGCCGTGCCCCTCGATGAACCGCCCCTCGAGGTGCTTCGAGTACACCAGCACCGAATCGTCGTCGCTGTAGTGGAAGCGGATGTTCCGGAGCTGCCCGAGCGCGGGGTGGTCGGCGCGGATCCGGTTCAGGATCCCGAGGTACAGGGCGAGCGACGTGCCATCCGCCTCGGCCTTGGCGAAGTCGCGCGGCCTGTACTCGTACTTCTCGTTGTCGATGGCCTCCTCGGCGCCGGGACGGGCGACCGACTCGAACAGCTCGAAGCCCGAGTACACGCCCCAGGTCGCCCCGGCCGTCGCCGCGATCGTCGCCCGCACGGTGAACGCGGCCGGCCCGCCGAACTGGAGGTACTCGGTGAGGATGTCGGGCGTGTTCACGAACAGGTTCGGTCGCATGAAGTCCGCGGTCTCCTGCGAGACGCTCGTGAGGAACTCCTGCAGTTCCTCCTTGGTGTTGCGCCACGTGAAGTACGAGTACGACTGCTGGAAGCCGACCATGGCGAGTGCCTGCATCATCGCGGGGCGCGTGAACGCCTCGGCGAGGAACACCACGTCGGGGTCGGTCGCGTTGATGTCGCCGATCAGGCGCTCCCAGAACATCAGCGGCTTGGTGTGCGGGTTGTCGACGCGGAAGATCCGCACGCCCTGCTTCATCCAGAGGCGCACGATCCGCGTCACCTCGTCGACCAGTCCCTCGAAGTCGTCGTCGAAGTTGACCGGGTAGATGTCCTGGTACTTCTTCGGCGGGTTCTCGGCGTACGCGATCGTGCCGTCGGGGAGCGTGGTGAACCACTCCGGATGCTCGGTCACCCACGGGTGGTCGGGCGAGGCCTGCAGGGCGAGGTCGAGCGCGATCTCGATCCCGAGCGCGGCGGCGCGGCGCACGAAGGCGCGGAAGTCCGCGAGGGACCCGAGGTCGGGGTGGACCGCGTCGTGGCCGCCGGTGGCCGCGCCGATCGCCCACGGCGAGCCGGGGTCGAACGGCCCCGGCGTCAGCGTGTTGTTCGGGCCCTTGCGGAACGCGAACCCGATCGGATGGATCGGCGGCAGGTAGACCACGTCGAAGCCCATCGCCGCGACGCCGTCCAGCCGGCGCTGGGCGGTGCGGAAGGTGCCCGACTTCCAGGAGCCGTCCTTCTTCAGCTTGCGGGCGCCCTCCGAGCGGGGGAAGAACTCGTACCAGGAGCCGACGCCCGCGCGCCGACGCTCGACGAGGATCTCGTGCTCCTCGGAGTCGGTCGTGAGCCGCGCGAGCGGCCGGGCGCGGAACTCCTCGAGCAGCGGGTCCTCGAGCAGGGCACGGCGGGCGGAGGCGTCGGCCTCCGTGTCGCGCAGCGCGGCGGCGTACGCGCGCAGGCGCTTGCGGACCGCGGCCGGCCGGTCGGCCTCCGCGGCGGCGCGCTGGGCGAGGCGTGCGCCGAGCTCGTACATGAGCTCGACGTCGACCCTCGCGTCGATCTTCACCTCGGCGTCGTGCACCCAGGTGCCGATCTCGTCGCCGAATCCCGCCACGTGCCAGTGCCAGGTGCCCAGCTCGTCGAGCCGGACCTTCGCCTCCCACCGGTCGGTGCCCGCGGCGAGCGCGGTCATGCGGTGCCGCTGCCGCACACCCGACGGGCTCGTGAGCACGAGCATGGCGCCGACCAGGTCGTGGCCCTCGCGGAACACGGTGGCGCGGAACGGGACCACCTCCCCGGAGAACGCCTTCGGGTTCCATCGCGGATCGGGCAGGGCGGGCGTGAGCCGGGTCACGGGGATCCGGCCGGCTCGAACTGGGCGGCTCGTCACGTTCCGACCGTAGCGCGGATGCCGTGGGATGGACACCGGGTTGCGCGGTGCTGCGAACGCGGCGGGCGTCGCGGCATCCGTTCATCTCTCGGACACACGGTGCTGCGTAGGGTTGACCCCGTGAAGCCGATCCGCAAGTTCACCGTCCGCGCCGTCGTCCCGCCGCAGCTGGGCGCGCTCGAGGAACTCGCCGCGAACCTGCGATGGTCGTGGCACGAGCCGACGCGACGCCTGTTCGAGCACATCGACCCCGTGGGCTGGCGGCGCTCGGGTCGCGACCCGATCGCCTTCCTCGGCGACGTCGATGCCCGCCGCCTCGACGAGCTGGCCGCCGACGAGGGCTTCATCGGCTGGGCCGAGCGCGAGCGCGACGAGCTCCGCGGCTACGTGTCGGAGCCGCGCTGGTACCAGTCCCTCGGTGCCGAGACGCCGAGGACGGTCGCGTACTTCTCGCCCGAGTTCGGCATCACCGAGGCGCTGCCGCAGTACTCGGGCGGCCTCGGCATTCTCGCGGGCGACCACCTCAAGGCCGCGTCCGACCTCGGCGTGCCGCTCGTCGCGGTCGGCCTGTTCTACAAGGCGGGGTACTTCTCGCAGGCGATCGCCCCCGACGGCTGGCAGCAGGAGCGCTACCCGGCCCTCGACCCCGACGGCCTCCCGCTGTCCGTGCTGCGCCGTGCCGACGGGACGCCCGTGCAGGTCACCCTCGCGGTGCCGGGCGGCCGCAGCCTGCACGCCCGCGTGTGGCAGGCCGCGGTCGGCCGGGTGCCGCTGCTCCTGCTCGACACCGACATCCCCGCGAACGACGACGACCTCCGCCAGGTGACCGACCGGCTCTACGGCGGCGGGGGAGAGCACCGCCTCCAGCAGGAGCTCCTGCTCGGCATCGGCGGGGTCCGCGCGCTCCGCGCATGGAGCGGGCTCACCGGGCGGCACTTCCCCGACGTGTTCCACATGAACGAGGGGCACGCCGGCTTCCTCGGGCTCGAGCGCATCTCGGCGTGCATCGGCGACGGGCTCTCCTTCGGCGAGGCCCTGCAGCTCGTCCGTGCCGGCACCGTCTTCACGACGCACACGCCCGTGCCGGCGGGCATCGACCGGTTCGATCGCGCGCTCGTCGCCAGCTACCTCGAGTCGGGCCTGCTGCCCGGGATCGACCCCGCCGACGCGCTGCCGCTCGGCCTCGAACCGGGCGTGCCGGCAGAGGACAGCGCGTTCAACATGGCGATGATGGGGCTCCGGCTCGCGCAGCGCGCGAACGGCGTGTCGAAGCTGCACGGCGAGGTCAGCCGACGCATGTTCGGCGACCTGTGGCCCGGCTTCGACGCCGACGACGTGCCGATCACCTCGGTCACGAACGGTGTCCACGCGCCGACGTGGACCGACCCGGCGCTGCTCGCGCTCGCCGAGGAACGGCTCGGCACCGCCGACACCGAGCACGCCGACTGGATGAGCGCCGCGGTCAGCGACGCCGAGCTGTGGGGCGTGAAGCGCGGCATGCGGCTGCAGCTCGTGGAGGACGCCCGTCGACGCCTCGCGAGCGCCTGGGCCGACCAGCACGGCGGCGCCGTGGCGCCCGACTGGGTGCGCCGCGTGCTCGACCCCGACGTGCTGACCATCGGGTTCGCCCGTCGCGTGCCCACCTACAAGCGGCTGACGCTCATGCTGCAGGACCCGGACCGCTTCGCGGCGATCCTCGCGAACCCCGACCGCCCGGTGCAGTTCGTGATCGCCGGCAAGGCGCACCCGGCCGACGACGAGGGCAAGCGGCTCATCCAGCGCCTCGTGCAGTTCGCGCAGCGGCCCGAGCTCCGCGAGCGCATCGTGTTCCTGCCCGACTACGACATGGGCATGGCCGAGCGGCTGTACCCGGGATGCGACGTCTGGATGAACAACCCGCTCCGCCCGCTCGAGGCCTGCGGCACGTCGGGCATGAAGGCCGCCATGAACGGCGCCCTCAACCTGTCGATCCTCGACGGCTGGTGGGCCGAGTACGCCGCCGACGACCACGGGTGGGTGATCCCGACGGCGGATGCCGCGGGCGACCAGGCCGAGCGCGACCGGCTCGAGGCATCCGCCCTCTACGACCTCATCGAGCACCGCATCACGCGGCTGTTCTACGACCGCGACCGCGACGGCGTTCCGACCGAGTGGATGGCGCGCGTGCGCCGCACGCTCGCGCACCTCTCGCCGGAGCTCGGAGCCGACCGCATGGTGCGCGAGTACGTCGAGCGGCTGTACCGCCCGGCGGCCGAGCACGCCGCCGTGGTCGGCGCGGACGGGGCGAAGCCCGCGCGCGAACTCGCCGCGTGGGGCGCGCGCGTGCGCGCGGCCTGGCCGGGCGTCCACGTGGCACACGTCGAGTCGGGCGGCCTCGAGTCGACGCCGCACGTCGGCGACGAGCTGCACCTCCGCGCGCACGTCGCGCTGGGCGCGCTGACGGAGGCGGACGTGGCCGTCGAGGTCGTCTACGGCCACTCGCACGGCGACGACCGCATCGACGACGCGCGCGTCGCCGACCTCGTGCCCGACGGGGCGTCGACGACGGATGCCGCGACCCGCGTCTACGTCGGCACGGTCACGCTCGACCGGGCCGGCGCGTTCGGCTACACCGTGCGGGTCGTGCCGCGGCATCCGCTGCTCGTCTCGCCGGCCGAGCTGGGCCTCGTCGCCGCCGCCGGCTGAGCCCTCCGGCCGGTCGTCGGACGTGCCTGCCGGCGCGCCGACGAGGGTCGGCGTGTCGCGCGGATCGTCCGACGACCGGCCGCCACGCGACCGCGACCGCGACCGCGACCATGAGCGGGTCAGCGGGTCAGCGGGCCCGGGCGATCGGGGCGTAGCGGCCCTTCACGACCGCGAGGAGGTCGTCGGGCGCGAGCTCCAGGTCGAGCCCGCGGCGCCCGCCCGAGACGAGGATCGTCTCGAACAGGATCGCGCTCTCGTCGAGCACGGTCGGCAGCGCGGCCTTCTGGCCGATCGGGCTGATGCCGCCGACGACGTAGCCCGTCTTCCGCTCCGCGAGCGAGGGATCGGCCATCTCGGCGCGCTTGCCGCCGAGGGCCGCGGCGAGCGCCTTGAGGTCGAGCTGGTCGGCGACCGGGACGATGCCGACGGCGAGCGCGCCGTCGACGCTCGCGAGGAGCGTCTTGAAGACGCGCTCGGGCTCGATGCCGAGCTTCTCGGCGGCCTCGAGGCCGTACGCGGCGGCCCGCGGGTCGTGCTCGTACGGGTGCGCCGTGAAGCGGATGCCCGCACGTGTCAGCGCGACCGTCGCGGGCGTGCCGGCCGAGGCATCCGCTCGCTTCGCCATCAGCGGCGCGGCTCCGGGGCGTCGTCGGCGCGGCGTCCGTCGCCCGCGTCATCGGCCTCGTCGGCCCCGGCGCCGAGCGAGCCGGCCGCGGCATCCACCAGCACCGGCGCCGGGTCGCCCGACGCCAAGAAGAGCCGCATCGACTGCGGCGCCATCGCGAGGCGGGTGCCGGGCTCGTGCCGTGCGCCGAGTTCGTCGCCGGGCTCGTCCACCGCCGAGTCCCACAGCAGTTCGTAGTCGTCGACGCCGGGGTGCTCGGGGAGCAGCACCTCGACCTCGCGCTCCGAGGCGTGCACGACGAGGAGGATGCGGTTGAACCCCTCGAACTCCGGCGTCGAGGCCGCGAGGAACTGCAGGGTGCGCTGCGACGGGTCGTGCCAGTGCTCGATCGTCATGGTCTCGCCGTCGGCGTTGTACCAGTCCATCTGCGACGCGCTCGGCACTCGCTCGCCGAACCGGCCGTAGCGCACGGGCCGCAGCGCGGGGTGCTCGCGGCGCAGGCGGAGCAGGTGCCGGGTGGTCGCCTCGAGCGCGGCATCCCGTTCGCCCGCCGACCACGCGAGCCAGGTCAGCTCGGAGTCGTGGCAGTACGCGTTGTTGTTGCCGCGCTGGCTGCGGCCGTACTCGTCGCCGGCCGTGAGCATGGGCACGCCCGCCGAGAGCAGCAGGGTACCGAGCAGGTTCCGGATGCTGCGGCGTCGCGCCGACACGACGTCCGGGTCGTCCGTGGGGCCCTCCACGCCGTGGTTGTACGAGTTGTTGTGATCGGCGCCGTCGCGGTTGTGCTCGCCGTTGCCGAGGTTGTGCTTGACGTCGTAGGCGGTGAGGTCGGCGAGCGTGAAGCCGTCGTGCGCGGTGATGAAGTTCAGGCTCGCGAGGGGGCCGCGCTCGGCGGCGAACGTGTTCGACGAGCCCGCGAGGCGGGTCGCGAAGCGGCCGATGCCGCTGCCGTGCTCGCCGTGGCGTTCGCGTCGCAGGTCGCCGAGCCAGAAGTCGCGCATGCGGTCGCGGTAGCGGTCGTTCCATTCGCTGAAGCCGGGCGCGAAGTTGCCGGTCTGCCATCCGAACGGACCGACGTCCCACGGCTCGGCGATGAGCTTGCCCGCGCCGATCACGGGATCGGCGAGTATCGCCGCGAGCAGCGGATGGTGGGGGGAGTAGGCGCCGAGCGCGTCGCGGCCGAGGGTCGCGGCGAGGTCGAGGCGGAAGCCGTCGACCTGCAGCTCCTCGGCCCAGTACCGGAGGGAGTCGAGGACGAGGCGCGCGGGCGCGTCGTGGCCGAAGTCGAGCGTGTTGCCGCAGCCCGTGGTGTCGACGTACCGTCCGTGCGCGTCGTGCCGGTAGTAGGAGGCGTTGTCGATGCCGCGGAAGCTGTACGTCGGCCCCTGCCGGCCCTCTTCCGCGGTGTGGTTGTAGACGACGTCGAGCACGACCTCGAGGCCCGCCTCGTGCAGGCGCTTGACCATGCCCGCGAACTCGCGCCGCACGGCGGCCGGCCCGGCGGCCTGCGCTGCGGCGCTCGCATACGGCGCGTGCGGCGCGAAGAAGCCGAGCGTGTTGTAGCCCCAGTAGTTGACCTGCCCTTGGCGGACCAGCCGTTCCTCGGCGACGAACGCCTGCACCGGCAGCAGCTCGACCGTCGTGACCCCGAGGCCGGCCAGGTACTCGAGCGACGCGTCGTGCGCGAGTCCGGCGTAGGTGCCGCGCAGCGGCTCGGGGATGCGCTCGTTGAGGCGGCTGAACCCCTTCGGGTGCGCCTCGTAGACGACGGTGTGGTCGAGGGGCACACGGGGCTTGCCGACGCCGCCCCAGTCGAAGCCCTCCGACGCGAGCGAGTCCATCACGACCCCGCGCCACGACCCGTCCGCCGCGGCCTGCAGGCCCCGCGCCCACGGGTCGAGCAGGGTGTGCGCGGGATTGAATGCGTGCTCGAGCCCGGCCGGTCCGTCGACGCGCAGCCCGTACCGGGCACCGGGCACCAGCCCGGCGGAGGTCGCCTCCCACACGCCGTCGGCGCCGCGCATGAGCGGCAGCCGTTCGACCGCCCAGTCCAGGTCCTCGGCGGCGAAGACCTCGAGGTCCACGGAGGTCGCGTGCTCGGACCAGACGCGGATCGTGCCGCCGCCCGGTCCGGTGCGCACGCCCATGTCGCGGAGCGGATCGGCCGGAGACATGCGAACTACAGTAGTTCGTGGGGAACCGGTTCCCGGTCAGGAGGTGCTCGATGCCCCGCCCCGACCCCGTCTACCTCGACCACGCCGCCACGACGCCGCTCCGGCCGGAGGCGATCGACGCGATCACGCATGCGCTGCGGCTCGTCGGGAACCCGGCCTCGATCCACAGCGCCGGGCAGCACGCGAAGCGGCTCCTCGAGGAGTCCCGCGAGCAGGTCGCCGCGACGCTCGGCGCCGACCCCATCGAGGTCGTCTTCACCGGCAGCGGCACCGAGGCCGTGAACCTCGCGATCAAGGGCCTCTTCTGGCGACGACGTGCGGAGGCATCCGCTCGTCGCATCCTGCTGCCGGGCGGCGAGCACCACGCCACGCTCGACACGGTCGAGTGGCTCGCGGGCATGGACGGCGCCGAGGTGGTCGAGCTGCCGCTCGACGGGCTCGGGCGGCTGCGGATCGACGCGCTCGCCGCCGAGCTCGCGCGGGACGCGGCATCCGTCGCCCTCGTCACGATGCTCTGGGCGAACAACGAGGTCGGCACGATCGAGCCCGTGCTCGAGGTCGCCGAGCTGTGCGCCCGCGCGAGCGTGCCGCTGCACGTCGACGCGATCGCCGCGTACGGGCACGTGCCCGTCGACCTGCACGCGATCCGTCGCGAGACCGCGGCGCCCGCCGGTGCCGGGCTCGTGGCGATCAGCGTGTCGGCGCACAAGATCGGCGGGCCGGTCGGCATCGGCGCGCTCGTGCTCGACCGGTCGACGCGCATCGAGCCGCTCCTGCACGGCGGCGGACAGCAGCGACGCATCCGCTCGGGCACGCAGGACGTCGCGGCGGCCGCCGGGTTCGCGGCGGCGGCCGTGGCGACGGCGGCGCGCGCCGCGGAGGAGGACGAGCGGATGTCGCGGCTCCGCGACCGGCTCGTGGCGGGGGTCGCGGCATCCGTGCCCGACGCGCGCCTCTCGGGCGACCCCGACCCCGCCGGGCGGCTGCCCGGCAACGCGCACTTCTCCTTCCCCGGGTGCGAGGGCGACTCGCTGCTGTTCCTGCTGGATGCCGCGGGCGTCGCGGTCTCGACCGGGTCGGCGTGCCAGGCGGGCGTGCCCGAGCCCTCGCACGTGCTGCTCGCGATGGGCCGCACCGAGCCGGAGGCGCGCGGCGCGCTGCGCATCACCGTCGGCCGCACGACCACCGACGCCGACGTCGACGCCGTGCTCGAGGCGCTGCCCGCCGCGGTCGACCGCGCGACCCGCGCCGGCATGGCCGACCGCGTGACGAGCTTCGACCGCTGAGCTGCCGCACCGCGAGCGCGGCGATACCCGAGATCGACAGGCGCTCCGCCGCCGCGGCCCACGTCACCGAAGGCGGAACAGATACGCGAACGCGGAGCGCGTGTAGGCGATGCCGCGGCCGGTTCGGCGGATGAGATCGGGGTCGGCCGCGGCCGGCTTCTTCGGAACGAGGTACCCGTCCAGACTCCGAGCATCGAGGCGATATCGATCGCCGCGGTGGTGCACGGCGGCGACCAACTCGACGTCGGGATCCAGCGCGGCGAGACTGGCATCGCCATGGCTCGTGTTCGCGAGCAGCAGGCCGTGCGCGCGGAGATGGCGCCGGCAGTGTTCCCAGACCGGACCTGCGTAGAGGGAGATGAGGAGATCGAACGCGCCATCCGCGAGCGGAAGCGACATGGTGTAGTCGGCGTGCAGGAAATCGACCCGGGCCGCCGATTCCGTCCTCATCGCACGGGCGAGCTCCGCGCGGACGAAATCGGAATCGGCGAAGTAGCGCGCGGCGCGGCGGTCGGTGTCGACATAGGTGACCGACGGGATCGCCGTGGACGGCGAGAGGTCGAGGTAGGAGCCGGGATACAGCGCGTTCTCGACATGCCAGGTCTCGGCGATCGCCGCGAACATCATCGATCGGTCGCCGATCGACGTCCGATACGACTCCCACGACGGCGACGGCGCGGGAGTCATCCGGCCCTCCGCGGACGAGGTCGACGCAGGGTGCGTTCCGGCGGCCCGTGGTCAGTCACCTGCATCCGCCAACGCTATCGTCGCGGCGATGGGTCGGCACGCGGTGCGGCATCCGCTCAGGAGGGGGTTCGTAGACTGGGACGCATGCGAGTCCTGGCAGCGATGAGCGGCGGCGTCGACAGCGCCGTCGCGGCCGCGCGCGCCGTCGAGGCCGGGCACGACGTCGTCGGCGTGCACCTCGCGCTCAGCCGCATGCCGGGCACGCTCCGCACCGGCAGCCGCGGCTGCTGCACGATCGAGGACTCGATGGACGCCCAGCGCGCCGCGAACGTCCTCGGCATCCCGTACTACGTGTGGGACTTCTCCGAGCGCTTCAAGGCCGACGTCGTCGACGACTTCATCGCCGAGTACGCTGCGGGCCGCACGCCGAACCCGTGCATGCGCTGCAACGAGCGCATCAAGTTCGCCGCGCTCCTCGAGAAGGCGCTCGCGCTCGGCTTCGACGCCGTGGCCACGGGCCACTACGCGAAGATCACGACGGATGCCGCGGGCCGCCGCGAGCTCCACCGCGCGAGCGCGGAGGCGAAGGACCAGAGCTACGTGCTCGGCGTCCTCACCGCCGAGCAGCTCGCGCACGCGTACTTCCCGCTCGGCGACACGCCGTCGAAGCAGCTCGTGCGCGAGGAGGCCGCGCGCCGCGGCCTGTCGGTCGCGCAGAAGCCCGACTCGTACGACATCTGCTTCATCTCCGACGGCGATACGAAGGGCTGGCTCGCCGAGAAGGTCGGCACCGCGCCGGGCGACATCGTCGACCGCTCCGGTGCCGTCGTCGGCGCGCACGAGGGTGCGCACGCCTACACGGTCGGCCAGCGGCGCGGGCTCCGGCTCGGCACGCCCGCGGCCGACGGCAAGCCGCGGTTCGTGCTGGAGGTGCGCCCGAAGGAGCGCACGGTGGTCGTGGGCCCGAAGGAGGCGCTCGCGGTCGGGCTCATCGCGGGATCGCGATACTCGTGGGCGGGCGCCGACCCGGTGGCATCCGGTCTCGTCGCCGCCGACGGCGACGACTTCCACTGCGAGGTGCAGATCAGGGCGCACGCCGACCCGGTCCCGGCGGTCGCGAAGGTCGCGACGGATGCCGCCGGCGCCGCCGAGCTCGTGATCACGCCCGCGTCGCCCCTCGACGGCGTCGCGCCGGGCCAGACCGCCGTCGTGTACGTCGGCACGCGCGTGCTCGGCCAGTGCACGATCGACCGCACTGTGAGCGCGGTCCCGGTCGACGCCTGACGGAATCTGTACCCCATTCGGGGGACGAATCGCGTAGGGTCGGCTCGGTGGCGTCGCATCCCCCGGCGACGTGCCGTGAGGAGTTGCCGTGACCTATCCGCTGTACCCCGCCGACGCGGCGAACGACGTCGCAGACCCGTTCCGCAACCTCGACCCGCCGCCGACCACGGGATCGACGGCGGTCATCGACGCCGGCCCCGACGGGTTCGACGGCCTCGTCGAGCGGCCGCCCACCCGGGAGGAGATCGCCGAGCGCCAGGCCGAGGAGTTCGGCGGGCCGAAGGTCGGCGCGGGCTTCTTCGGCGTGCTGGTCGCCGTCGCGACGGGCTCCGGGCTCGTCGGTGCCCTGGTGCTCGCAGACGCGCTGCTCGGCGTCGGCGTGATCCCCGATCCGTGGGGAACGGGCGGGATCGGTCCGCTCGACCCGACCACGGTCGGTTGGGTCGTCGTCGGCGTCCTGCTCGCGATCGTGCTCGCCGCCTCGTACTGCGGCGGGTACGTGGCGGGACGGATGGCGCGCTTCAGCGGCGTCGCGCAGGGCCTCGCCGTCTGGGTGTGGGCGATCGCGATCGCCATCGCCGCGGCCATCGGCGTCGTGCTGCTCGACGACCGGTACGATCTCCTCGCGCGTGCCATGGCGGCGCTCCCGAGCCTCCCCGTGCCGCCGGACGCCCTCGTGGTCGTGGGCGTCGTCGCCGCGGCCTCGGTCGCCGCGATCACGCTCGGCGGCGCCGTGCTGGGCGGGGTCGTCGGAGTCCGGTTCCACCGGCGCGTCGACCGCGTCGGGTCGGACGACTCGGCCGGACGTCCGGCGTCGGCCGGGTGGTGAGCGGGCGGGGATCGGTCCCGCACGCAGGGAGCCGTCGACGCCTGAGCGCCCGCTGAACGTTCACTGCACGTGCCGAGTGCGCCATCGCGCGCTTTGTCAAGGCCTGCGCGCGTCGCGCGAGTGCCGCGTATGGTCTCAGGCGCGCCGACGGGGCATCCTCCTGCGGCGACGACGACGAGAGGGGACCACGACATGAGTACCTCCACCAACCGCCCCGGATCGGATCCGGACCGCGATCCGCGCACGGGAGCGACGCGCACGGACCGGCCGGTCGACGCGGACGGCGACGGCATCCGCGACGATCGCGAGGTCGCGGCATCCGATCGGGCCGACGGCCGCACCGCCGCCCACGATCGCACCCTCGACGAGCGGGCCGCGGAATCCGACCGCGGCCCGGCCGACCGGCACGCGGTGCGCGACGACCGGCTCGTCGCCGATCCCGCGGTGCGGGCCGCGGTCATCGACCGCGAGCGCGAGCGGTTCGGCGGCATCAAGTTCGGCGCCGCGTTCTTCGGCTGGCTCACCGCGCTCGGGCTGGGCGCACTGCTCACCGCGCTCCTCGCGGGCACCGGTGCCGCGCTCGGACTCGGCGACGTCGGGGCCGCGGTCGACGAGGCGGTCGCGGAGGACCCGCAGACGATCGGCGTGATCGGGGCGATCGCCCTGCTCGTCGTGCTGTTCGTCGCGTATTTCGCGGGCGGCTACGTGGCCGGGCGGATGGCGCGCTTCAACGGGCTGAAGCAGGGCGTCGCGGTCTGGCTGTGGGCGATCGTCATGGCGGTCGTCGGCGCGGCGATCGCGGCGCTCGCGGGCACGCGCTACGACGTGCTCGCCACGCTCAACACCTTCCCGCGCATCCCCGTCAACGAGGGCGAGTTGACGGTGGCGGGCATCGTCACCCTGCTGCTCCTCGTCGTCGTCACGCTCGGCGGCGCGATCCTCGGCGGCAAGGCGGGCACCCGCTACCACCGCAAGGTCGACGCCGCCGGGTTCGGCGCGTAGCCGGCAGGGCGTCGACGACGGTCGGGGCGCGCGGGGATCCGCGCGTCCCGATCCGCGTTCCCGGGCGATGGGCACCGCGCACCGCGCACCGCGCACCGGCCGTCGCGCCGCGCGCCGACCTCCGCTCCGACGTCGGTGGAGGCTCCTAGGATGACTGCGTGAGCGACATCCCCACCGAGTTCGACGACGCCCGCAGCGAGTCCGAGGCGCTCCGCGAGCGCATCGAGCGGTACCGGACGACGTACTACTCCGAGGGCGTGAGCCTCGTCAGCGACGCCGAGTACGACGCCGACTTCCATCGGCTCGAGGCGCTCGAGCGGGCGTTCCCCGAACTGGCCGGGCAGGACAGCCCGACCCAGCAGGTCGGCGCGGCGCTGGTCTCCGTCGGCTTCCCGTCGCACGAGCACGCGGAGCGGATGCTGAGCCTCGACAACGTGTTCAGCCTAGACGAGTTCGCCGAATGGGCGACGAAGGCGCAGTCCGCCGCCGGGCGCCCGGTGCGCTGGCTCTCCGAGCTCAAGATCGACGGGCTCGCGATCAGCCTCGCGTATCGCGACGGCGTGCTCGAGACCGCGACGACGCGCGGCGACGGCCGCGTCGGCGAAGACATCACCGAGAACGTCGAGTTCATCCCGGCGATCCCGCGCCGGCTCGACGGCGAGGGGTTCCCGTCGTTCTTCGAGGTGCGGGGCGAGGTCTTCCTCCGATCCGAGGACTTCGAGGCGCTCAACGAGCGGCAGCACGCACTCCAGGCCGAATTCGCCGCCGAACAGCGCGCGAAGGGGCGGGCGGAGGAGGCGATCCCGACCCGCTTCCCGGAGTTCGCCAACGCCCGCAACACCGCCGCGGGCAGCCTGCGGCAGCGCCGCGAGAACAAGTCCCCGCTCCAACTCGAGCTCATGCGCGATCGGCTCGGCCGCCTCGCCCTCTACCTGCACGGCATCGGCGCGTGGGAGCGCCCGCCCGTGTCGAGCCAGTCCGACGTCTACGGGCTGCTGTCCGGGTGGGGGCTGCCCGTCTCACCGCACTCGCGCGTGTTCGACACGATCGACGAGGTCACGGCCTTCATCGCCGATCGCGGCGAGCACCGTCACGACGTCGAGCACGAGATCGACGGCATCGTCGTCAAGATCGACGAGCTCGCCCTGCACGACGAGCTCGGCGCGACGAGCCGGGCGCCGCGGTGGGCCATCGCCTACAAGTACCCTCCGGAGGAGGTGCACACGAAGCTCCTCGACATCCGCGTCGGCGTGGGCCGTACGGGCCGGGCGACGCCGTACGCGGTCATGGCGCCCGTGAAGGTGCAGGGCAGCACGGTGGAGCAGGCGACGCTCCACAACCAGGAGGTCGTGAAGGCCAAGGGCGTCCTGATCGGCGACACGGTCGTCCTGCGCAAGGCGGGCGACGTCATTCCCGAGATCCTCGGCGCGGTCGAGGAGCTGCGCGACGGCAGCGAGCGCGAATGGCGGATGCCGGAGCGCTGCCCCGAGTGCGGCACGCCGCTCCGCCCAGCCAAGGCGGGCGACATCGACCTCCGGTGCCCGAACGCCCGCAGCTGCCCGGCGCAGGTCCGCGGCCGGGTGGAGCACATCGGCTCGCGCGGCGCGCTCGACATCGAGGCGCTCGGCGAGGTCACCGCCGCCGCGCTCACCCAGCCGTTCGTGCCGTCCACGCCGCCGCTCGTGACCGAGGCGGGGCTCTTCGACCTCACCGTCGACGAGCTCGTCCCGATCGAGGTCGTCGTCCGCGACGCCGAGACCGGCGAGCCGCGGACCGACCCGGTCACCGGCGAGGAGATCCGGCGCGCGCCGTTCCAGAAGGTCCGGATCACCTATCCGCCGGGCAGCGAGCGGATGTCGGCCGCCGAGCGGCGGGCCGCCGGGATCCGGAAGGACCATCGCGAGCTGCTCCCGTCGGAGGCGGCCACGAAGCTCCTCTCCGAGCTCGAGAAGGCCAAGACCAAGCCGCTCTGGCGGATCCTGGTCTCGCTCAACGTCCGGCACGTCGGACCGGTCGCGGCGCGCGCGCTCGCCGACCACTTCGGCTCGCTCGCGGCGATCCGCGCCGCGAGCCGTGAGGAGCTCGCGGAGGTCGAGGGCGTGGGCGGCATCATCGCCGATTCGCTCATCGAGTGGTTCGGCGTCGACTGGCACCAGGAGATCGTCGATCGGTGGCAGGCGGCGGGCGTGCAGTTCGCGACGCCCGGACACCCTGGCCCGGGGCGGGCCGCCGACGCCGGCGGCGTGCTCGCCGGGCTCACCGTCGTCGCCACCGGCAGCCTCGAGGGCTTCACGCGCGAGGGGGCGCAGGAGGCGATCATCGCGGCGGGCGGCAAGGCGGCGTCGAGCGTGTCGAAGAAGACCGACTTCGTCGCGGCGGGCCCCGGTGCCGGATCGAAGCTCGCGAAGGCAGAGGAGCTCGGCGTTCGGGTCATCGATGCCGCCCAGTTCGCGATCCTGGTGACGGAGGGGCCCGACGCGCTCGTCGGGTGAGAGGGGGCGGGGGATGCAGGCCGAGGAGCACGACGAGTCGCCCGAGGCCGCGCGCCCGGAGGGCGCCCCGGGCACCACGCGCCGCGACTTCCTGCGCTACGGCGGCGTGGCGGGGGCGAGCGCGATCGTCGCGGGCGGCGGAGCCGCCGCGATCGCCGCCTCGGCCGGGCACTCGGCCGGAGTCGAGCAGGGAGCGGCCGGGGTCGCCGCGTTGCCGCCCCCGCCGCCCATCCGATCGAAGCCCGGCTTCGACCACCTCGTCGTCGTGATGGGCGAGAACCGGTCGTTCGACAACCTCCTCGGCTGGCTCTACGACACCGGCGACCTTCCGGACGGCGTGACCTACGACGGCCTCGCGTTCGGCGAGTTCGCGAATGCGACCGCCGACGGCGAGCAGATCCCCGCGCACGTCTACGACGGCCCGACCGACTCCATCATGCGGCGCCCCGACCCCGACCCGGGCGAGGAGTACCCCCACGTCAACACGCAGCTCTTCGGCACCATCCGTCCCGCCTCGAACGCGACCGCGGAGGTCGACGACATGAGCGCACCGTTCAATGCGCCGGATGCCGGCGCGACGCCGGGCATGGACGGCTTCGTGATCGACTACGCCGACCACGTCGAGCATCGTCGTCGCGACCCGGAGGACCGCGACATCCGGCAGATCATGGGCTCGTTCTCGCCCGAGATGCTGCCCGTGCTCTCCACGCTCGCGAAGGGGTTCGCGGTCTACGACGCCTGGCACTGCGCGGTGCCGTCGCAGACCTTCTGCAATCGGTCGTTCTTCCACGCGTCGACCTCGCACGGATTCGTGACCAACCGGGGCGACGGCGGCTACCGCAAGTGGCTCGACGCCGACGCGAGCCCCACGATCTTCAACCGGCTCGACGACGCGGGCATCGACTGGCGGATCTACTTCGACGACCTGCAACTCGTCTCGATGACGGGGATCATCCACGCGCCCGCGCTCGAGGAGTTCTGGCGCACCGCCCACTTCGCGCCGATGTCGCAGTTCTGGAGCGACGTCGCAGACGGCGAGCTGGCGCCGTACAGCTTCGTCGAACCGCGCATGATCTTCGACCACAACGACTTCCACCCGCCGGTCGGGCGGCTGCGCGAGTCCGACGTCGACGGCGACGAGGTGACGGACGGCGCGATCTCCGACGTCCGGGCGGGAGAGGCCCTCCTGCACTCGATCTACTCCGCGATCCGCGAGAGCGCGGCCGACTCCGGCTCCAACGCGATGAACACCATGCTCCTCGTGACCTTCGACGAGCACGGCGGCACGTACGACCACGTGCCGCCGCCCGGCGCCACGCCGCCGGGCGCGAGCGACGGCGCCGGCGAGATGGGCTTCACGTTCGACCGGCTCGGATGCCGCGTCCCCGCCATCGCGATCTCGGCGTACACGGCCGAGGGCACCGTCATCCACGACCCCATGCACCACGGCTCGGTCATCGCCACGCTGTGCGCGGCCCACGGGCTCGACCCGCTCACCGACCGGGACGACGGCGCGCCCACCATCCGGAACGCCGTGACGCTCGACGCGCCGAGGCATCCGCTCACCTGGCCGGCCACCACGCCGCAGTACACGCCGCCGAACCCCGAGGCCGAACCGCTCCACCCCGGCGACGCGCACCGCACCGCCCCGCTCAGCCCGCCCGCGAAGGGGCTCCTCGGCCTCCTCATCGCGAAGTACGGCGACGGCGAACCCGAGCCGACGACGTACGGCGAGGCGTACGAGCTGCTGCAGAAGTACGGCGTCGGCCTGTTCGGCACGCCTCGGTAGGATTGCTGCATCCCCATTCCCGGACGACGGAGCAGCATGTCTGAAATCAGCGCCGAGCAGGTCGCGCATCTCGCGAACCTCGCACGCATCGCGCTCACGGAGGAAGAGATCGAGCACCTCACGACGGAGCTCGGCCAGATCATGCAGGCGGTCGAGAAGGTGAGCGAGGTGGCCACGCCCGACGTGGTGCCGACCAGCCACCCGATCCCGCTGCACAACCCGCTTCGCGAGGACGTGCCGGCCGACGTGCTGAGCGTCGAGGAGGCGCTCTCGGGCGCCCCGGAGCACGACGGCACGCGCTTCGTGGTCTCGGCGATCCTGGGGGAGGAGCAGTGAGCGACCTGATCCGGCTGAGCGCCGCCGACCTCGCCGCGAAGCTCGCCTCCGGCGAGGTCTCGTCGGTCGAGGCGACCAAGGCCCACCTCGACCGCATCGCCGCCGTCGACGGCGCGGTGCACGCGTTCCTCCACGTGAACGCCCAGGCACTCGAGACCGCCGCCGACGTCGATCGCCGTCGCGCGGCCGGCGAGGCGCTCGGTCCCCTCGCGGGCGTGCCGATCGCCGTGAAGGACGTGCTCGTCACCGAGGGCATGCCGTCGACGTCGGGCTCGCGCATCCTCGAGGGCTGGATCCCGCCCTACGACGCCACCCCGGTGCGCAAGGTCCGCGAGGCCGGCATGGTCCCGCTCGGCAAGACCAACATGGACGAGTTCGCCATGGGCTCGTCGACCGAGCACTCGGCCTACGGCCCCACCCACAACCCGTGGGACCTCGACCGCATCCCCGGCGGCTCCGGTGGCGGCTCGGCCGCGGCCGTCGCGGCCTTCGAGGCGCCGCTCGCGCTCGGCAGCGACACGGGCGGCTCGATCCGCCAGCCCGCGCACGTCACGGGCACCGTCGGCACCAAGCCCACCTACGGCGGCGTCAGCCGGTACGGCTCGATCGCCCTCGCGTCCTCGCTCGACCAGGTCGGCCCCGTGAGCCGCACGGTGCTCGACGCGGCGCTGCTGCACGACGTCATCGCCGGGCACGACCCGCACGACCAGACCTCGATCCCCGACGCGTGGCCGTCGATGGCCGAGGCGGTGCGGCGGGCGGATGTCTCGGGCCTCCGCATCGGCGTCGTCAAGGAGCTCGACTCCGACGGCTTCCAGGCGGGCGTCCGCCAGCGCTTCCACGAGTCGCTCGAGCTGCTCGCGGCGAACGGCGCGGAGATCGTCGAGGTGAGCGCGCCGAACTTCGAGTACGCGATCGCCGCGTACTACCTGATCCTGCCCGCCGAGGCGTCGTCCAACCTCGCGAAGTTCGACTCGGTGCGCTTCGGCCTCCGCGTCGTCCCCGAGGGCGGCGGAACGGTCGAGGAGGTCATGGCGGCCACGCGCGAGGCGGGCTTCGGCCCCGAGGTCAAGCGCCGCATCATCCTCGGCACCTACGCCCTGTCGGCCGGCTACTACGACGCCTACTACGGCAGCGCCCAGAAGGTGCGCACGCTCGTGCAGCAGGACTTCGACGCCGCGTTCGCGAAGGTCGACGTGCTCGCGACGCCGACGGCGCCGACCACGGCGTTCAAGCTCGGCGAGAAGCTGCACGACCCGCTGTCGATGTACCTGAACGACGTCGCCACGATCCCCGCGAACCTCGCGGGCGTGCCCGGCATCTCGGTGCCCGCGGGCCTCGCGCCGGAGGACGGCCTGCCGGTCGGCATCCAGTTCCTCGCGCCGGCTCGCGAGGACGCGCGCCTGTACAACGTCGGCGGTGCGCTCGAGGCGCTCCTCGTCGACCGCTGGGGCGGCCCGCTGCTCGCGCAGGCGCCCGACCTGTCCACCCACGAACTCATGGCGACCGAGGAGGGCGTGGTCTGATGGCACGCGCGGCACTGATGGACTTCGACGAGGCACTCGAACGCTTCGATCCGGTGATCGGCCTCGAGGTGCACGTCGAGCTCAACACGAGGACGAAGATGTTCTCGTCGGCGCCGAACCCGGCGAACGACGAGTTCCACGGCGCGGAGCCGAACACGCTCGTCGCGCCCGTCGACATGGGCTTGCCGGGGTCGCTCCCGGCCGTCAACGGCACCGCGGTGCGCTACTCGATCTCGCTCGGGCTCGCCCTGGGCTGCGGGATCGCGCCGTCGAGCCGCTTCGCGCGGAAGAACTACTTCTACCCCGACCTCGGCAAGAACTACCAGATCTCGCAGTACGACGAGCCGATCGCCTTCGAGGGCACGGTCGAGGTCGAGCTCGAGAACGGGCGCACCTTCGAGGTCGCGATCGAGCGCGCGCACATGGAGGAGGACGCCGGGAAGCTCACGCACGTGGGCTCGACGGGCCGCATCCACGGTGCCGAGTACTCGCTCGTCGACTACAACCGCGCGGGCGTTCCGCTCGTCGAGATCGTGACGAAGCCGATCGTTGGGGCCGGGGCGGATGCTCCGGCGCTCGCCCGCGCGTACGTGGCGACGATCCGCGACATCGTGCTCTCGCTCGGCATCTCCGAGGCGCGCATGGAGCGCGGCAACCTCCGCTGCGACGCGAACGTCTCGCTGCGCCCGAAGGGCCAGGAGAAGTTCGGCACGCGCACCGAGACGAAGAACGTCAACTCGATGCGCTCGGTCGAGCGCGCGGTGCGCCACGAGATCCAGCGCCAGGCGGCGATCCTCGCCGACGGCGGCACCATCACGCAGGAGACGCGGCACTGGCACGAGGACACCGGGACGACGAGCCCGGGTCGTCCGAAGTCCGACGCCGACGACTACCGCTACTTCCCCGAGCCCGACCTGCTGCCGGTCGAGCCCGACCCGGCCGTCATCGAGGAGCTCCGTGCGGCGCTGCCCGAGCCGCCGGCCGCGCGTCGTCGTCGGCTGAAGGCCGAGTGGGGCTTCACCGACCTCGAGTTCCAGGACGTCGCCAACGGCGGGCTGCTGAACGAGGTCGCCGCCACCGTCGAGGCCGGTGCGACGCCGGCCGCCGCCCGCAAGTGGTGGACGGGCGAGCTCACCCGCATCGCGAACGCGCAGGGCGCGGATGCCGCGGGCCTCGCCGAGCCGGCGCACGTCGCCGAGCTCGCGGCGCTCGTCGACGAGGGCACCCTCACCGATCGCCTCGCCCGCCAGGTGCTCGAGGGCGTCATCGCCGGCGAAGGCTCGCCGCGCGAGATCGTCGACGCCCGCGGCCTCGCGGTCGTCTCCGACGACGGCGCGCTGATCGCCGCGATCGACGAGGCGCTCGCCGCGCAGCCCGATGTGCTCGCGAAGATCCGCGACGGCAAGGTCCAGGCCGCCGGCGCCGTGATCGGCGCGGTCATGAAGGCCATGCAGGGCAAGGCCGACGCGGCGCGCGTGCGCGAGCTCGTGCTCGAACGGGCGGCCGCCGACAGCTAGGTCGACACCGTCGACGGCTGCCGCGGCGCGCGAGTTCGCGCCGCGGCATCCGTCGTCTCACAGCCCGTTCTTGGCCGGCGTCAGTAGCCTGAGCCACCCCGAACACTTGCGAGGACATCATGGGATTCCTGGACCGACTCTTCGGCGGCGGCGACCGCACCGCACGACCGGCCCCGCCCGTGCCGCAGGCGCCTCAGGCGAACCGGCTCAGCGAGGACGAGCTCGCGATCGAGCGCTACCGCTACCTGCTCCGCACGGCCCCGCCCGAGTCGATCGAGGCGGTGCACGCCGAGGCGTTCGCGAAGCTCACCCCCGAGCAGCGGCAGCAGGTGTTCCGATCGCTCGCCGAGCAGGCGCCCGAGGGGGAGCGCGTGGCCTCCGACGACCCGAACGCGCTCGCTCGCGCCGCGACGCGGCAGGAACTGCGGCAGCCGGGCTCGATGGAGCGGGCGTTCGCGGGCGCTCCCGGTGCGGCCGGCGCCGCGCCGGGCGGCGGCGGACGCGGTGCCGGCCCGTCGTTCGGGTCGATGGTGGGCGGCTCGATGCTCGGCACGATCGCGGGCGTCGTGGTCGGTTCGGCGATCGCGCAGGCGTTCCTGCCCGACCCGTCGGCGTTCGATGCGGCCGGGGCGACGGATGGCGGCGCCGATGCGGGCGCGGACGCCGGCGCGGACGCCGGTGCCGACCCGGGTGCCGATGCGGGGTCGGTCGACGCCGCCGGCGCCGGCGACGCGGGCGGCGACTGGGGCGGATTCGGCGACTTCGGCGGCGGCGGGGACTTCGGCGGCGGCGACTTCGGCGACTTCGGGTTCTGACCGTTGTCGGCGGCGGGCGCTAGGGTCGCTGCGTGAGCAAGCAGGACGGCTCGTCGAGGCAGGTCACGACCGGGCCGGTCGACGACTCGGCGACGCCCATCCTGCACGTCGACATGGATGCGTTCTTCGTGTCCGTCGAACTCCTGAGTCGACCCGAGCTGCGCGGCAAGCCGGTGCTCGTCGGCGGCACCGCGGGGCGCGGCGTCGTCGCCGCCGCGAGCTACGAGGCGAGGCGCTTCGGCGTGAACTCGGCGATGCCGATGTCGGTCGCGCTGCAGCGCTGCCCGAACGCCGTCGTGCTCCGCGGCGACTACCGACGCTACTCCGAGTACTCCGAGCGGGTGATGACGATCTTCCGCGAGCTCACGCCGCTCGTGGAGCCGCTGTCGATCGACGAGGCGTTCCTCGACGTCTCGGGGGCGCGTCGCCTGCACGGCAGCCCGGCCGAGATCGCCTGGACGCTCCGGCGCCGCGTGCGCGACGAGACGGGCCTCACGTGCTCGGTCGGCGTCGCGGCGAGCAAGTACGTCGCGAAGGTCGCGTCCTCTCGCGCCAAGCCCGACGGCATGCTCGTGGTGCCGGCCGTCGAGACGACCGCGTTCCTCCACCCGCTCCCCGTGTCGGCACTCTGGGGCGTCGGCCGCGTGACCGAGGAGTCGCTCCTGAAGCTGGGGCTCCGCACGGTCGGCGACGTGGCCGAGATGCCCGAGGACGCGCTGGCCAGAGCGGTCGGCCCGGCGCTCGCGGCACGGCTGACCCGGTTGGCGAACGGCATCGACCCGCGCGACGTCGAGACGCGGCGGGTCGAGAAGAGCATCGGGCACGAGACGACGTTCCACCACGACCTGGTGGCGCACGACGAGATCGCACGCGAACTCCTGCGACTCGCGACCGACGTCGGGGTGCGCCTGCGCCGCGCCGGCATGCTCGCGCGCACGGTGACGTTGAAGCTCCGGTACGGCGACTTCACGACGGTCACGCGGTCGCGCACGCTCGCCGAGCCCACCGACGTCGCGCGGCGCATCTACGAGGAGGCGCTGGTTCCGCTCGGCGACCTCGTCGGCGACGGGCGCCGCGTCCGGCTCGTCGGGGTGCGTGCCGAGCACCTGCGGCACGCCGGCGACGGCGCGCCGCTCTGGGACCCCGACGAGGAGTGGCGCGACGCCGAGCGGACGATCGACGAGGTCGTGCGGCGGTTCGGCCGCGGCGCCGTGCGGCCAGCAGCGCTCGTCAGACCGGCGGTCGAATCGGCGGCGCCCACCGTGCGCGATGGCGCAGAGGAGGAGGAACCGCCGCCGGGGCCGCGGTCGTTCTGGTGACGTGGCGCCCCGCGCTCGCACGGCGCGCGTGATCGCCGGACATCCGGGCGGGCACGGGCCCGCGGCATCCGTCAACGCCCTTCCCGGTGCCGCGCGGCCCCGGTAGCGTGGCCGCATGGCTGATTTCGTGCTCGAGCTCGCAGACAAGGTCGCCGGCGTCGGCGTCCGCACCTCCTACGCCGACAAGGTCGAGATCGGCGGTGCCGAGGTCGTGCCGGTCGCGCTCGGCGCGTACGGCTTCGGCGGGGGCGCCGGCACCGACGACGAGCAGAACGAGGGCTCCGGTGGCGGTGGCGGCGGCTGGTCCGTCCCGCTGGGCGCGTACGTGGGGCGCGGCGGCGACGTCCGGTTCGAGCCGAACGTGCTCGGCCTCCTCATCGTGTCCATCCCGCTCGTGGTGGTGACCGGGAAGGCGCTCCGCATGGTGATCCGCGCGCTGAAGAAGTAGCGCGCGCCGGCGGCATCCGCCCACCGCGCCCGCGAAGGCGCACGGCGTCATCGACGACGTGAGGCCCTCGCGGCGCGCGTATACTCGTGCTCGAACACGGGAGTCCGGTGAGCCGGGCTGAGAGGAAGGTTCTCCAACCTTCGACCGTCGAACCTGATCTGGGTCATGCCAGCGCAGGGAGGGCATTCGATCTCATTTCCCGTGCCGCTTTCCACGAGACGAAAGGGCACGACAGTGCACGATTCATCCACCGACCAGACCCCCACGGCCGGCACGACCGACGCGCGCGAGGGCGCGGCGCCCCGCAGCACCCGCTGGCGGGTCGTCGACATCGTCGTCGCGAGCGTGATCGGCGTCGCGACGGGACTGGTCTTCCTCTTCTGGAACAACGTCGGCTACGCGTGGTTCAGCGCCGCCGACGCACTGACCCCGGGTCTCGGCGGCATCGCCGTCGGCATCTGGCTCATCGGCGGCGTGCTCGGCGGGCTGATCATCCGCAAGCCCGGCGCGGCGCTCTACGTCGAACTGCTCGCCGCGATCGTCTCGGCGCTCGTCGGCAACCAGTGGGGCATCGAGACGATCTACTCCGGCCTCGCGCAGGGCCTCGGTGCCGAGCTGGTCTTCCTCGCGACCGGGTACCGCCGGTTCGGCGTCGTGACCGCGATGCTCGCGGGTGCCGCGGCGGGTGCCGCGGCGTGGGTCCTCGAGCTGTTCCTCTCGGGCAACCTGCAGAAGTCGGCCGAGTTCCTCGCGCTCTACTTCGGCACCGTCGTGGTCTCCGGGGCGGTCCTCGCGGGCCTCCTGGGCTGGATCGTGGTGCGCGCGCTCGCGGCGACCGGCGCGCTCAGCCGGTTCGGCGCGGGACGGGACGTCACCGGGCGGGTCTGACCCGTGGACCGATCACCGGGAGCCGCCGGTCCCGCCCGCGTGGATGCCACGGGGTGGGGCTGGCGGCACGCCGGCCGCCGTCGTGCGGCGCTCCGGGGCATCGACCTCCGCATCCACCCGGGGGAGCGGGTGCTGCTGCTCGGCCCGTCCGGGTCGGGGAAGTCGACGCTGCTGCACGCCCTCGCGGGCGTGCTCGGCGGCGACGACGAGGGCGAGCACCACGGTCGGCTGCTCATCGACGGCCGGCCGGCGTCCGAGGCGCGCGGACGAGCGGGCCTCGTCCTGCAGGACCCGGACTCGCAGGTGGTCCTCGCCCGCGTCGGCGACGACGTCGCGTTCGGCTGCGAGAACCTCGGCATCCCGCGCGAGGAGATCTGGGACCGCGTGCGCGCGGCGATCGACGCGGTCGGCCTCGACCTGCCGCTCGCCCATCCCACGTCGCGACTGTCGGGCGGCCAGAAGCAACGGATGGCGCTCGCCGGCGCGATCGCGATGCGTCCGGGCCTGCTGCTGCTCGACGAGCCCACGGCGAACCTCGATCCGGCCGGCGTCGCCGAGGTGCGCGACGCCGTCGCGCGCGTGCTGGATCGCACCGGCGCGACCCTCGTCGTCGTCGAGCACCGCGTCGACGTCTGGCTCGACCTCGTCGACCGGGTCGTGGTGCTCGGCGCCGATGGTCGGCTGCTCGCCGACGGCCCGCCCTCGGTCGTGCTCGACGAGCGGCGCGAGGCGCTCGCCGCCGCCGGCGTGTGGGTGCCCGGCGTGCCGCTCGAGGTGCCCGATGCGACGGATGCCGCGGCCCCCGACGCGCGGCCCGCCCTCTCGACCGAGTCTCTCGCGATCGGGCGGCCGCGCGGCGCGGTGCTCCACGAACGGCTCGGACTCGTGGTGCCCGAGGCGTCCTCGACCGTGCTCACGGGCCCGAACGGCGCGGGCAAGTCCACGCTCGCGCTCACGCTCGGCGGCCTGCTCGCGCCCCGCGCCGGTCGCGTCATCGCGGCACCGGCCCTCGCGCGAGGCATCGGCGACGCACCCCTCCGATGGCGTTCGCGGGAACTGCTGACGCGGATCGGCACGGTGTTCCAGGAGCCCGAGCACCAGTTCGTCGCCTCGACCGTCCGCGACGAGGTCGCGGTCGCTCCGCGGGCACTCGGACTCGGGGCGGCCGACGTGGACGCGCGCGTCGACGAGGTGCTCCAGCGCCTCCGCCTCGACCACCTCGCGGCCGCGAACCCCTTCACGCTCTCGGGCGGGGAGGCGCGCCGGCTCACGGTCGGCGCGGTGCTCGCGACCCGTCCGGGCGCAGTCATCCTCGACGAGCCGACCTTCGGCCAGGACCGCCTCGGCTGGGTGGAACTGGTCCGGCTGCTGCACGAACTCGTCCGGGAGGGCACGACGCTGCTCTCGGTGACCCACGATGCGGCGTACATCGCGTCGCTCGGAGCCCACCGGATCCGGCTCGACGCGCGCGCCGCAGCGGGAACCGGCGTCGCGACACGGGGCGGACCCGCATGAGCGCGATCGACGTCGCCGAACCGGCCCCCGCACCGACCCTGCGATTCGTCGACCGGGTGAACCCCGCAACGCGACTCGCCGCCGCGATGGTGCTCACGACGCCCCTGCTCGTCACGGTCGACTGGGTCAGTGCCGCGATCGCGCTCGCGATCCAGCTCGTGCTCTTCGCCCTGGCGGGCGTGACGCCGGCCCTGCTCGTGCGACGCACGTGGCCGATCCTCATCGCCGCGCCGCTCGCCGGCATCAGCATGCTGCTCTACGGACGCCCGTCGGGCACCGTCTACTGGGAGTTCTGGCTGGCGAAGGTCACGGACGGCTCGATCCAGCTCGCGATCGCGGTCACCCTCCGCGTGCTCGCCATCGGCCTGCCGGCGGCGCTCCTGTTCCTCCGGGTCGACCCGACCGACCTCGCCGACGGGCTCGCGCAGGTGTGGCGCCTGCCGGCGAGGTTCGTGCTCGGCGCCCTGGCGGCGACGCGGCTCGTCGGCCTCTTCGTCGAGGACTGGCGTGCCATGGCGCTCGCCCGCCGGGCCCGCGGCATCGGGGACCACGGCGCGGTGCGGCGCGCGGCGACGATGGCCTTCGCACTGCTCGTGCTCGCCATCCGACGCGGCTCGAAGCTCGCGACCGCGATGGAGGCCCGCGGCTTCGGCGCGGACACCCCGCGGACGTGGGCGCGCCCGTCCACCGTCGGCGCGCCCGACGCCGTGCTCGTCCTGATCGCGGCCGCGGTCGCGGCGATCGCGATCGCGGGTGCCGTCTGGGCGGGGACCTACCATCCGGTGTGGGCGTGAAGGCGCGGGAGGCGCTGGCCCTCCGTCCCGCGCTCGACGTCGTGCTGCGTGCGACGCGCGCACGGAGTCATCCGCTCGTCCTCGTCGACGGGCCCAGCGGAGCCGGGAAGAGCACGTTCGCGGCCGCGCTGGTCGCCGCCTGGCCGGGACGGCCCCCGCGCCTCGTCCGCGTCGACGAGGCGATCCCCGGATGGCGCGGGCTCCGTCGCGGTGCCGCAGCCCTCGGTCCTCGACTCGTGCGCCCGCACGGGGCCGACCTCGTCGGCGCGCTCGACCGCTGGGACTGGCACGCCGACCGCCGGGGAGCCGTCGAACGCGTCCCGCCGGGCCGCCCGCTCGTGCTCGAGGGGTGCGGCGCCTTCCTCGCCGGCGCCGAGGCGACCGACGCCGTCCGCGTCTGGCTCGACGCGCCGTACGAGACGCGGCGCGAACGGGCGCTCGAACGCGACGCGGGCGCGTTCGACGAGTTCTGGGCATCGTGGGAGTCCGACTGGCGACGGTACCGACGCCAGTCCGGCGCCGACCGACGGCCGGCGATCCGCGTGCGACTCGGAGCCTGATCAGCGCGGATGCTGTGCCGCGGACCCGGCCGGGACTACGCTCGGCACATGGGTGATGCGACGTATGTGGCGGAGTTCATCGACGGTCCGCTCGAGGGCGACTTCGAGCAGCGGGCCCTCGTCCGCGGCGAGCCGGAGAAGCGGGTCGGCATGGTCGCCGCCGTCGACGGGCTCGAGTCCCTGTTCTGGTACGACGCCGTCGAGCAGAAGGATGTGGGCGGCCAGCTGCGCGTCCGCTTCCGCTTCGACGCGTCGGACTCCGATCCCGTCGAGTCCGACGAGGAGAACGACTGACTCAGGCGTTCCCGTCGAGGAACGCCCCGATGAGCAGGCCCGGGTGGGTGAGTCGCCAGATCGGACCGGGATCGGTGATCGCCCGGTCGAGTTCGAGCGCGGAACTCACCTCCCGCTCGCCGATCGCGACCGTCACGGTGCCCACCTGACGCCCCACCGGTGAGGTCGTGAAGGGCTCCACGTCGACGCTGGCGTCCTCCGCGACCGCCCCGAACGCGGCATCCGTGCGCCCGGCCGTGGCGATCAGCTGCGCGCGGTCGCCCCACGCCGAGGTGACCTCGCCGTAGCTCGCGCCGGCGGCGATGACCTCGATCGGCTCGGATGCCGCCTGCATGCCCTCCACGGCGGCGATCACCGCGGGGTCGAGGGTGTCGTAGTCGTCGACGCCCGTCATCGCCCCGACCATCGTGCGTCGCTCGTCGCCGGAGCGCAGCTCGGCGGTCCACACGAACGTGATGGCCGCCTCGTCGGTGAAGCTCCGGCTGATGGCGCGGATCCCCTCGTCGCCGAGGTGGGCGATCGCGTCGGGGATCCGCCGATCGTCGCTCGGCGTCGGCGCACCCGAGTCGCCCTCCAGCATCGCGGCGAGGGTCGGTTCCGCGAGCGCGAGCCCGGCGAGGCGCGTGAGCTCCGTCGCGGTGCCGACGTTGTCGCCCGAGAGTCCGGTGGCGTCCGCGACCGAGGTCGAGGTCAGCCCCTGCTCGTCGAGCCATTCGTTGGCCGTCGTCACGTAGGCGTCCACGCTGCCGAACGCCCACCGGGCAAGCGTGTCGGCGTGGTTGTTGCTCGAGGCCAGGAGGACGGCGCGGACCACGTCGCGCTCGGTCCAGGAGTCGCCGGGGGAGACCTGCACGGTCCGCGACCCCTCGGCGGAGTACCTGAGGTAATCGGTGTAGTCCTCCGGCCCGATCCGGATGTCCGGGCCGTCGTCGTCTGCCGTGAGCGGGAGGGTGTCGAGCACCACCAGCGCCGTGACGAGCTTCGCCGCGCCGCCGATGGGGGCGGCCTCGTCGTCGGCGGAGGCAGCGACGAGTGCGGCCTGGCCGTCGTCCTCGATGAAGGCGACCGCCGACGCGTCGTCCGCGGGGAGGACGACCGAGGTCGTCGCCGGCGCGGACGCCTGCGCCGTGTCGACGCGGACCTGGACGTCGGGGAGCGGGCCGAGCAGCATCGCCGGGCCGTACACGCCGATGCCGAGGATCGCGAGCGCGCCGACGGCGATGCCGATGACGCGTCCGGGGGAGGGACTCATGCGAATCAGGCTAGCGCGGCTTCGCTCACGCCCAGCCGAGCTCGTGCAGCCGGTCGTCGTCGATGCCGTAGAAATGCGCGATCTCATGCACGAGCGTGACGTGGATCTCGTCGCGGAGCTCGTCCTCGGTGTCGGCGATCGCGAGCAGCGGCTCGCGGTAGAGCACGATCCGGTCGGGCATCTCGCCGAAGCCGTACCGGTCGCGCTCCGTCAGCGAGACCCCCTCGTAGAGGCCGAGGAGGTCGAGGGAGCCGTCCTCCGGGCGGTCCTCGACCACGAAGACGATGTTCTCGAGGCCCTCGACCATGTCGTCGGGCAGTTCGTCGAGTTCGTCGACCACGAGCCGTTCGAAGGCTTCGGCGTCGAGCTCCACGACTGGCTCCGATCTGGAGTCGAATTGGGGTGAGTAACGGGGCTTGAACCCGCGACCTCCTGGACCACAACCAGGCGCTCTACCGACTGAGCTATACCCACCATGCACCGACTCGTTCGCACGAGCGGCAACCCTACGAGATTACACCACGTTCGGGGCGCTCGTTGACACGGCGGCCCCCTCGGCGGCCACCTCGGCGGAGATCGCCTGCAGTTCCTGGCTGGTCGGCCCGGGGTCGCCGACGAACACCGCACGCCGGTAGTACTGCAGTTCTCGGATGGACTCGAGGATGTCGGCGAGCGCTCGGTGCCCGCCGTCCTTGGCGGGCGCGTTGAAGTACGCCCGCGGGAACCAGCGCTTCGCCAGCTCCTTGATCGAGGAGACGTCGACGTTGCGGTAGTGCAGGTGCGCGTCGAGTCGGGGCATGAACCGGCTGATGAAGGCACGATCGGTGCCGATCGAGTTGCCGGCCAGCGGTGCCCGCTGCTCCTCGGGGACGTGCTTCAGGACGTACTCGAGCACCTGGTACTCGGCGTCGGCGACCGACACGCCGTTCGGGATCTCCTCGATGAGTCCGGACTGCGTGTGCATGGCGCGGACGAAGTCGCCCATCGCCTCGAGCGCGCTCGCGTCGGGCTTGATGACGATGTCGAGGCCCTCGTCGACCGGTCGGAGGTCGTAGTCGGTGATCACGACCGCGATCTCGACCAGTTCGTCGACCTCGAGGTCGAGCCCGGTCATCTCGCAGTCGATCCAGACCAGTCGGTCGCTCGAGGATGCCATGCGGCGAGTCTAGCCGCGCGGGCCGACACGGCCGCGTCCGGCGTGCCCGGGGAGCGCCCGGAACCCTGGGGTATCGTGGTGGCGATCGGCCCTCGTAGCTCAGCGGATAGAGCAGGAGCCTTCTAATCTCTTGGTCGCAGGTTCGATTCCTGCCGAGGGCGCCGGGACGCGGCGCGGGTGATCGCGATCGCGATGAGCGGGTAGAGCACGAGCGAGAGCAGGCCCGCCCCGACGAGCGCCGAGGCCGTGCCCGAGTCCATGTCGCCGGCCTCCACGCCGATCGTGGTCACGGCGACGATGATCGGCAGGGCGGTGGCCCCGAACAGCCCGGTGGCGATCCGGTCTCGCAGGTGCGAGCCGGGCGGTGCGAGCAGCGCCGACGGCACTCCGCGGACCACGAGCAGCAGCCCCGTGAAGAGCGGCAGCAGGAGGAAGGTCCGCGCGTCCTCGACGAGCGCCTCCAGGTCGAACGTGACGCCGGTGTAGATGAAGAAGACGGGCACGAAGACGCCGAAGCCGATGCCGTCGAGCTTCACCTCGATGGTGCGGCGGTCCTGCTCGGGAGCGCCCTCGAGCAGGAGCCGTGCGATCACGCCCGCGGCGAAGGCGCCGAGCAGCATGTCGATGTCGAGCACGATCGAGAGCCCCACGAGCGCGAGCATGACCATGATCACCAGGCGGATCGCGAACTGCCCGCTGGTGTGGAGCGTCGCGCCGATCGCCGCGTGCAGCCGGCGGCCGTCGCCCCTCGAGGCGCGCCAGATCGCGAGGCCCGTGATCACGGCGAAGGCCAGCAGGACGATCGTGGCGTGCAGCGGCGAGCGCCCCGAGAGGAAGATCGAGATCGCGATCAGCGGCAGGAACTCGCCCGCCGCCCCGACCGCGAACACCGAGACGCCGAAGGGCGTCCGGAGCATGCCCGCGTCCCGCAGGATCGGCAGCAGTGCGCCGAGCGCGGTCGACGTGAGCGCGATGCCGATGAACACCGCGCCGGCGTCGGGATCGACCAACCACCCTGCGGCGAGGCCGAGCGGCACGGAGATCAGCCAACCGAGGCTCGCCCGGACGAGCGGCCGCCCGCGGATCGCCTCGAAGTCGATCTCCTGCCCCGCGAGGAAGAAGAGCATCGCGAGCCCGAAGTCGGAGAGCAGCTCGATGAACGGGTCCGGCTGGACCCAGCCGAGCACCGACGGGCCGAGCGCGATGCCCAGCACCAACTCGAAGATGACGACGGGGATCGCGATCCACTTGCCGAACGCCCTCGTGGCGAGCGGCGCGATCGCGGCGATCGCCGGGATGAGCACCAGTGTGGGTACGTCGACCTCCACGCGGACCCCCTTCGTCGGTGGGAATGCTATCCGACGGCACGGTCGGAGCCCCGGAGGGCGGGGGCGGATGCGTCATCCGCTCGTCACACGCGTGTCGTATCGTCGTGGCATGCGCGACCTCCAGGCACGGATCATCGAAGAACTGCACGTCGAGCCCACGATCGACCCGGCCGAGCAGGTCCGTCGACGCGTCGACTTCCTCAAGGCCTACCTCGCCGCCTCCGGCGCGAACGGCCTCGTCCTCGGCATCAGCGGCGGGCAGGACTCCTCGCTCGCCGGTCGGCTCTGCCAGCTCGCCGTGGAGGAGCTCGCAGCCGAGGGGCGCCCGGCACGGTTCATCGCCGTCCGGCTGCCGTACGGCGTGCAGCACGACGCCGCCGACGCCGCCGTCGCGCTCGGATTCATCCGCCCGTCGGAGACGGTGGAGTTCAACATCAAGGGCGGGGTCGACGGGCTCGCGGCCGAGTTCGAGGCCGCCGTCGGCGGCCCGGTCAGCGACTTCGGCAAGGGCAACGTCAAGGCGCGCATGCGGATGGTCGCGCAGTACGCGCTCGCGGGCGAGGGAGCCCTGCTCGTGGTCGGCACCGACCACGCGGCCGAGGCGGTCACAGGCTTCTTCACGAAGTTCGGCGACGGCGGCGCCGACCTGCTGCCGTTGTCCGGGCTCACGAAACGCCAGGGGCGATCGATCCTGGAGCACCTCGGCGCGCCCGAGCGCCTGTACCTGAAGACCCCGACGGCCGACCTCCTCGACCACGATCCCGGTCAGGCCGACGAGGCCAACCTCGGGCTGTCCTACCGCGACATCGACGACTTCCTCGAAGGTCGGCGGGTCGACGACCTGGTCGCCGAGCAGATCGAGGCGCGCTTCCTTCAGACCCGGCACAAGCGGGCGGAGCCGGTCACGATGTTCGACGCGTGGTGGCGCGCCTGACGCGATGAGTGGGGCCGGCAGGCCTCGAACCCGAGGCGGCGGCCGTCAGTCGCGCTGGGGGACCGCTCGGCGGTCCGTGTCCGCGTCGGCGACCTCGTCTGCGGGCTCCTCGGTCGAGGTCGTGACGGGCTGCGTCGCGGCGTCCTCGACGAGGGGAGGCTGCGCGTAGCGCTCGTGGTGCTGTTCGGCGACCCAGGTGTCCTGCTCCGCCGCGAGCTCCTGGACCGGCTCGTCGCGCTGCAGCCGCCACCGCTCGAGGTCGTTGCGGAAGTCGCGACGGGTCCGCGACGGATGCCGCTGCCACTCGAGCATGCGCTCGCGGAACTCGGCGACCGCCGGGTCGAGCTGGTAGCCGAACGTCGCCGAGGCGCGCTTCAGCTCGTGCAGCTGGTGCGCCGCCCAGTCGGCGGCGACGTCGGCGCCGCGGAGCGGCAGCAGGCGGACCTGGATGTCCGCCTGGCCGACCGCGCGGTCGGCGAGGACCTGCTCCTGGGGGGTGAGCGAGTTCCAGACGGATGCCTCGGTCGCGGCGTCGATGAGAGTCGCGATCGCGGCGCGGCGCAGTTCGCGGTCCCGCTGCCGGATGAGGCCGCGCACGGCCGATCGGGCGATCCACGCCGAGAGCACGCCGGAGACGAGGACCGAGACGAACACGACGCCGGCCGTGAACAGCACGGGACGGTTCTCGTCCGAGAGGAGCCAGGCGACGAAGTCATTCCACCACTGCATGTGCGCAGGCTAGCGCTGCGCGGCACCGGCGGGACGCAGCCGGCCCGGCGTGCCTCGCGACCGTCGCAGGCCGCGAGGCGCGCCGGGCTCGCGGCATCCGCTCAGCCCAGGGCCGTGCCGTCGGCGGCGTGCGGTTCGATCGCGGCGATCTCGTCGTCGGCGAGCGGCGCCGCATCGAGCGCGGCGACGTTCTGCTCGAGCTGCGCGACGCTCGAGGCGCCGATCAGGGCGCTGGCGACCTGCGGCACCCGGAGCACCCACGACAGGGCGAGCTGGGCGAGCGACTGGCCGCGACCCTCGGCGATCGCGTTCAGGGCGCGAGCGCGCTCGAGGTACTCCTCGCTGATGCGCTCGGCCGGCAGGAAGTGGCTCGTCGCGGCACGCGATCCCGCGGGCACGTCGCCCGAGAGGTAGCGATCGGTGAGCAGGCCCTGCGCGAGCGGCGAGAAGACGATCGCCGACGCGCCCACCTCGTCGAGCGCCGGGAAGAGGCCGCCTTCGATGTGCCGGTCGAACATCGAGTAGCGGGGCTGGTGGATCGTGAGCGGCACGCCCTCGGCGGCGAGCGCCTCGGCGGCGGCGATCGTCTGCTCGGGCGAGTAGTTCGAGATGCCCGCGTACAGCGCCTTGCCCTGTCGGACCGCGTGCGCGAGCGCGCCCATGGTCTCCTCGATCGGCGTCTCGGGGTCGGGCCGGTGCGAGTAGAACACGTCGACGTAGTCGAGGCCGAGCCGGCCGAGGCTCTGGTCGAGCGAGGCGAGCAGGTTCTTGCGCGAACCCCACTCGCCGTACGGGCCATCCCACATCAGGTAGCCCGCCTTGGACGAGACGATGAGCTCGTCGCGATAGGGCTTCAGGTCGGTCGCGAGCAGGCGGCCGAAGTTCTCCTCGGCGCTTCCGGGAGGGGGGCCGTAGTTGTTCGCGAGGTCGAAGTGCGTGATGCCGAGGTCGAACGCGCGGCGGACGATGGCGCGCTGGGTGTCGAGCGGACGGTCGTGGCCGAAGTTGTGCCAGAGCCCGAGGGAGAGTGCGGGCAACTTCAGGCCGCTCCGCCCGATCCGGTTGTAGGTCATCTGGTCGTAGCGGTCGGGGGAGGCGACGAAGGTCATGCCGGTAGCCTATGGCCGTGATGGAAAGCTTCGTTCTCGCCGGCGGCTGCTTCTGGTGCCTGGATGCCGTCTACCGCACGCTCCGCGGCGTGCACGACGTGGTGTCGGGCTACACGGGCGGTGCGATGCCGAACCCGTCGTACGAACTCGTCTGCACGGGTGCGACCGGGCACGCCGAGGCGGTGCGCGTCGACTTCGACCCCGAGGTGCTCCCGCGCGAGGTCGTGCTCGACGTCTTCTTCACCCTGCACGACCCGACGCAGTTGAACCGCCAGGGCGCGGACGTCGGCACGCAGTACCGCTCGGCGATATTCTTCGCCGGGGACGAGCAGCGCGAGCTCTTCGAGGCGGCGCGCACGCGCGCGGCCGACTGGTGGCCGGGCGAGGTGGTGACGACCATCGAGCCGCTCGGCGACTTCTTCCCGGCCGAGGAGTACCACCAGGACTTCTTCGCGAAGAACCCCGGCCAAGGCTACTGCCTCGCGGTCGCCCTGCCGAAGGTGAACAAGATCCGCCGCTCGTACGCAGACTACATCGTCGCCTGACTCCTCCTCACCATCTCGGCAGGGGAGCGACGCCGTCCACGGTCCGGATGCCCGCCCGCGGATGCCGCATCCCCGGCCGCCACGCTGTGGTGAGCGGCATCCGGGGTCGTTCCGGCACGAGGGCCCCGGATGCCGCGAGCCGCCGATCCGCGGCGGCGTCGAGCCCTGAGGAGCACCCCATGTCCGACCTCGTGACCATCACCGGCGTCATCGGCAGCGATCCCCGACACACCGTCACCGCGACCGGCCTGCCGATCACCAACTTCCGACTCGCCTCGACGCGGCGGTTCTTCGATCGCGCCACCGGGGCCTGGACCGACGGGGAGACCAACTGGTACACGGTCTCGTCGTTCCGGCAGCTCGCCCTCAACACCGCGCGCTCGCTCCGCAAGGGCGAGCGCGTCGTCGTGCACGGCCGTCTCCGCATCCGGGCGTGGGAGACGGGCGAGCGCTCGGGCACCGCGATCGAGATCGATGCGGACGCGATCGGCCACGACCTGTCGTGGGGCGTCGCGGTGTATTCGAAGACCTCAGGGGCCCGCCTCGTCGACCCGGCCGGCGAGGCCGAGGAGACCGCGGCGATCGCCGAGGGCGACGCGATCGCCGAGGGCGACGCCGTCGCCGAGGGCCGCACCGACGTGCCCGACTGGGCCGAGGGCGCCGACTGGTCGGTGCCGTCGGTCGACGGCGACGACGAGCCCCGCGCGCTCGGAGCCGACGACGCCGTGCTCGAACCGATGTCGGGGTCCTGATCCGCACGTCCCCCGGTCCCGCGGGCGCCGCGTCGTAGACTCGGCCTCCGTGGAGACCGATCGGGAGCGGAAGGCGGATGGGGCCCGCCGACGCGCGCGCCGATCGACGATCGCGGCGTGCGTCGCGGCGTGCGTCGCGGCCGCCGGGGTGGCGCTCGCCCTCGCGGGATGCACCGGCTCCGATGCGCGCGACGCGGCGTCGACGCCCGGGCCCCCGACGTCGCCGGCTCCGACGGCGACGGACGGCGACGCACCGGCCGACGAGCCGGCGACGGGAGCCCTCGACGAGCTCGGCCGCTTCGACGAGGTGAACCGCGCCGTCATCGCCGCGGACGCCGCGGCCGGCGGGCGCGCCTTCCTCGACGCGCTCGCCGCGGCGGGGTTCGACCGCTCGGCGATGCAGGTCACCTCCGACACCACGACGCTCGGCGAGCCGGCCGATTCGATCCAGTTCTCCGTCCGGATCGGCGACCGGTGCCTCATCGGCCAGTACGGTCCGGCCTCCGACGGCTACCGGAGCGCCGAGCGTCCCGGCCTCGGCTCGGGCGGATGCCTCGTCGGTGCGACCGTCGACACCGGCGGGTAGTGCGGGGCGGACCGTCACGGCTCGACCCGCCGACGCGGGCCGCTAGGCTGGAGGGCTGAACCGCGCACTCCCGACGTGAGGAACCCAGTGGCTGACTACATTTACTCGATGGTCCGCGCCCGCAAGGCGGTCGGTGACAAGGTGATCCTCGACGACGTCACGATGGCGTTCCTCCCCGGAGCGAAGATCGGCGTCGTCGGCCCGAACGGCGCCGGCAAGTCGACGATCCTGAAGATCATGGCCGGACTCGACCAGCCCTCGAACGGCGAGGCTCGACTCACCCCCGGCTACTCTGTCGGCATCCTCATGCAGGAGCCCGAGCTCGACGAGACCAAGACCGTGCTCGAGAACGTGCAGGAGGGCGTCGGTCCGATCAAGGCGAAGATCGACCGGTTCAACGAGATCTCCGCCGAGATGGCGAACCCCGACGCCGACTTCGACACGCTGCTCGCCGAGATGGGCACGCTCCAGGAGGAGATCGACGCCGCGGACGCGTGGGACCTCGACTCGCAGCTCGACCAGGCGATGGACGCCCTGCGGTGCCCGCCGAGCGACACGCCCGTCTCGGTGCTGTCGGGTGGTGAGAAGCGACGCGTCGCGCTCTGCAAGCTGCTGCTGCAGAAGCCCGACCTGCTGCTGCTCGACGAGCCCACGAACCACCTCGACGCGGAGAGCGTGCTGTGGCTCGAGCAGCACCTCGCCAAGTACCCCGGCGCCGTGCTCGCGGTCACGCACGACCGGTACTTCCTCGACCACGTCGCCGAGTGGATCTGCGAGGTCGACCGCGGCCGGCTCTACCCGTACGAGGGCAACTACTCGACGTACCTCGAGAAGAAGGCCGAGCGCCTGCAGGTGCAGGGTAAGAAGGACCAGAAGCTCCAGAAGCGCCTGAAGGACGAGCTCGAGTGGGTCCGCTCGAACGCGAAGGGGCGCCAGGCGAAGTCGAAGGCCCGACTCGCGCGGTACGAGGAGATGGCGGCGGAGGCCGAGCGCACGCGGAAGCTCGACTTCGAGGAGATCCAGATCCCGGCGGGTCCGCGCCTCGGCGACGTCGTGCTCGAGGCGAAGAAGCTCGAGAAGGGCTTCGGCGACCGCCTGCTCATCGACGGGCTCAGCTTCACGCTCCCGCGCAACGGCATCGTCGGGATCATCGGTCCGAACGGCGTCGGCAAGACCACGCTCTTCAAGAGCATCGTCGGCTTCGAGCCCCTCGACGGCGGGAACCTCAAGATTGGCGAGACCGTGAAGATCTCGTACGTCGACCAATCGCGGACGGGCATCGACCCGAACAAGACGCTGTGGGAGGTCGTCTCCGACGGGCTCGACTACATCCAGGTCGGCAAGACCGAGGTGCCGAGCCGAGCGTACGTCTCGACCTTCGGCTTCAAGGGCCCCGACCAGCAGAAGCGGGCCGGCGTCCTGTCGGGCGGTGAGCGCAACCGCCTGAACCTCGCGCTGACGCTCAAGCAGGGCGGCAACCTGCTGCTCCTCGACGAGCCGACCAACGACCTCGACGTCGAGACGCTCTCGAGCCTCGAGAACGCGCTGCTCGAGTTCCCGGGCTGCGCCGTGGTCATCACCCACGACCGGTGGTTCCTCGACCGCATCGCGACGCACATCCTCGCGTACGAGGGCACCGACGAGAGCCCGGCCGACTGGTACTGGTTCGAGGGCAACTTCGAGGCGTACGAGGCCAACAAGGTCGAGCGACTCGGCCCCGAGGCGGCCAAGCCCCACCGCTCCACCTACCGCAAGCTCACGAGGGACTGAGATGCGCCTGCACGTGCCGACGCCGCTCCGCTGGAGCGATCTCGACGCGTACGGCCACGTGAACAACGCCCGGATGCTGAGCCTCCTCGAGGAGGCTCGCATCCAGGCGTTCTGGGTCAACGACGACGGCACCGCCGAGCACGCCGTCGGCGCCTCGACCGCGGTGATCGACGCATCGCCGGGCTCGGCGACCCTCTCGCTCATCGCGCGACAGGAGGTCGAGTACCTCGCGCCGATCCCGTACCAGCGGCTGCCGCTCGACATCGAGCTGTGGATCGGCCGGATGGGCGGCGCGAGCCTCGAGGTCTGTTACGAGGTGTACTCGCCCGAGGGCGCCGCGCCGCGCACGCTCTACACGCGCGCCGCGACGACGATCGTCCTCGTGGATGCCGCGACCGAGAAGCCGCGGCGCATCACCGACGCCGAGCGGGTGGCGTGGGAGCCGTACCTCGGCGACCCGATCGGGTTCCGGCGACGCTGATCCCGCCCGCGGCTGCGCGGTCGCGCCCCCGCGCGACGGGTCGCCCGAACGGGCCGCGCCGCGGCATCCGCCCCTACCGGTCCTCGAGCGGCTCGTCGCTGAAGGAGCCCTCCCAGACGGCACGGCTGCCCGCCTCGCCGATCCGGACCGTGGTCCAGACGGCGCCGACGCCGACGCCGACCGTCGCGACGAGCAGCAGGATCGCGATCACGATGCGGGCGGGGCTCCGTCGCGCAGGCGTCGACACGCCGCGTGCGGCGGCGACCTCGGCGTCGGTGACCCGGCGGTCCGCGGAACGCTCGACGAGCGCGAGTGCGCCGATGAGGGCGGCGACCACCGCGAGCGCGACGACCCACGGCAGGATGTCCTCGCCCTGGTCCGCGTGCTCCTCGATGAGCGGCGTCTCGGGGACCCGCTCGACGAGCCACTTGCCGGCCTCGACGGTGAGCCAGGTCAGGCCGAGCAGGGCGACGGCGCCGACGAGCGTCGGGATCCAGAGCACGCGTCGAGCGGCCGGCCAGGCGGCGAGCACGACGAGCAGCACGGCGAGCAGCGGCACGCCGACCACGACGACGTGCACGAGCAGGACGTGCACCGGCAGGCCGGCGACCTGGAAGTCGAAGAGCTCGCTCATCCGGCGATCACGCGATCCCCGTCGACGCTGACCGGCACCGACGGCAGCGGGTCGAGCGCCGGGCCCTGTTCGACGTCGCCGGTCGCGGCATCGAAGGTCGAGCCGTGGCACGGGCACACGAAGGTCGCCCCCTCGGCCGCGACCGTGCAGGCCTGATGCGTGCAGACCGCGCTGAAGGCGACGACCTCTCCGGCCGTCGGCTGCGACAGCAGCACCGGTTCGCCGCCGATGGTCGCGCTGATGCTGCCGCCGACGGGGATGTCGGCGAGGGCGGCGACGTCCTCGCCCGCGGCATCCGTCGGAGTCGAGCCGCCGCCGGCGTCGGCTCCCGTGCCGTCGGAGGCGCCGGAGTCGTCGCCGCCGTCGGAATCGGAGCCGGGCGCGCACCCGGCGAGGATCAGCGCGCCGCCGAGCGCACCCGTCCCGCCCAGGGCGAGCGCCGTGCGGCGCGAGAGTTCACGAGCGTCGTCCATGTGCTGCCTCCTCATCGGCCGCGCGGCGCGGCGGTGGTGCCCATTCTGCGGCACCGCGCACGGCGGATGCCGCATTCGCCGCGATCGCTCAGGGATCGCGGCGGCCATCGGTCAGCCGAGCGCGTCCGGATCGGGCACGCGGACCATGCCCTCCTGCGCCACGCTCGCGACGAGCACGCCGTCGCGCGTGTAGATGCGGCCGAGCGAGAGACCCCGGCCGCCGCCGGCCGACGGCGAGTCCATCGTGAACAGCAGCCACTCGTCGACGCGCGCATCGCGGTGCCACCACATGGCGTGGTCGAGGCTCGCGACCTTGAGTCCCGGCGTCGCCCACGCGACGCCGTGCGCGCGCAGCACCGGCTCGAGGATCGAGTAGTCGCTCGCGTAGGCGAGGGCCGCGCGGTGCTGTCGCAGGTCGTCGGGCAGGCGGCCGAACGCCTTCATCCAGACGACCTGGTGCGGCAGTCGTTCGCCCTCGACCGTGAGGTACACGGGCGACGGGATGTGCCGGACGTCGAAGGCCCGTTCGCTCGACCAGTACCGGGCGACGTCGTGGTCGAGGTGGCCGAGCACGTCGGCGGTCGACGGCAGCGTGTCGGGTTCGGGCAGGTCGTGCGGCATCCCGATCTGGTGCTCGAAGCCGTCGTCGCGGGTCTGGAACGACGCGATCAGCGAGAGGATGGGCAGGCCGTGCTGGAACGCCTGCGTGCGCCGCGTCGAGAACGAGCGGCCGTCGTGGATGCGGTCGACCGAGAACGTGATCGGGTGCTGCACGTCGCCCGGCCGGAGGAAGTAGCCGTGCATCGAGTGGATCGGACGCTCGTCGGGCACCGTCTGGGTCGCGGCGATGATCGACTGGGCGAGCACCTGTCCGCCGAAGACGCGGCCGCGCGGCATCCACTGCGAGGGCCCCGTGAAGATGTCCTCGTCGGTGCGGGCCCCGGTGTCGGTGAGCCGCAGCGTGCTCAGCAGGCCCTCGATCGAACCGCTCATCGTTCCTCCGTCTGGTCGGTCGGCCATCGCGCGGCCGATCGGCGGGTGGGCGACGGGCGGGGCCGCGGCGCTCTCTCGGTAGTCTAGACAGGCCATGGTCCAGCAATTCACGCTTGCCGACAGCCTGTCGCTCGGCGATCTGCACACGTACCTCCAGCGCGCGTCGCGCGTCGAGGACGGCTCCGTGCGCCTCGTCGCGGCGAACGGGATCCTGGCCGTGTACACCGCGATCCTGTACCCGCGCGGCATCCTCGACGAGAGCCCGACCGTGCTGGGGCTCCGGACCTTCCAGCTGTTCGAGACCGACGACTTCGACGTCGTCGTCCCGATGCGCTCGGTCGTCGACCGCATCGTCCGCGCGCGCGGCGAGCTCGGCGACGACGACGAGTCGCGTCCGGTCACCATGACCCGACCTCCCGAGGTGAACACCGTCACCTGGGCGGGCATCTCGCCGCCGCGGGGTGGCTGGCGACCGCTCGGCGAGACGGATGCCGCGACGCTCGAGCGCGCGGCCCGGGCGGGCATCGACGAGGTCGCGGCGACGATCCCCGACGGCACCGGCGAGCAGCTCGTGCAGCGCGTGCGCTCCGAGGTGTGGGGGCGCGGCATCGAGGGGCTGGAGTACGTGCCGGCCGGCGCGGCGTTCGCGGCGTTCAGCCTCGGCTTCCTCGGCGACGACCCGACGGCGCTGTTCGAGACCGGACCGTGGACGCGCCTGAGCTCCCGGCGGGGGCACGTGCTCGTGCGGCGGAAGGCCTGGACGCTGAAGGCGTAGCCGAGGCATCCGCCCCGGCTCACCGCGCGGCGATCGCGCGTCCCGCCGCGCGTCCCGTGAACAGGCAGCCGCCGAGGAACGTGCCCTCGAGCGCGCGGTAGCCGTGCACGCCGCCGCCGCCGAAGCCGGCGGCCTCGCCGACCGCGTACAGGCCGGGCACCGGTGCGCCGTCGGCGCCGAGCGCACGCGAGTCGAGGTCGGTCTGGATGCCGCCGAGGCTCTTGCGCGTCAGGATGTGCAGTTTCACGGCGATGAGCGGGCCGGCCTTCGGATCGAGCAAGCGGTGCGGGGGCGCCACGCGGATGAGCTTGTCCCCGCGGTAGTTCCGGGCGCCTCGCACGGCCGTCAGCTGCAGGTCCTTCGAGAACTCGTGCTCGACCTCGCGGTCGCGGGCGACGACCTCGCGCTCGACGTTGTCCGTGTCGAGGACGTCGCCGGGGGAGAGCCGGCGCATCCCGTCGAGGAGTTCCGGGAGGGTGTCGGCGACCACGAAGTCGACGCCGTGCTGCTTGAAGGCCTCGACCGGGCCGGGCGCGCCCGAGCCGAGGCGGTCCGCGAGCAGGCGAAGGTCCTTGTTCGTCAGGTCCGGGTTCTGCTCGCTGCCGGAGAGCGCGAACTCCTTCTCGATGATGCGCTGCGTGAGCACGAACCAGGAGTGCCCGTGGCCGGTGTGCGAGAGGTGCTCGAGCGTGCCGAGCGTGTCGAAGCCCGGGAAGAGGGGCGCCGGCAGCCGTGCGCCGGTCGCGTCGAACCACATCGAGGAGGGGCCGGGGAGGATGCGGATGCCGTGGCGGGCCCACACCGGATCCCAGTTCGTGATGCCCTCGGTGTAGTGCCACATGCGGTCCCCGTTGACGAGGCGCGCACCGGATGCCGCGGCGATGCCGAGCATTCGCCCGTCGACGTGCGCCGGCACGCCCGAGAGCATCTCCGCCGGCGGAGTGCCGAGGCGCTCCGGCCACGCCGCGCGCACGAGGTCGTGGTCGCCGCCGATGCCGCCGGAGGCGACCACGACGGCGGGCGCGCGGAGCTCGAAGTCGCCCACGACGTCGCGGTTCGAGCCGACGCCGCGCTCGACGTCGTCGGGTGCCAGGCGTGCACCGCGCACGCCGACGACCCCGCCGTCCTCCACGACGAGCTCGTCGACCCGGTGGCGGAACCGCAGCGACACGAGCCCGGCGGCCTCGCCCGCCCGCACGCGCGCGATGAACGGCTCGAGGACGCCCGGACCCGTGCCCCAGGTGATGTGGAACCGCGGCACCGAGTTGCCGTGCCCGACGGCCATGCCCGCCCCGCGTTCGGCCCAGCCGACGACCGGGAAGAACTTCAGGCCCTTCTCGCGGAGCCACGACCGCTTCTCGCCGGCCGCGAACTCGAGGTACGCCTCCGCCCACCGTCGGCCCCATTCGTCCTCGTCCCGGTCGAACGCGGCCGTGCCGAGCCAGTCCTGGCGGGCGAGCTCGAGCGAGTCGCGGACGCCGAGCCGCCGCTGCTCGGGCGAGTCGACGAGGAACAAGCCGCCGAACGACCACCACGCCTGCCCGCCGAGGCTCGCCTCGGGCTCCTGGTCGACGATGACGACGCGCCTGCCGGCGTCGACGAGCTCTGCGGCGGCGACGAGGCCGGACAGGCCGCCGCCGACGACCACGGCGTCGAACTCGGTGCGTGCGGCGGGCGCCGCCGGGGGAGTGGTCGGGTCGGCCACGGGGGGACTCCTTCGTCTCGGGCGGGGCGGCTACTCCTCGAAGGTGTTCACCATCGCGAAGGCCGCACGCTGGAGATAGTCCCACAGCGTGGCCTCGGCAACCGGCGGCAGGTCGAGCGTGTCGACGGCCGCGCGCATGTGCGCGAGCCAGCGGTCGCGCGCCTCGGGGTTCACCTTGAACGGCTGGTGGCGGAGCCGGAGCCGGGGGTGGCCGCGCTGTTCGCCGTACGCGGTCGGTCCGCCCCAGTACTGCTCGAGGAACATGAGCAGGCGCTCCTCGGCGGGGCCGAGGTCCTCCTCCGGGTACATGGGCTTCAGCACCGGGTCGCCGGCCACGCCGCGGTAGAACTCGTGGACGAGCCGCGCGAAGGTCTCGTGGCCGCCGACCTGGTCGTAGAAGCTCGGCGAGGGCAGGTTGTCGGGCAGGCTCACGGCGTGTCCTTCGGGGTCGGGTCGTCGGTCGCGGTCGGGACGCTTCCCGTGCCCGTCACGGTGTTCGCGGCGCGCATCGCGCGGAGCAGGCGCTTGCTCGGCGCCTTCCGCTCCACGACCGGGCTCGGTTCGGTCTTCGGCGGCTTCGCACCCTTCACGCGCGTGACGCCGTCGAAGCCGGAGAGCACGACGCTCGACAGGCTCGGCAGCGTCAGGTCCATGTCGTCGAGCGTGCGCTTCAGTCGCATCCGCAGTTCCCGGGCGACGTCGTCCTTCGACGACGTGCGGACCTTCATGACGATGCGGATGACCATGGCGTCGGCCGAGACGGACTCGAGACCCCAGACCTCGGGCTTCTCGAGCACGCGCGAGCGCCACTTGCCCGACCGGGCCATCTCGTTCGCCGTGCCGAGCATGGCCGCCTCGACCTCGTCGACGTCGGCCGTGTACGGCACCGCGAGGTCGATGATCACGCGCGCCCACCCCTGCGACATGTTGCCGACGCGCGTGATCTCGCCGTTGCGCACGAACCAGAGCGTGCCGTTGACGTCGCGGACCGAGGTCACGCGGATCCGGACCTCCTCGACGATGCCCGACGCGTGGCCGAGGTCCACGATGTCGCCCACGCCGAGCTGGTCCTCGACGACCATGAACATGCCGTTCAGGGCATCCTTCACGATGTTCTGCGCGCCGAAGCCGAGGCCGGCGCCGATCGCCGCCGAGAGCAGCGTGAACGAGCCGAGGATGTCGGGCCAGAGCGTGCCGACCACGAGGATCACCACGAGGATGCCGATCGTCACGTTGACGATGTTCTTCAGCACGGACCCGAGCGTGCGCGTGCGCTGGACGACGCGCACGGCGGCGAGCGGGGAGGCGGCGTTCAGCGCCTGCGTGTCGGAGACGTCCTGCTTGCGCTTCACGCCGGTGACGACCTGGTTCACCGTGCGTCGGATCACGAAGTGCAGGAGCCAGCGGATGAGGAGCGCGACCGCGACGATGATGGCGATGTCGATGACGTTGAAGAGGGCCTGGCCGTACCAGGTCTCCTGGAAGGCGTCGATCTGCACGGAGATGTCGACCTGCTCGGGGCCGGGTTCTTCGAACGGTCGCATGATGAGACGAAGTGTATCCGCGGTCGACCGGGCGCACGCTGGGACGGCGCACGACGCGGGGCCCGTCGGGTCCGATGCGGTGCCCGACGGGCCTCGGCAGTGCGAGGCGACGGCCTACGCGGTCGTGGCGTCCCGATCCCGTGCGGCCAGCGCACGCTCGAGCTCGCTCAGCTGCTCCGCCACGAGCCGGTGCAGCGGCGCCGGCTCGTCGTGGACGTCCAGCCAGGCGCGGACGCGGCCGGCGAGTCCGGCATCGACGACCGGCGCCGGGAACAGCCTCCGCACGATGAGCGAGGCCATCGTGAAGCTCCGCTCGGCCCAGACGCGTTCGAGCAGGGCGAGGTAGTCGTCGGCGGTGCCGGCGAGGAGCGACGGGTCGGTCGTCCGCTGCCAGCCGTCGGCGATCGCGCGCGCGAGGTCGTTCGACAGCGTCGTGTCGGTCGCGACCCGCCGCCACGCGGCATCCTTCACCGCCTGGTCGGGGCGCGCGGCGCGCGCGGTCTCGGCGAGCTGGCGGCCCTTCGCGGTGTCGTCCGCGGCGAGCGCCGCGTCGACCTCGTCGTCGGTCGCCGCGCCGAGCGCCGCCCGGGCGATCGTGATCTCCCAGCGCAGGTCGAGGTCCACGACGAGGCCCGGGAGCCTCGTCTCGCCGCCGGCGAGCGACTCGAGGACGTCGGCGTGCGCGGGCACGCAGGCGAGTCGCGTGAACGCCTTCACGAACTGCAGCTGCGCATCCGAGCCCTCTGGCGCGAGTTCGGCGAGCGCCCAGACGGCGTCGGCGGCCTCCTCGGCCAGCACGTCGCGGTGGTGGTCGGCGAGGTAGCGCGACACGGCGAGCTCGAGTCGGGACAGCGCGAGGCCGCGGGCGGCCGACTGCGTCTCGTGCCCGACGTTCGCCACGACGAGGCGCACGAAGTCCGCCGCGGGGATCTCCGCGTCGCGGACCCCGTCCCATGCCGATCCGAAGACGACCGCGCGGGCCACGGGGTCGACGAGGTCGGACAGCCGGTCGCGCGCGACCGCGAACGACGGTTCGTCGAGGCGGACCTTCGCGTAGGTCAGGTCGTCGTCGTTCACCAGCAGCAGCGCAGGGCGCGGACGACCGACGAGCTCCGGCACGTCGGTCGAGGCGCCGTCGACGTCGAGCTCGACCCGGTGCACGCGCTCGAGCGACCCGTCGACGTCGTCGTAGGACCCGATCGCGACGCGGTGCGGGCGGAGGGTCGGGTGCGAGGCGGCCGCGGTCTGCACCACGCGCGCCGCGGTCACGAGCCCCGCGGCATCCGTCTCGACCTCGAGCCGCAGCGTGTTCACGCCCGCGGTCTCGAGCCATTTCGCCGACCAGTCCGCGAGGTCGCGGCCGCTCGCGCCCTCGAGCTCGACCAGCAGGTCGGCGAGGGTGGCGTTGCCGCCCGAGTGCCGGGCGAGGTAGGCGCCGACGCCGCGCTGGAACGCCTCGAGTCCGACCCACGCGACGAGCTGCTTCAGCACCGACGCACCCTTGTCGTAGGTGATCGCGTCGAAGTTCACCTCGACGTCGCCGAGGTCGTGGATCTCGGCGACGATCGGATGCGTCGAGGGCAGCTGGTCCTGCTCGGCCGCGTGCGTCTTCTCGTCGGTCGCGAACGTCGCCCAGACGTCGGTGAACTCGGTGACCCGCGACGTGGCGAGGGTCGACGCCCACGTCGCGAACGACTCGTTCAGCCAGAGGTCGTTCCACCAGCGCATCGTCACCGAGTTGCCGAACCACATGTGGCTGAGCTCGTGCAGCACGACGATCGCGCGCTGCTCGCGCCGGGCGTCGGACACGCGCGAGCGGAACAGGTAGCCCTCGTTGAAGGTGACCGCGCCGACGTTCTCCATCGCACCCCAGTTGTACTCGGGCACGAAGACCTGGTCGTACTTGCCGTACGGGTACGGCACGCCGAACGCGTCCTCGTAGAACGCGAGCCCGCCCTGCACGAGCTCGAACATGACCTCGGGCTCGGCGTACTGCGCGAGCGATTCGCGCGTGAAGAGGCCGAGGGGCACCTCGCGCCCGTCGCGGCTCGTCGCCGACGATCGCCATGAGGCGTAGGGGCCGGCGATGATCGCGACGATGTAGCTCGAGATGACCGGCCCGGTCTCGAAGGCCCACACCGCGGTGCCGGATGCCGCGGGGTGCGGCTCGGGCGTGGGCGCGTTGCTCAGCACGCTCCAGTGGTCGGGCGCGGTGATCGTGAAGCGCACGGACGCCTTGAGGTCGGGCTGGTCGAAGACGGCGTACACGCGGTTCGCCTCGGCGACCGCGAACTCGGTGTAGAGGTAGGCCTCGCCGTCGACGGGGTCGACGAAGCGGTGCAGTCCCTCGCCGGTGTTCGTGTACTCGCGCGTCGACACGACGAGCAGTTCGTTCTCGGCGTCGAGGCCGTCCAGGCGGATCCGGTAGCCGTCCGACACGGATGCCGCATCGAGCGGCCGTCCGTTCAGGACCACCTCGTGCAGTTCGGCGGTGGTGGCCTCGATGAACGTCGACGCACCCGGCGTCGCGGTGAACCGCACGAGCGTGTCGGACCGGAACCGGCCGTCGTCGCCCGTGAGGTCGAGCGTGACCTCGTACGCGGCGGGGCCGAGGAGCGACGCGCGCTCCTCGGCCTCCGACCGCGTCAGGTCGGGGCGCCCCGACATTCAGGCCTCCCGCGCGTCGCGCGCCTGCGCGGCCAGCGCGCGGTCGACGCCGGCGAGCCTCTCGACGACGAGTCGGCGCAGCGCCGCCGGAGCGTCCGGGTGCCCGTCGAGCCAGGCGCGGCTCGCGTCGGCGAGACCCCGGTTCGCGAGCGGCGACGGGTAGAGCCCGTCGACGAGCTTCTCGGCGATCGCGTAGCTGCGAGCCTCCCAGATGCCCTCGAGCATGCCGAAGTACCGCGTGACGAAGGCCTCGAGCAGGGCGGGGTCCGAGGCACGGAGGAACCCCTCGGCCGTGTCGCGCACCACCGAGTTCGACGCGGTGTCCGAGTCGACGATCGACGCCCAGGCACGCTCCTTGGCGGCGGACGTCGGGATCGCCGCACGTGCCTTCGCGGCGGCCTCGCGCCCGGTCACGGTGTCGTCCTCGGCGAGGCGGGCGTCGATCTCGGGGTCGGCCGAGCGACCGGCGGCGGCCAGCGCGATGAGCAGCTCCCAGCCGAGGTCGGTGTCGACCGCGAGCCCCTCGAGTGAGATCGTGCCGGCGTAGAGCTCCTCGAGCGCGTCGAGGTTCGAGCCGTGCTCGGCGATCGCGGCGAACGACTTGACGAACTGGAACTGCGCGTCGCTGCCGGCCTCGGCCTCGTTCGCGAGGTCCCAGAACCCGTCGGCGAGGAGGCGCAGCGCGTCGTGCCGTCGCCCGGGCTCGGTGTACGCGTTCGCCGCGAGGATCGCGTTCGCCAGGACGATGCGCAGGGTCGTCGACTCGGTCTCGCTCGCGATGTTGCCGAGCACGAGTGCGAGGTAGTCGCTCGCGCGCGTCTCGGCGTCGCGCGTGGCATCCCAGACGGAGCTCCAGACGAGGGCGCGCGCGAGCGGGTCCTCGATCTCGGACAGGTTCGCGAGGGCGACGCCGTGCGAGGCGCCGTCGAGGCGGATCTTCGCGTACGCGAGGTCGTCGTCGTTCAGCAGCACGAGGTCCGGGCGCTCGAGGCCGACGAGGTCTGCGACCTCCGTGCGCTCGCCGTCGACGTCGAGCTCGACGCGGTGGTCGCGCACGAGCTTGCCGCCGGTGAGGCTGTAGAAGCCGATCGCGAGGCGGTGCGGACGGATGGTCGGGTGCTCCTCGATCGCCGACTGGAGCACGGCGAACGAGGTGATCCGACCGTCGTGGTCGGTCTCGATCTCGGGGCGCAGCGTGTTCACGCCGGCCGTCTCGAGCCAGAGCCCGCCCCACTCGGACAGGTCGCGGCCGCTCGCGGCCTCGAGCTCGGCGAGCAGGTCGGCCAGGGTCGTGTTGCCCCAGGCGTGCTTCCGGAAGTACGCCGAGACGCCGGCGAAGAAGGCCTCGACGCCGACCCAGGCGGCCAGCTGCTTGAGCACCGACCCGCCCTTGGCGTAGGTGATGCCGTCGAAGTTCACGAGCACGTCCTCGAGGTCGCGGATCTCCGCGACGATCGGGTGCGTCGAGGGCAGCTGGTCCTGTCGGTAGGCCCAGGCCTTCTCCATCGAGTTGAAGGTCGTCCACGCGTTCTTCCACTCGGTGGCCTCGGCGGTCGCGATCGTCGACGCCCACTCGGCGAACGACTCGTTCAGCCAGAGGTCGTTCCACCACTTCATGGTCACGAGGTCGCCGAACCACATGTGGGCGAGCTCGTGCAGGATCGTCACCACCCGGCGCTCGCGGACGGCATCCGTCACCTTCGAACGGAACACGTAGAACTCGGTGAACGTGACCGCGCCCGCGTTCTCCATGGCGCCAGCGTTGTACTCGGGCACGAACAGCTGGTCGTACTTGGCGAACGGGTAGGGCACGCCGAACTTCGCCTCGAAGTACTCGAAGCCCTGCTTGGTCTTCTCGAACACGTAGTCCGCGTCGAGGTACTCCGAGAGGCTCTTGCGTGCGAACACGCCGAGCGGGATGACGCGGCCGTCGGCGCTCGTGAGCTCGTCGCGCACGACGTCGTAGGGGCCGGCGACGAGCGCGGTGATGTAGCTGGAGATGCGCGGGGTCGGCTCGAACGCCCAGGTCTTCGCACCCTCGTGCGCGTCGACGGGCTCCGGCGTCGGCGAGTTCGACACGACCTGCCAGTGCGCGGGCGCGGTGACCGTGAACCGGAACGCGGCCTTCAGGTCGGGCTGCTCGAACACCGCGTACATGCGGCGCGAGTCGGGCACCTCGAACTGGGTGTACAGGTAGACCTCGTCGTCGACCGGGTCGACGAAGCGGTGCAGGCCCTCGCCCGTGTGCATGTATCGGCCGTCGGCGACGACGGTCAGCTCGTTCTCGTCCTCGAGGTCGGCGAGCCGGATGCGCACGCCGTCGCTGACCTCGGCCGGGTCGAGCTCGCGGCCGTTGAGCGTGACCGAGTGCACGGTCGCGGTGATCGCGTCGATGAAGGTCGACGCACCCGTCCGGGCGGCGAAGCGCACCGTGGTCTCCGAGCGGAACACCTCCGGCCCGGTGGTGACGTCCAGGCGGACGTCGTAGTCGTGCACCGTGACGAGCGCGGCGCGCTCCTCGGCCTCGATGCGGGTGAGGTTCTCTCCAGGCACTCAGGTCTCCATCTGCGTCGAACGGATGCGTCGGCCCCGCGTTCGTGGCGCGGGCAACCCGATCAGCCTAGTCGCGCGACATGCGGCCCGGGAGGGGAGCGGCGATCCCTAGACTTGCCGCATGCGCATCCACATCGCGACCGACCATGCCGGCCTCGAGTTCAGCCGGACGCTCCAGGCGCACCTCGTCAACGGCGGCCACGAGGTCGTCGACCACGGCCCCGTCGAGTACGACGCGCTCGACGACTACCCGGCCTTCTGCATCAACGCCGCGCTCGCCGTGGCGCGCGACCAGGCCGCGGGCGTGAAGACGCTCGGCGTGGTCTTCGGCGGTTCGGGCAACGGCGAGCAGATCGCCGCGAACAAGGTGGCGGGCATCCGCGCGGCCCTCGTGTGGAGCATGGACACCGCGATCCTCGCGCGCCAGCACAACGACGCGAACGTCATCTCGATCGGCGCGCGCCAGCACACCGTGGAGGAGGCGATCCGCTACATCGACGCCTTCATCGCCGAGCCGTTCTCGGGCGACGAGCGGCACGTGCGCCGCATCGGGCAGCTCGCCGAGTACGAGACGACGGGCGACATCGCCGGCAAGGGCGTCGACGTCGACGGTTCGACCGGTCGCGTCGTCGGCGCGCCCGCGGAGTAGCCGGTGCCCGAGGGCCATTCCGTCCACCGCATCACCCGCCAGTTCGAGCGCAACTTCGTCGGCCGCATCGTGCGCGCCTCGAGCCCGCAGGGCCGGTTCGCCGAGGGCGCGGCCGACCTCGACGGGCGACGGATGGTCGACGCCCGTGCCGTCGGCAAGCAGATGTTCCTCGGCTTCGAGGGCGACCGCTGGCTCAGGGTCCACCTCGGCATGTACGGGGCGTGGGACTTCGCGGGCGACATCCTGATGGATGCCACGATCGCCTCGTCGAACGGGCGCATGGGGCAGACGAACCAGAAGGGCACCTTCCTCGACGGCCCCAACCCCGACGCGGTCGTGTTCGACACCGCGGGCGAGAACTCGGTCACCTCGATCGGCGCGCCCCGCCGCACGAGGCTGCGCATGTCGGAGTCGGAGAAGGAGGGGGCGGCGCTCGAGACCTTCCCGCCCGAGCCGATCGGGCAGGTGCGCGTGCGCCTCCTCACCGACGCCGTCGTCGCCGACCTCCGCGGGCCCACCGCGTGCGAGGTGCTCGACCCCGCGCAGGTCGAGTCGGTCGTCGGCAGGCTCGGCCCCGACCCGCTCATCGACGTCGGTGCCGACGCCGAGGAGCGCTTCACGAGCGTCGTCCGCCGGAAGCCCACGCCCATCGGCCTGCTGCTCATGGACCAGAACGTCGTCTCCGGCATCGGCAACGTCTACCGTGCCGAGCTGCTCTTCCGGGCCCGCCTGAACCCGCACACGCCCGGCCGGATCGTGCCCGAGGACACCGTCCGCGAGCTCTGGCGCGACTGGTCGAGGCTCCTCCGCATCGGCGTCGAGACCGGCCAGATGATGACGATGGACGGGCTCGAGGGCGAGGCCTGGCGCGCCGCCATGGCCAACCGCGACGACCGCCACTGGGTGTACAAGCGCGAGGGCCTGCCCTGCCGGGTGTGCGGTACGAACATCGCCCTCGAGGAGATGGGCGCCCGCAAGCTGTACTGGTGCCCGAACTGCCAGGCCTAGGAGTCGAACCGCATGAGACAGAACCCGAGCTTCACCCTCGCGAGTGAGGAGGGCGTCAAGCGCCTGGTCCGCGAGCACCCGTGGGCGATCATCGTGTCGATGACGGATGCCTCGGGACTCGTGGCCTCCCACTACCCGGTGCTCCTCGACGAGACCGCCGAGGGCATCGTGCTCCTCACCCACGTCGGACGCCCCGACGAGGTCGTCCACGAGCTCGGCCGGCACGAGGTGCTCGTCATCATCCAGGGGCCGCACGGGTACATCTCACCGGGGTGGTACGACGCGAACCCCGCGGTGCCGACCTGGAACTTCGTCACCGCGCACCTGCACGGCACCCCCGAGCTGCTCGAGCCCGACGAGAACCTCCGGGTGCTCGACGCGCTCGTCGACCACTTCGAACAGCGGATGCCCGAGCCGCGCAGCATGCGATCGACCCCCGAGAACGCCGCCTACGCCGAGCGCATCGCCGCGGGCACCGTCGGCCTCCGCATCCCGGTCGCGCGGTTCGTCGCCAAGAACAAGATGAGCCAGAACCGGCCCGACGAGACGGTCGACCGCATCATCGCCGAACTCGACGGTGACGGGCCGTACGCGAGCCCCGCGCTCGCCGAGGAGATGCGTCGCACGCACGAGGTGCTGCGCGCCGCGCGCGCAGAGCGGGCCGGTGCGACGAGTGCTGACGCGTCGGCGCCGGCAGTGGGGGAGCGCGCATGACCGGGGCGGATGCCGCGGCGCGCCGCTCGGCCCCGAAGTCGCTCGTGCTCGCCGGCGGGCGCCTCCCCGGCGAGGCGCTGCCCGTCGACCTGCACCTGGACGGCGGCGTCGTCCGCGCCGTCGCGCCGGCGGGAAGCCTGCCACCCGCCCCCGGCGCCCGGCGCCTCGAGCTGGCCGGACGCTGGGTCGTGCCCGGGCTGTGGGACCGTCACGTGCACCTCTCGCAGTGGGCCATGGTGTCGCGGCGGCTCGACCTCGGCGACGTCGGGTCGGCGGCCGAGGCGGTCGCGCTCGTCGCGGCATCCGTCACCGGCGGAGACGACGAGATCGTCGGCTTCGGCTACCGCGACGGCCTCTGGCCCGACGCGCCGACGATCGACGCGCTCGACGCCGTATCGGGCGACGTGCCGGTCGTGCTCGTCTCCGCCGACCTGCACTCGTGCTGGGTGAACCGCACTGCGGCGCGGCGGCACGGGCTCGCCGAGGCGGCGGGGGAGAGCGGGGTGCTCCGCGAGGACGACTGCTTCCGGCTCGTGCGCGAACTCGACGACCTCCCCGACGACGTGCTCGACGCGTGGGTCGACGAGGCGTCGCGCGCGGCGGCGGCACGGGGCGTGGTCGGTGTGGTCGACCTCGAGATGCGCTGGAACCGCGACGACTGGGCGCGCCGCGCGGCGAACGGCGCCGATGCGCTTCGCGTGCGGTTCGGCGTCTACACGCGCGACCTCGACCGCGCCGAGGCCGAGGGCCTCCGCACCGGCGACGAGGTGGCGGGCACCGGCGGGCTCGTCCGCGTCGGCCCGTACAAGGTGATCACCGACGGCTCGCTGAACACGCGCACCGCGTGGTGCGTCGACCCGTACCCCGGGCTCGGGCCCGACGAGCACCCGTACGGCCTCGTGAACGTGCCCTACGACGAGCTCGTGCCCCACCTGCGGCGCGCCGACCGGATCGGCCTCGCACCGGCCGTCCACGCGATCGGCGACCGGGCGAACGAGCGCGCGCTCGACGCGCTCGAGGCCGTGCGGCACGGCGGATGGCACGGGCGTGCGTCGATCGAGCACGCGCAGCTGCTCCGACGCGACGACCTGGCCCGCTTCGCCGCGCTGGGCATCGTCGCGAGCGTGCAGCCCGAGCACGCCATGGACGACCGCGACGTCGCCGACGTCTACTGGGCGGGGCGCACCGACCGTGCGTTCATGCTGCGCGACCTCGCCGCGGCGGGCGTCGACCTCGCGCTCGGCTCGGACGCGCCCGTGGCACCGCTCGACCCGTGGATCGCGATCGCCGCGGCGGTCGGCCGCTCGCGCGCCGGGCGCGAGCCGTGGCATCCGGAGCAGTCCCTCGACGCCCGCGCGGCACTCGACGCCTCGACCGACGGCGTCGGCGCCGAGGTGCGCGAGGGCATGGTCGCCGACCTCGCCGTCGTCGAGCACGATCCGCTCGCGGCATCCGTCGACGACCTCAGGGGGATGCCCGTGGCGCTCACGCTGCTCGGCGGACGCGCGACGCACGACGCCCTCTGATCCGCCGGCACGCGCGCCTGCCTCCGGTCCACCCCCGCGCCGAGGGGGGCGAACCCCCGTGCCGATCCGGGTGGCCGTCGGCTGGGGCGCGTGCGCGTCGCCCGCGAGGCTCGAAGCATGATCCACCGGACCGCCCGACCACCCCGCCCCGAACCCCCGCGACCCCGCCCGCGACGGCCCCGCGCGCTCGCCGTCACGGCCGCGTCGGTCGCCGTCGGCGCGGGCGTCGCCCTCGCCTTCGCGGGCTGCGGACTGGTCGGCCCGACCCCGGTCTCCACGATCGGGATGGTCGACTTCGACACCCCGCTTCCCGTGCCGCCGATCGCCGAGTCGACCGTCGCCGCCGACGGCACGCGCGTGTTCTCGCTCGAGGCGCAGGCCGGCACGACCGAGTTCGCGCCGGGCGTGCCGAGCGAGACCTGGGGCTTCGACGGCGCCTACCTCGGCCCCACGATCGTCGCCGAGCGCGGCGAGCGGATCCGCGTCGACGTCGCCAACGCGCTCGACGAGCCCACGACCGTGCACTGGCACGGCATGCACCTGCCCGCCGAGATGGACGGCGGACCGCACCAGATGGTCGACCCCGGCGAGACCTGGTCGCCCGAGTGGGAGGTCGACCAGCAGGCTGCGACGCTCTGGTACCACCCGCACCCGCACGGCGAGACCGAGCAGCACGTCGCGCGCGGCCTCGCGGGCATGTTCCTCGTCCGCGACGACGTCGAGGCGGCACTGCCGCTGCCGCGCGAGTACGGCGTCGACGACCTTCCCGTCATCGTGCAGGACGCCGCGTTCACGGACGACGGCCGGCTCGAGTCGGCACCGCGAGGGTTCGCGGGCCGCATGGGCGACGAACTCGTCGTCAACGGCGCCCGCGCCCCGTACGCGGAGGTCGAGGCCGAGGTCGTGCGGCTCCGCCTCCTCAACGCCTCGACCGCGCGCACCTACGCCTTCGGTTGGGAGGACGGGCGGGCGGTCGACGTCATCGCGACCGACGGCGGGCTGCTCGAGGCATCCGTCGCCCTCGACCGCGTCGTGCTCTCGCCCGGCGAGCGCGCCGAGGTGCTCGTGCGGATGACGCCCGGCGAGGAGCTGCGACTGCAGTCGGTGATGACGCCCGAGGCGGCGGGCCTGAAGCCGCCCATCGCGGCGATGAACGGCGCGACCGACGCGTTCGACGTGCTCGAGCTGCGCGCGGCCGAGGCACTCGATCCGGCGCCGGACCTGCCCGAGCGGCTCCGCGAGCTGCCGGAGGTCGCCGAGGACGCCGTCGCGACGACGCGCACCTTCCGGCTCGACGGGTTCGAGATCAACGGCGGCACCATGCGCATGGACCACGTCGACGAGACCGTCACGCTCGACACCACCGAGCGCTGGATCGTGGAGAACGCCGGCGAGATGCCGCACAGCTTCCACGTGCACGACGTGCAGTTCCGCATCGGGGCGATCGACGCCGCGCCGCCGCCCGCCGAGCTCGCCGGGTGGAAGGACACGATCCTCGTCCGGCCCGGGAGCCGCTACGAGCTGATCCTCCGGTTCGAGGACTTCGCCGACCCGGCGACGCCGTACATGTACCACTGCCACCTGCTGCAGCACGAGGACCAGGGGATGATGGGCCAGTTCGTGGTCGTCGAACCCGGTCAGCGTGCGACGATGACCGAGGAGACGAACGATGACCACGCTCACTGACCCCGCTGCGACCGGCCCGACGGTGCCGGCGACGTCGACGGATGCCGCGCCCCGGCGCCGCGGGTACGGCCGCCTCTGGGCGGGCCTGCCGCGCGAGCTCGGCTACCTGCTCCTCGGATTCCCCGTCGCGCTCGTCGCCTTCGTCACGCTCGTGACGCTGTTCTCGACCGGTGTGAGCCTGCTCGTCGTCGTCGTCGGACTCGTCATCGTCGTCGCCTCGCTGTACACGGCGCGCGGGTTCGGCATGTTCGAGCTCGTCCGCCTCGGCTGGGCGGGGCGGCCCGCGATCCGCCGCCCCCAGTGGGATGCCGCGGCACCCGTCGGCGACGGGCCGTGGCGGGCGTTCTTCGCCCCGTTCGTCGACGGCCACTACTGGCTGTACCTGCTGCACGGCATGGTCGTCGCGCCGATCGTGTCGCTGTTCAGCTGGACGGTGACCGTCGTGTGGCTCTCCGTCGCGCTCGGCGGCGTGACGTACTGGATCTGGGCCCTGTTCCTCCCGCAGGGATCGCGCGACGTATGGCCGGTCGAGTGGTTCCTCGATCGCGTCTGGCCCGGCGGTTCCGCGGCGGTCGCCCTCGACCCGCTGGCGATCGAGGTCATCGCGCAGTTCGCGCTCGGCCTCGCCTTCCTGCTCACGCTGCCGCTCGTGACCGCCGGACTGACGTTGATGCACGACGGCATCGGTCGGGGCATGCTCGGCGCCTGGCGGTCCGAAGCGCTCGAGCGCCAGGTGCAGCACCTCGCCGCCTCGCGCGGCGCCGCGGTGCAGGCCGAGGACGCCGCACTGCGACGCCTCGAACGCGACATCCACGACGGCCCGCAGCAGCGGCTCGTGCGCCTGCAGATGGACCTCGCGGCGATCGAGCGCAAGCTCGACGCCGATCCCGACGCCGCGAAGGGCCTGCTCTCGGAGGCGCGCGACCAGGCGCGCGACACCCTCGACGAGCTCCGGGCGCTGTCGCGCGGGTTCGCGCCGCCGCTGCTCCAGGATCGCGGGCTCGCCAGCGCGCTCGAATCGCTCGCCGCGCGGAGCCCGGTGCCGGTCGAGCTCGAGTGGCTGCTCCCGACGGATGCCGCGCTGCCCGCCGCCATCGAACGCAACGCCTACTTCATCGCCGCAGAGCTCCTGACGAACGCGGCCAAGCACTCGGGTGCGAGCGCCATCCGGCTGCGCCTCGCCCAGCGCGACACCGGTGCGACGGGGTTGTGGCTCGACCTCTGGGTGACCGACAACGGGCACGGGGGAGCGGTGGCGCTCCCGGGGCACGGGCTGGCGGGCCTCGACGAGCGCGTGCGCGGCCTCGGCGGCGTGCTGCTCGTGGACAGCCCGAGCGGCGGCCCCACCATCATCGGCGCCCACTTCCCGTTCACGCCCGTCGATAGGGTGGGCGCGTGAGCGAGACCGCACCGCCCGCCCGGCCGATCCGCGTGGTCCTCGCGGAGGACTCGATGCTCCTCCGCGAGGGGCTCGTGCGGCTCTTCGACGAGGCCGGGTTCGAGACGGTCGGCGCGTACGGCGACGCCGAGGCGCTGCTCGACGACCTCGAGTCGGTGGAACCGGATGTCGCGGTGCTCGACGTGCGCATGCCGCCGACCTTCCGCGACGAGGGCGTGCGAGCCGCGATCGAGCTTCGTCGGCGACGCCCGGGGACGGGGGTGCTCCTGCTCAGCCAGTACGTCGAGGGCACGTACGCGCACGAGCTCCTGTCGTCGGCCGACGGCGGGATGGGCTATCTCCTGAAGGACCGCGTCGCCTCGCTCGACGACCTGCAGGACGCGGTGCTGCGCATCCGCGACGGCGGCACGGTGCTCGACCCGCAGGTCGTGCGCGAGCTGCTGGCGCGCCGCGGCGACCCGCTCGCCTCGCTCACTCCGCGCGAGCGCGAGGTGCTCGAGCTCATGGCGGAGGGGCGCACGAACGCCGGCATCGCGTCGCAGTTGTTCATCGGCGTGGGCGCGGTCGAGAAGAACGTCACCTCGATCTTCCAGAAGCTCGCGCTCGAGGACTCGGGCACCGATCACCGCCGCGTGCTGGCGGTGCTCGCCTGGCTGCGGCGCTAGATCCGTCGAGCGGTGGTCTCCTTCACGCGTCGCTCGCGGTTCGCAGGGGCTCATGCCGTTCGAAGAGATCGCGATATCCGCGGAAGCCGACCACCATCCAGATGATGAGCGACCCGACGCCGGCGATCGCGCCGAGCGTGATCGCCAGCCAGATCGCGCCGCCGAGGCCGAGCACGACCCCGCCGGCGAAGAGCCCCAGCACGGCTGCCTCGACCACGGAGATGATCATCGCGGAACTCGCCAGGATCTGCCCGGGACGCGGACCGAACGCGTAGTACGTGCGGATGCTGCCCGCTTCGTCGTCGTCCGCCGAGGAGATGAAGTAGGGCGCGAGGCCGGGATCGAGGTCGAGGTACGCCCCGCGCAGGCGATTCATCGCGACGACGTACATGAGGTCGTCGAGCGATGCATTGAATGCCCGCTTCTGCGTGATCAGGCCCAGGATCACGAGCAGCAGCAGCACCCCGAGGGCGGCGACGCCGAACCAGCCGCGGAACTGCGTGGCGTTGCCGAGCACGCCGAGCGTCACGAGGCCCGCGGAGACGAGCGTCAGGAAGATCGCGATGCGGGTGAGCACCTCGCTCTGCGTCGTGCTGCGCGATGCCAGGAGGCTCCAGTGCTCGGTCGCGAGCATCTGCGCGCGCAGCGACTTCTGCGCGTCGGTCAGCCCGCTGGTCTCCGGAGGGCTCGCCTCCGACTCGTGAGACGGCTCGGGCCCGGATGCGTCCGCCATGTCGGCATTCTGCACCCGGGCCCGTCGAACCGCGGCCTTCGGCCCGGAGTTTCGGGGCTCGCGCCTCGTCTACTTCACGCTGACGTGCGCCGCGAGGAACCACCGGTCCTTGTCGAGGCCCTGGCGGATCGCGATCGCCACGTCCTGGCTCGCCGGGTCGAGCTCCTCGAGGCCCTTGATCGCGGCGTTCACGCGCGCCGTGGCGACGTCGATCTGCGCGACGACGTCGGCGATCGTGTCATCCGACTGCTTGAAGCCGGCCTTCGGGTTCGCGGCCTCGGTGTCGGAGGCGATCGTCGCGAGGCGCGCGTCGATCGGCAGCCCGAGTGCGACGACGCGCTCCGCAGCGAGGTCGGCCCACTCCTGCGCGTGGTCGACGACCGTGTCGAGGAACTCGTGGACCTCGAGGAAGTCGCGGCCCCGCACGTTCCAGTGCGCCTGCTTGCCGTTGACCGCCAGCACCGTGAGCTCGTGGACGAGCGGCGTGAAGAACTGTGAGACGCCCGAGGCGACCTCGGGGTCGGCGCCGCTCATCGGCGCCGTGGTGGACTTCGATGCGGTCTTCGAGTCGGTCATGTGGTCCCCTTCCACTCGTATCCGTACGGATGCCACGGTAGGGCCAACGCCGAGCGCTGTCGCGGGATTCCCCACGGACTCGCAGGGGCTTGACACACGACGGGTCAGGACATCGATCGGAGGGGATGACGGGAATCGAACCCGCACCATCAGTTTGGAAGACTGAGGCTCTACCATTGAGCTACATCCCCGAGCGCCCGCACGCGGGCACCCGATCATGGTACACGTCGGCAGGCCCGTGGTCGTGCACGGCGACCGGCCGGTGCGTCCGTCGCGAGCCCGTTCGCCGTCTGTGCGTCAACGCAGCGCCGCGATGCTCCGGAACACGCCGCGGGCCACGCGCATCTGCCGTTCGTACGTCGCGGCGATCGCGATCAGCAGTGCACCGGCGATCCCGAGCCACAGCCACCACCAGACCGCCTCGTAGAGGCGCGTGATCCACGGCCAGAGCTGCGCGACGGCGTGGACGAGCAGCACGCCGCCACCCAGGAGCAGCGGCGCCTGGAGCCGGAACGCCGCGCCGGCGACGACGGCCACGACCGCGGCCACCCCGAGCGCGACGAGGCGCCAGAGCACCGGATCGGTCCAGTCCGCGATGAGCGCGGGGACGAGCAGCACCGCGAGCCCGGGTCCGAGCGTCGGCCAGCTGCCGTGGTCGGGCGAACGACGAAGGCGGATGGCCCCGGCCGCGACGAGCGTCGCGCCGATCGGCACGGTCACCAGGTCGAACGGATCGACCGCGCCCGAGGTGATCGCGAGCCCGCCGGCGATGACGGCCACGGCCAGGCTGGTCCAGCCGAGCACGGGCCCGGCGAACGGGCGCGCCCGGACGGCCGTGCTGACGACGTGCGCGGCCCCGACGACGAGCAGGAGCACCAGGGCTCGCGTGTCGGCATCCACGCCGCCGGCGATCGCCAGGGTGGTCGGCACCGCGGCTGCGGCCAGTGACGCCGCGAGCGCCGCCTCGGCGGCGACGGTCGGCTCCACCCGGTCCCGAACCCACAGCAGGCTCGCCACGAGTCCGATCGACAGGGCGATCACCGGCCAGAACTCGACCGGGAGGTCGCCCGGGCGACCGGTGGCGATGGCCGACCCCCGGACGAGCGCCGCGCCCGTCGCGGCCACCCATCCGGTGCCCACGACGAGCATGCGGATGGGGACGCCGCGCACCAGGTCGGGTGCGAAGCTCCCGGCGATCACGAGCACGGCGCCCGCCGCGACGAGCACGAGCGTGCGCAGTTCGGACCCGCCCGAGAGGGCCACGCTCGGCAGGACGGCCACCGCCGCCGCCGCCGCGAGGAGCGCCGTCCGCCCCGCAGCCGTCGAGTCGGGGACGGTGCGCCTCCAGGTCAGCAGTCCCGCCGTCACCAGGAGGCCGGCCGCGAGCGGCAGCGTGTACGGCTCGACGTCGTCGATGCCGCGATCGCCCGTCCACGCCCAGACGGTCCCGACGCCGAGCACGAGCGATCCCCACGACGCGTTCACCGCGGGCGAACGACCCGCGATCGGATCCCCGAACAGCGTGGCGATGAGCACGGGAACGGGTGTCAGCAGCAGGAGGACCAACCAAGCCTCGCCGGAGGGCACGGATCCCGACAGGCCGACGACCGTCGCCGCCATCGCGACCACACCGATCGTGCCGCCCCAGACGCGTCGCACGAGCTGATCCGCCGCGAGCGCGAGCGGCGCGACGCCGGCGGCCGCGAGGATCGCGGCGGCGAGCCCGATCGCGACGTTGCCGTCCTCGAGGTCCGCGCTGATCCCCGCACCCGCGAAGACGGCGGCGAGCGGGACGCCCCCGGCGAACAGCACGCGCATGGGCGGGAGATCCGAGCGGACCCAGACGAGTCCGACGACGGCGAGGGCGATCGCCGGCGCCCAGGCCCACGGCGTGGAGAAGGTCACGGCGAGCCAGGTCGTCCCGATCATCGCCCCGGTGAACGACGCGGCGGCGGCCGTCAGTCGATCGTCCTCCGGCAGCCGGCGCGCGACGACGAGGAGGCCGAGTGCGAGCGTCGCGACCGCGGCGGAGAGGAACGCGGGTTGGTCCCAGGGCGTCGGGATCGCCATGCCGTCGGCTTCGGCCCGACTCGGGAAGGCGACCGTGGCCAGCAGGGCGACGAGCGCTGCGGCGATCACGTGCAGGATCCGCGTGGTCGGCGCCGCCACCCGTGACACACGATCGGCGAGCACCCGACCCGCGATCGAGATCGCGAACACGGCCGGAACCACCCACCACCAGAGGCTCGTCGCGGCGTGCGCGAGCCCCCAGGCGAGCACGGCCGCCGGGATCCCACCCGCCGCGAGCACCGGCGTCGCGCCGGTGACGCGCCGAACCGCCGGGATCGCCGCGGCCGACAGCGCGGCGGCGGCGACGACGAGGAGCGCGGTCGTCGCCGCGGCCACCGTCGGCATGAGCACGGAGGCGGCGAGTGCGGTCGCGAGTCCCGTGGCGATCGCCGTTGCGACGAAGCGCCGCAGGCGACCCGCCAGGGCGAGCACGCCCACCAGCGCGAGGGTCGCGATGCCGAGCGCGAGCACCGCACCTCCCGCCTCGTCGGGCAGGTCCCGCGGCGCGGTCGCACCGAGTTCGCCCATGCCCATCGCCTCCGACGTGAGGGTGCCGAGGCCCCCCAGCGCGACCACCAGCGCCGGAAGCGTCGCGACGACCGCGACCGCGGAGGCGGTGAGGAGTGCGGGGAGTGCGTTGCGGCGCGCTGCGCGGATCCTCATCGCCGCCGCGATGGCGCAGGCCACGAGTGCCGCGAGCCCGGGCGCGAGCCAGATGGACGTCGCGGTCTCCCGGTCGAGTGCGATGCCGAGGACGAATGCGAGCGGGACGCTCAGGCCGATGGCGACGGACGAGAGCACGCGCCATCCACCGGGGCCGGTCACGGATGACGGCAGCGAGAGGAGGACGACGACCCAGACGCCTGCGACCGCGAGGAAGGACCACATCGTGCCGAGTCCGACGGTGGGGAGCGCCCACGCGGCGGCCGCGAGGGCGATGCCGCCGCCGGCGAAGCCGAACGTGCGGACGATGGTCCGCTCGGCCTCGGGCCGGATGAACCGGGATGCGGTGCCGACGAGGGCGAGCGCCAGCCCGCCGAGCCACAGCCCGGTAGCGCCCTCGTCGTCGTGTGCGATGGCGTAGGCGCCGACGAACGCGCCCGCCGGTGCGAGCGCCGACGCCGCGAGCCTCGGGAGACGCAGGCGGCTGACGATCCCCGCGCCGGCGAGGACCGCCGCGACGACGAGCAGGGCCACGCCCCAGTAGGCGGCGGCGTCGACGCGGTCGGCCCCGAAGAGGCCGTTGGCCTGGACGATCCACGCGTCGAGGACGAGCAGGACCGCGCCGACGGCGGACACGCCCTCGGCCGTGCCGGGGAGGCGTCGGGCGCGGAGGAACCAGGCGAGGACGAGGACGATCACGCTCACGACGGCGGTGATGAGCGAGCGCAACTCGAGGTCGGCGACGACGAACGCGAAGAAGAGGAAGACCATCGCCGCGACCGAGAGCAGCACGACCCCGAGGGTGAGGAGCAGCAGTTGGACCCCGGAACGGCGGGGAGCCGCCGGGGGCATGGCGATCGGTTCCGCAACGGGGTCGGAGCCGTCGGGGATGGGCGGCGCCGGCGACGGCAGCGGCGGGGCGGCCACCGGAGGCACCGCGATCGGCACCTCGATAGAGGACACGGCGCCGGTCGTCGGGGTCGCCGGGGTCGCAGTCGTCGGCACGGCCTGCTCCGCGCGCATGCGCGTGATGATCGACTGCCGATCGGCCTCGGCCTCGCGCACGCGCACGCCCGCGGCGAGGAGGTCGCTCGCCGCCGCCACGTCGAGCCGGAGCCCGCAGACGTCGCAGGCGGCTCCGAGGAGGCGCGAGAAGCACGCGGGGCAGAGGGTCGTGTCGGCGAACCGGGCGGGATCGTCCGGCCATCGACGCAGGTCGGGCGCGGCGGGGCGCGACGGGTCGGTCATGGCCACACTCTGGCACCGGGAGGGAACCGGGCACCATAGGGACCGCACTGAGCGTGTTCTCCACAGGTCTCGCGGGCGGGTCGGGCCGGCGCTTCGGGCGCACCACGCCTCGTGCAGTAGACTTTCCCGGGTCCATTCCGCGCTACGTCGTGCTTCGGCGCGCCGACGCGCAGGACCGGCGAGTCAAGCCGGCGACTCGGGGCGTAGCTCAGCTTGGCTAGAGCGCCCGCTTTGGGAGCGGGAGGTCGCAGGTTCGAATCCTGTCGCCCCGACGAGTCGCATCGGCTCGACCACGTACTTCCACCAAACAGGAGAAACTTCCCCATGCCGACCACTTCGGTTGAGAAGCTGAGCCCGACGCGCGCCAAGCTCACCATCTCGGTGACGCCCGAGGAGCTGAAGCCCAGCATCGCCCACGCCTACGAGCACATCGCCGAGCAGATCAACGTTCCCGGCTTCCGCAAGGGCAAGGTGCCCGCGCCCGTCATCGACCAGCGCGTCGGCAAGGCCGCCGTCCTCGAGCACGCGGTCAACGAGGGTCTCGACAGCTTCTACCGCGCCGCCGTCACCGAGCACGAGCTGCGCCCGCTCGGCCGCCCGTCGGCCGACATCGTCGAGTGGCCGAACGAGAAGGACTTCTCCGGCGACCTGCTCCTCTCGATCGAGGTCGACGTCCGCCCCGAGATCGAGCTGCCCGAGTACGCGGGCCTCGAGGTGACCGTGGACTCGGTCGAGGTCGCCGACGACGAGGTCACCGCAGAGCTCGAGCGCCTCCGCAGCCGGTTCGGCACGCTGATCACGGTCGACCGCCCGGCGAAGACGGGCGACTTCGTGACGCTCGACCTCGTCGCGAAGATCGAGGAGGCCGAGGTCGACACCGCCAGCGGCGTGTCGTACGAGCTGGGCTCCGGCGAACTGCTCGAGGGCATCGACGAGGCGCTCGACTCGCTGACCGCCGGTGAGACCACCACCTTCTCGTCGAAGCTGCTCGGCGGCGACCACGAGGGCGAGACCGCCGAGATCACCGTCACCGTCACCGCGGTCAAGGAGCGCGAGCTCCCGGAGGCCGACGACGACTTCGCCCAGATCGCGAGCGAGTTCGACACGCTCGACGAGCTGACCGCGAGCCTCAAGGACCAGGTGGCGAAGAACAAGTCGTTCGGCCAGGGCACGCAGGCCCGCGACCTGCTCGTCGACAAGCTCCTCGAGCTCGTCGAGGTCCCGGTCGCCGACAGCGTCATCGAGGACGAGGTGCACCGCCACCTCGAGTCCGAGGGTCGCCTGGAAGACGATGAGCACCGCGCCGAGGTGACCGAGGCCAGCACGAAGGCCTTCAAGACCCAGATCGTGCTCGACGCGATCGCCGAGGCCGAGAAGGTCCAGGTCAGCCAGGAGGAGCTCACGCAGTACCTCGTGCAGGGCGCCGCGCAGTACGGCATGGACCCGAACGAGTTCGTGCAGGTCCTGAGCCAGAACGGCCAGATCCCGGCGATGGTCGGCGAGGTCGCGCGCAACAAGGCGCTCGCGATCGCGCTGGGCAAGGCGAAGGTCGCGGATGCCGCGGGCAACGCGGTCGACCTGTCGGAGTTCACCGCCGTCGCGGGCGACGACGAGGCCGCCGAGGAGGCGACGACCGACGCCGCTGCCGGGGAGACTCCGGCCGAGGAGGCTCCCGCCGAGGAGGCTCCCGCCGAGGAGAAGAAGCCGGCGCGCAAGCGCACCGCCAAGAAGGCCGACGCCGAGTAGTCGGCGGTCGAGGCGAGCGGGGTCGGGCAGCACTGCCCGGCCCCGTCGTCGTCTTCCGGCGGAGTCGGAGCGATCGAGGGAACGAGGACGAGTGGTGGACGATTGGCAGCGACGGGTCGACGAGGTCTGGGGCGCGGCATCCGAGCTGGGGGAGCACGGGGTGATCGAGCGGATCGACGCACTCGCCGCCGAGCTTCCCGACGACGACCCTCGCGGGCCGTTCGAGGCGGCAGGCGCCCGCGACTCGGCCGGGCTCGAGGAGGAGGCCGAGCCGCGCTACCGCCGCGCGCTCGAGCTCGGGCTGTCGGGGCGCGCCAGGGTCGAGGCGCACATCCAGCTCGCCTCGACGGTCCGCAACCTCGGCCGCCCTGCCGAGTCCCTCGCCCTGCTCGACGAGGTGGCGGACGACGCGGGCGACCTCGCCGACGCCGTGGCGGCGTTCCGCGCGCTCGCGCTCGCCTCGAGGGGTGAGGCGGATGCCGCGGCATCCGTCGCCCTCGTCGCCCTCGCCCCGCACCTGACGCAGTACCGCCGCGCGGTCGACGCCTACGCGCGCGATCTCGTCGCGCGAGCGCAGGAGGGCCGGCGGCCCGGCGCCTGACGCGCCTCGCCGCGGCGCGGCATCCGCCGACGGCGAACAGCCCGGTTCCCGCGTGTTGCACCGGATAGATTCGAGACCAACGAAGCAACGGAACGGAGCGAAATCCATGGCCGAACCGACACTGCAGCCCAGTGTGTTCGATCGACTGCTGAAGGACCGCATCATCTGGCTCGGCTCCGAGGTGCGCGACGACAACGCGAACGAGATCGCCGCGAAGCTGCTGCTCCTCGCCGCCGAGGACCCGAAGAAGGACATCTACCTCTACATCAACTCGCCCGGCGGCTCGATCACGGCGGGCATGGCGATCTACGACACCATGCAGTTCGTCCCGAACGACATCGTCACGGTCGGCATCGGCATGGCGGCCTCCATGGGGCAGCTGCTCCTCACGGCCGGAACGAAGGGCAAGCGCTACATCACCCCGAACGCGCGGGTGCTGCTGCACCAGCCGCACGGCGGGTTCGGCGGCACCGCGAGCGACATCCAGACGCAGGCGCAGCTGATCCTCGACATGAAGAAGCGACTCGCCGAGATCACGGCGGCGCAGACCGGCAAGACCGTCGAGCAGATCAACGCCGACGGCGACCGCGACCGCTGGTTCAACGCGCAGGAGGCGCTCGAGTACGGCTTCGTCGACCACATCCGCGAGTCGGCGCTCGACGTCTCGGGCGGCGGCGGGACCGACCAGGCTGCGTAGGAAGAGAGAGACAGTGAGCATGAACATCCCCGCCTTCGGCGGCACCGCCTTCTCGGGTGGTCGGCAGGCCCCGGGCTCGCGCTACATCCTGCCGAGCTTCGAGGAGCGCACGGCGTACGGCTACAAGCGCCAGGACCCCTACGCGAAGCTGTTCGAGGACCGCATCATCTTCCTCGGCGTGCAGGTCGACGACGCGTCGGCCGACGACATCATGGCGCAGCTGCTGGTGCTGGAGTCGATGGACCCCGACCGCGACATCATGATGTACATCAACTCGCCGGGTGGATCGTTCACCGCGATGACGGCGATCTACGACACGATGCAGTACATCCGGCCGCAGATCCAGACGGTCGTGCTCGGGCAGGCCGCGTCGGCCGCGGCCGTGATCGCCGCGGCGGGCACGCCGGGCCGTCGCCTCGCGCTTCCGAACGCGCGCGTGCTGATCCACCAGCCCGCGATGGGCGAGGCCGGGCACGGCCAGGCCTCCGACATCGAGATCCAGGCGGCGGAGATCCTGCGGATGCGCACGTGGCTCGAGGAGACGCTCTCGCGGCACTCGAACCGCACGATCGAGCAGGTGAACGCCGACATCGACCGCGACAAGATCCTCTCGGCCGAGGAGGCGCACGAGTACGGCCTCATCGACCAGGTGCTCTCGTCGCGCAAGACGCTGCCGGCGCTGAGCCGCTGACCCTGAGCGACCGACGAGGGGCGGGTGCGGATGACGCATCCGCCCCTCGTCGTGTCGTTTCCGCCAAACCGCGGCGGATCGGCCCCGGGCGCCCCACGTCCGGCTAGGCTCGGAGCAGACTCGGTTCGAGGGAGGAAGCGATGGCACGCATCGGGGAGAGTGCTGACCTCTTGAAGTGCTCCTTCTGCGGCAAGAGCCAGAAGCAGGTGCAGCAGCTCATCGCCGGTCCCGGCGTGTACATCTGCGACGAGTGCGTCGAACTGTGCAACGAGATCATCGAGGAGCGTCTCGCCGAGGCCGGGGAGCCCGAGTCGGGCGAGTTCGAACTGCCGAAGCCGAAGGAGATCTTCTCCTTCCTGGAGGAGTACGTCATCGGGCAGGACGCGGCCAAGCGCGCCCTCGCCGTCGCGGTCTACAACCACTACAAGCGCGTCCGCGCGAAGGCCGCGATCACGCCCGCCGACCGCGCGCACGACGACGTCGAGATCGCGAAGTCGAACATCCTGCTCATCGGCCCGACGGGGTGCGGCAAGACCTATCTCGCGCAGACGCTCGCGAAGCAGCTCAACGTGCCCTTCGCGGTGGCCGATGCCACGGCCCTGACCGAAGCCGGGTACGTCGGCGAAGACGTCGAGAACATCCTCCTGAAGCTCATCCAGGCCGCCGACTACGACGTCAAGCGCGCCGAGACGGGCATCATCTACATCGACGAGGTCGACAAGATCGCGCGAAAGGCCGAGAATCCCTCGATCACACGCGACGTGTCGGGCGAGGGCGTGCAGCAGGCGCTGCTGAAGATCCTCGAGGGCACGGTCGCCTCCGTCCCTCCGCAGGGCGGGCGCAAGCACCCCCACCAGGAGTTCATCCAGATCGACACGACGAACGTCCTCTTCATCGTCGCCGGCGCGTTCGCCGGCCTCGAGGAGATCATCTCCTCGCGCGCGGGCAAGCGCGGCATCGGCTTCGGGGCCCCGTTGCACTCCAAGCAGGACGAAGCCGAGCTCTTCAGCGAGGTCCTTCCGGAGGACCTGCACAAGTTCGGCCTGATCCCGGAGTTCATCGGCCGCCTGCCCGTCGTCGCGACGGTGACCCCGCTCGACCGCGCCGCGCTCATGGAGATCCTCACCGAACCGCGCAACGCGCTCGTCAAGCAGTACCAGCGGATGTTCGAGCTCGACGGCGTGCAGCTCGACTTCGACCACGCCGCTCTCGAGGCGATCGCCGACCTGGCGGTGCTGCGTCAGACCGGCGCCCGCGGTCTGCGCGCCATCATGGAGGAGGTGCTCGGGCCGATCATGTTCGAGGTGCCGTCCTCGACCGGGGTCGCCCGGGTGGTCGTCACGAAGGAGACGGTCATCGACAACGCCGCCCCGACCATCGTGCCCTCGAAGCCGCGCCGGGCCGAGAAGTCGGCCTGACCCGCCGGTCCCGGGACCGGGCAGGCGAACTGCGGCCGCACCGGCGCTCTCGCCGGAGCGGATCGGTTCAGTCGAACACCCGCAGCACGTGCCAGTGCGTGCCGTCGTGGCCGACGTCGAACACGTGCGTCTCGCCCTCGGGGCTGCTCGCCTGGAAGCGCCATCCGGTGATCGCCAGCGGCGCGCGCCCCGCGCCCGTATCGCTTCCCGCGAACGCGAGCCACCAGTCCGCCGGCCCGACGAGCGGCGTGGGCATGTCGTCGACCCGGAAGCGGCGAGCGCGCCACACGAGCCGCTCGGGAGCGCCCGAGGCGCTCGTCCACACTTCCGCCGGTTCCGTCGTCCGCTGCATCCCGACCTCCGACATTCGAAACTCTGTTCGAATGGTAGCACCGGTGGCCGAGTGACGGAACGGCTCGAGCCGGCCCGTTCGGGGATGCCGGGACCCGTCGCCGACCGGGGTCGGCCGCCCGAGGCTCCGCGCCCCGCGCGTGCGTCTCGTGGACTACGCCAGGTCGTCGTCGCTGCGGGCGCCGAAGACGATCTCGTCCCAACTCGGCATGGCGGCGCGACCCTTCTTCTGGCGGGTCGACTGGCCGGGCTTCCCGCCCCACAGCGCCCGCGCCGCGGCGCCGGCACGCTGCTGGGCCTCGTCCGACTCGGCCTCGGCCTCCGGGGCCGTTCGATGCTCGGCATCCGCCCGCGGCGATGCCGCCTCCGGGGTCGCGTCCGGCGATTCCGGGGCCACGGGCGCCTGGACCGTCGCGATCCGCTCCGGCACCGGGCCCGTCTCGCGCTCGCCGCGCCGTCGGCGGAGCGCCTCCAGCAGGTCGGCCGTCTCGCCCGTCGGCGGTGCCGGCTCGTCGGCTCGCTTGATCGCGGCGCGAGCGACGGCGGCGCTCGAGGCGGCGCCCGTCGCCGACGCGCCGGGCGCGGTCGGGGCGGACGTCGGTCGGGCGACCAAGAGCTCCGGCTGCGGAGCGGTGTCGTCGTCCGCGGTGTCGCCGACGTCGAACGTGAACGCGCCGCTGTCGAAGCGGGAGGCGTCGTCCGACGCGGAGACCGCGCGCAGTCGCGGGATCATCCCGCCGCGCACCTCGCCCTGCTTCGAGAGCGTCGTCGCATCCGCGTTCTGGGGGTGCAGCGCCTGCTTGCGGGGCTCGAAGGACCATCTCGCGTCGTGGTCGATGCCGTCCGCCGTGAACTCGAGCTTGACCATCCAGCCACGCTCCTCGTCCTTCCAGCTGGCCCAGCGCTCGCCGTGAGCGCCGAGGCCGGCGAGGCGCTCGCGCACCATCGAGCCGAACGACGTCGGTTCGTCGCCCTCGGCGACCTCGCCGTGGGTCGGGACGGCCAGCGCCGAGGTGACCATGTGTTCGCGCTCGGCGATCACGGGTCCCTCGAATCGCCGGATGTACTCCACCGACGCGCCGGTGAGCTCGGCGACCTCCTCGGCCGACAGGCCGGAGCGGATGTGCGCCTGCACCTCGCGCGGGGAGAGCTTCGGTCCGGTGTGCGTCTCGGGCACCGCCTGGCGGATCCGCGACTGCAGCACTTCGTCGACCTCGATCCGGAATCGCGCGCCCTCGTCGGAGGCCGCGATGAGGGCGCCGCTCTCGACCCCGATCACCTTGAGTTCCTGCATGGCGAGAAGCCCTTCCGTGCCCTTGATCTCCGCCCAAGGATGCCACGCGGGTTCCGGTCGCGCTGGGAATACGCCGGGCGTGCCGTGAGTTGTGCATTCCGACGGTTCGGACGGCCGACGGATGGTTTGCTTACGCACTTGATTTCGTGCAGACTATGGCCGCCGAATCCTCGGCAACGGAAAAAGGATGGGAATGGCAACGGATTACGACGCGCCGCGGAAGACCGAAGACGACTCGGAGTCGATCGAGGCCCTCAAGGAGCGCGTGCCCGACAAGATGTCGGGAAGCGTCGACGTCGAGGACGCCGACAACCCCGGCAGCTTCGACCTGGCGGGAGCCGACCTGTCCGACGTCGAGCTCGACGTCGTCGTGCTGCCGCCGCAGGCGGACGAGTTCACCTGCGTCAGCTGCTTCCTCGTGAAGCACCGCTCGCAGATCGACCACGAGACCAAGCTCGGGCCGATCTGCCTGGAGTGCGCCGCCTAGGCAGGCTCCCCACCGACACGAGGCCGTCGCGATCCGTTGATCGCGGCGGCCATTTCGTGCGGATGCCGCGTCGAGACGAGCCAGTACGGCGCCGGGTCCGCGGCATCCTCGATCGGCACTCGCACGACGTCGCGGATCCAGCCGCGGATCACGAGGAACGCCCGCGCGTCGAGGCCCGTGCCGCGCTCGGTCCGGGCGGCCTCGCCCTCGGCGGCGAAGGCCCGCCCGGTGAGCTCGAGCGGGACCACGGCGCGTCCCGCGCGGAGCCGGCCGTCGGCGACCTCGATCACCGGCGAGGTGAGCGTCAGCGAGCCCGCGACCGCGACGTAGAGGATCACGCCTGTGACGATCCCGGCGGGCAGCGACACCGGCGCGAGCACGAGGATGCTCGCGGGCACGAGCAGGAGGCTGATGAGGTAGATCCAGGGCGTCGGCCAGAGCCGTTCGCGGTAGTCGGGCATGGAACTATCAGACCAGACTTCTGCACTACCCTCGAACGGTGACCGATTCCGTCGATGTGCTGATCACGGCCGACCACGTCCCCTCCTACGCCCATCCGGGCGATGCCGGGGCCGACCTCCACGCCGCCGAGTCCGTGGTACTCGAGCCGGGGGAGCGCGCCACCGTGGGCACGGGCGTCGCGATCGCGCTGCCCGACGGCTACGTCGCCTTCGTGGTGCCGCGGTCGGGGCTGGCGTTCAAGCACGGCCTCACGATCGTGAACGCGCCCGGCACCGTCGACGCCGGCTACCGGGGCGAGATCAAGGTCGCACTGCTGAACACCGACGCCCGCGAGGCGTACCGGATCGAAGCCGGCGACCGCATCGCCCAGCTGGTGGTCATGCCGGTCAGCCGAGCGCGTTTCGTCGAGGTCGAGAAGCTGCCCGGGAGCCTTCGCGGCGAGGGAGGATTCGGGTCCACCGGATTCGGGGCGAACCAGTCAGGAGCACACGCGTGAGCGACATCGAGAACATCGACGACATCCCCGTCGACCACCCCAAGTCCGCGCCGGAGGACCGCGCGACGAACGGCCCCCTGGACGAGGCCGAGGCCAACCCGGTCCGCCCGTACGTCGACCTCGGCGGCGTCAAGGTCCTGCCCCGCGAGGGGCTGCACCTCCGCCTCGAGGTCGAGGAGGGCACGAAGCGCGTCGTCGCGGTCGGCCTCGACTACGCCAACTCGACGCTGCAGGTCCAGCCCTTCTCGGCTCCCCGCTCGAGCGGCCTCTGGCACGAGATCCGCGGCCAGATCGCCGACCAGATCGCGCGGCAGGGCGGCACCACGCAGGTCCGCGAGGGCACGTTCGGCCCAGAGCTGCTCGCGCAGATCCCCGTCACGACGGCCGACGGGCAGGCCGGCCAGATGCGACTCGCGCGCTTCATCGGCGTCGACGGTCCGCGCTGGTTCCTGCGCGGCGTGATCGCGGGCGAGGCTGCGGCCGACCCCGTGGCCGCCGCGAAGATCGAGGACCTGTTCCGCTCAATCGTCGTCGTGCGCGGCAACACGCCCATGCCGCCGCGCGACCTGATCCCGCTGCGGATGCCGGCGCCGTCCTCGGGCGGTCAGCCCGCGTGAGCGAGGACCACGCCGCGGACGACGCGGACCGGGTTCGGCCCGACTCGGCGGGGCGCTCGAACGGCGAGACGGATGACGCGGCCGGCGAGTTCGGACGCCAGGTCGCCGCGGCCGCCGAGAAGTCCGGCCTCGGCCGGATCGCGCGCGACGAGACCCTGACCCCGGCCGACCTCGTCGGGGCGCTCGGCGGCATCCGGGGTCTCGCCGAGGCGATCCTGCCCGGCCTCGTCTTCCTCGTCGTCTACACGTTCACGCGCGAGCTCGGCTGGGCGCTCGGGGCCTCGCTCGGTCTCGCGGTGGTGTTCACCGCGGTTCGCCTCTTCGCGCGGAGCCAGCCGACGCAGGCGATCGCCGGGCTCATCGGCGTCGCGGCATCCGCTGCACTCTCGCTCTGGACGGGTCGGGCCGAGGACAACTACGTCATCGGCTTCTACACGAATGCGGCGTACGCCGTCGCCATCCTCATCTCGTTGCTCGTGCGATGGCCGCTCGTCGGCCTCGTCGTCGGCTTCCTGATGGGCGACGGCACCGCATGGCGCGGCGAGCGTCGGAAGTACCGGGCCCTGCAGTTCCTGACCGTCGTCTGGCTCGGCATGTTCGTCGCACGCCTGCTGGTGCAGGTGCCGTTCTACTACGCGGGCAACGTCGAGGCGCTCGGCGCGACGCGGCTGCTCATGGGCGTGCCGCTGTACGCGCTGCTGCTGGTGTTCTCGTGGTTGGTCGTGCGCGCGGTGTACCCCGCGAAGCGCGCCGCCGAGTGATACAGTTATCTCGACATCAAGATAAATCACGGGTGCGGCCGGCGGCCTGTCGGCCGGTGACGCGGTTGGGCTAGCCTTGCTGGGGCGGGCCCCGGCGAACCTCGGCGGGTGACGCCGGAAGGGCCGCGTCCGCGGCATCCGCGAAGGAGAGGACATCGTGTCTGCAGTGAACAGTTTCGGGGCGAAGGACACGCTCCAGGTCGGGGACACCTCCTATGAGATCTTCCGGATCGACACCGTCCCCGGGTACGAGAAGCTCCCGTTCAGCCTGAAGGTCCTCCTCGAGAACCTGCTGCGCACCGAGGACGGCGCGAACGTCACGCGGGAGCAGATCGAGGCGCTCGGCTCGTGGGTCCCGACGGCCGAGCCCGACACCGAGATCCAGTTCACCCCCGCACGCGTCGTGATGCAGGACTTCACCGGCGTGCCCTGCATCGTCGACCTCGCCACGATGCGCGAGGCGGTCACGGCGCTCGGCGGCGACCCGAACAGGATCAACCCGCTCTCGCCCGCCGAGATGGTCATCGACCACTCGGTCATCGCCGACCTCTTCGGCACCGAGAACGCGCTCGAGCGCAACGTCGAGATCGAGTACGAGCGCAACGGCGAGCGCTACCAGTTCCTCCGCTGGGGCCAGACGGCGTTCGACGACTTCAAGGTCGTGCCGCCGGGCACGGGCATCGTGCACCAGGTCAACATCGAGCACCTCGCCAAGGTCATCTACGACCGCACCGTCGACGGCGTGCTGCGCGCCTACCCCGACACGTGCGTCGGCACCGACTCGCACACCACGATGGTCAACGGCCTCGGGGTCCTCGGCTGGGGCGTCGGCGGCATCGAGGCGGAGGCGGCCATGCTGGGCCAGCCCGTGTCCATGCTGATCCCGCGCGTCGTCGGCTTCAAGCTGAGCGGCGAGATCCCCGCGGGCGTCACCGCGACCGATGTCGTCCTCACGATCACCGACATGCTCCGCAAGCACGGCGTGGTCGGCAAGTTCGTGGAGTTCTACGGCGCCGGCGTCGCCTCGGTGCCGCTCGCCAACCGCGCCACGATCGGCAACATGAGCCCGGAGTTCGGCTCGACCGCGGCGATCTTCCCGATCGACGACGTCACGCTCGAGTACCTGCGCCTCACCGGCCGCGACGAGCAGACCGTCGCCCTCGTCGAGCAGTACGCGAAGCTGCAGTCTCTGTGGCACGACGCCGACAACGAGCCCGCCTACAGCGAGTACCTCGAACTCGACCTCGGCACGGTCGTGCCGTCGATCGCCGGGCCGAAGCGTCCCCAGGACCGCATCCTGCTCTCCAACGCCAAGGAGCAGTTCAACGCCGACCTGACCAACTACGCCGACGCCGACCACGACCTCGTCGACCTCACGATCTCCGAGTCGTTCCCGGCCTCCGACCCGCCCGGCTTCACGCCGGAGGACGAGCACAGCCACCACGAGCACCACCACCACTCGCACGCACCGCACACGGTCTCGAAGCCGACGCCGGTCACGCTCGCTGACGGCCCGTCGTTCACGCTGAACCACGGCTCGGTCGCGCTCGCGGCGATCACGTCGTGCACGAACACCTCGAACCCGTCGGTCATGATCGCCGCCGGCCTCCTCGCGAAGAAGGCGCTCGACAAGGGCCTGACGTCGAAGCCGTGGGTCAAGACCACGCTCGGCCCGGGTTCGAAGGTCGTCACCGACTACTACGAGAAGTCGGGCCTCGACAAGTCCCTCGAGGGCCTCGGCTTCTACACCGTCGGCTACGGCTGCACGATCTGCATCGGCAACTCGGGTCCGCTGATCGAGGAGGTCTCCTCGGCGATCAACGACAACGACCTGGCGGTCACCGCGGTGCTCTCGGGCAACCGCAACTTCGAGGGCCGCATCAGCCCCGACGTGAAGATGAACTACCTCGCGTCGCCGCCGCTCGTCGTCGCCTACGCCCTCGCCGGATCGATGAACTTCGACTTCGAGACCGACCCGCTCGGGACCGACGCCGACGGCAACGACGTGTTCCTCAAGGACGTCTGGCCCGCGCCCGAGGAGGTCCAGGAGATCATCGACTCCTCGATCTCCCGCGAGCAGTTCATCAAGCAGTACGCCACCGTGTTCGACGGCGACGAGCGCTGGAAGAGCCTGCCGACGCCGGCCGGTCCGGTCTTCGAGTGGGACGACTCGTCGACGTACGTGCGCAAGGCGCCCTACTTCGACGGCATGTCGATGGACCTCACGCCGGTGGCCGACATCACGGGCGCGCGTGTCATGGCCACGCTCGGCGACTCGGTCACCACCGACCACATCAGCCCGGCGGGCAACATCAAGGCCGGCACCCCGGCCGCGCAGTACCTGACCGAGCACGGCGTGGCGCAGAAGGACTTCAACTCCTACGGCTCGCGACGCGGCAACCACGAGGTGATGATCCGCGGCACGTTCGCGAACATCCGACTGAAGAACGAGCTCGTCGCCGCGGTCAACGACGGCCAGGTCGTCGAAGGCGGCTTCACGCGCGACTTCACGCAGGAGGGCGGCCCGCAGTCGTTCATCTACGACGCGTGCATGAACTACCAGGCGCAGGGCACGCCGCTCGTCGTCTTCGGCGGCAAGGAGTACGGCTCGGGCTCGTCGCGCGACTGGGCGGCGAAGGGCACCAACCTGCTCGGCGTGAAGGCCGTCATCACCGAGAGCTTCGAGCGGATCCACCGCTCGAACCTCATCGGCATGGGCGTCGTCCCGCTGCAGTTCCCGGCGGGCGAGAGCTGGAAGTCGCTCGGCCTCGACGGCACCGAGGTCGTCTCGATCACGGGCCTCGAGCAGCTGAACGAGGGCGTCACGCCGAAGACCGTGCGCGTCACGGCCGAGCCGAGCGAGTTCTCGCCCGAGGGCAAGCAGACGGTGGAGTTCGACGCGGTCGTCCGCATCGACACGCCGGGTGAGGCCGACTACTACCGCAACGGCGGCATCCTGCAGTACGTGCTGCGCAGCCTCGTCTGACGACGGCGCGCGACGGGGGCGACGGGCTTCGGCTCGCCGCCCCCGATCTCTGCCCGGGCTCTCAGGTCGCCCGGCGTACACTCGAACGAAACCCGGGCGCACGGCGCCCCTCGCACCCGGAGGCACGACGGATGAGGCTGCTCGACACGATCCGCGGACCGCGCGACCTCGATGCGCTGTCCTACGACCAGGTGGAGGAGCTCGCCCGCGAGATCCGCGAGGTGCTCGTCGCCGACGTCTCGAAGACGGGTGGGCATCTCGGTCCGAACCTCGGCGTCGTCGAGCTCACGCTCGCGATCCACCGCGTGTTCCAGTCGCCCCGCGACCCGATCATCTTCGACACCGGTCACCAGTCGTACGTGCACAAGCTCCTCACCGGACGCAAGGACTTCTCGACCCTTCGGCAGACCGGCGGCCTCGCCGGGTACCCGCAGCGCTCCGAGTCGGAGCACGACGTGGTCGAGAGCTCGCATGCCTCCAGTTCCCTGTCGTGGGCCGACGGCATCTCGAAGGCCTTCGAGATGACCGGCCAGGGCGACCGCCACGTCGTCGCCGTCGTCGGCGACGGCGCCCTCACGGGTGGCATGACGTGGGAGGCGCTGAACAACATCTCCGACGACAACACCCGCAACCTCGTCGTCGTGGTCAACGACAACGGGCGCTCCTACGCGCCGACGATCGGCGGGATGGCGCGTTTCCTGAACTCGGTGCGGACCAAGCAGTCCTACCGATCGCTGCACCTGAAGAGCCGGAGCGCCTTCGACCGACTCGGCTCCCCGGGCCAGGCGATCTATCGCGGCGTCCGCGGCGGCCTGCACGGGTTCCTCAGCCGGGTCAGCGGCAACGAGGCGCTGTACTCGAACCTCGACATCAAGTACATCGGCCCGATCGACGGCCACGACGAGCGCGCCCTCGAGGAGGCGCTGCGCCAGGCCAAGGACTACGGGGCGCCCGTGATCGTCCACACCATCACCGAGAAGGGGCGCGGGTACGAGCCGGCTCGACGCGACGCCGCCGACCAGTTCCACGCGGTCGGCCAGATCGACCCCGAGACGGGCGAGTCGCTCGAGACGGCCTCGGCGCCGTCGTGGACGAGCGTGTTCGCCGACGAGCTCGTCACGCTCGCCGAGCGCGACGAGCGTCTCGTGGGCATCACCGCGGCGATGCTCCGCCCGACGGGCCTGCACCGCATGGCCGAGCGCTTCCCCGGCCGGGTGTTCGACGTCGGCATCGCCGAGCAGCACGCGGTCACCTCCGCGGCGGGCCTCGCCTTCGGCGGCCTGCACCCGGTCGTCGCCGTGTACGCGACCTTCATCAACCGCGCGTTCGACCAGGTCCTGATGGACGTCGCGCTGCACCGGGCCGGAGTGACGTTCGTGCTCGACCGGGCCGGCGTCACCGGGCCGGACGGGCCCAGCCACCACGGCGTCTGGGACCTCTCGATCCTGCAGGTCGTCCCCGGCATCCGCCTCGCCGCGCCGCGCGACTCGGTGCGGCTGGCCGAGGAACTCGCCGAGGCCGTGCGGATCGGCGATGCGCCGACCGTCCTGCGGTTCCCGAAGGGCACGGTCGGCACCGAGTACGACGCCGTCCGCCGCACCTACGACGGCGTCGACGTCCTCGCCGAGTCGGATCGTCGCGACGTGCTCATCGTGACCGTCGGCCCGATGGCCGGGATCGGCCTCGAGGTCGCGAGCAAGCTGGAGGCGCAGGGGATCGGTGCGACGGTCGTCGACCCGCGGTGGGTCGTGCCCGTGCCCGAGAGCGTCGTCTCGCTCGCGGGGGAGTACCGCATCGTGGTGAGCATCGAGGACGGGATCCGGGTCGGCGGCATCGGCACCCGCATCCGCCAGGACCTGCGCGAGGCCGGCGTCGACACGGCCGTCACGGAGGTCGGCCTGCCCGACGAGTTCCTGGACCACGGCTCGCGCGCCGACATCCTCGAGCGGGTCGGCCTGACCCCGCAGCACATCGCCCGCGACGTGACCGGGATGGTCCTCGGGAGCAAGCTCCCGCACGCGCGCAACGCGGGCATCGACGTGCCGACGGACACGGGCGCGCAGCCCAGAGTCTGAGCTCGGGGCCGACCTTCGGCCGCGGGCCTGGCGGCAGCGCGGTCGCTCCGCGGTCAGCCGATTCGGTAGACGTGCTCGACCGCGTCGCCGAGCCGGGTGACACCGGTCAACGTGAGCACGGGCGTGACCTCGGAGACCGGCAGCAGCGGTCGTCCGCGCCCGAGCGCGACCGGCATGTAGGTCACGTGCAGCTCGTCGAGTCGTCCGGCCGCGAGGAACTGCGCGGCGACGGGTCCGCCGCCGACGACCCACACGTTCCGTCCGCCTGCGGCCGCGGTCGCGGCATCCGCAATCGCCCCGACGTCGCCCTGGGCGAAGCGGATGTCGGCCCCCTCGGGCGCCTCGAGAGTTCGGTGCGTGAGCACCCAGGTGGGCATCTCGCCGTACGGCCAGCCACCGCCCTCGCGGAGCACCCACTCGAAGGTGGTCGCACCGAGCACGAGCGCCCCGACCGAGGCGAAGAAGCGCTCGTAGTGGTCGCTGAAGTCGGCCATGCCGAACTGGAGGAGCCACTCGAGCCCGTCGTGTTCGTCGGCGATGAACCCGTCGAGGGTGGCGGCCACGTAGTACTGGATGCGCGTCACGACCCCGAGCATACGAACGGCCCCCGACATCGCGTCGGGGGCCGTTCTGCGGATCAGGCGGGGGTCAGGACTCGACACCCCGGATCGGCGGGTGGTGGAACGTGTCTCCGAACACGCGCTCCGAGGCGCCGACCCGGTCGAGGTAGGGCGTCAGGCCGCCCATCTGGAACGGGAAGCCGGCGCCGAGGACCATGCAGAGGTCGATGTCCTCGGCCGCCGCGACGACCTCGCCGTCGAGCATGAGCTTCGTCTCGCGCGCGAGGCCGTCCTGCAGGCGGGTGAGGATCTCCTCGGGGCTCGACGGGTTCGTGCCGCCGGCCACGATCTTCAGGGCGCCCTTGTCGAAGCCCTTGACCTTGCCCTTGTCGTCCTTGTCGAGCAGCGTGCCGTACTCGGCGAGCGCGTGCAGGTTCTCCGAACGGTAGAACCGGTCGGGGAACGCCGCGTGATGGGTGTCGAGCACGTGCGCGCCCACCTTGAGGCCGACCAGGTCGAGCAGCGCCGACGGCGCCATCGGGAGGCCGAGCGGCGCCATGGCCTGGTCGACCGTCTCGAAGGACGTCCCCTCGTCGACCGCGCGCATCGCCTCGCCGAGGAGCACGGCGAGGAGGCGGTTGACGACGAAGCCCGGGGTGTCCGCCGTGATGACGGCGTTCTTCTTGAGCTTCGCGGCGGTGACCATCGCGGTCGAGAGCGTCGCGTCATCCGTCTTCGTCGTCTTCACGACCTCGATGAGGGGCATGACCGCCACGGGCGTGAAGAAGTGGAAGCCGACGACCCGCTCGGGGTGCTCGAGCTTCGCGCCGATCTCCTCGACCGACAGCGACGAGGTGTTCGTGGCGAGCACGGCCTCGGGGGAGACGACCTTCTCGATCTCGGCGAACACGTCCTGCTTGATCGTGAGCTCCTCGAAGACGGCCTCGATCACCCAGTCGCAGTCCGCGAACTCCGACTTGTCGGTCGTGCCGTGCACGAGGGCCTTCAGGCGGTTCGCCTCGTCGGGGGAGATGCGCCCCTTGCCGAGCAGGGCGTCGATCTCGCCGGTGATGTAGGCCACGCCCTTGTCGACGCGTTCCTGGTCGAGGTCGGTGATGATCACCGGCACCTGGAGACGGCGGAGGAAGAGCAGTGCGAACTGGCTCGCCATGTACCCGGCGCCGAGGACGCCGACCTTGGTGACGGGCTTCGCGAGCGCCTTGTCGGGAGCCCCGGCCGGGCGCTTGGCCCGCTTCTGCACGAGGTTGAAGGCGTACATCGACGCGTGGAACTGGTCGCCCGAGACGAGGTCTGCGAGCATCTCGTCCTCGCGGGCGAAGCCCTCCTCGCGCGTGCCGGACTTCGCGGCCTTGAGCAGCTCGAGCGCGGCGTACGGCGACTTCGGCACGGTGCCGATGCGGCTCTGCAGCATCTTCTTCGCGATGGCGATCGCCGCGTCCCACTTGACCATGCGCTCGAGCTTGCCGGGCTCGTTGGGTCGCTTGACCTTCACGCGGCCCGAGATGACGTCGTCGGCCCAGCGGATCGAGTCCTCGAGGTAGTTCACCGAGGGGAACATCACGTCGGCGATGCCGAGCTCGAGCACCTCGGGGGCCTTGATGGTCCGGTTCTGCTTGAGCGGGTTCTCGACGACGATCTTCAGCGCGTTCTCGATGCCGATGAGGTTGGGCAGCAGGGTCGCGCCGCCCCAGCCGGGGATCATGCCGAGGAAGACCTCGGGCAGCGCGAGGGCGGGCAGCGAGGCGTCGACCGTGCGGTAGTCGGCGTGCAGTCCGATCTCGACGCCGCCGCCGAGCGCGAGCCCGTTGACGAAGGCGAACGAGGGCACGCCCACGGTCGCGAGCTTGCCGAGCGCGTGGTGACCGAGCTGTGCGATCCGCAGGCCGGCCTCGCGGTTCGGCAGCTGCGAGACCTTCGAGAGGTCCGCGCCCGCGGCGAGGATGAAGGGCTTCCCCGTCACCGCGACGGCGTGGATCTCGCCGGCGGCGGCCCGGGCGGTCAGTCCGTCGAGCGCCGCGGCGTACTCGAGCAGGGTGTTCGGGCCGAGCGTGTTCGGGCGCGTGTGGTCGCGCCCGTTGTCCAGCGTGACGAGCGCCAGGGTGCGCCCCTCCGAGAGGGGGATGTCGCGCACGTACGAGTGCGTGACGACCTCGTCGTCGAACATGCCCGCGAGCTCGGTGAAGTCGATCTGCGTGTAGTCGGTCATCGTCGTCGTCCTCAGGCCTTCTTCGCGGCCTTGCGCGAGTAGTTCGGGTTCTCCCAGACCATCGTTCCGCCCTGGCCGAGGCCGACGCACATGGTCGTGATGCCGTAGCGCACGTCGGGGCGCTCGGCGAACTGGCTGGCGAGCTGGTTCATCAGGCGCACGCCCGAGGAGGCGAGCGGGTGGCCGACGGCGATCGCCCCGCCCCAGGGATTGACCCGCGGGTCGTCGTCGTCGATGCCGTAGTGGTCGAGGAGCGAGAGCACCTGCACGGCGAACGCCTCGTTGACCTCGAGGATGCCGATGTCGTCCATCGTCAGGCCCGCGATGCGCAGCGCCTTCTCGGTCGCCGGCACCGGGCCGATGCCCATGATGGCCGGGTCGACGCCCGCGAAGGCGTAGCTCACGAGCTTCATCTTGACGTTCAGGCCGTACTCCTTCGCGGCGTCGTCGCTTGCGAGGAGGGCGGCGGTGGCGCCGTCGTTCAGGCCCGACGCGTTGCCGGCGGTCACGCGCCCGTGGGGGCGGAACGGGGTCTTCAGGGTCGCGAGCCCCTCGAGGGTGGTCTCGGGACGCATGACCTCGTCGCGCGTGGCCAGGCCCCAGCCCTCACCGGTGCGGATGGCGACGGGAACGAGGTCCTGCTGGATCCTGCCCGCCTCGTAGGCCGCCGCGGTCCGCTGCTGGCTGCCCATCGCGTACCGGTCGGCCCGCTCCTTGGTCAGGTGCGGGAAGCGGTCGTGGATGCGCTCCGCGGTGGCGCCCATGACGAGCGCGTCCTCCGAGACCATCTTCTCGGCGACGAAGCGGGGGTTCGGGTCGACGCCCGAGCCCATCGGGTGGTGGCCCATGTGCTCGACGCCGCCGCCGATCGCGAGGCGGTACTGCCCGTAGCCGATCGAGCCGGCGAGCATCGCGACCGAGGTCATCGCGCCGGCGCACATGCGGTCGATCGCGAAGCCGGGAACGGACTTCGGCAGGCCCGCGAGGATCGCGGCGCTCCGGCCGATCGTGAGTCCCTGGTCGCCCGTCTGGGTGGTGGCCGCGATGGCCACGTCGTCGATCTGGTCCTTCGGCGCGTTCGGGTTGCGCTCGAGGAGCCCGACGATCGCCTTCACCACCAGGTCGTCGGCCCGGGTGTTCCAGTACATGCCCTTTTCGCCGGCCTTGCCGAAGGGGGTACGGACCCCGTCGACGAACACGACGTCAGCTCGTTCAGCCACGCTGCAGCTCCCTTTCGAATGGAGGATCACCCGATCCTAGGAACGCGCTCCGCGGCCGCCGGAATCGGTTGCCGGTTCCTACGAAGCGTCGTGTGCGGCGTCTTCGAGCGATTGTGCGGCCTGCACAAACGCGGTTGCGATTATCTGTGAGGTAGCGGCAACCTGCCAGGGTCGTGCGCCGAGCTCCTCGAGGGCCGCGCCGATCGCCTCCGGGGTGGCGTCGGTGGGCGGATGCCACGCCAGCCGCCGCAGGTGGTCGGGCGTCAGGAGGTTCTCGACCGGCATGCCGACCTCCTCGGCCACGTCGCCGACGGCCGCCTTCGCCAGTCGGAGCCGGGCATCGGCCTCCGGGTTCCGCGACGCCCAGGCCCGCGGGGGCGGCGGCGCGTCGCTCGGCACGCGCGAGGCGGGCGGTTCGGCGGTGCGGGCGTCCTCGATCGCGGCCCACCATCGGTCGATCTCGGTACGGCTCGCGCGACCGTTGAAGGCCTTGAGGTCGGCGAGCGCTCGCTTGGACTCGGGGAGGGTCTTCGCGACCGCGAGGATCGAGGCATCCGGCACGAGGCGTCCCGGCGCGACATCCGTCTCGGCGGCGAGGTCGTCGCGCGCGTGCCAGAGCGCGCGCGCGACCGCGAGATTGCGTGGCGAGCGCAGCGCGTGGATGCCGCTCAGGCGGCGCCACGGCTCGGCGGCCGGGGGCTTCGCGGCGCGATGGACGGTGGCGTCGAACTCCTGGCGCGCGATCTCCTCCTTGCCCGCGTCGACGAGGCGCTCGGCGAGCCGGTCGCGGACGTCGACGAGGAGCTCGACGTCGAGCGCGGCGTAGCGGAGCCACGACTGGGGGAGCGGTCGCGTCGACCAGTCGGCTGCCGAGTGCTCCTTGGCGAGGCGGATGCCGAGGAGCTCCTCGACCACCGACGCCAGGCCGACGCGCGGCATCCCGAGCAGCCGCGCCGCAAGTTCGGTGTCGAAGATCCCGGACGGGTCGAGCCCGACCTCGCGGAGGCACGCCAGGTCCTGGCTGGCCGCATGCAGCACCCACTCCTCGTCGCGGATCGCCTGCTGGAGGCTCGCGAAGTCGCCGACCATCGTGGGGTCGAACAGGAACGTGCCGGCGTCGCGGCGGAACAGCTGGATCAGGTACGCGCGCTGCGAGTAGCGGAACCCGCTCGCCCGCTCGGCGTCGACGGCGACCGGACCCACGCCCCCCGCGATGGCCTCGACCGCGTCGTCGTAGGCCTCGAGGGAGTCGATCACGTGGAACTCGTCAGCCACGTCTCCTCCTCCGTGGAAGGGCCGTCACCCCCTCCGAGCTCGGAGGCAGGCCGGCCAGCATGCACAGCAACTCACTCCACCCTTCCACATGCGGCGCGATCGCGGCGTCGAGCGGCGTCCACGACGCGCGCAGCTCGAGCTCGGCGCCGTCCCCCTGGCGTGCGAGTTCTCCGTACCCCGTCGAGAGGATCTTCGTGACGGTGCCCGAGGCGGCGACATACCGCGCGCCGTGGGCATCGAGCGCGTCGACGAGCCACGACCAGGCGACGTCGGCGAGGAAGGGATCGACGCCGATGTCGGTCTCGAGCGGGGCCTGCGCGAAGCAGACGACCCGGAAGCGCCCGCCCCACGACTCGGGCTCGGACGGATCGTGGAGGAGCACGAAGCGACCGGTTCCGAGGTCCGAGTCCTCCGCGTGGCGCCCGGGGATCAGGTCCGCCGCGAGCGCGACCGCCCACGGCGCCAGCGAGGAGGGCGCGGCGATCTCCGACACGCGCAGTTCGGCTCGCGGTGTCGCGGACCGCAGCGATTCCAGCGCTGCGGCGAACTCAGGGGGAGGCGTGGTCGCCGAGTCGGACACGTGTGCAGACTAGAGTCTCGATCACGGGGCCGGGTGGCGGCGCGCCGCGAGACGGCCCGTACCGCGTCCGCACGGACGGCGGCGACGGAGACTGGAGGCGGGATGTCGAGGCTCGAGCGCACGGTTGGACCGATCGGTGCGGTCCTCGGCGGCGTCGCCATCGTGGGTGCGGCGTTCGCGGCGGCGACCGCGGCGACCGCGATCGTCTTCGCACGGCGCGTCGTGACGCCCGAGCCGGATCGCGAGGACGACATCCGCATCGACCGCGTCGACCTCGCGGCCGGCGAGGTGGTGCTGTCGGGGTCCGAGGACGCGAGGATGCGCGGCCGGTACGGCCTCTGGTTCGAGCACGACTCGGGCTACGCGCGCGTCGGCGACGTGCTGCACGACGACGGGCACCGGGTCCGGCGCGTCATCGAGTCGGTGGAGTTCGGCCGCCTGGACCGGGCCGCGCGCGGTCGCATCAGCGGGTGGGTGCACCTCGGTCCGTGGGAGGTCGCCGAGCGGTACGAGAACGTGCTCGTCCCGACCCCGCTCGGCCCCGCCCCGGCGTGGTTCGTCCCGGCGACGGATGCCACGGGCGCGCTGTCGACGGACTGGGTCGTCGTCGTGCACGGCCGCGGCGCCAAGCGCCACGAGGGCCTGCGCGCGGTCGAGCCCGCGACCCGGGCGGGATGGTCGTCGCTCCTCGTGTCGTACCGCAACGACGGCGAGGCGCCCGCGAGCGAGGACCGCCGGTACGGCCTCGGCGGCACGGAGTGGGAGGACGTGGTGTCCGCGGTCCGCTTCGCGGTGGAACGCGGCGCCCGGCGCGTGGTCCTCATGGGCTGGTCGATGGGCGGATCCATCGCGTTGCAGACCGTGCTGCGGTCCGACGAGGTCCGCGAGCACCTCGTCGGCGTCATCCTCGAATCCCCGGCGGTCGACTGGCCGGACATCCTGCGCTTCCAGGGACGGGCCCTCGGGCTGCCGGCCGAACTCGGCGGCGCGGTCGCGCGCGTGCTCAGCGCCCCGATCGCGGGGACGCTCACCGGCTTGGCCGCTCCGATCGACCTCGAGGCGCTCGACGCGGTCGCCCGAGCGGACGAGCTGGACGTGCCGATCCTGCTGATGCACAGCGAGGACGACGGATTCGTCCCCATCGACGGATCCCGACGGCTCGCCGAGGTGCGTTCCGACCTCGTGCAGTTCGAGGTGTTCGAGGGCGCGCGGCACACGAAGCTGTGGAACCACGACGCCCCGCGCTGGACGATGCTCGTCCACGACTGGCTGGCCGGCCGCTAGCGCGAACGCCTCGCCGGCGTCGAGCCCCGCTCGCGCCGCCGCTCAGGCGGAGATGCGCTCGGAGAGCTGACGCTTCGCGCGAGCGAGCATGCCCGACATCCCGCGCACGCGGAGCGGCGAGACGGCCTCGCCCAGGCCGAGCGACTGCGGGTAGTCCGCGGGGATCGCGAACACCTCGTCGGGTGTGAGGCCCTCCAGGCCCTGCGCGAGGATCGACGCGAAACCGCGGGTCGTGGGCGCCTCCGCCGGCGCGGTGGCGTGCATGTGCACGACGCCCTCCGGATCGACCTCGACGAAGATGTACACGGGCGACTGGCACTCCTCGACGCGCTCGAGCAGGTCGGGGTGGTCGCGATAGCGCTCCGGCAGCTCCGGCAGTTCGTTGGAGAAGTCGAGCAGCAGCGTCAGCCGGTCCTTCACGCCGAGCGCGAGGAAGTCCTCGCGCGTCTCGGCGAGCGCCGGGGGCAGGGTCGTGGCATCCATCGGATCCATTCTCCCACCCGGCGCCGGGCCGACGCCCTAGCGGGCCGGCGCCTCGCCGCGCTCAGGACCGGTCGCGATCGGCACGCGCACCGCGCTGCCCCATTCCGTCCACGACCCGTCGTAGTTGCGGACGCCCTCGAACCCGAGCAGGTGCGTCAGGACGAACCACGTGTGGCTCGAGCGCTCCCCGATGCGGCAGTAGGCGATGACGTCGTCGCCGTCCGCCAGCCCGACCTCGTCGCGGTAGATCGCGTCGAGTTCGGCGCGCGTGCGGAACGTGCCGTCCTCGGCGGCGGCGCGGGCCCATGGCACGGATGCCGCGGTGGGGATGTGGCCCCCGCGGAGCGCCCCCTCCTCGGGGTAGGCCGGCATGTGCGTGCGCTCGCCCGTGTACTCCTCGGGCGAGCGGACGTCGATGAGCGGGTTGCCGAAGTGCGCGAGCACGTCCTCCTTGAAGGCGCGGATGGCGGTGTCGTCGCGTTCCACGACCGGGTACTCGACGGGCTCGCGGGCGGGCGCGTCGGTGGTCAGCGGGCGGCCCTCGGCGATCCACTTGTCGCGACCGCCGTCGAGGAGGCGGACGTCCTCGTGTCCGAAGAGCGTGAAGACCCAGAGCGCGTACGCGGCCCACCAGTTGTTCTTGTCGCCGTAGATCACGACGGTGTCGTCGCGTGCGATGCCCTTCGCGGAGAGCAGTTCGGCGAACTGCTCGCCGGAGAGGTAGTCGCGCACGACCGGGTCGTTGAGCTCGGTGTGCCAGTCGACCTTCACGGCGCCCGGGATGTGGCCGACCTCGTAGAGCAGGACGTCCTCGTCGGACTCCACGACGACGAGTCCCGGCTCCCCGAGGCGTTCGGCGAGCCAGTCCGTGGTGACGAGCCGCTCGGGGTGGGCGTACTCGGCCAGCTTGGCGGCGGGGTCGAACTCGACGGACATGGGGAACCTCCAGTGGTCGCCCGGTCGGGCGAGTGCGGATCGGGGAGCGGACTAGGCTGGTGACCCGTCCACCACCGAATCTACGCGCCATGCCGGTCGTCGTCACCGCGCACGTCACGAGGTGCAACAGGAGATCCCACGCCGATGACCACTGCCGCGGCATCCGCTCTCGAGCGACTCGTCGACCGCAACCCGTCGATCACGGGCGCCGAGATCGCCTCGGAGCTGGTGCCGCCGCCGCAGTTCGAGCACGCCTCGTTCGAGTCGTACCGGCCGGACCACGACTTCCCGTCGCAGCAGGCCGCCCTCGACCGGCTGAACGCGTTCGCCGGCGCGTGGCGGGCCGCACAGCGGCCCGGGGGGTTCTTCTCGCGCAAGCGCCCGGCCCGCATCGAGCTGCCCGGCGTCTACCTCGACGGCGGCTTCGGCGTCGGCAAGACGCACCTCCTCGCCGCGCTCTGGCACGTCGCGCACGGTCCGAAGTACTTCGGCACGTTCATCGAGTACACCGCACTCGTCGGCGCCCTGGGATACGCGCAGGCGGTGGAACTGCTGCGCGGCGCCCGCCTGGTCTGCATCGACGAGTTCGAGCTCGACGACCCGGGCGACACCATGCTCATGACCCGGTTCCTCGGCGAGCTCATGGCCGGCGGCACCAGGGTCGCGGCGACGAGCAACACGCCGCCGAACGCGCTCGGCGAGGGGCGCTTCGCCGCCGCCGACTTCCTCCGCGAGATCCACGCGCTGTCGTCGAACTTCGAGACGCTGCGCATCGACGGGCTCGACTACCGCCGGCGCGACACCGAGGGGCACGCCGAGGCGCTCGCCGACGACGCCGCGGTCGAGCACGCGGCGGCGACCCTCGCCTCCCGGGGGCACCGCGTGTCGCTCGACGGATTCGACGCCCTGCTGGCGCACCTGTCGACCGTGCACCCGTCGAAGTACATCAAGCTCATCGAGGGCCTCGAGTTCATCGCGCTCACCGGCGTCCGCGAGCTCACGGACCAGAACGCCGCGCTCCGCCTGGTCGCCTTCATCGACCGGGTGTACGACGCCGAGGTCCCGATCCTCGCGAGCGGGCTCGCACTCGACGAGGTGTTCGGCGGCGACATGCTCTCGGGTGGCTACCGTAAGAAGTACCTGCGCTCGATGTCGCGCATGATCGCCCTCACCACGGGCGAGCTCCCTCCGCACGACTGAGCGGTCGGCGCACGCCCGGCACACGTGCTCGGCAGCGATTTCGGAGGCTCGTCGCGGCATCCGGAAACATGCTCGTTACATCGCGCGCGATTCCGTAACCGTTGCGAAACGCAGGGTGCCCCGTGGGCGAAACGTTCCCGCACCATTCTGAACGTCGTACCTCGAGACGAGCCCCAGTCTCATCCCCCTCGCGGTACGTCCCCTGCAAACCAAGAGGTGTGAGGATTACCTATGGATAGCGGCAACATCGCGTGGGCCGTCACGGCATCCGCGCTCGTGCTCTTCATGACGCCGGGCGTCGCGTTCTTCTACGGCGGCCTGGTCAAGGCGAAGAGCGTCGTCAGCATGATGATGATGAGCTTCGGCGCAATGGGACTGATCAGCGTCCTGTGGGTGCTGTACGGCTTCAACATGAGCGCGGTCGGCAGCGCCTGGGAGTTCTCGGGCAACCCCTTCGCCGACTTCGGGCTCGCGAGCCTCGCCGGCGGTGAGTCGGCCAACGCCGACCTGCTCGGCGTGATCTTCGGCGCGACGTTCGCCATCATCACCGTCGCGCTCATCTCGGGCGCCATCGCGGACCGCGCGAAGTTCGGCGCGTGGATGATCTTCGCCGGCATCTGGGCGACGCTCGTGTACTTCCCGGTCGCGGCCTGGGTCTGGGGCGGCGGCTGGATCCTCTCGCTCGGCGACACCCTGGGCCTCCCGGGCGTCATCGACTACGCCGGTGGAACCGCGGTGCACATCAACGCCGGTGCGGCGGCGCTCGCGCTCGCGCTCGTCCTCGGCAAGCGCGTCGGCTTCCAGAAGGGCATGGACAAGCCGCACAACGTGCCGCTGACCCTGCTCGGCGCCTCGATCCTCTGGTTCGGCTGGTTCGGCTTCAACGCCGGCGCGGAGTTCCTCGCCGAGGGCATGCCCGGCGTCGGCCTCATCGCGGTCAACACGCTGGTCGCCACGGCCGCGGCCATCCTCGCGTGGATGATCGTCGAGAAGATCAAGGACGGCAAGCCGACCTCGGTCGGTGCCGCATCGGGCGCCGTCGCGGGTCTCGTCGCGATCACCCCGGCCTGTGCCAACCTGACCCCGGGCTGGGCGACGGTCCTCGGCGTCGTCGCGGGTGCGGTCTGCGCCATCGCGATCGAGCTGAAGTTCAAGTGGGGCTTCGACGACTCGCTCGACGTGGTGGGCATCCACCTGGTCGGCGGCCTCATCGGTACGCTCTACCTCGGCTTCTTCGCGACCGGCACCGGCCTCTTCGTCGGTGGCGACGCCGGCCAGCTGGCCGTCCAGGCGATCGCCGCCGTCGGCGTCCTGCTCTACTCGTTCATCGTCGCCTTCGTGGTCGGCTTCGCGATCGAGAAGACCATCGGCTTCCGCGTGAAGAACGAGGACGAGCTGGCGGGCATCGACACGATCGTCCACGGCGAAGAGGGCTACAAGCTCGAGTCCGTCTGATCCTGCGATCACCGCGAGGGCGGTGAGGATAGTGTGCGGGTGTGCCTGACACCCACCGCTTCCTCACCGCCCTCCGGCGTGTCATCCGCCCGTTCCCGACGTCGCCGGCCGGTCGCCCCGACCGACCTGCGCCGACCGTGACGGATGCCGCGTCGCCGCCGCGAGCCGACGACGAGGAGTGGCCCGGGCGCTCGGGACCGTCGGCGACGGTCGAGCTGGATCCCGCCGGCATCCGTCGCGTGCGGTTCGCCTACACCCCGGAGCGGGACGGCGAACCGGACCCGGGCGAGGTCGTCTGGACCTGGGTGCCCTACGAGGAACGAGACGGTCGGGGCAAGGATCGGCCCGTGGTCGTCGTGGCGGCGGGCACCGAGGGGCGCTTCCTGGCCGTGCAGCTGACGAGCAGGCCGCAGGACGGCAACGGCGACGCCGTCGCGCTCGGCGCGGGGGCGTGGGACGGCGAGGGCCGGCCGAGCTGGGCTCGGATCGATCGCGTCTTCCTCGTGCACACGGACGGGATGCGGCGTGAAGCAGCGTCGCTCGACGCGGACCGGTACGGCCGGGTCGTGGACGCCCTCGCCGCGCGGTACGGGTGGGGGTAGCGCACGCCCGCCGAGACCCGCCCGCCGAAACGAGGAACGCCCCCGGGGAGCCGGGGGCGTTTCGTCGTGGTGGGCGATGCCGGGCTCGAACCGACGACCTCTTCCGTGTGAAGGAAGCGCGCTACCAGCTGCGCCAATCGCCCATGTGGGATCGCGGGCCCGATCGGATCGTGACCGCGGAGTCGATACTAGCCCACGCGGCGGGTCGATTGCACATCGGCGCGCGGGCGCATCCGAGCGCGGGTGAGGACCCGGAACGAGCGTGCGGGTCGGCGTCGGATGTCGCGCCCGTCAGACACCCCGTTGGTCGACGACACGCCCGGGTTGCGCGGTTCGATTGGCCTCCTGATCGGCCGGAATCGGCGGGCAGGGGGCCTCGGTTTGTCAATCGTTCACGTCATCGGTTAGAGTCTCTCTGTCGCCGAAACAGCGACAACGCGGATGTGGCGCAGTTGGTAGCGCATCACCTTGCCAAGGTGAGGGTCGCGAGTTCGAGTCTCGTCATCCGCTCTGACCAAGCCGGCGAAAGCCGGTTTGTTCTTTGGTGGTGAACCCAAGCAACGGTGGATTGGCCGAGAGGCGAGGCAGCGGCCTGCAAAGCCGTATACACGGGTTCGAATCCCGTATCCACCTCGAGACGAGTTCGCAGAGCTCACTCGCATCCGGGCGATTGGCGCAGCGGTAGCGCGCTTCCCTGACACGGAAGAGGTCACTGGTTCGATCCCAGTATCGCCCACCAGCACGAAGGCCCCGGCAGCAGCCGGGGCCTTCGTCGCATCCGGATCTCACCAGGGCGACGGCGCGGGCGGCGCGACCACCGGCGGCCGGTCGTCGCACGTGATCGTGTTCGGCAGCTCCCACGGCGCCATCCACGGGCCGGTGGTGTTCACGCCGCTCGAGTCGTTCCCTCCGAGGTCGACGACCGAGAACTCGGAGCCCGCGGGCGTGAAGTGGAACGTGCCGCAGTTGTTGATGCCGACGGCGCCCACGTTGCGAGCATCCACGTTCTCGAACGAGGCCGACCCCGCGACTCGCGCGCTCAGGACGGACGTGCCGGTGCCGTCGACGCGCACGTCGGCGAAGTGCACGTTCGAGATCGAGACCTGGTCCTTCACGGGCCAATCGGAGACGAGCATGATCGCGTTGTACGTGCTGTCGAGGTAGTGGTCGCCCGTGACCCTGACATCGGCCAGGTCGATCGACCGGTCGAGCGCGTAGAGCCAGATCGAGCCGAGGCCGATGTTCCAGTTGAGCTCGTAGGTGCCGGCGCGGACCGTCGTGTTGTCGGTGAACTCGAGCGAACCGGTGAAGGGCTCGGCGCCGAACCGCGAGCCGGCGTGCAGGGCGCTGCCCTCGCGGATCGGATCGGCGACGAGGTTGCCCTCGACCGTCGTGTCGGCGCCGCCGTAGATCGCGATGCCGTTCGCGAGCGTCGGCGTCTGGACGGTGTTCCGCACGAACACGTTCCCGGCGTTCGGGACGCCCTCCGACCACATCGCGAGCCCGTCGTCGCCGGTGTTGCGGACGAAGTTGCGCTCGGCGACCGAGTCGGTGACGCCGGTGTGGAAGTTCAGGCCGTCGGCGACCTGGTCGACGATCACGTTGTCGCGTACCACGACGTTGTTCATCGGGCCGTCGAACCAGAGCCCGACCTTGGTGTGCTCGATGTGGAGGCGCTCGATCGTCGAGTCGCTCATGGCTCCGCCGACGCCGTTGACCTGGTCGGTGTCGATCCGCTCCCGGACGTCGCCGCGGATGGCGAAGTCGGACAGGTGCACGTTCGAGCTGCCGCCGTCGGCGGCGTCCCTCCCGTAGAAGCCCACGCCGGTGTGCACGGAGCCATCGGCGGTCGGCTTCTTCAGCGCGACCTCCTCGCCGAATACGATCGAGTGCCAGTTGCCGGCGCCGCGGATCGTGACCTCGTCGACGATGAGGTGCTCGCTGACCCGGAACTCGCCGGCGGGGATGAACACCTCGACCCCGTGCCGCTGCGCCCATCGGATCGCGGTGCGGAAGGCCGGGGCGGAATCGCGTACGCCGTCCGGGTCGGCCCCGAACTTCAGGACGCTGACCGAATCGTCGGGCTGCTCCGAGGGCGGTGCGACGAGCTCGGAGTCGAGGAGGTCGATGACCGTCCACGCGGCATCCGTGCCCTCGGGGGCGGTCAGGCGGACGACGGCGCCGGCCGGGAAGGTCTGGCCCAGGAGCATCCGCTGCTCGTCGTAGAAGTGCATCGGGCGGAACGGCTTCGCGACCTCGTAGCCCTCGCCGGGGACGCATCCGCACTCGGTGATCCACCAGTCCGGGTGCAGGAGGTCGGCGTCCGGGTCGTTCGTGAACGGGTACTGGTTGTAGAGCCACGAGTACTCGGACGTGAGGGGCATCACGGCCGGTTCGCCGCCGTCGACGGCGACCTCCAGCGGCGCGGTGATCCCGCCCCCGCCCGGCGCGTCGGGGATGCTGTAGCGCACCGTGATGGCATTCGCCGCCTGGGGCAGCGTGAACTCGACGTACTCGCCGGGATCGAGCCGCACGGCGGAGCGGCCGGAGGCCTCGGCCTCGATCGTGTAGGCGGTGCGATCGGGACCGATCACCTCGCCGCTCGTCGACGCGTGCTCGGCCTCCTGCTCGAGGAACGGGACGTCTGCGCCTCGGCCCGCGACGAGCGCCGGGTCGATGGCGGCGCGGGTGACGACCGGTTCCGGAGCGGCCGAGGCCGGGGCGGGGCCGAGGACCGCGGCGCCGACGGCCAGCACCGCGGTCGCGGCGACCGCGAGCGGGGTGCGTCCTGGCCTCGGGCCGGTTCCGCGCTGCGGCGGTGGGACGGGGGTGGTGGGCCGTGTCATCGTCGACTCGTTTCCTCTCGTTGTGCACGCCTGCGGGCACTGCGGGCGTCGCGGTGCCCTCGAGTGAGGCGAGGCTATGGCGGCGCGCGAGATCCGCACAAGGTGGTGCGAGGAAATGTCTGGCAAATGTCGAGTTCTTGCGATACTTCGCGCAAGGTCGCGCAAACGACGACGGGATGGCACCTCTGCTTGCGTGGTCGAGCGCAAACCGGGGCCGGCGGTCGGGCGACGCCGCCTGCGCGCGCCGCGGCCGTCGCTCGCGACTACAGTTGAGGGGTTGCGTCTCACACTGCAGGGGAGTGGATCCACTTGGCCGACGGCTTCGAGCTCTTCACCGATCGTTCCGTTGTCGCGATGCGCGTCAACGGCGAGCTGAAGGACCTCGCGACGACGGTGACCGACACCGACGTCGTCGAGCCGGTCACGATCGACTCGCCCGACGGGCTCGCGATCCTCCGCCACTCGACGGCCCACGTCCTCGCCCAGGCCGTGCAGAAGGTCAACCCCGACGCGAAGCTCGGGATCGGCCCGCCCGTCACCGACGGCTTCTACTACGACTTCGACGTCGCCGAGCCCTTCACGCCCGAAGACCTGAAGGTGCTCGACAAGGAGATGGCGCGGATCATCCGCTCGGGCCAGCGTTTCGTGCGCCGCGTCGTCACCGACGACGAGGCCCGCGCCGAGCTCGGGGCCGAGCCGTACAAGCTCGAGCTCATCGGGCTGAAGGGCCACCCGACCGGCGGCGAGGGCGGCCAGGACGACAACGAGTCGGTCGAGGTCGGCGGCGCCGAGCTCACCATCTACGACAACGTCGACCCGAAGACCGGCGAGGTCGCCTGGAAGGACCTCTGCCGCGGCCCGCACCTGCCGAGCACGCGCATGATCGGGAACGGCTGGGCCCTCATGCGGGTCGCGGCCGCCTACTGGCGCGGGTCCGAGAAGAACCCGCAGCTGCAGCGGATCTACGGCACCGCGTGGCCGACCAAGGACGAGCTCCGCGCCTACCAGCACCGGCTCGAGGAGGCCGCCCGCCGCGACCACCGCAAGCTCGGCGTCGAGCTCGACCTGTTCAGCTTCCCCGACGAGATCGGCTCGGGCCTGCCCGTGTTCCACCCCAAGGGCGGCGTGATCAAGCGCGAGATGGAGGACTACGTCCGCCGGCGCCACATCGAGGAGGGCTTCCAGTACGTCTCGACGCCGCACATCACGAAGGCGCATGTCTTCGAGCTGTCCGGGCACCTGCCGTACTACAAGGACACGATGTTCCCGCCGATGGAGCTCGAGAACAGCGAGTACTACCTCAAGGCGATGAACTGCCCGATGCAGAACCTGATCTTCCGCTCGCGCGGGCGGTCGTACCGCGAGCTCCCGCTGCGGTTCTTCGAGTTCGGCACCGTGTACCGCTACGAGAAGTCGGGCGTCGTGCAGGGCCTCACGCGCGTGCGCGGCCTCACGCAGGACGACTCGCACAGCTACGTCACGCCCGAGCAGGCGCCCGGCGAGATCAAGCACCTGCTCGACTTCGTGCTCGGCCTCCTGCGCGACTTCGGCCTCGACGACTACTACCTCGAGCTCTCGACGCGCGATGCCGACTCCGAGAAGTTCAAGGGCAGCGACGAGCAGTGGGAGGTCGCGACCGACGTGCTGCGAGAGGTCGCCGAGGAGTCCGGGCTCGAGCTCGTGATGGACCCGGGCGGCGCCGCGTTCTACGGCCCGAAGATCTCGGTCCAGGCGCGCGACGCGATCGGCCGCACCTGGCAGATGTCGACGATCCAGTACGACTTCAACCAGCCCGAGGGCTTCGGCCTCGAGTACACCGCGGCCGACGGCACCCACCAGCAGCCCGTCATGATCCACTCCGCGAAGTTCGGATCCATCGAGCGCTTCTTCGGCGTGCTCACCGAGCACTACGCGGGCGCGTTCCCGCTCTGGCTCTCGCCGGTGCAGGTCGTCGGCATCCCCGTCGCCGACGAGTACGCGCCGTACCTCGGCGGCATCCTCACGCAGCTCGCGGGCTCGGGCGTGCGCACCGAGCTCGACACGAGCGACGACCGCATGCAGAAGAAGATCCGCACCCACACGACGCAGAAGGTGCCGATCCAGCTCATCGCGGGCGAGAACGACCGCACGGCCGAGACCGTGAGCTTCCGCTTCCGGGACGGCACGCAGGAGAACGGCGTGCCGATCGCCGAGGCCGAGCTTCGCATCCGCGAGGCGATCGCGGATCGCCGCCAGGTGACCACCCGGGACGACCTGTTCGCATGACCTCGTACCAGGGCGACGAGTTCGACGGCGTTCCGACGGATGCCGCGGCCGACCTCGCCGGCGTGCCCGACGCGTTCCAGCGGCTCTGGACCCCGCACCGCCTCGTCTACATCCAGCACGGGCAGCAGCCCGACGAGCACGCCTGCCCGTTCTGCCGCGCGCCGCAGCTCAGCGACGAGCAGTCGCTCATCGTCGCGCGCGGCGAGCACGCCTACGTGCTGCTGAACCTGTACCCCTACAACAGCGGCCACCTGCTCGTCTGCCCGTACCGGCACATCGCCACCTACGACGAGGCGACCCCCGACGAGGTCGCCGAGATCGGGGAGCTCACGCAGGTCGCGATGCGGACGGTGAAGCAGGTCTCGCGCTGCGACGGATTCAACATCGGCATGAACCAGGGCCGCATCGCCGGCGCCGGCATCGCCGAGCACCTGCACCAGCACATCGTGCCGCGATGGGCGCTCGACGCGAACTTCTTCCCGATCATCGCGGGCACGAAGGCGCTCCCGCGCCTCCTCGGCGAGGTGCGGGAGGAGATCGCGGAGGCATGGCCGCGCTGAGCGGCGTCCTCTCGGTGGTCGAGTAGCGGCGCAGCCGCGTATCGAGACCTCGCGACCGGTCTCGATACGGCGCTGCGCGCCTACTCGACCACCGAGCGTGTGCGTCAGCGGACCCGGCGGACCTCGAACTGCATGCGCGGGTTCGCGTACGCCTCCTGGGACTCGACGAGCCGCAGCTCGCGCTCACCCGACTCGTGGGTGGTGGCCAGCAGGTCGAAGACGCTCGACGCGGTGCGTGCGAGCGCGCCGGATGCGTCGCCCGTGCGGCGGTAGTGCGCCGTGAAGAGGGCGGCCGTGACATCCCCCGAGCCGTTCGCCTTCATCGGGAGGCGCGGCGTCTCCACGATCCACGCACCGTCGTCGTCGACCGCGAGCATCTCGATCGTGCCGTCCGCGCGGTCGGGGCGCTCGACGCTCGTCACGAGCACGGTCCGAGGACCCATGCCCCGCGCGAGGTCGACCGACTCGAGCGTCGACTCGAGCGAGTCGGGCTCGGTCCCGGTGAGGTAGCCCAGTTCGAACTGGTTCGGGGTGATGAGGTCGGCGGCCGGCACCACGCGGTCGCGGAGCAGCACCGGGATCGTCGGCGCCACGAAGCATCCGCTCTTCGCATTGCCCATGACCGGGTCGCACGAGTAGATCGCGTCGGGGTTCGCGGTCTTGATCCGCGCGACGGCGTCGAGGATGACGTCGGCGATGCCCTCGGAGCCCTGGTAGCCCGAGAGGATCACGTCGACCTTCGGGAAGGCCCCGCGGTCCTCGATGCCGGAGATGACGTCGGCGACGTCGGTCGGTGCGATCAGCGGACCGCGCCAAGCGCCGTAGCCGGTGTGGTTCGAGAAGTTGACGGTGTAGACGGGCATGACCTCGACCCCGATGCGCTGGAGCGGGAACACGGCCGCGGAGTTGCCGACGTGGCCGTAGGCGACGGCGGACTGGATCGAGAGGACCTTCACCCCTCGATCATTCCATCCCGGGCGGAGTGAGCCGTCCGCCCGCGGCGCGGACGGCGGCCGCGATATCGGCGGCGAGCCGCTCGGCGTCGGCATCGGCGAGGTCGTGCACCGTCAGGCGCAGGCGGCGCGCGGCCGGGGCCTCCGACAGCACGAACTCGTCGCCGGCTCGCACGAGCCAGCCGCGGCGCATGAGCTGCTCGGAGACGTCGCGGGCGGGCACCGGCAGGGCGACCCAGAGGTTCAGCCCGTCGCCGGCCGTCGCGGGCACGCCGAGCGCGGTGAGGCGTGAAGCGAACGCGGCGTTCCGTTCGGCGTAGTGCGATCCCGCTGCCTCGATGCCCGAGACGACGCCGGGGTCGGTCACCAGCGCGAGCGCGAGGCGCTGGAGGAGGTGGCTCACCCAGGTCGTGCCAGGGGTGAGCCGCATCGCGAGCCGATCGGCCGTCTCGGGGTCGGACGCGGTGACCGCGAGGCACATGTCGGGCCCGAGGAACTTCGACACCGAGCGCACGAGCGCCCAGCGGCGGTGGTCGGGGCCGATGAGGGAGCGGTACGGGCTCCGGGAGAGCATCGAGAAGTGGTCGTCCTCGATGACGAGGACGTACGGGTGGTCGGCGAGCACCTCGCGCAGGTCGGCGGCGCGGCGATCGGAGAGGCTCGCCCCGGTCGGGTTCTGCGCGCGCGGCGTGCAGACCACGGCGCGCACGCCCTGCTCGAGCGCCGAGCGCAACCCGTCGACGGTCATCCCCTCGTCGTCGACCGGGACCGGCACGGGGCGGTAGCCGCCCACGCGTACCGTGTGGATGCTCGTGAGGAAGCACGGATCCTCGAGCGCGACCGCGTCGTCGCGCACGAGCGCCTGCGCGAGGAGGCGCTCGACCGCGTCGGCCGCGCCGCTCGTGATCGTGAGCCGCACGTCGGAGGGTGCGAGGTCGGCGCCCACCCACTCGTGCGCCCAGCGTTCGAGGTCGGGGTCGATGACGGGTTCGCCGTAGAGCACCGGCCGGCCCGCCATGCCCGCGAGGGCACGGGACGGGTCCGGGATGAGGTCGGGGTCGGGGTTGCCGGTCGCGACGTCGCGGAGCACGCTGTCGGCCGCGAAGCCCTCCTGCGCGACGGGCGACCGGTCGGCGACGCGCGTGCCGCCGCGGCCGCGGGTGACGACCATGCCGGCCGTGGTGAGCTGCCGGTAGGCGGCGACGGCCGTGTTGCGGTTGACGCCGAGGTCGTCGGCGAGGCCCCGCACCGGCGGCAGCGGATCGCCGGGGAGCAGGATGCCGCGCTCGATGAGCGCGCGGACGCTCGCGGCGATGTCGGCGGCCGAACGACCGGTGATCTCGAGGGTCATGTCACGATCCATCACTGTTCCGAAGGGAGGACTCGGCCCATGCTATCTTTTGGCCTAGGCCAAGCCAACGTCTTGTCCGCGAAGTTGCGCGAGTGCGCGCCATCCGTCGAAGGGAACCACCCATGAGCACGTCCGAGACCGGCTCGAGCCGCGTGAAGCGCGGCCTCGCCGAGATGCTGAAGGGCGGCGTCATCATGGACGTCGTCACGCCCGAGCAGGCGCGCATCGCCGAGGACGCCGGTGCGGTCGCCGTCATGGCCCTCGAGCGCGTCCCCGCCGACATCCGCGCCCAGGGCGGCGTCGCCCGCATGAGCGACCCCGACCTCATCGAGGCGATCATCGCCGAGGTCTCCATCCCGGTCATGGCCAAGGCCCGCATCGGCCACTTCGTCGAGGCGCAGGTGCTCCAGGCGCTCGACGTCGACTACATCGACGAGTCCGAGGTGCTCTCGCCCGCCGACTACGTCAACCACATCGACAAGTGGGGCTTCACCACCCCCTTCGTCTGCGGTGCCACCAACCTCGGCGAGGCCCTGCGCCGCATCAACGAGGGCGCGGCGATGATCCGCTCGAAGGGCGAGGCCGGCACGGGCGACGTCTCCGAGGCGACCAAGCACATCCGCAAGATCACCTCCGAGATCAACCAGCTGAAGTCGATGACGCGCGACGAGCTCTACGTCGCCGCGAAGGAGCTGCAGGCGCCGTACGAGCTCGTCCTCGAGGTCGCCGAGACCGGCAAGCTCCCCGTCGTCCTCTTCACCGCGGGCGGCGTCGCGACGCCGGCCGATGCCGCGATGATGATGCAGCTCGGCGCCGACGGCGTCTTCGTGGGCTCCGGCATCTTCAAGTCGGGCAACCCCGAGCAGCGCGCCGCCGCGATCGTCAAGGCCACGACCTTCTACGACGACCCCAAGGTGGTCGCCGAGGTGTCGCGCGGCCTCGGCGAGGCCATGGTCGGCATCAACGTCGGCGACCTGCCCGCACCGCACCGGCTCGCCGAGCGCGGATGGTGAGTCTCCGCGACGAGTCCCTGGGGGCGACGGATGCCGCGGGGCCGACCGTCGGCGTCCTCGCCCTCCAGGGCGACTTCCGCGAGCACGCGCGCGTGCTGGGCGAGCTCGGCGCGCGCGTCGTGCTCGTCCGCCGGCCCGAGGACGTCGAGGGCATCGACGGGCTCGTGATCCCCGGCGGCGAGTCGACCGTCATGGACAAGCTGTCGCGCGCGTTCGGAGTCGCCGAGCCGCTCAAGCGCCGGATCGCGGAGGGCCTCCCGGTCTACGGCACGTGCGCCGGCCTCATCATGATCGCCGACACGCTGCTCGACACGATCGAGGGGCAGCGGAACCTCGGCGGGCTCGACGTGGTCGTCCGGCGGAACGCCTTCGGCTCGCAGAACCAGTCGTTCGAGACCGACCTCGACGTGCCGGCGCTCGGCGAGCGGCCGGTGCACGCCGTCTTCATCCGCGGCCCGGTGGTCGAGGCGGTGGGGGAGCGCGCGACGCCCCTCGCCACGCTCGCCGACGGGCGCGTGGTGGCCGTCGAGCAGGGGAACCTCGTCGGGACGAGCTTCCACCCCGAGATCCAGGGCGACCACCGGTTCCACGAGTACTTCCTGGCGAAGGTCCGCGCGGCGGTGACCGCCGCGGCGTAGCGCCCGACCTGCGTGGACGCGGGGGCCGGCGTGCGCGCTGGCCTAGAATGTCGGGGTACTGATCACCGTGACGGGAGAGGCATGTCCGGGCATTCCAAGTGGGCGACGACCAAGCACAAGAAGGCCGTCATCGACGCACGCCGTGCGAAGTCGTTCGCCAAGCTCATCAAGAACATCGAGGTCGCGGCCAAGCTCGGCGGCCCCGACCTGGGCGGCAACCCGACGCTGTACGACGCGGTGCAGAAGGCCAAGAAGACGTCGGTGCCGAACGACAACATCGACCGCGCCATCAAGCGCGGGGCCGGCATCGGCGGCGAGGCCGTCGAGTACCAGAACATCACCTACGAGGCGTACGGCCCGAACGGCGTCGCGCTCATGATCGAGGTGCTCACCGACAACAAGAACCGCGCGGCCGCCGAGGTCCGCACGGGGCTCAGCCGCAACGGCGGCACGCTGGCCGACCCCGGCTCGGTCGCCTACAACTTCACGCGCAAGGGCGTCATCGTCGTGACCGGCGAGGGCACGACCGAGGACGACGTCATGATGGCGGCGCTCGAGGCCGGCGCCGAGGAGATCGAGCCGCACGCCCAGGGCTTCGAGGTCATCACCGACCCGTCGTCGATGGTGGACACGCGCAAGGCGCTGCAGGATGCCGGGCTCGACTACGAGTCCGCCGACATCGAGTTCGTGCCGAACCTCAAGGTCGAGATCGACGCCGACACGGCCCGCAAGGTGTTCCGCCTGATCGACGCGCTGGAGGACAGCGACGACGTGCAGAACGTCTACAGCAACTTCGACCTGACCGCCGAGGTCCAGGCCGAGCTCGAGGACGAGGACTAGGCCGATCGCCGTGCGCGTGCTCGGCATCGACCCGGGACTCACGCGCTGCGGCGTGGGCGTGGTCGACGTCGAGCCGAACCGCACGGCGACGCTCGTCGACGTGGTGGTCCTGCGATCGCCGGCCGACCTCGACACGCCGAGGCGCCTGGCGCGCATCGCCGACGGGCTGGAGGCGATCCTCGAGGAGCATCGGCCGCAGGCCGTCGCACTGGAGCGAGTCTTCGCGCGATCGGACGTGTCGACGATCATGGGTACCGCGCAGATCTCGGGCGTCGCGATGCTCATCGCCGCTCGTCGCGCGCTGCCGGTGGCGCTGCACACGCCGAGCGAGGTGAAGGCGGCGATCACCGGCTACGGCCGAGCCGACAAGGCGCAGGTCGGCGCGATGGTCGCGCGCATCCTGGGGCTCGAGGCGGTGCCGAAGCCGGCGGATGCCGCGGACGCCCTCGCCCTCGCGATCTGCCACGCCTGGCGCACCGGGGGAGCCGCGGGCGCCGCGATCGCCGATGCCCGGGGCGGCGCCGGCGCGGCGGCGCGGGCCGGGGGCGAGGCATCCGGCGGCGCGTTGACGCCCGCCCAGCAGGCGTGGCTCGCCGCGGAGCGCGCCGCGGCCGTGTCGGGGGCAGCCCGTAGGGTGAAGGAGTGATCTCCTCACTCCGCGGCCGCGTGCTGCATGCCTCCGGCAGCTCGCTCGTCGTCGAGGTCTCCGGGGTGGGCTACCTCGTCAACGCGACGCCGGCCTTCGTGCTCGCGAGCCGGGTCGGCGACGAGGTCATCGTGCACACGTCGCTCGTCGTCCGCGAGGACTCGCTCACCCTCTTCGGCTTCGCCTCGCGAGACGAACTCGAGGTCTTCGAGCTGCTCATCGGCGTCACGGGCGTCGGGCCCAAGTCCGGCCTCGGAGTGCTCTCGGCGATGTCGCCCACCGACGTCGCCCGCGCGGTGCAGGCCGACGACGACGCCGCGTTCCGACGCGTCAGCGGCATCGGGCCGAAGACCGCGAAGCTCATCACCGTCTCGTTGTCGGGCAAGCTCGTCGCGCCGGCCGTCGCCGCGAGTGGCGCGCCCGTCGCGACGGGCGGCGTGGCCGACGACGTGCTCGCCGCGCTGACCGGCCTGGGCTGGTCCGAGAAGCTCGCGGGCGAGGCGCTCGCCGAGACGCTCGAGACGGCGGATGACTCGGCCGCGACCTCGGTGCCCGTCCTGCTGCGGCTCACGCTCGCCCGGCTCGGCCCGGCGCAGCAGGGGGCGCGGGCGCGATGACCGATGACGACCTCGACCTGACCGATCCCGAACTCGCCTCCGAGGCAGAGCTCGCGTTCGAAGGCGCGCTGCGGCCGAGGAGCCTCGAGGAGTTCGTGGGGCAGACCCGCGTTCGAGGGCAGCTGCAGCTGCTCCTGTCGGCCGCCGCGATGCAGCAGCGGACCCCCGATCACATCCTGCTGGCCGGCCCGCCCGGGCTCGGCAAGACGACGCTCGCCATGATCGTCGCGCACGAGGGCGGCCGGCCGCTCCGCATGTCGAGCGGCCCCGCGATCCAGCACGCCGGCGACCTCGCGGCGATCCTGTCCTCACTCGTCCCCGGCGAGGTGCTGTTCATCGACGAGATCCACCGCATGGCTCGCTCCGCGGAGGAGATGCTGTACCTCGCGATGGAGGACTTCCGCATCGACATCATGGTCGGCAAGGGCGCTGGGGCGACATCCGTGCCCCTCGACCTCGCGCCGTTCACGCTCGTCGGGGCGACCACGCGCGCGGGCCTGCTGCCGAACCCGCTGCGCGATCGCTTCGGCTTCACCGCCCACCTGGAGTTCTACGACGAGGCCGAGCTCGAGCAGGTCCTCGGGCGAGCCGCCGTCATGCTCGGGCTCGACATCGACCGGGCGGCGATCGCCGAGATCGCCGGACGGTGCCGAGGAACGCCGCGCATCGCGAACCGCCTGCTGCGCCGAGTGCGCGACTACGCGCTCGTGCACGGCGGGCGGGCCGACATCGACGCCGTGCGCGCCGCGCTCGAGCTCTACGACGTCGACCCGGTCGGGCTCGACCGCCTCGATCGCGCCGTGATGATGACGATCCTCACGAGGTTCGGCGGCGGTCCCGTCGGCCTCAACACGCTCGCCGTGTCCGTGGGAGAGGAGGCCGAGACCATCGAGGCGGTCGTCGAACCGTTCCTCGTGCGCATCGGCCTCGTCACCCGGACCCCGCGCGGTCGGATGGCGACGCCCGCCGCCTGGCGCCACTTCGGACTCGTCCGCGAGGCCGAGGGCACCGGGGTGGCGCTGCCCATCGATGACCTATAATCCTTTGAGGCTCCGGCCACCCCGCCCCTGATCGTGCGCATGGCGCGCACACCGGAAGGTTCCCACCCCATGGTCCTTGATCCGCTGACTCTCATCATGCTCGCCGTCCTGGCGGTGCTGATCTTCTTCATGTTCCGGAACTCGCGGAAGCGCCAGGCGGAGCAGCGCGAACTGCAGACGAAGGTCGTTCCGGGCGCGACGGTGATGACGAACTTCGGGGTGTTCGGCACCATCCTCTCGATCGACGAGGAGGAGAACCGCGTCGAGCTCGAGTCGTCGCCGGGCACCGTCCTCACGGTGCACCGCCAGACCATCGCCCGCGTGGTGGAGCCGGTCGAGGCGCCCGCCGAGGCTGCCGCTGCGATCGAGGGTGAGCCCGAGTTCGGCGAGCGCGTCGACGAGTCGCCGAACGACGAGACGCCCGACACCAAGAAGTCGGACGACTGAGGCCCACCCCATAGCTCTGCCCGCGCGATGCTGCGCGGGCTCCCTGCAGAGAAGGCACAACCGTGGCTGCACCATCCAAGCGGTCCTCGCGACCGACGCCCGTCCGGAAGGCCGTGCGATCACTGACCTGGCTCGGCGTCCTCATCGTCGCGCTGTTCGGCATCAACGCGGCCGGCGTCATCTGGGGCGGCGGCTCCTGGACGCCGAAGCTCGCGCTCGACCTCGAGGGCGGCACGCAGATCATCCTGGCGCCGCAGGTCGCCGAGGGTGAGACCGTGTCGCAGGAGCAGCTCGACCAGGCGGTCTCGATCATCCGCCAGCGCGTCGACGCGTCCGGTGTCTCCGAGGCCGACATCACGACGCAGGGCGGCCAGAACGTCGTCGTCGCCATCCCGGGCGAGCTCGACGAGCAGACGCGCAACCGGATCGAGTCGTCGGCGAAGCTCGAGCTCCGGCCGGTGCTGCTCGCGGATGCCGCGACCAACCAGTCGATCGACCCGAGCGAGAGCCCCGAGCCGACCGACGGCGCAGAGGAGGAGCTCTCCGCGACGCCGAGCGTCGAGCCGACGGACGCGAGCGACCCGAACTGGGTGACGCCCGCCCTGCAGGACGAGTTCGACACGTTCGACTGCGCGACGCTCGACGAGAGCGGGGCGAACGTCGCCCCGTCCGACGAGCCGCTCGTCACCTGCGACTCCACGCGCACCATCAAGTACCTGCTCGGTCCGGTCGAGGTCAGCGGTGAGGACATCGTCGACGCGACCAACGGCATGGTCCAGACGCAGACCGGTGCGACCACCGGCCAGTGGGCCGTCAACATCGTCTTCAACGAGCGCGGCACCGAGGCGTTCTCGGAGGTCAGCCAGCGGCTGTTCGCACTCAACGGCCAGACGCCTCGCGACCAGTTCGCATTCGTGCTCGACGGCGCGGTGCTCTCGGCGCCGCAGATGAACGGCGTCATCACCGACGGTCGTCCGCAGGTGACCGGCAACTTCACCCAGGAGTCGTCGAAGGCGCTCGCGGACCAGCTGAAGTTCGGCGCCCTCCCGATCAGCTTCGAGGTGCAATCCTCCGACACGATCTCCGCGACGCTCGGCACCTCGCAGCTGCAGTCGGGCCTCATCGCGGGCATCATCGGCCTCATCCTCGTCGTGATCTACACGCTGTTCCAGTACCGCGCGCTCGGTTCGGTGACGATCGCCTCGCTGATCATCGCCGGTGTCATCACGTACCTGATGATCACGATCCTCGGTTGGTACCAGGGCTATCGCCTGTCGCTGGCCGGCATCGCGGGCCTGATCGTCGCGATCGGCTTCACGGCCGACTCGTTCATCGTCTACTTCGAACGCGTTCGCGACGAGTTGCGCGACGGCCGGCCCCTCGTCGGGGCCGTCGAGGCGGGCTGGAAGCGCGCCCTGCGCACCGTCCTGTCGTCGAAGTCGATGAACCTGCTCGCGGCGGTCGTCCTCTACATCCTCGCGGTCGGCAGCGTTCGCGGCTTCGCGTTCACGCTCGGCCTGACCACGATCATCGACGTCATCGTCGTGATCCTCTTCACGCATCCGATGCTGCAGCTGCTCGCGCAGACGCGGTTCTTCTCCAGCGGCCACTCGTGGTCGGGGCTCGACCCGCAGGCGCTCGGCGCGGTCTACCGCGGCCGCGCGGAGTTCCGCAAGCCGGTCGCCGTCCCGGCGAAGAAGGCGGCATCCAGCTCGCGCGAGGCGCAGAAGCGCCAGACCATCGCCGAGCGCAAGGCCGCGCAGGCCGACGCCACCGTCGGCGCCGGCGAGAGCAAGGAGTCCTGATGGCCAACCGACTCACCACGTTCGGCAACGACCTCTACACGGGCAAGCGCTCGTTCAACTTCGTCGGCGGGCGCAAGAAGTGGTACACGGTCGCGGCCGTGCTCATCATCCTCTCGGTGCTCATCCCCGTCGTGCGCGGCTTCAACTTCGGCATCGAGTTCCGCGGCGGCTCGCAGTTCCAGATCTCCGGAGTCCAGAACGCGACCGAGCAGCCCGCGATCGACGCGGTCGCCGAGGTCGTCCCCGGAGCCGTCGCCCGCGTGACCATCGTGGGCGAGGACGGCGTGCGCGTGCAGACCGACCAGCTCGAGCAGGCGGAGTCGCGCGAACTCACCGCGGTCCTCGCCGATGCCTACGGCGTGCCCGAGTCCGAGGTGACCTCCTCGTTCATCGGCGCGAGCTGGGGTGCGGACATCACCAGGCAGGCGCTCCTCGGCCTCGCAGCGTTCCTGTTGCTCGCCGCCGTCATCATGGCGTTGTACTTCCGAACATGGAAGATGTCGCTCGCCGCGATCCTGTCGCTCCTCGGCGACCTGGTCGTGACGGCGGGGCTCTACGCCGCGGTCGGCTTCGAGGTGACCCCGGCGGCGGTGATCGGCATCCTGACGATCCTCAGCTACTCGCTCTACGACACGGTCGTGGTCTTCGACAAGATCCGCGAGAACACGTCGGAGGACGGCCAGGAGTCGCGTCGCACGTTCGCCGAGTCGGTGAACCTCGCCGTGAACCAGACGCTGGTCCGTTCGATCAACACGAGCGTGGTGGCGGCGCTGCCCGTCGCGGCCATCCTGTTCATCGGTGCGGGCGTGCTCGGCGCCGACACGCTGCGAGACATCTCGCTCGCGCTGCTCATCGGCATCCTCGTCGGCACCTGGTCCACGGTCTTCATCGCCGCGCCGCTCTACTCGCAGCTGCGCGAGGGGGAGCCCGCGATCAAGCGCCACGACCAGAAGGTGCTCAAGGAGCGGGAGCGCGCGGGCGGGTCGACGGCCGAGGCCCTGCCGGTCGCCTGAAGCGTCCTCCGGACCTCGATGGCGCGCGACCGTTTCGGAAGCGGTGATAATTGAGGTCTGGAGGTGCGGGGCTCATGACCGATACCGGTGTCAACTCGACGGCGTCACTGCGTCGACTCGTGCCACGGATCTTCTCCAAGGCGCTGCCCGCCGGGGCGGTCGACAGCGTCATGCGGACGGTGCGCATGCACCATCCGAAAGCCGACCTCTCGGTCATCGAGCGTGCGTACACGGTCGCCGAGCGCGCCCATGAGGGCCAGAAGCGGCGCAGCGGCGAGCCGTACATCACGCACCCGATCGCGGTGGCCCAGATCCTCGCCGACCTCGGCATCGGGTCGAAGGCCGTCGCAGCCGCCCTCCTCCACGACACCGTGGAGGACACCGCGTACACGCTCGATCAGCTTCGCGCCGACTTCGGCGACGAGATCGCGATGCTGGTCGACGGCGTCACCAAGCTCGACAAGGTCAAGTACGGCGACTCGACGCAGGCGGAGACCGTCCGCAAGATGATCGTCGCGATGTCGAAGGACATCCGCGTCCTGATCATCAAGCTCGCGGACCGCCTGCACAACGCGCGCACCTGGGGCTTCGTGCCCGCGGCCTCCGCTTCGCGCAAGGCGACCGAGACGCTTGAGATCTACGCGCCCCTCGCGCACCGCCTCGGCATCCAGACCATCAAGTGGGAACTCGAGGACCTCTCGTTCGCGGTGCTGTACCCCAAGCTCTACGCCGAGATCGAGAGCCTCGTCAAGCAGCGCACCCCGCAGCGCGAGGAGTACGTCCAGTCGGTCATCGACCTCGTCTCCGACGACCTCAAGGCGGCGCGCATCCGCGGCAAGGTCGTCGGTCGGCCCAAGCAGTACTACTCCATCTACCAGAAGATGATCGTCCGCGGTCGGGACTTCGACGACATCTACGACCTCGTCGGCATCCGCATCCTCGTGAACTCGGTCCGCGACTGCTACGCCGTGCTCGGTTCGATCCACGCGCGCTGGACGCCGGTGCCGGGACGATTCAAGGACTACATCGCGACGCCGAAGTTCAACCTGTACCAGTCGTTGCACACGACGGTGATCGGGCCGAAGGGCCGCCCCGTCGAGATCCAGATCCGCACGCACGACATGCACCAGCGCGCCGAGTACGGCGTGGCGGCGCACTGGAAGTACAAGGAGCGGATGGCTGCCGGCCATGCCGACGGCGGGACGACGCGCGGTGACGCCGACATGGCCTGGCTCGCCCACATCTCGGACTGGCAGGCCGAGACGGCCGATCCCGGCGAGTTCCTCGACTCGCTGCGGTTCGAGATCGGCGCGAAGGAGGTCTACGTCTTCACCCCGAAGGGCCGCGTCATCGGCCTGCCGGCCGGCGCGACCCCGGTCGACTTCGCCTACGCGGTGCACACCGAGGTCGGTCACCGGACGATGGGGGCGAAGGTCAACGGTCGGCTGGTGCCGCTCGAGAGCGAGCTGGTGAGCGGCGATGTCGTCGAGGTCTTCACGTCGAAGAATCCCGACTCGGGACCGAGCAAGGACTGGCTGACCTTCGTCAAGAGCCCTCGCGCGCGGAGCAAGATCCGCCAGTGGTTCACCAAGGAGCGCCGCGACGAGGCGATCGAACACGGCCGCGACGCGATCGCGCGCGCGATGCGCAAGCAGAACCTCCCGCTCCAGAAGCTCATGAGCCAGGAGTCGTTCGCCGAGGTGGCCGCCCAACTGCGCTACGACGACGTCTCGGCGTTGTACGCCGCCGTCGGCGAGGGGCACGTCTCGACGCAGTCGGTCATCGAGAAGGTCATCGCGCTCGTGCGCGACGTGGACGATGCCGACGAGCCCGAACTGCCCGCGATCCCGGTCCGCTCGCGACCGCTCCCGCGGACCAGCGACTCGGGCGTGCTCGTGCGCGGCGCGCCCGACATCCTCGTCAAGATCGCGCGGTGCTGCACGCCGGTGCCGGGCGACGACATCATCGGATTCATCACGCGCGGCTCGGGCGTCTCGGTGCACCAGGCGTCGTGCCACAACGTGCAGTCGCTGCTCCGCGAGCCCGATCGCATGATCGATGTCGAGTGGGCGCCGAGCTCCAAGAGCGTGTTCCTCGTGCAGATCCAGATCGAGGCCCTCGATCGTGCCGGGCTGCTCTCGGACGTGACCCGGGTCCTCAGCGAGCATCACGTGAACATCCTGTCGGCGAACGTATCCACCTCCGCCGATCGGCTCGCGATCAGCCGGTTCGTCTTCGAGATGGGCGACACCACGCACCTCGACCGCGTGCTGAACGCCGTCCGCCGCATCGACGCCGTCTACGACGTGTACCGGGTCAGCGACGGCTGATCCGCCGCGGCGTCCTCGGCTGCGGCCAGGCGCGACAGCGCGGCCGCCTTGTGCGGCAGCCGGTGCGCGAGTTCCAGGCGCGACCTGACGCGTCCGGCCGCGTCCGCGTCCGCTGCGAACAGTGCGGCCACGATGCCCACGGCGCCGGGAACCGGCTCCGCCTCACGGACCAGGTCGAAGGCCGTCCGGTCGGGGCTGGTGCAGCGGACGCCGCCGATCACGACGATGTCGGCGGCCGTGATCGCGACTTCGCGGAGCAGCATCCCAGCCGGCAGCGAGCGTGTCGACACGCGCGCGGAGTGCGGCACGCAGCACTCCGCGACGGGCGGGGGCACCGGAAGCGCGCCGTGCACCCACGCGGCGGAACGGCGCTCGATCACGAACGGCGACGGCAGGCCCGGTGCCACCGCAGCAGCGCGGAGGCTCGGCAGGTCGGGTTCGTCGACCGGGCACCAGCCGTGTCCGATCCGCATCACCTCGCCATCGAGCCTCGCCGCGCAGAGCTCGGCCATGGGGAGGTCGTCCGGATCGAGGACCGAGGGGAGTCGCGCCATGCGACCCATGTTCCGGCATCCGTCGAGACCGACGGCGTCGATGCCGCAGGTTGTGGATGATCGCTCCACCCGGTCCGGTGTGCAGGAGTCGAGCGGAACGGATTCGACCCGCCGCCGCGGTGCGGTGACGGGTCGAATGACGAGGGAGGCGGACGCTCAGCCGCCCACGGCCTTGAGCCACGCGCGGCGCGCATCGAGCGCCTCGCGCGCCTCGGCGACGGCCTTGGCATCGCCGGCGGCCTCCGCTTCGGCGAGTTCGGCCTCGAGCTTCGCGATCGCATCGTGCAGCTGGCCGAGCATGCCCTCCGAGCGCGCCTTCTTCTCGGGGTCGTCGCGCTCCCAGCGCTCGTCCTCGAGGGCGCGGACGTGGTTCTCGACCTTGCGCAGGCGGTCCTCGACGGTGCGCACCTGGTCGCGCGGGACGCGGCCGATCTCGTCCCAGCGGCGCTGGATGCCGTTCAGCGTGGACCGTGCCGCCCGCGCGTCCTTCGCGGTGAGCAGCGCGTCGGCCTCGTCGAGCAGTGCGAGCTTCTGCGTGAGGTTCGCGCGGTACTCCTCGTCGTCCTTCGCGTCGATCTCGGCCTTGGCCTGGAAGAGCACGTCGCCGGCGGCCTTGAACTTCGCCCAGAGCGCGTCGTCGACCTTCTTGCCCGCGCGTCCCGCCTGCTTCCACTCGTCGAGCAGCGCCCGATACTCGACGACGCCGTCGGCGCCGCGAGGGGCCAGGGCCTCGGCGCGCTCGATGAGCCGCTGCTTGCGCTGGCGCACCTCGCGGTGCGCGGCGTCGAGCTCCGCGAAGAACGCCTTCCGATGCTGCTCGATCGTCGAGCGTGCGGCGCGGAATCGCTTCCAGAGTTCGTTGGCCTCGCCCTTCGGCAGTCGCGGGCCCTCCTGCTGGTGCTGCTGCCAGCGCGCGAACAGCGCGTCGAGGTCGGCGGAGGTCTGCTTCCACTGGGTCTTCGCGGGGTCCTGCGCGGCGAGGGCCTCGGCCTCCTCGACGATGCGGGTGCGCTCGGCGATCGCGTCGGCGAGCGCGGCCTTCGCCTCGGCCTGCTGCTGCGCGGTGAGCTCCTGCGTCGTGCCGGACAGGGCCTCGAGTCGGCGAGTGAGCGCGTCGAGGTCGCCGACGGCGTGGGCGTCGGCGACGCTCGCCTGGAGGGTGGCGACGGCCTTGGCGACATCCGCTGCCGGTGCACCGCGGCGCACGCGCTGCTCGAGCAGTCCGACCGCGCCGGCGAGGTCGGCGTACTTGCGTTCGAAGTAGGCCAGCGCCTCCTCGGGGGTCGCATCGGGGTACTGCCCGACCTCGCGCTCGCCCTCGCCGGTCCGCACGAAGACGGTGCCCGTCTCGTCGACGCGGCCCCACGGTTGCTGTGCTGAATCGGTCACGAACCCACCCTGTCGTCGTGCGGATGCCGCGTGCGCGGCGGATGACGGCATCAAGCCTATTGCACCCCCGGGGACGGCGTCGGTCGCGACCGGACCCGGACGCGCGCGCTCACTCGACGACGAACGACGTGATGCTCACCGGCCGGACCGGCGCACCGTCGGTGGCGTCCTCGGCGACGCCCTGGTCGGTGATGTCGGCTCGCAGCGCATCGAGCCCGTCGGTCACGCGGCCGATCACCGTGTAGCCCCCTGCGGCGTCGGAGGGGATCGTCGAGTCCTCGTACACGATGAAGAACTGGCTGCCCTGGCTCTCGGCGACCCCGCCCTGGCGGGCCATGGCGATGGTGCCCGCCGGGTAGACGTCGTCGGCCGGAGCGTTCTCGATGGGGCCGTAGCTGTACCCGGGGCCGCCCGAGCCGTCGCCGTTCGGGTCGCCGCACTGGAGCACGAAGATGCCCTCGGTCGTGAGGCGGTGGCAGGTGAGTCCGTCGTAGAACCCGGAGTCGACGAGGCTCACGGTGCTCGCGACGCCCTGCGGCGCGGCGGCTCCGTCGAGCTCGATCGAGAGCGCGGTGTCGTTGAGCGTGATCGCGCCGACCCAGGTGCGACCCTCGGCGAGGTCGGGCGACGGGACCTCGGCGGCCTCCGCCGTCGGCGTCGGCGTGGGGGTGGGCTCCGCCGCGGGCGTGCCGGGGCCGCCGGAGAAGTAGAAGAGCTGCGCGCCCGTCGCGAGTGCGAGCACCACGACGAGGCCGATGCCGGCGAGCACGTTGTCCCGCGTCCGGCGGCGGACCGCGCGGCGGTGCACCTCCTGGCGGGCCTGGTAGGTGCGGAGGCGCGAGCGCTCCTCGCGCGCCTGACGGTCGTTCGTTGCCACGCTGCTCCTTCGGGGGAATCCTGCGGAGGAGAGCCTACGCAACCGCGGCGCGCCCGGGCGAATCGGGCCCGCCCGTCCGGGTGCGGGCGGTGTCGGTCGCCGCGATTACGCTGTCCGCATGGTGGATTCGGCCCAGGGGTTGCGTGCGGGCGCGACCCCGCTCGCGGTGCGCATGCGACCGCGGAGCCTCGATGAGGTGGCCGGCCAGCGGCACCTCCTGACGCCGGGGTCACCGCTCGTGGCGCTCGCGGCCGACCGTACCGGGGAGTCCGGCGCGGTCTCGGTGATCCTGTGGGGGCCGCCGGGCACCGGCAAGACCACGCTCGCCCAGGCGATCGCGCGGTCGTCGGGGCGCAAGTTCGTCGAGCTCTCGGCCGTGACGGCCGGCGTCCGCGACGTCCGGCAGGTGATGGAGGCCGCGCGCGCCGATCGCGACCTGTACGGCGTCTCCACGGTGCTCTTCCTCGACGAGATCCACCGGTTCACCAAGGCCCAGCAGGACGCGCTCCTGCCCGGCGTGGAGAACGGCTGGGTGATCCTCGTGGCGGCGACCACTGAGAACCCGTCCTTCTCCGTGATCTCGCCGCTGCTCTCGCGCTCGCTGCTGCTCACCCTCGAGACGCTCGACGACGACGACCTCGGGATGCTCGTCGATCGGGCCGTCGCCGACCCGCGCGGCCTCGGCGGCCGCGTCGAGCTCGCGTCGGAGGCGCGTGCGGCCATCGTGCGCCTCGCCTCGGGCGACGCGCGACGCGCGCTGACCGCCCTCGAGGCGGCATCGACCTCGGCCATCAGCGCGGCCGCGCACGCGACGTCGGCGGATGCCTCGGGCGATGCCGATGGCCTCGACGACGATGCCGAAGGCGAATCGGCCGATGGCGGATCGGCCGATGACGACGACAGCGACGGCGCCGGGGGAGACGGAGTCGAGGCCGGCGGCCAGCCGCTCCCGCTGATCACGCCTGAGGTGGTCGCGCGGGCCGTGGACCGCGCCCTCCTCCGCTACGACCGCGACGGCGACGAGCACTACGACGTGATCAGCGCGTTCATCAAGTCCGTGCGCGGCAGCGACGTCGATGCCGCGCTGCACTACCTCGCTCGCATGATCGAGGCCGGGGAGGACCCGCGCTTCATCGCCCGTCGGATCATCGTGCTGGCGTCGGAGGACATCGGCATGGCCGACCCGACGGCACTCGGCGTCGCGGTCGCCGCCGCCGACGCCGTGCAGTACATCGGCATGCCCGAGGGGCGGATCCCGCTCGCCCAGGCGGTCGTGCACCTCGCGACCGCGCCGAAGTCCAATGCGGCGTACCTCGGGATCGACGCCGCGCTGGCCGACGTCCGGGCGGGCCGTGCCGGGCGCGTCCCGAAGCACCTCCGCGACGCGCACTACCCCGGCGCGAAGCGGCTCGGGCACGGCACGGGCTACGCGTACCCGCACGACGACCCGATCGGCGTGGTGCCGCAGGAGTACCTGCCCGATCCGCTCCGCGGCGCCGTGTACTACACGCCGACCGAGCACGGCAACGAGCGCGAGGTGTCGGCCCGGCTCGCGAAACTGCGCCGGATCGTGCGCGGTCAGCGCTGACCGGGCGCTCGTGGTAGGATCGTCGCTGGCCTGAAGCCAGATTCTCGCGTGCGGCTGCGCGGTCTCCACGGCGAAGGGACGCGACCTGTAGCCGGTCGCCCCGTGGCGAACCCCTCTGAACATCGTCTTTCCGGCGCCGAGCGCGCCCGGAACCACACCGTTTGAGAATCCTCCGAAAGGACATCGTGACCAACCAGTCCCGAAGCAAGACCCGCCTCTCCCGTGCGCTCGGCGTCGCCCTCACCCCGAAGGCCGCCAAGTACATGGAGAAGCGTCCGTACGCTCCCGGTGAGCACGGCCGCACCAAGCGCAAGCAGGACTCCGACTACGCCGTGCGCCTCCGCGAGAAGCAGCGCCTGCGCGCCCAGTACGGCATCCGCGAGAAGCAGCTCCGCATCGCGTTCAACGAGGCCCGCCGCACCGACGGCCTGACCGGTGAGAACCTGGTCGAGCTGCTCGAGATGCGCCTCGACGCCCTCGTGCTCCGCGCCGGCTTCGCCCGCACCATCTCGCAGGCCCGCCAGTTCGTCGTGCACCGCCACATCACCGTCGACGGCAAGCTCGTCGACCGTCCGTCCTTCCGCGTGAAGCCGGGCCAGGTCGTGGGCGTCAAGCAGCGCTCCGAGGGCACCGAGCCCTTCCAGGTCGCGGCCGCCGGCGGTCACGTCGACGTGCTCCCCAAGACCCCGGGCTACCTCGAGGTCGAGCTCGACAAGCTGCAGGCCACCCTCGTGCGTCGCCCGAAGCGCGCCGAGGTGCCCGTCACGTGCGACGTCCAGCTCGTCGTCGAGTACTACGCCGCCCGCTAGTCGGCGGTACGCCCGAACGGGGTCGCGGTTCGCCGCGGCCCCGTTCGTCGTCTCCCCGCGGCATCCGTCGCACGCCCTAGACTGAGGAGATGCGTGCGCACCGCGCGGCGCGAGCACGACCCATCGAGGAGTGAGACGTGAAGAGCATCCTGTGGTTCACCGTCGGCGTCGCGGCCGGATTCGCCGTCGCGCACCAGGTCAACCGCACGGCCCAGGGCCGTGAGTTCTTCTCGGGGATCGACGCCAAGGCGCGTGCGTTCGGACGCGCGGTGGCCGAGGGCTACCACGCCCGCGAGGCCGAGCTCCGGGCGGCCGACGACCACTAGTCGCGGCGCGCGACGCATCCCGCGCCACGCGCGGGACGTTCCACCATCCCCACGAACCAGAACGGAACCATGCAGACTGCCGAGATCCGCCAGCGCTGGCTGGACTTCTTCGCCGAGCGCGGCCACACGGTCGTGCCGTCGGCCTCGCTCGTGTCCGACGACCCGTCGCTGCTCTTCACGGTCGCCGGCATGGTCCCGTTCGTGCCGTACCTGACCGGCGTGGTCCCCGCGCCGTACCCGCGCGCGACGAGCGTGCAGAAGTGCATCCGCACGAACGACATCGAGGAAGTGGGCAAGACGCCTCGCCACGGCACGTTCTTCCAGATGAACGGCAACTTCTCGTTCGGCGACTACTTCAAGGAGGGGGCGATCACGGCGGCGTGGGAGCTCCTGACCACCTCCGAGGCCGAGGGAGGCTACGGCTTCGACCCGAAGGATCTCTGGGTCACGGTCTACGAGGACGACGACGAGGCGCGCGAGATCTGGAAGCGCGTCGCGGGCCTTCCGGACGAGCGGATCCAGGGGCTCGGCAAGGACACGAACTACTGGCACACGGGGCAGCCCGGCCCTGCGGGCCCCTGCTCGGAGATCTTCTTCGACCGCGGGCCCGAGTACGGCATCGACGGCGGTCCGGCCACGGACGACGACCGGTACGTCGAGATCTGGAACCTCGTGTTCATGCAGTACCTCATCGCCGACGTGAAGTCGAAGGTCGACTTCACGATCGTGAAGGAGCTGCCGAAGAAGAACATCGACACCGGCATGGGCCTCGAGCGCGTCGCGTTCATCAAGCAGGGCGTCGACAACATGTACGAGATCGACCAGGTCCGGCCGGTGCTCGACGCGGCAGCGCGCCTCTCCGGCCGTCGCTACGGCGCCGACCACGAGGACGACGTGCGCATGCGCGTCATCGCCGACCACATCCGCTCGTCGCTCATGCTCATGAGCGACGGCGTGACGCCGTCCAACGAGGGCCGGGGTTACATCCTGCGTCGCCTGCTCCGCCGCAGCATCCGCGCGATGCGCCTGCTCGGCGTCGAGGGGCCGACCTTCCGCGAGCTGTTCGCGGCGTCGCGCGACGCGATGAAGGCGGCCTACCCCGAGGTCGCGACGAGCTACACGCAGATCGAGCAGCTCGCCCTCGGCGAGGAGGCGACCTTCCTCCGCACGCTCACGGCGGGGACGGCGATCCTCGACACCGCGGTCGCGAAGACGAAGGCGGATGGCGCGGCCGAACTCGCCGGCGACACCGCCTTCCTGCTCCACGACACCTACGGCTTCCCGATCGAGCTCACGCTCGAGATGGCCGAGGAGGCCGGGCTCGCGGTCGACCGCCCGGCGTTCGACACGCTCATGGCCGACCAGCGCTCGCGCGCGAAGGCCGATGCGAAGTCGAAGAAGAAGGTGCTCGCCGACCTCTCGGTCTACAGCGACTTCCGCGCCAGGGGCGAGACCGTGTTCACGGGGTACACCGACCTCGTGACCGACTCGAGCGTGCTCGGCATCCTGGTCGACGGCCGACCCGTGGCCTCGGCGATCGCCGGGCAGACGGCCGAGGTCATCCTCGCGGAGACGTCCCTGTACGCCGAGTCCGGCGGCCAGGCGCCCGACCAGGGCCGCATCGTCGGCGACGGCTTCGAGCTGAAGGTGCTCGACGTGCAGAAGCCCGTCAAGGGGCTCATCAGCCACACCGTGTCGGTGACGACCGGCGAGGTCGGCGTCGGGGTCCCGGCGACGAGCATCGTCGACGAGGACTACCGCCGCGGCGCGACGCAGGCCCACTCCGGCACGCACCTCGTGCACGCGGCGCTCCGACAGGTCCTCGGGCCGACCGCGCACCAGTCCGGCTCGTTCAACAAGGCGGGCTACCTGCGCCTCGACTACGGCTGGAACCAGGCGCTGTCGGCCGAGACCCGCAGCGAGATCGAGGAGGTCGCGAACGGCGCCGTGCGCGAGAACCTCGAGGTCGTCACGCGCGAGATGCCGATCGACGAGGCCAAGGCCCTCGGGGCGATGGCGCTGTTCGGCGAGAAGTACGGCGACGTCGTGCGCGTCGTCGACATCGGCGGCCCGTGGTCGCGTGAGCTCTGCGCGGGCACGCACGTGGCGCGCAGTGCCGAGGTCGGCATGATCAACATCGTCGGCGAGTCCTCGGTCGGTGCGTCGAACCGTCGCGTCGAGTCGCTCGTCGGCAAGGACGCGTTCCAGCGGTTCGCCGCCGAGCGCGCCCTCGTGCAGGAGCTCACCGGGACGCTGAAGACGCGTCCGGAGCTGCTGGTCGACCGGGTCGGCGAGCTCGTCGCGAGCCTCAAGGCGGCCGAGAAGAAGATCCAGGCGTTCGAGGCGAAGGCGCTGAACGACCGTGTCCCGGACCTCGCCTCGAAGGCGGAGCGCGTCGGCGACCTGCTGCTCGTGACCGAGGCCGTCGGCCGGCTCGGATCGGGCGATGAGCTGCGTTCGCTCGCCACGGCCGTGCGCGGCCGGCTCGGCGACGCGGCCTCCGTCGTCGCGCTCGTCGGCGAGGTCGGCGGGAAGCCGCTCGCGATCGCCGCGACGTCGCCGGCTGCGCGCGACGCGGGAGCGAACGCCGGCACGATCGCGAAGGCCATGGCCGCGGCGCTCGGCGGCGGCGGCGGCGGGAAGCCCGACCTCGCGCAGGGCGGCGGCACCGACCTCGGCGCGATCCCGGCGGCGCTCGGCGCCGCGCGGACCGCATCGGGAGCCTGATCGTGCGATCGGGCGCGCGACTCGGCATCGACGTCGGCCGGGCGCGGATCGGCGTCGCACGGTGCGACCCCTCGGCGATCCTCGCGGTGCCCGTCGAGACGGTCGCCCGGAGCGCCGACGACGACGGCACCGACCTCCGTCGCGTGCTCGAGCTCGCGGCCGAGTTCGAGGCCGTCGAGCTCGTGGTCGGGCACCCGCTCTCGCTCTCCGGCCAGGCGACCGCGTCGACCGCCGACGCCGTCGGGTTCGCCGAGCGACTCGCGGCGGCCGGGGCGTCGGTGCGACTGGTCGACGAGCGGATGTCGACGGTGAGTGCGCAGCAGGCGCTGCGCTCGGCCGGCAAGTCGTCGAAGAAGCAGCGTCCGATCATCGACCAAGCTGCAGCCGTTATCATTCTGCAACACGCCATCGATGCCGAACGGGCATCGGGTTCCGCCCCCGGACGCACGATCTCCGTCGAGGAAGGCCCCTGACCTCGTGACCCAGCTCCCCCCAGAGCGCCGAAACGGCTCCGCGCCGGTGCCGTCGCCATCCGACCCCTCCGGGGCCGATCGCGGCACCGCACCCGGTCCGACGCCCGCGCCGAGGACCAGGCGGGAGCTGCGGGAGATGGAGCAGCGGCAGGCGGCGGAGGCCGCCGAGCGCGAGGCCGCCATCGAGGCCCGACGTGCCGCGGCCGAGGAGGCGGAGCGGGTCGCCGAGGCCGAATGGCGTGCCGCGCAGGAGGCCCGGCGCGTCGAGGCGCAGGCCCCGCGCCGCCCGCAGGTCCCGCCGCCGCAGTCCGCCCGCGCCGCGGCGACCGGCCCGATGGGGTTGCCCGGCCAGCACCCCGTCCAGTCGCCGGCGCGCGAGCAGGCGGGCCACTGGGACGACGAGGGCGTGCACGGGCACGAGGCCTACGACGATGTCTACGACGATGCCCGCTACGCCGTCGACGACACGCTCGCCGCGGCATCCGCCGCACCGGCCCGCGGGCGCGCCGGCGGCTCGCCGGAGGAGTGGCCGCCGACCGGCGGTCGCGGGCTCGTCACCGAGGCCGACCCGCACGACCTGGACCCGTTCGCCGACATCGACGACGACGCGACGCGCCCGTCGCGCGCCGACCGGCGCGCCGCCGCGGCATGGGAGTTCGAGGAGCACGAGCGAGAGCCGAACCGCCGCCGACGCGGCGCGTGGGGCTGCCTCATCGCGCTGATCGTGCTGGGTGCGCTCGTCGCCGGTGCCGCGTTCTTCCTCCAGGGGCCGATCACGTCGCTCATGGAGCGCTTCCAGCCGCCGGAGGACTACACGGGCGCCGGCACCGGCGAGGTGGTCTTCATGATCAACGAGGGCGACGGCGGCGAGACCATCGCGGGCAACCTCGAGGAGCAGGACATCGTCGCCTCGTCGGAGGCCTTCATCGAGGAGGTCACGAGCCGGTCCGAGCAGCCGATCTTCTACCCCGGCGCGTACCGGATGGCGAACCAGATGAGCGCCTCGGACGCGCTGGACGCGCTGCTCGACCCCGAGAACAAGCTCGAGAACACGTTCGTGATCCAGGAGGGGCTCTGGGCTCGCGACGCCCTGGCGAACGCGTCGGCCGCGACCGGGATCCCGATCGAGGAGCTCGAGGCCGCCGCATCCGACCCGCAGGCCCTCGGCCTGCCGGCCGAGGCCACGAGCGTCGAGGGCTTCCTCTTCCCGGCGACCTACACATTCGGGCCCGACGTCACCGCCGACGAGGTCGTGCAGACGCTCGTCGACCGCTCCTTCCAGTCGCTCGACGAGGCCGGGGTGGCGCCGGAGGACCGTTGGGAGACCGTGATCATCGCCTCCCTCATCGAGCGCGAGGCGGGGTCCGAGGCCGATGCGTACAAGGTGTCCCGGGTCATCCGGAACCGCCTCGACGAGAACCAGTTCCCGACCCGGCTGCTGCAGTTCGACTCGACGGTGCACTACGGGACCGGCGACGACACCCTCGTCACGACCACCGACGCCGAGCGCGCCGACGCCTCGAACCCGTACAACACGTACGTGCATCCGGGGCTCCCGCCGGGGCCGATCGGCAACCCGGGCGACGTCGCGATCGACGCGGCACAGCATCCGGAGGACGGGCCCTGGCTGTACTTCGTGACGGTGAACCTCGAGACCGGCGAGACCGTGTTCTCCGCGACCTTCGAGGAGCACGAGGCGGCCGTCGAGCAGTTCCTGCGCTACCTCGACGAGAACGGATAGCAAGCGATGGCGACGCCCGGCACGACGAGCGCGACGACGGGGGAGCGACCGGTCCGGCTGGCCGTGCTGGGCTCGCCGATCGCGCACTCGAAGAGCCCGGCGCTGCACCGGTCGGCGTACGACCGCCTCGGCCTCGAGTGGCGCTACGACGCGATCGAGGTGCGATCGGGGGAGCTCGGGGCGTTCCTCGCGCGCGTGCGAGGCGATGCGGATGCCGCGTGGCGCGGCCTCTCGCTGACGATGCCGCTGAAGCACGAGGTGCTCGAGCACCTCGACGGGGCCGACCGCCTCGTCGACCTCGCCGGCGCGGCGAACACCGTGCGGTTCGCCGACGACGGCTCCCTGCAGGGGTTCAACACCGACATCGGCGGCATCGTCCGGACGCTCGGTGAGGCCGACCTGCGCCGGGTGCACCGCGGCGTGCTGATCGGCGGCGGGGCGACGGCGTCGTCGGCGCTCGTGGCCCTCGCCGAGCTCGGCGCCGCCGAGGTCGACGTGCTGGTGCGGAACCCCGACCGGGCGGTCGGCGTCCAGGACCTCGGGCGACGGCTCGGGCTCGTGGTCCGGGTGCGACCGCTCTCGGAGCTCGCGGATGTGGCATCCGCCGACCTGGTCGTGAGCACGGCGCCGGGCGGCTCCGACCTCGGCGTCGTGCCGTCCGACGAGCTGGCCGGCGCGGCGCTGCTGCTCGACGTGGCCTACGACCCGTGGCCGTCGACGCTCGCGACCGCCTGGCTCGAACGCGACGGGCGGGTGACGCACGGGCTCGGGATGCTCCTCCACCAGGCGCTCCTCCAGGTGCGCATCTTCGCGTCGGGCGATCCGTTCGAGCCGCTGCCCGACGAGGCCCGCGTGCTCGACGTCATGCGCCGGAGCCTCTGACGCCGCTGTGGGAGGATGGTGGTCATGCTCCGTTGGCTCACCGCCGGGGAATCGCACGGCCCCGAACTCGTCGCGATCCTCGAAGGCCTCCCCGCAGGCATCCCCGTCTCCCTCGACGACATCCGCGCCGACCTGGCGCGCCGCAAGCTCGGCTACGGCCGCGGCGCGCGCATGAAGTTCGAGCAGGACGAGCTCGCCGTCTCGGGCGGCGTCCGGCACGGCCTGACGCTCGGAAGCCCGGTCGCGCTGCGGATCGGCAACACCGAGTGGCCGAAGTGGCAGCAGGTCATGAGCCCGGAGCCGGTCGACGCGGAGGCGCTCGGTCGTGGCCGGGGAGCGCCGCTCACGCGCCCGCGCCCGGGGCACGCCGACCTCGTCGGCATGCAGAAGTACGGTTTCGACGAGGCCCGGCCGGTGCTCGAGCGGGCGAGCGCCCGCGAGACGGCCGCGCGCGTCGCGCTCGGGGCGGTCGCGCGATCGTTCCTCGCCGAGCTCGGCGTCCGCCTGGTCTCGCACACCGTCGCGATCGGCCCCGTCCAGGTCCCCGAGGGCAGCGAACTGCCGATGCCGGCCGACGTCGACCGGCTCGACGCCGACCCGCTCCGCTGCTTCGACGCCGCCACGAGCGAGCGCATGGTCGCCGAGGTCGACGCCGCGCACAAGGAGGGCGACACGCTCGGCGGCGTCGTCGAGGTCCTCGCGTACGGCCTGCCGCCCGGACTCGGGTCGCACGTGCACTGGGACCGCCGCCTCGACGCCCAGCTCGCGGCCGCGCTCATGGGCATCCAGGCCATCAAGGGCGTGGAGGTCGGCGACGGCTTCCTCACGACCATGCGGCGCGGCTCCGCCGCGCACGACGAGCTGCACCTGACCGACGGGCGGATCGTGCGCGCGAGCGATCGCGCCGGCGGCACCGAGGGCGGCATGTCCACCGGCACGGTGCTGCGCGTGCGCGCCGGCATGAAGCCGATCGCGACCGTCCCGCACGCCCTTCCCACGATCGACGTCGCGACCGGCGAGCCGGCGCCCGCCCACCACCAGCGCTCCGACGTGTGCGCGGTTCCGGCCGCGGGCGTCGTCGCCGAGGCGATGGTCGCGCTGACCCTCGCGAACGCCGTGCTCGAGAAGTTCGGCGGCGACTCGGTCGGCGAGACCCGCCGCAACCTCGAGGGGTACCTCGCGGCGATCCCCGACGCGCTCGCGAGCGAGGTCGCCGACGGCGCGGTCCGTGCCTGAGCCGGCCGCACCGAGCGCTTCGCCGAGCGGCCGGCGTCCGGTGCCGCTGCCGATCGTGCTCGTGGGGCCGATGGGCTCGGGCAAGTCCCGCGTGGGCGCCCGGCTCGCGGCATCCGTCGGCGCACCCTTCGTCGACACCGACCAGCGCATCGTCGAGCGCCACGGCCCGATCGCCGAGATCTTCGATCGCGAGGGCGAGGCGGCCTTCCGGGTGATCGAGCGCGAGGTGGTCGCCGAAGCGCTCCGCGAGGAGGCGGTCGTCTCGCTCGGCGGCGGCGCGGTGCTCGACGCCGACACGCGCGCCGACCTCGCCGGCCTCGCGGTGGTCCGGCTCGACGTCCGGCCCGAGGCCGTCGCCCCGAGGCTCAGCGGCGGCACCAGGCCGCTGCTCGCGGACGGCGGGATCGAGCGATGGATCCGCATCCGCGAGGAGCGCCGTCCCCTGTACGACGAGGTCGCCGGCCTCAGCATCGACACCACGCGTCGCTCGGTCGCGCGGATCGTCGCGGAGATCACCGAGTGGGCAGGAGGACGCGCATGAGCGCGCACGAGGCGACGGTGATCAGGGTCGGCGGCGAGGAGGGCTACGACGTGCGCATCGGGCGCGGCGTCGTCGACGGGCTCGCCGAGGCGATCGGCGCGTCGGCCCGCAAGGTGCTCGTCGTGCACCCGGCCACGCTCGGCGCGCGCGCCGCGGCGCTCCGCGAGGCACTCGCCGACCGGTTCGAGGTCCTCCTCGCGGAGGTCCCCGACGCCGAGGCGGCCAAGCGCGTCGAGGTCGCGGCGTTCTGCTGGCAGATCCTCGGCCAGGCCGACTTCACGCGGACCGACGTGATCGTCGGCTTCGGTGGGGGCGCGATCACCGACCTCGCGGGCTTCGTGGCGGCGACCTGGCTCCGCGGCGTCCGCATCGTGCAGGTGCCGACGACGGTGCTCGGCATGGTCGACGCGGCCGTCGGCGGCAAGACGGGCATCAACACCAACGAGGGCAAGAACCTCGTCGGCGCGTTCCACGCCCCGGCCGAGGTGCTGTGCGACCTCGAGGTGCTCGACACGCTGCCGAAGAACGAGATCCTCGCGGGCTTCGCCGAGATCGTGAAGGCCGGCTTCATCCGCTACCCCGAGATCCTCGACGTGATCGAGGCCGATCCGGAGGTCGCGACCGACCCCACGACGCCCGAGTTCCGGCGGGTCGTCGAACTCGCCGTGCAGATGAAGGCCGATGTCGTGAGCGAGGACTTCACCGAGCAGGGCCTCCGGGAGATCCTCAACTACGGCCACACGCTCGGGCACGCGGTCGAGCACGCCGAGCGCTACCAGTGGCGTCACGGCGCGGCCGTCGCGGTCGGCATGGCCTTCGCGGCCGAGCTCGGCCGGCTCTCCGGGCGGCTCTCCGACGAGGTCGCCGATCGGCACAAGCGGGTGCTCGACCTGCTGAGCCTGCCGACGTCGTACCCGGCGGGCCGCTGGAACACGCTCCTCGCGACCATGCAGCGCGACAAGAAGGCCCGGGCGGGCCAGTTGCGGTTCATCGTGCTCGACGACCTCGGCAAGCCGACGGTCATGCTCGCACCCGACCAGTCGCTGCTGTTCGCCGCGTACCAGGAGATCGCGTCCTGACGCCTGCATGACGAAAGCGGGCGGATGCCGCGCCGCTAGGCTTCCGGCATGACCACGATCCTCGTCCTCAACGGGCCGAACCTCGGCCGACTCGGCACGCGCGAGCCCGAGGTGTACGGATCGGAGACGCTCGCCGACATCGGCGCGAGCCTCGCGGCATCCGTTCCCGACGACGTGGAGATCGACCTGCGCCAGACCGACGACGAGGGCGAGCTCATCGGGTGGATCCACGAGGCGGTGGATGGCCGGCTCCCGGTCGTGCTCAACCCGGCAGCGTTCACGCACTACAGCTACGCGCTGCGGGACGCGGCGGCGCAGCTGACGACGGCCGGAATCCCGCTCGTGGAGGTGCACCTCTCGAACCCGCACGCGCGCGAGGCCTTCCGCCACACGAGCGTGATCTCCGGCGTCGCCTCCGGCGTCATCGCGGGGTTCGGGTCGGATTCGTACCGGCTCGCGGTCGACTGGCTCCTGCGATCGCCCAGCTGAGTCGACTACACTCGACCAGTCGCACGCCCTTCGGCGTGCCCGCAGACTTCCCCTCCATCGAACGGAAAGCACTTCCATGGCATCCACCGCTGACATCAAGAACGGCGTCGTCCTGAACATCGACGGCCAGCTCTGGAGCGTCGTCGAGTTCCAGCACGTCAAGCCCGGCAAGGGCGGCGCGTTCGTGCGCACCAAGCTGAAGAACGTCGTGACCGGCAAGGTCGTCGACAAGACGTACAACGCGGGTGCCAAGGTCGACATCGAGAACGTCGACCGCCGCGACTTCACCTACCTGTACAACGACGGCGACGGCTTCGTGTTCATGGACCAGACCGACTACGACCAGCTCACCGTCCCGGCGACCGTGGTCGGCGACGCGAAGAACTTCATGCTCGAGAACCAGGCGGTCACGATCGCGCTGAACAACGGCAACCCGCTCTACATCGAGCTCCCCGCGTCGGTCGTGCTCGAGATCACCTACACCGAGCCGGGCCTGCAGGGCGACCGCTCGACCGGCGGCACCAAGGCCGCGACCGTCGAGACGGGCTACGAGATCCAGGTCCCGCTGTTCCTCGAGACCGGCACCAAGGTCAAGGTCGACACCCGCTCGGGCGACTACCTCGGCCGCGTGAACGACTAGTGAGCGCCCGTACGAAGGCGCGCAAGCGCGCCCTCGACATGCTCTACTCGGCCGACATGCGCCAGGTCCCGGTCGAGCAGGTGCTGGTGGCCGAGGCCGAGCGGGCCGTGAACGAGCCCGAGCGGCAGGCGTCGTGGCTGTATGCGCGCGAGATCGTCGACGGCATCGTCGACCACCGCGAGGAGATCGACGAGCTGATCGCCACGCACTCGCGGGGCTGGACCCTGGAGCGCATGCCGGCGGTCGACCGCGCACTCCTCCGGATCGGCGTGTGGGAGATCGTGTACAACGACGAGGTCCCCGACCCGGTCGCGATCTCCGAGGCGGTCGAGGCCGCGACGGTGCTGTCCACGGACGACTCGGCCGGCTTCGTCAACGGCCTGCTCGCCGCCGTCTCGCACGCGAAGGGCTGAGGTCCGGACGGTCGAGTGCCGGAGCTCCGAGCACCGACGCCCGGCGACGTCGGCCCAGGAGGTCAGGCCGCGGGCGCGGGCCGGTGCTGCGCGCGGCGGCGTTCGACGAGCGCCATCGTGTGCGCGACGACCTCGCGCGGACCGTCGTGCGCCCGCAGCTCGCGCCCGATCTCCTCTGCACGTTCCCGGTAGGACGGGTCCGCCGAGAGTCGTCGCCACGCGCGCAGGATCGCGCGCGGCGACGGCGTGCCGGTGCGAAGGTCGATGCCCGCTCCCGCCCACGCGACGCGCGCGGCGATGACCGGCTTGTCGATGTCGCCGCCGGCGACGATGAGCGGGATGCCGTGGGCGAGCGCCGCGAGCACGCCGCCCCACCCGCCGTTCGTGATCATCGCGTCGGTCCGGGGCAGGAGTTCCGCGTAGTCGACGAGGCCGGCGACGTGGGCGTTCGGCGGAGCCGGGAACGGCAGGTCGGGTGCGTCCGCACGCCCGGTGGTCGCGACGATCGAGACCGGCTGACGACCGAGGGCCGCGAACGCCGGCCGGATGAGGTCGTCGGGGTCGACGTTGAGGGTGCCCTGCGTGACGTGCACGATCGGACGGTCCTCGGGCAGCCGCGCCCACCAGTCGGGCGGATCGGGGCGGATCGATCCGGTCGGGGCGAGCGCGCCGACGAACTCGATGCGCACGGGCCAGCCGGACCGCGGGAACTCGAGCTCGGGAACGCCGGACGCGCAGACGAGGTCGGGGGAGTGCCATGCGGCGTCGAGCGGCGCATCGGTCGGCGGCAGTCCGGACGCCGCGCGCTGCGCGTCGTACGCGCGCTTGATTCCGCGGGTCGTCAGGGTCAGCGTCGAGTTGAGGACCCGATCGCGGATCCTGCCGAGGGGTCCCCTCGCCGGTCGGAGCGGGAGGATCGGCGGCGGGAGCTCCGGCGTCGGGATCGAGAGCGGGACGATGCTCACGGTGACCGACGGCGTGCCGGTGCGTTCGGCGGCGAAGTGCGTGCCGAGGCTGAGGCCGTCGGCGACGATGACGTCCCACGGTCGTTGCCCGTACGCCGCGACGAGGTCGTCGCCCTGCGCCGCCCCCGTGCCGACGAACAGGTGCTCGACGTTCGCGAGCAGCTGTCGTGGACCCTTCCTGTCCCGCAGGGCGGGGAAGGTCGCGGCGATGTCGTGCTCGTCGAAGTCGGGTGCGGCCGACCAGCGGACGGGTTCGGCGCCGAGCGCCGCGAACCGGTCCGCGTACGCACGGCCCGTGTAGACGCGCACCCGGTGGCCGGCTTCCACGAACGCCTCGGCGACCGCGGCGAGCGGCGCCACGTGGCCCGCGAAGGGCATCACGGCGATCATGACGTCGGCCATGGGTCATTGCAGCACGTGCCGCGGGCCTGCGGCCAGCCCTCGCGAGCAGGATCCCCCGGACGGGGGACGACTGCGGGCGCGCCCGGAGGCGCGACCCGGGCGGGCCCGAGCCCGGAAACGGGGACGTCCCTCCGCGGGTTCCCGCGCCGGCACTGATCCGCGGGATCGCGCCCGGTCGTTCACTGGGAGACGTCGCATTCTGCGGCTTCCGCCACCCAGCACCCGACCGCTCTGGAAGGAGCAACCCCGTCATGACCACCATCTCCGCGCACGGCCTCTCGCAGGCCGGCACCCGTCGTTCGGCCGGCCACCGGTCGCTCGCCACCCGACTCGCCGACGCCGAGGGCGCCCTCAAGGCGTTCCTCGAGCGCTGGAGCATTCCCGCCCTGCGCGTCGCGCTCGGCGCCGTGTTCGTCGTCTTCGGCGCCCTGAAGTTCATCCCCGGCGCGAGCCCCCTGGAGCCGCTCGTCGAGGCGACCTGGGGCGTGCTCACCTTCGGCCTCGTGGGCGGGCAGCTCGCGCTCGTGCTCACGGCCGTCATCGAGACCACGGCGGGCCTGCTGCTGATCTCGGGCCGATTCGCCCGGCTCGGCCTCGTGGTCCTGGCGATCGCGTTCGTCGGCATCCTCTCGCCGATCGTGTTCTTCACCGACGAGCTGGTCACGGCCGCAGGTCCGACGCTCCTCGGCCAGTACGTCGCGAAGAACGTCGTGCTCATCGCCGCGGCGCTCGTCATCGCCTCGCGGGCCCTGCGCGGCCGGGCGGGAAGCCGGTGACCTCGGCGGCACCGATCGACATCGGAGGGGCGGGCGCGCTGCGCTCCGCCCCTCCGTCGCGTCCCGCCCCGCTCGCCGCGGCATCCGCGGCCTTCGCGTCGCTGGTAGGATCGACCGACCGACAACCTTGAAGCCCGTCCCGTGAGGCGGAGAAGGGAGTCCGCACCGCTGTGCGCACCGTGCTCCAGCAGGCAGACCTCGAGCGGGCGCTGACCCGCATCGCCCACGAGATCCTCGAAGCCAATCGCGGCGCCGACGATCTCGTCCTCCTCGGCATCCCCACGCGCGGCGTGGCGCTCGCCGAGCGACTCGCCCGGATCGTGTCCCGGATCGCCGGCGTCGACGTGCCGGCGGGCGCGCTCGACGTGACGATGTACCGCGACGACCTCGGCCGCAACCCGATCCGTGCCACCCATCCCACCGAGGTGCCGGGCGACGGCATCGACGGCCGCGTGGTGGTGCTCGTCGACGACGTGCTCTACTCGGGCCGAACCATCCGTGCCGCCCTCGACGCGCTCGCCGACCTCGGCCGCGCCCGTGCCGTGCGCCTCGCGGTGCTCGTCGACCGCGGCCACCGCGAGTTCCCGATCCGGGCTGACTACGTGGGCAAGAACCTGCCGAGTTCGACCCGCGAACGCATCAACGTGCGGCTCGCCGAGGTCGACGGCGAGGACGCCGTCACGATCGAGGGGGGCGACGAGTGAGGCACCTGCTCAGCACGCGCGACCTCTCGCGCGACGAGGCCATCGCGCTGCTCGACGTGGCCGAGGACATGGCCGCCGTCCAGGAGCGCGAGGTCAAGAAGCTGCCGACGCTCCGCGGCCGCACCGTCGTGAACCTCTTCTTCGAGGACTCCACGCGCACGCGCATCTCGTTCGAGGCCGCCGCGAAGCGGCTCTCGGCCGACGTCATCAACTTCAGCGCGAAGGGGTCGAGCGTCTCCAAGGGCGAGTCGCTGAAGGACACCGCGCAGACGCTGCAGGCCATGGGCGCCGACGGCGTCGTGATCCGGCATCCGTCATCGGGCGCGCCGTTCACGCTGGCGACGAGCGGATGGATCGACGCGGGCGTCGTCAACGCCGGCGACGGCACGCACGAGCACCCCACGCAGGCCCTGCTCGACGCCTTCACGATGCGACGCCGGCTCCACGGGGACGCCTCGCGGGGTCGCGACCTCGACGGCGTCCGCGTCGTGGTGGTGGGCGACATCCTGCACTCGCGCGTCGCGCGCTCGAACGTGTGGCTCCTCGAGACGCTCGGAGCCGACGTCACGCTCGTGGCCCCGCCGACGCTCGTGCCGGTCGACGTGTCCGGCTGGCCCGCGACGATCGAGTACGACCTCGACCGGGCGCTCGCCGACGGGCCCGACGTCGTCATGATGCTCCGCATCCAGGCGGAGCGCATGCACGGCGCGTTCTTCCCGAACAGCCGCGAATACGCGCGCACCTGGGGGCTCGACGACCACCGGTTCGCCCAGCTTCCCGAGACTACGATGGTCATGCATCCGGGCCCCATGAACCGCGGGCTCGAGATCGCCGCCCGCGCCGCCGACTCCACGCAGTCGACGGTGCGCGAGCAGGTCGCGAACGGAGTATCAGTGAGAATGGCCGCCCTCTACCTGTTGCTGTCCGGCGAACGGGGGGAGGCCCGATGAGCGAGTCGTTCCTGGTCCGCGGCGCGACCCTGCCGACGGGCGAGCGCGCCGACATCCTGCTCGACGGCGGGCGCATCGCCGAGGTCGGCACGGTGGCGGATGCCGCGGGCGCGACGGTCGTCGACGCCGACGGGCTCGTCGCCCTGCCCGGCCTCGTCGACCTGCACACGCACCTCCGCGAGCCGGGCTACGAGCAGAGCGAGACCGTGCTGACGGGCACGCAGGCGGCCGCCGCCGGCGGCTTCACCGCTGTGTTCGCGATGGCCAACACCTTCCCCGTCGCCGACACCGCAGGGGTGGTCGAGCAGGAGCTCTCGCTCGGCGAGGCGGCGGGCTACGCGACCGTGCAGCCGATCGGCGCCGTCACGGTCGGGTTGAAGGGCGAGCGGCTCGCCGAGCTCGGCGCGATGGCCGCCTCGCGCGCTCGCGTGCGGGTCTTCAGCGACGACGGCTTCTGCGTCTTCGACCCGCTGCTCATGCGCCGCGCGCTCGAGTACGTGAAGGCGTTCGACGGCGTCATCGCGCAGCACGCGCAGGAGCCGCGCCTCACGCAGGGCGCCCAGATGAACGAGGGCGCGCTCTCCGGCGAGCTCGGCCTCGCCGGCTGGCCCGCCGTCGCCGAGGAATCGATCATCGCCCGCGACGTGCTCCTCGCGGAGCACGTCGGCTCGCGCCTGCACGTGTGCCACGTCTCCACGGCCGGGTCGGTGGAGGTCATCCGCTGGGCGAAGGCCCGCGGCATCGACGTGACCGCCGAGGTCACGCCCCACCACCTGCTGCTGACGGAGGACCTGGTCGCGGGCTACGACCCGCGGTACAAGGTCAACCCGCCGCTGCGCCGCCAGGAGGACGTCGAGGCGCTGCGCGCCGCGCTCGCCGACGGCACGATCGACATCGTCGCGACCGACCACGCCCCGCACCCCGTCGAGGCGAAGGAGTCCGAGTGGGACGCCGCCGCGAACGGCATGGTCGGCCTCGAGTCGGCGCTGTCGGTCGTGCAGCAGGCCATGGTCGACTCAGGGCTCATGGGCTGGGCGGATGTCGCGCGCGTGCTGTCCGAGACCCCGGCGCGCATCGGCCGCCTGGCCGGTCACGGCGAGCCGATCGCGGTCGGCTCCGCCGCCGAGCTGACCCTCGTCGACCCGGCCGCGTCGTCCGAGTTCGGCACCGACCGGCTCGCCGGGCGGAGCGTCAACTCGCCCTACCTCGGGCGCAGGCTCCCCGGCCGCGTCGTCGCGACGTTCCACCGCGGAGTGCCCACGCTGCTCGACGGCGCGGTCCGTCCGGCCGACGAGGTCGCCGAGGCATCCGCCCGCCTCACCGACGGCGGTGCGCGTGGATAGCCGCTGGATCGGCGCACTCGTCGCCGTCGCGATCGTCGCCGTCGCCGCGTGGCTCATGCTGCGGTCATGGCGTCGCCGCACGGTTCGCGACGAGACGCTCGCGGCCTACGGGCCGCCCAACGACCCCGGTTCGACGATCCTCGAGCTCGAGGCGCTCTACGTGGCGACGACCCCCGAGGGCGACCCGCTCGAGCGTCTCGCCGTCGAGGGCCTCGCGTTCCGCGGATCGGCGCGCGTCGAGGTGCACCGCACGGGCGTGCTCCTGCGCATCGCCGGGGAACTCCCGAGCTTCATCCCGGCCGACCGCATCGCGGCCGCCGGGACGGCGACCTACGCGATCGATCGCGGGGTCGAGCCCGAGGGCCTCGTGGCCCTCACCTGGATCGTCGACGACCGTTCGGAGCCCGAGGTTCCCACGCGGGTCGACAGCTACCTCCGGTGCCGGTACCCGGGCGACTCAGCCCGGTTCGTGGCAGCCGTGAACGAGATCGCCGCAGCGCCCGAGGCGCCGCGGCCGGACGCAGAAGAGAGCGAGGCCTCGGATGGCTGAGACCCCGACCACCGTCGACGAGCAGGCGCCCGCCGCCCCGATCGACCTCACCCGAGCCGTGCTCGTGCTCGAGGACGGCACCCGCTACGAGGGGCGCGCCTACGGCGCCCGCGGACGCACGCTCGGCGAGGCCGTGTTCGCGACCGGCATGACCGGCTACCAGGAGACGCTGACCGACCCGTCGTACGCCGGGCAGATCGTGCTCATGACCGCGCCGCACATCGGCAACACGGGCATGAACGACGAGGACATGGAGTCCGCGCGCATCTGGGTCGCGGGCTTCGTGGTGCGCGACCCCTCGCGGGTCGTGTCGAACTTCCGCTCGCAGCGGAGCCTCGACGACGACCTCGCCTCGGCTGGGATCGTTGGCATCAGCGGCATCGACACGCGGGCGGTGACGCGGCACATCCGCTCGCTCGGCGCGATGCGCGCGGGCGTGTTCTCCGGCGAGGAGGCGTACCTCTCGCACGGCGAGCAGCTCGACCTCGTCCAGTCGGGCGAGCAGATGGCCGGCCGCAACCTCTCCGGTGCGGTCTCGACGAGCGAGCGGTACACGCTGCCCGCGACGAGTGAGCGCGTGGGTTCGGTGGCCGTGCTCGACCTCGGCGTGAAGACGTCGACGCTGAACTACCTCGCCGAGCGCGGCTTCGACGTGCACGTGCTCCCGCAGACCGCGACGGCCGAGGACGTGCTCGCACTCGAGCCCGACGCGCTGTTCTTCTCCAACGGGCCCGGCGATCCGAGCGCCTCCGAGCGCCACGTCGAGCTCCTCCGCTCAGCGCTGCGCGCCGGCCTGCCGTACTTCGGCATCTGCTTCGGCAACCAGCTCCTGGGTCGCGCCCTCGGCTTCGACACCTACAAGCTGCCCTTCGGGCACCGCGGCATCAACCAGCCCGTGCTCGACCGCGCGACCGGTCGCGTCGAGATCACCGCGCACAACCACGGCTTCGCCGTCGCGGCGCCGACCGACGCGATCAGCGAGTCCAGCCAGGGCTTCGGCCGGGTCGAGGTCAGCCACGTCGACCTCAACGACGACGTCGTCGAGGGCCTGAACTGCCTCGACATCCCCGCGTTCTCGGTGCAGTACCACCCCGAGTCGGCGGCCGGCCCGCACGACGCCAACTACCTGTTCGACCGCTTCCGCGACATGGTCATCGCGAGCAAGGAGACCACCCGCTGATGCCCAAGCGCGACGACATCAACTCCGTCCTCGTCATCGGGTCGGGCCCGATCGTCATCGGCCAGGCGGCCGAGTTCGACTACTCGGGGACCCAGGCGTGCCGCGTCCTCCGTGCGGAGGGCGTCCGGGTCATCCTCGTGAACCCGAACCCGGCCACGATCATGACCGACCCCGGCTTCGCCGACGCGACCTACGTCGAGCCGATCACCCCCGAGGTGATCGAGTCGATCATCGTCAAGGAGAAGCCGGATGCGGTGCTGCCGACGCTCGGCGGCCAGACCGCGCTGAACGCCGCGATCGCCCTGCATGACGCCGGGATCCTCGACAAGCACGGCGTCGAGCTCATCGGCGCGAAGGTCGACGCCATCCGGAAGGGCGAGGACCGCCAGCTCTTCAAGGACCTCGTGATCGAGGCCGGCGCCGACGTCGCCCGCTCGCACGTCGCCACGACGCTCGAGCAGGCGAAGGAGTTCGCCCTCGACCTCGGCTACCCGCTCGTCGTCCGGCCCTCGTTCACGATGGGCGGCCTCGGCTCGGGCTTCGCCTACACCGAGGAGGACCTGGTCCGCATCGTGACCCAGGGCCTGCACGACTCGCCGACCACCGAGGTGCTCCTCGAGGAGTCGATCCTCGGCTGGAAGGAGTACGAGCTCGAGCTCATGCGCGACACGCACGACAACACGGTCGTGGTCTGCTCGATCGAGAACGTCGATCCCGTCGGCGTCCACACGGGCGATTCCATCACGGTCGCGCCCGCGCTCACTCTCACCGACCGCGAGTACCAGCACCTGCGCGACATCGGCATCGACATCATCCGCGCCGTCGGCGTGGACACCGGCGGCTGCAACATCCAGTTCGCGGTCGACCCCGAGAACGGCCGGGTCATCGTCATCGAGATGAACCCGCGCGTCTCGCGGTCCTCGGCGCTCGCGTCGAAGGCCACGGGCTTCCCGATCGCGAAGATCGCCGCGAAGCTCGCGATCGGCTACCGCCTCGACGAGATCCCGAACGACATCACGAAGGTCACCCCCGCGAGCTTCGAGCCGACGCTCGACTACGTCGTCGTCAAGGTGCCCCGGTTCGCGTTCGAGAAGTTCCCCGCCGCCGACCCGACGCTGACCACGACCATGAAGTCGGTGGGCGAGGCGATGGCGATCGGCCGGAACTTCTCGACGGCGCTCCAGAAGGCGCTGCGCTCGCTCGAGAAGCGCGGGTCGAGCTTCCACTGGGGCGACGAGCCGCGGTCGGTCGACGAACTGCTCGAGGCCGCCACGGTGCCGACCGACGGCCGGATCGTGCTCGTGCAGCAGGCGCTCCGCAAGGGGGCCTCGATCGAGCAGGCGTTCGACGCGACGAAGATCGACCCGTGGTTCCTCGACCAGATCGTGCTGATCAACGAGGTCGCCGAGCGGATCGCCGGTGCCGACGCGCTCGACACCGACACGCTGCTGCTCGCGAAGGACCACGGCTTCTCCGACGCGCAGATCGGCCAGCTCCGGGGCTTCGGCGAGGCCGACGCGCGCGAGGTCCGTCACATCCTCGGCATCCGCCCCGTCTTCAAGACGGTCGACACGTGCGCGGGGGAGTTCCCCGCGCTCACGCCGTACCACTACTCGAGCTACGACCTCGAGACCGAGGTCGCGCCGAGCGACCGCCGCAAGGTCGTCATCCTCGGCTCGGGCCCGAACCGCATCGGCCAGGGCGTCGAGTTCGACTACTCGTGCGTCCACGCGTCGTTCGCGCTCTCCGACGCCGGGTACGAGACGATCATGATCAACTGCAACCCCGAGACCGTCTCGACCGACTACGACACGAGCGACCGTCTGTACTTCGAGCCCCTGACGCTCGAGGACGTGCTCGAGGTCATCCACGCCGAGTCGCAGTCGGGCGAGCTCGTGGGCGTCGTCGTCCAGCTCGGCGGCCAGACCGCGCTCGGGCTCGCGAAGGGCCTCGAGGCCGCCGGCGTGCCGATCCTCGGCACGACCCCCGAGGCGATCGACCTCGCGGAGGAGCGCGGCCAGTTCGCGGCGATCCTCGACGCCGCAGGCCTCCTCGCGCCGCGCAACGGCACGGCGACCGAGCTCGCCGGCGCCGTGCAGGTCGCGGAGCAGATCGGCTACCCGGTGCTGGTGCGCCCGAGCTTCGTGCTCGGCGGCCGCGGCATGGAGATCGTGTACGACACGCCGTCGCTCGTCGACTACTTCGCCCGCATCGAGGACCAGGGGATCGTCGGCCCGACACATCCGCTGCTCGTCGACCGCTTCCTCGACGACGCGATCGAGATCGACGTCGACGCCCTCTACGACGGCAACGAGCTCTACGTCGGCGGCGTCATGGAGCACATCGAGGAGGCCGGCATCCACTCGGGCGACTCGAGCTGCACGCTTCCGCCGGTGACGCTCGGCCGCGCCGAGGTCGACCGGGTCCGCGAGGCCACGCGCGCGATCGCCGAGGGCATCGGCGTCCGGGGACTCCTCAACGTCCAGTTCGCGATCGGCGCGGGCGTGCTCTACGTGCTCGAGGCGAACCCGCGCGCGAGCCGCACGGTGCCGTTCGTGTCGAAGGCGCTCGGCATCCCTCTGGCGAAGGCCGCGTCGCGCATCATGGTCGGCGACTCGATCCGCACGCTCGTCGACGAGGGCATGCTGCCCGAGGTCGACGGCTCGAAGGTGCCGCTCGACGCGCCGGTCGCGGTCAAGGAGGCCGTGCTGCCGTTCCACCGCTTCCGCACGCGCGAGGGCATCATGGTCGACTCCGTGCTCGGCCCCGAGATGCGCTCGACCGGCGAGGTCATGGGCATCGACCGCGACTTCCCGCGCGCGTTCGCGAAGAGCCAGCTCGCCGCGTACGGCGGGATGCCGCTGTCGGGTCGCGTGTTCGTCTCGGTCTCCGACCGCGACAAGCGGGCGATCATCCTCCCGGTGCTGCGGATGCAGCAGCTCGGCTACGACCTCGTCGCGACCGAGGGCACGGCCGAGGTGCTGCGCCGCAACGGCATCGCGGCCGACGTCGTGCTGAAGTTCAGCGAGAAGCAGGGCGAGGATGCCACGTCGGTGGTCGAGCTCATCCACCGCGGCGAGATCGACGTGGTCGTCAACACGCCGAGCGGTCGTTCGGCGCGCGCCGACGGCTACGAGATCCGCGCGGCCGCGGTCGCGGCCGACATCCCGCTCTTCACGACCATCGCCGAGCTCTCGGCCGCGGTCGCGTCGCTCGACGCGAACGACGGCGGCTTCGACGTGACGAGCCTCCAGGAGTACGCGCGCCGGCGTGCGGCCGAGGTGGTCGCGTGAGCGTCGTCGCCTCGTTCGGCGAGCGCCTCGACGCGGCGTTCGCCACGCGCGGGCGCCTCTGCGTGGGCATCGACCCGCACGCGTGGCTCCTCGACGAGTGGGGCCTGCCCGACTCGGGCGCCGGCGTCCGCGAGTTCGGCCTCCGGGTGGTGGATGCCGCGGCCGGCCGCGTCGGCATCGTGAAGCCTCAGGTGTCGTTCTTCGAGCGCCACGGCTCGGCGGGCTATGCCGCCCTGGAGCGCGTGCTCGCCCTCGCCCGCGACGCGGGCCTCCTCGTCATCGCCGACGTCAAGCGCGGCGACATCGGCTCGACCGTCGAGGCGTACGGCGAGGCCTGGCTCTCGCCGGGTTCGTCGCTGCGAGCCGACGCCATGACGATCTACGCGTACCAGGGCCTCGGCTCGATCGAGGGCGTGATGCGCCAGGCGGAGGCCGCGCAGGCCGGCCTGTTCGTCGTGGCGGCGACCTCGAACCCCGAGGCGGCGGCGATCCAGCAGGCCGTGCTGCAGGGCTCGAGCCGCGAGGGCTCGTCGGTGGCTGGTGCGATCGTGTCGGGTGTGGACGCGTGGAACCGGAGCCGCGAGGGTGCAGACGAACGGCCGTTCGGCTCGATCGGCGTCGTCCTCGGCGCCACGATCCTGCCCGAGGAGTTCGGCATCGACGTCTCGAGCGACGCGCGGCCCCGTGTGCCCGTGCTCGTGCCCGGGATCGGCTTCCAGGGCGGCGAGCTGCGCGACGTCCCCGCGCGACTGGGCGCGCTGGCGCCCGGTGCGATCCTGACCGACAGCCGCGGCCTCCTCGCCGCCGGCCCCGACGGCATCGCCGACGCGATCGCGCGCCGCGCCGACGAGGTGGGGGCGCTCGATGTCTGATCGCAGCGTGGCATCCGCCCCGCCGGAGGTCGACCGGGTCGCCGCATCGCGCGCCGCGGTCGCCGCCAGGCGCGCGCGTGCCGCGGTCAAGCACGACATCGCCGAGGGCGACCGGAGCCCGCTCGACGTGCTCCGCGCCGCCTACGACGAGCCGGAGGGCGTCGAGGGCCGGCTCCGGGTCTCCGAGTTCCTCACCTCCATCCCCGCCATCGGGCAGACCAAGTGCGCGCGGATCATGGAGGAGCTCCAGATCGCGAACTCCAAGCGCCTCGGCGGCCTCGGCCGCCTGCAGCGCCGCCGCCTGCGCGAGTTCACCGCGGGCTGGGTCGCCGACCACGGCGGCACCGGGGACCGGCTCGTCGTGCTCGCGGGTCCGACCGCCGTCGGCAAGGGCACGGTCGCGGGCTACATCCGCGAGCACCACCCCGACGTCAAGCTCTCCGTGTCGGCGACGACGCGCGCGCCCCGGCCGGGCGAGGTCGAGGGCGAGCACTACTTCTTCGTCTCCGACGACGAGTTCGACCGGATGGTCGAGGCCGGCGAACTGCTCGAGTGGGCGACCGTGCACAACGCCTACCGGTACGGCACCCCGCGGCGCCCCGTCGAGGAGGCGATCGCCGGGGGCAGCAGCGTGCTGCTCGAGATCGACATCCAGGGTGCGCGTTCGGTGCGCCGCGCGATGCCGGAGGCGACGCTCGTGTTCCTGCTGCCGCCGACGTGGGACGAACTGGTGCGGCGCCTCGTCGGGCGGGGCACCGAGAGCCCCGCCGAGCAGCAGCGCCGACTCGAGACCGCGAAGGTCGAACTCGCCGCCGTCGAGGAGTTCGATCACCAGGTCGTCAACCACGAGGTCCGCGAGGCCGCGCAAAAGGTCGTAGACTTGATGCGGCCTCGCCGGGGCCGGCGTCAGCCTGCCTCGCGCCACGATCTTGCGCGCACCGGGGGTGCGCCCCACCTGAAGGAGACTCTCCATGGCTGAGAAGCTGTCCGGCATCATCGACCCGCCCATCGACGACCTGCTGTCGAAGGTCGACTCGAAGTACCAGCTGGTCATCTTCGCCTCCAAGCGGGCGCGACAGATCAACGACTACTACGCCGACCTCCACGAGGGCAGCCTGTTCGACAACGTCGGCCCGCTGGTCGACTCGTCGATCGACGACAAGCCCCTCTCGGTCGCGCTCCACGAGGTCAACGAGGACAAGCTGCGCCTCCGCCCGATCGGCGAGTAGCCGGCAGGCCCGGATGCCGCTGAACATCGTCGTCGGCATCACCGGCGGCATCGCGGCGTACAAGGCCGTGTCGGTGGTGCGTTCGCTGGTCCTCGCGGGCCACGACGTTCACGTCGTGCCGACCGAGTCGGCGCTGCGGTTCGTCGGTCGACCGACGCTCGAGGCGATCTCGCGCAACCCGGTCCACGTCGACCTCTTCGAGGGCGTCGCCGAGGTGCGCCACGTCGCGATCGGCCAGGCGGCCGACCTCATCGTGATCGCTCCGGCGACCGCGAACTCGATCGCGAAGCTGGCGACGGGCCTCGCCGACGACCTGCTCGGCAACACGGTCCTCGCCAGCGAGGCGCCGGTCGTCGTCGCGCCCGCGATGCACACCGAGATGTGGCGGCATCCCGCCACGCAGGCGAACATCGCGACGCTCCGCGACCGAGGGGTCACGATCGTCGGCCCCGCCGTCGGGCAGCTCACGGGAACCGACAGCGGTCCCGGCCGGCTCGAGGAGCCCGACGCGATCGTCGCGGCGGCGCTCGAGGTCGCACGGCGGCACGGGCTCGACGCGGGGACGCCGGCCGCGGCATCCGTCGCCGACCTCGCCGGTCGCCGTGTCGTCGTCACGGCCGGCGGAACGCGCGAGCCGCTCGATCCCGTCCGATTCCTCGGCAATCGCTCGAGCGGCAAGCAGGGCGTCGCGATCGCCGAGGCGGCCGCGGCGCGCGGGGCCGAGGTCACGCTCATCGCCGCGAACCTCGAGGTTGCCTCGCCCGGCGGATGCCGCGTGGTGCCCGTCTCGACCGCGCTCGAGCTGCAGGAGGCCGTGACCGCCGCCGCAGCGGGCGCCGACGTGGTCGTGATGGCCGCGGCGGTCGCGGACTTCCGACCGGCCGACGTGAGCGAGACCAAGATCAAGAAGGTCGACGGCCAGGAGCGTATGTCGATCGAGCTGGTCCGGAATCCCGACATCCTCGCCGGCCTCGGCACCGCACCGCACGACGGCACGGTGCTCGTCGGCTTCGCGGCCGAGACCGAGACCGATCCCGCCCGGCTGCTGGAGCTCGGCCGGGCGAAGCGACGCGCGAAGGGCGCCGACCTGCTCGTCGTCAACCGCGTCGGCTGGACGCACGGTTTCGCCGCCGACGAGAACGCGGTGAGCGTGATCGCGGCGGACGACACCGTCGCGGCCGAGGCATCCGGACCCAAGATGTCGGTGGCGCACGCCATCCTCGATGTCATCGCCGAGCGCGTCGCGCCAGGCGCCGAGCCCATCACGAAGGACACCCACCCCGCATGAGCGCACTGCGCCAGTTCACCTCCGAGTCGGTCACCGAGGGGCACCCCGACAAGATCTGCGACCAGGTCTCCGACGCGATCCTCGACGCCCTCCTGACCGTCGATCCGGCGGCCCGTGTCGCGGTCGAGACGCTCGTGACGACCGGGCTGGTGCATGTCGCAGGTGAGGTGTCCACGTCGGGATACGTCGAGATCCCCGCGATCGTGCGCGACCGCATCACCTCGATCGGGTACGAGTCGTCCGACGTGTGGTTCGACGGCCGCTCGTGCGGCGTCTCGGTGTCGATCGGCGCGCAGTCGCCCGACATCGCGCAGGGCGTCGACGACGCCTTCGAGACGCGCGAGGGCGCGAGCCTCGACGAGCTCGATCGCCAGGGCGCGGGCGACCAGGGCATCATGTTCGGGTACGCGGTGCGCGAGACCCCCGAACTCATGCCCGTCCCGATCTGGATCGCGCACCGCCTCGCCGAGCGTCTCGCCGAGGTCCGCAAGCAGGGCGAACTCGACTACCTCCGTCCGGACGGCAAGACGCAGGTGACCATAGGCTACGAGGGGCAGACCGCGCGGACCATCGAGACGGTCGTGCTGTCGACCCAGCATTCGCCGAAGGTGTCGACCGAGCAGCTGCGCGCCGAGGTCGAGGAGCTCGTCATCCGGCCCACGCTCGACCGCGTCGAGCTCGCGCGCCCCGACCTGAAGGTGCTCATCAACCCCACCGGCCGCTTCGAGATCGGCGGCCCGCAGGGCGACGCGGGGCTCACCGGTCGCAAGATCATCATCGACACCTACGGCGGCGCGAGTCGGCACGGCGGCGGTGCCTTCAGCGGCAAGGACCCGTCGAAGGTGGACCGCTCGGCCGCGTACGCCATGCGGTGGGTCGCGAAGAACGCGGTCGCGGCCGGCCTCGCCGACCGGCTCGAACTGCAGGTCGCGTACGCGATCGGCGCGGCCGCGCCCGTCGGGCTCTACGTCGAGACGTTCGGCACCGGCCACCTGCCGGAGGAGCGGATCACCGAGGCGATCCGCGAGGTGTTCGACCTGCGCCCGGCCGCGATCATCCGCGACCTCGACCTGCTCCGCCCGATCTACGCGAAGACGGCGACCTACGGCCACTTCGGCCGCGAGCTGCCCGACTTCACCTGGGAGCGGCTCGACCGCGTCGACGACCTCCGCGCGGCCGCCGGGCTCTGACGTGGCCGGTGGGCTGAGGTGACCGGGCTCCCGGTGGCCCGGGTCCTCGTCGACTCGCCGCTGCCGCAGCTCGACCAGCTGTTCGACTACCGGGTGCCCGAGCGGCTCGCCGGCACCGCGGTGCGCGGGGTGCGCGTGCGCGTGCCGCTCCGGTCCGGCGGACGGATCGCCCAGGGGTGGATCGTCGAGCTCGCCGAGCGGTCCGAGTACCGCGGCGAGCTCAGCGACCTCGACGACGTCGTCTCCGACGTGCCAGCGCTCACGCCCGACGTGTGGCGACTCGCGCGCTCGGCCGCCGATCGGGCGGCGGGCAACGCGAGCGACATCCTGCGGATCGCGATCCCACCCCGGTACGTCCGCGCCGAGCGGGCCTGGCGCGCGGCCGAGCCCGATCCCGGGCCCCTGCCCGACCGGCCCACGGCGATCGACGGGTACGGCCCGGGGCGCGTCGAGCGCGGCATCGCGGCGGGCGAGCGGATGGCGCTGGCCGCCGACGCGCGGCCGGTCCGGCTCTCGTCCGGGGCGTGGGTCGGCGGCTGGGCGCGCACGGTCGCGCAGGCCGCCGCGCACGCCCTCGCGCACGACCGCTCGACGATCGTCGCGGTGCCCGACTACCGGGACCAGGAGCAGCTCGAGGCCGCCCTCGCCGAGTTCGTCGACCCGCGCCGGGTGCTGCGGACCGACGCGCGCCAGACCGGTCCGGCGCGGTACCGCGCGTTCCTCGACGCCACCGGCGATGCGGCCCGGGTCGTCATCGGCAGCCGTTCCACGGTGTACGCGCCGGCCGCCCGCCCGGGGGTCATCATCGTCGTCGACGACGGCGACGCGTTGCAGTCGGAGCCGCTCGCGCCCGGCGTGCACAGTCGCGACGCCGCGCTCATCCGCCAGGAGCAGACGGGGGCGGCACTGCTGTTCCTCGCGCACAGCCGGAGCGTCGACGTGCAGCGACTGGTCGAGGTGGGCTGGGTGCACGACGTGCCGCCGCTGCGGGGCGCCCGCCCGCGGATCGTCCTCACCGAGCAGCAGGCGGCGCCGGAGAGCGGGGGAGCGCGGATCCCGTCGGCGGCCTGGCGAGAGGCGCAGGCGGCCGTCACCGCGGGGCCGGTGCTCGTCCAGGTCGCGAGACCCGGGCACACCCCGATGCTCGTCTGCGACCGCTGCCGCGAGCCGGCACGTTGCGCGGCGTGCGGCGGAGCGCTCGTCGTGCCGCGCGGCGGCGGCACACCCGCGTGCGGGCTCTGCGGCACCGCTGCCACGGCGTGGCGCTGCGGCGTCTGCGAGGGCACGAAGCTGCGTGCGGCGGTCGTCGGCGCGAGCCGCACCGCCGAGGAGCTCGGTCGTGCGTTCCCGCGATCGCGCGTCGTGGTCTCCGACGGCGAGCGACCGATCCTGCGCGTCGGCGCCGAGCCGCAACTGGTGGTGGCGACGCGCGGGGCGGAGCCCATCGCCGAGGGCGGGTATCGCGCCATCCTGCTGCTCGACGGCGAGCGGATGCTGCTGCGCGAGTCCCTTCGCGTCGCCGAGGACTGCCTGCGCTGGTGGTCGAACGCGTCCGCGCTCGCCGCGCCCGGGTCGCCCGTGTTCCTCGTCGGGGTCGGGGGCGCCCTCGGCACCGCGCTCGCGACGTGGCGGCAGGCGGCGTGGGCGGCCGAGGAGCTCGAGACGCGTCGCACGCTGCGCTTCCCGCCCGCGGTCCGGATGGCCTCGGTGACGTCGTCCCACGAGCGCCTCGCCGCGGCGCTCGAGCGAGTGCGCGGGGTCGACGGCGTCGACGTGCTCGGCCCGACGCCCGCCGCCGACGAGGGCCTCGAGCGGGCGATCGTCCGCTTCGGTTACGCCGCCGGAGTCGAGGTCGCCCAGCGGCTGAAGGGCGAGGCGATCCGCGCCGCGACCGAGCGCCGCCGACCGGTCGCGGGTCGACGCCCGGGCCGTCCACCGGTGGTGCGCGTCCGCATGGACGATCCCGACCTCCCGTGACACTGGGACAATGGGGTGTGCCCCACCTCCGGATCGTGTTCGCGGGAACGCCCGCCGTCGCCGTGCCCACCCTCGAGCGCCTCGCGGCATCCGGCCACGAGGTCGTCGGCGTCGTCACGAGGCCGCCCGCGCCGCTCGGCCGCAAGCGCGTCCTCACGCCGTCGCCGGTCGCGCAGGCCGCCGAGCGGCTCGGCCTCCCGGTGATCGACGCGGTGCGCCTCGACGTCGAGGCGACCGAGCGCATCGCGGCGCTCCGTCCCGACCTCGGCGTGGTGGTGGCGTACGGGGGCCTCGTCCGCGAGCCGCTGCTGTCGACGCCCCCGCACGGCTGGATCAACCTGCACTTCTCCGCGCTGCCCGCGTGGCGGGGTGCGGCGCCCGTGCAGCGCGCGCTCATCGCGGGCGACGCCGAGCTCGGCGCGAGCGTCTTCCGGCTCGTGCCCGAGCTCGACGCCGGCGACGTGTACGCGTCCCGGACGAGGCCCGTCGCGCCGGGCGAGACGGCCGGACTGGCGCTCGAGTCGCTGGCCGAGACCGAGGCCGAACTCGTGCTCGGCGTCGTGGACGCGATCGCGGCCGGGACCGCGGTCGCGACCCCCCAATCCGGCGAGCCGACCTTCGCACCGAAGCTCGGCATCGAGGACGGCCGCATCGACTGGACCCGGTCGACCGGTGAGGTCGACGCGCGCGTCCGCGGGGTGACGCCCGAGCCCGGTGCGCACACGGAGGTCGGCGGCATCCGGCTGAAGGTCCTCGAGGCTCGACCCGCCTCGGTCGGAGTCGACGTGCCGCGACTCGAGCCTGGCGAACTCCGCCTGGATCGCAAGCTCGTCCTCGCGGGCACGGCCGACGGCGCCATGGAGCTGCGCCGCGTCCAGCCGGCCGGGCGGAACTCGATGGCCGCCGCAGACTGGTGGCGCGGCCTCGGCGTCGAGCGGGCGGACGCGCGATGAGCGACGACGCGCCGCGGAGCGGCCGGCCGGAGCGCTCGGACGGTGGCGGCCGACCTGACGGATCGGGTCGCCCCGGGCGGCGGCCGAACCGTCCGGACGGCCGCGGCGGTCGCCCTCGGGTCGAACGGGTCTCGCCGGCCCGGCTCGTCGCGTACGACGTCCTCGCCGCCGTCCGCGACTCCGACGCCTACGCGAACCTGCTGCTTCCGACCCGGATCGAGCGGGCGAGGCTCAGCCCGGCGGATGCCGCGCTCGCGACCGAGCTGACCTACGGCACGCTCCGCCTCCTGGGCCGCTACGACGCGATCATCGCGCTCGCGGCGGGTCGCGACGTCGCCGCGATCGACCCGCCGGTGCTCGACGTGCTCCGGCTCGGCGCACACCAGCTGCTCGCCACGCGCGTGCCGACGCACGCGGCCGTCAACGAGTCGGTCGCGCTCGCGCGCCGCGTCGCGCCGTCGGCGGCCGGCTTCGTGAACGCCGTGCTCCGCACCGTCTCGCGGCGCGAGCCGGCGGACTGGCTCGAGCTGATCGCGGAGGAGGCCGGTTCGGCGGATGCCGCGCTGGCCGCCGTGCACTCGCATCCCGTCTGGGTGATCCGCGCGCTGCGGGCCGCGCTCGAGCGCGAGGGCCGCGGCGACGAGCTCGTCGCGCTCCTCGAAGCCGACAACGCGTCGCCGCGAGTGAACCTCGCCGCCCTTCCCGGCCTCGCGGCCGACCCGGCCGAGCTCGGCGAGCCCGATCGCTACTCGCCGACGGGCCTGACGGCCGAGGCGCCGTTCGACCTCGTCGCCGCGAACGCGGGCCGGGTGCGCGTGCAGGACGAGGGCTCCCAGCTCGCGGCGCTCGCGCTGAGCCGGGTCGCCCCGGTGCGGCCCGGCGAGCGCTGGCTCGACCTCTGCTCGGGGCCCGGTGGCAAGACCGCGCTGCTCGCGGCCGAGGCGCTCGCGGGCGGGGCGTCGCTCGTCGCGAACGAGGTCGTGCCCGCACGTGCCGAGCTCGTGCGGAAGGCCGTCGCGCCCGTCCCGCTCGACGTGGAGGTCCATGTGGGCGACGGGCGCGAGATCGATCCGATGGCACTGGGTGCGGAGGGCGGGTTCGATCGCATCCTGCTCGATGCGCCGTGCACGGGCCTCGGCGCGCTCCGCCGCCGACCCGAGGCCCGCTGGCGGAAGCGTCCGACGGACGTCGCCGAGCTCACCGCGCTGCAGGGCGAGCTGGCGGATGCCGCGTTCGCCGCGCTCGCGCCGGGCGGCGTCCTCGCCTACGTCACGTGCTCGCCGCACACCGCGGAGACGCACGGCGCCCTCGGACGCGCGCTCGCGCGCTGGGGCGACGCGGCCGAGGCGCTCGACACGGCCGCCGTCGTGCAGGAGCTGGCGGAGCATCCGCTCGACCTGGTCGATGACGCTCGCGCGGTACAGCTGTGGCCGCACCGGCACGGCACCGACGCGATGTTCATCGCGCTCGTGCGCAAGCGCTGAGCTCATGGCCGACGCCGATAGGGTTGCGGACATGGCGACGCGCATCAACCCGAGCATCCTCGCGGCCGACTTCGCGAACCTCGAGCGGGAACTCGGACGGATCGGCACCGCCGACCTCGTGCACGTCGACATCATGGACAACCACTTCGTGCCGAACCTGACCTTCGGCCTGCCCATGGTGCAGCGGCTCCAGCAGGTCAGCCCGATCCCGCTCGACGTGCACCTGATGATCGACGACCCCGACCGCTGGGCGCCCGGCTACGCCGAGGCGGGTGCCGCGTCGGTCACCTTCCACGCCGAGGCCGTGAACGAGCCCGTCGCGCTCGCCCGGCACCTGCGGCAGATCGGCGCGCGCGCGGGCATCGCCCTGAAGCCGGGGACGGATGCCGCGCCCTACCTCGACCTCCTGCCCGAGTTCGACCAGGTCCTCATCATGACCGTCGAACCGGGGTTCGGCGGGCAGTCCTTCATCTCGGAGACGATGGCGAAGCTCCGACGGGTCGCGGACGCCGTCGCCGCCGCGGGCCTCGACGTGTGGCTGCAGGTCGACGGCGGCATCACGGTCGACACCATCGGGATCGCGGCGGAGGCGGGCGCCGACACGTTCGTCGCCGGGTCGGCCGTGTTCCGCGGGGTTCCCGAGGAGCGCATCGCCGAGCTCCGCGCCGCGGTCGCGTCACACCGCCACGAGCACACGGGACGCACCGCTAGTCTGGACGGGTGAAGACCTTCGACGACCTCTTCGTCGAGCTCCAGGACAAGGCCCGCACCCGCCCCGATGGCAGCGGCACCGTTCGTCAGCTCGACGCCGGCGTGCACGCCATCGGCAAGAAGATCGTCGAGGAGGCGGCCGAGGTCTGGATGGCCGCCGAGTACCAGGGCGACGACGAGACGGCCGAGGAGATCTCCCAGCTCCTGTACCACCTGCAGGTGCTGATGCTGGCCAAGGGGCTCGAGCCCGCCGACGTGTACCGACATCTCTGATCACGCCATGCCCGCAGATCAGTTCCGTCGACACGAAAGCCAGGGAATGCTCCGAATCGCCGTGCCCAACAAGGGCTCGCTCTCCGAGACCGCCGCGCAGATGCTCCACGAAGCCGGGTACACCGGTCGCAGGGACTCGCGCGAGCTCGTGGTCGCCGACCCCCGCAACGGGGTCGAGTTCTTCTACCTCCGCCCCCGCGACATCGCCACCTACGTCGGCTCGGGCGCGCTCGACGTCGGCATCACCGGCCGCGACCTGCTGCTCGACTCGGGTTCCGAGGCGACCGAGATCGCGCCGCTCGGGTTCGGCGACTCGACGTTCCGGTTCGCCGGCCCGCCCGGCGCCTACGCCGGGCTCGCCGACCTCGAGGGCGTGCGCGTCGCGACGAGCTATCCCGGCCTCGTCGGGGACTTCCTCGCCCGCCACGGCGTGACGGCGAAGCTCGTCAAGCTCGACGGCGCGGTCGAGTCCGCGGTGCGGCTCGGCGTGGCCGACGCCGTCGCCGACGTCGTCTCGACGGGCTCGACGCTCCGGAAGGCCGGCCTCGACATCTTCGGCCCGGTGATCCTCGACTCCGAAGCGGTGCTCATCGGCTCCGGCGTGGAGAAGCCCGGCACGCAGACGCTCGTGCGCCGACTGCAGGGCGTCCTGGTCGCCCGGCAGTACGTGCTCGTCGACTACGACGTCCCGGTCGAGAAGCTCGAGGCGGCGACGGCGGCGGCGCCCGGCTTCGAGTCGCCCACGGTCTCGCCGCTCCACGACCCCGAGTGGGTCGCGGTCCGCGTGATGATCCCGCGGGTCGAGACCAACCACGTGATGGACGCCCTGTACGAGCTGGGTGCGCGCGCGATCCTCGTGAGCGCGATCCACGCCGCGCGGTTGTAGGGGGCGACGCATGTCCCTCGCCGTCCGCGTGATCCCCTGTCTCGACGTGGCGGGCGGCCGCGTCGTCAAGGGCGTCAACTTCCTGAACCTCCGTGATGCCGGCGACCCGGTCGAGCTCGCCGCCCGCTACGCCGAGCAGGGTGCGGACGAGCTCACCTTCCTCGACGTCACGGCCACGGTCGACGACCGTTCGACGACGTTCGACATGGTGCGCCGCGTGGCAGAGCAGGTGTTCATCCCGCTCACGGTCGGCGGCGGCGTCCGCACCCCGGACGACGTCGCGCGCCTGCTCGGACACGGCGCCGACAAGATCGGCGTGAACAGCGCGGCGATCGCGCGACCCGAGCTCATCGCCGAGATCGCCGACCGGTTCGGCGCCCAGGTCTGCGTGCTCTCCCTCGACGTCAAGCGCTCCGACCGCACCGGGTCCGGCTTCGTCGTGACCACGCACGGCGGGCGCACCGAGACGAGGCTCGACGCGCTCGACTGGGCGCGTCGGGCGATCGAGCTCGGAGCCGGCGAACTCCTCGTCAACTCCATCGACGCCGACGGCACCAAGCAGGGCTTCGACCTCGAGCTCGTGCGACTCATGCACGAGCTCTCGAGCGTGCCCGTGATCGCGTCCGGCGGCGCGGGCGCGCTCGAGCACTTCGCGCCCGCGATCGAGGCCGGAGCCGACGCCGTGCTCGCGGCATCCGTCTTCCACAACGGCGAACTCACCATCGGCGAGGTCAAGCGGGCCCTCGCCGCCGACGGAAGGGTCGTGCGATGACGTACCGCGACGACGAGGAGCTCGAGCGCGACGTCGAGGGCTGGGCGCCCGACGCGACCGCGGTCGACCGGGCCGCGTTCAACGCCGACGGGTTGCTGCCCGCCGTCATCCAGCAGTGGGACACCGGCGAGGTGCTCATGCTCGGCTGGATGGACCGCGAGGCCATGCGGCGCACGCTCAGCGAGGGGCGTGTGACGTTCTGGTCGCGATCCCGGCAGGAGTACTGGCGCAAGGGGGACACGTCCGGTCACGCGCAGTACGTCCGGTCCGCGGCGCTCGACTGCGACGCCGACACGCTGCTCGTGCAGGTCGAGCAGGTGGGCGTCGCCTGCCACACCGGCACGCGCACCTGCTTCGACGGCGACCCGCTGCAGGTCGTCGTCGGCGCCCCCGATCCCGAACAGCCCGCCGGAGGAGCACGATGACGGCCGCCCGCACCGCCACGACCCGCTTCGACGACTTCGCCGCGTTGCTGTCCGGCCGGAGCGTCGTGCCCGTCGTGCGCGAGCTCTTCGCCGACGGCGAGACGCCCGTCGGCATCTACCGCAAGCTCACGGGCGGTCGGCCCGGCACCTTCCTCCTCGAGTCCGCCGAGCAGGGCGGCATCTGGTCGCGGTACTCGTTCGTGGGGGCGGCGTCGCACGGCGTGCTCACCGACCGCGACGGACGGGTCGAGTGGCTCGACTACGGCATGTCGCGCGAGCGCGCACTCGGCGAGGCATCCGCCGACCTCGCGCCGCTCGCCGCGCTCGAGGCGCTGTACGCGCGCTGGCAGACGGAGGACGTGCCGGGCGCGCCGCCCCTCACGGGCGGTCTCGTCGGCTTCATCGGCTGGGAGGCGATCCGCCAGATCGAGCACCTGCCGAACCGGCCGCCGGCCGACTTCGACGTGCCCGGCCAGGCGTTCGCGTTCGTGTCCGAGCTCGTCGTGATGGATCACCGCACGGGCACCGTGCAGCTCGTGGCATCCGTGCTCAACGACCGCGACGAGCCCGCCGAGCAGCTCTGGGCCGACGCGCAGGCGCGCCTCGACCGCATGCAGGGTGCGCTCGCGGAGCCGGCCGCGGCGCACCTCGCCGAGATCGACCTCTCGCGCGCCCCCGAACCGCGGTACCGCACCGAGAAGGCGGACTTCCTCGCCGCGGTCGAGCGGTCGAAGGAGTACATCCGCGAGGGCGACGTCTTCCAGGTGGTCGTCTCGCAGCGCTTCGAGCAGGATGCCACGGCCCACCCGATCGACGTGTACCGCGTGCTGCGCAGCCTCAACCCCAGCCCGTACATGTACCTGCTCCACCTCGAGGACGTCGCGGGGGAGCCGTACTGGATCGTCGGATCCTCGCCCGAGGCCCTCGTGAAGGTCGAGGACGGCCGCGTGTACACGCACCCGATCGCCGGCTCGAAGCCCCGCGGCGCGACGCCGGAGGACGACGCCGACCTCGAGGCCGAACTGGTCGCCGACCCGAAGGAGCAGGCCGAGCACCTCATGCTCGTCGACCTGGCGCGCAACGACCTCGCGAAGGTGTGCACGGCGGGCACGGTCGAGGTGACCGAGTTCATGCGCGTCGAGCGGTTCAGCCACATCATGCACCTCGTCTCGTCGGTCGAGGGCGACCTCGCACCCGACGCGAACGCGGTCGACGTGTTCCGGGCGACGTTCCCGGCCGGCACGCTCTCCGGCGCGCCGAAGCCGCGCGCGCTCGAGATCATCGACGAACTCGAACCCGCGCAGCGCGGCGTCTACGGGGGAGTGGTCGGCTACTTCGGCTTCGGCGGCGACGCCGACCTCGCGATCGCGATCCGCACGGCCACCATCATCGGCGGCGTCGCTCGCGTGCAGGCGGGCGGCGGCCTCGTGGCCGACTCGAACCCCGAGTCGGAGTACCAGGAGTCGGTGAACAAGGCCGCCGCGCCGCTGCGGGCGGTCGCGGTCGCGAACGCCATGCGGCCCGTGCGGGCGGGGTGAGCGTGACCGCCCGACGCGTGAAGCTCGTCGCGATCCTCGGCATCCTCATCGGATCCGGGCTGGCGCTCCTGGCGTGGAGCCAGACCTGGTACACGGCGACCCTCGTCGACGGCGCGGCCGCGGGTTCGGCGGCGACCCTCGACGTCGGCGGCCAGGCCGCATCGCCCGCGCTCTCCGCGCTCGCGCTGGCCGGGCTGGCGCTGGCCGGAGCGCTCACGATCGCCGGCCCGCTGATCCGGATCGTGCTCGGCCTGCTCGCGGCGCTGCTCGGCGGATGCGTCGTGCTCGCCGCCTCGCTCGCGATCGCCGATCCCGTGGCCGCGGTGTCGTCGGCGGTCGCCGAGGCCACGGGCGTCGCCGGCGCCGGGTCGACCGCCGAGCTCGTCGCCGACGTGGTCGCGTCGCCGTGGCCCGCCGTCGCGGTCGCCGGCGGTGTCGTCGTCGTGATCGCCGGCCTGGCGGTCGTCGTCACGGGCCGCGCCTGGCCCACGTCCCGTCGGTACGGCGGAGGGGTGCGCATGGCGGCGGACGGCGCGACGGCGGTTCCGGCATCCGACCGAGCCGTCGATGCGTGGGACGACCTCAGTCGCGGCGACGATCCGACCGAGGCATCCGCACCGTCGCGCATCGACGATGCGCCCGACCACCCGACCGGCGGCGGCGAGCCCGATCGCCCGGCCGATGGCGACGGGCGCGCCGGACCCACCCGCTAGACTCTTCCCCGACCCCGCACAGAAGGAGCACCATGAGCACTGAGCACGTTGACCCCGGCCACGGACACTCGCCCGCGGCCTGGACGGCCGTGGTGATCATGCTGCTCGCCTTCACCATCGGCACGGTCGCCTTCTTCTTCGACGTGCAGTGGCTCGTGTGGGCGTCGGCGGCGCTCCTCGTCGTCGGCCTGGTGGTCGGGTGGGCGCTCGCCCGCGCCGGCTACGGCGTCGACGGCGACAAGGTCGCGCCCAAGGCGCACTGACGCGTGCTCGCCGAGCTCACCGCGAACGCCGTCGCCGACGCCGAAGCGCGTCGCGTCGACCGCCCGATGGCCGAGGTCGAGGCCGCGGCCCTCGCGCGCCCCGACGCACTCGACGCGCTGGCCGCGCTCGCTCCGGCCGCGCATGTCAAGGTCATCGCCGAGATCAAGCGCTCGAGCCCCTCGCGAGGGTCGCTCGCCGCGATCGACGACCCCGCCGCACTCGCCCGCACGTACGAACTCGGCGGCGCGAGCGCGATCAGCGTGCTCACCGAGGGCCGGAAGTTCGGCGGCTCGCTCGCCGACCTCGAGTCGGTGCGCGCCGCGGTCTCGCTCCCGATCCTCCGCAAGGACTTCATCGCGACGGCCTACCAGGTGTTCGAGGCGCGCGCTGCGGGCGCCGACATGGTGCTCCTCATCGTCGCCGCGCTCGACGACGCGACCCTCGCCGAGCTCTACGGGCTCATCACCGAGCTCGGCATGACGCCGCTCGTCGAGACGCACTCCGCCGAGGAGCTCGACCGCGCCGCGCGGATCGGCGCCAAGCTCATCGGCGTCAACGCCCGCGACCTCACCACGTTCGAGCTCGACCGCGACCTGTTCGGCCGCATCGTCGACCGATTCCCCGAGGGGGCGATCAAGGTCGCCGAGTCGGCCGTGCTCTCGGCGGCGGATGTCGCGCACTATCGCGCGGCGGGCGCCGACGCGGTGCTCGTGGGCGAGGCGCTGGTCACGGGCGATCCCATCTCGAACCTCTCTGCATTCCTGGCGGTGTGACATGGCCCTGCGTGCCCAGACCGGTCCCTACTTCGGCGAGTTCGGCGGTCGCTTCGTGCCCGAATCCCTCGTCGCGGCCCTCGACGAGCTCTCCGAGGCGTACGCGCTCGCGAAGCTCGACCCCGCGTTCGGCGACGAGCTCGCCGACCTCGGTCGCACCTACACGGGGCGACCGTCGATCATCACCGAGGTGCCGCGCTTCGCCGAGCACGCGGGCGGCGCCCGCGTCATCCTCAAGCGCGAGGACCTGAACCACACCGGCTCGCACAAGATCAACAACGTGCTCGGCCAGGCGCTGCTGACGAAGCGGATCGGCAAGCAGCGCGTCATCGCCGAGACCGGGGCCGGCCAGCACGGCGTCGCGACCGCCACCGCAGCCGCGCTCTTCGGGCTCGACTGCACGATCTACATGGGCGAGGTCGACACCGAGCGCCAGGCGTTGAACGTCGCGCGCATGCGGCTGCTCGGCGCCGAGGTCGTCGCGGTGAAGACCGGATCGCGCACGCTCAAGGACGCCATCAACGACGCGATGCGCGACTGGGTCACCAACGTCGAGACGACGAATTACATCTTCGGCACCGTGGCGGGCCCGCACCCGTTCCCGGAGATGGTGCGCGACTTCCAGAAGATCATCGGCGAGGAGGCGCGCGAGCAGGTGCTCGACCTCACGGGTGCGCTGCCGACCGCCGTCGCCGCGTGCGTCGGCGGCGGGTCGAACGCGATCGGGATCTTCCACGCGTTCCTGGACGACGCCGACGTCGCGCTCTACGGCTTCGAGGCCGGCGGCGAGGGCGTCGAGACGCCGCGTCACGCCGCGACCATCTCCAAGGGCCGACCGGGCGTGCTGCACGGCGCGCGCAGCTACCTCCTGCAGGACGAGGACGGCCAGACCATCGAGTCGCACTCGATCTCCGCGGGCCTCGACTACCCGGGCGTCGGCCCCGAGCACTCCTGGCTCGCCGCGCTCGGCCGGGCGACCTACCGTGCCGTGACGGATGACGCGGCGATGCAGGCGCTGCGGCTGCTGACGCGCACCGAGGGCATCATCCCCGCGATCGAGTCGGCGCACGCGCTCGCGGGCGCGATCGAGCTCGGCACCGAACTCGGCCGGGACGCCACGATCCTCGTGAACCTGTCCGGTCGCGGCGACAAGGACATGGACACGGCCGCCCGCTACTTCGGGCTGTACGACGGAGGCGAGCGGTGAGGAACGTCGGGTCGGTCATCGCGGGGCGCAACGAGGAGGCCGCGGGCGCGCTGATCGGCTACCTCCCCGTCGGCTTCCCGACGCTCGACGAGAGCGTCGAGGCCGCGGTCGCCCTCGTCGAGAACGGCGTCGACGTGCTCGAGCTCGGCCTGCCCTACTCCGATCCCGTCATGGACGGCACCGTGATCCAGGCGGCCACGCAGCAGGCCCTCGCGAACGGCTTCCGGCTCGCGCACGGCTTCGAGGCGGTCCGTCGCGTCACCGAGCGAGTCGACGCCCCGGTGCTGCTCATGACCTACTGGAACCCCGTGGTGCAGTACGGCGTCGACCGGTTCGCCGACGATCTCGCGGCGGCCGGGGGAGCCGGGCTCATCACGCCCGACCTCATCCCCGACGAGGCCGCCGACTGGATCGCCGCCTCCGAGCGGACCGGGCTCGACCGCGTGTTCCTCGCGGCGCCGACCTCGACCGACGCGCGCCTGCGGAAGACGATCGACGCGAGCCGCGGGTTCGTGTACGCCGTCTCGACGATGGGCATCACGGGGGCGCGCAGCGACGTCGACCGCGCGGCCCGGACGCTCGTCGGGCGACTCCGCGAGGCCGGCTCCCCGGCCAGCTGCGTCGGCGTCGGCATCTCGACGGCCGCGCAGGTCGCCGAGGTGCTCGAGTACGCCGAGGGCGCGATCGTCGGCTCGGCGCTCGTGAAGGCGCTCGCCGACGGCGGCGTCGACGCGGTCGGCGCGCTCGCGGCCGAGCTCGCGCGCGGCACCGTCCGACAGTGAAGTAGTCTCGACGGGGCCGCCCCTGACGGCGCGCCCCGCAGCATCGACGAAAGGCAGAGCCCGGCGTGATCGCACCGCTCAGCATCCCGAGCCCCGACGAGGCGTGGCGCACGCTGGAGATCCCGATCTTCGGACTGACGCTGAACATCCAGATGTACGCCCTGTGCATCCTCGTGGGCATCGTCCTGGCCACGATCATCACCTCGCGACGCCTCACCAAGCGCGGCGCGGAGCCGGGGATCGTGCTCGACGTCGTCCTGTGGGCGGTGCCGCTCGGCATCATCGGTGCTCGGCTCTACCACGTGCTCACGCACCCCGACGACTACTTCGCCGGCCAGGAGTGGTGGAAGGTCTTCGCGATCTGGGAGGGCGGCAACGCCATCTACGGCTCGCTCATCGGCGGTGCGGTCGGCGTCATCATCGCGTGTCGCCTCACGGGTCTCCGCTTCTGGTCGTTCGCCGACGCCCTCGCTCCGGGCCTCCTCGTCGCGCAGGCGGTCGGGCGCCTGGGCAACTGGTTCAACCACGAGCTCTTCGGCTGGCCGACCGACCTCCCGTGGGGCCTCGAGATCGGCGCCGACAACGCGGCGTTCCCCGCGGGCCTGCCCGAGGGCACCCTGTTCCACCCGACGTTCCTCTACGAGATCGTCTGGAACCTCCTCGGCGTCGTCGTCCTGCTCGCGCTCGAGCGCGCGTTCCGCCTCCGCTGGGGCAAGATGTTCGCCGCCTACCTCATCTGGTACGGGGCGGGCCGGGCCGTCTTCGAGACGATCCGCGTCGACCCGAGCGAGATGTTCCTCGGCATCCGTTCGAACGTGTGGGCGTCGTTCGCGGCGATCCTCATCGGCCTCGTCATCATCATCGTGCAGAGCCGTCGTCACACCGGGATCGAGCCGAGCGTGTACCGCCCGGGGCGTGAATGGGTGCCCGCTGATGCTGAGGTAGACTCTGACGACACCGAGTCCGACACCGACTCTCTCGACGATGGCGTCGAGGGCGAGAACGCACACGGCGAGCCGGCTGCCACAAGCTCGAGCCGCTCGGCCTCCGAATAGGGGCCACGCCGATACCGCGTTCCCCATCGCCGCGCCGCACCTCGCGCTGCGAATCCTCCATCGTGGGCCGACGACGTCCCCGTTGCCACCGAGATACCGAGGACGGTCCAACGTGTCGCTTCCCCCTCCCCACGCCAGGTTCGGTCTGACTCCGCCCGCGCAGGGCATGTACGACCCCGCCGCCGAGAAGGACGCCTGCGGCCTCGCGATGGTCGCGACCCTGCGCGGCACGGCCGGGCACGACATCATCACCGCGGCCCTCGACGCACTGCGCAACCTCGAGCACCGCGGCGCGGTCGGCTCCGACGCGGGAACGGGCGACGGTGCCGGCATCATCACGCAGGTCCCCGACGCGTTCCTCCGGGAGGTCGTCGACTTCCCGCTCCCCGAGGCCGGCGCCTACGCGGTCGGGAACGCGTTCCTGCCCGTCGACCCCACCGCGCGCAGCCAGGTCAAGCAGCAGCTGCGGCGCATCGCGGCCACCGAGGGCCTCGAGGTCATCGGCTGGCGCGAGGTCCCCGTCCGCCCCGACGAGCTCGGCACGCTCGCACGCGCCGCGATGCCGGTCGTCCAGCAGCTCTACGTCCGGAGCTCCGCGACCACGTCCGACGGCGCGCACGTCACCGGCATCGCCCTCGACCGCCTGACGTTCCGGCTGCGCAAGCGGGCCGAGCGCGAGCTCGAGCTCTACTTCGCGTCGCTGTCCGGCCGCACCCTCGTGTACAAGGGCATGGTCACGACCCTCCAGCTCGAGCCCTTCTACCCCGACCTCTCCGACGAGCGGTTCGCCTCCAAGCTCGCGCTGGTCCACTCCCGCTACTCCACGAACACCTTCCCGTCGTGGCCGCTCGCGCAGCCCTTCCGGATGATCGCCCACAACGGCGAGATCAACACCATCCAGGGCAACCGCAACTGGATGCGCGCGCGCCAGTCGCAGCTCGAGTCCGAGGCGCTCGGCGACCTCGCGCCGATCATGCCGATCGTCACGCCCGGCGCCAGCGACTCCGCCTCGTTCGACGAGGTCGTGGAACTGCTCACCCTCGCCGGCCGGAGCCTCCCGCACGCCGTCATGATGATGGTGCCCGAGGCGTGGGAGAAGCAGACCGAGATCGACCCGGCCCGCCGGGCGTTCTACGACTACCACTCGATGCTCATGGAGCCGTGGGACGGCCCGGCCGCCATCGTGTTCACCGACGGCACCCTCGTCGGCGCGACGCTCGACCGCAACGGACTCCGTCCCGGCCGCTACCTCGTGACCGACGACGGCCTCGTGGTCCTCGCGAGCGAGATCGGCGTGATCGACCTCCCGCAGCGACGCGTCGTCCGCAAGGGCCGCCTCCAGCCGGGTCGCATGTTCCTCGTCGACACGGAGGCGGGTCGCCTCATCGAGGACGACGAGATCAAGGCCGAGCTCGCGGCATCCGCCCCCTGGCAGGAATGGCTCGACGAGGGCCGCATCCGCCTCGCGGACCTGCCCGAGCGTGAGCACATCGTGCACCCGCCGGCATCGGTCAATCGCCGGCAGCGCACCTTCGGCTACACCGAGGAGGAGGTCAAGGTCCTCCTCGCCCCCATGGCGAAGGTGGGCCAGGAACCGATCGGCGCGATGGGCTCCGACACGCCGATCGCCGTGCTCTCGCAGCGCCCGCGCCTGCTCTTCGACTACTTCACCCAGCAGTTCGCCCAGGTGACGAACCCGCCGCTCGACTCGATCCGCGAGCAGGTCGTCACCTCGCTGTCGACCTCGCTCGGTCCCGAGCGGAACCTGCTCGACGCGGGTGCCGAGCACGCTCACCAGGTGTCGCTCGACTTCCCGGTCATCGACAACGACCAGCTCGCCAAGATCGTGCACATGACCGCCCCGTCGGGCGCGCGCGCCGCGCGCACGCTCCGCGGGCTCTACCGCGTCGACGAAGGTGCCGCCGGCCTCCGCGAGCGGATCGAGGAGCTCTGCCACGAGGTCGACGAGGCGATCGAGGAGGGTGCCTCGTTCATCGTCCTGAGCGACCGCGACACGACGAAGGACCTCGCACCGATCCCGTCGCTGCTCATGCTCTCGGCGGTGCACCACCACCTCATCCGCTCCGAGACCCGCATGAAGGTCGGCCTCGTCGTCGAGGCCGGCGACGTCCGCGAGGTGCACCACGTCGCGCTGCTGGTCGGCTACGGCGCGTCGGCCGTGAACCCGTACCTCGCGATGGAGACATGCGAGGAACTCGTCCGCTCGGGCGTGCTCACGGGCACCACCCCGGAGCAGGCCGTCCGCAACGTGATCACCGCGCTCGGCAAGGGCGTGCTGAAGATCATGTCCAAGATGGGGATCTCGACGATCGCCTCCTACGCGGGCGCGCAGGCCTTCGAGGCCGTCGGACTCTCGCAGGACTTCATCGACGAGTACTTCACGGGCACCACCTCGAAGCTCGGCGGCGTCGGCATCGACGTGATCGCCGACGAGAACCGGTCGCGCCACGCCGTGGCCTACCCGGCGGATGTCGCGGTGCGGGCGCACGAACGGCTGATGACCGGCGGCGAGTACCAGTGGCGCCGCGACGGCTCGCCGCACCTGTTCAACCCCGAGACGGTGTTCCGCCTGCAGCACTCGACCCGGAACCGTCGCTACGACGTGTTCCGCGAGTACACCGACATGGTCGACACGCAGGCGGAGCAGCTCATGACGCTCCGCGGCATGTTCGCCCTGCGGACCGGCGCGCGTCCGGCAGTGCCGATCGACGAGGTCGAGCCGGTCGAGTCGATCGTCAAGCGCTTCTCGACGGGGGCGATGAGCTACGGCTCGATCTCCAAGGAGGCGCACGAGACCCTCGCGATCGCCATGAACCGGCTCGGCGCGAAGTCGAACACTGGTGAGGGCGGCGAGGACCTCGACCGCCTGCTCGACCCCGAGCGTCGCAGCGCGATCAAGCAGGTGGCATCGGGCCGCTTCGGCGTGACGAGCATGTACCTCACCCACGCCGACGACATCCAGATCAAGCTCGCGCAGGGCGCCAAGCCCGGCGAGGGCGGGCAGTTGCCGCCGACCAAGGTCTACCCCTGGGTCGCGCGCACGCGGCACGCGACGGCGGGCGTCGGCCTCATCTCGCCCCCGCCGCACCACGACATCTACTCGATCGAAGACCTGAAGCAGCTGATCTTCGACCTGAAGCGCGCGAACCCCGGAGCGCGCGTGCACGTCAAGCTCGTGAGCCAGTCGGGCATCGGGGCGGTCGCCGCCGGCACCGCCAAGGCGCTCGCCGACGTCATCCTGGTCTCCGGCCACGACGGCGGCACCGGTGCGAGCCCGCTGAACTCGCTGAAGCACGCGGGGACGCCGTGGGAGCTCGGCCTCGCCGAGACGCAGCAGACGCTCATGCTGAACGGCATGCGCGACCGCGTGGTCGTGCAGGTCGACGGGCAGCTCAAGACCGGGCGCGACGTCGTCATCGGCGCGCTGCTCGGCGCCGAGGAGTTCGGCTTCGCGACCGCTCCGCTCGTCGTGGAGGGCTGCGTCATGATGCGCGTCTGCCACCTCGACACGTGCCCGGTCGGCGTCGCGACGCAGAACCCGGAGCTCCGCAAGCGCTTCACGGGCAAGCCCGAGTTCGTCGTCAACTTCTTCGAGTTCATCGCGCAGGAGGTGCGCGAGTACCTCGCGGAACTCGGCTACCGCTCGCTCGACGAGATCATCGGCCGCCGCGAGCTCCTCGACGTCGAGCGCGCGGTGCGTCACTGGAAGGCCTCCGGCCTGGACCTCACGCCCGTGCTCGTCGGCCCCGACTTCTCCGACTCCGAGCCGCGCCGCAACACGCGCCGGCAGGACCACGAGCTCGACGAGCACTTCGACAACGAGCTCATCCGTCGGAGCGCGCTCGTCCTGGAATCGGGCGGACGCGTCGAGATCGAGCTTCCGGTCCGGAACACCGAGCGCGCCGTCGGCACGATGCTCGGCCACGAGGTCACGGTCCGTCACGGCGCCCAGGGCCTGCCCGAGGGGTCGATCGACGTGACCCTGACGGGCAGCGCAGGGCAGTCCTTCGGCGCCTTCCTGCCGGGCGGCATCCGCCTGCGTCTCGAGGGCGACTCGAACGACTACGTCGGCAAGGGTCTCTCGGGCGGCCAGATCATCGTGCGCCCGTCGAGGGAGGCGGGCTTCGTCGCCGAGCGCAACGTGATCGCGGGCAACGTGATCGGCTACGGCGCGACGCAGGGCAGCATGTTCATCCGCGGCATCGTGGGCGAGCGGTTCCTCGTCCGCAACTCCGGGGCGACCGCCGTCGCCGAGGGCGTCGGCGATCACGCGCTGGAGTACATGACGGGCGGGCTCGCACTGATCCTCGGGCCGACCGGGCGCAACCTCGGCGCCGGCATGTCCGGCGGCACCGCCTACGTGCTCGACCTCGCCGAGCCCAAGGTCAACCGGGAGTCGCTCTCGACCGGCGAGCTGGAGCTGCACGGGCTCGGCAGCGCCGACCACGAGATCGTCCGCGACCTGCTGGAGCAGCATCTCGAGCACACGGACTCGGCGGTCGCGGCGAAGCTGCTCGCCGAGGGCGACGCCGCGTTCGACCGCTTCACCAAGGTGCTCCCGCGCGACTACGCCGCGGTCCTCCGCACCCGCCAGAGCGCCGTCGACGAGGGCCTCGACCCCGACGGCGACGTGGTGTGGAGCCGCATCCTGGAGGTGACCGGTGGCTGAGCGCAGGGCGCACGGCCGCGCGGTCCCGATCGACAGCATGGAGGTGACGGGTGGCTGACCCGAAGGGCTTTCTGAAGGTCACCGAGCGGGAGCTTCCCAAGCGTCGCCCCGTCCCGGTGCGCATCATGGACTGGAAAGAGGTCTACGAGCAGGGCGACTCCGCCCAGCTCCGACGCCAGGCCGGTCGATGCATGGACTGCGGCATCCCGTTCTGCCATCAGGGGTGCCCGCTCGGCAACCTGATCCCCGAGTGGAACGACCTGATGTGGCGCGGCGAGGGCCGTGCCGCGATCGAGCGGCTGCACGCGACGAACAACTTCCCGGAGTTCACGGGGCGGCTGTGCCCTGCGCCGTGCGAGTCGTCGTGCGTGCTCGGCATCAACCAGCCGGCCGTGACGATCAAGCAGGTCGAGGTCTCGATCATCGACCAGGCGTTCGGCAGCGGATGGGTGCAGCCGCAGCCGCCCGGACGCCTCACCGGGAAGACCGTCGCGGTCGTCGGCTCCGGCCCCGCCGGGCTCGCGGCCGCGCAGCAGCTGACGCGCGCCGGACACACCGTCGCCGTGTACGAACGCGACGACCGCATCGGGGGCCTCCTGCGCTACGGCATCCCCGACTTCAAGATGGAGAAGAAGCACCTCGAGCAGCGGCTCGCGCAGATGACGGCCGAGGGCACCCGCTTCCGGGCCGGCGTCGAGATCGGCGTCGACCTGTCGTGGGACGAGCTCCGCCGTCGCTACGACGCCGTCGTGGTCGCCACGGGCGCGCTCGTGCCGCGCGACCTGCCGATCCCCGGCCGCGACCTGCCGGGCGTGCACTTCGCCATGGAGTACCTGACCCAGTCCAACCGCGTGATCGCGGGCGACGACGTGTTCGACCAGATCAGCGCGGAGGGCAAGCACGTCGTGGTCCTCGGCGGCGGCGACACGGGCGCCGACTGCATCGGCACCGCCCACCGCCAGGGCGCGCTGTCGGTCACGAACCTGGCCATCGGCAAGCAGCCGAGCGCGACCCGCTCCGCGGACCAGCCGTGGCCGGTGCATCCGAACGTGTTCGAGGTGCAGAGCGCCCACGAGGAGGGCGGCCAGCGCCAGTACCTCGCCTCGACGGTCGAGTTCCTCGCCAACGACGTCGGCGAGGTCCGTGCGATCCGCGTCGCGGAGACCGAGTACCTCGACGGTCGCCGCGTCCCGAAGGCCGGCACGGAGCGCGAGATCCCCGCGGACCTCGTGCTGCTCGCACTGGGCTTCACGGGTCCCGAGACCGAGGCTGCGACCGACCAGCTCGGCCTCCGGCCGACGGAGCGCGGCAACTTCGCGCGCGAGGCGGACTACGCCACCGAGGAGCCCGGCGTGTTCGTCGCCGGCGACGCGGGCCGCGGGCAGTCGCTGATCGTGTGGGCCATCGCCGAGGGGCGGGCTGCGGCGGCATCCGTCGACCGGTACCTTGAAGGTGAGACGCAGCTGCCGAGCCCCATCCCCGCGACGGCGCGAGCCTTCGCCGTGTGACCCGGCGCCGACGGCGCCTGCAGACCCCGATCCAGCGCTTCGGCGCGCAACCCCTGGAGCACACACCACATGAGAAGAGCGAAGGTGGTCGCCACCCTCGGTCCGGCGACGTCGAGTTACGAGCAGATCCGCGCGATCATCGATGCGGGCGTCGACGTGGCCCGCATGAACCTCAGCCACGGCAGCTACGACGTGCACGAGGGCGTCTACCAGAACGTGCGGAAGGCGGCGAACGACTCCGGTCGGGCGGTGGCCGTGCTCGTCGACCTGCAGGGGCCGAAGATCCGCCTCGGCAAGTTCGCCGACGGGCCGCACGAGCTGGCCGAGGGCGACATCTTCAAGATCACGACGGACGACGTCGCCGGCACGAAGGAGATCGTCGGAACGACGTTCAAGGGCCTGCCCCAGGACGTCGAGCCGGGCGACCACCTCCTCATCGACGACGGCAAGGTCCGCGTGGAGGTGCTCGAGTCCGACGGCACGGTCGTGACGACCAAGGTGGTCGTGGCCGGGCCCGTCTCGAACAACAAGGGCATCAACCTCCCGGGCGTCGCGGTGAACGTCCCCGCGCTCTCCGAGAAGGACGAAGCCGATCTCCGCTGGGCGCTCAAGCTGGGGGCCGACCTCATCGCGCTCTCGTTCGTGCGCAACGCGGCGGACATCGACCGCGTGCACCAGATCATGTCCGAGGAGGGCAGGCGCCTCCCGGTCATCGCGAAGATCGAGAAGCCGCAGGCGGTCGACGCGCTGGAGGAGATCATCGAGGCGTTCGACGCCATCATGGTCGCCCGCGGCGACCTCGGCGTCGAGCTGCCCCTCGAGGCGGTGCCCATCGTGCAGAAGCGCGCGATCGAGATCGCCCGGCGCCTCGCCAAGCCCGTCATCGTGGCGACGCAGATGCTCGAGTCGATGACCCACGCGCCGGTGCCCACGCGCGCCGAGACGTCGGACGTCGCGAACGCCATCCTCGATGGCGCCGACGCGGTCATGCTCTCGGGTGAGACGAGCGTCGGCGAGTACCCGGTGCAGACGGTGAAGACGATGTGCCGCATCGTCGAGTCGACCGAGCGGCACGGTCTCGACCGCATCGCGCCGCTCGGCACCAAGCCGCGGACGCAGTCCGGGGCGATCACGCTGGCGGCGGTCGAGGTCGCGGACTTCGTCGAGGCGAAGTACCTCTGCGTGTTCACCGAGACCGGCGAGTCGGTGCGACGGATGGCGCGCATCCGCTCGGTCATCCCGATCCTCGCGTTCACGCCCGACCCTGCGATCCGACGCCGCATGGCGCTCTACTGGGGCGTCGAGTCGTTCGTGGTCGAGCGCGTGACCCACACCGACCAGATGGTCGGCCAGGTCGACGACGTGCTCGAGAAGACCGGCAAGGCGGTGACGGGCGAGAAGGTCGTCATCATCTCCGGATCGCCTCCCGGCATCCCCGGCACCACCAACGACGTGCGCGTGCACATCGTCGGCGAGGTGCTCTGACCCACGGTCCGCCCGACGGCCCGGTCGCGTGACGCGACCGGGCCGTCGGCGTCCGCGGACGTCGTCGTGCACCGGATCCGCTCGAGTGGTGCCGGTGGTGGGGGTCGAACCCACACGCCCTCACGGGCAAAGCATTTTGAGTGCTCCGCGTCTGCCATTCCGCCACACCGGCCCGGAGGCCCCGGCCAGAATACCGTAGGCTCTTCTGCGTGACAGACACCGAAGACACCCAGCCGGCTCCGCGTCGCGTCGTCGTCGCGGAGGACGAGTCGCTCATCCGCCTCGACATCGTCGAGATCCTGCGCGACCACGGCTACGAGGTGGTCGGCGAGGCCGGCGACGGCGAGACCGCGGTCCAGCTCGCGACCGAGCTGCGACCCGACCTGGTCATCATGGACGTGAAGATGCCCCAACTCGACGGCATCTCGGCGGCGGAGCGACTCTCGAAGGGGCACATCGCCCCGGTCGTGCTGCTGACCGCGTTCAGCCAGAAGGAGCTCGTCGAGCGTGCGAGCGAGGCGGGCGCCCTGGCGTACGTCGTCAAGCCGTTCACCCCCAACGACCTGCTTCCCGCGATCGAGATCGCGCTCGCCCGCCACGCGCAGATCATCGCGCTCGAGGCCGAGGTCGGCGACCTCGTCGAGCGGTTCGAGACCCGCAAGCTCGTCGACCGGGCGAAGGGCCTCCTGAACGAGAAGATGGGGCTGACCGAGCCCGAGGCGTTCCGCTGGATCCAGAAGGCGTCGATGGACCGGCGCCTGACCATGAAGGACGTCTCGCAGGCGATCATCGAGCAGCTGGCGCCGAAGAAGTCCTGAACCGACCACGCGGGCGGCCCGCCCGATGACGGATGCCGCGACGATTCGTTCGTCGCGGCATCCGTCGTCTGCGGGCGCTCCGCGACCGGTCCGGGGCGTCCGGCGGTGTCGGTGCCCGCTTGTAGTCTTGTCGGGTGCCGGACCCCACCCCCGTGAAGCCCACCCTGCTCGTCGTCGACGGCCACTCGTTGGCCTACCGCGCGTTCTACGCACTGCCGGTCGACAGCTTCAGCACCCGAGACGGCCAGCACACGAACGCCATCCACGGCTTCCTGTCGATGCTCCTCATGCTGCTGCGGCACGAGCGTCCGACGCACCTGGCCGTCGCGTTCGACACGTCGCGGCAGTCGTTCCGCACGCGCGAGTACACCGAGTACAAGGCGAACCGGAGCGAGACGCCGTCGGAGTTCAAGGGCCAGATCGGCCTCCTGAAGGACGCGCTCCGCGCCATGCGGATCACGGTGCTCGAGAAGGAGGACTACGAGGCCGACGACATCCTCGCCACGCTCGCAACGCGCGGCGCGGCCGAGGGCTACGAGGTGCTCGTCGTCTCGGGCGACCGCGACACCATCCAGCTCGTCGACGACGACGTGACGCTCCTCTATCCGAACGTGCAGGGCGTGTCGCAGCTGAAGCGCTACGACGCCGATGCGGTGCTCGAGCGCTACGGCGTGCGACCCGAGCAGTACCCCGAGGTCGCCGCGCTCGTCGGCGAGACGAGCGACAACCTGCCCGGCATCACGAAGGTCGGCGAGAAGACCGCGGTCAAGTGGCTGGGCCTGTACGGCAGCCTCGACGGCATCCTCGAGCACATCGACGAGATCAAGGGCGTGGTCGGCGACAACCTGCGTCGAGAGCGTGAGAACGCGATCCGCAACCGTCGCCTCAACCGCCTGGTCCGCGACCTCGAGCTCGACGTCGCGATCCGCGACCTCGCCGCGCAGCCCATGGACGAGGCGGCCGTGCGGGAGCTGTTCGACCGGCTCGAGTTCAAGACCCTGCTCGAGCGCGTCACGAAGATGGCGGCCGAGTCGAACGGGCTGACCGCCGACGGCACCGCGGCCCTGTCCGCCGAGGCGGAACCCGCGGCGGTGACCCCCGTTCCGCAGTCGCTCCGCGGCGACGACCTCGCCGACTGGCTCGCGCGCTCGACCGCCGCCGAGCCCGCGGGCCTCGGACTCAGCCTCGAGGTCCTCGACGGGCGCGTGATCGGCGCGGGCATCGCGAGCACGACCGAGAGCGTCCGGCTCGACTGGGCCGCGGGCGACGCCGAGCTCGCCCCCTTCGAGGCGTGGCTCGCCGGCGACGCGCCGAAGGTCATGACCGACGCCAAGCCGCAGCTCAAGGCGCTCCGCCGATCGGGACTCGCATTCGACGGCCTCGTCGTCGACACGCTGATCGCGGGCTGGCTCGTCCGCCCGAGCCTGGCGGAGAAGGACCTGGTCGACCTCGTCTCCCGCTACCTCGGCGAGACCGTCCCCATGGCCGACCCGTCGCAGCTGGTGCCCGATGCCGACAGCACCGCCGGCGCGCCCGAGTTCGCCTGGTATTCGCTGCGCGTCGCGCCGCACGTGCTCGCGGCGCTCTCCGAGGGGTCGCGCCGGGTCCTCGCCGACATCGAGATCCCGATCGTCGGCGTCCTCGCCGAGATGGAGCTGCGCGGCGTCACGGTCGAGCACGCGACGCTCTCGGAGCTCTCCGGCCAGCTCGGCGAGCGGGCCGCGGCGCTCGCGCAGTCCGCGTACGACGAGATCGGCCGCGAGGTCAACCTCGGCTCGCCGAAGCAGCTGCAGGAGGTGCTGTTCGAGCAGCTCGGCATGCCGAAGACGCGCGCCACCAAGACGGGGTACTCGACCGACGCGGGGGCGCTCGCCGACCTGCAGGAGACGAACCCGCACCCGTTCCTCGGGCTCCTGCTCGAGCACCGCGACGCCACGAAGCTCCGGCAGATCGTCGAGACGCTCGACAAGTCGATCCAGTCCGACGGCCGCGTCCGCACGAGCTACGTGCAGGTGGGCACGACGACGGGCCGCATCTCGTCGACCGACCCCAACCTCCAGAACATCCCGGTCCGCACCGAGGAGGGGCGTCGCATCCGCGCGGCCTTCACCCACGGCCCGGAGTACGTCGAACTGCTCACGGCCGACTACTCGCAGATCGAGATGCGGATCATGGCGCACCTGTCGGAGGACCCGGGGCTCATCGAGGCGTTCCACTCCGGCGAGGACCTGCACCGCTTCGTGGGCGCCCGGATCTTCGACGTCGAGCCGGCCGACGTCACGCCGCTCATGCGCACGAAGGTGAAGGCGATGTCGTACGGCCTGGCGTACGGGCTGAGCGCCTTCGGCCTCTCCAAGCAGCTGCGCATCGACCGCGCCGAGGCGACGCAGCTCATGAAGGACTACTTCGAACGGTTCGGCGCCGTCCGCGACTACCTCCGCGGCGTCGTCGCGCAGGCGAAGGTCGACGGCTACACCGAGACGATCTTCGGCCGACGCCGTCCCTTCCCCGACCTCAACAGCCCCAACCGCGTGCTCCGCGAGAACGCCGAGCGTGCAGCGCTCAACGCCCCGATCCAGGGATCGGCGGCCGACATCATGAAGTTCGCGATGATCGGGGTCGAAGGCGAGCTGAGCATGCGCGAGCTGCGCTCGCGCATGCTCATGCAGGTGCACGACGAGCTCATCTTCGAGGTCGCCGAGGGCGAGGGCGACGAGCTCGAGGCCCTCGTGCACGAGCGGATGTCGCATGCCGCGGAGCTGCTCGTGCCGCTCGACGTGCAGGTCGGCCGGGGTCGCGACTGGGAGGACGCGGCGCACTGACCCCGGCCGGGCCGAGGTCGGGTCGCCGGAAGCGAGGGGAACTCCTCCGGAAGCGAGGGGAACTCGTCGCTTCGCGGTCGCGGCACGCGCTCGTCTAGGCTCGCGATCATGGTCATCGCCGCCCGAACCCCGACCGCCGTCGACCGCATCGCCGAGGACTGGGTCGACACCATCGTCGAGCTGAACCCCACGGTCGGCACCTACATCGGCCGCACCGACCAGGATCACCGGCTTCCCGACTTCTCGCCCGACGGGCACGAGTCGCGGATGGACGCCGTGCGGGCGGCGAGGACCGCGCTCGCGTCGGCGGCGGCCGCCGACGACGTCGACCGCATCACGGTGGCCGACCTCGGCGCCGAGCTCGGGCTCGACCTCGAGGCGGATGCCGCCGGCCTGCACCTGCGAGACCTCAACGTGATCGCGAGCCCCGCCCAGGAGATCCGCGAGGTCTTCGACCTCATGCCCAGGTCCGGCGAGGCGGACTGGGCCCGGATCGCGACGCGGCTGTCGGCGGTTCCGGGCGCGATCGACGGGTACGTCGAGACGCTGCGCCTCGGGATCGAGCGGGGCGTCGTCCCGGCCGTCCGGCAGGTGCGCGAGGTGGCGGTGCAGGCACGCCGGCACGCCCGCGCCGACGGCTTCTTCGCGTCGTTCGTCGGCGGTGCCGACGAGGTTGCGGGGGAGTCGCTGCGGCGCGACCTCGACGCAGGCGCCGCGGCCGCGGCATCCGCCTACGGGCGCCTCGCCGAGTTCCTCGAGGTGGAGCTCGCCCCTCGCGCGGGAGCCGACGACGCCGTCGGCCGGGAGGTCTACGCGCTCCGGTCGCGCCGCTTCCTCGGCGCGGTCGTCGACCTCGACGAGACGTACGAGTGGGGCGTCGAGGAACTGACCCGCATGGTCGCGGAGCAGGAGGCCGTCGCGAGCGAGATCCTGCCCGGCGCGAGCGTCGAGGAGGCCGTCGCGCACCTCGAGGCGGATCCGGCGAGGAAGCTGGTCGGCACCGAGGCGCTGCAGCGGTGGATGCAGGAGACGAGCGACCGCGCGGTCGCGGAGCTCGGAGCGACGCAGTTCGACATCCCGGAGGAGATCCGCACGCTCGAGTGCCTCATCGCGCCCACGCAGGAGGGCGGCATCTACTACACCGGACCGAGCGACGACTTCACGCGTCCCGGGCGGATGTGGTGGTCGGTCCCGGAGGGCGTCACCGAGTTCGACACGTGGCGCGAGAAGACCACGGTCTACCACGAGGGCGTCCCGGGTCACCACCTGCAGATCGGCCAGGCCGTCGTGAACCGCGGTGAGCTGAACACCTGGCGGCGGCAGCTGGCGGGCACGTCGGGGCACGCCGAGGGCTGGGCGCTGTACGCGGAGCGGCTCATGCAGGACCTCGGGTACCTCGACGACCCGGCCGACCGGCTCGGCATGCTGGACGGCCAGCGGATGCGGGCGGCGCGCGTGGTCCTCGACATCGGAGTGCACCTCGGCAAGCCCCGGCCGGACGGCGGCGGCGCGTGGACCGGGGAGTACGCGTTCGACTTCATGGGCCGGAACGTCAACATGCCGTCGGAGTTCGTCCGCTTCGAGGTGCACCGCTACCTCGGCTGGCCCGGGCAGGCGCCGTCGTACAAGGTCGGGCAGCGCATCTGGGAGCGACTGCGCGACGACGTGCGTCGGCGCGAGGGGGCGGCGTTCGACATCCGTTCGTTCCACCGGCGGGCGCTGTCGCTCGGCGGCGTCGGCCTCGACACCCTGCGGGGCGCGCTCGCGGAGTGAAGGAGGCCGCCCGGAACGGGCGCCGGGCGTCGGCACGTCGCGCGCCCGGCGGCGGTCGCAGGGTGTCGCGACACGCCCGGGTTGCTGCGCGCTGTCGTGAACGGCTAGGATGGAGCGTCACTCGTGTGACGATCCTGTCCGCCTGCCCGTCGCGGACCAACCAAAGACACCGCTCTTCCCGCGTCGGGCCCGATACTGTCCATTCGGAGCATCCACTACATGACAACCGCAACGACCAAGGCGCCCAAGCAGGTCGCGATCAACGACATCGGATCTGCTGACGATTTCCTCGCCGCGGTCGAGAAGACGCTCAAGTTCTTCAACGACGGCGACCTCATCGAGGGCACCGTCGTGAAGATCGACCGCGACGAGGTCCTCCTCGACGTCGGCTACAAGACCGAGGGTGTCATCCCCTCCCGCGAACTCTCCATCAAGCACGACGTCGACCCCAGCGAGGTCGTCGAGGTCGGCGACTCCGTCGAGGCCCTCGTTCTCCAGAAGGAGGACAAGGAAGGCCGTCTGATCCTGTCGAAGAAGCGCGCGCAGTACGAGCGCGCGTGGGGCGACGTGGAGAAGATCAAGGAGAACGACGGCGTCGTCACCGGCTCGGTCATCGAGGTCGTCAAGGGCGGCCTCATCGTCGACATCGGCCTCCGCGGCTTCCTGCCGGCCTCGCTCATCGAGCTGCGCCGCGTCCGCGACCTCACGCCGTACCTCGGCCAGGAGATCGAGGCGAAGATCCTCGAGCTCGACAAGAACCGCAACAACGTGGTCCTGTCGCGTCGCGCCCTCCTCGAGCAGACCCAGTCGGAGTCGCGCTCGACCTTCCTGCAGAACCTCCACCCGGGCCAGATCCGCAAGGGCGTCATCTCGTCGATCGTCAACTTCGGTGCGTTCGTCGACCTCGGTGGCGTCGACGGTCTCGTCCACGTCTCGGAGCTCTCGTGGAAGCACATCGAGCACGCATCCGAGGTCGTCGAGGTCGGCCAGGAGGTCACCGTCGAGGTGCTCTCCGTCGAGCTCGACCGCGAGCGCGTCTCGCTGTCGCTCAAGGCGACCCAGGAGGACCCGTGGCAGGTCTTCGCGCGTACGCACGCGATCGGCCAGGTCACCCCGGGCAAGGTCACGAAGCTCGTGCCGTTCGGCGCGTTCGTCCGCGTCGCGGACGGCATCGAGGGCCTCGTGCACATCTCGGAGCTGTCGGGCCGCCACGTCGAGCTCGCCGAGCAGGTCGTGTCGGTCGGCGAAGAGGTCTTCGTCAAGGTCATCGACATCGACCTCGAGCGTCGCCGCATCTCGCTGTCGCTCAAGCAGGCCAACGAGGGTGTCGACCCCGAGGGCACCGAGTTCGACCCGGCGCTCTACGGCATGCTCACCGAGTACGACGAGCAGGGCAACTACAAGTACCCCGAGGGCTTCGACCCCGAGACCAACGAGTGGCGCGAGGGCTTCGAGGCCCAGCGCGAGAAGTGGGAGCAGGAGTACGCTGCGGCCCAGGCTCGCTGGGAGGCGCACAAGAAGCAGGTCGCGGCCTCGCTCGCGGCGCAGACGTCGGACGACTCGTTCTCGTCGGGCACCTCGTCGTACTCGAGCGACTCGGCCGGCGCGGGCACCCTCGCCGACGACGCCTCGCTGGCGGCGCTGCGCGAGAAGCTCTCGAGCAACTAGTCGCCCCGCGCGGTCTCGCGCTGCGCGAACGGCACACGGAAGGCCGGTCCCCTCGGGGGCCGGCCTTCCGGCGTCCCGGCGCGCTGCGCTTCCGGTCGTCGCGTCCGCCCCGCCTTCCGGGCGACGTGCGGGACACCAATAGAGTGGGGGTGTGTATCTGATCGGCCTCACCGGCGGCATCGCGTCGGGCAAGTCCACCGTCGCGCGCCGGCTCGTCGAGCACGGCGCCATCCACCTCGACGCCGACCAGCTCGCGCGTCGGGTCGTCGAGCCGGGTTCGACCTGCCTGCAGTCGATCGTCGACGAGTTCGGGCAGGGCGTGCTCCGTCCGGACGGAACGCTCGACCGGCAGCGGCTCGGAGAGCTCGTGTTCCGGGACGAGGGGGCGCGCGCGCGGCTGAACGCGATCGTGCACCCGGCGGTCCGGGAGCTGTCGGGGAGGCTCATCGCGAAGGCCGAGGAGGAGGATCCGCAGGCCGTGGTCGTCTACGACGTGCCGCTGCTCGTCGAGGCGCAGGTCGACCATCCGTTCGACCTCGTGGTCGTCACGAGCGCTCCCAAGCGCGCGCAGGTGAAGCGACTGGTCGAGGAGCGGGGCCTCGATCCGATCCAGGCCGAGGCGCGCGTGGACGCCCAGGTGAGCGACGAGGAGCGGCGTGCGGTCGCGGACGTCGTCATCGACACGGGCGGTACGATCGCGCACACGATGAGCCAGGCCGACGCGCTCTGGGTCGACATCGAGCGGGCCCGGAAGGCGGCGCGCGAACGACCGAGCGGCTGACGCCCGGCGTCGGCGTTCGCTGACCGCGATCCCGGGGATCGTGTCGGTGGGCGAACCTAGACTCGGATCCATGCAGTCCACCCGTTCCGTGCGCCCGTTCGAGGTCGTCAGCGAGTACGCACCGAGCGGCGACCAGCCGCAGGCGATCGCCGACCTGGCCGGGCGGATCAACGCCGGTGAGACCGACGTGGTGCTGCTCGGCGCCACCGGCACCGGCAAGTCGGCGACGACGGCCTGGCTCATCGAACAGGTGCAGCGGCCGACGCTCGTCCTCGCGCACAACAAGACCCTCGCCGCCCAGCTCGCCAACGAGTTCCGCGAGCTGATGCCGAACAACGCGGTCGAGTACTTCGTCTCGTACTACGACTACTACCAGCCCGAGGCGTACGTGCCGCAGACGGACACGTTCATCGAGAAGGACTCCTCGATCAACGCCGAGGTCGAGCGGCTCCGCCACTCGACGACGAACTCGCTGCTGAGCCGGCGCGACGTGGTCGTGGTCTCGACGGTCTCATGCATCTACGGGCTCGGCACGCCCGAAGAGTACCTCAGCGCGATGATGCCGCTGCAGGTGGGCCAGCGGGTCGACCGCGACTGGCTCATCCGCAAGTTCGTGTCGATGCAGTACCAGCGCAACGACGTCGACTTCTCGCGCGGCACGTTCCGCGTACGCGGCGACACGATCGAGATCATCCCGGTCTACGAGGAGCACGCGATCCGGATCGAGATGTTCGGCGACGAGGTCGAAGCGCTGCACAGCCTGCATCCGCTGACGGGAACGGTCGTCGCGAAGCTCGACGCGGTGCCGGTCTTCCCGGCGTCGCACTACGTCGCGAGCGTCGATGTCATGCAACGCGCGATCGGCACGATCCGCGACGAGCTCGACGAGCGGCTGCAGGAGCTCGAGCGCGAGGGCAAGCTGCTCGAGGCCCAGCGGCTCCGCATGCGGACGACGTTCGACCTCGAGATGATGGAGCAGATCGGCTTCTGCTCGGGCATCGAGAACTACTCGCGCCACATCGACGGTCGCGCACCGGGGGAGGCGCCGCACTGCCTCCTCGACTACTTCCCCGACGACCTCCTCGTCGTGATCGACGAGTCGCACGTCACCGTGCCGCAGATCGGCGCGATGTACGAGGGCGACGCGTCGCGCAAGCGCACCCTGGTCGAGCACGGGTTCCGGCTGCCGAGCGCGCTCGACAACCGACCGCTGAAGTTCGACGAGTTCAAGGACCGCGTCGGCCAGACCGTGTACCTCTCGGCGACCCCGGGCAGGTACGAGATGGGCATCGCCGACGGCGTGGTCGAGCAGATCATCCGTCCGACGGGACTCGTCGACCCCGAGATCGTCGTGAAGCCCAGCAAGGGCCAGATCGACGACCTGCTCGAGGAGATCCGAGCCCGGGCCGAGCGCGACGAGCGCGTGCTCGTCACCACGCTCACGAAGCGGATGGCGGAGGAGCTCACCGACTTCCTGACCGAGGCCGGCGTGCGCGTGCGGTACCTGCACTCCGACGTCGACACGCTCCGGCGCGTCGAGCTCCTGACCGAACTCCGGGCGGGGGTGTACGACGTGCTGGTCGGGATCAATCTCCTCCGCGAGGGACTCGACCTGCCCGAGGTGTCGCTCGTGGCCATCCTCGATGCCGACAAGGAGGGGTTCCTGCGCTCCTCGACCTCGCTCATCCAGACGATCGGTCGTGCGGCCCGAAACGTCTCGGGCCAGGTCCACATGTACGCCGACGTGATGACGGAGTCGATGCAGCTCGCCATCGACGAGACGAACCGGCGCCGCGACAAGCAGGTCGACTACAACCGCGTGAACGGCATCGACCCGACGCCCCTCCGCAAGCGCATCGCCGACATCACCGAGGTGCTCGCCCGCGAGGAGGCCGACACGGCCGCGCTCCTCGCCGGGCGCGACGGGCGGAAGACCTCGCCGGTGCCGATGAAGCGCGACGGCATCGCCGCGGCCGGGGCGAACGACCTCGAAGAGCTGATCCGCGACCTCAACGACCAGATGCTCGAGGCCGCGGGCGAACTGAAGTTCGAGCTCGCCGCGCGCCTGCGCGACGAGGTGTCCGAGTTGAAGCGCGAGCTGCGCCAGATGGAGAAGGCGGGGCACCTCGGCTGATCGCACGGCGCGTTCGCGCGACATCCGGGCGGATTTCGAACGTGTGTTCGCTCTCAGCAGGTGCGCTCACGGCATGCGTGTCGGAGGCCGTTCGTAGACTCGTAGGGTGCCAGTTTCACGTCTCGATGCCCATTCGCGCCTGAGTGTCCGGGGGGCACGCGTCCACAACCTGCGCGACGTCGACGTCGAGATCCCGCGCGATGCGATGGTCGTGTTCACCGGCCTCTCGGGCTCGGGCAAGTCGTCGCTCGCGTTCGACACGATCTTCGCGGAGGGTCAGCGTCGCTACGTCGAGTCGCTCTCCGCGTACGCGCGGCAGTTCCTCGGTCAGGTCGATCGGCCCGACGTCGACTTCATCGAGGGACTGAGCCCGGCGGTGTCGATCGACCAGAAGTCCACCAACCGCAACCCGAGGTCGACGGTCGGCACGATCACCGAGATCTACGACTACATGCGGCTGCTCTGGGCGCGCATCGGCGTGCCCCACTGCCCGGTCTGCGGCGAGCGGATCCAGCGCCAGACCGTGCAGCAGATCGCCGACCGCCTGATGGAGCTCGAGGCAGGCACGCGATTCCAGGTGCTCAGCCCCGTCGTCTCGCAGAAGAAGGGCGAGTTCGTCGACCTCTTCCGCGAGCTCTCCGGGCAGGGCTACTCCCGTGCGGTCGTCGACGGCGAGTTGATCCGCCTCGACGAGGCGCCGAAGCTGAAGAAGCAGGTCAAGCACGACATCTCGGTCGTGATCGACCGGCTCGTGGCATCCGACGATCTCCTGGGCAGGCTCACCGACTCGCTCGAGACCGCCCTGCGGCTGACCGACGGCCTGGTGCAGGTCAACTACGTCGACCGTGAGGGGGATGCCGCGTGGCAGACCTTCTCCGAGAAGCTCAGCTGCCCCAACCAGCACCCGATCGCGCTCACCGAGATCGAACCGCGCACGTTCTCGTTCAACGCGCCCTTCGGCGCGTGCCCCGAGTGCTCGGGGCTCGGAACGCGGATGTCGGTGGACGAGGAGCTGCTGCTCGGCGATCCGGCGCTCAGCATCGCCGAAGGCGTGATCCTGCCGTGGACCTCGCAGGGCAAGAGCCTCTACAACTACTACGAGAAGCTCTTGGACGGGCTGGCCCGCGACCTGGGCTTCTCGCTCGACACGCCGTGGGAGGAGCTCGACGCGGACGCCCGCCACGCGGTGCTCCGCGGCGACAACTTCGAGGTGCGCGTCCGCTGGAAGAACCGCTACGGGCGCGAGATGAGCTACACCTCCGGCTTCGAAGGGGTCGTGCCGTACATCGAGCGGCAGTACCTCCAGGCCGAGACCGACGTGCAGCGCGCCCGCTGGGCCGAGTACCTCCGCGAGATCCCCTGCCCGGTCTGCCGAGGCGACCGACTGAAGCCGGAAGTGCTCGCGGTCCTCATCCACGACGCCTCGATCGCCGACGTGTGCCGGCTCAGCCTGCACGACGCGCGCGCGTTCATGGACCGCCTCGAGCTCACCGACCGCGAGCAGGCGATCGCGGCCCAGGTGCTCCGCGAGATCAAGCTCCGACTCGACTTCCTCATCCGCGTCGGCCTCAGCTACCTCGACCTGGCCCGCGCGGCGGGCACGCTGTCCGGCGGCGAGGCGCAGCGCATCCGGCTCGCCACCCAGATCGGCTCGGGACTCACGGGCGTGCTCTACGTGCTCGACGAGCCGAGCATCGGCCTGCACCAGCGCGACAACCGAAGGCTCATCGACACCCTCGTGGCCCTTCGCGACCTCGGCAACACCCTGATCGTCGTCGAGCACGACGAGGACACCATCCGCACGGCGGACTGGATCGTCGACATCGGCCCCGGAGCGGGCGTGCACGGCGGCACGGTCGTGCACAGCGGCAGCTACGCCGACCTGATGAAGAACACCGAGTCGCTCACGGGCGACTACCTCGCCGGGCGGCGCGAGATCGCGATCCCGGCGGCGCGCCGGCCGATCGACCATGATCGGATGATCCGGGTCGAGGGCGCCCAGGCGAACAACCTCCGCAGCGTCGACGTCGAGTTCCCGCTCGGGACCTTCACGGCGGTCACGGGCGTGAGCGGGTCGGGCAAGTCGTCGCTCGTGAACGACATCCTCTACCGGGTGCTCGCGAACCGACTCAACGGAGCGCGCAAGGTGCCCGGCAAGCACCGTCGCGTGAGCGGGCTCGAGCACCTCGACAAGGTGGTGCACGTCGACCAGGCGCCGATCGGCCGCACACCGCGCTCGAACCCTGCGACCTACACCGGCGTGTTCGACCGCATCCGGACGCTGTTCTCGGAGACGGCCGAGGCGAAGGCCCGCGGCTACCTCCCGGGCCGGTTCAGCTTCAACGTCAAGGGCGGCCGCTGCGAGGCGTGCTCGGGCGACGGCACGATCAAGATCGAGATGAACTTCCTTCCCGACGTGTACGTCGCGTGCGAGGTGTGCGGCGGCAAGCGCTACAACCGCGAGACGCTGCAGGTGCACTACAAGGGCAGGAACATCGCCGAGGTGCTCGAGATGCCGATCAGCGAGGCGGCGGAGTTCTTCGAGCCCATCTCCGCGATCCACCGCTACCTCAAGACGCTCGTCGACGTCGGCCTGGGCTACGTCCAGCTCGGGCAGAGTGCGACGACCCTCTCGGGCGGCGAGGCGCAGCGCGTGAAGCTCGCGACCGAGCTGCAGCGCCGGTCGAACGGGCGCAGCGTCTACGTGCTCGACGAGCCGACGACCGGCCTGCACTTCGAGGACGTGCGGAAGCTGCTCAAGGTGCTCGGCAAGCTGGTGGAGAAGGGCAACACCGTCATCGTGATCGAGCACAGCCTCGACGTGATCAAGTCGGCCGACTGGATCATCGACCTCGGGCCGGAGGGCGGTTCGGGCGGCGGCCAGGTCGTCGCGACCGGAACGCCCGAGCAGGTCGCCGAGGTCCACGAGAGCCACACGGGGTACTTCCTGCGCGAGATCTTCGAGGCCGCCGCCGGCCCGGCGGTCGCCGCAAGCTGAGCATGGCGAACACCGTCCCGTACCGCCCGCGGCCGGGGGAGATCCCGACCGATCCGGGTGTGTACCGCTTCCGCGACGCCGACCGCCGCGTGCTCTACGTCGGCAAGGCGATGAACCTGCGCGCGCGTGTGTCGAACTACTTCGCCCCGCTCCACACGCTCCACGAGCGCACCCGCCGAATGGTCACGACCGCGGCATCCGTCGAGTGGACGGTCGTCGGGAACGACATCGAGGCTCTCCAGCTCGAGTACACGTGGATCAAGGAGTTCGACCCGCCGTTCAACGTCAAGTACCGAGACGACAAGTCCTACCCGTACCTCGCGGTGACGCTCGCCGACGAGGCGCCGCGCGCGATCGTCACCCGGCGGCGCGGCATCCCGGGTGCGCGGTACTTCGGTCCGTACCCGAAGGTCTGGGCGGTCAACGAGACGCTCGACCTGCTGCTGAAGCTCTTCCCGATCCGCACGTGCAAGGACTCCGACTACAAGCGGGCGATCCAGACCGGCAAGCCCTGCTTCGCCGGCCAGATCGGACGGTGCTTCGGCCCGTGCTCGGGCCGGGTCACGATCGCCGAGCACCGGGCGAACGTCGACCGGTTCGTGGCCTTCATGCAGAACCAGGATCGACGGATCATCACCGACCTCACGCAGCAGATGCGGGCGGCCGCGGCCGTGCAGGACTACGAGACCGCCGCGCGACGGCGAGACGAACTGCAGGCGGCCGAGTCGTTCTTCGAGAAGAGCGCGGTCGTCCTCCGCGACCACGTCGACGTCGACGTCTTCGGCATCGACCACGACGAGCTCGCGGCGGCCGTGCACCTCTTCATAGTCCGCGGGGGCAGGGTCCGCGGCGTGCGGTCGTGGACGGTCGACACCGAGCTCGACATGAGCCTCGGCGACCTCGTCGACTCGGTCGTGCAGAACGCGTACGGCGACGACATCCGCCCGCCCGTCGAGGTCGTCGTCCCGGCGCTGCCCGACGACGCCGAGGCGCTCGAGGGCTGGCTCGCGGCGCTCGGCGGCCGCAAGGTGCGACTCAGGGCCGCCCGGCGCGGCGACAAGGCGGCGCTGCTCGAGACGGCGACGCAGAACGCGCGCCAGACGCTCATGCTCTACAAGACCCGGCGGAGCGCCGACTTCACCGCCCGCTCACGCGCACTCGAGGACATCCAGGAGGCGCTCGGGATGGCCGATGCGCCGCTGCGGATCGAGTGCTTCGACGTCTCGCACCTCAGCGGCACGAACGTCGTCGCGTCGATGGTCGTCTTCGAGGACGGGCTCCCGCGCAAGGACGAGTACCGACGGTTCACCATCCCGAGCACCACCGACGACACCGACTCGATCCACCAGGTCCTGACGCGCCGGCTCGCGTACCTCGCGTCGCCGGAGGACGGCGAGGGCGAGACGGATGCCGCGGGCGCCGACTCCACGCGGAGCGACACGGCGGCGCGGGCCGCCGACGCCGTCCCCGACCCCGCGGCCGACGGCGAGGTCGTGACGCCCTCGCGCCGTGCGAAGTTCGCGTACCGGCCGAACCTGCTCGTCGTCGACGGCGGGCAGCCGCAGGTCGCCGCGGCCGCGCGGGCGCTGCGCGAGTCCGGTGTCGAGGGCGTCTACCTCTGCGGCATCGCGAAGCGCCTCGAGGAGATCTGGACCCCGGAATCCGACTTCCCGGTGATCCTCCCGCGCAACAGCGACGCCCTGTTCCTCTTCCAGCGCGTCCGCGACGAGGCGCACCGCTTCGCGATCACGCACCAGCGGCAGCGCCGCAGGCGGGACATCACGACCGTCCTGTCCGAGGTGCCCGGGCTCGGTCCCGCCCGCGTGAAGGCGCTGCTGAAGCACTTCGGCTCGGTCGCGCGGCTCCGCGACGCCGACGAGTCCGCCATCGCGGAGGTGCCGGGCATCGGGCCGGGCCTCGCGTCGGCCGTCCGCTCGCACCTGGAGGGATCGCGGCGTTCCGCCGCGGACTAGGCTGGACCATCGGGGGAACGCAGGAAGGGAGCGCCGAGCGAGATGACCGACGGCGATCGCCAGGAGATGCTCATCGTCACGGGGATGTCGGGGGCCGGACGCTCCACCGTCGCCGACGCACTCGAGGACCTCGGCTGGTACGTCGTCGACAACCTCCCGCCGCAGATGCTGCGGCCGCTCGTCGAACTCGCCCAGCGGGCGGGGGCGTCGCTGCCGCGGATCGCCGCGGTCGTCGACATCCGCGGTGGCACCTTCTTCTCGGAGCTCCAGGAGATGGTCGAGTCGCTGCGCGACAAGGTCGACGTGCGCGTCGTGTTCCTCGATGCGAACGACGCGGTGCTCGTGCGCCGGTTCGAGTCCGTGCGGCGCCCGCATCCGCTCCAGGGCGACGGCACGCTGCTCGAGGGCATCACGGCCGAGCGCGCCCGGCTCGCGGAGGTGCGCGAATCGAGCGACATCATCGTCGACAGCTCCGACCTGAACATCCACCAGCTCGCGACCCTCGTCACCGAGACGTTCGCCGAGGAGGATCGCGCGGGGCTGCGCGTCATCGTCCAGAGCTTCGGATTCAAGTACGGACTGCCGCCCGACGCCGACCTCGTCGCCGACGCGCGATTCCTGCCGAACCCGTTCTGGGAGCCCGAACTGCGCGCCCACACCGGCGAGGATCCCGAGGTCGCGGAGTTCGTGCTCGGCCAGCCCGGGGCGCGTGAGTTCCTCGACGCGTACGTCGCGGCGCTCCGTCCGGTCCTCGAGGGCTACCAACGGGAGAACAAGCGCCATGCGACGATCGCGCTCGGCTGCACGGGCGGCAAGCACCGCTCGGTGGCGCTCGTGCGCGAGCTCGCGGCGCGCCTGAGAACGATCCCCGGGCTCGCGGTCAGCGTGAAGCACCGCGACCTCGGACGGGAATGAACGCGCGCCGAGCGCGCCGACGCAACACAGAGAGGACGACCACGTGGCCCTGACCGCTGAGGTGAAAGAGGAGCTGGCGAAGGTCGAGGTCGCCCGGACCTCGGTCCGCGCCGCGGAGTTGGCATCCGTGCTCCGATTCGCCGGGGGACTCCACATCATCTCCGGCCGGATCGCGATCGAGGCCGAGCTCGACGCGCCGTCGATCGCGCGCAGGGTGACCCGCGACCTCGGGGAGCTGTACGGCGTCCGCCCGGACGTCTCGGTGATCTCCGCCTCCGGCCTCCGCCGCACGAACCAGTACCTGGTCCGCGTCCTGGATGGCGGCGAGACGCTCGCGCGGCAGACCGGGCTCCTCGACGCGCGCCGCCGGCCGGTGCGCGGCCTGCCGAACAAGCTGACGACCGGCTCCCGCGACGAGGTCGCCGCCGTGTGGCGCGGCGCGTTCCTGGCGCGCGGGAGCCTCACGGACCCCGGCCGGTCCGCTGCACTCGAGGTGACCTGCCCCGGGGGTGAGACGGCGATGGCGCTGGTCGGCGCGGCCGGCCGGCTCGGCGTCTCCGCGAAGGCCCGCGAGGTCCGCGGGGTGCACCGGGTGGTTATCCGCGACGGCGAGGCGATCAGCGCGATGCTCGCGCTGATGGGAGCCGACGAGACGGTCCGGAACTGGGAGGAGCTGCGGCAGCGGCGGGAGGTGCGCGCCACGGCGAACCGCCTCGTGAACTTCGACGACGCGAACCTGCGCCGCTCCGCGCAGGCCGCGGTCGCCGCCTGCGCCCGCGTCGAACGTGCGATGGAGATCCTCGGCGACGAGATCCCCGACCACCTGAAGTACGCGGGCGACCTGCGCCTGGCGCACCGCGATGCGAGCCTCGACGAGCTCGGCCACCACGCCGACCCGCCCCTGACGAAGGACGCGGTCGCAGGACGCATCCGTCGCCTGCTGGCCATGGCCGACAAGCGGGCCGTCGAGCTCGGCGTGCCGGGCACCGAGGCGAACCTCCCGGCCGACCTCGACGACGTCTGAACGGCGCCCGAACGGCGGCCGAACGCCGTCAACCCCCGTCATCCGGCCCGACCACGGGCATAGGATCGAAAACGCCGCGGTCCCCGGGCAGACGTCCGGTTCACCCGGCTGCTGACAAGGAGAAGCAATGGCTGACTACACCCTCCCTGAGCTCGCCTACGATTACGCGGCCCTCGAGCCGTCGATCAGCGGCACGATCATGGAGCTGCACCACTCGAAGCACCACCAGGCCTACGTGACCGGTGCGAACACGGCGCTCGCGCAGCTCGCCGAGGCGCGCGACTCCGGCAACCTGGCCAACGTGAACAAGCTCGAGAAGGACCTCGCGTTCAACCTCGGCGGTCACGTCAACCACTCGATCTTCTGGACCAACATGTCGCCCGACGGCGGCGACGCGCCGACCGGCGAGCTCGCCTCGGCGATCGACGACCACTTCGGCTCGTTCGAGAAGTTCCAGGCGCACTTCACCGCGACCGCCCTCGGCGTGCAGGGCTCGGGCTGGGCCGTGCTCGCGTGGGACTCGATCGGACAGCGCCTGATCATCGTCCAGTTCTTCGACCAGCAGGCGAACCTCCCGGCGGGCATCGTGCCGCTGCTGATGCTCGACGTGTGGGAGCACGCGTACTACCTCGACTACAGGAACGTGCGCGCCGACTACGTGAAGGCGTTCTGGAACATCGTGAGCTGGGAGAACGTCCAGCAGCGCTTCCAGGCCGCCACTGAGAAGACCTCAGGCCTGCTGCTACTGTCATAGCGGATGGTGTCCCCGGACGCCGTCCGGGGACACCGCCGTCCGATCAGAACCATCTCCAACAAGCGCGATCGCGCCCATCACAACAGGGGAGAATTCCTGTGTCCGTAAAGATCGGCATCAACGGCTTCGGCCGCATCGGCCGCAACTACTTCCGTGCGGCCCTCGCCCAGGGGGCCGACCTCGAGATCGTCGCGGTGAACGACCTCACCGACAACAAGACGCTCGCGCACCTGCTGAAGTACGACTCGATCACCGGGCGCCTCGACGCGACGGTCGAGTACGACGACGAGCACCTGATCGTCGACGGCAAGTCGATCCGCGCGTTCGCGGAGCGCGACCCCGCGAACCTTCCCTGGGGCGATCTCGGCGTCGACATCGTCATCGAGTCGACCGGCTTCTTCACCAAGGCCGCCGATGCGAAGAAGCACCTCGACGCCGGTGCAAAGAAGGTGCTCATCTCGGCGCCCGCGACCGACGAGGACGCCACGTTCGTCATGGGCGTCAACGAGGACTCGTACGACCCGGCGAACCACCACATCATCTCCAACGCCTCGTGCACGACGAACTGCCTCGCACCGCTCGCGAAGGTCTTCAACGACGAGTTCGGCATCGAGCGCGGCCTGATGACGACGGTGCACGCGTACACCGCCGACCAGAACCTCCAGGACGGCCCGCACAAGGACCTCCGTCGCGCCCGCGCCGCCGCGATCAACATCGTGCCGACCTCGACCGGTGCCGCGAAGGCCATCGGCCTCGTGCTGCCCGAGCTCGTCGGCAAGCTCGACGGCTTCGCGCTGCGCGTCCCCGTCCCCACCGGCTCCATCACCGACCTGACGGTGACGGCGTCGCGCCCGGTCACGGTCGACGAGGTGAAGGCCGCCTACAAGAAGGCCGCCGAGGGGCCGATGAAGGGCATCCTCAAGTACACCGAGGACCCGATCGTCTCGAGCGACATCACGACCGACCCGCACTCGTCGATCTTCGACGCGGGGCTCACGCGCGTGATCGGCGACCAGGTCAAGCTCTCGGCGTGGTACGACAACGAGTGGGGCTACTCCAACCGCCTCGTCGACCTCACCGAGTACGTGGCCGAGCGACTCTGAGGCGCGACGACGTGACCCTCAGGACCATCGATTCCCTGGGTCCGCTCGCCGGCACGCGCGTCGTCGTCCGCTGCGACCTCAACGTCCCTCTGAAGGACGGGGTCATCACGGACGACGGCCGCGTGCGCGCGTCGGTCCCCACGCTCACCGCGCTCGTCGAACAGGGCGCCAGGGTGATCGTGATCTCCCACCTCGGCCGACCCGAGGGAGCGCCCGACCCGAAGTACAGTCTCGAGCCCGTGGCCGTGCGCCTCGGCGAACTGCTGTCGGCGCCGGTCGCGTTCGCGACCGACACGGTCGGCGAGGATGCCGCGGCCAAGGTCGCCGCACTCGGCGACGGCGAGGTGCTCGTGCTCGAGAACCTCCGCTTCAACCCGGGCGAGACGAGCAAGAACGAGGCCGAGCGGACCGCGTTCGCCGGGCAGCTGGCGGAGTTCGCCGATTCGGTCGTCTCCGACGGCTTCGGCGTCGTGCACCGCAAGCAGGCGAGCGTGTACGAGCTCGAGCAGCTGCGTCCGAGTGCCGCAGGCCTCCTCATCGCGGCCGAGCTCGACGTGCTCGACCGGCTCACCGAGAACCCCGAGCGCCCCTACGTGGTCGTGCTCGGCGGCTCGAAGGTGTCCGACAAGCTCGGCGTCATCGAGCACCTGCTGCCGCGGGTCGACGCCCTGCTCATCGGCGGCGGCATGCTGTTCACGTTCCTCGCGGCCCAGGGTCACGCGGTGGGCTCGAGCCTGCTCGAGGCCGACCAGATCGACACCGTGAAGGGCTACCTCGCGGATGCCGCAGAGCGCGGCGTCGACATCGTCCTGCCGACGGACGTCGTGGTCGCCGCATCGTTCTCGGCGGAGGCGGACCACCAGGTCGCCGCGGCCGACGCGATCGAGGAGACGCCGTTCGGCGCCTCGGGCCTCGGCCTCGACATCGGCCCGGAGACGGCCGCCGCGTTCGCCGAGCGCGTGCGCGCCGCGAAGACGGTGTTCTGGAACGGCCCGATGGGCGTGTTCGAACTCGCGCCCTTCGCCGACGGCACGCGCGTGGTGGCATCCGCGCTCACCGAGGTCGACGGCCTCAGCGTCGTCGGCGGCGGCGATTCGGCCGCGGCCGTGCGCCAGCTCGGATTCGAGGAGTCCGCCTTCGGGCACATCTCGACGGGCGGCGGCGCGAGCCTGGAATTCCTCGAAGGCAAGAAGCTCCCCGGACTGGAGGTCCTCGGATGGCAGTGACCCGCACCCCGTTCATCGCGGGCAACTGGAAGATGAACCTCGATCACCTGCAGGCGATCGCGTTCGTCCAGAAGCTCGCGTGGAACCTCTCCGACGCGAAGCACGACTTCGCCGACGCCGAGGTGGCGGTCTTCCCGCCGTTCACCGACCTGCGGTCGGTGCAGACCCTCGTCTCCGCCGACGACCTGCCCGTGAAGTACGGCGCGCAGGACCTCTCGGCGAACGACTCGGGCGCCTACACCGGCGAGGTGTCGGGGGCGTTCCTCGCGAAGCTCGACTGCGCGTACGTCGTCATCGGTCACTCGGAGCGGCGCACCATGCATGCGGAGACCGACGAGGTCGTCGGCGCGAAGGTCCAGGCCGCCCACCGGCACGGGCTCGTGCCCGTGCTCTGCGTGGGCGAGACGGCGGAGGACCTCGAGCAGCACGGCGCGAGCGCCGTGCCCGTGGCGCAGCTCCGCGGCGCGCTGGAGGGCGTCGACGTGTCGAAGGGCCTCGTCGTCGCCTACGAGCCGGTCTGGGCGATCGGGTCGGGCCAGGCGGCCACTCCCGAGCAGGCGCAGCAGGTCGCCGCGGCGCTCCGCGCCGTGCTCGCCGAGATCGCCGGCGCCGAGCTGGCAGCGTCGACGCGCATCCTCTACGGCGGCTCCGTGAAGGCGGCGAACATCGCGGCGTTCATGCGCGAGCCCGACGTGGACGGCGCACTCGTCGGCGGCGCGAGCCTCGACCTCGACGAGTTCTCGAGCATCGTCCGCTTCAAGAAGCACGTCGGGGCCTGAGCCGAAGACCCCGAACCGCCGCTGCGCCGTCCGGCCGCGTCCGTCTCGCGGACGTCGGCCGGACGGCGCTGCGGCTATACTCGACAGGCGGCATCGACATACCCGGTCATGCCCGGAAAGGTTTCACCGTGGAGATTCTCCAGGTCGTCCTGCAGGTGCTGCTCGGCCTCACGAGCATCCTGCTCACGCTCCTGATCCTGCTGCACAAGGGCCGCGGCGGCGGGCTGTCCGACATGTTCGGCGGCGGCGTCACCTCGAACCTCGGTGCGTCCGGGGTCGCGGAGCGCAACCTCAACCGCATCACGATCATCCTCGGACTCGTCTGGGTGACGTGCATCGTGGTGCTCGGCCTCATCACCAAGTTCGACGCCGGAATCTGACGGAGGAGACGTGGTTTCTGGAAACAGCGCGATCCGCGGTTCGCGGGTCGGATCCGGGCCGATGGGCGAGCAGGACCGTGGATTCCACGCCGAGCGCGTCGCCGTGAGCTACTGGGACGCCCAGGGCAACGAGACGGTGCGGTACTTCGCGGCGAACGTGCCCGAGGAGGAGATCCCGGACGTCATCGACAGCCCGTCGACCGGGCTGCCGGCCGGCCGCGACAAGGACAACCCGCCCGCGGTGGCGAAGCTCGAGCCGTACAAGACCCACCTCGCGTACGTGAAGGAGCGTCGCAGCGAGGAGGAGGCGGCCGCACTCCTCGAAGAGGCGCTGCAGCAGCTGCGCGCACGTCGCGGCACCGCCTCGAACGACTGATCCCGATCGCGGGAACCACGAAGGGCCGCCCGTCCGGGCGGCCCTTCGTCGTTCGGTCCGGTGCGAGCGCGCCGTCGCCGGATCAGTAGTCGCGCGCGATGAGCGCGTCGGGCACCTCGGCCGCGGCATCCTGATCGACGAAGAAGACCGTGCGCCGCCGGCCCTTGATCCCGGCGACGGGCACCTCGTCGCGACTCGCCCCGGCGAGGGCGAGTCCGAGCGCCGACGCCTTGTCGGCGCCGGCGAGCACCAGCCAGACGCGCTGGGCCGAGTTGATGACCGGCCGCGTGAGGCTCAGTCGCTCGGGCGGCGGTTTCGGCGACTCCCGCACGGGGATCACCGGTCGGTCGATCACCTGGATCCCCGACCGATGCGGGAACAGCGACGCGATGTGGCCGTCGGGGCCGACGCCGAGGAACACGATGTCGAACACCGGGTGCGGGAGCCCCTCGGCTCCGTACGCGGCGAGCTCGGTCGCGTAGGCGTCGGCCGCTTCGTCGAGCGAGAGCCCGGAATCGGACGCCGGGAACGGGTGGATGTGCTCCTCGGGCAGCTGCAGCGCGTCGAGCAGCGCCTCGCGCGACTGCAGGTCGTTGCGATCGTCGTCGCCCGAGGGCACCCAGCGCTCGTCGCCCCACCAGAAGTGCACGCGCTGCCAGTCGACCGACTTGTGCGCGGGGGACGAGCGGACGGCCTCGAGCACGGCCCCGCCCATGGACCCGCCGGTGAGCACCACGTGCACCGTCTCCTGCACGTCGAGCAGGTCGAGGACCTTGGTGATGAAGCGAGCGGCGACCGCCCCGGCGAGCGTGCTCTTGTCGGGATGGACGAGTACGCGCCGCTCGTTCGTCATGCGGTGGCTCCTTCGCTCAATGGGGTCCGATGGTCGGGGAGCAGGCCGAGTCCCCGGGTGATCACCTCACCGTACAGTTCGTCGGGATCGAGGCGGCGCAGCTCGTCGGCGAGGCAGTCGCGGAGGCTGCGGCGCGGGAGCGCGACGTCGTGGACGGGCTGGCCGGGTTGCCGGAGCGTGGCGACGCCGGGGACATCCCGAACGAGTTCGATCGTGCCGGTCGCGCGGCCGAGGGAGACGCCCCGGATGCCGTGCGATCCGTGCTCGAGTCCGGTCAGCGCGCAGTTCGTCGACGCGCCGAGCTGCATCGACAGCCACGCGGCGAGGAGGGTCGTCGAGGGGGAGTCGATCGACCCGGTCACCTGCACCGTGGTCACCGGCTCGTAGGGGGGCTGGTCGAGCACCGCCGCGAGCTGGGCCCGCCACAGCGTGAGCCTCGTCCACGCGAAGTCGGCGTCGCCGGGGCGGTAGCTCGCGGCGAGTGCGTCGAGCGCGGCCTGCGGGTCGGACTGCATCGACGCATCGGTGATGCGCCGCTGGGCGATCCGGCCGAGCGGTGAGTCGCCGGGAACCTCGGGTGCGGTGCCCGGCCACCACGTGACGACCGGGGCGTCGGGCAGGAGGAGCCCCATCACGAGTCCCTGCTCGTCGCGGGCGGCGTCACCGCTCGCCCTGAGGATGACGACCTCGCTCGCTCCCGCGTCGCCGCCGACGCGGATCTCCGCGTCGAGCCGGCTGACGTCGGGGTCGGACCCGCTCGCCGTGGAGACGACGATGACGCGCATCGGATGCTCGCGGGACGCGTCGTTCGCGGCCTCGATCGCCTCCTCCTCGGCATCATGCGTCGTCGCGATGACGAGGGTCAGCACGCGCCCGAGGGCCACGACGCCGCCCTCCTCGCGGATCTTCACGAGCGACTTCGAGACCTGGCTCGTGGTCGTGTCGGGCAGTTCGACGATCATGGGCGCCTCCAGGTGCGTCCGTCGCGGGCGAGGAGCTCGTCGGCCGAGGACGGGCCCCACGACCCGGGCTTGTACTGCTCGGGTCGGCCCTGCGTCGTCCAGAACTCCTCGATCGGGTCGAGGATCTTCCAGGACAGTTCGACCTCCTCCTGCCGGGGGAAGAGGGGCGGGTCGCCGAGGAGCACGTCGAGGATGAGTCGCTCGTACGCCTCCGGGCTCGCCTCGGTGAACGCGTGGCCGTAGCCGAAGTCCATGGTCACGTCGCGGACCTGCATGCCCGCGCCGGGCACCTTCGACCCGAACCGGATGGTCACGCCCTCGTCGGGCTGCACCCGGATCACGAGCGCGTTCTGGCCGAGCTGCGAGGTCTGGCTGTCGGCGAAGACCTGCTGCGGCGCGCGCTTGAAGACGACCGCGATCTCGGTGACCCGGCGGCCGAGGCGCTTGCCCGCTCGGAGGTAGAACGGCACGCCGGCCCATCGTCGCGTGCCGATCAGCAGCTTCATGGCCGCGTACGTCTCGGTCGTCGACTCGGGGTTCATGCCGTCCTCGTCGAGGAAGCCGGTGACCTTCTCACCGCCCTGCCATCCGCCCGAGTACTGTCCGCGCGCCGTCGCCGTCGCGAGGTCGGACGGCAGCCGCACCGCGCGCAGGATCTTCTCCTTCTCGGAGCGCAGGTCTGCGGCGTCGAACGAGATCGGCTCCTCCATGGCGGTCAGCGCGAGCAGCTGCAGCAGGTGGTTCTGGATGACGTCGCGCGCCGCACCGATGCCGTCGTAGTAGCCGGCACGACCGCCGACGCCGATGTCCTCGGCCATCGTGATCTGCACGTGATCGACGAAGTTGGCGTTCCAGATGGGCTCGTAGAGCTGGTTGGCGAACCGCAGCGCGAGGATGTTCTGGACCGTCTCCTTGCCGAGGTAGTGGTCGATCCGGAAGACCGAGTCGGGCGGGAAGACCGACGCGACGACGTCGTTCAGCTCGATCGCCGTCTTCAGGTCGGACCCGAAGGGCTTCTCGATGACGACGCGCCGCCACTGGTCGCCCTTCTGCTCCGTGAGGCCGGAGCGCTTGAGCTGCTCCGTCACCTGCGGGAACGACTTCGGCGGGATCGACAGGTAGAAGGCGTGGTTGCCCATGGTCCCGCGCTCGCGGTCGAGGTCGTCCACGGTGCGTCGCAGGCGTGCGAACGCCTCGTCGTCGTCGAAGGTCCCCTGCACGAAGCGGATGCCGCGGACGAGCTGGTTCCAGACGTCCTCGCGGAACTCGGTGCGGGCGTACTTCTTCACGGAGTCGTGGACGACCTGGGCGAAGTCCTGGTCCTCCCACTCGCGTCGTGCGAAGCCGACGAGCGCGAATCCCGGAGGCAGCAGCCCCCGGTTCGCGAGGTCGTAGACCGCCGGCATGAGCTTCTTGCGGGAGAGGTCGCCGGTGACGCCGAAGATGATGAGGCTCGACGGGCCGGCGATCCGATTCAGGCGGTAGTCCTTGGGCGATCGCAACGGGTTGTGCGTCGCCGTGATCTCGACCGGATGCATGGGTGCTCCAGGATCAGCCGATGGCCGCGCGCAGCGACCGCAGGTCGGCGCTCGGATCGGACAGGGTCAGTGTGAGGACCGGCCGGCCGTGCTCGGCGATGACGGATGCGTCGCCGGAGGCCTGGGCGGCGATGAGCTCGCCGAACGTGAACGGCCGCCCGGGAACGGGCAGGTCGTCGGTCGGGCGCTGCACGAGCTGCAGGAATGCGCCGTGCGCGGGACCGCCCTTGTGGTACTGGCCGGTCGAGTGGAGGAAGCGCGGCCCCCAGCCGAAGGTGACCGGGCGGCCGCTGCGCTCGGCGAGCAGGTCGCGGAGCTCGGCGAACCCGGGGTGCGCCACGCGGTCGACGTAGGCCTGCACCGCGAGGTATCCGTCCGCCGGGACCTCCTCGAGCAGGACCTCGATCGCGGAGGCCAGGTCGCTGGCCGCGCCGATCACGTCGGGCGTGCCGCGGACCTCGATCCCCTCGGCGACGAACGCCGCAGGTGCCGGCTCGGGCCGTGCCTCGAGCAGGCCGCGGGCCGCGACCTTCGCCGACTCGACGTCGGGCTGGTCGAACGGGTTGATGCCGAGGAGGCGGCCGGCGACCGCGGTCGCGTACTCCCACGCGAGCAGTTGGGCGCCGAGCGTGCCCGACACGCGGATCTCCCCGTCGGTCCCGTCCGCGAACCGCTCGGTGCCGGCGTCGTCGACGAGGCGCACGACCTGCAGGTCGGCGGGGCGCGACACCAGCTCCGGAGCGTCGGGACCGAGCACGACGGGCAGGATGCCCGTTCCCTGCTTGCCGGTCGACTCCGCGATGAGCTGCTCGGCCCAGTCGGCGAAGCCGACGAGGTGCGTGCCGTCGGCGACGATCGCGAGCTTGTCCCGCCGCGGTTCGGTCCCCGCGATCGCGGCGCCGAGGACCAGGCCCGGGTTCTCCTCCGAGTCGATCGCGAGGGCGAGTTCGATCGCCTCCGCCTCGTCGAGGAGCTCTCCGAGGTCGACGCCCGCGAGGCCGGTCGGCACGAGTCCGAAGGCGGTGAGCGCCGAGTACCGGCCGCCGACCGTCGGGTCGGCCGTGAACACGCGGTACCCCGCGGTGCGGGCGGATTCCTCGAGGGGCGAACCGGGGTCCGTGACGACGACGATGCGCGTCGCGGGGTCGATGCCCACGTCGAGGAACGCCTTCTCGTAGGCGCGACGCTGGGAGTCGGTCTCGACGGTCGATCCGGACTTCGAGGACACGACGAGCACCGTCCGCTGGAGACGGTCGGCGATGGCGGCCCGCACCTGGTCGGGCTCCGTCGAGTCGAGCACGGTGAGCTCGGCGCCGGCCGTGCGGGCGATGACCTCGGGAGCGAGGGAGGAGCCGCCCATTCCGGCGAGCGCGACGTGGTCGATCCCGCGCGCGCGGAGCTCGTCGCGGAGCGTCGCGATCTCCGGCAGGAGCGGGCGGGACACGGCGATCGCCTCGGTCCATCCCAGCCGGCTCGCGGCCTCCTCCTCGGCCGCCGGCCCCCACAGGCTCGCGTCGAGCGAGGTGATGCCCGTCGCCACCCGGTCGGCCACGAGCTGCGGCACGATGCGGCGCACCGCGTCGGCCGACGGGCCGTTCACGGAGATCCGGACATTCACCGAGCTGCCTCCAGGGCGGTGCGCACGGTGTCGAGGAGCTCGTTCCACGAGACGACGAACTTGTCGACGCCCTCGCGCTCGAGGACCTCCGTGACGTCGTCGTAGTCCACGCCCACGCTCGCCAGCGCGTCGAGGACGCGCCCGGCCTCGGCGAACGCGCCGGTGACGGTGTCGCCCTCGACCACGCCGTGGTCGAAGGTCGCCTCGAGCGTCTTCTCGGGCATCGTGTTCACGACGCCGTGGGCGACCAGCTCGGTCACGTAGAGCGTGTCGGGCAGGGCGGGGTCCTTGACGCCCGTCGAGGCCCACAGCGGGCGCTGCCGGTTGGCGCCGGCGTCGAGCAGCGCGATCGCGCGCGGCGCGGCGAACTGCTGGAGGTAGAGCTCGTACGCGAGGCGGGCGTTGGCCACGCCGGCCCGGCCCTTCAGCGCGATCGCCTCGGGCGAGCCGATCGCCTCGAGCCGCTTGTCGATCTCGGTGTCGACGCGCGAGACGAAGAACGAGGCGACGGAGTGGATCGTCGACAGGTCGATGCCCGCCGCCTTCGCCTGCTCGAGGCCGGTCAGGTACGCGTCGATGACCTCGCGGTAGCGGTCGAGGCTGAAGATCAGGGTCACGTTGACGCTGATGCCCGCGCCGATCGCCGCGGTGATCGCCGGGAGGCCCGCACGCGTGGCGGGGATCTTGATCATGACGTTCGGGCGGTCGACCTTGTCCCAGAGGCGGTGCGCCTCGGCGATGGTCGCATCGGTCTCGTTCGCGAGGTCGGGGGAGACCTCGATCGAGACGCGGCCGTCGTAGCCGTCGGTGCGGTCGTAGACCGGACGGAAGTGGTCGGCGGCGTCGCGCACGTCGTCGGTGGTGATCTCGAACACGGCGCGGTCGACGTCGGCGCCGTCGGCCGCGAGGGATGCGACCTGGTCGCGGTACGCGTCGCCCTTGGCGAGTGCGCCGGCGAAGATCGTCGGGTTCGTGGTGACGCCGACGACGTCGCGCTCGGCGATGAGCCGTTCGAGGCCGCCCGACGTGATGCGCTCGCGCGAGAGGTCGTCGAGCCAGATGCTGACGCCGGCCTGGGAGAGGGCGGCGGTGGGGGTGGTGCTCATGATGATGTCTCCTTCGTGCTCGGTCAGTTCGACGCGAGCGATTCCTTCGCGGCGGCCACGACGTGCTCAGGCGTGATGCCGAACTCGCGGAACAGGGTCTTGTAGTCGGCGGAGGCGCCGAAGTGCTCGATGGACACGGCGCGGCCGCGCGTGCCGAGGTAGCGGTACCAGGTGAGCGCGAGGCCGGCCTCGACGCTGACGCGAGCGGTGACCGAGCTCGGCAGGACGGACTCGCGGTACGCGGCATCCTGCTCCTCGAACCACTCGAGGCTCGGCGCCGACACGACTCGGGCCGACACGCCCTCGGCGGCGAGCTGCTCGCGCGCGGCGAGCGCGACCTGGACCTCGGAACCGGTGGCGATGAGGATGACGTCGGGCTCGCCCGACGACGCCTCGGCGAGGACGTACGCGCCCTTCGCGACGTTCGAGGCGGCGGCGAGCGTGTCACCGGATGCCTCGCCGTCGCCGCGCTCGAACACGGGGATGTTCTGCCGGGTCAGCGCGATGCCCGCGGGCCCGCCGCGGCGCTTCAGGATCTCGAGCCAGGCGTGCGCGGTCTCGTTCGCATCGCCCGGGCGGACGACCGAGAGGTGCGGGATGGCGCGCAGCGCGCTCAGCTGCTCGATCGGCTGGTGCGTGGGGCCGTCCTCGCCGAGCGCCACCGAGTCGTGCGTCCACACGAAGATCGACGGGATCTGCATGAGCGCCGCGAGACGCACGGCGGGACGCATGTAGTCGCTGAAGATGAGGAACGTGCCGCCGAACGCGCGAGTCGGACCGTGCAGGACGATGCCGTTCAGGATGGCGCCCATGGCGTGCTCGCGGATGCCGAAGTGCAGCACCCGGCCGTACCGGTTGCCGGGGAACTCGTGCGTCGAGTGCTCGGACGGGATGAACGACGGTGCGCCGTTGATCGTCGTGAGGTTCGACTCCGCGAGGTCGGCCGACCCTCCCCAGAGCTCGGGGAGGTGCGCGGCGAGTGCGTTGATGGCCTTCCCAGACGCGGCGCGCGTCGAGACGTCCGTACCCGGCTCGAACACGGGGAGCGCGGCCTCGAGCCCTTCGGGCAGCTCGCCGGCCTCGAGCCGGTCGAGCAGCGCCTTGCGCTCGGGGTTCGCCGACGCCCATGCGTCGAACGACGCCTGCCACGCCTGCTTGGCCTCGGCGGCGCGGTCGCGCGCGTTCGTGCGCGTGCGCTCGATGACCTCGTCGGCGACGACGAAGCTCTGCGCCGGGTCGAAGCCGAGCACCTCCTTCGTCGCGGCGAGTTCCTCGGCACCGAGGGCGGAGCCGTGGATCTTGCCGGTGTTCTGCTTCTTCGGCGCGGGCCAGCCGATGATCGTCTTGAGGACGATGATCGAGGGCTTGCCGGTCTCCGCCTTGGCGGCCTCGACGGCGTCGTTCAGCTCGGCGACGTCCTCGACGTACTCGCCGGTCTTCTTCCAGTCGACCGTCTGCACGTGCCATCCGTAGGCCTCGTAGCGCTTCGCGACGTCTTCGGTGAAGGCGATGTCGGTGTCGTCCTCGATCGAGATCTGGTTCGAGTCGTAGATCACGACGAGGTTGCCGAGCTGCTGGTGCCCCGCGAGCGAGGAGGCCTCGCTCGTCACGCCCTCCTCGAGGTCGCCGTCGCTCGCGATGACGAACACGTGGTGGTCGAAGGGGCTCTCGCCGGCGGGCGTCTCGGGGTCGAACAGCCCGCGCTCGTAGCGCGAGGCGTAGGCGAAGCCGACGGCGGAGGCGAGGCCCTGGCCGAGCGGACCGGTCGTGATCTCGACGCCGGCGGTGTGGCCGTACTCGGGGTGGCCCGGGGTCTTCGAGCCCCAGGTGCGGAGCGCCTCGAGGTCGGACAGCTCGAGGCCGTCGCCGGCGAGGTACAGCTGCACGTACTGCGTCAGCGAGCTGTGGCCCGCCGAGAGGATGAAGCGGTCCCGCCCGAGCCAGTCGTGATCGGCCGGGTCGCGGCGCATCACCTTCTGGAAGAGCAGGTAGGCGGCGGGCGCGAGGCTCATCGCCGTGCCGGGGTGGCCGTTGCCGACCTTCTCCACGGCGTCGGCGGCGAGCACGCGCGCCGTGTCGACCGCGCGATCGTCGATGGGGTCCCAGTGCAGAGTTGCCACGGGTTGGGGTTCCTTCCGGTCGTGACGGAGTCGGGGAGCCTCTCCATTCGGCTCCCGGACCCGCCGGGAAACGCGACGGCGCGGTGGAGCCCGGGACCGATCCGGTCATGCGTCAGGTGGAGTGCACGTCGAATCCGCGCCACCGGGCGCGCTGGGTTCAGTATATGGAGTCGCCCTCACTCTATGACGGGGCTTGACGCGTCCGTCCGGCGACGATCGGATGGCCTAGAATCGAACGGGTTGCGCGCGCCCCGCCACGTCGGCGCGCGCCCGGAAGAGGAATTCATGCAGGCCGCGCCGACCATCAGTCACGCTCGACGGACGACGAACGTGCGACGCAAGGTCGCCGCATACGTCGCCCTCACCAAGCCCCGAGTGATCGAGCTGCTGCTCGTCGTGACCGCGCCGACGATGATCCTCGCCTCGAACGGCCTGCCCGACGTCTGGCTCCTGCTCGCCACGCTCGTCGGCGGCGCGATGAGCGCCGGCTCGGCGGGCGCGTTCAACTGCTACATCGACCGCGACATCGACCGGGTCATGAAGCGCACCAAGGGCCGGCCGCTGGTCACCGGCGAGCTCACCGACCGCGAGGCGCTCGTCTTCGCGTACGCGCTGGGCGCGGCATCCATCGCCTGGCTCTGGGTGTTCGCCAACTGGCTCGCCGCCCTGCTCTCGCTGGCCGCCATCCTGCTCTACGTCGTCTTCTACAGCCTCATCCTGAAGCGCCGCACGGCGCAGAACATCGTCTGGGGCGGCGTCGCCGGCTGCATGCCGGTGCTGATCGGCTGGGCCGCGGTGACCGAGAGCCTCAGCTGGGCGCCCTTCATCCTGTTCCTCATCATCTTCCTGTGGACGCCGCCGCACTACTGGCCGCTGTCGATGAAGTACAAGGACGACTACGCCGCCGCCGGCGTGCCGATGCTCGCCGTGGTGCGCGGGCGCGCCCAGGTGGGGCTGCAGGTCATCCTCTACGCCTACGCGACGGTCGCCGCGTCGCTGCTGCTCATCCCGGTCGCCGGCATGGGACTGCTCTACTCGAGCGTCGCGCTCGTGTCGGGCATCTGGTTCGTCGCCGAGTGCCACCGGCTCTACAACCTCGCGATCCGCGGCCAGGAGGTCTCGCCGATGCGGGTGTTCCACGGCTCGATCATCTACCTGTCGCTGCTCTTCCTCGCGGTCGGCGTCGACCCGCTGCTGCCGTTCTGAGCGGAGGGGTGGGCGCGCTCGGAGGCGTCCACCCCTGCCGCCTCCGAGCGCGTGCGGGACGGCTGGGCTCAGGACTGTTCGGGGATGTGGGACGGAGCCGGAGCCCCGGCGCCGGTCAGGTCGTCGCAACGGACGAACTGGGTGCCGACGCGCTCGAGCAGGCACGGCCCCGTCGTCTGCAGGACGGCGGTCGGCCCCGGAGCGGGCTCGGGCCGGGCGTTCGCGGGCGTCGCGGCGATCGTCGCGACGAGGGCGGTGCCGGCGAAGAGGAGCGCCGAGGCGGTGAGGGTGGTGGTGCGCATGATCGCATTCCTTCCGGGATGGTGCCGACGTTCGGTCGACGCCCCCACGATCCGCGCCACCGTGCTTCGTCGGATCGGGTGCTGCTCCTGAGATGCCGGACGAAAGTCCTGACTTCCACTGCCCCCGGTGCGAGACTGGTCGGGTGGCGGCGCCATCCGCGACCCGGTCGACGCTGGTCGGCCGCGAAGTGGAGCTCGAGTTCCTCCTGCGGCTCCTCGACCGGGCCTGCGGCGGGGAGGCGCAGACCGTCGTCGTCTCGGGCGACGCCGGAGTCGGGAAGACCGCGCTCGTCACGACGGCCTGCGCGGCACGGGATGACGCCGGGGAGACGCTCATCGGGGCGTGCCTGCCGCTGACCTCGATGTCGATCCCGTTCCTCCCGATCCGTTCCGCGTTGCGCGCGAACCCGAGGATCATCGCGCCGCCCGTCGCCCCGGTGGCGGGCGAGGAGCGCGAGTTCGCGGTGCGCTTCGACGCCTGGCTCGACGACCAGTGCGACCGGCGGCCCATCACCCTCGTGATCGACGACGTGCAGTGGGCCGACCGGAGCACGCTCGACACCCTGATGTACGCCATCGCGGGCCCGGCGTCGCGTCGTCTCGCGATCGTCGTGACCCTGCGCGCGGGCGAGGTCGGCATCGGCCATCCGCTGCAGCGCTGGCTCGCGGACATCCGTCGGCTGCCTCGGACCTCGGAACTCCGGCTCACGCCGCTCGACCGCGCGGGCACCGCCGCGCAGGTCGAGTCGCTGCTCGAGAGCTCGCCGCACCAGTCGCTGATCGACGACGTGCACGCGCACACCCGCGGCAATCCGTACTTCACGCGGCTGCTGGTCGCCGGACTCCCGCCGAGTGCCCGTGCGGCACCGATCGCCTTCCCCATCGACCTCAACTCGGCGGTCCTGCAGTCGTGGTTCCGTCTCTCCCCGGAGACTCGGCGGATCGCGACCGTCCTGGCCGTGGGTGGTTCGGCGATGCGCGCCGATGAGTTGGCCGACGTGATGGTGGACCCCGATGCGGCCGGAGTCCGACGTGCGCTCGCCGAGGCGACCGACTCCGGCACGATGGACCGACTCGGGGACGATTCCTTCTGGTTCCACCACCCGATGGGCGCGGAGGTGCTCGCGGCCGCCCTGACCGACGACGAACGCCGCGAATGGCATCGACGATTCGCGGACCTGCTCGAGGCTCGGGCCCACCAGCCCGTTCCCACGGGGTCCGTCATCGCCATCGCCGACCATCGGTATCGGTCGGGTGAGGTGCGCGCCGCCTTCGACTGGACCGTCCGGGCGGCGGACGCGGTGGCGGGATCCGACGGGCGGGCCGAGCAGGTGCGCCTGCTGCGGCGAGCGGTGGATCTGCTGTCGCACGAGCCGGATCTCTCCGACGCAGACGCGCAGCTCGACGCACTTCTGCGCCGGCAGCGCGCCGTCGCGGCCGACGCAGGTGCGACCTTCGACGAACTGGAAGCGGTCGAGATGATGCTCGAACGCCTCGATGCCGCGAGCGACCCGCTCGGGGTGGCTGAGCTCCTTGTCCGGCGGATGCACCTGCGGTTCATGGCGGGCCTGGGGTTCATCGACGTCAGCGGGATGCGAGCGGCCGTCCGACTGGCTTCGGTCGACCCGGCGAGCGCACAGTACGCGCTCGCGTTGGCGGAGCTCGCACATGCCGAGATCTGGGCCGAGGCTCCGGAGGCCGCGGCCCATGCACGCGAAGCGATCGCCGTGGCACGCGGGGTGAACGATCCGCGGGCGCTGTCGCACGCCCTCGCGGCAGGCGCGATGGCGGCCCTGGTCGACGGCGACAGGGATCTCGCGCGTGCGTACGGCGAGCAGGGCGTCGAAGCCGGGTTGGAGTCGCGCGACTGGTTCGCATACGAGCACGCGGTCCTCTGGGAGGGGAATGCCGTCGAGACCTGGGCTTCCGACTGGTTCGCCGACCGGATGGCGCAACACCGATCGGAGCTCGTCGCGATCGGCGGCCCTCCGGCGTACGTCGCGTGGGTCTCCGCGAATGAGGCAGGCGCCCTGCTCGCCGTGGGTCGCGTGGACGAATGCGAGGAGCGGCTCCGCGTCGCACTCGGATCGGATGCCGGACCGCTCGGCGACGTGCTCGCCAGGTTGACCGCGTCGCGGTTCGCTGCACTCCGCGGACGGCAGGTCGAGGCGCAGAGTCACCTGCTTCGTGCGGAAGAACTGTTCGCGGACGGATCGGCGTTCCTCACGTTCGAGTTCGACGCGGTCCGAGCCGAGGTCCGGCTGGCCGCAGCCGACCCGCGTGGTGCCTACGACGCGGCCCTCGCAGGCGCGACCGGGGCCGGTGCTCCGCCCACGATGTGCGAGTGGCTCATGCCGTTCGCGGCGCGCGCCCTCGCCGACCTCGCGCAGGCCGCCCGCGACACCGGTGCCGATGCGGACGACGTGCTCGCCGAGCTCGACGGCCTCGTGGAGCGGTTCCCGCAGGTGATTCGGGATGCCGGCGTCGTCACGCCGCATATCGAGCGGCAGATCACGGCGTTCGATGCCTGGTACGCGGCAGAACAGGTCAGGGCTCGCGGGCGGGGAGACGCGTCCTCCGCCTGGTCGGAGGCTGCCGAGGCGTGTGCGTCGGCGCGGCTGCCGTGGGAGGAGGCCTATTCACGCTGGCGTGCCGCGGAAGCGCTGCTCGGAGGGGCCAACGGTCGGCAGGCCGGTGCCCGCGAGCTCCGGCGCGGGCTCGGGCTGGCACGGCGCCTCGGGGCGCGCCCGGTCGAGGATGAGCTGATCGACCTGGCCGCCCGCGCGCGGGTTCCGGTCGAGGAACCGAACGCCGCGGCGTCCGAGGCGACGGGCGCCCTGCCCGGCCTGACCGGACGCGAGCGGGAGGTGCTGGCGCTCGTCGCGGTCGGCCGCACCTACTCCGAGATCGCCCATTCACTGATGATCAGCGAGAAGACCGTGAGCACGCACGTGTCGCACCTGCTCGACAAGACCGGCACGGCCAATCGCGTCGAACTGGCGCGCCTGGTCCACAGGCTCGACGACGTCGAATCCGCCGGCGCTGCGCCGTGAGGACGACGTCAGCGCGCGGATGCCGCCTCGGGTGCGGCCTCGGCCGCGGCATCCGTCGCCACCGGGCGCTTGAGCCCCAGCACCACGACGGTCATCGTCGCGGCCATGAGCGCCGCGAGGACCATGTGCACGCCGACCGCGAGCGGAGGGAGGCCGTTGCGTGCCTGGTAGAGGCCGACCGCGATCTGCACGAGCTCGACGGCGAGGAGGACGAGCATCCAGCGCGAGACCGGGAGCCGCAGGCGCCACGCGGCGATCGCGAGCACCACGGTCAGCGCGAGGAGGGCGTAGCCGGGCCACGCGTGCACGTGCTCGAGCAGCTCGGCGTTGAAGCCGGTGCGTCCGGCGTCGGCGTCGCCCGAGTGCGGGCCGGAGGCCGTCGTGAGCACGCCGAACGCGATCGAGATCGCGAGCACGGCGGTCGTGACGTGCGTGACGATGGCGAACCAGCGCGGGACCGCGGGTTCGCGCGGACCGGGCGTCGCGTCCAGGCGCACGAGGTAGGCCGTCGTCACGCAGACGAGCGCGAGCGAGGCGACGTAGTGGAAGCCGACGATGAACGGGTTGAGGCCCGTCCAGACCGTGATGCCGCCGACGATCGCCTGCGCGACGATGCCGAGCAGCACCACGAGCGCGAGGGTCCAGAGGTCGCGCCGCTCGCGGCGCAGGCGCCAGATCGAGAGCAGCACGAGCAGGGCGACGATGCCGACGACGCCGGTCATCAGGCGGTTGCCGAACTCGATGACGCCGTGGATGCCCATCTCGGGCGTCGTGACGAGGGAATCCGCCGTGCACATGGGCCAGGTCGGGCAGCCGAGGCCGGATCCGGTCAGCCGCACCGCTCCGCCCGTGGCGATGATGATCGTCTGGGCGAGGAAGGACAGCCACGCGACGACGCGGACTCGCCGGTCGATGCGGTCGGGCAGCCAGGCGGTGACGCGGTTCACGGCTCGTCGGGTTCCTGATCCGGGTCGGAGTGGGAGGGTACTGGGAGTCGGGACTCCGGGACCTTCGACCCTATAGACTTGATTGGTTGATGCGGCCCGTCGCGCTCGCGCGCGTGGGGCATCACCATTGTAGGTTCGCGACGAAGCCACCCGCACATCACCCCACGACCGAACCGGCACCTCGACCGGAAGGCCGGGGGTGGGCCGGACTGATAGCCGGTACGCGGGGGGAGAAGAGGGAGAGCATGACGGACGTACTCATCGACCGCCCCGAGTTGGAGGGGCTCGGCACGTACGAGTTCGGCTGGTCCGACTCAGACGTGGCCGGAGCATCCGCTCGCCGCGGCCTGTCGCCCGAAGTGGTGGCCGACATCTCGCAGCTGAAGGACGAGCCCGAGTGGATGCTGCAGCGCCGCATGCGCGGGCTCCAGCTCTTCGACCGCAAGCCCATGCCGTCCTGGGGCGCCGACCTGTCGGAGATCGACTTCGAGAACATCAAGTACTTCGTCCGGTCCACCGAGAAGCAGGCGCAGACCTGGGAGGACCTCCCCGAGGACATCCGCAACACCTACGAGCGCCTCGGCATCCCCGAGGCCGAGCGACAGCGCCTCGTCGCGGGCGTCGCCGCCCAGTACGAGTCCGAGGTCGTGTACCACCAGATCCGGGAGGACCTCGAGGAGCAGGGCGTCATCTTCCTCGACACCGACACGGCGCTGAAGGAGCACCCCGAGTTCTTCGAGGAGTACTTCGGCACTGTGATCCCCGCCGGCGACAACAAGTTCGCCGCGCTGAACACGGCCGTCTGGTCGGGCGGCTCGTTCGTCTACGTCCCGAAGGGCGTGCACGTCGAGATCCCGCTGCAGGCCTACTTCCGGATCAACACCGAGAACATGGGCCAGTTCGAGCGGACGCTCATCATCGCCGACGAGGACAGCTACGTCCACTACATCGAGGGCTGCACGGCCCCGATCTACAAGTCCGACTCGCTGCACTCGGCCGTCGTCGAGATCATCGTGAAGAAGAACGCCCGCGTGCGGTACACGACGATCCAGAACTGGTCGAACAACGTCTACAACCTCGTCACCAAGCGCGCCGTCGCGCACGAGGGCGCCACCATGGAGTGGGTCGACGGCAACATCGGCTCGAAGGTCACGATGAAGTACCCGTCGATCTTCCTCATGGGCGAGCACGCCAAGGGCGAGACCCTCTCGGTCGCGTTCGCAGGCCCGGGCCAGCACCAGGACGCCGGCGCGAAGATGATCCACATGGCGCCGTACACGCAGTCGTCGATCGTCTCGAAGTCGATCGCGCGCGGCGGCGGCCGCGCGGGCTACCGCGGCGAGGTGCGGGTGGATGCCAATGCGCACCACTCCGCGAACACCGTGCGCTGCGACGCGCTCCTGGTCGACACGATCTCGCGCTCCGACACGTACCCGGCGATCGACATCCGCGTCGACGACGTGCAGCTCGGCCACGAGGCGACGGTCTCGAAGGTCAGCGAGGAGCAGCTCTTCTACCTGATGTCGCGCGGCCTCCCGGAGGACGAGGCGATGGCGATGATCGTGCGCGGCTTCATCGAGCCGATCGCCCGCGAGCTGCCCATGGAGTACGCGATGGAACTCAACAAGCTCATCGAGATGGGCATGGAAGGATCGGTCGGCTAACCGATGAGCACCGCGATGCAGAGCACCGCCCTGCCCACCCCCGAGCAGCACGGCATCCGTGCGCACTCCGACGGCCCGATCGTGCCGGTCCAGACGCGCTCCGAGCGGTTCCGCTCGACCGACGTCGCCGACTTCGCCCCCATCACGGGCCGCGAGCACGAGTGGAAGTACTCGCCCGTCGCCGCGTTCGCCGACCTCACCTCCGGTGAGCTCGACGGCTCGCGCGTCGAGGTCGAGGCGACGGATGCCGCGGGCGTCTCGCTCTCCTGGATCCCGCGCGACGACGCCCGCGTCGGTCGCGCCGGCATCCCGGAGGAGCGCGCGTCGGCGAACGCCTGGTCGGCGTTCGGCGAGGCCGCGCTCGTCGAGGTCGCCGGCGAGGAGGCCAAGACCGTCACCGTGACCCGCTCGGGACTCGGCACGACGCCGCGCGCCGCCCACACCGTGATCGAGGCCGCGCCGTTCAGCCAGGCGCTCGTCGTGCTGCGCGGAATCGGCGACGCCCGCCTCACCGAGAACGTCGAGGTGGTCGTCGGCGAGGGGGCGAACCTCACGGTCGTCTCCCTCCAGGAGTGGACCGACGAGTCGGTCCACCTCGCGAGCCACTTCGCGCGGATCGGCCGCGACGCCAAGCTCAAGCACATCGTCGTCTCCCTCGGCGGCAAGGTCGTCCGGGTGAACCCGTCGACGCACCTCGCCGAGCAGGGCGCCGACGTCGAGGCACTCGGGCTCTACTTCTCCGATGCCGGCCAGCACCTCGAGCAGCAGGTCTTCGTCCACCACGACGCACCGCACACCCGCTCGCGCGTGACCTACAAGGGCGCGCTGCAGGGCGAGGGCGCGCGCAGCGTCTGGATCGGCGACGTGCTCATCGGCAACACGGCGACCGGCACCGACAGCTACGAGCAGAACCGCAACCTCGTCCTCACGGACGGCACCCGCGCCGACTCGGTCCCGAACCTCGAGATCGAGACCGGCGACATCGAGGGCGCCGGGCACGCCTCGGCGACGGGCCGGTTCGACGATGAGCAGCTGTTCTACCTCCAGGCGCGCGGCATCCCGGAGGACGAGGCGCGCCGCCTCGTCGTGCGCGGCTTCCTCGCCGAGGTCGTGCAGCAGATCGGCGACGCCGAGCTCGAGGAGCGTCTCATCCGGGCGCTCGAAGCGGAACTCCAGGGGAGCTGACGTGGCAACCACTCGCGTGTGCGGGGTCGACGACCTCGCCGTCAACGAGGCGCAGAAGTTCGTGGTCGACGGCGTGCCGATCGCCGTCGTCAAGGACTCGGCCGGCGACATCTTCGCCATCGGCGACACCTGCACCCACGGCGACATCTCGCTCTCCGAGGGGTTCGTCGAGGACGACACGCTCGAGTGCTGGGCCCACGGCTCGAAGTTCTCCCTCCTGACGGGCAAGCCGCTCACGCTGCCGGCGTACGAGCCCGTGCCCGTCTACCAGGTCGAGATCACCGACGGGGGCGTGTTCATCGACCCCGCGGTGAAGCTCGCCGTCTGACCCGACCTCCCATGACCTCCCGGCCCGTGCGGCCGGCCACCAACGAAAGAGACACCCAATCACCATGTCCGTGCTCGAGATCAAGAACCTGCACGTCAACGTCGAGACCGACCAGGGCACCCGCGAGATCCTCCGCGGCGTCGACCTGACCATCCGCGAGGGCGAGATCCACGCGATCATGGGGCCGAACGGCTCCGGCAAGTCGACGCTCGCCTACACGATCGCCGGCCACCCGAAGTACACCGTCGTCGAGGGCGAGATCCTGCTCGACGGCGAGAACGTGCTCGAGATGTCGGTCGACGAGCGCGCCCGCGCGGGCATGTTCCTCGCCATGCAGTACCCGGTCGAGATCCCGGGCGTCACGGTCACGAACTTCCTCCGCACCGCCAAGACCGCGATCGACGGCGAGGCGCCGTCGATCCGCACGTGGCTGAAGGACGTGCGCGGCGCGATGACGAACCTCCGGATGGACTCGGGCTTCGCGGAGCGCAACGTCAACGAGGGCTTCTCGGGCGGCGAGAAGAAGCGCAACGAGATCCTCCAGCTCGAGCTGCTGAAGCCGAAGTTCGCGGTGCTCGACGAGACCGACTCGGGACTCGACGTCGACGCCCTCAAGGTCGTCTCCGAGGGCGTCAACCGCGCCCACTCGAACACCGGCCTCGGCATCCTGCTCATCACGCATTACACGCGCATCCTCCGCTACATCAAGCCCGACTTCGTGCACGTGTTCGTCGCGGGCAAGATCGCCGAGCAGGGCGGCCCCGAACTCGCCGACCGCCTCGAGGAGGAGGGCTACGACCGCTACCACGTCGCCGAGTCGGCGACGCAGTAGTCGGGCGTAGGCTTACCGCATGGTCACCTCACTCGCACCCGAGCGCTTCGACGAGATCAGTGAGGCGCTGAAGGATGTCGTCGACCCCGAGCTGGGCGTCAACATCGTCGACCTCGGGCTCATCTACGACCTGAACTGGGACGACGAGCACGACGCGCTCGTCATCAACATGACCCTGACAAGCGCCGGCTGCCCGCTGACCGACGTCATCGAGGAGCAGACCGCCGAGGCGCTCGACGGCACCGTCGAGCGGTTCCGCATCAACTGGGTGTGGATGCCGCCGTGGGGTCCCGAGCGGATCACGGACGACGGGCGCGACATGATGCGCGCACTCGGCTTCGCGATCTGATCCGAACCGCGAAGAGGGAGGTCCCGGACGGGGCCTCCCTCTTCGCGTCTCCCGGCGTGTCCGAGTTCGTCGGGGAATAGGCTCGGGACATGCAGCACACCGCGGCGTCGACCCGCGACGCATACACGCACGGCCACCACGAGAGCGTCCTGCGGGTCCACGAGTGGCGCACGGTCGAGAACTCCGCGGCCTACCTCGCGCCGCACCTCCGCGAGGGTATGCGGGTGCTCGACATCGGGAGCGGCCCGGGCACCATCACGCTCGACCTCGCGCGGCGCGTGCGCCCGGGAGTGGCCGTCGGGGTCGACGCCTCCGATGAGGTCGTCGCCCGTGCGCAGGGGCTCGCCAGGAGCGAGGGCGTGGCGAACGCGGAGTTCCGGACCGGCGACGCCTACCATCTCGACTTCGCCGACGGCGTGTTCGACGTCGTCCACGCGCACCAGGTGCTGCAGCACCTTGCTCGTCCCGTCGACGCCCTGCGCGAGTTCCGCCGGGTACTGCGGCCCGGCGGCCTGCTGGCCGCGCGCGACGTGGACTACGGCGGCGTGATCTGGAGCCCGGAGGCACCGGAGCTCGCGCGCTGGCGCGAACTCAACGAACTCATCTGCGCGTGGAACGGCGGCGACGGCAACGCGGGGCGCCACCTCACCCGGTGGGCGCGCGAGGCCGGGTTCGCCGAGGTGACGGCGAGCGGGTCCGTCTGGGTGTTCGCGTCGGACCGCGACCGGGAATGGTGGGGCGGCAACTGGGCCGAGCGCGCGCTCGAGTCGACCTTCGCGGCGCACGCGATCGAATCAGGGCACGCGTCGCGCAGCGAGCTCGAGGCGATCTCCGGGGCGTGGCGTCGCTGGGCCGCGGATCCCGACGGCTGGTTCCTCATGCCGCACGGCGAGATCCTCGCCCGCGCGTAGCCGGGGTTCGGCTACCAGTCGTCGCCGTCGTCGCCCGGGTCGTGGCCACCCGGGGCTTCGAGCGTCACGACCGTGCCGTCGTCGAGCTCGGCGATCGGCCGTCCCTCGAGCCACGTGAGGGTCCAGTGCCGTCCGGCGCCGTCGGGCGTGCCCGACTCCGCCGCGACGATCCCCGGCCGCAGTTCCATGGGCACCGACCGCGGCGGCTCGTCGCCGAAGGCCCAACGCGTCCCGAGCTGCATCAGAGGTCCATCTCGAACACGATCGCAGGGGACCGCCTGGCGACGTCGTCGGAGAGGCGCAGTCCGTCGGCGTCCCCGGGATCGTTCGACCAGGTGACGCGGGTCGCGTGCAGCTCGACCGCCATCGCGCGGACGCGGTCGAGCAGCTGGCCGGCGACGCCGTTCCGGCGGTGCGCCTCGACGACGAACAGGTCGTCGATCACGATCCCGATGCCCGCGTCGAGCGTCCGCGGTTCGGGGTGGGCGTGCACGAGCCCGACCAGCGTGCCCTCGTCGTCGACCGCGACGGCCGCGCGCAGCGCGCTCCGCGGGTCCTGGATCCAGCTCCACACGATGAGCGCCTTGGTGTCGTCGAGCCCACGGCCGCGGCTCGAGCAGTACGAGTCGAACAGGGGCAGCCAGGCGAAGAAGTCGTTCTCGGCGACATCCCGGACGGTCACGTTCATGCGCTCGCCTCCTCCTGCGGGACCTCGAGCACGACGTCGCGCACCTCCAGCGCCTCGGCCTCGGCGAAGCCGAGGTCGGCGATCCGTCCGACGGCGCGCAGGTCGCCCTCGGCCGAGGCGAGGATGGCGGTCGCAGCGGCGGGTGCGGCGATCACGGCGCTCGAGACCGGCGTCTTCTGCGAGGCCTTCGCGTCGGTCTTCGCGCGACGGATGCCGGTGAGGGCGAGGCTCGCGAGCTCGAGCAGCTCGACGCCGGCCTCGCCGCGTGCGGCGAGCTCGTCGACGGCGGGCCACGCGGCCCGGTGGACCGAGCCCTCGTTCGACCAGCTCCACGCCTCCTCCGCCGCGTAGGGGATCACGGGAGCGAAGAGGCGCAGCAGCACGCTGAGCGCGGTCTTCAGCGCGGCGACGGCCGACGCCTGCTCGGCGCTGGCCTCGCCGTACGCGCGCTCCTTCACGAGCTCGAGGTAGTCGTCGCAGAACGTCCAGAAGAACGTCTCCGAGACCTCCAGCGCGCGGGCGTGGTCGTACGACTCGAGTGCGCGCGTCGCCTGCTCGACGACCGTCGCGAGGCCGGCGAGCATGCTGCGGTCGACGGGCACGGTCACCGGGGCATCCGCTCGGCCCTCGAAGGTGAGGATGAACTTCGCGGCGTTCAGCACCTTGATCGCGAGTCGCCGGCCGATCTTCACCTGCGTCGGGTTCTGCGGGTCGAAGGCCGCGTCGGTGCCGAGGCGCGAGGATGCCGCCCAGTAGCGGACCGCGTCGGCGCCGTGCTGGTCGAGGAGGCCGGCGGGCGTGACGACGTTGCCCTTCGACTTCGACATCTTCTTGCGGTCGGGGTCGACGATGAAGCCGGAGATGGCCGCGTTCGACCATGGCGCGACGCCGTGCTCGAGCTCGGCGCGGAGCGCCGTCGAGAAGAGCCAGGTGCGGATGATGTCCTGGCCCTGCGGGCGCAGCGAGTACGGGAAGAGCAGGTCGAACAGCTCCGGATCGCGCTCCCAGCCGGCGGCGAGCTGCGGGGTGAGCGACGAGGTCGCCCACGTGTCCATGATGTCGTGCTCGCCGACGAAGCCGCCCGGCTGGTCGCGTTGCGCCTCGTCGTACCCGGGTGCGGGCGTCGACGAGGGGTCGACGGGCAGCATCTCGCGGGGCGCGACGATCGGCTGGTCGTGCATCGGTTCGCCGTCGGCGTCGATCGGGTACCAGACGGGGATCGGCACGCCGAAGAACCGCTGGCGCGAGATGAGCCAGTCGCCGGACAGCCCGCCGACCCAGTTCTCGTAGCGGACGCGCATGAAGTCGGGGTGCCAGTCGATCTCGCGGCCGCGCTGCACGAGGCGATCGCGCAGGCCCTCGTCGCGGGCGCCGTTGACGATGTACCACTGGCGCGTCGAGACGATCTCGAGCGGGCGGTCGCCCTTCTCGTAGAACTTCACCGGGTGCGTGATCGCCTTGGGGTCGGCGAGGAGGTCGCCGGACTCCCGGAGGAGCTCGACGACGGCCTGCTTGGCCGAGAACGCGGTCTTGCCCGCGAGCTTCGCGTACGCCTCGCGGCCGGCCTCGGTGGAGATCGCCTCGGGCGCCTCGGCGATGATGCGGCCGTCGAAGCCGATGATCGCGCGGTTGGGCAGGTCGAGCTCGCGCCACCACACGACGTCGGTCACGTCGCCGAAGGTGCAGATCATGGCGATGCCGGTGCCCTTGTCCTTCTGCGCGAGGTGGTGCGCCACGACGGGCACGTCGACGCCGAACACCGGCGTGGTCACGGTCGTGCCGAACAGCGGCTGGTACCGCTCGTCGTCGGGGTGCGCCACGAGCGCCACGCACGCGGGGATGAGCTCGGGACGGCTCGTCTCGATCTCGACGTGGCCGCCGTCGGGCTTCGCGAACGCCACGCGGTGGTAGTGGCCGGGCTGCTCGCGGTCCTCGAGCTCGGCCTGCGCGACCGCGGTGCGGAACGTGATGTCCCAGAGGGTCGGGGCGAGGGCCTGGTAGGCCTCGCCGCGCTCGACGTTCTTCACGAACGCGAGCTGGGACGTGAACAGGGCCTCGTCGGCGATCGTGCGGTAGGTCTGGGTCCAGTCGACCGAGAGCGCGAGCTGGCGGAAGAGCGCCTCGAACTGCTGCTCGTCCTCCGCGGTGAGCCGCTCGCACAGCTCGATGAAGTTGCGGCGGCTGATCGGCACCTGGTCGGCGGGCTTGATGGTCTTGCCCTCGGTGCCCTCGTGCGGCGGCGTGAAGTCGGCCACGTACGGCAGCGACGGGTCGCAGCGCACGCCGTAGTAGTTCTGCACGCGGCGCTCGGTCGGCAGGCCGTTGTCGTCCCAGCCCATCGGGTAGAAGACGTGCTTGCCGCGCATGCGCTGGAAGCGCGCGACGACGTCGGTGTGGGTGAACGAGAACACGTGCCCGATGTGCAGCGACCCGGAGGCGGTCGGCGGCGGCGTGTCGATCGAGTAGACGGCGTCGCGGGTCGCGCCCTCACGCTCGAACCGGTAGGTGCCCTCGGTCTCCCAGACGCCGCCCCACTTGGCCTCGAGGCCCTCGAGGGCGGGCTTGTCGGGAATGCGCGCGGTGTCGGTCATGATGCTCCGGTTCGGTATGTGCGGCACCGAGTCCATTGGGGTGCCTGAATATGCGACAGTCCAGCCTACCGGAGTCGTGGGAATCCGCCGTGACCGGCGGGGATGCGGGTGCGCGTGCGGCACACGACGACGGGGGCGGATGCCGCGGGCTCGCGCCGTGGCATCCGCCCCCGTTCTCGGGCCGACCCGGCTCAGACTGCCGCGGGCTGCACCTCGCGGCCGTCCTCGGAGATCGGCGCGTGCCGCATGCGCGCGGCCGCCCGCGCGGACACCAGCGTGATCGCCGAGAGCAGTGCCAGCACGACCCCGGGATGCCACCAGACGTAGCCGGTGGACTCGCCGAGCAGCGTCGTGAGGAGCGGGATGAACCCGCTGACGGCCGCCGCGACCGCGTACGCGACCGAGAGCGCCGAGTAGCGGTAGTGGTCGGCGAAGAGGTCGTTCATGAGTCCGCCGAGCGCGGCCCACGACATGGTCGGCAGGATGCCGCCGACGATCATCGTGCCCACGAGCACCGGGAAGCTCGCGAACTGCAGGAGCCAGTACATCGGGAACGTGATGAGCAGCGTCCCGAGGGCGCCGTACGCGACGACCCTCGCCGAGCCGACGCGGGTCGCCCACCAGCCGAACAGCGGGATGGTGACGAGCTGGAGGAGTCCGCCGATCGTCGTGGCGACGAGCAGCTCCTGGAAGGTGAAGCCGAGCGTCGTCACGCCGTAGTTGATCGTGTAGGTGTTCATCAGCGAGTACGAGCCGATGCCGAGGAGGGCCGCTCCGAACGCGATGACGAGCGCGGTGGGCTGCGCGCGGAACATCGTGGCGAACGGCACGCGGTCGCGGCGCTGCTCCCGGACGACGGCCTTGAAGACCGGCGTCTCGTCGATCGTGAGCCGCAGGTAGAGCGAGACGGCCAGGAGCGGGATCGCGAGGAGGAACGGGATCCGCCAGCCCCACGCGGCGAGCTCCTCGGCCGGGAGAGCGAGCGTCATGACGATGAAGACCACCGCGGAGAGGATCGACCCGACGGGGGAGCCGAGCTGCGGCACCGCGGCGTAGAACGCGCGCTTCACGGGGCTCGAGTGCTCGGTCGCGAGGAGGATCGAGCCGCCCCACTCGCCGCCGAGCGAGAGGCCCTGCGCGACGCGGAGGAGGACGAGGAGCACGGCGCCGAGCCATCCGGCCTGCGCGTACGTCGGGAGCAGGCCGATGAGGCCCGTCGCGACGCCCATGATGCCGATCGTCCAGAGCAGCGTCGCGCGTCGGCCGAGCCGGTCGCCCATGTGGCCGAAGATCGCCGCGCCGAGCGGGCGCACGACGAACGCGACGCCGATCGTGGCGAACGCGGCGAGCGTGCCGCCGAACTGCCCGAGCGGGTCGAAGAACAGGGGCCCGATGAAGTACGCGCTGAAGTAGGCGAAGACGTAGAAGTCGAACGACTCGAGCGACGTGCCGATCATCGACGCCCAGGCGACGCGCCGGACCGGCGACGAGGAGGCGGGAAGGGAAGCGGGGGATGGGGCTTCGGAGGTCACGGGGAGCCATCCTGACAGCGGGCGGATGCCTCGACAAGCCGATTGCGACAGTTGTGATGCTGCGAATAGCACAACTGGTACGCTCGGCGCGTGCGAATCGCCATCGATCCGGCGGCCCCCGGCCCGATCTTCGAGCGGCTCGCCGACGCCCTCCGCGCCGCGATCGTCGACGGGCGCATCGGGTTCGGCGAGCGGCTGCCGCCCGCCCGCGGGCTCGCCGCGCAGCTCGGGGTCAACGTGAACACGGCGCTCCGCGCCTACCGCCTGCTCCGCGACGAGGGCTTCATCGAACTGCATCCCGGCCGGGGCGCGACGGTCGCGAAGCGGCTCGGCCACCACACGGCGCTCGCCGGAGCCATCCACGACCTCGTCGACGAGGCCCGGCTGAACGGCGTCGACCGCGAGGCGCTGCTCGCCCTCGTCCGCGAGGCCTGGCGCTGACGCGGGTCGGCGCGGCGAGCCGGGTCGGCGCGGCGCCGATCGGGCGCGCACGGCGACGGAGCGCGCGGTACCATTGACGGCAGCGACGTCGATCCGGCCATCACCGGGGAGTCTTCGGAAGAACGCGGAACGGGTGCCCCGGCATCCGGACCGTCACTAGAACCGAACGGGTCCAGCCCGTCACAGCTGACGAACGAGAGGTTCCGGCATCGCCGGGGCAAGCGGGGTGGTACCGCGGTGGGGCTCGACGAGCCAGCCGTCCTCGTGAACCGGCGAGATCCAGCAGGAGCGAGCGTTGTACCCCAAGGGCCAGGACCCCGAGCCGCAGTCCGTCACGCCGTCGCCGTCCTTCCCGGCGATCGAGCAGGAGATGCTCGCGCACTGGAAGGCCGACGGCACCTTCCAGGCCTCCATCGACCAGCGCGAAGGCGCCGAGGAGTGGGTCTTCTACGACGGCCCGCCGTTCGCGAACGGCCTGCCCCACTACGGGCACCTCCTCACCGGCTACGCCAAGGACGTCTTCCCGCGCTTCCAGACCATGCGCGGCAAGCAGGTGCACCGCCGCTTCGGCTGGGACACCCACGGCCTGCCCGCCGAGCTCGAGGCCGAGCGCCAGCTCGGCATCACCGACAAGGTGCAGATCGAGGAGATGGGCATCGCGGCGTTCAACCGCGCCGCGCGCGACGCCGTGCTCCGCTACACCGAGGAGTGGCAGGACTACGTCACCCGCCAGGCGCGCTGGGTCGACTTCGAGAACGACTACAAGACGCTCGACGTGACCTTCATGGAGTCGGTGCTCTGGGCGTTCAAGACCCTGCACGAGAAGGGCCTCGCCTACGAGGGGCACCGCGTGCTGCCCTACTGCTGGCGTGACCAGACGCCGCTGTCGAACCACGAGCTGCGCATGGACGACGACGTCTACAAGCCGCGCCAGGACCAGACCGTCACGGTCACCTTCCCGCTCACGGGCGCGAAGGCCGAGGCGCTCGGCCTCACGGCGGTGCGCGCGCTCGCCTGGACGACCACGCCGTGGACGCTGCCGACGAACTTCGCGCTCGCCGTCGGACCCGAGATCACCTACGCCGTCGTGCCCGCCGGCCCGAACGGCACGCCGGATGCCACGGTGCTCCGCGAGCACGCCCCGGGCGGCCCCGACGACACCGAGGTGCTGGGCGCCGAGTACCTGCTGGCGCAGGACCTCGTGGGCAACTACGCCAAGGAGCTCGGCTACGACTCCGCCGACGAGGCGCGCGCGGCGGTCTCCCGCACGGTGCTGGGTTCGGAGCTCGACGGCGTGACCTACGACCGGCTCTTCGACTACTACGCCGACGTCGAGAGGTTCGGCCTCGAGCGGGCCTGGCGCGTGCTCGTCGCCGACTACGTCACGACCGAGGACGGCACCGGCATCGTGCACCAGGCCCCCGCGTACGGCGAGGAGGACCAGAAGGTCTGCGAGGCGCACGGCATCCCGGTCGTGATCTCGGTCGACGACTCCGGCCGGTTCCTGCCCGAGGTGACGGATGTCGCGGGGCTGCTGTGGTCCGACGCGAACAAGCCGCTCACGCAGCTGCTCAAGGCCGAGGGGCGCCTGCTCCGGCAGGCGAGCTACGAGCACTCGTACCCGCACTGCTGGCGCTGCCGGAACCCGCTCATCTACAAGGCGGTCTCGAGCTGGTTCGTGCGCGTGCCCGAGTTCCGCGACCGCATGGGCGAACTCAACGAGGGCATCACGTGGGTGCCCGAGAACGTCAAGTACGGCCAGTTCGGCAAGTGGGTGGGCAACGCCCGCGACTGGTCGATCAGCCGCAACCGCTACTTCGGCTCGCCGATCCCGGTGTGGAAGAGCGACGACCCCGAGTACCCGCGCGTCGACGTGTACGGCTCGCTGGAAGAGCTCGAGCGCGACTTCGGCCGCGTGCCCACGAACCCCGAGGGCGAGCCCGACCTGCACCGCCCGTACATCGACGAGCTCACGCGGCCGAACCCCGACGACCCGACCGGGAAGTCGACCATGCGCCGCATCAGCGACGTGTTCGACGTGTGGTTCGACTCGGGTTCGATGCCCTTCGCGCAGGTGCACTACCCGTTCGAGAACCAGGACTGGTTCGACACGCACAACCCGGCCGACTTCATCGTCGAGTACATCGGGCAGACGCGCGGCTGGTTCTACGTCATGCACGTGCTCGCCACGGCGCTGTTCGACCGGCCTGCGTTCAAGAACGTCGTGAGCCACGGCATCGTGCTCGGCAGCGACGGGCAGAAGATGTCGAAGTCGCTGCGCAACTACCCGGACGTCTCCGAGGTGTTCGAGCGCGACGGGTCCGACGCGATGCGCTGGTTCCTCATGTCGAGCTCGGTGCTGCGCGGCGGCAACCTCGTCGTGACCGAGGAGGGCATCCGCGAGGGCGTGCGCCAGCTCATGCTGCCGCTCTGGAGCACGTGGTACTTCTTCTCGCTGTACGCCAACACGGCGCGCGAGGGCGGCTACGAGGCATCCCGCTCGACGGCGTCGACCGACGTGCTCGACCGGTACCTGCTCGCGAAGCTGCGCGACCTCGTCGAGGCCGTGACCGCCGATTACGAGGACTTCGACACGACGCTCGCGTCGCAGAAGCTCCGCGACTTCGGCGACGTGCTCACCAACTGGTACGTGCGTCGATCGCGCGATCGGTTCTGGCAGGGCGTGGGCGACGACGGGTCGGGTGCCGAGGCGTTCGACACGCTCTTCACCGTGCTCGAGACGCTGACGCGCCTGGCCGCGCCCATGCTGCCGCTCGTGACCGAGAAGGTCTGGCGCGGGCTCACGGGCGGTCGCAGCGTGCACCTGGCCGACTGGCCGATCGCCGACGAGTTCCCGGCCGACCCCGAGCTCGTCGCGGCGATGGACGCCGTGCGCGAGGTCACCGGCGCCGTGCTCGCGTTGCGCAAGCAGGCCGGTCGTCGCGTGCGCCTGCCGCTCGCGTCGCTCACGGTCGTGACGACGGATGCCGCGAGCCTCGCGCCGTTCGAGTCGATCCTCCGCGACGAGCTCAACGTCAAGCGCGTCGACCTCGTCGAGCTCGACGACTCGAGCGCGGCGGCCTACGGCGTGACCAAGCGGCTGACGGTGAACGCCCGCGCCGCGGGTCCGCGCCTCGGCAAGCAGGTGCAGCAGGCGATCCAGGCGGCGCGCGGCGGCGACTGGTCCGTCGACGGCGACACGGTCGTGGCCGGCGGCATCGCGCTCGAGCCGGGGGAGTACGACCTCGTGCTCGAGGCGAGCGGGGGTGCCGACGGCGGGAACGCGCTCGGACTCCTCGCCGACGGCGGCTTCGCGATCCTCGACGTGCGCACGACGCCCGAGCTCGAGGCCGAGGGCCTCGCGCGCGACATCGTCCGTGCCGTGCAGGAATCGCGCAAGGCCGCCGGTCTCGAGGTCGGCGACCGCATCCGCCTCGACCTCACGCTCGACGCCGCCGGCGCGGCGGCCGCCGAGGCGCACCGCGACCTGATCGGCCGCGAGACGCTCGCGCCCGAGGTGCTCGTCATGGTCGGCGAGGTCGACGGCGAGGCCGCCCACAGGCTCGGCGACGGCTCGAAGCTGCTCGTCGCCGTCGCGAAGCTGACGGAGGCCGCCCGATGACCGACGCGATCCCCGACTCGACGCCCGAGGAGCGCGACGCGGCCGACGCCGTGTACGCCGACCTCCTCGCGCGCGTCGGCGAGTCGGCGCCGCAGCCGCGGCTCGACGCGACCCGGCGGGCCGTGGAGCTGCTCGGCGACCCGCACCGCGCGGCACCCGTCATCCACCTCACCGGCACCAACGGCAAGACGTCGACGAGCCGGATGATCGAGTCGATCCTGCGCGCGCAGGGACTCCGCACGGGCCTGCTCACGAGCCCGCACCTCGTGCGGTTCACCGAGCGGATCCGGATCGACGGCGAGCCGATCGCCGACGAGGCCGTCGCCCGGATCTGGGAGGAGATCACGCCGGTCGTCGCGATCGTCGACGACGAACTGCGGGCCGCCCGCGAGGAGGCACTGACCTACTTCGAGGCGCTCACCGTGCTGGCGTTCGCCGCGTTCGCCGACGCGCCCGTCGACGTGGTCGTGCTCGAGGTCGGCATGGGCGGCGAGTGGGACTCCACCAACGTCGCCGACGGCCAGGTCGCCGTGATCACGCCGATCGCGATCGACCACGAGCAGCGACTCGGTCGGACCGTCGCGGAGATCGCGCGGACGAAGGCGGGCATCATCAAGCCCGGCGCCGAGGTCGTGACCGCGTTCCAGGACCCGGCCGCCCTCACCGTGCTGAGCGAGGTCGCCGAGCGGAACGAGGCGATCCTCGCGGTCGAGGGCGGCGCGTTCGCCGTGCTCGACTCGCGCGTGGCCGTCGGCGGACAGCTCGTCTCCGTCCGCGGCCTCGCGGGGGAGTACCGCGACCTCGCGCTGCCGCTCCTCGGGCGCCACCAGGCCGAGAACGCCGCCGTCGCGATCGCCGCCGTCGAGGCGTTCCTCGGCCGCGCCGTGCGGCTCGCCGACGACGTGCTCGAGTCCGGCCTCGGCGCCGCGACCTCGCCCGGCCGGCTGCAGCTCGTCTCGACCGACCCGACGATCCTCGTCGACGCCGCTCACAACCCGCACGGCGCGACGGCCCTCGTCGCCGCGCTCGGCGAGGTGTTCGACTTCGACGAGCTGCTCATCGTGCTCGGCGTGCTCGGCGACAAGGACGCCGCGGGCATCGTGCGCGCGCTCGAGCCGACCGGGGCGCACTTCGTGGTCACGCGATCCGAGTCCGACCGCGCCCTGCCGCCCGAGGAGCTCGCCGCCGTCGTGGCCGGCGTCGTCGGGCCGGAGCGGGTCGACGTCGCCGAGCGTCTCGACGACGCGCTCGACGAGGCCCGCGACTGGGCGGGCCGCGGCGAGAAGCGCGCCGTCGTCGTCACCGGCTCGATCACGCTCGTCGGCGACGTCCTCGCGATCGCGGACGACCGCGGCTGGAGCGACCGATGACCGCCGCGGCGCCGACCCCTGGTGACGAGCCGACGGGACCGGAGGAAGCGATCGACGGCGTCCCCGCCGCGCCGGCCCGCCCCGCGCGCCGCGCCCGATCCGTCCGGGAGAGCCTCGCGTCGATCGTGCTCACCTTCGAGATCGTCGTCGTCTTCCTCGCGGCCCTCGTGATCTGGGGGCTCTCGCGTGAGGACGGCGGCGCGTTCGGCCTGCCGACCTGGGTGCCGCTCGCCGCGGGCGGCGTCGTGATCCTCGGCCTCGTCATCACCATCCCGCTGCTCCGCTACGAGTGGGCGTACGTGCTGGGCTGGGCCCTGCAGGTGCTCCTCCTCCTCTCGGGGCTCCTCAACCCGGCGATGTTCGTCGTCGGCGCGCTGTTCGGCGGCATGTGGGCGTACTGCATGATCGTCGGCGCGCGCATCGATCGTGCCCGGGCGGCGGAGGCCGCCTCGGTCGCCGACCCAGGAAAGGAATCCGCATGACCACTGCCATCGAAGAGACCCTCGTCCTCGTCAAGCCCGACGGCGTCGCGCGCAACCTCACCGGCGAGATCCTGCGCCGCATCGAGGCGAAGGGCTACTCGCTCGTCGACATCCGGATGGTGCAGGCCGACCGGGAGCTCCTCGCGCAGCACTACGCCGAGCACGAGGGCAAGCCGTTCTACGAGCCCCTGATGGAGTTCATGGAGTCGGGCCCGGTCGTCGCGATGCGCGTCGCCGGCAACCGCGTGATCGAGGGCGTCCGCGTGCTCGCGGGCGCGACCGACCCGACCACGGCCCTGCCCGGCACGATCCGCGGCGACTTCGGCCGGGACTGGGGCCTCAGGGTCCAGCAGAACCTCGTTCACGGTTCCGACTCGGTCGAGTCCGCCGAGCGCGAGCTCTCGCTCTGGTTCGCCTGACCAGGTGCGTCGCGGGGCCGCGGCATCCGATCATCGGATGCCGCGGTCCCGCGGTCGTCTCGGGCGGCCTCGCGTCGCGGGCGGCCGTGGCGACCGTCAGAAGAGGTTCTGCAGGTCGATGATGACGCGCGGGATCGCGTTCATCTGCGCCTGGGCGAGCAGGATCACGATCGCGTAGCAGGCTGCGGTGATGACGACGATCCAGCCCATGGCGGATGCCCCGAACCGACGGAGTCCGGGCGCGTCGCCGAACGCGCCGTCGCGGAGGTTCCGCATCGTGACGACGAGGAACGTCGGGATGGTCACCGCCCAGGTGAGCATGCACCAGGGGCACAGGACGTCGAGCACGTAGATGCTCTGGTAGATCAGCCAGCCGAGGAAGACGACGGCACCCGTGACGCCGACGTTCAGCCCGATCCAGAACCACCGCGCGAAGCTCGCGCCGGCGAGCAGGGCCATCGCGATCGTGATGACCACCGGCCACGCCATGAGCCCGACGAACGGGTTCGGGAAGCCGAACAGGCTGCCCTGCCACGACGCGAGGTTGGTGCTGCAGCCGACGAGCACGCCGACGTTGCAGTTCGGGACGTGGCTCGGGTCGGCGAGCGTGAGCACCTTCTCGAGCGACAGCTCGAACGCGGCGAGGAGCCCCAGCGCCCCCGCGACGAGGAGGAAGACGGCGACGCCGATCGGTCGGGATCCGCGGGGGGAGTCGGGCATGCCCCCGATTCTGGCACGGCGATTCGCAGGGTCACTGGGAGAGCGTGCGATAATCGATGCAGTCGCCCGGGCCGCGCCCGGTGCGACGCCAACGAGGGCTTCGAGGATGCACCGCATCCCATCCGCGGAGGAACCGCGAGATTTGGCGTCACCGGCACCCGCCGGGCGCAGCAGTGAAGGATTGGCGGACCAGCGCGAAACGCGCCGGACCGCTCTGAGGAGTACGGGAACGATGGCGCGGCCGTCGCACCCGGTGTAGGAGTGCACCAGAGATGGTGGAAGAGAACGCAACACCGCCGACCGAATCCGGGGGCGACGAGCCCCGCCGTCGGGGCGGGATCTTCGGGGGGCGCCGCACGGGTCGCCGGGCGCAGGTCGTGCCGCGGGCCGCTGCGGATTCCTCCGCCCCCGCCGAGGACGCCCCCGCCGACGCGACGACCGAGCCGGCCGCGAGCGACGAGACGGCGGCCCTGTCGGCCGAGCCGTCCGTCGCCGACCAGCCCGTCGCCGAGCCGTCCGTCGCCGAGCCGTCCGCGTCCGACTCGCCCGACGGCGAGGTGCCCGCCGAGACCGCGGAGGACGACGAGGCCGGCGCTGCCGCGACCGCCCCCGACACCGCCGAAGCGGATGCCGCGGCCGACGGCGCGACCGACGAGGCATCCGGGCCCGATGCGGCCGAGTCGGACGAGGCCGGGTCGCCGATCCCCTCGGTGCTCTCGACCACCTCGCTCATCTTCCACGCGCCGCCCGTGTACGCCCCGCCCGCCGGGTCCGGTCCCGAGCGCGGCGACGACCGCGCGGCCGGCCGCGAGGCCGCCGAGCGCGAGGGCTCGAGCGTGCGTCGCCGCTCGCGCCGCCGAAGCGGCGAGGAGTCGCGCGCGAACGACGACGATCCCGCGAACACGGTCGTCAAGGTCCGCAAGCCCCGCGAGCCCGAGCTCATCACCGAGCCGCAGAAGGTCAAGGGTTCCACGCGACTCGAGGCGAAGAAGCAGCGCCGCCGCGACGGCCGCGACGCCGGTCGGCGCCGGGCCGTCATCACCGAGGCCGAGTTCCTCGCCCGTCGCGAGTCGGTCGACCGCCAGATGGTCGTGCGCCAGAAGGGCGGCCGCATCCAGATCGGCGTGATCGAGGACGACGTGCTCGTCGAGCACTACGTCGCGCGAAACCAGGACGCGTCGCTCATCGGCAACGTCTACCTCGGGCGCGTGCAGAACGTGCTGCCCTCGATGGAGGCCGCGTTCGTCGACATCGGCCGCGGCCGCAACGCCGTGCTGTACTCGGGCGAGGTCGACTGGGACGCCGCCGCGGAGAACGGCGAGAAGAACCAGCCGCGACGCATCGAACTCGCGCTGAAGCCGGGCGATCGCGTGCTCGTCCAGGTCACGAAGGACCCGGTCGGGCACAAGGGCGCGCGCCTGACGAGCCAGATCTCGCTGCCGGGCCGCTACCTCGTGTACGTGCCGAACGGATCGATGAACGGCATCAGCCGGAAGCTGCCCGACACCGAGCGCGCGCGCCTCAAGAAGATCCTGAAGGAGGTGCTCCCCGAGAACCAGGGCGTCATCGTCCGCACGGCCGCGGAGGGCGCCACCGAGGAGCAGCTCACGCGCGACGTGAACCGCCTGATCTCGCAGTGGAAGGACATCTCGGCGACCGTCGAGAAGGTCCAGGCGCCGGCCCTGCTGCACTCCGAGCCCGACCTGCTCATCAAGATCGTCCGCGACGTCTTCAACGAGGACTTCCAGAAGATGATCATCGCTGGCGACGACGCACGTCGGACCATCGAGAAGTACCTCGGCCAGGTCGCGCCCGACCTGCTCGAGCGCGTCGAGGCCTACGAGGGCGAGCGCGACGCGTTCGACGAGTTCCGCATCACCGAGCAGATCGAGAAGGCCCTCGAGCGCAAGGTGTGGCTGCCCTCGGGCGGCTCGCTCATCATCGACCGCACCGAGGCGATGACCGTCGTCGACGTCAACACGGGCAAGTTCGTCGGTTCCGGCGGCAACCTCGAGGAGACGGTCACCAAGAACAACCTCGAGGCCGCCGAGGAGATCGTGCGGCAGCTCCGGCTTCGGGACATCGGCGGCATCATCGTCGTCGACTTCATCGACATGGTGCTCGAATCCAATCGCGACCTCGTGCTGCGCCGACTCGTCGAGTGCCTCTCGCGCGACCGGACGAAGCACCAGGTCGCCGAGGTCACCTCGCTCGGCCTCGTGCAGATGACCCGCAAGAAGCTCGGCCTCGGGCTGCTCGAGACCTTCAGCGAGCCGTGCGAGGTCTGCGCCGGCCGCGGCATCATCGTCCACCACGAGCCGGTCGCGAAGCATCGGGCCCCGCAGCAGCAGGTGGAGCGTCGCCGCAACCGCGGCGGCGGCGGCAACGGCGGCGGCCAGTCGCAGCCGTCGGCGACCGACAAGGCGCACCAGGGCACGCACGCGATCACGGAGGACGTGAAGAACGCCCTCGCCCAGATCGCGAAGTCGACCGTCGCCCACCAGGAGACGCGTCCGGCCGCGAACGCCGAGGCTCCGGCGGCCGCCGAGGCGACGCCTGAGGCAGCGCAGGTTCCCGGTGCCGAGTCCGAGTCGACGGATGCCGCGCCGTCCGGCGCCGAGCCCGGCCAGCGGAGCGAGCGGCGGCGCGGCCGTCGCCGCTCGTCGCGCGGCTCGGGGTCGCAGCAGTCGTCGGGCGGGCGCGAGCAGCGCGAGGAGCGCCGGGACGAGGCATCCGGCAACGGACCCGCGGAGGAGTCGCCGGCCGAGGCCGACGAATCGGCGTCGCACCCCGCCGCGCTCATCGACCTGCCCGAGACGCCCGCGCGCCGCGACCGCCCGTCACGGGCGGCCGAGGCCGAGACGCTCCTGGACTCCGTGCTCGACTCGCTCCCCGCGCCGAAGGCGGCAGGCGAGGGACGCTCGCGTTCGCGCAGCCGTCGCGTCTCGACGGCCGCGCTGAGCCCGGCGGGCGCGCCGCCGGTGATCACGCGGCCCGACGGCTCGTCGTCGGACTCAGCCTCCGAGTGAGGCGCGCCGTTCGCGCGGCGTGACCCGCAGGCCGCTCGCCGCGAGTCGCCGGACGAGGTCGCGCGGCGGGACGGGCTCCGCTCCCGCCGCGACGAGCTCGTCGTAGCGTTCGGCGGGCACGTCGTAGTGGTCGAGGTCGAAGCCGCGTCGCGGGATGCCCATCCGATCGGCGAACGCGACGAGCTCCTCGATCGAGGTGTCGCTCACCAGGTGCGACCAGACGGTGCCGTGCTTGGGCCAGAGCGGCGGGTCGATCAGCACGGCCATGGGCCGAGTGTACGCCGCGCCCGCGGCATCCGCTCATGGCTCGGCGACACGCGGTCGGCGCCCGTTTGACCGCCCTGCGGGCATCCGGTAAACTCGACCGTTGGTGCCGCCGCTTATCCCGGCCGGCACGCACAGTTTTCTGGCAGTGACGACCCTCCTTCCCGCTGGGGTCATCCGCGCAGTGACATCCCATCAAATTCGTAGGAGTCGCGAGGCTCCCTGGAGATAGGTACGAGAAGTGGTTTACGCAGTAGTGCGCGCCGGTGGCCGGCAGGAGAAGGTCGAGGTCGGCACCATCGTGACGATGGACCGGATCGCGGCCGACAAGGACGGCAACGTCCAGCTCACGCCCGTCCTCCTCGTGGACGGCGACAAGATCACCTCCGACGCGAAGTCGCTCGCCAAGGTCACGGTCACGGCCGAGGTCCTGAACGACCTGCGCGGTCCGAAGATCGTGATCCAGAAGTTCAAGAACAAGACCGGCTACAAGAAGCGCCAGGGCCACCGTCAGGAGCTCACGCGCGTCAAGATCACCGGCATCAAGTAACGGCCAGAGGAGACAGGGACAATGGCACACAAGAAGGGTGCGAGCTCCACTCGCAACGGTCGTGACTCGAACGCCAAGCGCCTCGGCGTGAAGCGCTTCGGCGGCCAGGTCGTCTCGGCCGGCGAGATCCTCGTCCGCCAGCGCGGCACGCACTTCCACCCCGGTGCGGGTGTGGGTCGTGGCGGCGACGACACGCTGTTCGCCCTCGAGGCGGGCGCCGTCGAGTTCGGCAACAAGGGCGGCCGCAAGGTCGTGAACATCGTCTCGGTCGACGCGTAAGCAGCGACCGGTTGTCGTGAGGGCGAGCTTCGGCTCGCCCTCACGTGTTTCCCGAGAAGGAGTGATGCGGCGATGGTGAGCTTCGTCGACCAGGTGCGCCTGTTCCTGCGCGCCGGCCACGGCGGCAACGGCTGCGTCTCCGTCCGCCGCGAGAAGTTCAAGCCGCTCGCCGGCCCCGACGGCGGCAACGGCGGCGACGGCGGCGACATCGTGCTCGTCGCCGACCCGCAGGTCACGACCCTCCTCGCGTATCACGGGCGGCCGCACCGTTCGAGCGAGAACGGCCAGCCGGGCGCGGGCGACAACCGGTCCGGCGCGGCGGGCGAGATCCTCGAGCTGCCCGTGCCGGTGGGCACCGTCGTCAAGGACGAGGCCGGTACCGAGCTCGTCGACCTGACCGAGCCCGGCATGCGGTTCGTCGCGGCGCCCGGCGGCCAGGGCGGCCTCGGCAACGCGGCGCTCGCCTCGCCGAAGCGCAAGGCGCCCGGCTTCGCACTGCTCGGCACGCCCGGCCACGAGGGCGAGGTCACGCTCGAGCTGAAGACCATCGCGGATGTCGCGCTCGTCGGCTTCCCGTCGGCGGGCAAGTCCAGCCTCATCGCCGCGCTGTCGGCGGCACGGCCGAAGATCGCCGACTACCCGTTCACGACGCTGCACCCGAACCTCGGCGTCGTGCAGGCCGGCGACCACCGGTTCACCGTCGCCGACGTGCCGGGCCTCATCGAGGGCGCCAGCGAAGGCAAGGGCCTCGGCCTTGAGTTCCTCCGTCACGTCGAGCGGTGCTCGGCGCTGCTCCACGTGCTCGACTGCGCCACGCTCGAGCCCGGCCGCGACCCCATCACCGACCTCGAGGTCATCCTCCGCGAACTCGAGGCGTACGAGGTGCCCGAGGGCCAGGTGCCGCTCCTCGAGCGCCCGCAGCTCGTCGCACTGAACAAGGTCGACGTGCCCGAGGCACGCGAACTCGCCGAGTTCGTGCGCCCCGAGCTCGAGTCGCGCGGCTACCGCGTGTTCGAGATCTCGACCGTGAGCCACGCGGGTCTCCGCCAGCTCGGCTTCGCGCTCGGCGAGGTCGTCGACCACGCCCGCGCCGAAGCGGCGCACGAGCCCGAGGCGCAGCGCATCGTGCTGCGTCCGAAGGCGGTCCGCGAGATCGAGTTCGTCGTGAAGCCCGAGGGCGGCAGCTACGGCACAATCTACCGCGTGCTCGGCACGAAGCCCGAGCGGTGGGTCGCGCAGACCGACTTCCAGAACGACGAGGCCGTCGGCTACCTCGCCGACCGGCTGGCCCGACTGGGCGTCGAGGACGAGCTCGTCCGCGCCGGCGCGGTCGCGGGCTCGACCGTCGTGATCGGCCCGGGTGCCGGCGTCGTCTTCGACTGGGAGCCCACGCTCACCTCGACGGCCGAGCTCATGTCGTCGCCCCGCGGCACCGACGAGCGCCTCGACGAGCGTCGTCGCGCCACGCGCGCCGAGCGTCGCAGCGGCTACCACGACCGCATGGACGCCAAGGCCGAGGCGCGAGCCGAGCTCGAGCGCGAGCGCGAGGCCGGCATCTGGGTCGACGAGCAGGATGCCGCCGACTCCGACGACGAGGGACGGGGATGACCGGTCTGGCCCGCGACGGGATCGCCTCGGCGCGGCGCATCGTCGTCAAGGTCGGATCCTCGTCGATCTCCGGGGAGAACGTCGGTCAGATCGCCCCGCTCGTCGACGCGCTCGCGTCCGCGCACGCGCGCGGGGCCGAGGTCGTGCTCGTCTCCTCGGGCGCGATCGCGACCGGCATGCCCTACCTGGCCCTCGATGCACGGCCCGACGACCTCGCGACCCAGCAGGCCGCGGCATCCGTCGGCCAGAACATCCTCATCTACCGCTACCAGGAGTCCCTCCGGCGCTACCGGATCGTCGCCGGCCAGGTCCTGCTCACCGCGGGCGACCTGGAGAACTCGACGCACCGGCTGAACGCGCAGCGCGCCATGGAGCGGCTCCTCGGCCTGCGCATCCTGCCCATCGTGAACGAGAACGACACGGTCGCGACGCACGAGATCCGCTTCGGCGACAACGACCGTCTCGCGGCCATGGTCGCCGAGCTCACGGGCGCCGACCTGCTCGTGCTGCTCTCCGACGTCGACGCGCTCTACACGCGGCCGCCGCACCTGCCGGGCGCCGAGCGCATCGCGCACGTGCCGTTCGGCGACGAGCTCGCGGGCATCGAGATCGGCTCCATCGGCCGGGCCGGCGTCGGCACCGGCGGCGCGGAGACCAAGGTCTCGGCCGCGCGGATCGCCGCGGCATCCGGCACCGGCGTGCTCGTGACGGCGACGTCGCTCGTCGACGAGGCCCTCGCGGGCGAGCCCGTCGGCACCTGGTTCGAGCCCGCGACGGACTGACGTCACACGAGGCATCCGGCCCTCCGCGCGGAACTAGGCTGGGGGCATGACCGACGTCGCGACCGCTCCCGCCGACCTCGACGAGGTGCTCGACGCGCGCCTCGCCGCCGCGAAGGAGGCGTCGCGCCGCCTCGCGCGTGCGACGACCGCCGAGAAGGATGCCGCGCTCGCGGCGATCGCGGAGCGTCTCCGGGCACGGGCCGACGACATCGTCGCGGCGAACCGGGAGGACCTCGAGCGCGGTCGCGCCGCGGGGCTCGGCAGCGGGCTGCTCGACCGACTCACGCTCGACGCGCGCCGGATCGACGCGATCGCCGAAGCCGTGCTCGACGTGGTCGCGCTCGGCGACCCCGTGGGCGAGACCGTCAGCGGTCGCACGCTGCCGAACGGCGTGCGCATCGAGCAGGTGCGCGTGCCGCTCGGCGTGGTGGGCGCGATCTACGAGGCCCGCCCGAATGTCACGGTCGACATCGCCGCGCTCGCGCTGAAGAGCGGCAACGCCGTCGCCCTGCGGGGCGGCTCGGCCGCCGAGCGCACCAACGCCGTGCTGGTCGAGGTGCTCCGCGAGGCCATCGCGGGCGCCGGACTCCCCGGCGACCTCGTGCAGACCGTCGACGACTTCGGGCGCGAGGGCGCCAGGCACCTGATGCGTGCCCGGGACCACGTCGATGTGCTCATCCCGCGGGGGAGCGCAGCCCTGATCCGCGCCGTCGTCGACGAGGCGACCGTGCCCGTCATCGAGACCGGCGCGGGCGTCGTCCACATGTTCCTCGACGCCAGCGCGCGCGAGGACTGGTCCGTCGACCTGGTGCACAACGCCAAGGTGCAGCGACCGAGCGTGTGCAACGCGCTCGAGACGCTGCTCGTGCACGCCGACGCCGCCGAGCGGCTCCTGCCTCCCGTCCTCGCCCGGCTCGAGGCATCCGGGGTCACGGTGCACGGCGACGACCGGGTCCGTGCGCTGCACCCCGGCGCGCTGCCGACGACCGACGACGACTGGGCCACCGAGCACATGAGCCTCGACCTCAACGTCGGCGTGGTGGACTCGCTCGACGACGCGCTCGCGCACATCCGGCGCTATTCGACGAAGCACACCGAGTCGATCGTCACGAACGACCTCGGCAACGCCGAGCGCTTCCTCGACGAGGTGGATGCCGCGGCGGTCATGGTGAACGCCTCGACGCGCTTCACCGACGGCGCGGAGTTCGGATTCGGCGCAGAGGTGGGCATCTCGACCCAGAAGCTCCACGCGCGCGGCCCGATGGGACTGCCCGAGCTGACCAGCACGAAGTGGATCGTGCGCGGCTCCGGCCACGTGCGCGCCTGAGCCGCGGCCGGCCCCCGTGCACCGATAGACTGTCCCGAGCGTCACTCGAAACACCTGGAGGAACGGCTGATGAGCCTGGCGACCGCACTGCAGACGATCACGGTCCGGACCGAGACCGAGTTCGCGAGGGAACTCCCGTTCGACGCGATCTGGTACGGCGTGATCGTCTTCGGGATCTTCGCGGCGCTCGGCGTCGTCGTCTACTCGTACCGTGACGTGGCGAACCGCCACCGCAGCAAGGCCGAGGCGTATGCCGCCCGCCACGCGGGAAGCGAGCACGGCGGTCACTGACCCCGTCGATCCGGCCATGAGCTCGGCAGCGCGGCGCCCGCGCCTCGGCGTGATGGGCGGGACCTTCGACCCCATCCACCACGGGCACCTGGTGGCTGCGAGCGAGGTCGCCCAGGAGTTCGGTCTCGACGAGGTGGTCTTCGTCCCGACAGGTCGGCCGTACTACAAGGAGGTCGTGACGCCGGCGGAGCACCGCTACCTCATGACGGTGATCGCGACCGCGTCCAATCCGCGGTTCACGGTCAGCCGGGTCGACATCGATCGCGAGAAGCCTACCTACACGATCGACACGCTCCGAGACATCCGCCGGGAGCGGCCCGACGCCGACCTCTTCTTCATCTCGGGCGCCGACGCGATCGCGCAGATCCTCTCCTGGAAGGACGTCGAGGAGCTCTGGAACCTCGCGCATTTCGTGGCTGTGAGTCGACCGGGACATGTATTGTCCGTTTCGGGTCTGCCCGAGCAGGACGTAAGCTTGCTGGAAGTCCCGGCGTTGGCGATCTCGTCGACCGATTGCCGGGACCGAGTGCACCGGGGATCACCGGTGTGGTACCTGGTGCCTGATGGGGTCGTCCAGTACATCTCCAAGCACCACCTCTACCGGAGAGTCGAATGACGTCGTCGCAGGAACCGCCGCTCACGCGCCGTGAGATGCGCGAGCGCGAGCGCATGCTGGAGCAGCAGCGCGCCGCGGCGTCGTCGGCGACGCCCGACGGCGGTGCACCGGCGGCCGCGCCGTCGCCGCCGCCCGCGTCCCAGCCGTATCCGCAGCAGCCGGCGCAGCCCGCCTACCCGCAGGGCCAGGACCCGCGAGCGGCGCAGCCCGCGCGGACCGCTGCCGGAGGGCCGCCGCCGCAGCGACACGCCGACCCGCGTCAGGTCGATCCACGACAGGCTCCGCCGTCGCAGCGACCGCCGCAGGGGTGGAACGATCCGCGCCGGCAGGCCGGACCGCCTGCGGGCGCCCCCGCGCAGCCGCCGCAGCGCGCCCCGCAGCCGCCGCGGTCCGCGACGACGTCCGGCCCGATGCCGGTTCCCGCCGACAACCGGCCGTATCCGGATCCGCGGCAGGGTCCGCCCGGCGGCGCTCCGCCGCGTCCCCCGCAGGGGCCGCCCCGAAGCGCGCCGGCCCCGCAGACCACGCCGGAGCGCACGCTCACGCGTCGGGAGCTCCGCGCGATGCTCGAGTCCCACTCGGGCGACGGATTCGAGGACGTCGACGGACTCGAGCCCGAAGCCGCCCCTCAGCGCCCGATGCCGGCTGGCGGCGCGCCGCAGCGCCAGCCGCAATCGCCGGTCGCAGGACGTCCGCGCGACGAGGGGCACCCGCAGCGACCGCCGCACCAGGCGGCGCCGTCCCGCGCCGCCGCGCCGCACACGACGGTCGACGCCGGCCTCGACGAGCCCGTCGCGGCGCCGAAGCCCGTCGGCCACTGGACGTCGCAGCTGAACCTCCCCGACGACCACTCGGAGCCGTACGACCAGCTGCTGTCACGCGGCGGTTCGCCGCGCGGCGTCCCGACGACGACGAATGCGCTCATCCTGCCGTCGCTGCCCGACCAGGGACCGCTGGGCCAGCAGCTCGCTCCGAGCGGCGAGATCATCGTGACGGGCTCGATCGACCTGCCGCGCAGCTACGGCGCGACCGGCGTGCACCCGAGCCAGATCGACTCGGGCGACGTCGACCGCCTCTTCGACTCGGTCGAAGACCTGACCGGTCCCGGCGTCGCCCCGGTCGCGGCGACGCGGGCGATCAGCACCCAGCAGCCGAGCAAGGCGATGATGGCGCCCCCGAGCAAGGAAGGCATGAACGTGCCTCTCGTGCTCGCGGTCACCGCCGGCGTCCTCGCTCTCGGCGTGGTGGCCACGCTCGTCGTCGGCGCGATGGCGGGGCTCTTCTGAACGGGGACAAGATGGGGGCGGGCCGGACGCCGGCTCCCGGGAAGTCGAGGACATGACCGCAACCGACCACGCACACCGCCTGCTCGCCATCGCTGCGCGCGCGGCGGACGCGAAGGGCGGTGAGGACCTCGTCGCGCTCGATGTGTCCGAGCCGCTGCCGTTCGCGGACGTCTTCCTGCTCGTCACCGGCAGCGCCGAGCGCAACGTCGTCGCGATCGCCGACGCGATCGTCGAGGCCCTCCGCGAGGAGGGCGAGGACATCGCGCGTCGCGAGGGCCGCGATGGCGGGCGTTGGGCACTGCTCGACTTCGGCGACCTCGTCGTGCACGTGTTCCACCGCGAGGAGCGCATGTACTACGGCCTGGAGCGTCTCTGGCGCGACTGCCCGGCGATCCCGGTGGCCCCGCTCATCGAGCGCGACGAGTCCTCCACCGGGCCCGGAGCGTCGTCGCAGGGCTGAGCCCGGCTCGATTTCGTATCCTCCCGGAGGCTGGTGTACGCTGAATCCGTTGCCCCGAAAGGGGAACACGCCGACCGAGTCGGCATCCCAACGGGTCTGTGGCGCAGCTGGTAGCGCACCTGCATGGCATGCAGGGGGTCAGGGGTTCGAGTCCCCTCAGATCCACAAAACCCCTGATGAATCAATGATTCTCAGGGGTTTTTCGTTTGGGGAGCGTTTTCCTGCGGCTCTTTTGGGGCCCTTTATCCGGGGCTTGTGGCTGCTTTCGCGTATGTAGTCGGTGCCTCCACGTATACACATGTGTTTCCCGCCGATCGCGGCTATCGCAATCTGTCGCGCACCATCGACGAGCGCGGTTGAGGGCTGCACGGCACGCGTTGTGCAGGCCGCGCGTCGGCGCGGACCGCGTGTCGCATGGCCCCTCCGCCCGTCTCACGGAAGATTGTCTTACAATCAGGTAGGCTATTCCCCGAGAGGACGGTGCCGAATGAGCATCAATGCGGATGAACGGGGTGGTGTGCCTCCGTGGGGCCCGACTGTCGTGGCGAGCGTCTCCAGGAAGGACGCCGTCGGGATCGAGATCCGGCGTGCGATCATCCTCGGCAGGCTGAAGCCGGGGGACAAGCTGACCGAGACGCAGCTCGCGACCTCTCTCGGTGTGAGCCGGCCGACGGTGCGTGAGGCGCTCAACCAACTCACGCGCGAAGGGCTCATCGTGCAGGAGCCGTACCGAGGGCTTCGGGTAGCGGATGTCACGAAGGAGCAGATCCGCGACATCGCCGTCGCACGGGTGGGGCTCGACATGCTCGCGATCGACGCGATCCTCGCTGACCAGACGGGGCGTCGGATGCAGATCGTCGAGGAGGGGTGGGAGCAGTTCGAGCGCTACGCGTTCCATCCCGACCCGGTCGTGCAACACGAGGCGCATCTGGCGTTCCATCGGCAGATCTGGGCGGCATCCGAGAACTACCTCCTGTTGAAGCTCTGGCCCGTCACCGAAGCCCACATCACACTCGCGATCGCCGAGGACCAGACCGCACGGGACGACCCCGAACGCGCACACCGTGTGCACGCCGACCTCATGGTCGCGATCCGCACGAAGGATCGCGACACGATCGAGGCGGCGTTCGTCGCCCACACGCTCACCAGTGCCGAGGAGCTCATCACGCTGCTCGGCGGAGAGGAAACGCAATGAAGGTTCTCGTCGTCGGGGCGAATGGCCACGTGGGGTCGGCCGCCGTGGAGGCGCTCGAAGCCCGTCACGAGGTGATCGGCGTCGGCCGCAGTAGCGAACCACCGGTCGACGCGACGGAGCCTGCGTCGATCGAGCGCCTGTTCGAGACCGTCGGCGAGGTGGATGCCATCGTCTCCGCGATCGGCTCGGTACCGTTCAAGCCGCTCGCCGACCTCTCGCGCGACGACTATCTCGCAGGGTTCGCTGGCAAGGTGCTCAGCCAGCTCGATGTGGTCCGCATCGGCACGCCGTACCTGCGCGACCGCGGCTCGATCACCCTGACCACGGGCATCCTGGCGCGTGAGCCGATCCACACCGGTGCTGCGGCAGCGATGGCGAACGGGGCCATCGAGGCGTTCGTGATGGCGGCCGCGGCCGAGCTGCCTCGCGGCATCCGGATCAACGCCGTCAGCCCGACCGTGCTCGAGGAGGCCGAGGGGTATCACGACGCGTTCCCCGGCTTCCTGCCGGTGCCGGCCAGTGTCGTCGGGCAGGCGTTCCGGAAGTCGATCGAGGGCGTGCAGACGGGGCGCGTGTTCGAGGTCGAATGACGAGCATGCCGGCCCTCCGGGCGTGACGGTGAGCAGCCGCCGCGCCCGGCGGGCGGGGCATCCGGCGATCAGACGGTGGTCTCGCCGGGGAGCGGGACGTCGAATCGCTCGGCCAGCTCTGACAGCCGTGCCCACGTGAAGGCCTGCACCGGGGCCCCCGCCGCCCGCCGACGAGCGGCGGTCGCGGATGATCCCTCGCCGGGGACCCGCACGGTCGAAGCGCCGGGCTCCAGGGGGACGTCCTTCACGTAGTCGACGACGCGCCCGATCTCGGCGGCGAAGTCATCTGGGTCGCGCAGGCGGCTGACGTCGATGGCGATGAGGAACACCCCTTGGTGGTCCTCGGCGGGAGCCGGCGAAACGGTCCCTGCGCCGCTCAGCGCGCCCGCCAGCGCCTCTGCGACCAGGGCCAATCCGAAGCCCTTCGCGCCGCCGAGGAACTGCAGCACTCCGTCGGACGACCAGTCCTCCGGAATCGCCTCGCCACGGTCCCGCCACTCCGAGACGCGTCCCATCGCCACCGCGCTCGTCGCCATGTCGAGCACGAGGTTCGGGCCTCCCGCCCGTGGGATCCCGAACGCGATCGGATTCGTGGACAGTCGCGGTTCGAGCCCGCCGGGCGGGGCAACGGCCTGGGCCGAACCGCTGGCGTTGGCGAAGAGGAGTGTGACGACGCCGCGGTTGGCCGCCCAGTCCACGAAGTCGACGAAGCGCCCGGCCCACTCGGCCCGCCGCACGCCGACACCGGCGATGCCATGCACCTTCGCCCGCTCGACGGCGATGCGGGTGGCGTCGCGGAGGACGAGGTGCCCGAATCCGCGATTGCCGTCGACGCGCACGAGCGCGCCCGTATCGACCTCGACGGTCACCTCCGCGCGAGGATCGGCATGCCCGGCCAGGGCGCGATCGACGTACTCCGGCAGCCGGCGCATGCCGTGCGACTCGTGCCCGGCGAGTTCGGAGTCGACGATCTGCACGGCCATGTCGTGCGCGTCAGCCGGGCGCGTGCCGAGTCGCCCCAGCACCTCCTCGGTGAATCGGAGCAGTTCTGCGGAGTCCGCGAGCACGGTGCGTGGGATCTGTTCCATCGGATGGTCTCCAATCGTGTGGTCGGAATCGGTGCAGCGGGACGACGTGGTCGTCGCCCTGCGGGTTTCACCTGATCGTTACGTTCGGCCGGGATCGGGGTCTGCGCGGAGGTCGGAGCCCGAAATCCCAGCGCTCAGGCGGCCTCGGGTCGCATGAGATGAACGCCCGGGGTCGCGATCGTTTCGGGTCGATTTCATGCGAACCCCTTGCGTTCCCGGCGTCGACATCGTACGGTTTGCCTTATCGCCAGATTGTAAGACACTAAGACAACGCAGTCGAAGGAGTCAGTGAGATGAACCGCATTTCACCTCGGACGAACCGCCACCCGCGGGTCGACGAAGCAGACGGCGACACCACCACGCGAGTCGGTCCTCCCGCCGACGACGGGTCCGCGATCAGAAGTCGCTGACGGACCTGCAGCCCGCGGGCCCGGCCCGGCATCCGCCCGAGGCATCCGCCCCACCCAGTCCCCATTCCTCAACCGTCCAAGAAGGGCACTCCATGTCCAGCACCACTTCGAAGAAGACGAAGAAGACCAACCGCACGATTCTCGCCGTGATCGGCGTCGTCGTGCTCGCCCTCGCCGCGGGCTTCCTCGGCGCGACGCTCCGCGGCGGCAGCAGCGCCACCGCGAGCGAGGCCGCCACGACCAACGGCGCCTGGATCGAGAAGATCAAGGACCAGGGCGAGCTGCGCGTCGGCATCGCGTCGGCGCCGCCGATGACGGCCGAGCAGGCCGACGGCACCATGGGCGGCCCGAACGTGCTCCCGCTGCAGAAGCTCGCCGAGGAGCTCGGCGTGAAGTTCACGCCCGTCGCGGCCGAGTGGAGCAAGATGGTCTCCGGCCTGCAGGCCGACCGCTTCGACGTGGCCGCCTACCTCGACTCGACCTCCGAGCGTTCGCTGGCGATCCAGTTCACCGACCCGGTCTACACCTACGAGGGCGCCTTCCTCGTGCAGGCCGACTCCGGGCTGACGAGCGTCGAGGACATCGTCGCCAGCGGCCAGCCGATCGCCCTCGCGGGCGGCACCTCATACGAGCCCGCCATCGCGGCACTCGGTGCCGAACTGATGACCACCGAGAGCATCCCGAACGCCGTCACGGCCATGGGTGCCGGCCGCGCCGTCGCCGCGTTCGCCGACCTCCCGACCCTCGCCGACGCGGCGCAGAAGGACCCGACGCTCAAGATCGTCGTGCCCGACCCCGCCATCTTCGTGCAGGACTCGAACTACGGCGTGAACGCCGACATCGACGCCCGCTCGCTGCAGGTGCTGAACATCGCCATCCAGTCCGCGAAGAACGACGGCTCACTCGCCCGGGCGTTCGAAGAGGCCGGGATCATCGAGGTCGACACCCTCGGTGACCTCCGGATGCAGTAACCCCGATCGGAGCCGATCACCATGATGGTCAAGAGCTACGACTTCGACTGGAACGTCGTCACGAGCAACTTCCCGCGGTTGCTCGAGGGTCTCGGCGTCACGATCCAGATCACGCTGATCGTGATCGTGCTGTCGATGATCCTCGCCGTTCCCGTGGCACTGATGCGCATGTCGAACATCGACATCGTGCGCTGGGTCGCCCAGGGGTACATCGAGCTGTTCCGATGCACGCCGCTGCTCGTTCAGCTGTTCTGGGTGTACTACGCGCTGCCGACGCTCACGGGGATCACGATCCCCGGGTTCATCTCGGCGGTCATCGCGCTCACGGCGAACCTCACCGCCTTCATGGCCGAGGCACTGCGCTCCGGCTTCCAGGCGGTCCCGGTCGAGCAGATCGAGGCCGGGAAGATGCTTCGCCTGAGCTCGTGGCAGCGGGTGCGGTACATCATCATCCCGCAGGCGCTGCGGCAGCAGCTGCCCGTGATCCTCTCGCTGAACATCTCGCTGTTCAAGGACACGGCGCTCGTCTCGACGATCGCGGTGGCCGACCTCATGTTCACCGCGAACAAGATCGCCTCCGAGTCGTACCGGGCGCTGGAGATCCTGACGACGGCCGCGCTGATGTACTTCGTCATCGCGTTCCCCGTGTCCTTGATCCTGTCGCGGATCGAGCGAAACATGATGAACCAAGGACCATCCGGAACCGCAGGACCGAACCTGCTCTCCCGGATGGTGCCCGGACTGAAAGTGAAGGCCGCAGCATGAGCCAGCTCACGAACACGGGTTCGCGTCGCCGCGTCGAGCCCGCCTCGTCCACCATCACGGCGAGCCACGGCGAGATCCTCGTCTCGGCGCGGGGGCTCCAGAAGAGCTTCAACGACCGGATGATCCTGAAGAACGTCGACTTCGACATGCTCGCCGGCGACATCACCGTGATCATCGGCAAGAGCGGCTCCGGCAAGAGCACGCTGCTGCGGGCGCTCGCCGGCCTCACCGACCCCGACGCCGGACGCATCGTGTTCGACGGAAAGGTCGTCTTCGAGGACGAGGAGCGCACCGACGACTGGCGCGACGTCGAGTCGCACGTCGGCATGGTGTTCCAGACGTACACGCTCTGGCCGCACATGGACGTCCTGGCCAACCTGACCCTGGCGCCGCGCAAGCGGCTGGGACTCAGTGCTGCCGAGGCGAAGGAGCGCGCCGAAGTCGCGCTCGCCGAGGTCGGGATGTCGCAGCACCTCCGCAGCCGCCCGTCGCAGCTCTCGGGCGGCGAGCGCCAACGCGTCGCGATCGCCCGCGCCCTGATGATGCGTCCGAAGCTCCTGCTCTGCGACGAGATCACCAGCGCGCTCGACCCGCCCGTCGCGGCCGAGGTGCTCGAGGTGCTCCGACGCCTCAAGCAGGAGGAGGGCATCGCCGTCGCGCTCGTCACGCATGACATGGCGTTCGCATCCAAGGCTGCCGACCGGGTCGTCTTCTTCCATGAGGGCGAGATCGCGGTCAACGCGACCCCCGACGAGGCCTTCAACCGCTCGACGAACCCCGAACTCAAGAAGTTCGTCGACGCGGTCCGCTTCTAGCCCCACCGGGTGGGGGCCTCGGCCCCCACCCACCACCCCGAGAGAAAGGACCACCGCGTTGCACACCGTGGTCATCGGCGGCGGCGTCATCGGACTGACGACCGCATACCACCTCGCCCGTGAGGGCGCGACGGTCACGCTGGTCGACGCCCGGCCCACGGGCCTCGGCGCCAGCGACGTCAACGCCGGATGGATCGTGCCGGCCGAGGCCGCACCCGTGCCCGGCCCGGGCGTCGTGCTCACCTCGCTGAAGTGGATGCTCCGTCCCGACAGCCCGCTCTACATCCGCCCATCGCTCAATCCCTCCTTCCTCTCGTTCATGTTCGGCATGTGGCGGGCCTCCAACGCGAAGGCGCAGCGCGCCGGCTTCGCCGGGCATCTCGCCCTCGCCGAGCACACCGTCGAGGTCTTCGACGAGTACCGCGCCGACGGCATGGACTTCGAGATGCACAACGAGGGCCTCCTCATGGCCTTCACCCGCAAGGAGAACCTCGACCATCACCTCACGCACCTCGACCTGGTCAAGCGCTACGGCCTCGAGCCGACCGTGCTCGTCGGGGACGACGTGCGCACGCACGAGCCGCTGCTGTCCGACGCGGTCGAGGGCGGCCTCTTCTTCCCGAAGGAACGGCACGTCGACCCCGGTGCGCTGGCCCGCGCGCTGCACGACCGGCTCGTCGGACTGGGCGTCGACATCGTCGAGAACGCGCCCGTGGAATCGGTCGAGATCCGGAACGGGCGCGTGCGCGCCATCCGCTCGGGCAGCCGCACCTTCATCGGGGACCGGTTCCTGCTCGCAGCAGGCGCCTGGACCGGCCCGCTCTCGAAGCTGTTCGGTGCGAGCCTTCCGGTCCGCCCCGGCAAGGGCTACAGCGTCGACGTCGAACCGTTCGCCCTCCGGAGTGCGACGAACCTGTCGGACGCGAAGGTCGCCGTCACCCCGCTCTCGCGCAACCTGCGCCTGGCCGGGACCATGGAGTTCGGCGGCCTCGACGAGGACATCAACCAGGTCCGCGTCGACGCCATCCTCCGCGCACCGACCACCTACTTCCGCGGCTGGGAACCACCCCGCACGCCCGTCCGTCCGCAGGCCGGCATGCGCCCCATGACCCCCGACGGGCTCCCGGTCATGGGCCGACTCGGCGGCCTCTCGAACGCCTACGTCTCCACCGGCCACGGCATGCTCGGCGTCACGCTCGCCCCGGGCTCGGCGGCCGCGATGACCGACCTCATCCTCCGCGACCGGCAATCGCCGCTGCTCGCGCCCTTCGCTCCGGCCCGCTTCTCCGGCGGCCGCCTGGCCCACGCATCCTGAAAGGAACCACCACCATGACCCGCACCAACGTCCAGCTCCGCGGCATCCTCGCCGCCGTCACCACGCCCTTCACCGACGACGGCACGCAGGTCGACGAGGCCGCGCTCCGCCGGCAGGTCGACCGGCTCATCGCTGCCGGCATCCACGGACTCGTTCCGACCGGCACGACCGGAGAGTTCACGACGCTATCCCCGGCCGAGTACCGCCGCGTGATCGAGGCCTACGTCGAGGCGGCCGCCGGCCGGGTACCCGTCGTCGCCGGCGTCGGCAGCCTCTCGACCGACGGCGCGATCGACCTCGCCCGCCACGCCGAGCGCGTCGGCGCCGACGCGATCATGCTCGTCCCGCCGTTCTACGACCCGCTGTCGTTCGACGCGCTGAAGGCGTTCCTGTGGGACGTCGCGACGGCGATCACGATCCCGATCGTGTACTACAACGTGCCCGGTGCCACCGGCCTGAAGCTCACGGCGGCGGAGATCGCCGAGCTCGGCGACATCGAGGGCGTCGACTACCTGAAGGACACCTCGGGCGACGCGGTCGCACTCGCCGAGCTGCTCGCCGTGCGCGGCGACCGGATCAAGGCCTTCAACGGATGGGACACCCTCACGTTCTTCGGCATCGCCAGTGGCGCCGAGGCGTCGGTGTGGGGCGTCGCCGGCATCGTGCCCGACCTCGCCGTGCAGCTGTGGAACACGCTCGCGGTCGACCGCGACCTCGAGGCCGCTCGTGCGCTCTGGACTCCGCTCTGGGAGCTCAGCGACTTCCTCGAGTCCGTCAACTACGTGGCCGGCATCAAGGCGGCGCTCGAACTGACCGGCAACCCGGTCGGTCCGGCGCGACTGCCGATCCAGCCCCTGGCTCCGGCCGAGCGGGAACGGCTCGCCGGGATCCTCGAGCGCGCGGGGGTGCTCGGGGCTACCGTGGCCGCATGAGCGAGCCACGGTTCACCCTCGACGCGATCGAGGTGCACGCCGAGGGCGAGCCCGGCCGCATCATCACGAATGCGGCGGGGCTCGTCCGAGGCGACACGATGGAGGAGCGGCTCACGTACTGCCGCGACGAGCTCGACGGCCTGCGGCGACTGCTGCTCCGCGAGCCGCGCGGCTACCCGGGGCTCTGCGCCGTGTTCCTCCTGCCTGCCGTGAACCCGGGCTCCGACTTCGGGATCGTCGTGCTCGAGCAGGGCGGATTCACCCCCATGTCGGGCAGCAACACGATGTGCGCCGTCACGGCCGCCGTCGAGACCGGGATCGTGCCGGTCGCCGGGCCCGAGACCCCGGTCACGATCGACACCGCGGTCGGCACGGTCCGCGCCGTGGCGCACGTCGCCGACGACGGCAAGGTCACCTCGGTCACGATCGCGAACGTGCCCTCGTTCGTCGTCGGCCTCGACGTGCCGCTGCAGGTCGAGGGGTTCGGCGAGGTGCCGGCCGACATCGTGTTCGGCGGGCAGTTCTTCGCCCAGGCCCGAGCGGCCGACTTCGGACTCGACCTCGACCCCGAGAACGGCAAGGCGCTCGCACGGGCCGGCGCGCTGCTGAAGCTCGCCGCCACCGAGCAGGTCGAGGTGCGCCATCCGCTCACCCCCTCGATCGACCACGTCAACCTCGTCATGCTGCACGACGGCGACCGCACGCCGGGGCACCCGTCGAGCAACACGGTGGTGCTCACCAATGGGCGCCTCGAACGAGACGACCCCGCGACCTGGACCGGCGCGCTCGACCGCTCGCCGTGCGGCACGGGCACCAGTGCGCGCATGGCCGCGCTGCACGCCCGCGGCCAGCTCGCCCTCGACGAGGACTTCGTGCACCGCAGCATCATCGGCAGCGAGTTCGTCGGCCGGCTCGTCGGCGAGACGGAGGTCGCGGGTCGGCCCGCGGTGCTCCCGACCGTGACCGGGCGCGCCTGGATCACCGGGCGCTCGCAGTGGACGCTCGACCCGTCGGACCCGTTCCCCGAGGGCTACACCGTCGGCGACATCTGGGGCCCGCAGGGCTGAGCCCCGCGCCCCGCCCTCCCTGACTTCACCTGCACTCACACACGGAAGCGAAACCCCATGACCCAGCTCCTCGACGGACGTCACGCCACGTCCGCAACCCGCCGCACGACCGACGTGATCGACCCGTCCAACGGCGAGGTCGTCGCGACGGTCGACCTCGCCGACGGCCGCGACGTGGAGGCCGCGGTCGCGGCCGCACGCGCCGCGTTCCCCGAGTGGTCGGGCGCGACGCCCGCCGAACGCTCGGCCGTGCTCGCCCGCCTCGCGACGCTCCTCGACGAGCGCGCGGAGGAATTCGCCCAGCTCGAGAGCCGGCAGGCAGGCAAGCCGATCCGGCTCACGCGCGAATTCGACGTGCCCGGCACGGTCGACAACATCGCGTTCTTCTCGGGCGCCGCCCGCAACCTCGAGGGCAAGGCGATGGGGGAGTACTCCGGGTCGCACACCTCGGCGATCCGCCGCGAGGCGATCGGCGTCGTCGGCTCGATCGCACCGTGGAACTACCCGCTGCAGATGGCGGCGTGGAAGATCCTCCCCGCCATCGCGGCCGGGAACACGATCGTGCTGAAGCCCGCCGAGATCACGCCGCTCACCTCGGTGCGCTTCGCCGAGGTCGCCGCCGAGGCCGGTGTGCCGGCCGGCGTCGTGAACGTCATCGTCGGCCGAGGCCGCGATGTCGGGGCCGAACTGCTGCGCCATCCGGATGTCGACATGCTCTCCTTCACCGGATCGACCGGCGTCGGCCGCACCGTGCTCGACGCCGCCGCGACGACGGCCAAGCGCGTGCATCTCGAGCTCGGCGGCAAGGCCCCCTTCGTCGTCTTCGACGACGCCGACCTCGAAGCCGCCATCCACGGTGCCGTCGCCGGCAGCCTCATCAACACCGGCCAGGACTGCACCGCCGCGACGCGCGCGATCGTGCACCGCTCGCTCTACGACGACTTCGTCGACGGCGTCGCCGAGCTCTACGGCAAGGTCAAGCTCGGGCCGACGGCCGACCCGGACACCGACCTCGGACCGCTCATCTCGTTCGAGCACCGCGAGAAGGTCGCCGGCATGGTGGAGCGCGCCCGCTCGTACGCGCGGGTCGTGACCGGCGGCCGCTGCCCCATCGGCGACCTCGCCCGGGGTTCGTACTTCCAGCCGACGCTCGTCGCCGACGCCGACCCCGCCAGTGAGATCGTGCGCGACGAGGTGTTCGGCCCCGTGCTCGCGGCCATGCCGTTCGACGATGACGACGAGGCCATCCGCCTCGCCAACGACACCCCGTACGGTCTCGCCGCCTCGGCGTGGACCCGCGACGTGTACCGCGCCATGCGGGCCTCCGAGCAGATCCGCGCCGGCTGCGTGTGGATCAACGACCACATCTCGATCATCAGCGAGATGCCGCACGGCGGGTTCAAGCAGTCCGGCTTCGGCAAGGACATGTCGACCTACTCGTTCGACGAGTACACCGTGGTCAAGCACGTGATGTTCGACCGCACCGGCGAGGCCAGGCGCGACTGGCACCGCACGATCTTCGCCGAGCGCGACTGAACCGGCGCGACCGGATCGACCAGGACGGAAGGCAGGGAGATGACCGACAGGTTCGAGGGGAAGGTCGTCGTCGTCACCGGCGCCGGCGGCGGGATCGGCGGCGCCATCGGCGACCGGTTCGCGAGCGAGGGGGCGCACGTCGTGATCTGCGATCGCGACGCGGCCGCTGCCGATGCGGCGCGCGACCGGATCGAGGCCGCGGGTCGCGGGTCGGCGAGCGTCGAGGCGTTCGATGTCGGCGATGGGGCGGATGCCGCATCCGCCGTCGACCGCATCATCGCCGCGCACGGCCGCATCGACGTGCTCGTCAACAACGCGGGCGTCAACCGGCGCGGCGCGCTGCTCGACCTCAGCGAGGACGACTGGCGGCTCAGCTTCGCAGTGAACGTCGACTCGCTCTTCCACATGTGCCGCGCCGTGCTGCCGCATATGGTCGAGGCCGGCGGCGGCGCGATCGTGAACACCGCATCGCAGTGGGGACTCCACCCCGCGCCCGGCCACATCGCCTACAACGTCACCAAGGCCGCAGTCGTCTCGTTCACCGAGAACCTCGCCCGCGACTACGCGCCGAGCCGGGTGCGCGTGAACGCGGTCGCGCCCGGCGAGGTGCTCACGCCCATGGTCGAGGCCGGCCTCGCCCGGAGCGGACGGACCGTCGCCGACCTCGACGCGCTCGTGCCGTTCGGCCGGATCGGCCGACCCGAGGAGATCGCCGCGATCATCGCGTTCCTCGCCTCCGACGAAGCGCCGTACATGACCGGCTCGATCGTCGAGGCCACCGGCGCGCAGGCCGTCGCATGAGCACCCGCGCGGGCGCGCACAGCGCCACCGGCCCCCTCGCCGGGACGGTGGTGCTCGTCACGGGCGGCTCCCGCGGCATCGGACGAGCCACCGTCGAGACCGCCCACCGCGACGGCGCCGAGGTCGTCGTGCACTACGCCAGCAACGAGACCGCCGCCCGCGCGCTCGCGGATGCGCTCGGGTCGCGCGTGCACCTCGTCGCGGGTGACCTGCTCGAGCCGGGTGAGGCGGGACGCGTGTGGGACCGGGCGGTCGAGGCCGCCGGTCGCATCGACGTGCTCGTGAACAACGCCGGAGCGTGGCTCGCCTCACCGCTCGACGACGACGCGAACTGGACCCGCGGCTGGGAGCAGAACCTGCAACTGAACCTGCAAGCGCCCGCCGACCTCTGCCGCTCCGCCATCCGCCACTACCAGGAACGCGGCGGCGGCATCATCATCAACCTCGCGAGCCGGTCCTCACACCGCGGCGACGACGCCGAGCACCTCGCCTACGGCGCCGCCAAGGGCGGCCTGCTCGCCCTCACCAAGGGCATCGCGCGCGGCTACGCGAAGGACGGCGTCCTCGCCTACGCGATCGCGCCCGGCTGGGTCGCCACCGACATCGCCGCCTCCGACCCCGCGAACGCCGGCATCGCCGCGACCCTGCCGCTCGGCGAGATCACCCCGGCATCGGATGTTGCGGAGATGATCGCGTTCCTCGCCTCGGGCCGATCGCGCCACACCACGGGCGCGACGATCGACATCACCGGCGCCGACTACGTGCGCTGAACGAGGACGCTTCATGCTGAGACGGGCCACCACCGTGTTCGGTGCGATCGCGCACCCCGTCCGGCGCGACCTGCTCGAGGCGATGCGCGAGGCGGCCCGCCCACTGTCGATCACCGAACTCGGCGCGAGGTGCGAGGTGTCGCGTTCGACCGCGTCCAGGCATCTCGACATCCTGCGTGGTGCCGGAATGGTCGTGGCGCGATCAGCGCAGCCGGCCGTTCTGCACGAACTCGATCCGACCGCATTCGCGGCCATAGAAAGTTGGCTCTGGCCGTTCGTCGAGTCACCGGTAGGAGCGGGTACCTAGTCGACGACCGCGGCGCCCTAAGCGACGGCGTCGAAGGGGCGGCTCGAAGAATTGCATGGGGATCGAGGCGATCGGTCATGCTCGGTCTGGCATGGGTCATGCTCCGCTGACGACGCGGAAGAACACGACGTCGGTCTCGCCGGGATTGACGTAGGAATACGGCTGGTCGCTGAAGATCACCGTTGTATCGCCGGCGACGAGCGTTCTCGATGCCTCCCGTGTGACGAGCGCGAGTTCGCCCGCGATGACGTGGTGGATCTCCTGGGCACCGGCTTTGTCGGGCTGTGCGTCATAGCGTGCGCCTGGGGCCAGCGTCCACCGCCACAGCTCGGTGTCTGCCGGCGTCGTCGCCGCGAGCAGTAGCGCCTCGCTGCTCCCCTCACCGCGCCATACCTGTACGGATGCCGGTGCATCTCCGGGAGACTCCGGTAGGGCGAGCCCGGCGAAGTCCGTTCCGAGCGCTGCGGCGATCCGGTCGATCGTCACGAGGCTCGGATTGGCCTGCCCGAGTTCGATCTGGGTGAGCATCCGCCGACTCAGGTCAGCCTGATCAGCCAACTGCTGGACAGTCCAGTTGCGTTGCCGACGCAACGATCGCACCCGCTGCCCCACGCGCAGAATGAACTCCGGGGTAGTACGGCCCGACCCGCCGCCAGATTGCACTTTCATCAATGAGCAGTATAGTGCACATCATGTTGCAGATCGAGACTCCTCGCGTCGAAGCTCGCCAGGTCGTCGCCGCCGTGCGTCAGGCGTTCGCCGGCGTCGCCTCGGGCTCGTCCATCGCGCCCGGGCAGTTCGTCGTCGATATCGCCGGTGGGGGCGACGTCATCCACTATCCAGGGATTCTTGGAGAGGCCGACGTGTACGCGGTGAAAGTGTCGCCGTATCTCCCGCAGCCATCGGGCAAGGCGATCGTCACGGCTTGGACGATGCTGATCAGCACCCGGACGGGAGATCCTCTTGCGCTGATCAACGCCGAGAACCTCACCACGGAGCGCACGGCGGCGACGAGTGTACTGGCGGCGGACCTGCTGCTCGCTCCGGATGCCACGTCCGCGGCCGTGATCGGGTGGGGAAAGCTCGGTCAAGCGCACGCGCGCTACCTGCGAGCGATCCGACCCGAGATGTCGATCCGCGTCTACGCTCGAACCGCCCATGAAGCGACACCCGACGGCATCCGATTCGACGCGACGGTGGCCGAGGCCGTCGAGGACGTCGACTTGGTCATGCTCTGCACGTCGGCTGCCGAGGACGTCGTCGACCCACGCGAGTTGCCGCCCCGAACGGTCGTGACCTCGATCTCCACGAACGCCCGTGGGGCTCGTGAGATCCCCGTCGCCGCCGTCGCGGAGCTCGAGGTGTACGTCGACGCGCGGACCACGGTGGATGTCGCGAGCGAGTTGCGCGATGCGGCATCGGGCGGCTGGGACCCGAAGACCGTGCACGGCACGCTCGCCGAGCTCGTCGCCGGTACTGCGACCATGCCCCGCGACGATCGAGTCGTCTACTTCCGATCGGTCGGTCTCGGGATCGAGGATGCCGCCGTGGCATGGGCCGCCTTTCAAGCGCATCAGGAGGTGCACCCATGAAGATCGACGAGTTCCAGGTCGAGATCTGGATGAACGCGTATGAGAACGATTGCGGATACAACCTCGCCGAGACATGCGTCCGCTCACTGACGACTGGTGAGCTCCTCGAGTTGTCAGGCCGACGTGACGAGATCCTGGCGGAAATGGAGGCGACGCCGCTGACCTACGGGCCCATCCCCGGCAGCGATCGCCTACGTGCTCTGATCGCCGGCTTGTACGAGCACCAGTCGCCCGAGAACGTCACGGTAACGCATGGCGCGATCGGCGCGAATGCGCTCATTCACCAAACGCTCATCGAGCCTGGCGACCACGTGATCAGCGTGCTGCCCACGTACCAGCAGCACTACGCCATCCCCGCGAGTTTCGGGGCGGACGTCGACGTGCTGCTCCTCCGCGAGCGTGACGGGTGGCTCCCGGACCTCGACGAACTCAGGGCGATGCTGCGGCCGACGACGAAGCTGATCGCGGTCAACAACCCGAACAATCCCACTGGCAGCCTCATGAGCGAGTCGATGCTGGAGGAGATCGCGGCGATGGCCGGTTCGGTGGGGGCATGGGTGCTCTCGGACGAGGTGTACCGCGGGATAGACCAGGAAGGCGATGGCTTCACCGCCTCCATGGCCGACCTCTACGACCGCGGCATCTCCACGGGCAGCATGTCGAAACCGTTCTCGCTCGCTGGTCTGCGTCTCGGATGGATCGTCGGACCGCGCGAGATCATCGACGCGGTCAGTATTCATCGCGACTACAACACCATCAGTGTCGGCCGGATCGACGACCTGCTGGCAAGCGTCGCTCTCGAGCAGCGTGACGCGATCCTCGCCCGAGCTCGCGATATCACACGCCGCAACCTCGCCCTCGTCGATGGCTGGGTGAACGGGCGGAACGACGTCTCCTACATCAGGCCGGCGAGCGGCACGACCGCCCTCATCCGCTACACCGCCCCCATACCGTCGTACGAATTCTGTATCCGGCTGCTCGAGCAAACCGGCGTCATGCTCACCCCCGGCGCGGCGTTCGACATCGAAGGCACCTTCCGGATCGGCTTCGCCGACGACACCGAGGCGCTTCGCGAGGGACTGTCGCTCGTCGGGGAATTCCTGGATGCGCTGCGGGGCGGTACCCACCGACAACGGCTCGCATAGGCATCAAGCGATGAGGGCCGTCTCTTCGCTCATGATCGTCGACGTCGTTCGGTCGATGCGTTCGAGCGCGTCGTTCCGGCACGCGGCCCGACGACATTCGAGGGACGAAACAAGGACGCCGATTCACCCGGCTAGCCTGCCTCGTTGAACCGGCGCCGTATCAGTGCGCACAGCTTCCCCGTGGCAAGCGAGTGGTCCGCCGCCCGGCTCGCCAAGGATTCCAGTCGGACGAGGCCGAATGGCTCCGTGATTCGATGCGCGTGGACCCCGGCTCTGCTGCTCACCGCGCTGGAGGGCACCAGGGCCACGCCGAGCCCAGCTGCCACGAGATCGAGGATCAGGTCGTAGTTGTCGACGCGGGCGACGATCTCGGGGGTGAAACCCGACCGAGCTGCAGCCAGTTCGGTGATGGCTTGGAAGCCCTGCTCGGGGCGGCCGCTGATCCACTGCGCCTTCGCGAATTCCCGAAGAGAAGCTGTTTGCGAGCGCGTGGCAAGTCGCGTCGGGGCGACGAGGACGAACGGATCTTCTCCCAGGTCGACGACCTCGATCCCGTTGACGCGGGGCACCTTCATCCCCAGGTAGCTGCTGACGAGCGCCACGTCCGCGGTTCCTTCCGCCACGGCTGTCATTCCGTCCTCGGGCTCCAACTCTTCGAAGCTCACGCGGACGCGCGGGTGCTCGCGAGCGAAAGAGGCGATCGCGGGTATCACGAATCGTGCGGCCGCTGTCTGGTACGCGGCGACGCGCACCCGCCCGGCTGTGACGCCCGCGACGTCCTTCGCCGCCCGCTCAGCCAGCTCGGCTTGGGCGAGGAGGGCGCGGCCGTGCTCGGCGAGTTCCGATCCTGCGTGGGTCAGCCGGACGCTGCGCGGACTTCGTTCCAGGAGGGCCAATCCGAGCTCGGACTCGAGCTTCGAAAGCTGTTCGGATGCGGATGACGGCGTGCATCCAGCGTCCGCGGCGGCTGCGGCGATGGATCCGAAGCGCTGAACGGCGACAAGGAGGGAAATACGACGAAGATCGAGCATCGGAGAATCCGGCGTGAAGAATCGGTTCCAGACAGTGGTTCCGATCCTACCCGGATGGTTCGATGAAGTCCTCGGGCTCAGGGCCGCGCGCCCAGATGCTCAACGCGCGGTGCGCACGGTGTGCGCATGTCGAACGGAAGGGTGACTCATGGAGGACCTCGGCAACGTGGGGCAGCGAGACGAGAGCGATCTTCCCCGCTTCGGCGGCATCGCCACGTTCGCGCTGCTACCGCGAGCCGACCAGGTCGAGCGCGCTGACGTGGCGGTGGTGGGCATCCCCTTCGACTCCGGGACGAGCTTCCGCCCCGGTGCACGATTCGGGCCCACCCACGTACGAGAGCATTCGCGGCAACTGCATCCGTACCACGCGATCCACGACACGTTCCCCTTCAGGAACCAGCAGGTCGTCGACGCGGGCGACTTCGGCGTCGGCCCGTATGACATCGGGGCAGCCGTCGACGCGATCCACGCCCAAGCCCGTCGGCTGACGTTGGAGGGAACCAGGATCCTGGCGCTCGGCGGCGATCACACGATCGCCCTGCCCCTGCTCCGCGCTGCCGCGGAGGTGCACGGGCCACTCGCGGTACTGCATTTCGACGCTCACCTGGACACGTGGGACGTGTTGCATGGTGCCTCGATCTGGCATGGGTCGCCGTTCCGTCGCGCTGCCGACGAGGGCCTGCTCGACCTCGAGCACTGTCAGCACGTCGGCATCCGGGGTGGCATCTACGATCCGAGCGAGCTCGAGGACGACCGTCGCGCCGGATTCCGTATCATCCGGGCCGAAGCGTTCCAGGACCACTCCATGCAGGACCTCGCCGACCGGATCCTCCAGCGCCTCGGAAGCGGCCCGGTCTACGTCTCGATCGACATCGATGTGCTCGACCCTGCGCAGGCCCCTGGAACCGGAACGCCGGAGGTCGGAGGCATCACCACCCGCGAGTTCTTCGCCGTCCTGCGAAAGCTCGCGGGGCTGAACATCGTCGGTGGCGACGTGGTCGAGGTCGCACCCGCGTACGACCACGCAGGTGTGACGGGTCTCGCGGCTGCGCACACGGCGTGGGAACTCCTCACGCTCATGGGCCTCACCCCGGCGAACCGTTCCTCCACGTCCGAGTCCGCGGTAGGTCCATGAGTGCCTGTGGCCAGATGCTGAACCCCGACTCCCGGGGCTCGATTCACCGGTTCTGATCTCCGTGGTCGATGACTCGAGCCACGGCCCCCGCGATGTCGAAGGAGTCGGACTGCTCGTCGTCGAGCGCGCGATGGAGCGTCAGGCCCTCGACCAGCGCATCCAGGAGCCGAGCGGTCTCCGGATCGAAGTACCGCTCCAGCGCGGCACGACTGCGTGCCATCCACTCCGCGGTGAGGCGACGGTAGCCGCGCTCGCGGGCCGCGAGCGTGTACAGCTCGTGGGTGAGAACGAGTTCCCGACTGCTTCCGAACACGTCGTCACGGACGATCGCGACCACGGCGTCGAGTGCGGACGCGGGATCGTGGGCGGACGCCATCCGCTGCTCGAAGCGTTCGCTGATCGTGGCGGTGAATCGCGCGAACGCCTGACGGAGGAGGTCGTCGATCCCATCGAAGTAATAGGTCATCGATCCCAGTGGGACGCCCGCGTGTTCCGCGACCTTGCGGTGGGATGCAGCGGCGACTCCCGATTCGGCGATGACGTCGAGGCATGCGTCGATGATCCGGTCGCGCCGGTCGGGGTCGTTGCGGCGGCCGCGGCGGCTCCCGGCGTTCGCTTCAGTTCCTTGCATCCTGGGCGCCGATCGCGCGGATGACCCGCGCGGGGTTGCCGACCGCGATCACGCCGTCGGGGATGTCCTTGGTGACCACCGAGCCCGCGCCGATGACCGAGTCGTCGCCGATGGTGACCCCGGGGCAGACGATGACGCCGCCTCCGAGCCAGACGTTGTCGCCGATGGTGATCGGCTGGGCTGCCTCGAGCTTGTCGCGGCGCGGCTCGGGGTCGATCGGGTGCGTCGGAGTGAGCAACTGGACATTCGGGCCGATCTGGCAGTCCTTGCCGATCGTGATCGCTGCGACATCGAGCGCGGTGAGGTTGTAGTTCACGAACGTGCGCTCGCCGATCGAGATGTTCTCGCCGTAGTCCACGAACAGCGGCGGCTTGACGAACGCGCCCTCGCCGAGGTGCCCGACGAGCGCCTCGAGCAGAGGACGAGCCGCGGATTCGTCCGCCACGGCGGCGCGGTGGTAGGCGTCGGCGAGCTGGACGGCGCGCTGCGCGATGCGGCCGCTCTCTGGGTCGTCGGCGATGTAGAGGTCTCCGGCGAGCATGCGCTCCCGATTCGTGCGTGGGTCGCCCGCGAAGTAGTCGGTCATGGCTTCACCGTAGCACGAGTGTGTACATGTGTACGCATATCACCCCTGGGCGGCGGCCTGACCGAGTGCCGACCTCGATGTTCGTTGGGGAAGCGTCTGGATCCGGAGGCTCCGTGTTTGCGCCATGCGCCAGAGCGGGCAACTGAGCGGTCTCGTCCAGTGATCGCAAGGATCAAACCTCGGACCGCGGTCAATCCGATCCACTAACTTGGATTGGGCGCAAGTTACCCGATTGGACCTGATCGCCGATGAGTCGACCTGAACGCCGCCGGAGGGATGGCGCCCCGATCGGTCGGGCTTGCATCGCCGCGAGCCGCGGGGAGGTGCAGCCATGAACGGGCGGACCCGCCGTCGTGGCGCAGCGCTCGATGATGCGATCCTCGAGGCCGCCGCCGCCGAACTCGAGGAACGTGGCTGGGCCGGATTCGGCATCGACGGCGTCAGTCGACGATGCGGCACGGCCAAGGCGGTCGTCTACCGGCGGTGGGCGAACCGCGTCGAGCTCGCCCAGGCGGTGTTGGCGCGCATGACGGCTGAGTCCCACGTCGAGAACGAGCCGAGCGGCGACCTTCGGACGGACCTGGTCGCGTTCCTCGAAGGCACGGCGCATTTCCTCGGCGGACCGTTCGGCGAGGCGGTTCGAGGGACCCTGTACGAGGCGAGTCCCGCGCATCGAGCCAGCATGCTGGGGGATCGCGTGATCGTCTCGGATGTCGCGCGGATCATCGACGACGCCGTCGCTCGGGGGGAGTTGGAGCATCCGCCCTCGCCGGCCGCGATGAATCTCGGGCACGCCGTCGCCATGTCGGAGTTCCTCCACACCGGGCTCCCGCCGATCGGGACGGCGATCGCCGTCCTCGTCGATGAGCTTTGGGTGCCGGCGTTGACGCGCACCGGCCCTCGCATGGTCGACCCGATCGGCGGAGACCGGACGGTGTCCGCGGAATGACGAGTGGCCCGCGCTCGAACTCGAGCGCGGGCCACTCGGCCGCTGCGTCCGCTACCGACCGGCCTTCTTCGGGAGCACGACGTCGCGGTAGGGCGTGAGTACGATCGGGCCGCGGAGGCCGGCGTGCTGCCAGTCCACCAGCTGGTAGTTGCTGTCGCCCGTCGCGCGCACCGCGTTGAACATCGTGGTGGCGACTTGAACCGTCAGCGTGTTCTCGCCGGCCTGAAGCGCGGTGCCCAGGTCGATACGACTGCGATCGGACTGGTTGACCGTCACCTGCACGCCGTTCACCGTGACCTGAGCCGTGTCCAGCACATCGCCGAGGTCGAGGTAGGCGCCATCCGGTTCCGTCCAGGCGCTCGGGAGGTCGAACGTGGTCGTGTACGTCCCGATGCCGGAGGCCCGACTGAGATCGACCGGAGCGGTGATCGACCGCCACGAGGCGAGCCGGCCGTCGCCGTCGGTGGTCAGGTCGAACGCCGCCTGGTCGACCTTGGCGGTCGTGTACGCATTCGCGCCGGGTCCCCAGGTCTGCGCCAGGAGGTTCCAGTCATCGAGTCGCACGGCGTCGGTCAGTCCCTCCACGACGGTGACGCGGCGCGTCCCGTCGCTGAGTTCGGTCTCGAACTCGCCGTTCTGCGACGCTCGAAGCACCAGTCGCTTTCCGGCGCCGGTCGCCGACACGTCGCCGTCGCTCCGCACCGCGTGCAGTGCCGGCGCCTGGACGGGGTCGCCGCCCTTCCCGGAGATGGCGCCCGTCGTCGAGAGCGCGACGATCACCTTGTCGTACGGTGCGATCCGCACGGGCACCGTGACGATGCCGTCGCCCGCGGAGTACTCGGCGATCGGGGAGATCGCGCCGGTCCACGTGTCGAGGAGGAACGGTCGCCCGTTGCCCGCCAGGGTGAGGTTCTCCACGATCTCCTCGCCGGAGCGGTTGTAGGCGAAGTCGTAGGTGATCCCTCTGGCCTCGCGACGCACCAGTCCCAATGCGGATGTCGCGTGCTCCGGCGTCGCGGTCGGGCGGATGCCTGCCGCATCCAGCGCGTCCGGAAGCGAGGCCTCGTCGGCGACCTCGACCACGGTCGGCTCGGCGAGCAGTGCCGCGACCACGTCGGCGAGGCGGTCCGCCTCCGGCTCTGCGCCTGTCGTCGCGGTCGGCTGGTCACCCACGACGAAGATCCGCAGCCCCTGCTCGGCCAGGGTAAGGAGCCGCTCCGCGCTGCCGAGCCCGATCGTCGCCTGGTCGTTGAGCACGATCGCTTCGAAGTCGGATCGATCGCCGAACAGTCCGCCATCCCCGTCGGCTTCGAGCGTCGGGTCCTCGAGCAGATCCGGTGCCACGTACTCGTACGTGTAGCCCGCGCTCGAGGTCGCCGAATCGGTGCCGAGCATGTGCTGGCGGGGCTGCTGGTCGCTGACCGACGAGCCGATCAGCCCGAGATCCTCGTAATAGACGCCGAGGTCGACGGTGGCGCGGCCCTGACGGAGCACGAGCTGGGTACGGGCGAGGCTGTCGTTGATCTCGGCATAGTCGGCCCAGCTCGCCTGGCGCTGGCCGAACACGTCGTTGACGCTGATGACGCCGAAGATGTCCCACGGCTGGTATCCGGGCCAGGTGCCGCCGTCGCGCCCGCTCGTGCCGACGCCCTTCGGAGCGTCACGGTACGCATACCCGTGCCAGACGACCTGGTTCACCCCGCCGGCGTAGGCCTTGTTGATGCTGTCGAGCAGGCCCTGCGAGTACCGACCGCCGACCTGGGTGCCATCGCCGCCCTCGCCGAACTGGCCGCCCACGTTCGGGCCCGCCGCGCTGGAGCGGTAGCCGCCCTGGAAGACCGCGCAGCACTCCGTCGAGACGAGGTCCTTGCCGGACAGGTGCGCGCCGCCGCTCAGGACCCGGTAGTCCTGCTCGGCGCCGAGCGCGTTGGGGCTGCCGAAGTTCAGCGACTCGCCCTCAGCGATGCCGGCCGCGGCCGCGGCCGCGGCCGAAGAGATCGGGATGCCGTAGGGCTGGACCCGGAAGTCGAGGCCGTGCCCGGCCGCCCACTCCTGCATCGGCGTGACGTACTCGTCGACGAAGAGATCGCTCATGGTCTGGCGGTAGTCCTCACGCACCTGCTCGCCGATCTCCGCGAACTCGAATGCCGGAGCCCCTGTGCCCTGGATGCCGGCGCCGGCGAGCGCCGGCAGCACGAGGGTGGGGTCGTACCCACGGCGTTCCTCGAACTCGTCGAGGAAGTCCCAGGTCCACTTCTGCGCCGTCCCGAGCTCGAGCGAGTCCTCGAACACCGCACCCCGGCCGATCCGAGCGAGGTTCGCGCGGACCGCGTCGGTGAGGATGTGCTCGTCCCAGAAGTCCGCCTGGATCTCCACGCCGCCGCGGCTCAGGTGATCCACGACGTAGTTCGGCTGAGTCGGGGTGTAGCCGCCGCGCTGGGCGATCAGGGCCGATGGCGCCTGGACGAAATCGATCAGCACCCAGGGGTTGCCGTTACCCGCGGCGAACGCATACGCGAGTTCACCGTCGACCACGTCATCGGTGACATCGACCACCGAGCCCGGGTCGAGGAGGACCGAGCCGGCGCCGCCGGTCGCGCATGCGTCGGCGCACTGGGCGACGAGCGTGCGCAGGCGCGTTGTGTGCGCCACGTTGCGCACCGTCTCGTCGATCGCGTGCGCGCTCGAGAGCTCGGAGACGCCGAGGTCGGCGCACTCGGCGAGGCGGTCGCCGATCGACGAGACCGTGACCTGCTCGGCCGTTGCACCCGCTCCGACCGTGATGACGTCGCCGGTCGCGAATCCGCCGACAGTGCGGACGCGGAGGAGTTGGTCGCCCGCGGTGGCGGGCCCGCACAGCTGGGTCGACACCGAGGGAATCGTCGTGGTCGGAGCAGGCAGGGCGCCCGACCGGGAGTCGCCCGGCTCGTGGAATTCGCGTCCGAAGACGAGCTGCTGCTCGACCTCGGGCTGGTTGAAGCTGTTCAGCGACGGAACGGTCGGCGGGTACTGCGGGCCGAGGCTCTGGTCGACCGAGAGGCCGAGCTTCGCGGCCTCGTCGGTGATGACCTCGATCTTGTGCGCCCATGCAGGGGTACCCCAGCCGTACTCGGCGAGGAAGGCGTTGGTCTGGTTGCCTGCGCCGGGTACCACGAACGGCGCGATCTCGACACCACCGGCGCCGGCCGCGGCCATGTCGCGCAACTCCTCTCGGAGCACTTCGTCCTCGGTGTATGCGAGCGGCATCCAGTAGCGGTACATGGGGCGCACGGCGGTCGGGGGGTCGGCGAACGTCGCGGGTGTGAGGAGCGGCGCCGGGGGAGTCGCGGAGCCACCAGCGTCTCCGGGGCTCGCCGTGGCGGGCGCGGTGAGCGCCGGGATCAGGCTCAGTGAGAGTGCGAAGACGGCAGCTGTCGCGAGTGCGGCTGGGCGCCGGCGGAATGCACGGGGTGCGTGGGGCATGGGTATTCCTCTCGGCTTTGAAAGGTTTCACACGCACGCTAGCCCGCTGCGCACGATGCGTCAATAAGAAACTCGACGTGTCGTAACCGATCCGGCAAAGCGGAACACCGTGAGCCGGGAGCGTCGCCCTGCGGCGTCGCGCCGGGGCGCATGAACGTCTCGAGCAAGAGGAGCGTCACGTCGATTCTGGCTGGGAGTTGTCCTCGGCATCCTGCGCAGGCAGTTCACCGACGGTGCGTCCGCGTTTCAGCAGCGGGCTTCCGTCGGGACACCGACCGAATTCCGTCGATTCCGGGGGGGGGTCAGGCGGAGGGCGGCGCGATGGGCGTGTCGTGACGGTCGTCGTCGGTGGTGATGAGCCGCACGAGCGTCTCGAGCAGGGGGAGCGTGTCACGCGACGGGTCCATCAGGGCCTGGATGCGCAATCCGTCGATCATCGCCATCAGCATGGTGACCTTGTCGTCCGCGGTGAGCTCTTCGCTGTCGTGTGCGGTCGTGAGGCGGCCGCTCGAGAAGTGCACGCGCATACGTTCGCGGCGGGCGATGAAGAAGTCGTGTGCAGGATGCTCCGGGTTGGTCGCCGCGACCGTGATGGCGAGCCAATTGCGCTGGTGGTCCGGGTGGGCGAACTCCTCCGCGAGGACGCTCGAGAGCACCCGGTCGGCTGGCACCTCCGCCTGCATGATGCGGCGCGCCATTTCCTCGTCGTCGTCGTCTCGTTGGGCGAGCGCGGCGAGCAGCAGGTCGTCCTTGCTCGCGAAGTGTCGGAGGAGGGCGGCGTGCGTCAGGTTGGCCCGGGCGGCGATGTCGCGGAGTGATGCGCGCTCGTAGCCGTGCTCGGCGAAGCTCGCCAGCGCTGCGCGGACGATCTCGGCGCGGCGGGCGGGGGTGCTCGCGTACGGGCCCCGTCGGCCCCGACTCGTCGCCTCCGGGGCGACGGGAGCGTCGGAGTCCGGCGTCTGCGCCGCGATCAGCGTGGTCGAACGGTTCATGTCTTCTCCCTGTCGGACCATTCCCCGAGTCTGGCAGACCAGGTTTTCACCGCCGACTTGCCAATAGTAACCGCAGTGGTTACTCTTGGCCAGCAAGGTAACCAATCTGGTTACTTTTGGGTGTTCTCCCGTCCGACCCGCGTAGGATCGCGTGGCCGGCTTCACCGATGAAGGAGTCAATGGTGACCAAGCACGAGCCGAGCGCAGAACTCGCCGTCGGCCTCGCCGTGTCCGAGGCGAATGTCCCGCCGATGGTGGACAGCTCGGCGGCCGAGCCGCAGCAGCCGATGAGCCGGAGCTACATCTTCTGGCTGATGCTCGCGAGCTTCGGGGTCTCGATGGCCATGATGGTGCCGCTGGCCTACGGCATCGCCGTCCGCATCAGTGAGCTGGCGCCCGGGCATGAGGAGGTGCTCGGATACATCACGGGCACGGCGCAGGCGGTGTACCTGATCATCAGCCCGATGATCGGCATCTGGAGCGACCGGACACGGTCGCGATTCGGTCGACGAACGCCCTTCATCTACCTCGGGATCGTGATCGGCCTCCTCGGCCTGATCGTGATCTCCCTGGCGCCGAACCTGCTGGTCGTCGGCGCAGGTTGGGTGCTCGGAATGTCCGGGTGGTCGATCGCCGGGGCGCCGTTGCAGCTGCTCATGGCCGACAAGCTCCCCGAATCGCAGCGCGGCAAGGTGTCGGCGCTGACCGGCCTGATGACCCAGATCGCCCCGGTGCTCGGCATCGGCGTCGCCTACGCGGTCTCCTCCAACACGACGCTCGTGTTCCTCGTCCCCGGCGTCATCGGCGCCGTGATGCTCGGCATCTTCCCGCTCATCAAGCCCGAGGGCAGCTCGAAGGACCTGCCGCGCACCGGTCACGTCACCGTCCGGTCGGTCGTGACGAGCTACGGCTTCAACGTGCGCAAGTACCCCGACTTCGCATGGAACTGGCTCGGACGGTTCGTCTTCTTCGTCGGCCTCTACTTCAACACCACGTTCGGCACGTTCTTCTACGCCCAGCGCCTCGACCTGCCCGTCCGCGAGGTCGCCGGCATCGTCGCCACCGTCGGGATGATCGGCGTGCTCGCTGCGGCTGCGGGCGCACTGATCGGAGGGTTCCTCTCCGACAAGCTCCAGCGTCGTCGCCTCTTCGTGATGATCGCCGCCGTGCTGTTCGTGGGCGGAGCTGTCGCAGAGGCGACCGCCTGGAACCTTCCGCAGATCATCTTCGGCGCCGTGCTCATGCAGCTCGCGATCGCCGTGTTCGCCACCGTCGACCAGGCGATCGTCTTCGCGATCATCCCGGAACGGGACCAGGTCGGCCGGTACATGGCGGTCGTCCAGTTCGCGCAGAAGATCCCGAGCGCGCTCGCGCCGCTCATCGCCGGCGTCGTCATCACGATCGGCGCGGTCGGCGACGTGAAGAACTACACGCTGCTGTACCTCACCGGTGCGGTCTTCGCCCTCGTCGGCGGCCTCATCATCCTGCTCAAGGTCAAGTCGATCCGCTGAGCGGAGCGACCCGCCCGACCTGAACCGCGTTCCAACGGAAGCGAACCACCATGCGCACTGCACCCTACGACCTCGTCGTGGACGGCGGCGGTGACGGATTCCCCGTCACCGGCGCCGCCCCCCGGCTCTCGTGGAAGGACCCGGTCGACCGTGGGCCTCGCACGGCCTACCTCGTGGAAGCGGTGATCGACGGGGCGTCGCCCGTCGTCGCCGCCGTCACCTCGCGCCGCCTGGCGACGTGGCCCTTCGCGGCGCTCCGCAGCGGGCAGCGGGCGCGGTGGCGCGTGACCGCAGACCCCCAGGAGACCGGGGCGGATGCCGCGTGGTCGGACTGGGCCGAGTTCGAAGCGGGTCTCCTCGACGGGGACTGGACCGCGCACTGGATCTCACCGGTCGAACCCGCCGTCGGTTCCGACGGCGACCCCGGATACGGGAAGCGCGCGGCCCACGTGCTCGCGGGCAGGTTCACCCTCGCCGGCGCGATGGTGTCGGCGCGGCTCTACACGACTGCGCTCGGCGTCTACACGGCGACCGTGAACGGCGAGCGCGTCGGCACGATCGAGCTCGCACCGGGTTCGACGTCGTACGACCGCACGCTCTACGCGCAGGCGGCGGATGTCACGGCCCTCCTCCGCGACGGCGACAACGCGATCGAGCTCGAACTCTCCGACGGCTGGTTCCGCGGCCAGGTCGGCGCCTTCCGGCTCCCCGCCGGGTGGGGTACGACGCTCGGCGCCCGAGCGGAACTGCACCAGGAACTCGCCGACGGCACCCGCCGGGTCGTCCGTAGCGACGAGACCTGGACGAGCCGCCCGTCGGCGATCACCCGCGCCGACCTCATGGACGGGCAGACGCTCGACCTCTCGGCGGACGCCCAGCCCGAGACATCCGTGCTCCTCGACGTCGTCGACGCGCCGCCCGCGATCGACTGGTCGCCCGCGCCTCCGGTCCGCGTCGTCGAGACCCGGGCCCCCGTCGAGCTGCGCCGCCTCGCCGACGGCGCGGTGATCGCCGACTTCGGCCAGAACGCGTCCGGATGGATCCGGCTCACCGACCTCGGCGAGCCGGGCACCCGCACGGTCGTCGACTACGGCGAGGCGCTCGGCCGCGACGGCGACCTCGACACCTCCCACCTCGACTCCGAGCGGCCGGAGGGGCGCAAGGCCTTCGTGCAGCGCGACGAGGTCGTCGCTGGGGAACAGGGCGGCCAGTTCGAGCCCCGCCATACCGTGCACGGCTTCCGCTACGCCCGGATCGCCCGGTCCGACGGCGGCGCACTCGCCCCGGCATCCCTGCAGATGCGCATCGTGCAGACCGACCTCGCCCGCACCGGCACGTTCGCGTGCAGCGACGAAGGCCTCAACCGCCTGCACGAGATCGCGGACTGGAGCTTCCGCGGAAACGCGGTCGACATTCCCACCGATTGCCCGACCCGCGAGCGCCTCGCGTGGACGGGCGACTACCAGGTCTTCGCCCCGACGGCCACGCGCCTGTACGACGTTCACGGCTTCAGCCGCAAGTGGCTTCGCTCGGTGCGCGACGACCAGCTCGACGACGGCCGGATCGCGAACTTCTCGCCAGATGGGCGCCGCATCAAGCACCACCTCGACGACCAGTTCGCCATGATGACCGGCTCGTCGGGCTGGGGCGATGCGATCGTCGCCGTCCCGTGGGAGCTCTATCTCTCCTACGGCGACGAGCAAGTGCTCGCCGAGAACGCCGACGCGATGGTTCGCTGGGTCGAGTGGGCGCTCGAGCAGGCGCGCACCACCCGGCACCACGCCCGCACGCAGGCATCGCCCGAGCCGGCGCCCTTCGAGCAGTACCTCTGGGACGGCACGTTCCACTGGGGCGAGTGGACGGAGCCCCGCGAGCGGGACGCCGACGGCAACCGCATCGACCCCATCAAGCACAACCCGATGGCCTGGTTCATGGCCGACAAGGGCGAGGTGGGCACCGCCTACCTGCACCGATCGACCGCGACCCTCGCCCGCATCGCGGGCACCTTGGGCCGCGATGAGGATGCCGCCCGCTACACGGCGACCGCCGAGCGCATCGCCGACGCCTGGCGGCAGGCCTACCTCCGCCCCGACGGCACCACCACGACCGACACCCAGGCCGCCTACGTGCGCGCCCTCGCGTTCGGCCTCGTCCCCGACGAGCTCCGCGAGCGCGCGGTCGACCGACTCGTCGAGCTGGTGCGGGCGGCCGGTACCCATGTCGGCACCGGCTTCCTCGCGACCGGCGACCTGCTCCCGGTGCTCGCCGACCATGGGCGGGCGGAGGTCGCGTACGAGCTCCTGCAGCAGCGCACCGCGCCGTCGTGGCGGTACATGCTCGACCGCGGCGCGACCACGATCTGGGAGGACTGGGAGGGCATCGACGAGCACGGCGACGCCCACGAATCCCTGAACCACTACAGCAAGGGGGCAGCCATGCGCTTCCTGCACACGCACACGCTCGGGCTCCGGCAGGACGCCGACTCGATCGCGTGGGAGCACGTCGTGATCGAGCCCGTTCCGGGCGGCGGGATCACCTGGGCGCGCGGCACCCACGAGAGCCCGCAGGGCACCATCTCGGTCGAGTGGCGCATCGAGGGCGAGCGGATGGCGCTGACCGCCGAGATCCCGTCCGGCACCGCCGCGCGTGTCGTCCTCCCCGACGGCAGCGAGCACCGGATCGGACCCGGCGCCTTCGAGGCATCCGCCCTGCTGCCCTCGGCCGAGCCCGTGCCGGCCGCCATCTGAACCGCCCGACCGTCCCCGACGCATCCGACCCAGACACAACCCGCTCAACGAACGAGAGGAACGAACCCATGACGACCTTCCCCGACGGATTCCTGTGGGGCGCCGCGACCGCGGGCCACCAGATCGAGGGCAACAACGTGAACAGCGACTGGTGGGCGCGCGAGCAGACGATGCCCGGCATGGAGCTCTCAGGCGACGCCGTCGACAGCTACCACCGCTACGCCGAGGACATCCGCCTGCTCGCCGAGTCCGGACTCACCTCCTACCGCTTCAGCCTCGAGTGGTCGCGCATCGAGCCCGTGCGCGGGCACTTCTCGAAGGCCGAGCTCGCGCACTACCGCCGCATGATCGACGCCTGCCTCGAGCACGGCGTGACCCCGGTCGTGACGCTCCAGCACTTCACCACGCCGCAGTGGTTCGCCGCGCTCGGCGGGTGGGACAGCCCCGACGCCGAGGCGCTGTTCTGCGCGTTCGTCGAGCAGGCGTGCACGATCCTCGACGGCGTCGAGTGGGTCGTGACCATGAACGAGCCGAACATGCAGGCCGCCATCATGACCGCGATGCGACACCTCGCGGCGTCCGGCGGCGATTGGACCAGCCCCACGGTCGAGGCCGAGGGCGACGACGAGAAAAAGCAGCAGCACGGCCAATTCCTGACCTACGCCGATCCCGAGATCGGCCGCATGTTCACCCGCATCCACCACGCCGCGCGCGCGATCGTGCGTGAGCGCACCAACGCGAAGGTCGGCTGGACCATCGCGGCCGGCGCCCTGACCGCCGCACCCGGCGGCGAGGAGAAGCTCCTGCAGATCCGGTACGGCAAGGAGGACGTCTACTGGGAGGGCAGCCGGGGCGACGACTTCGTCGGCGTGCAGGCCTACTCGAGCCAGCAGGTCGACGCGAACGGCCTCGTGCCGCACCCGCCGCACCCCGACAACACGCTCGTCGGCACCGCGTTCCGCCCCGACTCCCTCGCGATGGCCGTGCGCCACGCATGGGAGGTCAGCGAGCACACCCCGATCCTCATCACCGAGAACGGCATCGCGACCGCCGACGACGTCCAGCGCATCCGGTACACGACCGCGGCACTCGAGGGCCTCGCGGGCACCATCGCCGACGGCATCGACGTGCGCGGCTACCTGCACTGGTCGCTGCTCGACAACTTCGAGTGGGGCCACTGGGAGCCGACCTTCGGCCTGATCTCGGTCGACCGCGACACGTTCGCGCGCACCCCGAAGCCGAGCCTCGCGTGGCTCGGCAAGGTCGCCGCCCGCAACGGCTTCGAGGCGACGGAGTTCGCAGCATGAGCTTCCCGTTCGCCGACGTCTCGAGCCGCCCGCTGACCGACCTGCTCTCGCTTGCCGGTCGTCGCGCCGTGGTCACCGGCGCAGCCCAGGGCCTGGGCAAGGCCATCGCGGCCCGCTTGGCCGAGGCCGGTGCCGACCTCCTGCTGATCGACCTCAACGAGGAAGCTGCGCAGGCTGCCGCGTTGGACCTCGCCGACCGATACGGCGTGCGCGTCGCGAGCACGCGCGCCGACGTCTCCGATGCGGCTTCGGTCGCGGCCGCCGCCGACCTCGCGGTCGCCGAGCTCGGCGGCATCGACGTCTGGGTCAACAACGCCGGGATCTTCCCGAACGCGCCCGTCACGATGATGCCCGACGAGATGTGGGACGCGACGTTCGCGGTGAACGCGCGCGGCGTCTTCCTCGGCTCGCGCGAGGCAGCGCGCCGCATGTCGGCTGACGGCACCGGCGGCGTCATCGTCAACATCATCTCGACCGCCGGCGTGCAGGTGGCGTTCCCTGGCATGGCCGCCTACGTCGGCTCGAAGCACGCCGCGCTCGGCATGACCAAGTCGCTCGCGGTCGACCTCGCCCCGCTCGGCATCCGCGTGCTCGGCGTCGCGCCGAGCTTCGTGCCGACCGAAGGCAACCTCGCGGCCGCGAAGGCGGGCGCCGAGGCCGCGGCCGCAGCCGGCATCGAGATGCCGCCGCTGGACGTGATGAACACGAGCATGATCGGCCGCATGGGCACCCCCGACGACATCGCGCGCGTCGTGCTCTTCGCCGCAAGCGACCTCTCGATGATCATGACCGGCAGCACGCTGCTCGCCGACGCGGGCGAGACGGTCTGACGTTCATGTTCCGTCCCGGCCGCCGCCCGCTGCGAGCGATCCAGCAGATCCAGATCGGCCGGGTCACGTCGACGGAGGACCAGGCGCGCGACACGCTCGCGCGCCTGGTCGCCGCCGGGTTCGAGGCGATCGAACTCAACGGCTTCATGACCCGCCTCACGCCGCTCGTCGTGCGCGCCCTCACCCGGGTCGCAGGGATGCCGGTGGGCGGCGGCGGCCGACTCGACTGGCGGCGCCTCGTCGCAGAGTCCGGCCTGTCGGTCGCGGCACTGCACGAGGACCTCGGCACCATCGAATCCGACCCCGAGGCGGTGGCCGCGCGAGCCGCAGGCTTCGGCACCCGCAACGTCGTCGTCACCGGCATGCACCGGTTCGACTACGGCGACGACGTCGCGGTGCGACGGCTCGCGCAGCGTCTCGATGCCGCCGGCCGGAACCTCGCATCCGACGGCGTTCGCCTCCTGTACCACAACCACACCGCCGAGTTCCGACGTGTGGGCTCCGGCGGTACCGCGTTCGCCGCGCTCGTCGACCTGACCGACGCGGACGCCGTCGGCTTCGAACTCGACTGCTTCTGGGCCGCTACCGCCGGCGCCGACCCGCTCGCACTGCTCGATGCGCTCGGCGAGCGCGTGCGCCTGATCCACCTCACCGATCGCGGATCACGCACGACGGGGCCGACGATGACGCCCATCGCCAAGGTCGACAGCGTCGAGCTTGGCACCGGGAACCTCGCCATCGACGCGATCGTCGAGCGCGCGGCATCCCTGCGCGTGGAAGCCGTGATCCTCGAGACCCACAAGAACTGGATCGGCGGGTCGCCGCTCCGCAGCGCCGAGATGAGCGCCGAGGTACTCCGCCGGCTGCTGCCGGGCTGATCGGCGCGACCCGCACCATACCCCCGACTCTGAAGGACCCATCGTGAACTCCCGTATCGTCTGCAACCCCCTCGACCTCTCGTACCGCTATCAGGACATCCGGACGCCGTTCGTCGGTCGGAGCGTGCACCGGGAGGCGGCCGACCCGACGGTCGTCTTCTACCGGGGCCGCTACCTGATGTTCGCGTCGATGACGCGTGGGTTCTGGCATTCCGAGGACCTCGTCGAGTGGACGCTGCAGCCGAGCGAGAAGATCCCGGCGATCGACTACGCGCCCGACGTGCGCGAGGTCGACGGTGCACTGCTGTTCACGGCATCCCGCAAGACGAAGGGACGCTTCTTCCGCAGCGTCGACCCGTTCGCGGACGACTTCGAGGAGATCGCCCCGAGCGACGTCGCGTTCTGGGACCCGGACACGTTCCAGGACGACGATGGGCGCCTCTACCTGTACTGGGGGTGCTCGCACAACCGTCCCGTGAGCGGTGTCGAGCTGGACCGCTCGACGTTCCGGAGCCTCGGCGAGCCGGTGCCGCTGATCTCGGCGGACACGGCGAACCGGGGCTGGGAGCGTACGGGCGACGACTACGTGGCCGAGGTGCGTCGCGGGTTCGCGGGCAAGGTCATGGACGCCTACATCGGCGACGCGCCCTTCATCGAGGGCGCGTACATGAACCGGGTGGGCGACCGCTACTACCTGCAGTACGCCGGCCCCGGCACGCAGTTCAACACCTACGCCGACGGCGTCTACGTCGGCACCGGCCCGCTGGGCCCGTTCGAGTACGACCCGCACAGCCCGTTCTCGTCGAAGCCCGGTGGGTTCATCACGGGTGCCGGGCACGGCAGCACGTTCCAGGACAGGCACGGCAACTGGTGGCACGTCGCGACCATGCGCGTCTCGGTGAACGCGGACTTCGAGCGGCGGATCGGGTTGTTCCCGGCCGGGTTCGACGAGGACGGCGTGCTCTTCTGCAACCAGAACTTCGCCGACTACCCCATGCAGGTGCCCGACCGTGCGTTCGACCCGTGGACCGAGGCGTTCCCGGGCTGGATGCTCCTGTCGCACCGTGCCGCGGCGACCGCCTCGTCGTCGGCCGACGGGCACGATCCGGCGCTCGCGACGGACGAATCCGTGCGCACCTGGTGGGTCGCCGACTCCGACCGACCGGGGGAGTGGCTACAGCTCGACCTCGGCGCGGAGGTGACCATCAATGCGCTGCAGGTCAACCTCGCCGACCACGAGCTCGCGCAGCGCGCGCCCAAGCGTCGCGACCTCGCGAAGGCGACGTTCGGCAAGCGCGCGGTCTTCCCGGACTCGCAGCCCACCGAGATGCGCGTCGAGCTCTCGCACGACGGCGTGGAGTGGACGGTCGTGCACGACACGATCGGCACCCGCGAGGACGCCCCGCACGCGTTCGTCGCGTTGCCCGAGTCGCGGCGAGCCCGGTACGTCCGGGTCACCGCCGGCGCGATGCCGTTCGGCGGCGTCTTCGCCGTGAGCGGGTTGCGCGTCTTCGGTCTCGCCGACGTGCCGCTTCCCGACGCGGTCGGGGTCAGCGGCGAACGCCACGACCCGCGCACGGCGTCGCTGCGTTGGGATGCCGCACCCGGCGCCGTGGGCTACAACGTGCGCTACGGGCTCTCGCCCGACAAGCTCTACCACTCGTGGCTCGTCTACGACCGGACCGAACTCGAGGTCGGGTCGCTGAACGCCGGTCACGCGTACTGGTTCGCAGTCGACGCCTTCAACGGCGCCGGCATCACTCCGGGCGCCCCGGCCCGGATCGGCTGACCCCTTCCCTCGACATCCGCACGAACAGGACACCAACATGGACATCGCACACAAGGTCTTCGTCGTCACCGGCGCAGGCAACGGCATCGGACGCGAGACGACGCTCCGCCTCCTCGCCGACCGCGCTTCGGTCGCCGGGGTCGATCTCAACGCCGACGGGCTTGCGGAGACCGCACGGCTTGCCGGAGCAGGCGACCGCTTCTCGCAGCACGTCGTGAACATCACCGACCGAGAGGCCGTCGCCGACCTCCCGGCTGCCGTCGAGGCGGTGCACGGCCAGGTCGACGGCATCGTGAACATCGCTGGCGTGATCCAGCAGTTCGTCAAGGTGGTCGACCTGCCGTTCTCCGAGATCGACAAGGTCATGAACGTGAACTTCGGCGGCGTCATGAACATGTGCAAGGCATTCCTGCCCACCCTGCTCGCGCGCCCCGAGGCCGCGATCCTCAACGTGGCGAGCATGGGCTCGTACGCTCCAGTGCCGGGCCAGGCGGTGTACGGCGCGTCGAAGGCTGCGGTGAAGCTCCTGACCGAGGCGCTCTACGCGGAGCTCCTCGACACGAACGTGCAGGTGAGCGTCGTGTTCCCCGGTGCGATCGGAACTGACATCGCGGCGAACTCCGGCGTCAGCCTCGCGGGCGACGCCACAACCGAGACCGCCGCGTACAAGACGACCAGTCCGGTCCAAGCGGGCAAGGTCATCGTCGCGGCGATCGAGAAGGCTCGATTCCGCGCGACGATCGGGTCCGATGCTGCTGCGATGGACCGGCTGGCCCGCCTCAACCCACGGTTCGCGACGACGCTCATCGCGAAGCAGATGGGCGAGCTCCTCCAGGCGTGACGGGCGGGTTCCCGTCGATGAGGGCCGGAGTGCAGTCGTGCATTCCGGCCCTCGTCCGTCGCCGGGGCAGCGGCTCCACACTTGGCGCCGATTTCCTTCTACACCCGCTCGTCACCTTCTACTCGGCGGGTCTCCCCGCTTCCTACTGTTGCCTTCAGCTCATGAAGCGACCGTCGGAACGACCCGTCGGCCGGCCGAGCGGATTCTCGAAGGAGCGAACACGCAATGGCGCGTAACCCGAAGCAGACGGCCAGCGAGGCGGATGGCGTCACGTACCGTCGCGCGAAGACCTGGGAGATCGCCCTCTCCCAGATGAACAACGGCTCGGCGATGATCTTCTACGTCCTCGTCGGCCTCATGAGCTACCTGCAGAACGCCGGCTATGGCATCGCGGTCGCCGCGGCCGGACTCATCCTCACGTTCACCCGCGTGTTCGACGGCCTGATCGACCCGCTGCTGGCGCTCATCATCGAGAAGGTGAACTTCCGGTTCGGCAAGCTGCGGTTCTTCATGCTGGGCGGATGGCTCATCCGATCGCTCGCGATCCTCATGCTCTTCGTCTGGGCGGCCGACACCGGACTCGGCGCGGGCTTCTTCATCGCGATGTACGTCGTGTACATCATCGGCTCCTCGATGAACGACATCGCCGGGCAGATGACCGGGCCCGTACTCACCAACGACCCTCGGCAGCGCCCGACCGTGCAGGTGTGGTCGACGGTCTACGCGTACTTCGTGCCGGCGATCTTCACGATCCTGTCGACGGTGGTGTTCCTGCCCCGCCACGGCAACGAGTTCACGGTCGAGATGCTGAGTGAGACTGCGCTCACGTACGTCGCATGCTCGCTGGTCTTCCAGATCCTCGCCTGCATCGGCGTGTCGAGGATCGACAAGCCCGAGAACTTCGCCCACCTCTCGGTGGACCGGGCCAAGGCCGAGGTCTCGATGCGCGACATGTGGAACCTGCTCACGAAGAACGGGCCGTTCCAGCGGTACCTGATCAGCGGCGCGTCCGACAAGCTCGCCCAGGTGGTGAGATCGCAGGCTGTGATCGCCACGCTCATGTGGGGCATCCTGCTCGGCAACATGCAGCTCGGCTCGGTCCTCGGCCTCATCGCGATCCTCCCGGGCATCGTGTTCGCGATCTTCGGTGCCCGCTACACCGGCAAGCACGGCTCGAAGGCCGCGACCGTCACCTGGACATGGATCTGCCTGATCCTCGCCGCGCTGCTCACGGTCTTCTGCCTGGTGGTCGACATGGGCTCCATCCTTGGCAACCTGGCCCTCACGATCGGGTTCTTCCTCGTGTACCTGCTCCTGAACGGCGCCTCGATGGTCGTGACCGTCGCGTCGGGTGCCATGCGGGCCGATGTCATCGACTACGAGCTGGACCGCTCGGGCAAGTTCCTGCCCGCCACGGTCACCGCGACGTACAACATCGTGGACCAGATCATCTCGTCGCTCGGCGCGACGCTCGCGCTCGGCGCGGTCGCCCTGATCGGCTTCACCACCGTGATGCCCCAACCCACGGACAGCCCGTCCACGCCGATCCTGCTGATGAGCCTGCTGCTCTTCTTCGGCCTGCCGATCCTCGGCTGGGTGTGCACGCTCATCGCCATGCGCGGCTACAAGCTCGACCGCGCAGAGATGATCGAGGTGCAGAAGCGCGTCGGCGAGCGCAAGGCCGCGCTGGAGGCGGCCGAGCACGAGGCCGAGGGCGTCCTCGCCTGATCTCGCGCCGGCCCCGGGGGCCGCGGATCCGATGCGATCCGCGGCCCTCGCATACGTCAGGTCGTGTGGGCCTCGCGGTACGCGGTCGGCGTCATGCCGTGCGCCTCGCGGAAGACCTTCACGAAGTAGTTCGCGTCGTCGTAGCCCACGAACAGGGCGATGTCGCGAACGCTCTGCGAGGTGGTGGCGAGCAGTCGGGCCGCACGCTCGGCCCGCTGCCTGGCCGTGTAGGCCGCGATGGTCAGGCCGGTCGCGGCCTTGAACCTGCGTGCGAGCGTCGACGCCGAGACGCCGAGCCGCTCCGCCAGTTCCGTGGTCGAGACCTGGCTGCTGAGGTGCAGGTCGATCTCATCGGCGACCTGACGGACCAGCTGCGGGTAGCTGCGCTGCTGATGGCGGCGCACGTGGCGGCAGAAGTCCGTGACCATCTGCGCGGTGAACGAGACGGCGCGACGCTTGTCGGAGGTGTGTCCGATGCGGTGCAGTCGCTGCGCGTACTCCTGCGAGATCGCGTCGATCGTCACCGGAGGCAGCCCGCCGCGCTGGGCCGCGACCCGCGCCATGATCCGCAGGATCGTCGTGCCGAGGAACGGCGTGTTCAGGTAGCTGATCGTCTGCGGCATCCGCCCCATCCGGTGCAGGGCCGCCAGTGCCCGCTCGGAGGACCCGTCCGCGACCGCATCCATGAACTCCCGCTCGAGCCGGTATCGCTCCTCGATCACCGTGAAGGCCGCAGACTGCGGGGCCTCGCCGAATCCCGGCGTGATCGCGCCGCCCTCGGCGACGACCTCGCGAAGGCTCCCGAGGAGTTCCTCGCTCCCGGCCGCCTGCAGCATCGCCGCGGCGCCCCGGTAGACGTATTCGGCGTCCACGATCGGATAGCGGGTCCGGTACAGCTTGTAGACCGGCAGGTGAGCGCTGGGGATGCCGAGTCGGCTCAGGACCTCTTCGGCCACTCCGGGGTGCATCGGCTCGTGCGTGTAGGGGCCGATGACGAGCAGACGGTCGCCCCAACGTGCCAGAGCGATCGCCATGCCGAGGGGCTCAACGATCTCGTGCACGACCTGTGGTTCCATCTCCCGCACGAACCCGCGCAGCACGGCGGCGGTGAACGCGGGCTGGATGCGGGGATCGAGGCAGTGCGCGGCCTCGAACGCGTCGAGAGCCGCCGCGACGTCGGGCGCGAGCTCCACCGGGCAGCTCAGCACCTGGGCCACGGCGGCCACGACCGCTTCGAGCGTCGCGGAACTCGGTGCGGGTGACGTCGTCGCCATGAGGGCCTCGGTTCGTCGCTTCCGGAAATGGTGCCGAATCAGTGCTGATCGTGCATGACCAGTTCTATCATCTCGTCGCGTCGGCTTCGTACGGTGGGCGAAGCCGCACCGGCGCGCGCCGGTGCATCCACGTCGAAGGAGACACCCATGACGCCCGCTGCCACCCACACCCGACGAGTCGTGACGATCCACGACGGTTGGGCGTTCGCGCCCGTCGAGCTGTCGACGGCCTCGAGCTGGGAGGATGTCGCTACGGCGGGCGAGCAGGTCGTGCTGCCCCACACGTGGAACGCCTTCGACGGACAGGCGGGCGGCGAGTACCGTCGCGGCCGGTCGACGTACGCACGTGTCATCGAGCCCGACGCAGCCGACGACGAGACCTGGATCGAGTTCGCGGGCGTGAACTCATCGGCCGAGGTGCACTTCGGCGGAAGACTGCTCGCCCGCCACGACGGCGGCTATTCGACGTTCCGCGTCGACCTGACCGAGGGCCTCGCCGCCGGCGCGCGCACCCTGCTCGTCGTCGTCGACAACGCGGCGAACGAGCGCGTCTACCCGCAGCAGGCCGACTTCACCTTCTACGGCGGCATCTACCGCGAAGTTCGCCGCATCACGGTCGGCCGCGAGCACTTCGACCTCGGAGACCACGGCGGCCCCGGCCTCACGGTCACCCCGACGCTCGAGGGAGACCGCGCCGAGGTGGCACTGCTCGCCCGAGCGATGGTCCGGGATGCCGCGACCGGTGTGCGCTTCACCGTCGAGGGCGAAGCCGCCGCGACCGTGCCCCTCGTCGACGGCGAGGCCCACGCGACGCTGGCGATCGAGCGCGTGCGCCGTTGGCACGGCCTGCGCGACCCGCACCTCTACACCGCGCGCGCCGAGCTGCTCTCGGGCGACACGGTGCTCGACACCGTCGACCTGCGGTTCGGCTGCCGCGAGTTCGCCGTTGACCCCGAGCGCGGGTTCCTCCTGAACGGCGAGGAGTACCCCCTGCGGGGCGTCTCCCGCCACCAGGACCGCGAGGGCGTCGGTAACGCGATCACCGAGGAGATGAAGCTGCAGGACCTCGCCCTACTCCAGGAACTCGGCGTCACCACGGTGCGGCTCGCGCATTACCAGCACGACCAGCGCTTCTACGACCTCTGCGACGAGGCGGGCATCGTCGTGTGGGCGGAGATCCCGCAGATCACCGTCTTCCTGCCGGGCGCGACCGGGAACGCGGGCGACCAGCTCACCGAACTCATCGTGCAGAATCGCCACCACGCGAGCATCGTCTGCTGGGGCCTGTCGAACGAGATCACCCTCGCCGGCTCGGGCGACGAGGTGGTCGCGGCGCACCGCGAACTGAACGACCTCGCCCACGAGCTCGACCCCACCCGCCTGACCGCCATGGCGAACCTCTTCCTGCTCGAGACCGACCACCCGCTCGTCGGCCTGCCCGACGTCATGTCGTACAACCTCTACTTCGGCTGGTACGTGGGCGAGGCCGCCGACAACGACACCTGGCTCGACGACTTCCACGCCGCGTACCCCGAGATCGCGATCGGCCTCGCCGAATACGGCGCGGACGCAAACGCGCAGTTCCAGTCCGCCGCACCCGAGAAGGGCGACTACACCGAGGGCTACCAGGCCCTGTACCACGAGCACATGCTCGCCATGATCGAGCAGCGCCCGTGGCTGTGGGCGACCCACGTGTGGAACCTCGCCGACTTCGGATCGGCCGGGCGTGACGAGGGCGGCGCGGCCGGCCGCAACCAGAAGGGGCTCGTGTCGTTCGACCGCACCCTGAAGAAGGACGCGTTCTACCTCTACAAGGCGGCCTGGTCCAGCGAGCCGTTCGTGCATGTCGCCGGGCGTCGCCGCGCCGAGCGGGCGGAGGAGGTCACCGAGGTGATCGTCTACTCCAACCAGGACCACGTGGTGCTCACGGTCGACGGCGTCGAGATCGGCGCCGTCGAGAGCCGCCGGGCATTCCGGTTCCGCGTGCCGCTCACGGGCGAGCACGAGATCACCGCCCGCGCGGGCGCGCTCACCGACACCATCACGCTCCGCAAGGTCGACGAGGTGCCGGCCGCGAGCGTGATGCCCACCACGACCATCGCGAACTGGTTCGACGATGCCGAACTGCCGAGCCCCGACGGGTTCTACTCCGTGCGAGACTCGCTCGGCGACATCAAGCAGTCGGAAGACGGCGCCCGCGTCATCGCCTCGGTGATGGAGGCCGTCGCGACCAGCCGCGGCGAGGTCGGCCACGGCGTCGAGATCCCGCCCGCGATGCAGGCCATCGTCGACCGCATGAGTGTCGAGAAGCTCATCAAGCAGGCGGGCGGCGTATCCATCGAGACCGTCGCGGCGCTGAACGCCCGGCTCAACCTCATAGCCAAGTGACCATGCCGCCACGAGATCCCGCCCGCCTGCTACCGGCCGACCCGTCGACCAGGTCGGTCGCGCTCGACCTGTACGCACGCGTGGCCGGCAGCCCGATCATCTCGCCGCACGGCCACGTGCCCCCGTCCTTGCTGCTGCGCGACGAGCCGTACGCCGACCCCGTGTCGCTGTTGGTCACAGGCGATCACTACGTGACCCGGCTGCTGCACGCCGCGGGGGTCGACCTCGCCGACCTGGTCGTCGACGAGCGGGCCGGGCGCGACGCGCGCACGGTGTGGCGCACGCTCGCCGCGCACTGGCACCGGTTCGCCGGAACCGCCTCCGGCTACTGGATCGAGGAGGAGCTCGACGGGGTCTTCGGCATCACGACTCCGCTCGGCCCCGACACCGCGGATGCGATCTACGACGAGATCGCCGCCGCACTGGCCCGTCCGGAGTTCCGGCCGCGCGCGCTGTTCGAGCGGTTCGGGATCGAGTTCCTCGCCACCACCGACGACCCGCTCGACGATCTATCGGAGCATGCCGCGCTCGCGGCATCCGCTCTCGGCGGTCGAGTGGTGCCGACGTTCCGTCCCGACCGATACCTCGACCCCGACGCGGCCGGATTCACCGACCACGTCGATCGGCTGCTCGGCGCGACTGGACACACCGGCGACTTCGACGGCTACCTCGGTGCGTTGGAGGACCGGAGGGCGCACTTCATCCGGCACGGCGCGGTCTCGACCGACAACGGGGTCGAGGAGCTGTTCACGGTCGATCTCGATCCGGGCGAGGGCGAGCGGCTGTTCCAAGCGGTGCTCGCCGGCACTGCGAGCGCGGGGGACCGGCGCGCATTCCGCGGCCACATGCTCGTGCAGATGGCGCGGATGAGCGTCGACGACGGGCTCGTCATGACGATCCACCCGGGCGTGCTCCGCAACCACTCCACGGCCACGCACACCGCCTTCGGGCCCGACACCGGGCACGACATCCCCATCGCGACCGAGTTCACGCGCGGCATCCGCCCGCTGCTGGAGCGCTACGGCCTCGAACGCGACTTCCACCTCGTGCTGTTCGCGGTCGACGAGACGACGTACTCGCGCGAGCTCGCGCCGCTCGCCGGGTTCTACCCGAGCGTCTATGTCGGCGCGCCGTGGTGGTTCCTCGACGCACCCGACGCGATCGCCCGCCACCGGGCCGCGGTGACCGAGACCGCGGGCTTCTACCGCAGCAGCGGGTTCATCGACGACACACGTGCGTTCCTGTCGATCCCGGCACGTCACGACACCGCCCGACGGGTCGACGCCGGATTCCTCGCGCGCCTCGTCGTCGAAGGCCGGGTGCGGATGGACGCCGCGGAGCGCATCATCGACGACCTGGTCGACGCCATCCCCCGAGAGGTGTTCAAGCTGTGACCGCCGACACTGCGATCCGGCTCGCTCGTGCGACGACCGGTGTGCCGACCCCGCCGGAGCGGATCGTGCACCTCGGACTCGGCGCCTTCCACCGCGCCCATCAGGCCTGGTACACCGCACACGCATTGGACGCTGCTGAGTGGGGGATCGTCGCGTTCTCTGGCCGCAGCCGCGACCTCGTCGACCGGCTCACCCCGCAGGACGGCCTGTACACGCTCGTCGAGCGGGCCGCGGAGGGCGACCGGTTCGAGCTGATCCCGTCGATCGTGCGCGTCGAGGCCGGCGATGACGTGGCCGCGTTCGTCGCGGCCGTCGCCGACCCGAGGATCGCGATCCTCACGCTCACGATCACCGAGGCCGGCTACCGGCTCGACGCAGACGGTTCGCCGAACCTCGAGGATGCCGCAATGGCATCCGATGTCGAGCTGCTCGCCGCCGCGTTCGCGAACGCCGGCGAACTCCGGTCAGCGCAGCCCGCGACGGCGCTCGGCCGGGTGCTGCTCGCCCTCGACGCTCGCCGCCGCGCCGGATCCGGCGCGATCGCGATCGTGCCCTGCGACAACCTGCCCGACAACGGCGGGCTCCTGCGGCGCGCGCTGGCCGGTCTCGCACGCCGCACGTCGGCCGAACTGGCGGTCTGGTTGGGTATCTCGGTCTCGGTCGTTTCGACGTCGATCGACCGCATCACGCCTGCCATCGACCTCGACACCGAGCCACGCGCGGTGCGCGACGCGACCGGATGGCTCGACGCCGCGCCGGTCGTGACCGAGCCGTTCGCCGACTGGGTGCTCGAGGGCGACTTCCCCGCCGGTCGACCCGACTGGGAGTCCGCAGGCGCCCGGTTCGTCGACGAGATCGCGCCGTGGGAGAACCGCAAGCTCTGGATGCTGAACGGCGCCCACACCGTGCTCGCCGCGTTCGGACCGACCCGCGGCCACGCGGTCGTGTCGGACGCGATCGACGACCCCGTGTGCCTCCGCCTCGTCGAGGCGCTCTGGGACGACGACGCCCGCCAGCTCCCGACCTTCGACCTCGCCGACTACCGCGCGGCGCTCCTCGAACGCTTCCGCAACCCCCGCATCGAGCACCGGCTCGCCCAGATCGCGCAGGACTCGACCACCAAGGCGCGCCTGCGCATCGTGCCGGTCGCGCTCGGCGAGCTCGCCGTCGGCCGACCCGCGACCGGGTGCGCCGCCGCGATCGCCGCGTGGATGCTCGGCGTGCGGGCGGGCACAGCGCCCGCACCGCACGGCATCGATCCTGCGGCGATCGCCGAGCTCGACGCATCCGCCCGACACGCCCTGCTGACCGCGCTCGATGCGCGGCTCGCCGCCGACGCCGGCTTCGCGACCCGCGTCTCGGACGCGATCGCCGTGCTCGAGACATCCTGACCCCGAACCGCTCACCCACGATCCACGGAGCACCGAATGAGCACGAGCATCGACAAGGCTGAGGTCATCGTCACCAGCCCCGACCGCAACTTCGTCACCCTCAAGATCACGACCGCCGACGGCCTCACCGGCCTCGGCGACGCGACCCTGAACGGCCGCGAACTCGCCGTCGTCGCCTACCTGCAGGAGCATGTCGTGCCGCTGCTCATCGGCAGCGACGCGAGCCGCATCGAGGACACCTGGCAGTTCCTCTACCGTTCGGCGTACTGGCGCCGCGGCCCGGTCACGATGGCCTCGATCGCCGCCGTCGACATGGCCCTCTGGGACATCAAGGGCAAGGAGGCCGGGATGCCCGTCTACCAGCTCCTCGGCGGGGCGTCGCGCAACGGGCTCATGGCGTACGGGCACGCGTCGGGCAAGGAGCTGCCCGAACTCTTCGACTCGATCCGCGCCCACCAGGAGCAGGGCTACCGGGCGATCCGCGTGCAGACCGGCGTGCCGACGCTCAAGGCGATCTACGGCATCGCGGCGCAGGGCGCCGACGTCGGCGACGCATCCGTCCGGTACGACCACGAGCCCGCGCGCCGCGGCGCGAAGCCGGTCGAGGAGGACTGGGACACGCGCGCGTACCTGAACCACCTGCCCGGCGTGTTCGAGGCCGTGCGGAACGAGTTCGGCCCAGACGTGCCGCTGCTGCACGACGGGCACCACCGGATGACCCCGATCCAGGCCGCCCGCCTCGGCAAGGACCTCGAACCGTACGACCTGTTCTGGCTCGAGGACTGCACGCCCGCCGAGAACCAGGAGGCGCTGCGCCTCGTGCGCCAGCACACCACCACCCCGCTCGCGATCGGCGAGATCTTCAACACGATCTGGGACTTCAAGGACCTCATCCGCGACCAGCAGATCGACTACGTGCGCGGCGCGGTCACCCACATGGGCGGCATCAGCCCGCTGAAGAAGACGCTCGACTACGCGGCGATGTACCAGGTGAAGTCGGGCATGCACGGCCCGACCGACATCAGCCCGGTCGGCATGGCCGCCGCGATGCACCTCGGCCTGTCGATCCACAACTTCGGCATCCAGGAGTACATGCGCCACGGCGCGAAGACCGACCGGGTGTTCGAGCAGTCCTTCACCTGGACCGACGGCTACCTGCACCCGGGGGAGAAGCCCGGCCTGGGCGTCGAACTGAACGTCGACGAGGCCGGGAAGTACCCGTACGAGCAGGCCTACCTGCCCTACAACCGACTCCTCGACGGCACCGTCCACGATTGGTGACCGCGATGACCGAGCAGGCCGCGTCAGCCGGCGTGGGCGCGGATGCCTCTGCGACGGCCGCAGCGGTCGTTGTGATGGGGGTGGCAGGGGCCGGGAAATCGACCCTCGCCGCCGCCGTTGCGGACCGGCTCGGCGGGGTATTCGTGGAGGCCGACGATCTGCACTCGGCTGAGGCAAAGGTCCAGATGGCCGGCGGGATCCCGCTCACCGACGACGACCGGTGGCCGTGGCTCGCCCGGGTCGCCTCACGCGTCCGGGACGAACTCGCGGCGGGGCGTCCGGTCGTCGTCTCGTGCTCGGCGTTGCGCCGCGCGTACCGTGACGCGCTGATGCGGGACAGCGGCGCCGAGCTCGCATTCGTGCACGTGCACGGCAGCGCGGCGCAGCTCGCCGAGCGGATCGGGCAGCGCACCGGGCACTTCATGCCCGCGACGATGCTCCCGTCGCAGCTCGCAACCCTCGAACCGCTCGGTGACGACGAGCACGGAGTGGTGGTGCCGCTGGATCTTCCCGTCGAAACGGCCGCCGCGCAGGCGGTCGCGTTCCTCGACGCGGATGCCGCGTGCCGCGACCGGACTCCTGAACGCCCGGTCTCCTGAACAAGAAGGACGCCGATGTCTTTTCACCGATCCCGCAGGGATCCCAGCGGCGAACGACGAAGGGATGACTCCATGACCGCAGCTTCCGCACCATCGATCCGCTGGGCCATGCTCGGCACGGGGATGATCTCCCACCAGTTCGCGCCCGATCTGCAGGCCGTCTTCGGCGCGGGCAGCGTTACCGCGGCCTGGGGCCGTGACGAGCAGCGGACCGCCGCATTCGCCGAGAGGCACGGCATTCCGGCGTGGTCGAACGACGTCGCAGAGGTGCTCCGACGCGACGATGTCGACGCCGTGTACATCGCGACGCCGATTGCGACCCACCTGTCGATCGCGCTCGACGCGATCGCCGCCGGGAAGCACGTGCTCATCGAGAAGCCGATGGCCGCCAGCGCCGCAGAGGTCGCGCAGATCTTCGACGCCGCCGATGCCGCCGGGGTCTTCGCGATGGAGGCGATGTGGATGAAGTTCAACCCGCTCCACGTCGACCTCATCCAACGGCTCGAGGCCGGTCTCGCCGGCGAGCCTCGGAACGTCTCGGCGACGTTCGGCATGCCGTCGCAGGCGACGGGCCGCTCCTGGACGGCCGAGCGCGGCGACAGCGCGGTGCTCGACCGCGGCATCTACGGCGCCACGCTCGCGCAGTGGGTGCTCGGCGAGCCGGTCTCGGTCGAGGCATCCGGCGTCACGGTCGACGGTACCGACGTGGAGGCGCGGGCGACGTTGACCTTCGCGAACGGAGCCCGCGCCGACGTGGCGTGCTCCGCGATCGGTTTCCTCGACCAGGCCGCGACGATCAGCGGCACGCTCGGATGGATCACGATCGACCCGATGTTCTGGGCGGGCACCACGGCACGCGTCCACGCCGGATCGCGCGAGGCGATCCTCCACTCGCCCGAGCGGGTCGAGCACCCCCGCGACGGTTCGGGGTTCCGGCCGATGCTGCGTGCCGTCGCCGACGCACTCGCGGCAGGTGAGCAGCAGGTCTCCCGACACGACTGCGCGGCGACGCTCGCGGTCGCACAGACCCTCGACGAGATCCGAGCCCGGGTCTTCGCCTCTGATCGCACGCTCGCCGGCTGAGCCGTTCACCATCGCCAGGCCACCCACCTTCATTCCCGTCACCATGAGCACCCCGGCCGAGGAGATCGCATGACCCGCAATCCCACCGAACCCACAGGAGTCACCGGGCCCATCTGGACCCTCGGATTCGCTCCGTGGCAGGCCCACTCGCTCACCGGCCCGGCCGGCGCACGCGTCATCATCGACAATGACTTCGCCGGCGATCCCGACGACCTCGTGCAGCTCGTCCACCACCTGCTGTCGCCCGTGGTCGAGATCCCTCTCATCATCAGCTCCCATCTGCGGCCCGGCGACCGCTGGGATCCGACTGGCCGCTCGGCGGAGAACGGCGCCGGGATCGTCAGGGACGTCTTCACACGGATGGGCTTGACCTCGTCCGAGGTGATCGTGCAGGGCACCGAGCTGCAGCTGACCGATCTCGCCACGCCGCAACCCTCGCCCGCGGTCGACGCCATCATCCGCGAAGCGATGCGCGACGATGTGAGCACGCCACTCTTCTACGCCGCCGGCGGCGGCCTCACGGACCTGGCGTCGGCGCTGCTGACCGAGCCCCGGGTCGCCGAACGGATGACGCTGATCTGGATCGGCGGCGCCGAGCACGCCGACCTCGCGAGCCCGCCGCCTGGGGCGATGCCGATCGAGTACAACCTCCTCATCGATGTCGTCGCCGGCCAGGTCGTGTTCAACGAGTCGGCCATTCCGATCTGGCAGGTCCCCCGCGACGTCTACCGGCAGTGCCTGATGTCCGAGACCGAACTTCGGGTTCGTGTCGCGTCGACCGGTCCGATCGGCGGCTACCTGTTCGACAAGCTCCGGTTCGTGTTCGACGGCGTGGCCGGGCACGGTCGCGGCCGAGCTGGTGCATACGCGCTCGGCGACTCGCCGCTGGTGCTGCTGACCGCCCTCACCACGCTCTTCGAACCCGACAGCGCCTCGAGCCGACACATCGTGTGCCCGACGCCGGAGCTGCGCACCGACGGAGGGTATGAGCCCCGCCCTGATGCGCGTCCGATGCGGATCTACACCCAGGTCGACAACCGGCTCATGTTCGAGGACTTCATCCTCAAGCTCGAGGAGTTCGAGGGCTGGCGCGCGGCCGGGGAGTGAGGCTCGCGCGACCCAAGGGGGATCCCGACTTTCACGGAGCGGGTCCGATCTCTGTGGCCTTTTTGCGGCTCTTTTGGTCCCCAGACACCGGCGTGCGACGGCATCAATCGGCGATTCCCGCTCGGGCCGCTTGCTCCGCTCTTCCTTATACTTGCTGGCATCCACAACCAACACGTGCGCGCCCGCCAGGGTGCATCCCGTCAGGGGGTCAGGGGTTCGAGTCCCCTCAGATCCACCAAAAACCCCTGATGAATCGCAAGATTCTCAGGGGTTTTCTCGTTGCTGAGGGGCCTGTGAAGGGCCGTTGAGGCCTTTTTGGGGCTCTTCTCGTTTCGGTGGACGGATTCGATGGGCGTTCCTTGTATCCGGCGGCAGGCGGATCCGCCCGGTCGTCGTCGCGAACAGGCGACGAGCCGGATAGCCCCCGCCGCGGAGGCCACGCGTATCCCGAGGCTGTGCCAGAGTGTGGGAGTGTTCACGCGAGGGCCCGGCGAGTTCGAGATCTCGGACGCAGCGCGGGAGCTGCACTTCTCGACGCTGACGAGATACGAGCAGGGGTACATCACGGTCGCATGTCTGACGTGGCGTGGGCGACCGATCCCGTTCGAATATGTGCGGGACGAGCGCCGTCATGATGGCGCGGTCTTCTTCGAGGCAGTCATCCGCAACTTCGGCTACAGCGTCGTCGCCGAAGTCGTGTCGGCCATGGGGCGAGCGGACTTCGCGGATGCCGACGATGCAGATCAGGCATTCCGCTATGCCGTCGAGGCCGTTCTCGCGTACGAACCCGGTGGCGAGGGCCTGAACCGGCGCGATGGCTACAACCGGCTGTCGTACGACGGCCGGCTGTGGACCCTCGGCGACTTCGGTGACTACTTCACCGCGGCCGACATCGCCGGCGGAGACGCGGAGTGATCGTCCCGCCCGGGATTCGAGGCCGCACCGCGGTCGGGACGGCTGCCGACCGAGCCGCGATCACCGCCGCAGCAGTCGGTCGTTCCTTCGGCGAGGAGCGCCCTCGATCAGTTGGCCGTCACGGTCGGCGTCGTCGTCAGGCCTCCGGAATCGGGAACAGCATCCGCTCGCCGAACTCCCGGTCCGGGTCGGGCCCGCTGCCCTCGGCCGTGTCGAGCGCGTCGATGCGCGCCAGCTCGTCCGGCGAGAGTTCGAAGTCGAAGACGTCGAAGTTCTCCGCGATGCGTCCCGGGTTCGTCGATTTCGGGATCGCAGACCGGCCCTGCTGGAGGTGCCAGCGCAGCATGACCTGCGCAGGCGACTTGCCGTGCGCGGCGGCGATCGCTGCGATCGTCTCGTCCTGCATCACGTTGCGCCGCTCATCGCCCCACGGGCCCGGGTAGAAGGTGATGCCGCCGATCGGCGACCACGCCTGGGTCAGGATGCCCCGGGCCGCGTGGGCCTCCTGCAGTGCACCTTGCGAGTGGTACGGATGCAGCTCGACCTGGTTGACCGCGGGCACGACTTCGACTTCCGCCATGAGCCGGTCGATGGCGGAAGCGGTGAAGTTGCTCACGCCGATCGCACGCACGCGACCGTCGGCGAGGAGGGTCTCCAGGGCTCGGTAGGCAGCGATGGTGCGGTCGAACAGGTTGGCGGCCTGCTGGTGCAGGATCAGCAGGTCGAGCCGGTCCACGCCGAGCTTGCGGGTCGACTTCTCCCACGCGTGCAGCGTCTCGTCGTACCCGTAGTCGCTCGGCCACACCTTGGTCTCGATGATGACGTCGTCGCGGTCGAGGCCCGAGCGGCGGATGCCCTCGCCGACCTGTCGCTCGTTGCCGTAGGCGGCGGCGGTGTCGATGTGCCGGTAGCCGACGCGCAGCGCCGTCTCCACCGCGGCGGCGGTCTCGTCGGGCGGGCTCTGGAAAACGCCGAGGCCGATGGCCGGGATGCGGACGCCGTTGTTCAGGTTCAGGACTTCGCTCACCCGGCTCACCGTACGTGGCGCGAGGCCGGACAGGGAGGCCCTCTCGGTACCCCGCTTCAGGCGGCGTGCGTGGCGTGCGACCGCCGTGCGCGGATGATCGACTCGGGCGCCGCGGTGAAGCGGCCCTGTCGCCCGTCTTCGGTGAGGTACTGCACGCGGATGCCGCGGCCCACTCGCGCGACCTTGGTGATCTCGTACGAGCCGCCCGTCGCGCTGACGAGGATGTCGCCCACGGCGAGCTCCCTGGCCTGCATCAGTTCGACGATTCCCATGTCGAGAGGTTCTCACGACCCACCGACATTCCGCCGCGAGACGATCCGGCGCGCTTGCTTGACCCCCTCACCGGCCCGGCCCACAATTGGGGGACACGCCAACACTGGGGGATTGCGCGACATGAGCGACACGACCACGCGGCCCGTCGACCACACGGGCGGCGACGGCGCCTACGGCGACACGATCGTCTTCCAGCCCGAACCGGAGACCGCCGACACGCAGGCCGACGCCTCGGCGAAGCGGGGTTCGTGGAGCCGCGACCTCCGCTTCATGCTCGTCGTGCTCGTCGCGATCGCGGCGCTCTTCCTCGCGTTCGCGCTCGTCGTCGCGTTCAGCCCCGACGCCTCCGGCATCGCCGCACTGGCGATCGTCGCGGCCCCGATCGCGACGATGGTCGCCGCCTACTACGGCATCTCGCTGGCGCTGCGCCAGGTCGCGGAGGCGCGACGTTCCGCGGATGCGGCCGAGGCCCGCGCCCGGGCGGCCGAGACGAGCGCACGGGAGTCCGACGCCTGGGCCGCGCAGATGGAGTCAGGGCTCCGGGTCGCGGTGGCGAAGCTCGAGGCCGCCCGCATCGAGACCCGCGACGTCCAGCGCGCCGCCGGCACTCCCGACGACTTCTTCTAGACCGGCCGGAGCCCGGAAACGGCGAAGGCGCATCCGCCAGGATGCGCCTTCGCCATGTCCTCGCCTGCCTCGGCGTGCTCGGCCGGACCTAGAGGTCGGCGAGCAGCGAGATCGGGCGCTCGATGCAGCCGGCGACGAACGTGAGGAACGCGGCCGCTTCGGCACCGTCGCAGACGCGGTGGTCGAACGAGATCGTGAGCTCCGTGACCGTTCGCACGGCGATCGCGCCGTCGACCACCCACGGCCGTTCGACGAGTCGTCCGATGCCGAGCATCGCGGCCTCGGGGTGGTTGATGATCGCGGCCGAGCCGTCGACGCCGAGCGTGCCGTAGTTGTTCAGCGTGAAGGTTCCGCCGGTGAGCGCGTCGGGCGGGAACGCGCCGGTCGACGCCTGGTCGGTGCGGGCCTGGATGGCGTCGCGCAGGTCTCGGAGCGACATCCGCTCTACCCCATGCACGACGGGCACGAGCAGGCCCCGCGGGGTCTGCGCGGCGAGCCCGAGGTTGATCCCCGAGTGCAGCACGAGCTCGTTCCGGTCGGCGTCGAAGCTCGCGTTCAGCGACGGATGCCGCCGGAGCCCCGCGATCACGAACCGGGCGACGAGCGCCGTGATCCCGAACTTCTCGCCCGTGGCGGCGTTCAGCTGACGGCGGGCGGCCAGGAGCTCGGTCGCGTCGACGTCCATCCAGACCGTCGCCTCGGGGATCTCGCGGCGCGACCGCGTGAAGTGCGCTGCGGCGGCGCGCTGCATGCGGTCGAGGGGGACACGCTGCTCGCCCGCGCGCGGCGCGGCGGGCGCGGTCGGGGCGCTCGGCGCGACGGGCATCGCGGGCGGTGCGCCGCGGCCGGCGCGGGCCTCGTCGAGCTCGGCGATGAAGGCCTCGACGTCGGCCCGGACCACGAGGCCGTCCGGCCCGCTGCCGAGCAGCTCGCTCGCGTCGAAGCCGTGCTCGCGTGCGAGTCGTCGGACGATCGGCGAGATCACGGGGGAGTGGCGGCCGTGCTCGAGGGTGTGCGCGGCGTGCGCCTCGGCGAGTGCGCGCTCCTCATCGTCGTCCCGGAGGCCCTCGGCCTCCGCGGTGGGCTCCACGGGTCCGCCGGCGCCGGGGCCGGGATCGCCGGCCGGAGAGTCAGGACCTGCAGCGGTCTCGTTCGGATCGGCTCCTGCAGGCGCCTCGACGTCGTTGCGACGCCGACCGAACCGTGAGGGAGCCGAGGCCGACCGGGCGGTCGCCGCGCTCGTGCGGGTTCCGTAGCCGATGAGCACGGCGCCGGACTCCTCGGTGGCCGCCTCGGTCGGCACGGCGATGCCGGGTTCCGCGGCGACCGGTTCGGCGTGCGCGGGTGCGACGCCACCCTGGGCGGCCGGCGCAGCGGCATCCGTCGTCTCATCGGCCCTCGGCGCCTCGAGCTCGGTGCCGACCGGAGTGAGCCGCATCAGCACCTGGCCCGCGTGCAGCACCTGGCCGACCTCGCCGCCGAGCGACTCGACGACCCCGGCGAACGGCGTCGGCAGCTGCACGACGGACTTCGCCGATTCGAGCTCGACGACGGGCTGGTCGACCGCGACCTCGTCGCCGGGGGAGACGAGCCACGCGACGACCTCGGCCTCGGTCAGGCCCTCGCCGAGGTCGGGCAGGATGAACTCGCGCGCGCTCATGCGAGGTCCCATTCCCAGGAGGCGAGCGCGTCGAGCACCCGGTCGGGCGTGGGCAGGTAGTGCTCCTCGAGCTTCGGCGACGGGTACGGGATGTCGTAGCCCGTGATCCGGAGGATCGGCGCGGCGAGGTGGAAGAAGTTCCGCTCGGTCAGGCGCGCGGCGACCTCCGCCCCGTACCCGCCGAACTGCGCGGCCTCGTGGATGACGGCCGCACGAGTGGTCTTGCGGAGCGATGCGCCGACGGTCTCGTCGTCGAACGGGGAGATGCTCCGGAGGTCGACCACCTCGATCGAGAGGCCCTCCGCCTCGGCGGCGGCCGCGGCATCCAGCGCGGTGCGCACGGTCGGGCCGTAGCCGATGAGGGTCACGTCGGAGCCCTCGCGGACGACCTGGGCGCGATTCATCGGCGCGGTGCGCACCGGGAGGGTCAGCTCGGCCTTCGACCAGTAGCGGCTCTTCGGCTCCATGAACACGACCGGGTCGTCGCTGTCGATGGCCTCGCGGAGCATCGAGTACGCGTCGGCCGGGTTCGACGGCATGACGACCGTGAGGCCGGGCGTCGCGGCCCAGTAGGCCTCCGAGGAGTCGGAGTGGTGCTCGACGCCGCCGATCGCGCCCGCGCACGGGATGCGGATCACCATCGGCAGGCTCACTCGGCCCTTGGTGCGGTTCCGCATCTTCGCGACGTGCGAGACGATCTGCTCGAAGGCCGGGTAGCTGAACGCATCGAACTGCATCTCGACGACCGGTCGCAGGCCGTACATCGCCATGCCGACCGCGGTGCCGACGATGCCCGCCTCGGCGAGCGGGGAATCCCACACGCGATCCTCGCCGAAGGCCGCCTGGAGGCCGTCGGTCACGCGGAAGACGCCGCCGAGCGGGCCGACGTCCTCGCCGTAGACGACCACGCGGTCGTCCTCGGCCATCGCGTCGCGGAGGGCGGCGTTCAGTGCGCCCGCCATGGTCAGGGGCTGGGGGGCGGATGCCGCGGCATCCGTCGCGGGCTCGGTGACGGGCGTGCTCATCGGGCGGCCACCTCCTCGCGGGCCTGTCCGGCGTGGGCGGCGAGCTCGGCCTCGAGCGCGGCGCGCTGCTCGGCGAGCGCGGGTCGCGGGGTCGCGTAGACGTGGTCGAAGAGCTCGAGCGGGTCGAGCTCGGGGGTCTCGCTCATCGCGTCGCGGGTGCGGCCGGCGAGCGCCTCGCCGGCCTCGGTGATGTCGGCGCGGATGTCGTCGGTGAGCGCACCCTCGGAGACGAGGTACTTCTCGAGCCGCTCGATCGGGTCGCGCCGCTTCCAGTGCTCGACGTCGCGGGCCGCGCGGTAGCGCGTGGGGTCGTCGGAGTTCGTGTGGGACTCGATGCGGTAGGTCAGCCCCTCGATGAGGGTGGGGCCGCCGCCCGAGCGTGCACGGTCGACCGCGGCGGTCGCGACGGCGAACATCGCCGCGACGTCGTTGCCGTCGACGTGGTAGCCGGGCATGCCGTAGCCGACGGCCTTGTCGGCGAGCGTCGTGGCGTGCGTCTGGCGGGCGATCGGCGTGCTGATCGCGAACTGGTTGTTCTGCACGAGGAACACGGTCGGCGTCTGCCACACGGCGGCGAAGTTGAACGCCTCGTGCGAGTCGCCCTCGCTCGTGGCACCGTCGCCGAGGTAGGTGAGCGTCACGATCGGGTCGTTGCGCAGGCGCGCGGCGTGCGCGAGGCCGACGGCGTGCAGCGCCTGCGTCGCGAGCGGCGTCGCCATCGCGGCGGTGCGGTGCGCGTGCTGGTCCCAGCCGTTGTGCCAGTCGCCGCGGAAGGACTGGAGGATCTCGCCGGGCTCGAGTCCGCGCGTGAGCAGCGCGATGCTGTCGCGGTAGGTCGGGAACAGCCAGTCGTCGGCCGTGATCGCCGACACGACGCCGATCTCGCAGGCCTCCTGGCCGAACGCCGACGGATAGGTCGCGAGGCGTCCCTGCTTGGTGAGCGCGGTCACCTGCACGTCGAATCGGCGCGCGATCACCATGCGGCGGTAGAGGTCGAGCAGGCGCTCGACGGGCGGCAGTTCGAACCCGCCGGTCTCGCGACCGCGCAGTGCGTGGCCCGCGTTGTCGAGGAGTCGGATCGGCTTCTCGGAGGGGAGGACGCGTGGCTCGTGATGCTCGACGTTGAGGCTCATGTGGCCATGGTGCGACAGTCTGCATCGACCTCGCTCGGAGTGCGGGACAACCGTGAACGATCGGCACGCGAACGGCCGAAGTCGAACCGTTCGTCCCGTCGGAGGCCCGTCAGGGACGCCAGATGTCCAGCGACTGCGCGGGCGGTCGACCGTCGATCTCCTCCAGGATCAGGTGCGACCGCGTGGAGACCACTCCCGGCATGTCGTGGATGTCGCGCAGGATCGCCTGGCTGAGCTGCTCGTGGTCGGGCGCGCTCACCGTGAGGATGATGTCGATGTCGCCCGAGACCGCCTGCACCTTCTCGACGAACGGCAGGGTGGCGAGCTTCGCGGCGATCGACTCCCACGACACGTCGCCGATCCGGACGACGACGAGCGCCGAGATGTTCAGCCCGATCGACTTGCGGTCGATCTGCGCGCCGAAGCCGGTGATCACCCCGCGCTGCTGCAGTGCGAGCACCCGATTGTGGGCGGCGGTCCGGGAGATGTGCACGCGTTCCGCGAGGGTCCGCACCGACAGCCGGCCGTCACGGCTGAGCTCCGCGACGATCCGCCGGTCGATCGCGTCGAGCGGCTCGTCGTGGTGCGGTGCGTGCTGGGTCATCCTCGTCCTCGCAGGTCACCCACAGCGTACCGGCTGCGGCGTCGCAGCCGTCGGAGCGATGCCCGCGTCGGGATGGCCCTGACCTCCGCCGGCACGATGCGCCGGAGCACCGCGATGGCGGTGAGCCATCCGACTGCGGCGCGCTCGGTGCGCGGCGTCCAGTTGAGGCCGTACGCGGCGCGCAGCGTCGGGGGCAGGAGGCCCGCCGTGACCAACCGGACGGGCACCATCAGCGGGAGGAGCACCGGCGGCAGTCCGGTCCCAGCGAGCAGGTCGCGCGCCACCGAGCGCGCATCGTGCCCGACCCGGAGGTCCGCCAGGCGGACATCCCACCACGCCTCGAACTCGGCCCGCGTGACGGGCCAGCCGGCCGGAGCGCCCTGCAGGCGTGCGGCGATCGGCGCGTAGCCGCGCACGAGCGCGTCGGCGGTGTCGGTGTCGAGCCGCGAACCTCTCAGGCGCTCCTCGAGGTCGAGCGCGACGGCCAGGAGCGTCGCCGCCACCCAGCGCTGCGCGTCGGCGTCGCGTGCGTCGTACGCGGGGCGATGCGGGTGCTCGCCGTCGCCGCGGACGCTCGCGTGCCGGGCGTCGACGATCCGCGCGACGTGACGGATGTCGCGTTCGTCGCCGAACACGAGCGCCGTGAGGTACGCGTGGGTGCCGACGAGCCGGTCGAGGGGGCGGTCGCGGAACCGGCTGTGGCGCGCGACGCCGGCCGCGACACGGGGGTCCGCGAGCTGCAGCAGGATGGCCGCGGCGCCGCCCGCCATCAGGGTGGCATCCGCCGCATGTCGTCGGAGGACGGCCGAATCGGGATCGGGACCGCGCTCGTCGCTCATCCCACCAGTCTCCACCGGACGACGGCGGGATGCGCTCAGCCGTGCCGCGTAGACTCCCCGGGTGCGTCGGAGTGCTGGTTCGCTGTCGATCGCCGCGGTCGTGCTCGGCGCCGCGGTGCTCGCCGGCTGCGCGAGCCCGGGCGCTTCGGCCCCGCCGCCGACGAGCGAGGCCGCCCCCACCCCGTCGGCCACGCCGACGCCGACTCCGCCGACCCCCGCCGAGTGGGCGGCCGAGCGCGTCGCCGCGATGAGCGACCAGGAGCGTGCCGCCTCGCTGCTGATGCTGCACGCGCCCGGCACCGACCCGGCCGCGATGCGCGCGCTCATCGACCAGGGCATCGCGGGAGTCATCCTCATGGGTGACAACGTGCCGGGGTCGGAAGCCGAACTGGCCGCACTGACCGGCGACCTCCAGGGCGACCCCGAAGCGGCGACCCTCATCGGCATCGACCAGGAGGGCGGCATCGTCAGCCGCATCGCCTGGGATCCGGCGCCGGGTCCGTACGAACTCCGCGACCAGCCCGCCGCGGCGACGCGCGACGCGTTCGCCGCCCGGGCGGCGGTGCTCGAGGCATCCGGCGTGAACGTCAACTTCGGCATCGTGGCGGATGTCACGGACGATCCGGCCTCGTTCATCTACGACCGCATCCTCGGAACCTCTCCGCAGGCCTCCGCGGAGCACGTCGCCGCTGCCGTCGGCGGCGAGCGGGGGGTCGTCGCGAGCACCGTCAAGCACTTCCCGGGGCACGGCGCCGCACCGGGGGACTCGCACGTCTCGGTGCCGTCGGCGCCGCTGTCGCTCGAGGAGTGGCGGGCCGGACCCGCCGTGCCGTTCGAGGCGGCGATCGACGCCGACGTCGAACTCGTCATGACCGGGCACCTCAGCTACCCGGCCGTGGACGCCGCCCCGGCCTCGCTCTCGCCGGAGTGGCACCGGATCCTCCGGGACGAGCTCGGCTTCGACGGCGTGCTCGTGACGGACGACATGCTGATGCTGCAGCACAACGGGCTCGCCGAGTTCGCCGACCCGGGCGAGAACGCGATCCGGGCCGTCGCCGCGGGCAGCGACCTGCTGCTCTACGTGCTGCCCGCCGACCCGTCGGAGTTCGGAATCAGCGTCGACGGGCTGGCCGCGTCGATCGCCGGGGCGGTGGCCGACGGCCGCATCCCGTCGGATCGACTGGAGGAGGCGGCGATCCGCGTCTTGGAACTTCGTCGGGAACTCGCGTCGGGGAGCGGGGAATAGATCGCGACGGTCCATGCGTTTGCATTCACCGTGGCCATCCGGCCCGGAACGCAACGACTGGGAGAGAGACCCGAATGACGACGACCGCGACGACCCTCGAGATCCCCGGCTACCGCGCCGGCACCTGGAAGATCGACCCCACGCACAGCGAGGTGGGCTTCAGCATCCGCCACCTCATGATCAGCAAGGTCAAGGGCAAGTTCGAGCGCTTCGACGCCACGTTCATCACCGCCGAGGACCCGCTGGAGTCGCGCGTGACCGCGTCGGCCGAGGTCGCCTCGATCACCACCAACGAGCCCAACCGCGACGCGCACCTGCGCACCGGCGACTTCTTCGAGGCCGAGCAGCACCCGACCATCGACTTCGTCTCGACCGGCGTCCGCGTCGAGGGCGGCGAGTTCAAGGTCGACGGCGAGCTCACGATGCGCGGCGTCACCAAGCCCGTCACGTTCGACTTCGACTTCGGCGGCTTCGGCGGGGACCCCTACGGCAACTACAAGGGCGGCGCGACCGCGAAGGCCGTCGTGAACCGCGAGGACTTCGGCCTCACCTACAACGCGGCCCTCGAGACCGGCGGCGTGCTCCTCGGCGAGCAGGTCACCATCACGCTCGAGCTCCAGGCGGCGCTCGTCCAGGACTGAGCGCGTTCCCGTCCGGCCGCGTCGCTCGGTCGGACGGATGAGGTGCGAGGGGTCGTGCCGGCGGATGCCGGTGCGGCCCCTCGTGCTCCTCCGGCGCCCGAGTCAGGGAGCTGAGGATTCGATGCCCTGCAGCTCGAGGCCCTGGAACCTCGCCCAGGCCCCGACCGGTCGCTCGAAGCGGGATGCCGCCGCAGCGTGCTTCGCCTCGAACCACCGCAGCTCGACGCGCGGCTTCGCCGCGGTGCCCGAGCGCTTCCACGTGCCGACCACGCGTCCGTCGAGCACGAGCGTCGGCTGGAACACCCCGTTGCCGCCGGGGACCACGCGGTCGCCGAATCGCGGATCGCACACGGGGGAGCGGTCGGCGTAGCCGAGGTAGTACTCGTCGAACCCGGCGAGCGCGAGCGCGCCGCTCGGACGTGACGCCGCGGCATCCGTCGCGCCGGCCGCGACGTACCGGTCGGGCCCGTCGTCGGCAGGGCCATCGACGAACCGCTCGACCAGGTCGCCGGCTCCCTCGAGCGCGGTGCGGGTGTCGCGCATCGTCAGGCCGCTCCACCACGCGAAGTCGGCGAGCGTGACCGGGCCGTGCCCGCGAACGTAGGCCGTGAGGAGTTCAGCGAGCGTCGCCTCGGCGGAGGCGGGCTCATCGGCGCCCGCCGGCGCCCACTCGTCGAGCAGTGCGAAGTGCTGGAGGCGCCCGTCCACAGGACCGCCGCACAGCACGCCGTCGAGCGCGAGCCACCAGATCAGGTGGTAGGTGCGCGGCCGGTTCGCCTCGATCCCGGCCGCGCTCCAGAACGCTGCGAGCTCGTCGCGCGTGGCCGTGCCGCCGCCGGCCAGCTCACGCTCGACCGTGTCACGCGCGACGCGGTACTCGGCCTCGCCGAGCTCGAGCGCCTCGTGGCGACGCCGCGCGTTCGCGAGCACCCGCGGCGAGGTGAGCCGGAGCGTCGGCCGCAGCAGCCGCGCCGGGAGGATGTGCAGGGTGCCGCGCATCGGCCACGAGCGCACGACCCGACGCTCGGCCAGTGCCGCATCGATCGCGTCGGGCGTCGGCCGCGACATCCGCGACCCGATGACCCACTTCGCGGCGCCCAGGTCTTGCGCCTGGATCGCCCCGAGACGCTCGACGACGCCCACGGCGTCGTCGGCCGGCGAGCGGAACCCGTGCGAGTGCAGGCGCACCGCGCGCGCGAGTTGGGACGAACCGGTCGGCATACCGCCAGTCTGCCGCGCACCGCCGACACGCGGCATCCGTGGCCCGAGGCTAGACTGGAGGGCTGTGCCGCTCGGCACGCCCACCCACCCAGCTCCCGGCCCCGGAGGTCACCGTGCTCGCCGTCCACGATCTCGAGATCCGCGTCGGCGCGCGCCTGCTCATGGAGGACGTGAGCTTCCGCGTCTCCTCGGGCGACAAGATCGGCCTCGTCGGGCGCAACGGCGCCGGCAAGACGACGCTCACCAAGACGCTCGCGGGGGAGACCCTGCCCACCGGCGGCCGCATCGACCGCTCAGGTGAGATCGGGTACCTGCCGCAGGACCCGCGCTCGGGCGACCCGGAGATGCTGGCGCGCACGCGCATCCTCGACGCTCGGGGCCTCGGCTCGCTGGTCGTCGGCATGCGCGAGGCGTCCGAGAAGATGGGCTCGACCGACCCGGTCGTCGCCGAGAAGGCGATGAAGCGCTTCGGCACGCTCACCGACCGGTTCACGGCGCTCGGCGGGTACGCCGCGGAGGCCGAGGCCGCGTCGATCGCGTCGAACCTGAACCTGCCCGACCGGATCCTCGACCAGCCGCTGAAGACCCTCTCCGGCGGACAGCGACGACGCATCGAGCTCGCACGCATCCTGTTCTCCGACGCCGACACGATGATCCTCGACGAGCCGACGAACCACCTCGACGCCGACTCCGTCGTGTGGCTCCGCGAGTTCCTGAAGAACTACAGGGGCGGCGTCATCGTCATCAGCCACGACGTCGAGCTCGTCGGCGAGGTCGTGAACCGCGTGTTCTACCTCGATGCGAACCGGTCGATCATCGACGTCTACAACATGGGCTGGAAGCACTACCTCCGCCAGCGCGCCGCCGACGAGGAGCGCCGCAAGAAGGAACGCGCGAACGCCGAGAAGAAGGCATCCGCCCTGCAGCAGCAGGCCGCGCGCTTCGGCGCGAAGGCCTCGAAGGCCGCCGCCGCGCACCAGATGGTCGCCCGAGCCGAGAAGCTCCTCTCCGGGCTCGAGGAGGTGCGCACCGTCGACCGCGTCGCGAAGCTGCGGTTCCCGACCCCCGCGCCCTGCGGCCGCACTCCGCTGACCGCCGCCGACCTGTCGAAGAGCTACGGCTCGCTCGAGATCTTCACCGCCGTCGACCTCGCGATCGACCGCGGCTCGAAGGTCGTCATCATCGGCCTGAACGGCGCCGGCAAGACCACGCTGCTCCGCATCCTTGCGGGGGTCGACCGACCCGACACGGGCGTCGTCGACGCCGGCCACGGGCTGCGGATCGGCTACTACGCGCAGGAGCACGAGACGCTCGACGTCTCGCGGACCGTGCTGCAGAACATGGTCAGCGCCTCGCCGAACCTCACCGAGACCGAGGCGCGCAAGGTCCTCGGCTCGTTCCTGTTCACCGGCGACGACGTGCACAAGCCGGCGGGCGTGCTCTCCGGCGGCGAGAAGACCCGCCTCGCGCTCGCGACGATCGTGGTCTCGGGCGCGAACGTGCTGCTCCTCGACGAGCCCACGAACAACCTCGACCCAGCCAGCCGCGAGGAGATCCTCGACGCGCTCGCGCACTACGAGGGCGCCGTCGTGCTCGTCTCGCACGACCCCGGCGCGGTCGAATCGCTCAACCCCGAGCGCGTGCTCATCATGCCCGACGGCGTCGAGGACCACTGGAGCCGCGAGTACCAGGAGCTCATCGAGCTCGCGTAGCGCGAGGGCGCGGGCTCTGCTCGCTCCCCTCGGGTGATGCGTTTGCGGGGCGGTCAGTGCGATTGCCAGAGGGCGGGGCTGTTCCGACGGGCCCCGAGCGGATGCCGCGTCGCATGCGGCGCACCCACGTCGGTCGGTGGGCCACCGACTGTCGGGCGGCGGTCGTCATTCCGGGGTGTCGTCACGATTGGCGGGTGCGAAGCCCGTTTCACCTGCAGAAACCGACGACAACCGCCGCCGCCCATCCATCGTTCCTTGCTCCGCGACCCGTTCGCCGGGATCGGCAAGCCCGAGCCGCTCGAGCACATCCTCTCGGGCGCCTGGTCCCGCCGCATCGACGAGACGAACCGGCTCGTCTACTCCGTCACGGACGACCACATCGTCATCCTGCAAGCCCGCGACCACTACTGAGAGGTCGATTCCGCTCGCGGAGAGCCGGATCGACCAGACACGATCCCTCAGCGAGAACCCGAGCTTGTAGCAGCCGCCGTGCGCTTCAGGATCAAGCCACGCACCCAACCGAGCAGGAGAACCAGCAGCCCACAGGCGAGAGTCAACGCGCCGAGGGTGAGTAGCCAGCGTTCTCCCGAAGTCGCAGCGCTGAGCTCGACCATGAGGTCGTGATACTCGGTGCCGGCGAGGTGGTCCACTGCGAGTACGCGGCTCGAGTGCGAGAACAGCGCCGCGAAGATGAGGCCGAAGCCGACGAGCGCCAGACCGGCGCCCAGAATCAGCCGCACAACATGAGGCTTCAACGCGCGCCCTTCTCGGAAATGGAGTGAACTGAGCCTCCCACATGTCCGCCCACTGAGCCGAGCACTCACGATCGTCTTGCGGCAGCATCACGCGTCCGCGTTCGACTGCGCAGTTGCAGACATCAACGGAGTTGCGGAAGGTCCAGGTCGTCGTCCTCGTCGAGCTCTCGGTATCCGTTCTGCACCGCGAGTGCAAGCGTGGCCGCAGGCTGCGCCCAGGCGTCTTGGTCGGCGAGCGCCTGGTCGACGTTGTGACCGGCCTGGTAGTGCTCGAGGATGAGCGCGGCAGTCGACTCCAGCACGGCGAGTTGCGCGACGCCGAAGGCGCGCGAAACCGTCCGTCCGTGGCCGGGGACGATGATGTCGTCCTCGCCGATCTCGTCGAGAACGTCTGCGAGCGTTCGTGGCCACCGCATCGGGAAGCAGCCCGATCCGTACATCGGCGGCCCGGGCTCTTCGATCACGTCCCCGACGATCCAAGCGCCGGTCGAGTCGTCGATTGCAGGCACGTGGATGACGAGGTCGCTGTCGGTGTGGCCGCGGTCCAGCGGGATCAGTTCGACGCGGCGGTCCCCGAGATCGAGCCAGGAGCGTTCGTGGACGAGGCGTGTCGGCGGGGTGATGATGACGTCGTGCCAATCGCGAGGCGGTTCCGAACCGGTGCCCGCCCGCCACGCGGCCAATCGCGGACGCTCGTAGTCGTTCAGGTGCGCGGGCAGCAGGTGATGACCGTAGATCGGCACCGCTCTCGAGGCCGCCGCGAAATGCTGATTGCCGAATGTGTGGTCGTAGTGAGCGTGCGTGTTCACGACCCACTTGACCTCGCCGAGCTGCTTCACGTCAGCATCGATCAGAGCAGCGTCGGTCGGCGAGCTGCCGGTATCGACGAGTAGCAGCCCGCGCGTCCCGCGAACGACCGTGACCGTGATGTCGTCCTGCGGGTAGCGCCGTGAGAACACGTCCGGGACGATCTCGTTCCAGCTCACCCTGCCGATCCTCCCATGCGGGAACCATCGGGCTCGGTGAGGGACCGGGAATGGTGCGCCGATCAACGTCCGCGGTACTCTCGGGGCCGTGATCATCGCGATCTTTCGTCGCCGCCTGCGCGACGGCGCGACCTTCGACGACTTCATCAGCGCGTGGGAGGCCGACACAGGCTTCGGCGTCCCGGCTCGGGTGTTCAACGCCGTCTCCGTCGACGACTCCCGCGAGATCCTCTCGGTCGGTTTCGTCGACATCCCCGCGAACGACCTCGAGGCAGACGTCGCGCATGTCAGCCTCCAGGAGGCGGTTCGGCACTCTCGGATCGACGAGGTGATCGAGAGCACATTGCTGCACGCCTACTACGACCTCCACACCGAACACGACTTCACTGCGGATCCGCGTACCGTCGAGATCGGTTCGCTGACGAGCATGCTGTCCGCACTCGCGCCGAAATCATCGGCCAGCGACTGATCAGTGGACGGTCCCACTCCGGGGGAACCGAAGACGCTGTCAGCGGCAGCCGGACGCGCCGTTGGAGCGACCGGCTTGCGGGCGGATCTGAGACTGAAGGATCGGGACTGACTCATCAGGCGGGATCAGCTGGCACTGCATTCGCTGAGGGAGCGCAGGGTGATGCGAGCCTGGGCTGTGTCGCCTCGGGCGATGATGTCGACCACGAGCAGGTCGCGGCCGACGACGCGAATCTCGAGGTTCTCCCGAGTTTCAAGCGCCTTGGTGCGAACCGCCCACCCGTCCGACTCGGCGAACTCATCCGCCAGCGTCCGCGCCCAGGTCACTCGATCGAACTCAGGGTCGACGTCGAACACTCGCAGCATCCGTGCCTGTTCCCCTCGCCCCTGAAGCGGACACGCTTCTACTTTCACCGTCTCCGAACGGTCGAGCACGGATCCTTCGGGGAGGGTTCCTTCGATCCGGTCCAGCCGAGCCGCCACCTCTGCAACTGCCGCATCAACGGTCATCGGCTGAGGGCTCGGGGTGAGAAGCGTGGCAACCCAAACGCCGATCACGAGGAGCGCGACGCCCACCGCGAGCGCACTGGTGGTCTTGACAGAGCTCCATTCGGGGCGGGGCGCCATCTCGGCAGACTATGGCTTCCGGGCGCACTGATCTCGACGCCCCTCCAACGCACGCCGGCGAACGTCGCACGGAGGGGGGCGTCGTAGCGTCGCCCGCGCACGCCAGACGGATGCCGCGACGGCGTTGGCGGGGGTCGCCAGCTCGGCCGGCGCTCGGCCGGGTCATGACCGGCCTCACGAAGTCAACGACTTCTCGTAGCAGCGCACATCCGGGTCGTCCTTCCAGTAGCCGTAGCAGGGGATGGGTGAATAGCCCGATCGGCTGTACAGGGCCATCGCCTCAGGCTGAGCCAGTCCGGTCTCCAGTCGCAGGACGAACGCGCCGCGTGCCGCAGCGATCACTTCCGCTCGCTCGAGGAGCAACCGGCTGAGCCCGCGGCCGCGCGAAGCCGGAGCGACGTACATCCGCTTGATCTCCGCGAAGTCCCGATGGAACGACACCAGAACGCACCCCACTGGACGGTCGTCGGCCATGGCCACGACGGCGGGGCTGTCGGGCGACGCGCCCGGTCCGGGATCGGTCTCGTGGTAGCGGGCCATCACCTCGGCCTCCTGCTCGGCCACGAGACCACGCACGCGCGGATCAGACGCCACGGTCTCCTCGAGCACGATCTCGGATTCCATGTCGGAATCGTATCCAGCCATCGGGGCGGGGAATCGCGCGGGTGGGTGGAGACGCGTGAGTTCGCGCTGGATCGATCGATCGCCTGTGGCCATGCGGGCGATCCAGGTCGACGAACGCGATTCGCCGATGAAGACCGCCGCCACGAACCGTTCGGATCCGGCGGGTTCGTGCGAGGGTGGTGAGGTGCCGATCGAGAGCAGCCACCGGTCGTCCGACTCGCCGTACATCGCGCGGGTCTGGCAGGGGCGCACGTCGGGCGTCGAGCGGATGACGTCGATCGCGACGTCGAACTGGGAGCTCGTGTTCTGGGAGGACCGCGGAGTCGTCCACGCCGCGGTGCGCGGGCCCGAGACATCCGCCTCGATCGCCGAGGTCACGGACGACTCGCGCTCGTTGGGGATAACGTTCGCGCACGGCGCGTCGATGCCGCACCTGCCGATCGGGGAGCTCGTCGACGGCGGCGTGGAGAGTCCGCACGTCACCGGGCGAGCGTTCGTGCTGCGGGGCGAGGAATGGGAGATCCCGGACTTCGACAACGCGGAGCAGTTCGTGGAACGGCTCGTCCGATCCGGCGTGCTCGTGCGGGATCCGCTGGTCGACGAGGTCGTCTGGGGCGGGATCGCCAGGGTCGGGTCCCGCTCCGTGCAGCGCCGCGTGGCCGCGACGACGGGACTCACCCAGGGCGCCATCCGCCAGATCGAACGGGCGCGCGAGGCCGCCGTGCTGCTCGGCGAGGGGGTCGCGCCGCTCGACGTCGTGCACCGGCTCGGATACTACGACCAACCTCACCTGGCGCGAGCCCTGCAGCGGTTCATCGGGCGCACGGCCACGCAGCTCCGGCCGACGACCGCGACGACCGATCCACTGTCGCTTCTGTACAAGCCCGAGGCCCCGGGACGGACCTAGCGTGAAGCCATCGCGGTGATCACCCGCGAACCGACGAGAGAGGCTCACGACCTTGTCCGAGAACACGACCGTCACGTCCGCCGACGGAACCACCATCGCGTACTCCGCCTGGGGCGACGGCGACCCGATCATCATCATCGACGGCGCGACCGCGTACCGCGCCACGACCCCCGAGAACGCGGCGACCGCCGAACTGCTCGCCGATCGGTTCCGCGTCGTGAACTACGACCGGCGCGGGCGCGGCGACAGCGGCGACACGGCCCCCTATGCGGTCGAGCGCGAGTTCGACGACCTCGCCGCGATCATCGCGGAGGTCGCGGACGGACGTCCGGTGACCGTCTTCGGATGGTCCTCCGGGGCGCTCCTGGCCCTGAACGCCGCGCAGGCCGGCGTTCCGATCGCACGGCTCGCACTGTTCGAACCGCCCGTCGTCGCGAACGGCTCCCGCGCGCCGCTGCCGGCCGACTACGTCGAGCAGCTCGACGCCGCGGTCGTCGAGGGTCGCCCGGGCGATGCCGTCGCCCTCTTCATGACCGAGGCCGCCGGGATGCCGGGCGAGATGGTCGACGGAATGCGCGGGACCGAGTTCTGGCCGATGCTCGAGGCGATCGCCCCGACCATCGCCTACGACGGCCGTCAGGTCGGCGACACGATGTCCGGTCGGCCGCTGCGCGAGAACCTCTGGGATCGCATCGACATCCCGGTGCTGGTCATGCACGGCACCGAGACCTGGCCGCACCTGGCCGCCGGTGCACAGGCGGTCGCCGAGCACCTGCCGACCGCGACCCTGATGCCGGTCCCCGGTGAGAACCACAGCACGACCGCCGACGTGCTCGCGCCGGCGCTGCGCGGCTTCATCGAGGAGGACTGACATGGGACGCATCGTGCTCACCGAGTTCATCTCGCTCGACGGCGTCGTGGAGGCACCCGGCGGCGAGGACTTCAAGTACCCGAACTGGAGCTTCGAGTTCGACCGCGGCGACGACGGCGAGAAGTTCAAGGAGGACGAGGCACTCGGATCCTCGGCGCTGCTGCTCGGGCGCACGACCTACGAAGGGTTCGCGTCCGCGTGGCCGCACTACGACGGCGAGCTCGCCGAGAAGTACAACGGCATGCCCAAGTTCGTCGTGTCGAGCACGCTCAGCGAGCCGGAGTGGAACAACACGACGGTGCTCTCCGGCGACCTCGTCGACGAGGTGGCGCAGCTCAGGCGGAGCGTCGACGGGGACATCTCGGTCGCGGGGAGCATCCGGCTCGCGCAGGGCCTGCTCTAGGCCGACCTGGTCGACGAGATCCACCTCATGTCGTTCCCGGTGCTCCTCGGCCACGGGCGCAGGCTCTGGACGGAGATGCCCGACCGCACGGTGTGGAAGCTCACCGAGGCCACGACGTACGGCGACGGCGTGCTCCTCACCATCCTGGAGCGTGCCCGATGAGGGAGGTCACGGTGCCCATGACGCGCCACGACGACTGGACGTGGCGACGATCGCACGGCACAATGCGTGAATGTCCGTCGCAGGCGTCTCCGACCGCACCGTGCCGAACCTCCCGTCGCGGGATCTCGATGCCACCGAGGGGTTCTACGCGCGCTTCGGGTTCGCGAGACGCTTCCGCGACGACGGGTGGATGATCCTGCGACGCGGTCGGCTCCAGCTCGAGTTCTTCCCCGCGCCCGACCTCGACCCGGCGACGAGCGCGAGTCGCTGCACCATCCGCGTCGCCGACGTCGACGAGCTGGCGGCGAGCATCGTCGCCGCGGGCGTGCCGATCGCCGACCACGGGTTCCCCCGTCTCCACGAGGTGCGACCGCAGAGCTGGGGGTTGCGGGCCGGGCATCTCGTGGACCCCGACGGCAACCTGCTCACCCTGATCGAGGAGCGCTGAGGCGCCGCGGCGTCCGTCGACGACGGGCGTCCCGGCGGCGCTTCAGCTCAGGGGTGCAGCCGACGCGTCGATGCAGACGACTCCCGTGTTGCCGTCCTGGTCGGCGATCACGGTGAGGGATGGGGCGTCGCTGTCGTCGACGACCGTCCCACCTGCGGCGACGGCGGCGGCGATGCGCTGCTCGGCCACTTCGGGCGCCACGTAGACCTCGACGTGGAACCGCTGACGCGGCGTCCGGCCTTCGTCGCCCTCCTCGGCGTCGCCGAACCACAGGTTCGGCACCCGACCGGTGGCGTCCCGGATCTCGTCGCTGGGGGAGCCGTGGCCCTGGGCCTCGGCGGTCCCCGTCAGCAGCGCCGCCCACACCGGGGCGATGGTCGCGGAGCGTGCCGTGTCGAGGCCCAGCTCGATGACGCTGACCGCGGTCGGGTCCGCGACGAGCCCGTGGTCGGCGGCGATCCCGGTGATCCGTCGCGCGAGGTCGACGTCCAGCCGGGTCACCCACTCGACGACGTGTTCGGTGCCCTCGTCGTCGCGGTAGACGGCGTCGTCGCTGACCAGCTCGAGATCGACGCAGCCGTCGCCGATCGACACGGTCGGGTGGTGACCGATCGAGTCACCCGCCTCGCCCACCGCGACCACGAACCGTGCGCCGGCGCCGAAGTCGTCGACCAGGTAGCGGGCGTGGAGTCCCTGCGCCAGCTTGCGCCAGTCGGTGAGGTCGGCCGCGGCGATCTCCTTCCCCCTGAGCATGTCCATACCCGCCGACCCTAGCCGCGAACGGTGCCTGGGGGGAGGGGCCACGTAGGCTGGAATCCACGAGGACGATCCATTTCGACCAGAGGAGACGCACGTGGCCGGACACCGGATCTACGGGATGAGCTTCGGCAGCATCTACCCGCTGTACGTGCAGAAGGTCGAGCGGAAGGACCACACCAGGGCCGAGCTCGACCAGGTCATCACGTGGCTCACGGGCTACGACGACGCCGGACTCGACGAGGCGATCGCCGACGGGCGCACCCTCGAGGCGTTCTTCGCCGACGCCCCGCAGATGAATCCGAACGCCTCGCTCATCACGGGCGTGATCTGCGGCATGCGCGTCGAGGAGATCGAGGACCCGCTCATGCAGAAGATCCGCTACATGGACAAGCTCGTCGACGAGGTCGCGCGCGGCAAGAAGATGTCGTCGATCCTGCGCGGCACGGCGACCGCGAAGGCCTAGCGGCGGTCGAGGATCTCGTCCTCGACGTCCGCGTCCGACCGGTTGCGATCCGCCTTCGCCGGGCGCCGTGGGGTGGTCGGCCGGCGCGCTTCCGCCCGGTTCCCCTCGTGAGCGGATGGCGCGGCCCCGCGCGGGGCGTGTGCGTCCGCCGCGCCGTCGCCCGCGGCATCCGTCTCGAGCACCTTTCGCTCCTGGTTCGCGAACCAGGCCAGCGCGATGAACGCGAGCAGCGCGAACACGAACCACTGCAGCGCGTAGGAGAGGTGCGGACCCTCGTCGCGCACCGGCCTGGGGAGCGCGACGGGCGGTTCGCTCGCGGTGGCGCCCGACTGGATCAGGATGCCGTAGGCGCCCGTATAGGCGGGCGCGTCGACGCGCTCGGCGAACTCGTCGAGGTCGATCGTCGCGAGTTCCGCGCCCGAGGACGTGCGGCCGGCGATCCGCCCTTCGCCCGCCTTGAGGCGCGCCGTGATCTCGACCTCGCCGGCGGGCGGCGCCGCGACCTCCGACGGACGGCCATCCGAGTCCTGCGGGATCCAGCCGCGATCGACCATGAACACCGTGCCGTCGGCGAGGCGGAACGGCGTGATGACCTCGAAGCCCGTGCTGCCTCCGTACGGTCGGTTGCGCACGACGACCTCCTCCGACGCGAGGTACTCGCCCGTGGCGGAGACCACCTGCCAGCGCTGGTCGATGTCGAATCCGTCCGGGTCGGGGAGGGCCTCGGCGAGCGGCACCGGGACGGCGTCGTAGTTCGCGTCGATGCGGGCGACCTCGGCGAGCGCCTCGGCGCGGCGGTTGAGCTGCCAGGTGCCGAGCGCCGAGCAGGCGATCGCGAAGACGATGACGAGCGCGAGGTAGCCCGCCCAGCGGGGCGACGCGAGGAACCGCCAGCGGTTCATGCGCCCTCACCACCCGAGCGCGCGTCACGGCCGAGCGGCGCCGCGGGCGCGGCATCCGTCGCCTCGAACGGCGCCACCCGGACCGGGAACGAGCGCGAGGCGAGGAAGTCGCGCAGGTACTCGACGTGATCGTCGCACGCGAGCCAGGTCTTCACGCGGTCCTCCGAGTGGATCTTCGGGTTCCGCCAGTCGATGCGCCACGCCGCGCCCTCGCGGCATCCCGCGCGGGAGCAGCCGCCCTGCGGGGCGGCGGAGGAGAGGCCGATCACCGGTCGTCCTCCCGGTCGTCGGTCGTGCGGTCGTCCGCCGGGGCGTCGGGCTCACGCGCAGCGCCGGGCCCCTCGGTCGAGCCGGCGTCCGCGGATGTCGACGGCTCGGTGCCGCCCGCGGCGTCGGCCGTCGTCCAGTCCGTCCCGCCGTCCGCGCGGCGCAGCGGCACGATCCCTCCGGGGCTCTCGACCTCGGACCGGCGCGTGGTCGCCACGTTCGCGACGACGACGGCGAAGTAGGGCAGGAACACCGCGCCGAGCGCGAACACCAGCAGCCACCAGCCCTGCACGAACAGCAGTGCGACGATGCAGGCGACACGGATCGACATCATGACCGTGTACTTGATCATGCGTGCACGGCGTTCCGCCTCGGGCGACGGCGGCAGCGACGTGATCGACTGCAGGGGTTGGTGCTTCATGGTGGTCGCCGTGGACTGCGGCGCACTCCTCCCCTCAAGCCTACGTCCGCTGGGGGCGACGGATGCCGCGAACTCGGCAACCTCTATGCTGGGACGGGCCGCGCGCTCTCGTCGCGCACCCTTCGAGCCGAGCACGCCGGAATCCGCGGGCCGGCCGGCACAGCCCCCGAGAGAGACGGAGTCCCGCCATGACCACGAGCCGCACGGTGCTGGTGACCGGAGGCAACCGGGGGATCGGCTACGCGATCGCCGAGGAGTTCGTCGCGCAGGGCCACCGGGTGGCCGTGACCGCGCGCTCGGGCGACGGGCCCGCGGGCACGCTCACCGTGCGCGCCGACGTCACCGACGCCGAGTCGATCGACCGGGCGTTCTCCGAGATCGAGGCCGAACTCGGCCCGGTCGAGGTCCTCGTGGCGAACGCGGGCATCACGCGCGACACGCTCCTCATGCGCATGAGCGAGGAGGAGTTCACGAGCGTCGTCGACACCAACCTCACCGGCGCGTTCCGCGTCGTGAAGCGCGCCTCGAAGGGCATGCTGAAGGCCCGCTTCGGCCGCATCGTGCTCATCTCGAGCGTCGTCGGCCTGTACGGCGGCGCCGGCCAGGTCAACTACTCGTCGTCGAAGGCCGCCCTCGTCGGCATGGCCCGTTCGATCACGCGAGAGCTCGGCGCCCGCAACATCACCGCCAACGTCATCGCGCCGGGCTTCATCGAGACCGACATGACCGACGCGCTCCCGGAGGCCCAGCAGGCCGAGTACCGGAAGAGCATCCCGGCGGGCCGGTTCGCGACGCCGTCGGAGGTCGCGAAGGTCGTCGCGTGGGTCGCCGGCGACGACGCGGGCTACATCTCGGGCGCCGTCATCCCGGTCGACGGCGGCCTCGGCATGGGGCACTGAACCCGGAGCGGATGCCGCGAGCGGGCTCCGCACGTCAGCGATCGATGCGGACCGCCGTGTACGGCGTCGTCGGCGTCGCCGGAGTCCCGAATCGCGCGTTCGGCAGGTACAGCCCGTCGCCGAACGAGTCGACGGTCGTCGGCACGTCGAAGTCCGGGTCGGTCAGGACGTCGACGACCTCGCCCGTCGTGCCGGACGGGTCGAGCCGGATCTCGGCGACCTGGTTCAGCTGGTTCTGGACCACGTAGAGCGTGCGTCCGATGACGAGCATCCCGTCGCCGTTCGGCAGGCTCGCGCCGCCGAGGTCGACCGCGGTCGCATCGCCCGACGCCGGATCGACGCGGTAGAGCGTCTGGGTCGAGCTCTGGATGACGAGCAGCGCCTGACGGTCGGGTGTGGCCACGATGCCGTTCGCGTTGAAGAACCCCTGCTGCACCCACTCGCCGCCGAGCGGCACCGTCTCGACGTCGTCGGCGTCGGGCAGCGCTCCGCCCGGGCCGAGCGGGAGCCGGTAGAGCTCCGCCGCGAAGCTGTTGGTGAACCACGCGGCATCCCGGGTCACGATGACGTCGTTGATGAACCCGGACGCGTCGGTGAGCTGGTAGGACGCCAGGACCTCGCCCGTCGCCGTGTCGATGACCCGCGCATCGCCCGCGTCACCACCCGCGACGAAGAGACGCCCCTTCGGGTCGAGGTCCAGGCCCACCGATGGCGTTCCCGGGCCTTCGCTGACGACCTCGCTCTCGCCGCTCCGCAGGTCGGCGGCGTAGATGTCGCCGTCGGCGAGCGAGCCGAAGTACGCGGTGCCGCCCGGCGCGATCGCGACCCCCTCCGGCTGGAAACCGTCGGGCAGGTGGATCACCGATTCGACCGCACCACCGCCGGCCGACGAGTGCGGTCCCGCCACGGCCGGCGAGGCGACCGAGACGAGCAGGAGCGCGGCGAACGCGCCGACGGCGGACAAGCGTGCGACGTTGCGGCTGGTCATGGGTTCAGGCTAAGCACGACCAGCGGGTGCCGCGTGGGGTTCGGATGCGACTCCCAGCCCGCACCGGGGATACGAGCTCAGCCGCGCAGTCCCGCGAGCGCGAGCACCCCGCTGAGGTCGACGCGGTCGATCGCGACATCCGCCTGCGCCCGCACGACGGGCTTCGCGCAGAACGCGACGCCGAGCGCCGCCCGATCCAGCATGCGCAGGTCGTTGGCGCCGTCGCCGACCGCGATCGTCCGGGAGAGCGGGGTGCCGGATGCCGCGGCCCACTCCTCGAGCGAGCGCCGCTTGGCCTCCGCGTCGACGATGTCGCCGAGCACGCGGCCGGTGAGCCGATCGCCGTCGACCTCGAGCCGGTTCGCCCGGCAGTGGTCGAGCCCGAGGCGCTCGGCGAGCGGATCGAGCAGCTCGTGGAAGCCGCCGGACACGACGCCGACGCGCCCGCCCGCAGAATGCACGCCGTCGATCAGTTCCTGCACGCCGGGCGTGGGCGTGAGACGCTCGCGCGCGGCGAGCACCTCGGCGACCGGGAGCCCGGCGAGCGTCGCGACGCGTTCGCGCAGGCTCGCGGCGAAGTCGAGCTCGCCCCGCATCGCGCGCTCGGTCACCGCGGCGACGTGCTCGAGGCTGCCCGCAGCCTCGGCGAGCAACTCGATCGCCTCCTCGCGGATCAGGGTCGAGTCGGCGTCGAGCACGACGAGGAGGCCGCCCTCACGGCCGGTGGTGCCGCGACTCACGCGTGCTTCCGCACGTGGGACCCCTTGCCCACGACGGTGATGCCGCTGTCGGTGACGACGAAGCCGCGCGCGCGGTCCTCCGCACGGTCGACGCCGATGTGCGCGCCCGCCTCGACCACGACCTCCTTGTCGAGGATGGCGCGCCGCACCGTGGCGCCCGCCTCGATGCGGGCGCGGTCGAACAGGATCGAGTCGGACACGTTCGCACCCGAGCCGACGATCGCCCACGGACCGAGCACGCTGCGCTCGACGTGCGCGCCCGAGATCACCGAGCCGAGCGAGACGATCGAGTCGATGACGGTGCCGAGCGAACCGCGCGCGTCGCGCGTGAACTTCGCGGGCGGCGAGTTGACCTGCTGGCTGAAGATCGGCCACTCCTGGTTGTACAGGTTGAACACGGGCAGCACCGAGATGAGGTCCTGGTGGGCCTCGAAGAACGAGTCGATCGTTCCCACGTCGCGCCAGTAGTAGCGGTCGCGGTCGGTGGAGCCGGGGACGTCGTTGCCCTTGAGGTCGTAGACGCCGGCGTTGCCCTGCGACACGAACGCGGGGATGATGTCGCCGCCCATGTCGTGGCTGGAGTCGGTGCGCTCGCCGTCGCGCAGCACGGCGTCGATCAGCGCGTCGGCGTTGAAGACGTAGTTGCCCATCGAGGCGAGCACCTCGCCGGGGGAGTCGGGCAGGCCCTCGGGGTCGCTCGGCTTCTCGAGGAAGCGGTGGATGCGGTCGGGCGACTTCGGGTCGATCTCGATGACGCCGAACTGGTTCGCGAGCGAGATCGGCTGGCGGATGGCGGCGACCGTCGCATCGGCGCCGGAATCGATGTGCGCCTGGATCATCTGGCTGAAGTCCATGCGGTAGACGTGGTCGGCGCCGACCACGACGATGATGTCGGGCTGCTCGTCGTAGATGAGATTGAGGCTCTGCAGGATCGCGTCGGCCGAACCCGAGAACCAGCGCTTGCCGAGGCGCTGCTGGGCCGGCACGGATGCCACGTACGAGCCGAGCATGCCGTCGAGGCGCCAGGTCTGGGACACGTGCCGGTCGAGGCTGTGCGACTTGTACTGGGTCAGGACGACGATCTGCTGGAGACCCGAGTTGATGAGGTTCGACAGCGCGAAGTCGATCAGGCGGTACTGACCCCCGAACGGCACCGCCGGCTTGGCCCGGTCCTCGGTCAGGGGCATGAGGCGCTTGCCCTCGCCGCCCGCGAGCACGATTCCGAAGATCTTCCGCGTAGCCATGTGCCCAGCGTAGTCAGCCGGACGCCGCCGACGACAGGTGGTTGACGGCCCGTGACCGACTGGGGCTAACGTTGCCGCATGCGAGTCGACCTGCTCACGCGCGAATACCCGCCCGAGATCTACGGAGGCGCCGGCGTGCACGTCGCCGAGCTCGTCCGCGCGCTGCGTCGCGACATCGACGTGCAGGTGCGCTGCTTCGGCGCCCCGCGCGAGGAGGCGGGCACGACCGCGTACGCGACGCCGGCCGAGTTCGCGGGCGCCAACGCGGCGCTGTCGACGATGGGCGTCGACCTGCTGATGGCGCAGGATGCCGCGGGGGCCGACCTCGTGCACTCGCACACCTGGTACGCGAACTTCGCCGGCTTCACCGCCAAGGCGCTGCACGGCACGCCGCACGTCGTCACCGCGCACAGCCTCGAGCCGCTCCGGCCGTGGAAGGCCGAGCAGCTCGGCGGCGGCTACCGCGTGTCGAGCTGGGTCGAGCGCACGGCGTTCGAGGACGCCGACGCGGTGATCGCGGTGAGCGACGGGATGCGACGCGACATCCTCCGTTCCTATCCGGACATCGACCCGGCGAAGGTCTCGGTCGTCTACAACGGCATCGACCTGACCGACTGGCATGCGAACGACGACGCCGACCTCGCGCGGTCCCTCGGCCTCGACCCCGACCGCCCGTCGATCGTCTTCGTCGGCCGGATCACGCGGCAGAAGGGCCTGCCGTACCTGCTGCGCGCGGCGCGCTCCCTGCCCGACGACGTGCAGCTCGTCCTCTGCGCGGGGGCGCCCGACACCCCGGAGATCATGGCCGAGGTCTCGGGCCTCGTCGACGAGCTCGCGGCGACCCGCCAGGGCGTCGTGTGGATCGATCGGCACCTGCCGCGGAGCGAGCTCACGGCCCTGCTCACCGCGGCGACCTGCTTCGTCTGCCCGTCGGTGTACGAACCGCTCGGCATCGTGAACCTCGAGGCGATGGCGTGCGGCGCGGCGGTCGTGGGCACGGCGACCGGCGGCATCCCGGAGGTCGTCGACGACGGCGTCACGGGCGTGCTCGTGCCGATCGAGCAGCACGACGACGGCACCGGCACCCCCCTGGATCCCGACCGCTTCGTGGCCGACCTCGCCGCGGCGCTCGAGCGCGTCGTGGCCGACCCCGAGCGGGCCCGGGAGATGGGCGCGGCGGGCCGTCGGCGTGCCGAGGAGCACTTCGCGTGGGGGGCGATCGCGGCCGACACGCGCGCGCTCTACGAGCGCGTGCTCGCCGGTCGGTGACGGGCGCCGCGTGCGCGGGCCGGTCTCCCGAGTCCCACTAGGCTGGAGACCATGGCGTCTACGGTCCTGCAGTTCCAGAATGTCTCGGTGGTTCGCGATGCGAACACGATCCTCGACGGCATCGACTGGAACGTGGACTCCGACGAGCGGTGGGTGATCCTCGGCCCCAACGGGGCGGGCAAGACGACGCTGCTGCAGATCGCCGCGGCCGCGATGCACCCCACCAGGGGCTCCGTCGAGGTGCTGCAGGAGGCGCTCGGCAAGGTCGACGTCTTCGAGCTGCGCCCGATGATCGGCTTCGCCTCGACGGCGATGGCCCGGCTCATCCCGCGGAACGAGAGCGTGCTGAACACGGTGCTCACCGCGGCCTACTCGGTCACCGGCCGGTGGAACGAGGAGTACGAGTCGATCGACGACCGGCGCGCGCAGCGCGTGCTGAAGGAGTGGGGCCTCGACGGCTTCGCCGAGCGCCGGTTCGGCAGCCTCTCCGACGGCGAGCAGAAGCGCGTGCAGATCGCGCGGTCGGTCATGACCGACCCCGAGCTGCTGCTGCTCGACGAGCCGGCCGCGAGCCTCGACCTCGGGGCGCGGGAGGAGCTCGTGGCGCTCCTCGGCGGCTACGCCTCGTCGAAGTCGTCGCCGGCGATCGTCATGGTGACCCACCACGTGGAGGAGATCCCCGAGGGCTTCACGCACGCGCTGCTCCTCGCCGACGGCGCGATCCGCGCGGCGGGGCCGATCGCCGAGGCGCTCACCTCCGAGACGCTGAGCGACACCTTCGCCATGCCGATCGAGCTCACCGAGCGCGACGGCCGCTACACGGCACGCGCCGCCCGGTGACGCACCGAGGCGATCGCCTCTGCTAGAATCGTGTTTTGGCCAAAGGCCGACACGCTTCCCTGCCCTCGAGGCGGGGCGACCCCACATCCGATCAAGCAAGGATTCTCATGAAGACCGACATCCACCCCGAGTACAACGCCGTCGTCTTCCGCGACCTCGCCTCGGGCGAGACGTTCCTCACCCGCTCGACGGTGACCAGCGACAAGACCATCGAGCTCGACGGCGAGACCTACCCGGTGATCGACGTCGAGATCTCGTCGGCCTCGCACCCGTTCTACACGGGCAAGCAGCGCATCATGGACTCGGCCGGCCGCGTCGAGAAGTTCAACAAGCGCTTCAAGGGCTTCGGCGCGTAAGACGCTCCACGACAGGGGCGGGCGACTTCGGTCGTCCGCCCCTTCGTCGTGCCCGGGTCATTCCCATGTCAGGCCCGGGTGAGCCCCGCCGCCCAGTCCAGCGCATCGAGCTGCGCCTGGTGCGCCGTGATGCGGCCGGCGTCGAGGGCCTCGCCCGCGGCGAGGAGCACCGCCGCCTCGTCGGGCGTCTCCGCGCCCTCGTCGATCACGGAGCGTGCCCGGTCGACGAGTTCGCGGATCGAGATGCGCTCGTGGAGGAACTGCGCGGCGAGCTCGCGGAGCGCGAGCAGGAGCGTGGCGGGCTCCCGCGGGTCGGGCACGCCCGCGCCGAGTTCGACGAGCGCACGGCCGAGCGCCTCCCGGAGATCCCACGGCGAATCCGCGTCGGACATGCCGGCGAGCTCGTGCAGTGCGGGGGAGTCGAGCCCCGCGACGGTCGCCTCGACGGCCGCATCGACGAGGAAGCCGGGCGGGCTGTCGCCGAGGATCCAGAGCGCGCTCGCCTCGATGAGCGCGTCGGTCGCTGAGCGGACGGGCGGTCGATCCGACATGGCTCAAGACTCCCACGTCGCACGCGACGGCGCGACGGACTTCCGGCCCGCGCTCAGCGGAGCGGCCAGGCTCCCGAGGTCGTGAACCCGGGCTCGCCGTTCATGCGGCGCCACTCCTGGTAGCTCTCGGCCTGCTCGCGCGACCAGTCGACCTGGCTGGCGTGCAGTTCGGCGATCGCGGTCGCGGCGAGCTCGGGGAACGAGCGGGCGATGGCCTGCGCCACCCGACCGGCGGCGATCGCGTCGGCACCGGCGTCGTGCGCCGCGGTGAGCTCGACCCCGTAGTGCTCGCACGCCGCCGTGAGCGTGCGCTTGCCGCGCCGGAAGCGGTCGACGGCCTTGTCGATCACCAGCGGGTCGATCACGAACCCGGGGCCGCGGAAGGCCTCGTGCGCGTAGCGCTCGGCCTCACGGTGGAGCACCGAGAGGTCGTAGGCGGCGTTGTACGCGACGATCGGGAAGCCGCGCGCCGCGGCATCCCGCAGCGCGTCGATGATCTCGGCGACCGCCTGTGCCGCCGGTCGCCCCTCGAGGCGCGCGCGCTCGGTCGACACGCCGTGGATCAGGGTCGCCGCCGTCGGGATCTCGACGCCGGGATCGACGAGCCACTCGCGTTGCTCGAGCACCGCGCCATCCGACCCGATCACGCCGACGTGGGCGGTCACGATGCGGCACGTGTCGATGTCGATGCCGGTGGTCTCGAGGTCGAACACCGCGAGGGTGTCGGCCCAGGATGCGACGGGGGAGGGCTCCATGCCGGTCACGGTATCGGCGGCCTCCGACAGCGCTCAGGTGGCGCGCCGTAGGATGCTGGGGATGATCGCCTCACCGTACGCCGCCGACCTCGAGCGGATCCCCGTCCGCGAGCACCGCGCCCCCGTGCTGGGCAGCGAGACCGCCTGGTGGGAGTACGGCCCGGAGGACGCCCCCGTCATCGTCGCCGTGCACGGCTTCCGCGGCGACCACCACGGCCTCGAGCCGATCGTGGCGAAGCTCCCCGGCTACCGCGTGCTCATCCCCGACCTGCCCGGATTCGGCGCCTCGGCCGCGTTCGCGGGCCGCCCGCACGACATCGACGCGTACGCCGACTGGCTCGTCGCCTTCATCGACGCCGCGGGGGTGACGGATGCCGCGGCGCGAACCGGCGGATGGACCCTGCTCGGCCACTCCTTCGGTTCGATCGTCACGAGCGCCGCGGTGGCATCCGGCCTCGCACCCGACCGGCTCATCCTGCTCAACCCGATCGGCGCGCCCGCCCTCGAGGGCCCGCGTGCGATCATGACGAGGCTCGCGGTCGCCTACTACCGCGCCGCGGCGGCGCTCCCCGAGCGGGCGGGCTTCGCGCTGCTCCGCAACGGCGCCATCGTGCGCGTCATGAGCGTCACCATGGCGAAGACCCGCGACCCCGAGCTGCGCCGGTTCATCCACGACCAGCACGACCGGTACTTCTCCGCGTTCGACGACCGCGACGCCGTGCTGCAGGCGTTCGAGGCATCCGTCGGGCACGACGTCCGCGAGTACGCGCCCGGCATCGCCACCCCGACGCTGCTCGTCGTCGCGGAGGACGACGACGTCACGCCGATCGAGGCGCAGTACCGACTGCGGCCACTCTTCGAGGACGCGACGCTCGCCGTCATCCCCGACGTCGGCCACCTGATCCACTACGAGACGCCCGGCGAGGCGGCGGGCCACATCCGCGTGTTCGTCGAGGGTGAGCGGGCGTGAGGCTCGTCGTCGACTGCCGGTACGTCCGCATCGACCACCACGACGGCATCAGCCGGTTCACCGCGGGCATCGTCGCGGAGCTCGCGAAGCGGCATCCGCTCACCATGCTCATCAGCGACCATCGACAGCTCGACAAGCTGCCCGCGCTGCCGTGGGAGATGGTCAGCGGGCCGACGAGCGTGCGCGAGCCGTGGGTCGCCCGGCAGGTCCGCAAGCTCCGGCCCGACGTGGTCTTCTCGCCCATGCAGACCATGGGCTCGTGGGGCCGCGACTACGGCCTCGTCCTCACGCTGCACGATCTCATCTACTACGAGAACCGCACCCCGCCGCGCGACCTGCCCGCGTTCGTGCGCGTGCTGTGGCGGCTGTACCACCTCATGTGGTGGCCGCAGCGGATGCTGCTGAACCGGGCCGACGCGGTCGTCACCGTGTCCGAGACGAGCGCCGGCCTCATCCGGAAGCACCACCTCACGAAGCGGCCCCTGACGGTCGTCCGGAACGCCGCCGACGAGATCGGCGCACCCGACCTGCCGCGTGCGCGTCCCGAGGGGGGCCGGCTCGTCTACATGGGCTCGTTCATGTCGTACAAGGGCGTCGAGACGCTCGTGCGCGCGGTCGCGCAGCTGCCCGACCACGAGCTGCACCTGATGAGCCGCGTCAGCGACGAGCAGCGGCGGCGCCTCACGCGCATCGCACCCGAGGCGCGCCTCGTCTTCCACGACGGGGCGACCGACGAGGAGTACGCGGCGGTGCTCGCCCGGGCGACCGCACTCGTCACCGCGTCTAAGGCCGAGGGCTTCGGGATCCCGCTCGTCGAGGCCATGCGCCTCGGCACGCCGGTCGTCGTGAGCGACATCCCGATCTTCCGCGAGATCGGCGGCGAGGCGGCGACCTACTTCGCGGTCGACGACGCGGATGCCGCGGCTCGCGCGATCGCCGCGCTCGACGAGCCCGGGGAGTGGGAACGGCGGTCCGCGGCATCCGTCGACGTCGCGCGGCGCTTCACCTGGAGCGCGTCGGCGGAGCGACTGCTCGAGGTGCTCACCGAGGTCGGCGGGACCAACCGCCGCGCGGCCCACTCGCGCGGGCGGCGCTGAGCCGACTCGCGCCGGCCGACTCGCGCTGGCCGACTCACCCCGCGTTCGGGCTCGCCTCAGGCGAGCGCTGCTGCCATCGCCGTGAGCGTCTCGGTCGCTCCCGCGTCGAGCTTCACCGTCGCGCGGCTGTCGCCCTTCGTGATCCCCCGGTTCACGACCACGATCGGCACCCGTCGACGCCGGGCGATCTCGAGCAGGCGCACCCCGGAGTTCACGACGAGCGACGAACCGGCCACGAGCAGCACGTCCGCGCGCTGCACGAGCGCCGCCGCCTGCCGGTACACCGGCGTCGGAACGAACTCGCCGAAGAACACCACGTCGGGCTTCAGCGTGCCGCCGCACACCGTGCAGGCCGGGATCACCATCGACTCCACGTCGTCGACCTCGACGTCGCCGTCGGGCGCCGGCCGGATCGCCACGTCGAGGTCGATGTGCGGGTTCAGCTCGGCCAGGCGGTCCGCGACGGACTGCCGGGCGAACACCTGGCCGCACGACAGGCACACCACGCGGTCGGACGCGCCGTGCAGCTCGACGACGTGGGAGCTGCCCGCCCGGCGGTGCAGGCCGTCGACGTTCTGCGTGACGACCCCGGACACGACGCCCGACTCCTCGAGCCGCGCGAGCGCGCGGTGCCCGTCGTTCGGCTGCGCCGTGCCGAAGGTCCGCCAGCCGAGGTGGCTGCCCGCCCAGTAGCGCTTCCGCGCCGCCGCCGACGCGACGAACGTCTGCATCTTCATGGGCGTGCGCACCGGCGCACCCTGTCCGCGGTAGTCGGGGATGCCCGAGTCGGTGCTCACACCGGCGCCCGTCAGCACGGCCACGCGCGACCCGCGCATGAGGCCGATCGCCTCGTCGAGCAGCACGTCGGACGGCGCCGGTGCCTCGAGCCCTGTGACCACGCGCGTCTCCCTTCGACGGTGCTGCGATTCTAGACATGCGGCTTTTCCGGGATGTTTCCGGAGGGCGCGCCGACCCGGGAGGACCCATGCGCATCGAACACGTCACGGACGCGACATCCGACGCCGTCGCGGACTACGCCAGGCTCACGGACGTCGCGCTCCGCAGCATCACCGAGCCCGAGCGGGGCGTCTTCATCGCCGAGTCGGCCAAGGTCATCCGTCGCGCGATCGCGGCCGGCTGCACGCCGCGCTCGGTGCTCATGGAGGAGAAGTGGCTCGCCGACCTCGAGCCGCACCTGGCGCCGTTCGACATCCCCGTGCACCTCGCCGACCCCGCCGGTCTCGAGGCCATCACCGGGTACCGCGTGCACCGCGGCGCGCTCGCCGCGTTCGAACGGCCGGAGCTGCCCGACCCCGCCGCCCTCCTCGCGGATGCCCGGCGCGTCGTCATCCTCGAGGACATCGTCGACCACACGAACGTCGGCGCGATCCTGCGGTCGGTCGCGGCGCTCGGCGCGGACGCCGTACTGGTGACGCCGCGATGCGCCGACCCGCTCTACCGGCGGAGCGTCCGCGTGAGCATGGGCACGGTGTTCCAGGTGCCGTGGACCCGCCTGCCCGAATGGACCGAGGCGCGCGAGTTGCTCACCGCGCACGGCTTCCGGGTCGCGGCCCTCGCACTCGCCGACGACGCCGTCACGCTGCGGGAGCTCGCCGCCGACCCGCCCGAGCGGCTCGCGCTCGTGCTCGGCGCCGAGGGCGACGGCCTCTCCCGGCAGGCGCTCGCCGCCGCCGACGCCATCGTGACGATCCCGATGGCGCACGGCGTCGACTCGCTGAACGTCGCAGCGGCCGCCGCCGTGGCGCTGTACGCGCTCGCATAGGTCGGCTGGGTATCCTGCAACGGATGTCTCGCACGCTCGACCCGGCCCCGCCCGCCCCGACGCGACCCTCGAAACCGTCGGCCGCGGTGTACCGGCGGCGACGGATCGTCGCGGTCGCCATCCTCACGGTCCTGCTCGGCCTGCTCGTCGGCGGCGGGATCTACACGTCGTCGGCGCTCGGCGCGCCGATCCCGGTCGCCGAGCCCGCGATCGACGACCCGGCGCCCCTCGTCGCCGAGGCGCAGGCCGTCGACCAGCCGGGCTTCGGCACCTGGGCGGTCGGTGCGGTCGGCTTCGACGGCCTCATGGCCGCGGGCGGCGAGGACACGCCGATGCCGATGGCCAGCATCGCGAAGGTCGTCACCGCGCTCGTCGTGCTCGAGGAGCACCCCATCCCCGAGGGCGAGGGGGGCCCGCAGATCGCGTACACGGACGCCGACATCGACATCTACTGGGACATGATCGCGCAGAACGGGTCGGTCGCGCCGGTCGTCGCGGGCTCCGAGCTCTCGCTGAAGGAGAGCCTCGAGGCGATGATGCTGCCCTCGGGCAACAACTACAGCATCTCGATCGCGAACTGGGCGTTCGGCTCGGTCGACGCCTACCTCGCGCGGGCGACCGACTGGCTCGCCGCGCACGAACTCACCGAGACCCGCGTGGTCGACACGAGCGGGCTCTCGCTCGACGACGTCAGCACGGCCGCCGATCTCGTCCGACTCGGCGAGATCGCCCTCGAGAACCCGACGCTGGCCGAGATCGTCGCCACGCAGTCGGTCGCCATCCCGGAACTCGGCACGATCAAGAACTCGAACCGCCTGCTGGGCACGCACGGGATCGACGGCATCAAGACGGGGACGACGGATGACGCGGCGAACCTGCTGTTCTCCGCCGACGTCGCGGTGGGCGAGGCATCCGTCACCCTGGTCGGCGTCGTGCTCGGCGGCGACACGCACGCGGTCGTGCGCGAGGCCGTGGCCGGACTGGTCGACTCGATCGGACCGGGGTTCCACGAGGTCGTCGCGCTCGAGGCCGGGCGGCCCCTCGCCGCGTACGCGACGCCGTGGGGCGACGCCGCCGAGGCGAGGGCGACCGAGGGGGCGACGGTCGTGGTCTGGTCGGACACGCCCGTCGACGTCGCCGTCCGGGCCGACGCCCTCCGCCTCGTCGCCGACGGTGCGGAGGTCGGGACCGCGACGGTCACGGCCGGCTCGCAGGTGATCGAGGTCCCGCTCGTGGTCGACGGCGCGCTCGAGGACCCCGGCGCGTGGTGGCGCCTGTCGAACCCGGGCGCGCTCGACGAGGGCGTCGTCGCCGAACCGCCCGCCGGCTGAGCGGCGCGGTGGGCTCGGCGGGTCGCCGGGCTCGGTCGGGGCGCCGGGTCAGCCGCCTGGCGTCGACTCCGGGCGCGACGAGTACGGCCCGGCCGCCGGCCGCTTCGGCGTGACGAGGTCGCCCGACGACTGGTGCCGGATGCGGCGGATCACCCACGGAACGAGGTACTCGCGCGCCCACGAGAGGTCCTCGGTGCGGGCCTCGCGCCACGAGCGCTCGGGCAGCGGCTCGGGCTTCATCGGCTCGAGGTCGTTCTCCACGTTGAGCGCCTGCAGCACCATCCGGGCCACGGTGTGGTGGCCGAGCGAGTTCAGGTGGAGGCGGTCGCGGTCCCACATGCGCTCGTCCTGGATCTCGGCGAGCGCCCACTGGTCGGCCACGAGGCAGTCGTGCTTCTGCGCGATCGCGCGGAGGTTCTCGTTGTAGATCGCGACCTTGCCGCGGATGCCGCGGAACACGGGGGAGAAGCCGACGTCGACGCCGGTGAAGATGACGATCGTCGCCCGGTCGCGTGCGAGGCGCTCGATCGCGTACTCGAACCGCGCCGAGATCTCGTCGGGGTCGGTGCGCGGACGGATGACGTCGTTGCCGCCCGCCGAGATCGTGATGAGGTCCGGTCGCAGCTCGACGGCGGGCTCGACCTGCTCGTCGATGATCTGCTGGATGAGCCGGCCGCGGATCGCGAGGTTCGCGTACGCGAAGTCGTCGGCGCCCTGCGAGAGCACCTCCGCGACGCGGTCGGCCCAGCCGCGGTGGCCGCCCGGTACGCCGGGCTCGGGGTCCCCGATGCCCTCCGTGAACGAGTCGCCGATCGCGACATATCTCGACCAGGGATGCTGCTGGGTGACCATGCCTCCATTCTGCACGTGCGCCCGCCGGCGATCGCCAGGGCACCTCATCCACGCGCGCGCCGCTCGGGCGTCGCGCCGTCGACCGTCGGCCGTGCGGGCGTGCGCCGCGATCGGTCGAGCGCGTAGAGGACCGGCCTCGGCGCGACTCGGTGGTCGGCGAACGTGCGCAGCACGAAGGTCCGGAAACTGCGCCGGGTGACGAGCGCGGGAACGATGTCCCGGTAGTGGTCCCACCGGCAGTGGTTCACGACCGTGAAGCTCGCCCCGTCGAGCGGCTCCAGGACGGTCGAGTTGTCGAGGGCGGTCTCGTCCTGGAACCAGCCCGCGGTGTACTGCCAGGCGTGCAGGTTGCCGGCGACGTCGTCGGCGGTGAAGTAGTTGAACAGGAACACGCCGGGGCGCTCGTGGTCCACCGGGCCGATCCGGCGCACGTTCCTCGCGGCGAACGTCAACCGGGTCGGGAACTCCTCCCCGAGCGCGGTCACGGCGGGGTGGGCGGCCAGCGCAGCGGCGTCGTCCACCGAGCCGGTCTCCACCAACAGCACGGCGTCGTACACGGCCCGATCGGCGTACTGCCCCTCGAACCCGCGACTGGTGCCGGGCGGCACCAGCGTCGCGCGGAACACGTCGGCGCGTCGCACGCCATCGACGGTGGCGAACAGCGCCCGCAGCCGGTGCAACCGGCCCAGGGCGGCGCGACGTCGCTTGGACGGCACGGCAGGCGGAATCGGCCATCGGCCGGAGCTGATCCCGACGAACAGGAAGCCGTTCGTGGACGGCTCGACCAGGCGAGCAGTCGTCCAGGATGTGTGAATCTCAGCGTTCATCGTGGGCACCTCTCCATCGTCGTAGGACTCAAGGGTGGATCCGAGCGAGCACGGGTGGCAATATCGTTGAATTCATGGACCGGGCGAGGCCGAGCATTGCGGACGATGCGAGCGCACAACACGGGGCGCTGATGAATAAACGGCGAGGGCGCCCGGCACGAGGCGGCCCGAGTCGTCGCGAGCGCATCCTGAGTGAAGCGCGCGCCGCGTTCGTCGAACGCGGGTATCGCGGGGCGACGATGCGGGCGATCGCCTCCACATCCGATGTCGACGTCGCGCTCGTCAGCTACTACTTCGGTTCCAAGGGCGATCTCTTCGCCGCGGCGTTCGCGCTCGAACTCCGACCTGCGCGCGTCGCACGAGGTGCGGTCGGCGGCGACCCGGCGCGGGTCGCCGATCGCCTCCTCCGAGCGGTGCTGCTGACCTGGGAGGATCCCGCGTCGAGTTCGTCCATGCGGGCGTTCATCGAATCCGCGATGACGGATCCGGAGCTCCTGCGCTCGTTCCGCGAGTACATCGAGCACGAGGTCGTGGATGCCCTGGCCGAACAGCTTCCGGACCCTCGAGCCCGCGCTCGAGCCCACGCCGCGGTGCAGGTCATCATCGGGCTGATCTTCAGCCGATACATCCTGAGGCTCGAACCCTTCGCGCGCGTCCCACCTCGCGAGGCGTATCGGATCCTGCGCCCGGTCGTGGCGGCCGCGTTCGCGTGACGGCCCGCGGACGAGTCATCCGTGTCGGTCGGCTGCACTACAGTGCTGCAGAGTGAGCAACGCGACCCCCACCGGCAGTCACCTGCCCGGCACCTCGGCCGCCGAACACCTCTCGCCCTCGTTCCCGGCCCGCGCGCCGTGGGGAACCGCGTCGAAGCTCCGCGCCTGGCAGGCCGAGGCGCTCGAGCGGTACTTCGCCTCCGAGCCGCGCGACTTCCTCGCGGCCGCGACGCCCGGTGCCGGCAAGACGACCTTCGCGCTGCGACTCGCCGCCGAGCTCCGCGCCAGGCGCACGATCGACCGCATCACGGTCGTCGCGCCCACCGACCACCTGAAGCGGCAGTGGGCGGATGCTGCTGCGCGCGTCGGCATCCGGCTCGATCCCGGGTTCCGGAACGCCCACGGCCGGTCCGCCCGGCACTTCCACGGCGTCGCCGTGACGTACGCGCAGGTCGCCGTCCGGCCCGCGCTGCACCGCGAGCTGACGCTCTCGGGCCGCTCGCTCGTGATCCTCGACGAAGTCCACCACGGGGGCGACACGCTCTCGTGGGGCGACGCGATCCGCGAGGCGTTCGAGCCCGCGACCCGGCGGCTCTCGCTCACCGGCACGCCCTTCCGCAGCGACACCGCACCCATCCCGTTCGTCGACTACGCCCCGGACGAGCAGGGCGTCCGCGTCTCCCGGACCGACTACGACTACGGCTACGGCCGGGCGCTGCAGGACGGCGTCGTGCGCCCCGTGCTCTTCATGGTCTACGCCGGCAGCATGCGCTGGCGCACGAAGGCGGGCGACGAGATGGAGGCGTGCCTCGGCGAGGACGCGACGAAGGACATCCACTCGGCCGCGTGGCGCACCGCGCTCGAGCCGACGGGGGAGTGGATCCCGTCCGTGCTTCAGGCCGCCGACCGGCGGCTCAGCGAGGTGCGGCACGCGATCCCCGACGCAGGTGGCCTCGTGATCGCGACCGACCAGTCGACTGCTCGCGCCTACGCCGAGATCCTCGAGCGCGTGTGCGGCGAGAAGGTCACCGTGGTGCTCTCCGACGAGAAGGAGGCGTCCGCCCGGATCGAGGAGTTCTCGGAGGGCACGAGCCGGTGGATGGTCGCAGTGCGCATGGTGTCCGAGGGCGTCGACGTGCCGCGCCTCGCGGTGGGCGTGTACGCGACGAGCTCGTCGACCCCGCTGTTCTTCGCGCAGGCGATCGGCCGGTTCGTGCGCGCGCGCCGCCGCGGCGAGACGGCATCGGTGTTCCTCCCGAACGTGCCCGTGCTCATGGCGCTCGCCGGCGAGCTCGAGCGCCAGCGCGACCACGCCCTCGACCGGCGCAGCGGCGACGGCGACGACGAGCCCGGTCTCGACGACGGTCTGCTCGAGGCCGCCAACCGCGAGGAGACGGGGTCGGACGAGCTCCAGGACGAGTTCACCTGGCAGGCGCTCGGGTCCGACGCGACGTTCGACCGCGTCGTCTTCGACGGCACCGACTTCGGCACGTTCGCCGAGCCGGGCAGCGACGAGGAGCTCGACTTCATCGGCATCCCCGGCATCCTCGAGCCCGAGCAGGTCCACGAGCTCCTGCGCCACCGCCAGGCACGCCAGGCGCGTCGCGCGTCGGACCGGCGCAGGCACGCACTGGCCGCGGACGAGTCCGACGGCGGCGACGGCGCCGAGGAACGGGCCGAGCCGGTCGCGCTGTACCGCACGTTGAAGGAGCAGCGCTCGCTGCTGAACAGCCTCGTCGGGCTGTACGCCCGCCAGACGGGGCAGGCGCACTCGCTCGTGCACGCCGAGCTGCGACGCGCGTGCGGCGGGCCCGAGGTCGCCCAGGCGACCGTGACGCAGCTCCAGTCGCGCATCGAGATGCTGCGGAAGCGGCTCTCCGGACGCTGATCGGCGTCGGGCCACCGGGCCGCCGACGCCGGCGGAGGCCCGGCGTAGCATGGCGCGCATGGACCGCCGGACGCGTGTGCTCGTCGTCGCGATCGTCGTGGCGTTCATCGCGTTCCTCGACGGCGCGGTCATCAACATCGCCCTGCCGGCGATCGAGTCCGAGCTCGGGGGCGGCCTGACGCTCCAGCAGTGGGCGGTCGACGCCTACCTGCTGACGCTCGGGTCGCTGATCCTCCTCGCCGGGTCGCTCTCCGACTCGTTCGGCCGGCTCAGGATCCTGCGCATCGGACTGGTCGGCTTCGGCATCACCTCGATCGCGTGCGCGATCGCCCTCGACGGCGCGGTGCTGGTCGTGGCGCGCGCCTTCCAGGGCGCGGCAGGGGCGCTGCTCGTGCCGAGCTCACTCGCGCTCATCATCGCGAACTTCCCGCGGGCCGAGCAGGCGCGCGCGATCGGACGGTGGACGGCGTGGACCACGAGCGCCTTCCTCATCGGGCCGATCCTCGGCGGGGCGTTCGTCGATCTCGTGTCGTGGCGGCTCGTGTTCGCGATCAACGTGCTGCCCATCGCGATGGCGCTCGTCATGCTGCATCCGCTCGGCCGCGACGACCCGAACCCCGACCGCGCCCGGGTCGACTGGCTCGGCGCCGCGCTCGGCGTCGTGGGGCTCGGCGGCACGGTGTTCGCGCTCATCGAGCAGGGCCGGCTCGGCTGGGCCGATCCGCTCGTCTTCCTCCCGGCGGCCGTCGGAGTCGTCTCGCTCGTCGCCTTCGTGATGTGGGAGCGGCGGGCGCCGACGCCGATGCTGCCCCTGTCGTTGTTCCGCGCGCGCAACTTCGCCGCGGGCAACCTCGCGACCTGGTTCATCTACGCCGCGTTCATGCTCGGCCTCTTCGCGCTGCCGATCTTCCTCCAGGAGGTCGGCGGATTCCCGGCGACCATCGCCGGCCTCGCCACGCTGCCGCCGACGGCGATGCTCGTCATCCTCGGCTCCTGGTTCGGCACGCTCGGCGGGAAGTTCGGGCCGCGGCTCTTCATGACCGCCGGGCCGATCGTCGTCGGCGTCGGCTACCTGATGACGGTCGTCGTCGACGTCCCGGTCCAGTACTGGTGGCAGGTGTTCCCGGGCATGGTCGTGGTCGGGCTCGGGATGGCGATGACGGTCGCCCCGCTGACCTCGGCGATCCTCGGCGCCGTCGACCCGTCGCGCGCGGGCATCGGCTCCGCCGTGAACAACGCCGTCGCCCGCATCGCGGGGCTCGTGTCGGTGGCCTCGATCGGCGCGATCGTCGCGGGCACCCTCGACGTCGAGGGCTACCGCCGCGTGGCCGTCGTGACGGCCGCGCTCCTCCTCGTCGGCGGCGTCGTGTCCTGGATCGGCATCCGGAACCCGACCCCGTCGGGTCAGCCCAGCGCGTCCGCGGGCGCGGCGAGCTCCGACGAGCGACCGAGGTCCTGAGCGTCCGCCGCGGCGTCGAGCGCGGCCATGAGGTCGGCCGTGAGGTCGTCGACGTGCTCCAGCCCGATCGAGAGGCGCACGACGCCGGCGTCGGGCTTGGCGTTCGCCGCGACGGGCCGGTGCGTGAGCGACGCGGGGTGCTGCACGAGCGAGTCGACACCGCCGAGCGAGACCGCGTGGGTCACGAGCCGGCATGCCTCGGTGAACCGGCAGGCCGCGTCGTACCCGCCCGCCAGTTCGATCGCGATGATCGAGCCGGGCCCGGCGAGCTGGCGGCCGAGGAGGCCCTGCGGGTCCTGGCCGGGCAGGCCGGGGTAGCGCACGCGCGCGACCGCGGGGTGCGCCTCGAGGCGACGTGCGAGCTCGCCGGCGGTCTCCTGCTGCGCGCGTACGCGCACGGGCAGGGTGCGGATGCCGCGGTGGAGCAGGTACGCACCCATCGGGTGCAGCAGGCCGCCGGTCAGGGCGCGCACCCGGCGCAGGCGCTCGATCCATTCGATCGGGCCGGCGACGACGCCGCCCATGGCGTCGCCGTGTCCGCCGAGGTACTTGGTCGCGCTGTGCAGCACGAGGGTCGCGCCGTGCTCGATCGGACGCTGGAGCACGGGGGTCGCGAAGGTGTTGTCGACGAGGAGCGGCACACTGCCCGCGGCATCCGCCACCCGCCGCAGGTCGAGGAGCTCGAGCGTCGGGTTCGCGGGCGTCTCGACGATCACGAGACCGGTGTCGGGGCGGATGGCCGCGGGGATGCCGTCGACGTCGGTCCAGGTGACGCTCGTGCCGAGCAGGCCGCTCTCGAGCACGTGGTCGCTGCCGCCGTACAGCGGGCGCACCGCGACGACGTGCGGCGTGCCCGCGGTCGTGGCGGCGATGAGCGTCGCGGCGAGCGCGGCCATTCCGCTCGCGAAGGCGACCGAGCCGTCGGCGCCCTCGAGGTCGGCGAGCGCGGTCTCGAACCGCGCGACGCCCGGGTGCCAGAGACGCTGGTACACCGCCGAGCGACCCTCGGTGAGGCAGCCGCCCGTCGCGAGCTCCTCGTAGGACATTCCGCCGTTCTCGACGTCGCCGAGCGGGTTCGTCGTGGAAAGATCGATGGTGGGAACGTGGGAGCCCTGCTCGCGCACCCCCTCCATTCCAGCGTGGACGGCACGGGTCTCGAGATTCGACGACGATGTCAGCATGCGAGCAGGTTACAGAATCTGTCACCAGTATGGGTGTCTTGCGAAGATGCTTGCGATTCGGTGAGAATTGGCGCAGAACCTGCATCGCTCATCGGAAGGATCTCGACCATGGCGCAGAAAGCGGAACTCGACCGCGTCGATCGGGCCCTCCTCACCGCCCTCTCGAAGAACGCTCGGGCCTCGGGCGCGGCGCTCGCGGCCGAGGTGGGCGTGGCGGAGTCCACGGTGTCGCTTCGGCTTCGTCGTCTGCAGAGCCTCGGGACGGTCCGCGGCTACCGCGTCGACGTCGACCTCGTCTCGCTCGGCGTCTCGCTGCAGGCGCTCATCGCGATCCGGCTGGTCAAGCACGACCGCAGCGAGATCGACGCCTTCCGCAACGCCGTGCCGCACCTGCCTGGGGTCATCGGCGTGTTCCACATGGCGGGCGCAGAGGACTACCTGCTCCACGTCGCCGCCCGCGACGCGGAGGAACTGCGCGAATTCGTGCTCGCCCACCTCACCGGCCACCCGGCCGTCGCCCACACCGAGACGAACCTCATCTTCGAGCACGCCGAGGGCGACGGCTGGCAGAAGCTCGTCGGCTGAGCGACCCGGGCCGGGTGCGCCGCACCGTTCGGCGATCCGAAATGCTGCCAATCCGGCCGCACGGCATGACGCTGCGGCATCCGCGCCGCTAGCCTTTCGGACGGCCCGACCGGGCCGACACTCGCGACGACGCAGGCGCCCGACACCGCCGACGCACCGCGGCACGGGGCCTGCGCACCGATGGAGCAGACACCATGACCGCCGACGACGCGACGCGCCAGCCCGACGGGCAGCAGCGGGGCACCGCAGCCGACCGCGACCGGTGGCGACGCTACCTCGCCGACGAACGCGCCGAGGCCGCCGTCTACCGGGAGCTCGCCGCGCGACGCGACGGCGAGGAGCGCGAGATCCTGCTCGCCCTCGCCGCCGCCGAGGGACGCCACGAGGCGCACTGGCTGCGGCTCCTCGGCGGCGACGAGTCGGGCATCCCGCGGGCGGACGTCCGCACCCGGATGCTGGGCGCGCTCGCACGCCGGTTCGGCTCGATCTTCGTGCTCGCGCTCGCGCAACGCGCGGAGGCCCGCTCGCCCTACTCGACCGACCCGCACGCGACCGCGGCGATGGCCGCCGACGAGCGCATCCACGGCGAAGTCGTCCGGGGCCTCGCCGCCCGGGGACGGCGCCGCCTGGCCGGCACGTTCCGCGCCGCCGTCTTCGGGGCGAACGACGGGCTCGTCTCCAACCTCGCCCTCGTGCTCGGCATCGGCGCGACCGGGGTCCCCGCCCCGGTCGTGCTCTTCACGGGCATCGCGGGACTCCTCGCGGGCGCCCTGTCGATGGGCGCGGGGGAGTACGTCTCGGTCCGTTCGCAGCGCGAACTGCTCGAGGCATCCGCCCCCGACCCCGGTGCGCGCGACGCGCTCGGCGACCTCGACCTCGACGCCAACGAGCTCGCACTCGTCTACCGCGCGCGGGGGATGGCCCAGGACGAGGCGGTCGACCAGGCGGCGCTCGTGCTCGCGCGCGTGCAGGCCGCCGAACGGCAGCCGGCGCCCACCGACGCGATCGGCACGCTCGAACACGACGACGAGGCCGTCGGCACCGGCATGAGCGCGGCGATCTCGAGCTTCCTTTTCTTCGCGTCGGGCGCGCTGATCCCGGTCCTGCCGTGGGTGTTCGGGATGTCGGGACTCGCCGCCATCGTCACGGCGACCGTCCTCGTCGGCATCGCCCTGCTCCTGACCGGTGCGACCGTCGGCCTGCTCTCCGGGGCGCCGCCGCTGAAGCGCGCGATGCGCCAGCTCGCGATCGGCCTGGGCGCCGCGGCCGTCACGTACGTACTCGGCCTCGCGTTCGGGGCGACCATCGCGTAGCCGGTAGCCGGTAGCCGGTAGCCGGTAGCCCGCATCCGGCGGCGGGCATCCGGCGGCGGGTCAACCCTCCGGAGCGGTGACGAAGTCGATGAGCTCCTCGACCCGGCCGAGGAGCGCGGGCTCCAGGTCGCCGTAGCCGCGCACCTGACCGAGGATGCGCTGCCAGGCGCGGGCGATGTCGGCTTGGTCGGCGTGCGGCCAGCCGAACGCCGCGCACACGCCGTGCTTCCACGACGTTCCGCGGGGGATCACCGGCCACGCCTCACGTCCGACGCGGGCGGGCTTCACGCCCTGCCAGACGTCGATGAACGGATGGCCCACCACGAGCACGTGACCGCGATGGCGCCCGCGCATGACGGCGTCGGCGATGCGCTGCTCCTTCGACCCTGCGACGAGGTGGTCGACGAGCACGCCGACTCGCCGACCCGGTCCCGGCCCGAACTCGTCGAGGATCCCGGCAAGGTCGTCGACGCCCTCGAGGTACTCGACGACGACGCCCTCGACCCGCAGGTCGGCGCCCCAGATCTTCTCGACGAGCTCGGCGTCGTGCCGGCCCTCGACGAAGATGCGGCTCGGCAGGGCGACCTTCGCCGGACGACCGGGCTCGACCGCGTACGACCCGGACGCGGTGCGGACTCGCCCCTGCGGCGCGGTCGCCCTCGGCGCGACGAGGCGCACGGGCTCGCCCTCGACGAGGAAGCCGTGGCCGAGCGGGAACATCCGCGTGCGCCCGTGGCGGTCTTCGAGGATCACGGTCTGCTTCTCGACGGCGACCACGGCGCCGCAGTATCCGTCGGCCGCGAGCTCGACCACCAGGTCGCGGGTCGCCGGGACCTCCGGGATCGCGCGTCGGCCGGCGGCGCGCCAGTCGCCGGAGAGCACGTCCTGGCCGTAGCGGTCGGGGCCGAATCGGTCATTCGAGGCTGGGGGCACCCGGCGAGGCTAGCGAATCGATCGCGGCGGCCCGCGCCGACACGGCGGCGGACGGGGACTCACGTGCGTGCCGGGGCCCGTCGCACCAGGCCGGCGGTCCACGCCGCGCCGGCGAAGGCGATGCCGGCGGCGAGCGCGAACGCCCAGGGGATGCCGAACGGCGCCGCGACGAGCCCGAGCGCGATCGGTCCGATGCCGAGCCCCAGGTCGAGCGCGGCGCTCGCGGTGCCCGAGGCGACACCGCGCTCGGACGGTGAGGCGGTCGCGAAGACGGCGGCGAAGAAGGCGGGGGTCGTGAAGGTGATGCCCACGCCCATGACGACGACGCCGACGAGCAGCCCGACCCAGTCCTGCCACGCGGCGGCGATGACCAGGCCGATCCCGATGACCACGAGCGACGCCGCGGCCAGGGGCAGCGACGGAAGCCGGTCGGGGACCCGCGCGAAGGCGATGCGGCACACGACCACGACGGTGCCGTACGCGAAGAGGGCGATGCTCGGCGAGGGGAGGTCGATGCGTTCGGCCCAGAGCGTCGCGAACGCGATGAAGCCGCCGACGGCCGCGAGCGAGCTCAGGAAGCCGATCGACACCGGGATCGCCGGGCGGTGGATGATCCGGATGCGGCCGCCGACCTCGGGCCGGGCGGTCCTCGTCTCGCCGACGAGGAGCGCGAGCCCCACGGCGAGCACGGCGAGCGCGGTGCCGCCGAGCCAGACCGCGCGGAAGCCGGCCGCCTCGAGCAGGGCCTGCCCGACGAGGGGTCCGAAGGCGATGCCGAGGTAGAGCCCGAGCGAGTTGTACGACAGCGCCTCGCCCATGCGCGAGGCGGGAGCGAGGTCGGCCAGGGCGGCGAAGCCTGCCACGAAGAAGGCGGCCTCCGCGACGCCCGCGAGCAGTCGCAGTGCGACGATCACGACGAGCTGGTCCGTCACCGTGAGCAGGAGGAGCGAGGCGGCTGCGATCAGGGCTCCGCCGACGAGCATCGGTCGACGGCCGAACCGGTCGGATGCGCGCCCGGCGAACGGTCTGAGCACGAGGGCCGAGACCGCGAACACGCCGACGGCGAGGCCGGCCGACGCCTCGTCGCCGCCGACCGGCCCGGTGACGTACAGGGGCAGCGCGAAGAGCGCGAGTCCGACCGCCGTGAAGTACGCCAGTTCGGCGATCGAGAGCGCGATGAACGCGCGCGTGAACAGCGGTTCCCGTGCCGATCCGGTCACATGGGCCACCCCCTCGCGCGGCGTCCGCGTCGCGTGTCCGGGCCATCGCCAGCGTATCGCCGGCTCGCCACCGCCGCAGCGGGCGCGTGGCGATCGACGGTCAGCGAAAGTCGCGCGAGCGGTTCGTCGTCGACACGGTGAGCGGCTCGAACCGGTCGGCCACGAGGTTCACGACCCCCTCGCGCGAGCGTTCGAGGATGCCGCGCACGACCATCGCGGGCGCTTCCCTGGCGATGCGGCGGTACCTCGTCCAGACGCCGACGCTCGCGATCACGTTGAGCGTGCCCGATTCGTCTTCGAGGTTCATGAACGTGATGCCGCTCGCGGTCGCCGGTCGCTGCCGGTGCGTGACGACCCCGCCGACCTCGATGCGGCGGCCCGATTCCGCCCCGTGCAGCAGGTCGATGCGCACCACGCCGCGTGCGTCCAGGAGCTCCCGCACGTGCCGGATCGGGTGGTCGTCGGGCGAGATGCCCGTCGCCCACAGGTCGTAGACGACCTGCTCGGCGTCGTTCAGCATCGGCAGCAGCGGAGGCTGCACCACGACGACCGCTCCCGGCAGGTAGTCGGCGCGGTCCTGCGCCGCCTCGCCCGCGAGCCAGAGCGCCTGCCGCGGCTGCAGGTCGAAGCACTCGAACGCGCCCGCCGCGGCGAGCGCCTCGAGCTGGGTCGCGTCGAGGTCGGCGCGACGGGACAGGTCGGCCATGTCGCGGTACGGGCCGTGCGCGTCGCGTTCGGCGATGATCCGCTCGGCGACCTTCGCGCCGATCGAGGTGACGTCGGCGAGCCCGAGGCGCACCGCGAACGCGCCGTCGCGGCGGTGCTCCGCCGAGCGGTCGGGTGCCTCGCGGTCGAACGGCCCGACGGGCGGCTGGGCGCCATCGGCGCAGGCCGGCCTGCCGGTGGGGCGACGGATGCCGCGCGCCCCCGCCGCGGCATCCGTCGCCGTCTCATCGGCGCCCCTCGCATCGGCGGCCGGCGCCTCGAGCCCGGCGTGCACACCCGAGCGCGCGAGGTCGGGCCGGAGCAGCTCGACCCCGTGCCGGCGCGCGTCGGCCGTGAGCGTGTGCGGCGAGTAGAAGCCCATGGGCTGGGCGCGCAGCAGCGCCGCGAGGAACGCCGCCGGGTAGTGCAGCTTCAGCCACGAACTCGCGTAGACGAGCAGGCCGAAGCTGATGGCGTGGCTCTCGGCGAAGCCGAAGTTCGCGAACGCCTCGATCTTGGCGTAGATCGCGTCGGCGGTCTCGGGGTCGATGCCGTTGCGCTCCATGCCGGCGTAGAGCTTCGCGCGCAGCCGCTCGATCTTCTCGACGCCGCGCTTGGAGCCCATCGCACGGCGCAGCAGGTCGGCGTCGGCCGCGTCGCAGTCGCCGACCGCGACCGCCATCTGCATGAGCTGCTCCTGGAAGAGCGGCACGCCGAGCGTGCGCCGCAGCACGGGCTCGAGCTTCGGGTGCAGGTAGGCGACCTGCTCCTCGCCGGTGCGGCGGCGGATGTACGGGTGCACCGCTCCGCCCTGCACCGGACCCGGGCGGATGAGCGCGATCTCGACGACGAGGTCGTAGAAGCAGCGCGGCTGCAGCCGGGGGAGCGTGCCCATCTGCGCGCGCGACTCGACCTGGAACACCCCGATCGAGTCGGCCCGGCACAGCATGTCGTAGACGGCGGGCTCCTCCTTCGGGATCGTCGCGAGCTCCCACTCCTCGCCCGTGTGCTCGCGCACGAGGTCGAAGGTGTACTGCAGCGCCGCGAGCATGCCGAGGCCGAGCAGGTCGAACTTCACGAGGCCCATCCAGGCGCAGTCGTCCTTGTCCCACTGCAGCACGGTGCGGTGCTCCATGCGGGCGTGCTCGATGGGGCACACCTCGCCGACGGGCCGGTCGGTGAGCACCATGCCGCCCGAGTGGATGCCGAGGTGCCGAGGGAAGGTCAGTAGCTGCTCCGCGAGCTCGATCACGGAGTCGGGGATGTCGTGGTCGTCGGTCTCGACGACCGACCCCCAGCGCTCGACCTGGCGCGACCAGGCGTCCTGCTGCCCGGTCGAGTAGCCGAGCGCCTTCGCCATGTCGCGCACCGCGCCCTTCGGCCGGTAGCTGATCACGTTCGCGACCTGCGCGGCGTTGTGGCGGCCGTACTTCCCGTAGACGTACTGGATGATCTCCTCGCGCCGGTCGGAGTCGAAGTCGACGTCGATGTCGGGCTCCTCGTCGCGCAGCGACGACAGGAATCGCTCGAACGGCAGCTCGTAGTAGATCGAGTCGACCCCGGTGATGTCGAGCACGTAGCAGACCGCCGAGTTCGCCGCCGACCCCCGACCCTGGCAGAGGATGCCGCGGCGCCGCGCCTCCTGCACGAGGTCGTGCACGATCAGGAAGTACCCGGGGAAGTCCTTCTGCTCGATCACGCCGAGCTCCTTCGCGAGGCGCTCGCGCACGTGCTCGGGCAGGCCCGGGTAGCGTCGCTCGGCGCCCTGCCAGGCGAGCTCGCGCAGCCACGACATGGGCGTGTGCCCGTCGGGCACCTCCTGCCGGGGCAGGCGCGGGCGAGCGCTGCGCAGCCGGAACGACAGGTCGCGCGCGAGCACCACCGAGTGCTCGACGGCCCCGGGGTACCGGTCGAACCGCGCGAGCATCTCGGCGCCCGATCGCAGGTGCAGCCCGTCGGTCGCCGGCAGCCAGCCGTCGAGCTCGTCGAGGCTGCGCCGCGCCCGCACCGCGGCGAGCGCGGAGGCGAGCCGGTGCTCGCCGGGCGTCGCGTAGTGCACGGCGTTCGTCGCGAGCACGGGGACGCGCGCGCGGGCCGCGAGCTCCGCGAGCGCGTCGTTGCGCACCTGGTCGAGCGGGTCGCCGTGGTCGGTGAGCTCGACGACCACGTGGTCGCGGCCGAACAGCGCGACGAGCCGGTCGAGCTCGCGCCACGCGGCATCCGCCCCGCCCTCGCCCGCGAGCGCCCGGCGCACCGCGCCCTTGCGGCACCCCGTCGAGACGACCCAGTGTCCCTCGGCGCGCGCCGCCAGGTCCTCGAGGTCGTAGACCGGACGGCCCTTCTCGCCGCCCGCGAGCTGGCCCGCGGTGATCGCCGACGCCAGCCGGTGGTAGCCCTCCTCGCGCGCGGCGAGCACGAGCAGGTGGTCGCCCTCGGGGTCGGCCGCGCCCATCTGCGGCTCGGTGAGCCCGAACGACAGCTCGGCGCCGTACACGGTCTCGAGCTCGGGGTACGCCTCGGCGGCCTCGGCGAAGCGCACGATGCCGTAGAAGCCGTCGTGGTCGGTGATCGCGAGCCCGGTGAGCCCCAGCCGGTGCGCCTCCTCCACGAGCTTCTCGGGCCCCGACGCGCCGTCGAGGAAGCTGAACGTCGAGTGCGCGTGCAGCTCGGCGTACGGCACGACGGGTCCGGCCTGCGAGCCGGCCGGCGGGTCGTCCGCCTCGGGCGGTCGGTACGGATGCCGCTTCCGGCTCCAGGCGGGACTGTCGCCGCCGTCGCCCAGCACCGTCGAGCGCCCGGTCGTCGCTCCGGGTCCGCTGCCCGGCCGCTGCCGGTCGGAGAGCCGCCGCTCGAGCTCGGACCACGGGATCTCGGGGTTGTTCCAGCCCATCAGTCGTACCTCGCCTCGGCCCACCAGCCCTCGCCGTCGCGCACGAGCAGCCACGCGCAGCCGTCGTGGTCGACCACCTGGAAACGGTGCACGCGGCGGGCGCGTTCGGCGTCCCACCAGCGCTCCACCACGGGCCACGGGCCCGCCCAGGCGCGCACGGCCGCCGGATGCCTGCCGCCGACCGCGAACGAGGCCGGCGGCGCCGAGATCGCGCCGCGCGCGTCGACCGCCACGGATGCGGCCTCGGCGTCGACGAGCGCGACCGGCAGTCGCTCGCGGAACACGCTCGCGGGCGCGAGCGCGGGCAGGCTCCCCGGCCAGGGCGCCTCGGCCGCGACGCGCTCCGGCGCCCGGTCGCCCCACGGCACGAGCACCTGCCGGTCGGCGAGCATGCGCCCCCCGCCGATCGCCGCCGTGACCACGCCCTCGTGGCCGAGCATGCTCTGCACGCGCGTGAGCCCGTGATGCACGCGTTCGTCGCGGCCGCCGCCCCAGAGGCCCTCCTCGTGGTTCCCGGTCGAGTCGACGCGTTCGGGCACGATCCGCAGGCGCACGATCGCGGATTCGAGCCCCGCGTCGGCCGTGTCCGACCCCTGCAGCTGCCACCGCACGCGGTCGACCACATCCGCCGGCGTGAACCAGTGCGGGTGCAGCCAGCTGCGGCTCGAGTGGCCGCCGCGCTCGTCGTCGAGTTCGACGCGGATGCCCGTGCACACGAGCCGCACGGCGCGCATCCGCTCGATGAACTCCTCGGCCCGCACGCGGAACGCGAACGCGAGCTGGTCGATGCGATCGAGCGGCGGCTCGAAGTGCTGCAGGGCCTCGAAGTCGGGCGGGGGAGTCCGCGGCGCCACGCGCGACCGCTCGCGCCCGGCGGCCCGGTCGTGCGCGAACGCGCCGGCCGCACCGAAGCGCCGCCGCACGTCGTCGTCGGGCAGCGCCGCGAACTCGCCGAGGCTGCGGACGCCCAGCCGGTGCAGCAGGGTCGTCGTGCGCGCATCGGTCACCAGCGAGACCGGCAGCGGCGCGAGGAAGCCGGCCGACTCGCCCGGCGGGACCGCGAACACCGCGCCCGGCGCTCCCGTGGCGCCCGCCGCGCCCGCCGCGCCCGCCGCGCGCGCGGCGCCCGCAGCCCGAGCCGCCTGCTCGGCGGCGAACGGCCCGTCGGCGATGCCCACGCGCGCACCCGCGACGCCGAGCCCCGCGGCCGCCTCGAGGAGCGCCCGCGCCGCGGCATCCTCACCGCCGTAGTACCGGACCGGGCCGCGCGCCCGCATCGCCAGCGCGCCGGGCCGCAGCACCTGCACGCCCGGGACGATCGCCTCGACCCCTTTCACGACCGGCTCGAACGCGCGGTGGTCGAGTGCGGCGTCGTACTCCAGGACCGCGAGCGCGGTCGAGCGGTACTGCGCCTCGCGCAGCCGCAGCCCGCGCGTCACGCCGTCGCGCCGGGCCGCGGGCGAGCACGAGTGCACGATCCCCTTCTCGGTGAGCGCGACCGGCAGCGCGGGATCGATGCCGTGCTCGCGGCACGCGGCGAGCACCGGCCAGTCGGGGCACCAGAGCACGATGGTGCGCACGCCCGTGCTCACGAGGCCCTCGCCGCGAAGTCGGGCCGGTGCACGATGCCGGGTGCGGATGCCGCGGCCGCGCCCGTCTCGTCGACCGCGGCGAACCCGAGGTCGCCCGCCGGGAGCCGCAGGCGCCGCCGGGCCCCCCGGCCGACCTCCCCGCGTCCCGTGACCCGCACGACGACCTCGCGCTCCGCGAGGTGCCCGTGCCCGTGCCCGAGGCCGGTCCAGTCGCTCCGCTCGAGCTCGAGCCGGGCATCGCTGCCCGGCCAGTCGCCGTCGACGAGCAGCAGCGCGCCGCGCTGCCGCAGCCGGGCCGCGAACCGCGACGCCTCGGCCGGCGCGAGCCGTCCCGCAGGCCGGACCGCGACCACGGGGATCACGTCGGCGAGAGCCGCGGCGACCGTCAGCCACTGCCGACCGGGATCGGGTACGAGCACGAGGCGCTCCAGGTCGACGCCGAATCGCGCCGCCGCTTCGACGCCGAACTCGGGGATGCCCGCGACCGCGACCCAGCGACCGCTCCGCGACGGCCCGGCGAGCGCGGCCATGAGCAGTGTGATCGAGCCCTCGACCTGCACGATCGCACCCTCGCGGAGCGCTCCGCCCGGCAGCACGCTCGCGAGCGCCGGGTGCGTGGGCACGGCTCGCGTGTCGAGCCTCGCGGCCTGCATGCCGCGGATGCGCGCCTGCAGCTCCTCGACCCGCTCGAGCCGCGCGGCCGGCGCCGGATCGGGGGCGATCGCGCCGTCGGTCGCGGCTCGGGGAGCGGTCATCGTCACCCCTCAATGTTCGAACACATGTTCGAATGAGGCAAGTCGCGGATGCCACGCGTCCACACCCCCGAGCGGGGGTCGCGTCAGCCCCCGCCGATCCCGACCCATCCCGCAGGGCCGTGCGTTAAACGCGAGAAGGCCGGATCCGAAGATCCGGCCTTCTCGACAACGCGTGCGCGAGGGGGGACTTGAACCCCCACGCCCTATCCGGGCACTAGCACCTCAAGCTAGCGCGTCTGCCAATTCCGCCACCCGCGCGTTGCCTCGGCCTCCGATCGCTCAGCGGCCGTAGAAGACACTAGCACGGTTTCCGGGGCCCGCTGACCACACGGAGGCCGCCTGGACCGGTCGGCGAGCGGCGGCGCCGGTCACGCCCGGGAAGCCGTCCCGCGGCATCCGTCGCGGCTCACCCGTCGAACCCTCGCGATAGCGTGGACCGCATGGCCGAGACGCTCCCGACGACCCCCGAGCCCGTGCCCGCGCCCGGGCGCGAGCCCGCGCCCGAACTCGACGAGACCGCGATCATCGCGCGCGATCTCATCCGGTTCGACACGACGAACCACGGCGAGGGCCGCTCGAACGGCGAGCGCGAGGCCGCCGAGTACGTCGAGGCGCGCCTGCGCGCGATGGGACTCGACCCGGTGATGCACGAGTCGGCCCCGCGCCGTGCGAACGTCGTCGCCCGCGTCCCGGGTGCGAACCCCGACAAGCCCGCGCTGGTGCTCCACGGCCACCTCGACGTCGTGCCGGCCGATCCCCGGAACTGGAGCGTCGACCCGTTCGCCGGCGAGATCCGCGACGGCATGCTGTGGGGCCGCGGCGCGGTGGACATGAAGGACATGGACGCCATGATCCTCACGGCCGTCGGCGACATCCTCGCCGACGGGCGCCTTCCGGAGCGCGAGCTGGTCCTCGGCTTCTTCGCCGACGAGGAGGCCGGCGGTCTCTACGGCGCGAGCTGGCTCGTCGACCAGCACCCCGAGCTCTTCGCCGGCGCGACCGAGGCGATCAGCGAGGTCGGCGGGTACTCGATCACCGTCGGCGGGCAGCGCGCCTACCTGCTCCAGACGGGGGAGAAGTCGCTGATCTGGGTGCGGCTCGTCGCGCACGGCACGGCCGCGCACGGCTCTCGGCTCGTCCGCGACAACGCCGTCACGAAGCTCGCCGAGGCGATCGCGCGGATCGGCCGGCGCGAGTGGCCGATCCGGCTGACGGGGACGACGCGCGAACTGCTCGCGGCGATCGCCGGCGCCCTCGGCGTCGACCCGGAGCAGGTCTCGCCCGACGAGCTGGCCCTCGCGACCGGATCGGCGTCGGGGTTCATCACCGCGACCCTCCGCACGACGTCGAACCCGACGCTGCTGCAGGCGGGCTACAAGCACAACGTCATCCCCGACCGTGCGGAGGCGCTCGTCGACATCCGCACGCTGCCGGGGGAGGAGGACGCGGTCCTCGCCGAGGTCGCCGAGCTGATCGGCCCCGACATCGAGATCCAGATCGTGCACCAGGACGTCGGCCTCGAGGCGCCGACCCGCGGGCCGCTCGTGGACGCCGTCACGACCGCCCTGCACGAGCACGATCCCGAGGCGACGGTGTTCCCGTACCTGCTGAGCGGCGGCACCGACAACAAGTCGCTGTCGCGCCTCGGCATCGACGGGTACGGCTTCGCGCCGCTCCGGCTGCCCGACGGCCTCGACTTCCCTGCGATGTTCCACGGCGTGGACGAGCGCGTGCCGCTCGACGCACTAGTCTTCGGTAGGCGGGTCCTGAGGGACCTGCTCCTGGCGTACTGATCGCGCCCATTCGTTCCCGACCACGACGGTCCCGTGCCCTTCGCGTCGAGGGGCGGAAGGCGATGCCCACTTGTTCGAAGCCCTGATCCTCGGCCTGGTGCAGGGACTCACCGAGTTCCTGCCGATCTCCTCGAGCGCGCACCTGCGCATCCTCGGGGAGTTCCTGCCCAACGCGGCGGACCCGGGTGCGGCGTTCACCGCGATCACGCAGCTCGGCACCGAGGCCGCGGTCGTCGTCTTCTTCTGGCGCGACATCGTGCGGATCATCCGCCAGTGGTTCGGCGCCCTGTTCGGCCGCGTGCCGCGGAACGACCCCGACGCGCGCATGGGGTGGCTCATCATCCTCGGCTCGATCCCGATCGTCGTGCTCGGGCTGCTCTTCCAGGACCAGATCGAGACGGTCTTCCGCTCGCTCTACGTCGTCGCGACGATGCTCATCGTGTTCGGCATCGTGCTCGGCCTCGCCGACTGGGCGGGCGCGAAGCGCCGCAAGCTCGAGGACCTGACCTACCCTCACGGCGTCTACTTCGGGCTCGCGCAGTCGCTCGCGCTCATCCCGGGCGTCTCGCGCTCGGGCGGCACGATCACCATGGGACTGCTGCTCGGCTACGAGCGCGCCGCCGCCGCGCGGTACGCGTTCCTCCTCGCGATCCCGGCGGTGTTCGGCTCGGGCTTCTACCAGCTCTTCAAGAGCTGGGGCGAGCCGGCGGTCTACGGTCCGCTCGAGACCGCCGCGGCGACCGTCGTGGCCTTCGTGGTCGCGATCCTCGTGATCGCCTTCTTCATGAGGTGGATCTCACGGCACAGCTTCCTGCCGTTCGTGATCTACCGCATCGCGCTCGGCACGACCGTGTTCGTGCTGCTCGGCGCGGGCGTCCTCGAGCCGTTCTGATCGGCGGGCGGTCGAGCCCGCGATCGGTCGGGCGGATGCCTCGTCAGCCGCCGTCGCGCGGACGCCAGGGGCCCCCGCCGGGCTGGTCCCCGCGCCGGCGCAGGTAGCGCTCGAACTCCTGGGCGATGGCCTCGCCGGATGCCTCGGGCGCGTCGACCGCGTCGCGGGCCTGCTCCAGCTGGGTGATGTACCCGGCCATCTCCTCGTCGTCGGCGGCGAGCGCGTCGACGCTCGACTCCCAGGCCTTCGCCTCGTCCTCGAGCGAGCCGCGGGGGATGCTGAGGCCGGTGAGCTCCTCGACCTTGCCGAGCAGCGCGAGCACGGCCTTCGGCGAGGGCGCGTTGTGCACGTAGTGCGGCACCGACGCCCAGAGCGACACCGTGGGGATGCCGACCCGCTCGGCCTGGTCGGCGATGACGCTGAGGATGCCGACCGGCCCTTCGTAGGACGAGCGGTCGACGCCGAGCGCGGCACGGACCTCGGGGTTCTCGCTCGACGCGAAGACGGAGAGGGGCCGGGTGTGGGGGGCGTCGGCGAGCATCGCGCCGAGGAGCACGATGCCCTCGATGTCGGCGGTGAGCGCCGCGTCGATGAGCTCGGCGGCGAAGCCCTTCCAGGTGCGCGCGGGTTCCGCGCCGAGGAGCACGTGCAGCCGGTCGGCGCCGGGGCCGGTGACGACCTCGTCGTCGTCGGGACGCGGTTCGCCGCTCGGGCCGAGGATCGCGGCGCCGGGCCAGCTGAGGCGTCGCGTGCCGTCGGGCGCGGACTCGATCGTCGGCCGCGTGAACTGGTAGTCGAAGTAGAGCTCGGGATCCACGGCGGCGATCTCGACGAGCCCCAGCCGTTCCGCCAGGAGCCGGGCGGCTCCGGTGGCCGCCTCACCGGCGTCGTTCCATCCCTCGAATGCCACGACGAGGAGTCGTCCGCCCTCGAACCCGGTCGGCTGATGCACTCGGTCCGCCCCGCTTCCCGGGCCCGGAACCTCCGGACCCATCTCAACAATAGGCCGTGCCGATAGAATCGCCCGTTGTGACCAAGCGCCTTCCCGCCGCCGTCCTCTGGGACATGGACGGCACCCTCGTCGATACCGAGCCGTACTGGATGCGGGCCGAGATCGAGCTCGTCGAAGAGTTCGGCCGGACCTGGACCCACGACGATGCGCTGCAGATGGTCGGCATGGGTCTCTGGGACGCCGCGGAGGTGTTCCGCCGCGCCGGCGTCGAGCTCCCCGCCGACGCGATCGTCGAGCGGCTCACCGAGCGCGTGCGCGAGCAGCTCGCCCAGCACGGCGTGCCGTGGCAGCCCGGGGCGCAGGCGCTCCTGAAGCAGCTCCGCGACGCGGGCGTGCCCACCGCGCTCGTGACGATGTCGATCCGGTCGATGGCCGAGGACGTCGTCGGCGCCATCCCGTTCGCCGCGTTCGACGAGCTCGTCACCGGCGACGAGGTCGCCGCCCCGAAGCCGCACCCCGAGCCCTACCTCGCCGCCGCCGGCCGCCTCGGCGTCGACATCGCCGACTGCGTCGCGATCGAGGACTCGCCGACCGGTCTCGCGTCGGCGACCGCGGCCGGCGCCGTGGTGATCGGCGTCCCGCATATGCTCTCGCTCGACGAGGCGCCGTCCGACGTCGTCTGGGAGAGCCTCGACGGCCGCACGCTCGACGACCTCGTCGAGGTCGCGACGACCAAGTGGGCGAGCGCGTGAGCCGCGGCGAGGCGAGCGGGCCGTTCCGCGTCGGCGACCGCGTCCAGCTCACGGGCCCGAAGGGGCGGATGCACACCATCACGCTCGAACCGGGCAAGGTCTTCCACTCCCACAAGGGAGCGATCGGGCACGACGAGATCATCGGCCTGCCCGACGGCTCGGTCGTCGCGAACGCGGTCGGCGTCGAGTACCTGGCGCTCCGCCCGCTGCTCGGCGACTTCGTGATGTCGATGCCGCGCGGCGCGGCGATCGTGTACCCGAAGGACGCGGTGCAGATCCTCGCGCAGGCCGACGTCTTCCCCGGCGCGACCGTCGTCGAGGCGGGCGTGGGCTCGGGCGCGCTCTCGCTCTGGCTGCTCCGCGCGATCGGCCCGGCCGGCCGCCTCATGTCGTTCGAGCGGCGCGAGGAGTTCGCCGACGTCGCCCGCGGCAACGTCGCGACCTTCCACGGCGACGACCCGGCGAACTGGTCGATCACGCTCGGCGACCTCGCCGATGCGCTCCCGGAGCAGGCCGAGCCGGCATCCGTCGACCGCGTCGTGCTCGACATGCTCGCCCCGTGGGAGTGCATCGACGTCGTCTCGACGGCGCTGAAGCCCGGCGGCGTGCTGCTCTGCTACGTCGCGACCGTGACGCAGCTCTCCCGCGTCGCGGAGGCGATCCGCGCGACCGGCTGGTACACCGAGCCCGTGGCGAACGAGACGATGGTGCGCGGATGGCACGTGCAGGGCCTCGCGGTCCGGCCCGACCACCGCATGATCGCGCACACGGGCTTCCTGCTCACGGCCCGCCGGCTCGCGCCCGACACGATCCTCCCCGAACTCAAGCGCCGCCCGTCGAAGACCGAGTTCAGCGACGAGGACGTCGAGGCGTGGACGCCCGGCGCGCTCGGCGAACGCAACGTCAGCGACAAGGTCCTCCGCAAGCGCGCCAGGGCAGCGGATGCCGCTGCTCGGAGTTCGCGCGGCGACGGCGGCGCCGAGCCCACCACCGACCCCGCCGACGCCGACTAGGCTGTCTGCGCCCGTTCCACCCGAGACGAAACGAGGATCCGTGCGCCTCCCGCTCGCACTCACCGCCACCGCGACCGCCGTCGCCCTCGCCCTGACGGGCTGCGCCTCGGCGCCCGAGCCGCAGGCGGAGCCCGGCGCCTCGTCCGACCTCGTCGAGGTCCGCGGCGACTTCGGCGAGACGCCGCGCGTCGACTTCCCGACTCCGCTCGTGCCCGACGCCACGCAGTGCACCGAGCTCGTCGAGGGCGAGGGCGACTACCTCGTCGACGGCCAGCAGGCGCTCGTGGGGCTCGCCGTCTACAACGGGACGACGGGCGAGGAGATCCAGGAGCCGCAGGGCTTCGGCGACCAGGACCCGCTCCCGGTCGTGCTCGGGGCGAACACCCTGACCGGTCTCCGCACCGGGCTGAGCTGTGCGCGTGAGGGTTCGCGCGTCGTGGTCGTCATCCCGCCGGAGGACGGCTTCGGCGATGCGGGCAACGCCGGGCTCGGCATCGGCGCCGACGACAGCCTCGTCGTGGTCTTCGACGTGCAGGAGGCGTTCCTCCCGAAGGCGAACGGCTCCCCGCGCATCACGCGCGACGGCTTCCCGGCCGTCGTCACCGCGCCCGACGGGCGCCCCGGCATCACGGTGCCCGACCGCGAGCCGTTCGAGACGACCGAGGTCGAGGTCCTGAAGCAGGGCTCCGGCGAGACGGTCGAGGACGGCGACCGGGTCGTCGTGCACTACACGGGCGTGCTCTGGGACGACAACACCGTGTTCGACTCGAGCTGGGAGAGCGGCGCGCCCGCATCGTTCATCGTGAGCGAGGGCTCCGGCTCGCAGGTGATCCCGGGCTTCGCCGAGGCCCTCATCGGCCAGCAGGTCGGCTCGCAGGTCGGCGTCGTGATCGCTCCGGAGGACGGCTACGGCGATGCCGAGCAGGCCGGCATCCCGGCCGGATCGACGCTCTTCTTCGTGATCGACATCCTCGGCGTCGTGTGAGGCGGGGCGGCCGCCATGCCGCCCCGGGCGCTTCAGTATGATCGCTGACGTGGCGTCATCCAAGCCCGCGGGGGAGTCTCGGATCCCGGTCGAGGACCGGCTGTTCAGCCTCGTCCTCGCACTGCTCGCGACCGAGGCCGGACTGCTGAAGTCCGACATCCTCTCGACCGTCCGCGGCTACGCCGAGCGGTACGACCCGCGCGGCGGCAACGCCAACCTCGAGCGGCAGTTCGAGCGCGACAAGGACGACATCCGCGACCTCGGCATCCCGCTCGAGACGGTCGAATCCCCGGACCGGCCGGGCGACAACCAGGCGCTCCGGTACCGCATCCCGAAGGGCGAGTACGACCTTCCCGTCGACGTGCGGTTCACGCCCGACGAGCTCGCGCTCCTCGGCCTCGCGGCCGAGGTGTGGCGCGAGGCCTCGCTCTCGTCCGACTCGCAGCGCGCGCTCACGAAGCTCCGGTCGCTCGGCATCGAGCCGCGCGAGCCGGTGATCGGCTACGCGCCGCGGCTCCGGGTGCGGGATGCCGCGTTCGAACCGCTCCGCCAGGCGCTCGACAAGCGGCAGCGGGTCCGGTTCCACTACCTCAAGCCGGGCGAGCAGGCGCCGCGCCTGCGCACGGTCGAGCCGTACGCGGTGGTCCTCCACGAGGGCCGCTGGCACCTGCACGGGCGCGACGTCGACGCGGCGGGACCGCGAACGTTCCTCCTCTCCCGAATCGTGGGCGACGTGAAGGCGCTGGCCGGTGCCCCGTTCGACGCACCGCCCTCGGACGTGCAGGACCGCGTGCTCGCCGACCTCCAGGCGCTCCGGCTCGCGAACACGGCCGATCTCGTCGTGAGCGCCGGGTCCGACGCGGAGGTGCGGCTGGGCAAGCGCGCCGTGCAGGCCGACGACGACGCCGGCGTCATCCGCCTGCACTACACCGACGAGGTCGTCTTCGCCGACGAGCTCGCCTCGTACGGACCCGAGGTTCGCGTGCTCGCACCCGCATCGCTGCGCGACGCCGTGCGGGCGCGGCTCGCGACGGTGGCCGCGGCGCACCGCACGGGAGGCGCGGCATGAGCGCTCGCCCGCCGCGGCGGCCGGCAGGACTCCGCGCGCCCGACAAGCTCGTCTTCCTGCTCTCGCTCGTGCCCTACCTGCTCGAGCAGCGGGTCGTCGACGTCGCCGATGCGGCCGCCCACTTCGGCGTGGGCGAGCAGGAGATCCGCGACGCGGTGATGCTCATCGCGACCTCCGGGCTGCCCGGCGCGACCGGCACGTACCAGCCGAACGACCTGTTCGACATCGACTGGGACGCCTTCGAGGACGACGACGTCATCGTCATCGTCCACCACGTCGCGATCGACGACGCCCCGAAGCTCTCCGCCCGCGAGGCGGCCGCGCTCATCGCGGGCCTCCGGTACCTCTCCGCAGCGCCCGAGAACGCCGACAGCGCATCGCTCGCCGCACTCACCGAGAAGCTCCGCGCCGGCGCCTCGGGCGAGCCGAGCCGAATCGCGGTGGCCGAGGAGGCCGTCGACGAGACCCTCGCCGAGGTGCGCCGGGCGGTGGCATCCGGTCGCCGGCTCGAGTTCGACTACCTCAATGCGCGCGGAGAGCACCGGCGACGTCGCGTCGACCCCCTGCGGATCGCCTCCCTCGGGGCCGACTGGTACCTGCAGGCGTACGACCAGCACCGCGAGGACGTGCGCAACTTCCGCATCGACCGGATGAGCGGGCTGAGCATCACGGACGAGCCGATCGCCGACCACACCGGCCGGGTGATCCCGGAGACGCTCTTCCAGGCCTCGCCCGACGACCTCGAGATCGTGGTCGACGTCGCGCCGGAGAGCCTGCCCCTGCTCGCCGACTACCTGGCCGACTCCACGTCGACCGAGGTCGGCGGGCGGCTGCGGGTGACCCTGCGCCTCGCGCACGTGCACGGCCTCAAGCGCCTCGTCACCGGCCTGCCCGGACTCGTGACCGTGGTCGCCCCGAAGGAGGCGCGCGAGGTCGTCGCCGCGTGGGCGGAGGCGGGCCTCGCGGCGTACCCGGACGACCTGTCCGATCGTGATCCGATCGAAGCGGAGGTGTGAGGGCGACCCCTCACGCGAGCAGGTAGACTGGCCGCACCATCCCGCCAGAATGGACGAACACCTATGTTTGGAAACGCCTTCACCGGTTGGCACGCGCTGATCATCCTCCTGGTGATCCTGCTGCTGTTCGGTGCGCCGAAGCTTCCCGCACTCGCGCGGAGCCTGGGCCAGTCGATGAAGATCCTCAAGAGCGAGGTCCGCTCCGACGGAGACGACGCCGACGCCAAGGACGGCGCAGCGGCGAGCACCGAGGCACCCGCCTCGTCGACCACGTCGGCGCCCGCGTCGACGACGCCCGCCCAGGTCGAGCAGCCGAAGCGCGCGGACTCCGGCCCGAGCGCCTGAGCCGCATGACCGCGGTGAAGGATCGCGGGGAGAAGAACCGCGAGAAGCGGATGTCGCTCGGCGCGCACCTCGTCGAGTTGCGCAAGCGCCTCTTCCGGTCCGCGATCGCCATCGTCGTCGGCATGGCCGTCGGCTGGTGGCTGACCGACGCGTTCGTGTGGCAGGCGATCCAGGAGCCGGTCAACCTCGTCGTCGAGGCGCAGCAGGGCGCTGACGCCGCGTCCACGGGCATCATCTTCCCGACGATCTCCAGCGCGTTCGACCTGCGCCTGCAGATCGCGTTCACGCTCGGCATCGTCATCTCGGCGCCGGTCTGGCTCTACCAGATCTTCGCGTTCCTGGTGCCCGGCCTGAACACGCGCGAGCGCAAGTACACGTTCGCGTTCTTCGCGACCGCGATCCCGCTCTTCTTCGCGGGCTGCGCCGCCGGCTGGTTCGTGCTCCCCAACATCGTGAAGCTGATGACCGGGTTCGTGCCCGAGGGCGCGGAGACGCTGCTGACCGCGAAGGAGTACATCGACTTCGTCCTGAAGCTCGTCGTCGCCATCGGCATCGCGTTCGTCGTGCCCGTCTTCATCGTCCTGCTGAACTTCGCGGGCATCCTGAGTGCGGCGGGGATCATCAAGTCGTGGCGGATCGCGGTCCTCGTGATCGTGCTGTTCACCGCGTTCGCCACCCCGTCGGCCGACGTGGTCTCGATGTTCATGCTCGCCATCCCCATGATCGGGCTGTACTTCGCCGCCTACGGGATCGCGTACCTGCACGACCGTCGCGTCGCCAAGCGCAATCAGTTGGAGTTCGGCGACGCTGTCTAGGCTGGAGGGGTGATGAGCCTCTCGCCGGCGGAACGCTACGCACTGTCCCGGCAGCAGCGCCGGCAACCCCGGCTGCAGGAGTTCGCAGCGAACCTCTCGTTCGACCTCGACCCGTTCCAGCGGGCGGCCTGCGCCTCGCTCGACGAGGGGCGGAGCGTGCTCGTCGCAGCGCCGACCGGCGCCGGCAAGACCGCCGTCGCCGAGTTCGCGGTGCACCTCGCGATGCACGGTGCCGACGAGAAGGTCTTCTACACGACGCCCATCAAGGCGCTGTCGAACCAGAAGTACCAGGAGTTCGTGGAGGCCTGGGGCTCGAAGAACGTGGGCCTGCTGACCGGCGACACGAACATCAACGCCGGCGCCCGGATCGTGGTGATGACCACCGAGGTCCTCCGCAACATGCTCTACGCCGACTCGCCGCTCCTGGAGCGGCTCTCGTTCGTGGTCATGGACGAGGTCCACTACCTCGCCGACCGGTTCCGGGGCGCGGTCTGGGAGGAGGTCATCATCCACCTCCCGGAGCACGTCCGACTCGTCTCGCTGAGCGCGACCGTGTCGAACGCCGAGGAGTTCGGGGACTGGCTGCAGGCGGTGCGCGGCGACACCGACGTCATCGTCTCGGAGCAGCGGCCCGTGCCGCTCGAGCAGCACGTGCTCGTGGGGTCGAAGCTCATCGACCTGTTCGACTCGTCGGGCCAGGCGGCGACGCATCGCGTGAACTCGGAGCTGCAGCGGCTCGCCCGCGCCGGCGGCCGGTCGATCGGCGGCCGCTCGCAGCGCGGTCGTCGCGGCAGCGACCGCGGCCGCTACCACAAGCCGGCGCCCGGGGGAGGGCGAGCGGAGCGCTCGGCGGTCGTGGAGCTCCTGAGCGGCAAGCACCTGCTGCCGGCCATCTTCTTCATCTTCTCGCGCGCCGGGTGTGACCAGGCGGTGCGACAGGTGCTGCGCAGCGGCATCCGCCTCACCGACGCCGAGGAGCGAGCGGAGATCCGCGCGATCGTCGAGGAGCGCGCGCGTATGCTGCGCGACGACGACCTCGCGGTGCTCGGCTACTGGGAGTGGATCGAAGGATTGCAGCGCGGCGTCGCCGCGCACCACGCGGGCATGCTCCCGACGTTCAAGGAGATCGTCGAGGACCTCTTCCAGCGCAAGCTCCTGAAGGTCGTGTTCGCGACCGAGACGCTCGCCCTCGGCGTGAACATGCCCGCGCGCTCGGTCGTGCTGGAGAAGCTCGAGAAGTTCAACGGCGAGGCGCGCGTCCCGATCACGCCGGGGGAGTACACCCAGCTCACCGGACGTGCGGGACGCCGGGGGATCGACATCGAGGGGCACTCGGTGATCCAGTGGGTCGACGGCCTCGACCCCGAGGCGGTGGCCTCGCTCGCCTCACGACGGAGCTATCCGCTGAACTCGAGCTTCACGCCGACCTACAATATGGCCGTCAACCTCGTCGACCAGTTCGGCCGTGAGCGCACCCGGCAGATCCTCGAGCTCTCGTTCGCGCAGTTCCAGGCGGACCGCGCAGTGGTCGACCTCGCCCGAACGCTCCGCAAGCAGGAGGAGTCGATGGCCGGGTACGAGGAAGCCATGCGCTGCCACCTCGGCGACTTCGGCGAGTACGCTGCCATCCGGCGACGCATCGGCGACCTCGAGCGGCAGTCCTCGAAGGGCAACCCCACGCACGCGCAGCGCGAGCGGCTGCAACGCGAGCTCGGCGCCGAACGCAAGCGCCTGCGCGCACACGCGTGCCACGGATGCGCGGAGCGCGAGCAGCACGCGCGGTGGGCCGAGCGGTGGTGGCGCCTGAAGCGCGAACACGACGACCTCTCCCGGCAGATCCGATCCCGCACCGGGCAGGTCGCGAAGCGGTTCGACCGCGTCGCCGAGGTGCTCGAGGAACTCGGCTACCTGGAGCGCGACGGCACGGGGGGCCTCGCCTCAACGGCGGCGGGTCGCACGCTCAAGCGCATCTACGGCGAACGCGACCTGCTCGTCGCGGAGGCGCTCCGGCGCGGGCTGTGGGACGGCCTCGACGTGCCGTCCGTCGCCGCGATGGCGGCCGCGCTCGTGTACGAACCGCGTCGCGACGACCGCGGCGTGCAGTACCGGCTTCCGAAGGGCGGGTTCCGCGAGGCGTTCGAGCGCACGCTCAACGCCTGGAGCGAACTCGACGACGTCGAGCGCGACCACCGGCTGCCCGGCAGCGAGCAGCCCTCGCCCGCGCTCGCGACGGCGATGCACGCGTGGGCCCGCGGCGCCGGGCTCGCCCAGGTGCTGGCCGACACCGAGCTCGCCGCCGGCGACTTCGTGCGGTTGTCGAAGCAGGTCGTCGACCTGCTCGACCAGGTCTCGATCGTGGCCGATGCCGAACTCGGCGCCGCGGCGCGTGCGGCGATCGACGCCGTCCGGCGCGGGGTCGTCGCGTACGGGGCGGCCGCGTGAGCGCGGAGTCCGCGGCCACCGCGGCGCAGGACCGATCGGCCGGCGACGCGAAGGCGGACGCGTCGGGTCGGACGAGCGAGCCGGGCGCCCCGTCCCCGGACGGTCGTGGACCGCGCCCGGTCCTGCCGCTGTGGGCCGCCCTCATCGTGTCCGCGCTGGGCGGATTCGTCTACGACCTCGGCTTCCCGGGCGCCGGCGTCTGGCCGCTCGCGTTCGCCGGCATCGCCATGGCGCTCGTCCCGCTCATCGGCCGTTCGCTGCTCTCGGCGTTCCACGTCGGGCTCGCCTTCGGCCTCGCGTTCTACCTCTCCCACGTCTCGTGGACCTCGCTCTACCTCGGTCCGATCCCGTGGCTGGCGTTGTCCATCCTCGAGGCGCTCTTCGTCGCCGGCGGCGCCGTCCTCATCACGCTGGCGTACCGATGGGTCCCGCAGGCGGGCCGCTCCCGCTGGCTGCGACTCATCGCGCTCCCGGCGCTGGTGGCCGGCCTCTGGGTCCTGCGGGAGACCGTGACCGGCACGTTCCCGTACGGCGGGTTCCCGTGGGGGCGCGCCGCGCTCAGCCAGTCGGAGAGTCCGTTCGCACCGGTCGTGTCGTGGATCGGGTCGTCCGGCCTCGGGTTCGTGATGGTCGCGCTGACGGCCGGGCTCATCGAGTGGCTCAGGGTGCGCGGATGGCGCGACCTCCGCAGCGCGATCCCCGTCGCCGCACTGCTCGTCGTGGCCGTCGCGATGCCCGCGTTCCCGACGAGGCCGTCCGGCGACCTCCGCGTCGCCAGCGTGCAGGGGAACGGGCCGGCGGGGTACTTCGACCGGCGCGAGCAGGGCGACGTGCTCCGTTCCCAGCTCGAGGCGACCGAACCGGTGCTCGACGAGGAGGTCGACGTGCTGCTCTGGCCCGAGGGCGGGTCCGACATCGACCCGACGCGCAGTCCGTCGGTCGCGCGCGTCTTCGACGAGCTGTCCGAGGAACTCGACGCGCCCGTCATCCTGAACACGGTCACCGTCGACGGCGCGGAGGGTGACGAGCGCTTCTACAACACCTCGCTGCTGTGGGAGGCCCGTGAGGGCGCCGTCGACCGCTTCGCCAAGCGCAACCCGGTGCCGTTCGGCGAGTACATCCCCGACCGGTGGTTCTACGACGCGCTCGTGCCGGAGCTCACCGGCCTCGTCCAGCGAGGGTACTCGCCGGGAACCGAGCCGCCGGTGTTCGACCTCGGCGACACGATCACGGGGCTCGCCATCTGCTTCGACGTGATCTACGACGAGCTGATCTGGGAGGGTGCGCGCGACGGCGCGGAGCTCTACATGCTCCAGACGAACAACGCCGACTTCCGCGGCACCGACGAGAACCAGCAGCAACTCGCGATCGCGCGCCTGCGGGCGATCGAGACCGGTCGCTCGGTGGTGAACATCTCGACGGTCGGCACGAGCCAGGTGATCGACCCCTCCGGGCAGACCATCGATGCGCTGCCGGCCTACGAGTCCGGCGCGATGGTCACCGACGTCGAACTGCGCACCGGGCTCACGCCGTCGGTCGTCCTCGGGGGCGTCGTGCCGCTCCTGATCGCGCTCGGCTCGATCGCGGGCCTCGCCTGGTCGGGGATCGCGGCACAGCGGAACGCCCGGCGCCGGACGAGGTCCGGGGCCGGGCGGGAGGCTGCGCTGGAGGTCTAGGCGCCGATCTTCTGCTGGCCGCGACGGGCCCGCAGGTACTGCAGTCGCTCCTCGAGGATCTCCTCGAGCTCGGCGCGCGTGCGGCGCTCGAGCAGCATGTCCCAGTGGGTACGGGCGACCTTCTCACCCGAGCGATCGATCTCGACGGGCTTCGAGTCGACGAGGAGCACGGCGGAGTTGCCGCAGTGGCGGCACTCCCACTCCTCCGGAAGCTCGGCCTCGGTCGAGAAGGTCATCACGGTGTCGCGACCGCACGTCTCGCAGCGGTAGGTGTAGTCCGCGCGGTCGGCGAAGATCACGCCGTCCTCGCTCTGCAGGCTCTGGGCGCCGATACGCATGCCTCGAAGGCTCCGGTCCGCCATGGCGTACTCCTCTCGATCGTCAATCAGGTATAGACGATCAAGCTGGGCATCTTCTTCCCGCCGCCTGAGGTTTTGCCGGGGAACGCTCAGGTTCCCGCGACGACCCGCAGCGCCAGGTCGGCACGATCGGTCACGAGTCCGTCGACGCCGAGGGCGAGGAGGCGCCGCATGTCCTCCTCGTCGTTGACGGTCCACACGTGCACCTCGAGCCCGGCCGCGTGCGCCGTCTCGAGGAGCGCGCTCGAGAGGATCCGGAGCCGCCCGACGCGCTCGGGGATCTGCAGGGCGCGCGCTCCCGCCACGCCGCGACGCATCGCGCTCGCACTCCGGCTGCGGGATGCCGCGAGGGCGCGCAGCACGGAGGCGCGACCGGCCGACGTGACCGAGTCGGGCACCGCCGCGGCGAGTCGTCGTCGCCGCGCGTCCGAGAAGGCGGTGAGGAGGACCCGTCCGGCCGCGCCCGCTCGCCGGACCGACTCGATGGTCGGCGCGGCCGCGGCATCCGTCTTGACGTCGATGTTCAGGCGGGCTTCGGGGAACGCGTGGAGCAACTCATCGAGCGTGCCGAACCCGTGACCGCCGCCGAGGTCGACGGCTCGGAGTTCGTCGATCGACAGGTCGGAGACCGCCTCGGGTCGACCGGCGACTCGCCGCAGCGTCGGGTCGTGCGCCAGCACCGCTGCACCGTCGGCGCTCGGGTGGATGTCGGTCTCCAGGTACCGCGCGCCCGCCCGGATGGCGGCCTCGAACGCGGCGAGCGTGTTCTCGGGCGCCTCCAGCGCGAGCCCGCGGTGCGCGAGGACACGCGGCGCTGGCGGATCGAACCAGCCGGCGGCCAACCGGGTCAGCCGGGGAAGCCGGGGCGCGAGGTCGTGCCGCCGGGTGAGGCGGGGCCGGAACCGCCGGTTCCGTCGGCGGCGCCGTTCGGGGTGAACGCGCGCCCGATTCCCTTCAGCGCCTCGGTGAGCTCGCTCGGGACGATCCAGAGCTTGTTCGAGGCGCCCTCCGCGAGCTGCGGGAGCATCTGGAGGTACTGGTAGCCGAGCAGCTTCGGGTCGGGATCGCCCTTGTGGATGGCGTCGAACACCGTGAGGATCGCCTCGGCCTCACCCTGTGCGCGGAGCACGGCGGCCTTCGCGTCACCCTCCGCCTTGAGGATGGCGGCCTGCCTCGAACCCTCGGCCTCGAGGATCGCGGACTGCTTCGTGCCCTCGGCGGTGAGGATCGCCGCACGGCGGTCGCGCTCGGCGCGCATCTGCTTCTCCATCGAGTCCTGGATGGAGAGGGGCGGGTCGATCGCCTTGAGCTCGACGCGGGAGACGCGGATGCCCCACTTGCCGGTCGCCTCGTCGAGGACGATGCGGAGCTGGCCGTTGATGTTGTCGCGGCTCGTGAGCGCCTCTTCGAGGTTCAGTCCGCCGACGACGTTCCTGAGCGTCGTCGTCGTCAGCTGCTCGACCGCGCCGAGGTAGTTGTTGATCTCGTACGTCGCGGCACGTGCGTCGGTGACCTGGAAGTAGACGACCGTGTCGATCGAGACCACCAGGTTGTCCTCGGTGATGACCGGCTGCGGCGGGAACGAGACGACCTGCTCGCGCATGTCGACGAGCGGGAGCAGGCGGTCGATGAACGGGATGAGGAGGTTGAGTCCCGGCGTGAGGGTCTTGTGGTAGCGCCCCAGCCGCTCGACGACGCCGGCGTAGGCCTGCGGGATGATCCGGATCGACTTCGCGATCACCACGATCGCGAAGATCGCGATCGCGACGACGACGATCAGGGCGATGATGGGTCCGACGTCGTTCACGCCTGGGTGCTCCTCTCCATCGGGACGACGACCGCCGTCGCCCCGTCGATGCCGGTGACGAGCACGTGCTCGCCCACGGCGACATCCGCCTGCTCCGTCACCGGTGAGAGCCGTGCCGTCCAGACGTCCCCGTTCTCGAGGCGGACCTGGCCGCCCGCGGGCCCGACCGTGCGCACGACCGTGCCGGAGGCGCCGATGAGTGCGTCGACGTTGCTCCGCGCCGGATCGGCGCCCCGGCGCAGCATCCGCAGGAGCGATGGTCGCAACGTCAGGATGAGCGCGACCGCGACGACGGCCGCCACGATGAACTGAGCCCACCAGGGGATGCCGGTGAGCCCCGAGAGCAGGCCCGCGACGCTTCCGAGGGCCAGCATGAGGAAGGTCATCTCGAGGGTGAACACCTCGATGGTGGCGAAGACGAGGATCAGGACGAGCCAGGCGATCCACGCGTACTGGGTCAGAACATCCAACTTGGTCTCCTTCGGGCCCCCGCTTTTCAACCTATCAGCGCTCGGGGCGCCGGTGGGGGAGTTGGTAGTCTCGGTGCGGCGTGCAGCGCGCGCCCGCGACATCCGCACCACTCGAGGAGCCCAAACGTGACCAACCCGCTCGCCCCCGGATCGCTCGACGGCCGCGTCGCCCTCGTCACGGGATCGTCCCGCGGCATCGGCGCGGACACCGCCCGCTACCTCGCCGAGGCCGGCGCCGCGGTCGTCGTCAACTACCGCAGCAAGGCGCCGCGCGCGGAGAAGATCGTGAACGAGATCACCGCGGCCGGCGGCCGGGCGATCGCGGTCGGCGCCGACCTGACGGATGCGTCGTCGGTGCAGGCCATGTTCGAGCGCGCCGTCGCCGAGCTCGGCCCGGTCGACGTGCTCGTGCTCAACGCATCGGGCGGCATGGAGACCGGGATGGGCGAGGACTATGCGATGCGGCTGAACCGCGACGCGCAGGTCAACGTCGTCGACAACGCGCTCCCGCACCTGGCGGACGGCGCCCGCATCGTGTTCGTGACGAGCCACCAGGCGCACTTCATCCGCACCACGCCGACGATGCCGGAGTACGAGCCCGTCGCCCTCTCGAAGCGCGCCGGCGAGGACGCCCTCCGTGCGAAGCTGCCGGAGTTCGACGCGAAGGGCGTCGAGTTCGTCGTCGTGTCCGGCGACATGATCGAGGGCACCATCACGGCGACGCTCCTCGAGCGCGCGAACCCCGGTGCGATCGCCGCCCGCAAGGAGGACGCCGGCAAGCTCTACAACGTCGCGGAGTTCGCCGCCGAGGTCGCGTCGGCCGCCGTCGACCCGATCCCGGCCGAGCACACGCGCTACGTGGGAGACGTCTCGGGGTTCGCGCCGGAGGGCTGATCCGCGACGCGCGTCCTGCTCGCGGACGCGCACGACGAGGGCGGGACCGGTCGGACCGGTCCCGCCCTCGCGGCGTGTCGGGGGGATCAGCGCGTCACGACGACAACTGCATGCCGCGGCCGAACGTGAACGCCCGGACGATCTGCACGATGCCGAGCACGATGAGCGCGATGCCCGTCACCCAGAACAGGATGACGATGCCCCAGAGCGGCGAGAACAGCAGCACGATGCCCGCAAGGATGCTCAGGATGCCGAAGAAGATGCTCCACGCCCTCGACGACGAGTTGCCGGACTGCGCGAGCGCGACCACGCCCTCGACGATCCAGAGGACGCCGACGAGGATCCCGAGGAAGATGCCGATGACGACGGCGCTCTCGGTCGGGTTGGCGAACATGACGACCGCCCCGAAGAGGAACAGGACGCCGAGGATGATGTCGAGGGCCCTGGCGCCGCCCGAGATCGACCTCGAGAAGATGCCGATGCCGACGTAGGCGAGCCCGGCGATCAGGAAGTAGATCGCGAGCATCACCGTCAGCACGACGGCCGAGTCCTTCGGCCAGAACGTGATGAAGACGCCGATGATCAGGGCGATGACCCCGGAGACGCCGAGGGCGATCCGGATCGAGTTCACCGCCGACTTCGTGAGTTCGGCCGAGTCGAAGGCGAACGCCGCGAACATGCTGTTGGACTGCGGGGAGGACATGGCAACTCCTTCCGGCGCACCCGGAGCGGCGCGCGCTCGCGTTCAGGCTATTCCCAGCGGCGGGCCGGACGGGGGAGCCGTTGGTCCCGCTCCCGGCGTGTCGCGCATGTCCGGGCGTGTCCGGCATCTCCGGGGCGGGTCAGGCGCGGCGGGCCTCGATCCATCCGTCGATCCGCTCCCACTGGCCCATGAGCCAGTCCGTGCGGTCGTCGTGGTCGTCGGGGATGTCGGCGCGCCGCACGTTCCAGATCTGCATCGTGATCGTCTTGTCGGTGGGCAGTTCGCGCCAGACGTCGCCGACCGTGCGGATGCGGTCCAGGCCGGTGTGCGCGACGAGGAAGACGTCGGCGTGCGGCGCCGCGTCGAGCGCCGCGAACAGCCCGGCCGGCCGCGGCGCCATGACGTTCATGAGGCGCGCGGCGCGTTCGGCCGCGGACGTGAGCCCGGCCGCCCGCAACCGGTCGATGGCCCGTGCCCGTCGTTCCGGGGTGAAGTTGCCGCCCTCGGGGAAGATCACGAGCGCGTCGCGCTCGCCCATGTCGCTCGCGAGTTCGCTGATGCGCTCGGTCAGGGGGACCGTCGGAGCGGTCCGCGAGCCGCGTGTCCCGTGCCCGTCGCCCGCACCGGTCCGAGCCGCTCGTCCGGCCCTGCCCGCGACGGGCGGCGGGGCGATGAAGCGGTTCGGCAGTCGATTGAGCACCACGTCGACGGCCGGGTCCCACTGCATGGTGTCCTTCAGCACGATGCGCGGCGACCGGTCGAACCAGTTGAGCACGGCGTGGATCAGGATGAACGAGTCGCCGGGGCCCGCGTGCCGGCTCGCGATCACGCGGGGTTGGTCGTCGTCGTGGAATCCCTCCGGGACGCGGACGTCGATGTCGAGGCGCAGCACCCAGTGCGCGTTCCAGAACAGGAACCCGAGCATCCGCGCGACGAACCGGTAGTGGGCGTGCTGGAAGCCGGGCGAGCGGATGCGCCATCCGAACCCCGAGGCGATCCAGAGCACGAAGAGCACCACGATCGCCGCGGCGTCCCAGAGCAGGTAGACCGCGACCATGACGAGCAGCCGAGGGGTCCGCAGCCGCGGTTCCACGAAGATCGAGACGATCAGCGCGATCGTCAGCCAGGCGGGGAGCAGCGCGACGACGACGAGCGCGAGCACGATGACGAGCGGCGCGAGGATGCCGCGGCGCACCCACTTCGGCGGGAGCCGCATCAGTCCGCGGCCCGGTCCGGCGCGCCGCCGCGGTGCTCGTCCTCGCGGTCCAGGTAGGCGGATGCGGCGCCGTGCGCGGTCGCCATCCGGCGCCGGAGGGCGGCGGGGGAGAGGTTGCGCGAGATCCGGTTCTCCTTGGCCGATGAGGTCCCGGTCGGGAGCACGTGCAGGCGAGTGCCCTCGGTGAGTGCGGCGCGGTCGCGGGCGAAGCGGTGCCGGCGGGAGATCTCGAACGCGACACGGGCGTTGTCGAACTGGTTGCGCGGCGGGGTCAGCGCGTGCTCGATCCGTCCGACCTGCATCACGTAGATGTCCGTCGCGCCGGCGTCGGCGGCCTGCCCGACCGGGATCGAGTTCACGATGCCGCCGTCGATGAAGTGCTCCTCGCCGATCCGCACCGCCGGGAAGAGGCCGGGCAGCGCCGCGGATGCGAGCACGGCCGGCACGAGCGGGCCGGAATCGAACCAGTGCTCGGCCGCTCGCTCGACGCTGGCGGCGCAGCACCGGAACGCCACGTCCAGGTCCTCGAACTCGGTGGCCCCGCCGAGCCCGTGGACGAGCATCCGGCGCAGCGGCTCGGTCGACATCACGTGTGCGCGACCGAGCCGGAGGCCGACGCCGCTGGTGATCGCGCGCGCCTCCTTCGAGCTCCAGGCCGCCTCGAGCCGCTCCAGGCTCCGATCGACGTCGGCGGCGATGATCGCCCCGTTGATCGCGCCGATCGACGTGCCGACCACGAGGTCGGGGCGGATGCCGCGTTCGAGCACCGCGCGGAGCATGCCGACCTGCACGGCGCCGAGCACCCCGCCGCCCCCGAGGACGAACGCGACCTTGCCCGAGTCCATGGCGCCATTCTGGCACCGCACCACGAGGCCGGAGGGGAACCAAGGACCCTCCGGCAGCGGACCGCTGGACTTGTCCGCCATGAGGTGGGAGCATCGCGCTCGTGAGCAGCCGAACCGCCGACCCGGACGCCGTCCGCGACCTCGTGGTGCTGCGCCGGGTGCGCGATCGCATCGATCGCGAGTACGCGCGGCCGCTCGACGTCGAGGCGCTCGCGCGAGGGGCGAACATGTCGTCGGGGCACCTGAGCCGGCGGTTCCGCGCGGCGTTCGGCGAGTCGCCGTACTCCTACCTCATGACGCGTCGCATCGAGCGCGCGATGGCGCTGCTCCGCCGGGGCGACCTCACGGTGACCGAGGTGTGCTTCGAGGTCGGGTGCTCGTCGCTCGGCACGTTCAGCACGCGCTTCGCCGAGCTCGTCGGCGTGCCGCCGAGCGTCTACCGGGAGCGGTACGCCGGCGAGACGCTCGGGATGCTGCCGTGCGTGGCGAAGCAGGTGACGAAGCCGGTCAGGAATCGAGAAGCGGGCGTCGGCGGCCGGGGATAGCGTGACCTCCATGAGCCTCACCATCCACTCCAGCTTCCTCCCGCACCTCGACCCCGACGCGTCGCTCGCCTTCTACCGCGACGTGCTCGGGTTCGAGGTCCGCAACGACGTCGGGTACGAGGGCATGCGGTGGATCACCGTCGGTCCCGCCGACCAGCCCGACACGGCGATCGTGCTGCACCCGCCGGGTGTCGGCCCGGGCATGACCGACGACGATCGGAACGCGCTCCTCGAGATCATCGCGAAGGGCAGCTACTTCGGCGTGAACCTCGCGGCGACCGACCTCGACGCGACGTTCGCGACCCTCGAGGCCGCCGGCGCCGAGGTGGTGCAGGAGCCCGTCGACCAGCCGTACGGCCTGCGCGACTGCGCCTTCCGGGACCCGGCGGGCAACATGATCCGGATCCAGCAGGTCGGCTGACGATGACCACGACCCCGAACGTCGCCCCCGCGGCATCCGCCCTGCCGGCCGCGGACGCCCACGACCGCATCCGGGTGCAGGGCGCCCGGGAGAACAACCTGAAGGACGTCTCGGTCGAGCTGCCCAAGCGCCGCCTGACCGTGTTCACGGGCGTCTCGGGCTCCGGCAAGAGCTCGCTCGTGTTCGACACCATCGCCGCCGAGTCGCGCCGGTTGATCGACGAGACCTACAGCGCGTTCGTGCAGGGGTTCATGCCCTCCGTGCCCCGCCCCGACGTCGACGTGCTCGAGGGGCTCACGACCGCGATCATCGTCGACCAGGAGCGGCTCGGTGCGAACCCGCGATCGACGGTGGGCACCGTCACCGACGCGAACGCGATGCTGCGGATCCTCTTCAGCCGGCTCGGCGAGCCGCACATCGGCGGCCCGACGGCGTTCTCGTTCAACATCCCGACGCAGAAGGCCAGCGGCGTGATGACCTCGGCGACCGGCGAGAAGACCATCGTGCGCGACGTCGTGTACCTCGGCGGCATGTGCCCGCGTTGCGAGGGTCGCGGTTCGGTGTCCGACCTCGACCTCGCGCAGGTGATCGACGAGAGCCGCTCGCTGAACGAGGGCGCGATCATGGTGCCCGGCTACACCGCCGACGGGTGGATGGTGCGCGGGTTCTCGGAGTCCGGGTTCTACGACCCCGACAAGCCGATCGCCGAGTTCACGGAGAAGGAACGGCACGCCCTGCTCTACAGCGAGCAGAAGAAGGTCCGGATCCAGAACATCAACATGACCTACGAGGGGCTGATCCCCAAGATCACGAAGTCGATGCTGTCCAAGGACATCGACGCGCTCCAGCCGCACATCCGTGCGTTCGTCGAGCGCGTGGCGACCTTCGCCCGGTGCCCCGAGTGCGACGGCACGCGCCTCACCGAAGCGGCCCGCTCCTCGAAGATCGAGGGTGTCAGCATCGCCGACGCCTGCCGCATGCAGGTCACCGACCTGGCCGCGTGGGTCCGCGGTCTCGATCGGCCCGATGCCGGGCCGCTGCTCGAGGCGCTCGGCGCGAACCTCGACGCCTTCGTCACGCTCGGGCTCGGCTACCTGAGCCTCGAACGGCCGTCGGGGACGCTCTCCGGCGGCGAGGCGCAGCGCATCAAGATGCTCAGGCACCTCGGCTCGTCGCTGACGGATGTCACGTACGTCTTCGACGAGCCCACCATCGGGCTGCACCCGCACGACATCCAGCGCATGAACACGCTGCTCCTGCAGTTGCGCGACAAGGGCAACACGGTGCTCGTCGTCGAGCACAAGCCCGAGACGATCGCCATCGCCGATCACGTCGTCGACCTCGGCCCGGGGGCCGGGCGCGACGGCGGCGAGATCGGCTTCGAGGGCTCGGTCGACGAGCTGAAGGCGAGTGGCACGATCACCGGCCGTCACCTCGACGACCGGGCGTCGATCAAGCCCGAGGTGCGCCGCGGGTCCGGCGCGATCGAGGTGCGCGGTGCCGACGAGAACAACCTGGAGGACGTCGACGTCGACATCCCGCTCGGCGTGCTCACGGTCGTCACCGGTGTCGCGGGCTCGGGCAAGAGCTCGCTCATCCACGGGTCCGTCTCGCCGCGCGAGGGCATCGTCTCGATCGACCAGGGCGCGATCAAGGGCTCCCGCCGCAGCAGCCCGGCGACCTACACCGGCCTCCTGGAGCCGATCCGCAAGGCGTTCGCGAAGGCGAACGGCGTGAAGCCGGCGTTCTTCAGCGCGAATTCCGAGGGCGCCTGCCCGACGTGCAAGGGCGCCGGCGTCATCGTGACCGAGCTCGGCTTCATGGACACGATCGAGACGCCGTGCGAGGACTGCGGCGGCAAGCGGTTCCAGTCCGGCGTGCTGCAGTACACGCTCGGGGGGCTCGACATCACCGAGGTACTCGACCTGCCGGTCGCGAAGGCGCGCGAGTTCTTCTCGGCGGGCGAGGCGAAGATCCCGGCCGCGGCGGCGATCCTGGGGCGGCTGGAAGACGTCGGGCTCGGCTACCTGAGCCTCGGGCAGCCGTTGTCGACGCTGTCGGGCGGGGAGCGGCAGCGTGTGAAGCTCGCGATCGCGATGGGGGAGACGGGCGACGTGTACGTCCTCGACGAGCCGACGACCGGACTCCACCTCGCCGATGTCGACAACCTGCTGCGGTTGCTCGACCGCCTGGTCGACTCCGGCAAGACCGTGATCGTCATCGAGCACCACCAGGCGGTCATGGCGCACGCCGACTGGATCATCGACCTCGGGCCGGGCGCCGGCCACGACGGCGGGCGAATCGTCTTCGAGGGGACGCCCGCCGACCTCATCGCCAGCCGCGCGACGCTCACGGGGGAGCACCTGGCCGACTACGTCGGCGCGTGATACCCCCACCCCTATCCAGTCCGGAGGAACGACATGTGCCTGCATTCGGCTTACGAAGCCGGCGGAGCGGTCTACGCGCGCGATCTCGCGACCGCGGAGGCATCCGCTCGATCGGCCTCATCGAACGAAGCCGCATCGGCCGAGCCGACGTCGTACGCGGTGGCGGAGCCGTCGCCGAACGCGATCCGGCGGCCTCCAGCTGACGGTCGACCGGCGCGCGAGACCGTGGAGTGCGCGACTGACCGATACCGGCGGGTGGCCGACGGCTCCCTGCGTACGGCCCCGATCGATGTGCGCCGATAATGCACATTATGTCGGTTCACGCCCGAGCCGTGAAGCGACTTCACGTTCCACCCGGTTCATCATGAGCCGAGCGCGCAGGCATGGCCGCCCGCCGGCATGACTCCCCCGTGGGAGTGATCGTTCAGGCGCGTTCGTTCCGCCTGAGCTTCTCCACGCGTTCCTCGCTCGCGGGCATGCCGAACTCGTTCAGCGGCCCGCTGGCGGCGGGCTCCGGGAGTCGGACGTCGGTCGGGCATTCGAGCAGGACATTCGGTGTCGACTCGTCGATGCGGTGCTCGAACATCGGGTGTCCGCAGAGCGGACACGGCTTCTCCCCCGACTGACTGCGGTCGTCGGGTTCCTCCGGGGCCATCCGCGGCGACTCGAACGCTGGGGTCATGACCCGGTCCACCCGGTCGAAGAACCTGGTGAACGCGTTCCCCTCGCCGTGGCCCGCCTCTTCGCGTGCCATGGCGCCGATGGTACTCCGGGCGTTGCGGTCCGTGCGAGCGCAATATGGAGAGTGCTGCTATCCAATTCGGTTCCAGGCAGATCGGCAGTCGGGATGCGGGCGCCGCCGCCGCGCCCGCATCCCTCCGTCGTCAGTGCTCGCCGAATCCGCTCGAGGCGAGGTCCGCGATCGCGTCGACCGCGCCGGCGCCGGCGGCGTCGTCGGTCGCGATCTCGACCTCGTCTCCCTTCACGAGTCCGAGCGCCATGATCGCGAGCAGGCTCTTGGCATCGATCCCGTTCACGGTCACGCGCTGGGAGAAGGTGCTCGCCAGTTTCACGAGCTCGGCGGCCGGTCGCGCGTGGAGCCCGTCTGAGTTCGTCAGCGTGATCCGGCGGCTGATCCGCCCTGAGGTGCCGACGTCGGCCGGTCCCTCGCCGAGTCCGCCCGCAGGCGCTCCGGGCGCCGCCCCTCCCCCGCCGGCGGACTCCGCCGCGCGAACGACGGTCTCCAGCGGGTCGCCCGACTCCGCAGCGACGGATGCCGCGACCGCTCCCTCCACCAGCGGCGCGTCCGCGATGCGCACCCGCTCCCGCTGGTCCTCGTCGAGGAAGTCCATCGCCGTCTCGGCGGTGAGGATGGCGGACCCGAGATCGCACAGGACGACCACGCCGGTACCGGCATCCGCCGCACCGATGGCAGCCGTCACGAGCTCGAAGCTCGTTCCGATGCGGCCGTCGTCCGTGCCGCCCGCGGGTTCGATGCGCACGTTCGGCGCCATCTGGTGCGCGAGCTCCACGACGCCCGCGGCCAGCTGCTCGGAGTGCGAGACGACGACGATCCCGATGCGCCCTCCATCCGCCATCTCAGGCACTGGTCCCGTTGGATGCGGCCGCGGCCGCCGCCTCGAGGAGGTACGCCGTCGATTGCGCGCCGGGGTCGCGATGACCGGCCGAGCGTTCGCCGAGGTAGCTCGCACGGCCCTTGCGGGCGACGAGCGGGATCGTCGCGTCGGAGCCGGCGGCCGCGGCATCCGCCGCGACCCGAAGCGTCTCAGCAGCGCTCGCTCCTCCATCGGCCGCTGCGCGCGCCGCATCGACCGCCGGCGTCCACGCGTCGACCATCGTCTTGTCGCCGGACTCGGCCTTCCCCCTCGCCACGATGCCGTCGCGCGACGCCTCGAGCAGCGACACGACGCCGGCGGCGTCGATCGACGACTCGCCGGCGATCGCTGCGGATCCCTTGAGGAACGCCGTGCCGTACAGCGGTCCGGCCGCGCCGCCGACCGTCGAGATCAGGGTCGTCGCGACGAGCTTCAGCACGTCGGCCGGGGTCGATCCCGCGGGGAGGTCGTCGAGCTTCGGCAGGACCGCCTGGAAGCCGCGATCCATGTTCTCGCCGTGGTCGCCGTCGCCGATCTCGCGGTCGAGCGTGATCAGCTCGACCCGGTGCTCCGAGAGCGTCTCGGCTCCGCGCCTGACCCAGTCCACCGCCCAGGTGATGTCCAATCCCACCTCGGCCGCCCCTAACGGCCCCACCGGAGCGCCGCCGTGTGCACGGGGGCGTCCCAGAGCCGGACCATCTCGTCGTCGAGCTTCAGGAGCGTGATCGAGAATCCCTGCATCTCGAGCGAGGTGATGTAGTTGCCCACGAGCGAGCGCTCGATCGTGATGCCCTTCTCGGCGAGCACCTCTGCCGCACGACGGTATGCGATGTAGAGCTCGATCTGCGGAGTCCCGCCCATGCCGTTCACGAACAGGAGCACGCGGTCGCCCGACGAGTACGGAAGGTCGTCGATGATCGGCGTGATCAGCCGATCGACGATCGCGTCGGCGGGTTCGAGCTTGATGCGCTCGCGCCCGGGCTCGCCGTGGATGCCGATGCCGATCTCGACCTCGTCCTCCGCGAGGGTGAAGCTCGGTTCGCCCGCGTGCGGGACGATGCACGGCGTCAGCGCCATGCCCATCGAGCGGACGTTCGCGTTCACGCGTTCGGCGATCTCCGCGACCTGGTCGAGGTCGTCGCCGCGATCGGCCGCAGCACCCGCGATCTTCTCGACGAGCACGGTCCCGCCGACACCGCGACGGCCGGCCGTGTAGAGCGAGTCCTTGACCGCGACGTCGTCGTTCGTCACGACGGCCCGGACCTCGATGCCGTCGGCGGCCGCGAGATCGGCGGCGGTCTCGAAGTTCAGGACGTCGCCGGTGTAGTTCTTCACGATGTGGAGGACGCCCTTGCCGCCGTCGACGGCCTTCGTGGCCGCGAGGATGGGATCGGGCGTCGGCGAGGTGAAGACGGCGCCGGGGACCGCGGCGTCCAGCATGCCGGGTCCGACGAATCCGGCGTGCAGCGGCTCGTGTCCGCTCCCGCCGCCGGACACCAGGCCGACCTTGCCGGCGACCGGCGCGTCGGCGCGCACGACGTGGATCGGATCCGTCTCGACCTTGACGAGGTCGGCGTGCGCAAGTCCGAAGCCCGCGACCGACTCGTCGACCACACGCTTGGGATCGTTGATGATCTTCTTCACGGAAACGTCCCTTCCCCTCGGCCGCGCGCGTCCGGCACGTCGCCTGTCGACGTCGACGCGGCACTCCCCACGCAAAACTACTCCGGCGCGGCCCGCCGATGAAAGGGCTGTCCGATGATTCCCGCGCGCCCTTCCGCGCATCTCCGCCACGCGAGTAGGGTGGGCGCTGATCCGCCCTGGGGCGCGGCCCCTCGGGCACGGCGAAAAGGATGGAAGGTCAACGTGGACAATCTCGGAGTGTTGTTCCTCTCCGAACTCGTCGGCACGGCGATGCTCGTGCTGCTCGGTTGCGGAGTCGTCGCGAACGTCGCCCTCGTCAAGACGAAGGGCTACAACGGCGGGTTCCTGTTGGTGAACATCGGCTGGGGCCTCGCGGTCTTCTCCGGTGTCGTCGTGGCCTATGCGTCCGGTGCGCACATCAACCCCGCCGTCACCCTGGGGCTCGTCGCCAACGGGGCCACCGAGTTCGGCAACGCCGCGCTCGGCACCACCGTCCCGGTCGACGCGCTGTCGGTGCTCACGTACATCGGTGCGCAGCTGATCGGCGCGATCCTCGGTGCGATCATCGTGTGGCTGGCCTACAAGCAGCACTTCGACGAGGAGCCGCAGGCGGCCAACAAGCTCGGCGTCTTCTCGACCGGTCCCGCCATCCGCTCGTACGGGTGGAACCTCGTGACCGAGATCATCGGCACC